>NZ_MDEC01000006.1 GCF_002939785.1 Xanthomonas codiaei
TGGCCGGACTCCACTTCGTCGTCTTCTCCATCCTCATGCTTGGAAATGCCGCGTCTCTATTTCAAAGTTCATAACACGCTCTAGCGTCAATATCGCGTCGGCCATTTCAGGGCTGCTGGCCAAATAAAGAGCAGGCTGCAGTTCAAGCGCTTCGACCATCTCAAACAATGCCTCGATGCTGATAGACATGGCTCTGGATTCATATCTGGGTATCCGCGCTGACGCCGTGTCTTTGTCCATGCCCATCGGCATGCCTACAGGGACCGAGCGCTGTTGTTCGAGGGTTGGGTCGATCATGGATGGAGCGGCAACGTCATTGCGGGACGCTCTGTCAGGCGTTTATGCGTCGAGCTGTCATGAGCCGCAGGAGCTTGTCTCTCGCTGCACGATTGGTACGACATCGATGCGGTTCTGCGCCTGCTCAACGCGATGCTTGCGGACCGTGCCCGAGCGGAGCGTTTTGCCTCGCTACACACGAACGATCAGATCGCATGGGTCATTGGCGCTCGGCAGTCTGCGCTCCAAGCGGCCTTCAAGGCGGGCGTGCTTCAACCCGGCGATGCTGGCGTTGCCGAGCAACAGGGCAGGGCCTTCGAGCATGCGGTCATGAAAGAACTCAGTCGGGGAGCGATGGGTGGTGTGTCCCCAGGGCAGCGACCTCTCGCCAGGCGATGGATGCGCAGCGGCAAGCGTGCTGATCAGTACCGGCGGCAGCTCCCGCCTGGTTGAACGGTCACTGACGTCCGGTCGAGGCCGGCGACCGGCGACCGGCGGGCGCGCTGGCTGTCGGCTGGGAGCGGTGACCAAACCGTCGCGAGCAGGCCTCGGGTGAGCACGGACAGCGCGCTCGGAACCTGAGTCTGCATGCCGATTGCGAGCGCCGGCCACAGCGCCAGGCGGTAAGCGCAGTCATCGTGGCGGCTCCAGGCCGACACGAGAACTTCGTGTGATGCGGGCGCGGCTTGTGTATCGCGCTGGAATCGTCTCCGCAGCTCACCGAAGCGTCTGCGCGGTACACGCGTAGGCCCTCACGCACCGCTGCATTCGATGATCCAGCGAGCAGGCTGACGCGCTCCGGTGAGCCGGTGATGGCTCCCGATGGGAGCCTCAATCGCGCTCGCCGCGCAGCACCGCCTGCAGAAAGGCAATCACCTGCGTCTGCCGCTGCATCCGGCTCAGTTGTGCGGCGGTCCAACCGCCCAGTTCGTGGATGGGGTCGTGGTGGAACCAGTGGGCCGCTTCGTGCAATGGCACGAGCAGGCCGGCCAGTCGAAGGATGGCGGCGTCCAGGCCGGGCGCCGGTGCTGGGTGCGAGGGCAGAGGGATGGGCATGCAGGGTCTCCGTGGCGGGGCAACCGTGCCACGACGATGTCGGCGTCATGTCGCAGGCCTGCGCTGGCGCTGCCGGTGCAACGCCGACATTTGGCCGACATCGCTGCGGCACGCTGCCGCCGCACCGCTGCTGCAGGCGCCGATCGTATCGTCCGCTGCGCCAGCGGGGCTCTCCTCCTCTCGAAGGCATGCCCATGATCCGTTTCCGTCTTGCGCTCGCTGCGCTGTTCGCACTGCCCGCCACTGCCATCGCCCAGACCACTCCGCAAACCGACCCAGCGTTGTCCGAGCAGGGGCCCTATCGCTGGGGTATCGGGTTCGGCGCAGTGGCCCTGGACAGCCCGTTCGCGGGCGAAGGCACGCGCATCAATCCGATCCCGCTGGTGCTGTTCGAAGGCGAGCGTTTCTTCTTCCGCGGCATCAGCGGCGGTGCCCATCTAGTGAACGGCAACAGCTTCGGCCTGGATGCCATCGTGGCGCTACGCCTGGATGGCGTGGATGCGAAGGATCTGGGCGCAGCAGAGCTTGCTCGCAACGGGATCGACCGGGCGTTGCTGGAAGACCGCGATCACGGCGTGGACGTCGGGCTGGCCGGCGTCTGGCGGGTTGGCGCTGGCGAGCTGGAGCTCACCGCAAAGGGCGATGTCACCGGCACCAGCGATGGGTACGAGCTGACCGCCCGCTACGGCTACGCCATCGATATCGGGCGCGGCCAGCTGACGCCGAGCATCAGTGTCAGTCATCTGTCCAAGGATCTGGCCAACTACTACTACGGCACGCGCGATGCCGAAGTCGCACGCGGGGTGGTGGACTACGCACCCGGTTCGGCCACGGTGACGTCGGTGGGCCTGACCTATCTGCGCCCGATCGGCCAGCGCTGGCAGTTGCTGACGCGCCTGCAGTACAGCGTGCTGCCGGGTGCACTGAGCGACAGTCCCTTGCTGGAACCGGATCGCGACGGTGTCGGCTCGGTCCTGGTCGGCGTTTCGTGGGGCTTCTGATGGCCGGGCGCATCCGGCGCATGCAGTGCCGTGTCACCCGGGACGCGTCGCCATGATCGGGGCCGCTCTGGTCTGTGTCCCGGCCCGATGGATTGCGGCGATGGAACACATCTGCCGATTTCGCGGGCAGGCGCGCGATGTCGCCGGCTGTCCATGCCGCTCCAATGGACGATCGATCCGGGCCTGTTGCTGACGAGGCCCGCAGTGGTTGCCCGTGGTGGGCGCACTGCACTGGCTGCTGCATGGCCGAGTGCAGGCGCTTGCTGACAAGATCGCGGCGGTCGGGCCTGCATGCGCTGGACCGCGTGCTGCGTATGATGTTCCCCTTCCCGAGAGTTGCCATGTCGATAACGCACCCGGTCGCGACCACGCAGGTTCTGCAAGTCCTCATCATCGAAGACAACCGGGCGCTGGCGGCCAATATCTTCGATTATCTGGAAGCCTGCGGGCACCGTCCCGATGCAGCACCGGATGGGCAATCCGGACTGAATCTGGCGATCGGCAATCGCTACGACGCGATCATCCTGGACTGGATGCTGCCGCGCATGGATGGCATGAGCGTGTTGCGCAAGTTGCGCGAAGAACATGCCTGCCGCACGCCCATCATCATGCTCACCGCCAAGGATCAACTGGAAGGCAAGCTGCTGGGTTTCGAGAACGGAGCCGACGACTATCTGGTCAAGCCGGTTGCGCTGCCGGAACTGGAAATCCGCCTGCGCGTGATGGTGAGCCGTGCCCGCGCCAGCGCAGCGGCCGGCAATGTGTTGCAGGTGCACGACCTGCGTTACGACCTGGACCGCCTGGCGATAGCGCGCGGAACACGCAGCGTGGTGCTGTCGGGCACCTTGCGCGGAGTGCTTGAACTGTTGATGCGCGAATCGCCACGGGTGGTACGGCGCGACCGGCTGGAGCGGCTGATCTGGGGCGATGCCTTGCCCGAGGGCGATCTGCTGCGCTCGCATATGCACGTGCTGCGGCGCGCGCTGGATCACGAGGGCGAGCAGAAATTGCTGCACACCGTGACCGGCACCGGCTATCGCCTGGGCGGGGCCGCCGAATGAGCCGCGGCACTCGCCTGCGCAGTCTGCAATGGCTGATCAGCGCCAGCCTGCTGCTGTCGTGCGTGGTGCTGGCGTTGGGGATGTCGGTCCAGGGCTTTTTGAGTCAGGAGTTGATCGAAGACCCGATCTGGCGGCAATTGCTGACGGTAAGCACGCAGAACCTCACCCGCCTGCCACCGGAAGACCTGCCGCAGGCGGTCCCGCGCAGCGGCCCGGTCAAGGGCTGGCTGCTGCAGCCGGGCGCGCCGCTGCCTGCGGACATGCCCGCGTTCTTCGCCGATCTGGCGCCTGGCTATTACGGCGAAGGGCAGCTGGATACACAGGGCGACCCGTCCCTGCTGGCGAAACTGCTGTCCATCGTGCGGCCGCACTGGGGGCCCTTCGCCGCCGACGCGGACAGTGTCCGTCACGACCGCACTTACTCGGCGTTGGTGACCGGCGTGCCGCAGGGACGGCTGGTCATGAGCATCGAACTGACCGCGCTGGAGGACAAGCAGAACGGCGGCGTGCAGCTCAGCGTGCTGTTCTTCATCTGCAACCTGGCGATGATCGGCTTGGTGATCTGGTGGCTGTTCCTGGGTTTTGCGCGCCCGGTGCAGGATCTCGCCAGACGCATGCGCCTGCTGGATCCGCTGCAACCGGCGCAGCGGCTGCCCACCGATTACCGCAAGAGCGAGCTCAACACCATCGCGCGCGAGGCCAATGCGCATCTGGAGCGTGTGGAGCGCGCGATCGAACGCGAGCGCAGCCTGCTGGATCAGGCCAGCCACGAGTTCCGCACGCCGCTGGCGGTGATTTCCGGTGCGGCCGATGTGCTGCACAAGCAGCAACTGCCCGAACGCGCGCAAGGGCCGCTGCACCGCATCGACGAGGCGGTGGACAACCTCACCCGCATCATGGAAGCGCTGCTCTACCTGTCGCGCGAACCGACACCTGCCGAGCGTCGGCAGGTAACCATCCTGCACGGGCTGCTGCCGGAGCTGGTGCAGGACCATCTGTATCTGGTGTCTGCCAAACCGGTGGAGTACTGCATCAGCGCGCTGCAGCCGCTCACGTTGCATGCGCCCGAATCGATGGTGCGCATCGCGGTCGGTAACCTGCTGCGCAACGCGGCAGATCACACCTATGTGGGCCAGATCGAGGTGAGTCTGCACGGCCATCGCCTGAGCATTCGCGATTCCGGCGATGGCTTCGATACCGCGCTGGCGGCGCAGCGCTACACGGCATCGTTGAAGCAGTCGGTCAAGCAGGGCGGTGGTGCGGGGCTGGGCCTGTTCCTCACCCGTCGGATCTGCGAACGCTTCGGGTGGCGGCTGCATCTGGAGTCCTCCACTACCCAAGGCACGCTGGCCATCATCGATTTTCAGCCGTAGATGGTGTGCGACACGCACCTCCATCGCACTCGATGCCTACGCACCGATCAGCGGGGGGGGCAGCGCGCGCGCCAGCGGATACCGGGCCCGCTGGCGACTCACGCAGAGGTCCGATCGCGCCCGCCCTGCTTGGCGCGATACAGCGCCGAGTCGGCGTCGTGCACGATGGCGTCCGGGGTGCGGGGAGCTTCGCCCGGTTCGAAGGTGGCAGCACCCACGCTGACGGTGACGTGCGCGCTGGTCGGGCTGGTCAGATGCATCAAGCCGAGCTCGGCCACGGCGCTGCGCACCGCGTTGGCCAGACGCAGCGCACCGGCGGCGTCGGTATGCGGTAGGATCATGGCGAATTCTTCGCCACCGTAGCGCGCGGCGACATCTTCGCTGCGGCGCGAGCAGGCGGCGATGGCACCGGCAATCAGGCGCAGGCAGGCATCGCCGTTCACATGCCCGTAGGTGTCGTTGTAGAGCTTGAAATGATCGACATCGATCATCAGGACCGCTAGCGGCGCCTGGTGGCGCACGGCATCCTGCAAGGCCTGCGAGAGCCGGTGGTCGAATGCGCGACGGTTGGCGATGCCGGTGAGCGCGTCCACCCAGGCCTCGGAGCTGAGCCGGTCCTCGTTGCGATGCATGCGACGCAGCTGCAGGTCCAGCCAGATGCCGACGCCGAGCAGCAGCGTGCAGCCGAGCGCGGCGATCACGATGCGCTGGCGGGCTGCTTGCCGCCAGCTTGCCAGTGCATCGTCCACCGAAACGCCGGTCAACACGGTCAGCGGATACGGACGCGCCGGCGCGAAGCTGGAGATGCGCTCCACGCGATCGATCGGCGAGCGATAGGTGACGGTGCCGTGCTTGCGTGCGCGCATGGCCACGTAGAGGGAGGTGCCGGCGATCGAAGCACCCACCACGCCCTGGCGGTCGGGCCGGCGTACCAGCACGATGCCCTCGTCATTGGTCATGCCGATGGTGCCATGCGGCCCCACGTCGAAGGTGCTGTAGTAGTGCTGGAAATACTTCAGCTGCAGCGTGACCAGCACCACGCCGGCGAATTCGCCATCGGCTGTGTTGAGCCGGCGGCTGAGCGTCATTACCCAGCTGCCGTCGGAGCGGCTGCGCACCGGCGGGCCGACCAGCGACAGCGCATCGCGGTGGTCGCGGTGATATCTGAAATAGGCGCGGTCGGCGTTGTTATGCGTTCGTGGCGTGCTGTCCAGCGACGAGCTCACCCAGCTGCCGTCGGCGGCATAGATGAAGATGCCATGCAATCGGTCCGAGCGACGTGCCTCGCGCATCAGGAATTCATGCATCGCTGCGCCCGCGCGGGCGGGGCCCTGGTCGTGTTCGACACGCGCCACCAGCCCCGACAGCACGGCATCGGCGATCGACAAGGTGTCGCTGGCATGCTGCGCCAGCGAATTGGACAGATTCGACGACTGTCTTTCCGCGCTGTGCAATGCGCTCGCACGCTCTTCGCGGATGGACCAATATTCGGACCCGAGCAACAGCATCCACGACACGACCAGCACGAAACACAACGCGATGCGCTGTGCACATTGCCGCCGCTGCTTTGCGCTCGAACTCACTGTGGCTCCCTGTCTGTCCAGCAGGGTGATGCAACCGGTGTGCCAGCCTACCCGCGCGTCTTGCGGCAAGTGCGTGCAGGCGCCGGCGCAGCATGCGGATCTGTGATTTGCGACTCACCAGGATGCAACAGCTCGGTTGGGCAACGCTCAGAAGAAACCTGCGAACCCCGCCATGCCCCGCGGCGCAGCACCCGCTCGCCGCGTCGATGCAAGCCAGCTCGACTGCATCCGCGTCACGGCATGCATGTTATCCAGGCATCAGGTCACACATCAGGAGCCCGCAATGCGCGCCATCCGTCTATCGCATCCCGCTGGCCTGAATGCCTTGCATTCGGTCGACTTGCCAGATCCGGGGCAGCCTGCCCGCGGCCAGATCCGCGTGCGCCTGCAGGCCAGTTCGCTCAATTTCCACGACCTGGGCATCGTGCTCGGGCAGATGCCGACAGCCGACGGGCGCATTCCCATGTCCGACGGTGCCGGTGTGGTGGAAGCGGTGGGGCCGGAGGTGGACGAGTTCGCGGTGGGCGATCATGTGGTGTCCACTTTCTATCCGCAGTGGCTGGACGGCGAGCCACTGCAGGCCGGGTTTGCGACCACGCCAGGCGATGGGGTGGATGGATATGCGCGATCTGCAGTGGTAACGGCCGCAACTGCGTTCACGCATGCGCCAGCCGGTTACAGCCATGCGCAGGCCGCCACCCTGACCACCGCCGGCGTCACCGCCTGGCGTGCGCTGGTCGTCAATGGCGGGCTGAAGGCGGGCGACACGGTGCTGGTGCTGGGCACCGGCGGTGTGTCGATCTTTGCGTTGCAGTTCGCCAAGGCCATGGGCGCCAGCGTGATCGCCACCTCCTCGTCCGATGAGAAGCTGGAAAAGGCGCGTGCGCTCGGCGCTGACCATGTCATCAACTATCGGCAGCATGCCGAGTGGTCCGCGCAGGTGCTGGAGATCACCGACGGCCGAGGCGTGGACCATGTGGTGGAAGTCGGCGGACCGGGAACGCTCGCCCAATCGATCCGCGCCGCGTGCGTGGGCGGGCATATCGCCCTGATCGGCGTACTGACCGGCGCTGCCGGCCCGGTGCCGACCGCCGAAATGATGGGCCGCCAGCAGCGTCTGCAGGGGCTGGTCGTCGGCAGCCGGCGGCACCAGCAGGACTTGGTACGCGCATTGAACGGCCTGCCGCTGCGCCCGGTGATCGACCGCGCTTACCCGCTGGAGGCCATCGCCGATGCATTCGCGCTGCAGAAGGCCGGCGGCCACTTGGGCAAGATCGTGCTGGAGTTCTAGGAGCGGCTGACAGAACGTGGCGAGCGATCGTCAGGTGGGCGCGGGGGAATCGGAGTGTAGGAGTGGGTACATGAGGATTCCGGGCAGCGGCCGCATCCGCCTGACGGCTGCGCAGCCGTTCTGTCAGCTGCCCCGAGGCACGCGCTGGTGTCGCGCCGGCACACGATGCGCGGCACATGTGCGCTGGTACCGCGCTGCCACACTGATGTGTTCCAGGTCCCGGCTTGCAGGTGACTGCGCACGTACCGCATGCAGCATCGCATCGACATGGAGGTACAACGACACAGCCGCACGATCCAATGATGAGCACGTTTCATAACCGCATGCAGACCTCAACTTCAATGCTGGTGCAGACGATCCCTAGAATCGGGTGACCCCAGGCTCGATCGCGCATGGCTGCACTCACGCGCCTGTGACCGGTGGCCCTGCACATTGATAAAGAACTGTAAAAGCCAGCATTGTTGGAGATGCCAGCCATGAGAGACATCAGGATGACCCGTCGCGAGGTATTGATCGCTGGCACGGCGTCCGCAGCCAGCGTTGCCGCAACCCAATCGATGGCTGCCACCGCTGCCAATGCGGTGGCGCAACGGCAGGCGGTGGAGCCGGCCAATACGTCCAGCCAAGTTGCGTTCGAGGTCAACGGCAAGCCGGTGAGGCTGACCCTGGATAACCGCACCACCTTGTTGGATGCGCTGCGCGAACATCTGCAGCTGACCGGCACCAAGAAGGGTTGCGATCACGGGCAATGCGGTGCCTGCACGGTGATCGTCGACGGGCAGCGCATGAATTCCTGCCTGTCGCTGGCGGTGATGCACCAGGGCGCCAAGGTCACCACCATCGAGGGTCTGGGTACGCCGGAAAAGTTGCATCCGATGCAGGCCGCCTTCGTCAAGCACGATGGGTATCAATGCGGCTACTGCACGCCCGGCCAGATCTGCTCGGCAGTGGCGGTGCTGGATGAGGTCAAGCGCGGCATTCCCAGTCACGTGACCGAAGACCTCACCGCCCGGACAAAACTCACCAACTCCGAGCTGCAGGAGCGCATGAGCGGCAATATCTGCCGTTGTGGTGCGTATTCCAATATCGTCGAAGCGATCAACGATGTGGCAGGAGAACGCGCATGAAGGCTTTCAGCTATGAGCGCGCCACATCGCCCGCCGATGCTGCGGCCAAGGCCGCGCGTCAACCCGGAGCCAAGTTCATTGCCGGCGGCACCAACCTGTTGGACCTGATGAAGCTGCAGATCGAAACCCCGTCGCATCTGATCGATGTCAATGGCTTGAGCCTGGACACCATCGAGGCGACGGCGGAAGGCGGATTGCGCATCGGTGCACTGGTGCGCAATACCGATCTGGCCGCCGATGCGCGCATTCGCCGGGACTATGCGGTGTTGTCGCGCGCGCTGCTGGCAGGTGCGTCGGGCCAATTGCGCAACCGTGCAACAACCGCAGGCAACCTCTTGCAGCGTACGCGCTGCCCGTATTTCTACGACACCAACCAGCCCTGCAACAAGCGCCTGCCCGGCAGTGGTTGCGCGGCGATCGGCGGCTTCAACCGGCAGTTGGCGGTGATCGGTACCAGCGAGTCGTGCATCGCCACCCATCCCAGCGACATGGCAATCGCCATGCGCGTGCTGGATGCCGTGGTGGACACAGTGCGTCCGGATGGGCAGACCCGCGCAGTACCGCTGGCGGAGTTCTATCGCGCGCCGGGCAGCACGCCGCACCTGGAGACGGTACTGGAGCGGGGCGAGTTGATCACCTCGGTGACACTGCCCAAACCGCTGGGCGGAACGCACGTCTATCGCAAGGTGCGCGATCGCGCGTCCTACGCGTTTGCCCTGGTATCTGTGGCTGCCGTCGTGCAGCGCGACGGCACCGCACGGGTCGGCGTCGGTGGCGTAGCGCACAAGCCGTGGCGCAGCGAGGCTGCCGAAGCGCAGTCGCGCCAGGGTGCCCGCGCCATCGCTTCGGTCTTGCTGGACGGCGCACAGCCCACCGAACACAACGCGTTCAAGCTGCCACTGGTCGAACGCACCTTGACTGCGATCCTGGCCGACGCGAGGACCTGATATGAAATTCGATACTCCTGCAGGTACCAACCCGACCGATCAACTCAGGATCGTCGGCAAGCCCGTGGACCGCATCGACGGGCCACTCAAGACCACCGGCCAGGCGCCGTATGCGTACGAGCATCACGATCTGCCCGGCCGTGCCGCCTATGGCCACGTCGTGGGCGCGGCTATCGCCAAGGGCACCATCCGCAGCATCGATCTGAGCGCAGCGCGCAGCGCCCCCGGCGTGCTGGGTATCGTTACTGCACAGAGCGCAGGAAAATTGCAGAAGGGCAAGCTCAATACCGCCAGATTGTTGGGTGGGCCGGAGATCCAGCATTACCACCAGGCCATTGCCGTGGTGGTTGCGGAGACCTTCGAGCAGGCACGCGCCGCCGGCCAGTTGATCAAGGTGGACTATGGGCGCCACGTGGGTACCTACGATCTGGAAAAGGCGCGCGGCGCTGCCAAGGTCGCCAAGTCCGGCGGCGCACCCAATAGCACCGTAGGCGACTTCGCGGGTGCATTTGGCGCGGCACCGGTGCAGCTGGACGCCGAATACACCACCCCGGATCACTCGCACGCGATGATGGAGCCGCATGCGTCGATCGCGATGTGGGAGGGCGACAAGCTCAGCGTCTGGACCTCCAACCAGATGATCGCCTGGGGCGCGCGCGATCTGGCCACCACGCTCGGCATCCCGCGCGAGAATGTGCGGATCATGTCGCCTTATGTGGGTGGCGGATTCGGCAGCAAGTTGTTCCTGCGTGCCGATGCGCTGCTGGCGTCGCTGGCCGCGCGCGAGGTCGGGCGGCCGGTGAAGGTGATGCTGCCGCGGCCGCTGATCGCCAACAACACCACGCATCGCCCGGCCACCATACAGCGCATCCGCCTCGGCGCCGGGCGCGATGGCAAGCTCACCGCGATCGCCCACGAAACCTGGTCCGGCGACTTGCCCGACGGCGAACCGGAGATCGCCGCCGCGCAGACGCAGTTGTTGTATGCCGGTGCCAATCGCCTGATCGCCACGCGCCTGGCGGTGCTCGATTTGCCCGAGGGCAATGCGATGCGCGCGCCTGGCGAAGCGCCCGGGTTGATGGCGCTGGAAGTCGCCATGGACGAGATGGCCGAGAAACTGCAGATGGATCCGGTCAAATTCCGTGTCGTCAACGACACCCAGGTCGATCCGGAAAATCCGCAGCGTCCCTTTTCGCAGCGGCAGCTGGTCAAGTGCCTGGAAGAGGGTGCCAAGCGGTTCGGGTGGTCCAGGCGCAATGCCAGGCCCGCCAGTACGCGCGATGGTCGCTGGCTGGTAGGAATGGGCGTGGCCGCGGCGTTTCGCAATGCGCCGGTGATGACGTCCGGCGCGCGCATGCGGCTGGAGCAGGGTGGGCGCGTGGTGGTGGAAACCGACATGACCGATATCGGCACCGGCTCCTACACCATCATTGCGCAGACCGCCGCAGAGATGCTGGGCGTGCCGCTGGACTGGGTGGACGTGCGGCTGGGCGACTCCAGCTTTCCGGCATCTGCCGGTTCGGGCGGGCAATGGGGCGCGAACAGTGCCACCGCCGGCGTCTACGCAGCAGCGGTGAAACTGCGCGAGGCCATTGCCGCCCGGCTCGGGCTGGACCCGGCCAAGGCCGAGTTCGCCGATGGCCATGTGCGTGCCGGCGGCAAGCGCATTGCGCTTGGCGATGCTGCCGCCAACGGTGCGTTGGTGGTGGAAGACAAGATCGAGTTCGGCGACCTGGCGAAGAAGCAACAGCTGTCCACCTTCGGCGCGCACTTTGTCGAGGTTGGCGTGGACATCGCCACCGCGGAAATCCGCATCCGCCGCATGCTTGCGGTGTGCGCGGCCGGCCGCATCCTCAATCCCAAGTCTGCGCGTAGCCAGGTCATCGGCGGCATGACGATGGGCGCGGGTGCGGCCTTGATGGAGGAGCTGGCGGTGGACAAACGCTTCGGCTTCTTCGTCAACCACGATCTGGCCGGATATGAAGTGCCGGTGCATGCGGATATCCCGCACCAGGACGTGGTGTTCCTGGAAGAGAGCGACCCGATGTCCTCGCCGATGAAGGCCAAGGGCGTGGGCGAACTCGGCATCTGCGGGGTGGCGGCGGCGATCGCCAATGCGGTCTATCACGCCACCGGAGTGCGCGTGCGCAATTACCCGGTCACGCTCGAGAAGCTGCTGCCGCACCTGCCCGAGTCGCTGCGCGCGTGAGCGCGGTGGTCGCACCGGTCAGGCACGCGGCACCGGCCAAGCCGGCGTGGCCCGCGTGGCCGGGCTACGCCTTGCATGAGGATCTGTTGCCGATCCTGACGGCATGGCAGCGCGCCGGGCAGCGCGTTGCGATGGCGACCCTGATCGATGTGCAGGGATCCTCGCCGCGGCCGCTGGGCAGCGAGATGGCGATCAGCGCCGATGGCAGGGTGGCCGGTTACGTGTCCGGCGGCTGCGTGGAAGCGGCGGTGGCGCACGAGGCCGCCGCCGCCCTGCGCGATGGGCAGCCGCGTTGGCTGGACTACGGCGAAGGCAGCCAGGTGCTGGATATCCAGCTGAGCTGCGGTGGACGCATCGGCGTGCTGGTGTGGCCGGTGCCGGATCTGGCGGAGTACTTGGCGCGCTGGCGCAATGCGCGCCAGCACCGGCGTGCATTCCATGTCGCGCTCGACCGCGTGACCGGGGCCGTACGCTATCCCGCCAGCGCCCAGGACGCACGTGCGAGCGAATTCGTGTGCGTGCATCGCCCTCCGTTGCGGATGGTGGTGGTCGGGGCCGATCCGGCGCTGTTGGTGCTGGTGTCGTTGGCCAGCCAGATGGGCTTCGAACTCCGCGTCTTGCGGCCGCACGGCCCCAGCGAACCGCCGCCAGGTCTGGCGCCGGAGCACTACGATCGCCGTGCGCTGGGCGATGCGCTTGCAGCTTTGCAGCTGGATGCGAACACCGCGTTGTACAGCCTGGCGCACGATGGCGAGATCGACCTGCAGGTCGCCTGCCGCGGCCTGGCGTCCAATGTCGCGTGCATCGGGATCCTGGGCAGCCGGCACAAGCGCCGGGCGCGCCTGCAGGCACTGCGCGCCCTGGGACACGACGACGCGGCGCTCGCGCGCCTGCGGCTGCCTGCAGGCTGGCGCATGGGGCGGTCATCGCCGCATACCATCGCGCTCGGCATCGTCGCCGAAGCCACGCATGCCGTGGCAGACGCGCAGGCCAGTTTCGTAGGCGAACAGGCGCACAGGTAACGTTCGGTGGGGGGGCTTGCCGCATCCGGTGCCCGCGTTGCTTCACGAACAGGCAGCAGACCTGTGCCCACGCCGCGCATCTGACGCGCCCGCCCGGCCACGATTCGACGGGAGCCTGGCCACGCGCATCCGGTGACGGTGTCGCTGCCGACAAACGGATCGTCGTGAGTGAGCTGCGCCAACGCCATTGCGCTCGATCCATGCTTCTCGCACATCTGCGCAACCCCTCCACTGATGTCTGCGAAGCCCGTGCGTGACAGCCGGCAGGACAGGGCAACACGAACGCAGAGCATGCTGGCGCTGCAGTCCGTGCGTCATGCGCGTACTACGCGCGCACGTGACGCAGCAGTGCCGTGTGCAGTCACCTCGCACGCACAGTCCGATCTCTACGCTGGGTCCGTCTCCACTGTGTAAGACGTCGGCATGTCTCTTGTTTCTGTCTCAAATGACGACGTGCTCTGCGAGCGATGCGCCATTGACTCGCATGCATCAGCCTGCCACACGCGCCGCTCGCGCGACCGCTCATGCTCTATGGCAGCCTCGGCCTTGTCACGACGCCGCAGGCAAGCGCACAGGTCCATGCAACGCGACCCTTGCGCATGAATAACGATCACGCGGCGTTGGTACTGGCGGCCGGTGCCGGACGGCGGCTGGGACGTTCCAAGCAATTGCTGATGCGCGATGGCGAAACCTTGCTGCGGCGTGCGGCGCGTATCGCATTGCAGACCGCGCCACGCCGTTGCGTGGTGGTACTGGGGGCGGACGCAGACAGGCTTGCCGAGGTGCTGCATGGCCTCGACGTGGAAGTGTTGACGCACGCGGACTGGTCCGACGGTATGGGGTCCAGTCTTGCGGCATTGCGCCGGCATATCCAGGGTGACGCCAGCGTGCGCCGCAGCCTGATCCTGGGCTGCGACCAACCGGCGCTGGACGCGCCGCACCTGCGCGCCCTGCTGGAGGAAGCCGATCGGGCCAGCTCCGGATGCGCCACCAGCGGCTATGCGGGCGTTCGCGGCATCCCGGCTGTGGTCACGCATGCCGCCTGGGCAGAGGTGGCGCTGACCGCAGACAGCGGCTTGCGCGGCCTGTTCTCAGGCCTGGATGTGGAAACCCTGGGCTGCATCAGCGCGCCGGCGCTGGCGCTGGATGTGGACACCCCCAGCGACCTGGAAGCGGCACGGCAGCGCGGCTGGGTGGATCGGGAGTGAGACGCAACGTCGGGTAGCGATCGGCGATACCCGGCAGCTTACGTCTCGGTACGGCGAGGCCCGATCAGGACCACAACACCAGGGCTTCCCTGATCACCAGGACATAGCCCACGACCATCGCGGTCTTGACCGGAAACTGGAACCTTCTGAGCAGATGCACGCGAAAACCCTCCCCCGAGGCAATGTCTATGAGCGCCGGTTTCCCCTGGCGCGCCGTCCACGCTCTGAATGACGGCCGCCTGTGACGATGTCTTCACTCCGTTTGTCGGAATGTAGCTCTGGATGTGACCTGTGTCACGTAAGAATTTTCCTACTTCGCCGCCAGTGTCCGCCCGACGGTGCCGCCATTAAGAATTATGCATGCTGGCTATGCCAAACGCGGAGCCTTCGGCCACTCTCCCGCGGCCCCTTGAGTAAGGGCACGTTGGCTTGACGACAACGCTGGTTTCCCCCGGATCCCCGGTGCGATGCGCTTCTCCCGCGCGGCGTCGCACCATCGTTCGAGCGCGGCACCTACTGGCTGGAGGCCATATGGACGAATCTCGCTACGTCGTACGCATCCATCCCGAGCAGGACGGCTGGTGGGTCACCCGCCCGCAATGGTCGCCGCTGCGCTACCTGCGTGAGCAGGGTGCCCTGGAAAATGCCGAGCTGATGGCCAAGCTGCATTGCCTGACCACCGGGCAGCCCAGCGGCGTGGTGCTGGATACGGCCGACGGCGAGCGGGTGGTGCGTCGCTACGGCTGAGCGCCGGTACTGCTGGCCCGCGTCGCTTGCGATGGCGGGCCAGCAGGGGTCTGGCCGTGGTCGGAAAGACGGTTTGTCCACTGTTGCCGCGGGTCTGCAACTGCTGGTCGGCTGGCGTGCAGCCGCCGGCCGCGAGCCACTGAGCGCTCGACAGCGCCATCTTTCGAACAGATACACCGCACTTTTCAGCGTGCTGGCGGCGCCCTGCCCAAGGTCCGGTAGCCGTTCGCGGACCCGGTGGCGCCTGTCACACGGGGCAGGGTGTGTCCAAGGGTTTGCGTGATCGTCAGGGTCGGTTAGATTCGCTGGCATCGGCCACCCTGGTCCGATCCGCATCGGCGGCCCTCCTGCCGGATCACCGCCTTTCGTGACTGCACCTGCGACCGCCCTGATCCAGAACGACATCGTGGTCTTCGGCCTGATCGCCGCCACCCTGGGCGCCGTATTCTGGAGCGCGTCGCGCGAGCACGGGCTCTGGCGTCGGTTCTACGCCGTGGTGCCGGCCTTGCTGCTGTGCTACCTGCTGCCCGGCATCTACAACACCGTCGGGCTGATCGACGGTGCCACTACCCGGCTGTACAACCCCATCGCCCGCGACGTGCTGCTGCCGGCCGCGCTGATCCTGCTGACCCTGAGCATCGATCTACGCGCGATCCTGGGCCTGGGCCCCAAGCTGGTGGCCATGTACCTGGGCGCGTCGCTGAGCATCATGCTGGGCGCCGTGGTGGCGTTCTGGGTGATGCGCTGGCTGCACCCGGCCACCGTGGCGGGCGATACCTGGGCAGGCATGGCGGCGCTGGCGGGGAGCTGGATCGGCGGCGGCGCCAACATGCTGGCGATGCGCGAGGTCTTCAACGTGGACGCCACCACCTTCGGGCAGTTCGCAGTGGTCGATGTCGGCGTGGGCTATGTCTGGATGGCGGTGCTGATCTTCATGGCCGGCCGCGCCCGCGCGATCGATACGCGCAGCGGCGCCGACACGCGCGCGCTGGATGCGCTGCAGGAGCGCATGGCGCGCTTCCAGGCCGAGCAGGCGCGGATTCCCAGCCTGACCGACCTGATGGTGATCGTGGCAGTGGCCTTTGGCGGCGTCGGCCTGGCGCATGCGCTGGCCAACCCGTTGGCCGCGTGGTGCAAGGCGCACCTGAGCTGGGCCAGCCAGTTCAGCCTGGACGCGCCGTTCGTCTGGGTGGTGGTGCTGGCGACCAGCCTGGGGCTGCTGCTGAGCTTCACCCGCGCACGCAACCTCGAAGGCGCCGGTGCCTCCAGGATCGGCTCGCTGCTGCTGTATTTCCTGATCGCCTGCATCGGCATGCAGATGGATCTGCTGGCGTTGCTGGACCGTCCCTGGCTGTTCCTGCTCGGCCTGATCTGGATCGCGGTGCATATCGCCCTGCTGTGGGGGCTGGGCCGCTGGCTGCGGGTACCGTTGTTCTACTTCGCGATCGGCTCCCAATCCAATATCGGCGGCCCGGCTTCGGCGCCCGTGGTTGCCGCTGCCTTCCACCCGGCGCTGGCGCCGGTGGGCGTGTTGCTGGGCACGATGGGCTATGCCACCGGCACCTACCTGGCCTATCTGGTCGGGATCACCTTGCGCGCGATGGCAGGTGCCGGGTAGCGATGCGGCAAAGCCGCCGCATGCCGTGGAGCTGTTCGACCGAACAGCTCCACGTTTCCGAGCGACAAGACACGCGCGGGCACCACGCTCGATTGCGATGCGAAGAATCCCCCGCGCCGGCAGTCGCCATGCTGCGAAGCCTCCTGCCTGCGCGCTTCGGCTGCCCGACTACTGCTGGAGCATGCGGCGCTGCTCTTCCTGCTGCTGCACAGGCGGCTGCTGGGCCTGCTGCTGATTGTGCTGCTGCAGCTGGCTGACATTGCCTTGCGCCGGCTCGTTGGCGGCGGAAGCCGTCTGCACATGGCTGCGCAGATGGGTGGGGTCGTCCATGCGTCCCTGCACCGCGATCAGGCTGTCGCCGGTGCGGTTGGGTACCAGATGATCGATCCGCTGCAGGCCGTCATTGCCCGCGCGTGCCGCCACGCTGGCTGCCGTGTTGATGAACGCGGTGTCGTCGCGCAGTCCGAGCCGCTCACGCTGGCCATCCAGCTGCACCACCGCATCGTTGAACAGCTGGCTGCCGGGCTTCAGGGCGGTGCCACGGGCCTGCTCCGACGCCTGCATGTCCTGCGCCTTGATGACCGAATCCATGCCATGCAGATCCAGGCGATGCTTGAGCATCATGCCGGGCACCAGGCGTTGGCCGAACGATAACGGGTCCGGCTCCGGCAACTCGATCTGATGGCCCGCCGCGTTGGGCATGGTCCACTTCAGCGGAATGCTGTCTTCCTGCAGATGGGTCAGGATTTCGTTCTTGACGTGATATCCGCGGATCAACTCGCTGCTGGCGTAGTCCTTGGCTGCCGATGCATCCAGACCCTGGCGTTCGAGCGTGCGGTCGTTGACGCCGGCCGCGTTGTAGGTCACGGCCGGGATGTCATTGACCATGGCCGAGGCTGCGGCCAGACCACCGCCCAACGAATGGCCGGAAATGACCACCTGATCGCCGAATGCCTGCCTGGCCTGGCTGCCGAGCTGGATTGCCGACGCGTATTGCGCGTCGTCGAACCCCAGGCCCTGGCCGATGTTGTGTTTCCAGTCCTTGCCTTCGTCGGTGCCGCAGAAGCCAAGTACCACCTGGCCCTGATCGTTGCGGTAGAACGCGGCATCGAAGCCGCTCTTGGCATCGTGCAGCAATGCCGGATCGATGCCGGCCTGCTGCAGCGCGCTGTCGTCCATGCGCGACCAGCCGTTGCCTAAGGGGGCGAAGGTTTCGGCGCCGCCCTCGCGGCGCTGGTTTGCGGTGGCGTAGAGGTCTTGCAGCAGTTCGGGAAACTGCCGGTCCTGCGGTTGGGGATGTTGCCCCCGCATCGATTCTGCGAATGGCGTGGATACGGGATTGGAAGACGATGTGTCTGGCGGGCTCATGCGCGGCTCCTTGCGTTCGTCGTACGGAAAGCGCGCTTAGCGGCTGCTTTCCACGGGAATGTCGTGTGCGCTCAACCATGCGCGCACGTCCGATCTGACCTGTTGGCCAGCTGCATTGAGCAGGCGATCCGGCGTGGTGAAGAAATACGCCTGGAAGGTCTTGTGTTGCGCATTGCGCACGCTGGGGTCCACACCGGCTTCGAGCAGTTGCAGTACCACGGGGCTGGCAGCGCCGCTCTGGGCCGCCACATGCAAGAGGCTGTTGCCGGTATGGTCGAGGCGCTGCACATCGGCGCCGGCATCGAGCAGCAGGCCGATCTGTGCATCGCGCTTGCTTTGCACCGCGCGGAATATCGGTGTCCAGCCGGCGCGCGCGCTGACCACGTCGATCGGCGCCTTGTGCTGCAACAGGATCTTAAGATAGTGCGGGTCCTGCGCCATTGCGGCCATGTGCACGACCGTTTCCTGGTCCATGCCAGGCAGCGACGGGTCTGCGCCCGCATCGAGCAGCGCATCCAGTGCATGGGGTTGTTCGTTCCAGATCGCCCATTCCAGCAGGGTCACGTTCTGATCGCCGCGTGCGGCGAGATCGACGGTGGGGGCGAGGGTCTTGATCCGTGCGACATCGCCACGTGCGATGGCACCGGCAATATCGGTCAGGCCCGGGTCGCGAAAGGCGACGGTATGGTCCTTGAGCGTAGCTGACATGATGGTTTGCTCCTTGGCACCGGGTGAAGCGGTGCATGAGACCGCGAAAAACGAGGTCGCAAGAACGAGCAGGGTAGGGAATCGCGTCTGCATCGAAATCTCCTTGTCCTGATCGCATTCCTGGTGATGCCGCGGCACGTCCCGCCGCGGCGCGGCCGATCCTACCAGTTGCAAGAATCGGGCGCGGTAAAATTTCGTAACCTGCGCCTGCAGCGTCGGTGCACGGCCCGGCTTGCTTGCCGGGCTGTGCAGCCACCCCGGGGGCGCCCGATATCTCTCACAGCATCACGCATGCGCCGCGGCACAGCCAACGGTCACAGGGCGGCCGGCATAATGGCGCTTTGCCAGCAGATGGGTGCGATGGGTTACGAGCTACTGATCAGCGACTGCGATGGTGTTCTTGTCGACAGCGAGATACTGGCCGACCGGGTGATGCGCGAGGAGCTGGCGGCCTTCGTGCCGGCCGAAGCATTGGAGCATCTGCTCGGCACGACGTTCGGGCAGACCACGCGTGAGGTGTTGCTGCGCGTGCAGGAACACTTTGCGGTACAGCTGCCGGAGACCTTGTTGGCACAGATCCAGGCGCGCAGCGAAGCCTTGATCAAGGCCGAGGTGCAGCCGATTGCCGGCGTGCGCGACGCACTGGAGCAGATTCCGTTGCCGCTGGCGGTGGCCTCCAACAGCCGCCGCCATAACGTGATCGCCTCGGTCGAACGGGTAGGGCTCACCGCGCGCGCGGCGGGGAACATCTTCAGTGCCGACATGGTGGAGCGGCCCAAGCCGGCCCCGGACGTCTATCTGTTGGCCGCACGCACCCTGGGCGTTGCGCCGGAGCGTTGCCTGGTGATCGAAGACAGCCCCACCGGTGCCACTGCCGCATTGGCGGCCGGCATGCAGGTGCTGGGGTTTACCGGCGCCAGTCATATTCCGCAGGGCCATGCCGACACCTTGCGTCGCATCGGTGTGCTGGCGGTGTTCGACGATATGCGCGCGCTGCCTGCGTTGTTCGGGCAGCTGGCGCAAAAACGCGCTGGCTGAAAGCTGCCGGCAGAAGGTCTTGGGCGCGGTGTCGATGGTGGCGGAATCGCGCCTCCTCGTTGTGCAACTGACTGGGCCAGACCGTCCAATCGACCTGCAATGACAGGGCTGTCGGGTCGTAGCGTGGCTTGGAGACCGTCAAAGGCTTGGTCCGTCGAGCGCGCGGTGCCCTCACCGCTTGCGGGACACGCCGCAAGTACGTCCCTGTAGGCTCGGTGGCGGCATCCATGCCGCCAACGGTCCCGCAAGCGGCGAGGACACCGCACCAGAACGTTGGTCGGTTGCTTTCCTGAGAGCGTGTTGCTTGGCTTGGGTGACAGACGAGACGTTTGTGGGTTGCGTGCTGAAAGCCCGTCTACCCTCGGCTTGCGATGGAGTGGTGCGACGCTGGTCGACGCATTGTGATGCGACAGACGCACCTCATGCACCGCTTGCAACCATGCACACCTGCCATCTCGATAGGTCCTTGCCCGCTCACCGTCGCGGGACCTTACGCGGCATGGATGCCGCGTAAGAGCCTACAGGGACGTACTTGCGGCGTGTCCCGTGATGGTGGGCGGGCAAGGGCCCTGCAGCGAAGTCGCAGACACACTGCTCTGCCGCGGATCTATCCGCAAAGCCGCAGATCAGCCGCTCTGCCTTGCGTCGTGTCCGGCGATGGTGGGCAGGCAAGAACCCTGCAACCAGGTCGCAGATCTGCCGCTTCAAAACTCAAGCCATCAACGCAACAGGGCGCGATTGGCATCGCGCCCTGTTGCGTTTTCGACTGCTTGATCAAGCGATCGACCAGTGAATCGATCGCCAATCAACAACAGCGGAACCCGCTCTTGCCACCGTAGCGCGCATCCTGGCGCTCGCGGAAAAACGCCGGGTAATCCATCACCGGCTTGTCGGGATGTTTTTCCAGCATGTGGCGCACGTAGTTGTCGTAGTCGGGAATGCCGCAGCACAGCCGCGCGGTCTGGATCAGGCGCCGCCAGATACGGCGATGCACCTGGTACTGGCTGGCCAGGACGAGTTGGGTACCCATTACAGGTCCGCCATCTGGTGGGGCTGCAGGGCCACGTACGGGGTTTCGCGGTCGCTGCGTTGCGGGTTGCGGCGTGCCACCACGATCGTCTTGATCGAGTAGATCAGGATCGCGCCCACCACGAACAGGAACAGCACCGTCAGCCCGGTGTTGACGTAGGCATTGGTGACGATCTGCTGCATCTGCGGCACGGTCTTTGCCGGTGCGGTGATGGTGTTGCTGGCGATGGCGGCCTGGAACTTGTGCGCCTGCGCCAGGAAGCCCTGCGCCGGGTTGCTGTCGAAGATCTTGATCAGCCCGGCGTAGGTCGTGCACAGCAATAGCCACAGCGCCGGCACGATGGTGACCCAGGCGTAGCGGTCGCGCTTCATCTTGAACAGCACCACGGTGCCCAGCATCAACGCGATCCCGGCCAGCATCTGGTTGGAGATGCCGAACAACGGCCACAGGGTCTGGATACCGCCGAACGGGTCGATCACGCCGGTGTAGAGCAGGTAGCCCCACAGCGCCACGCAGCCGGCGGTGGCGATGATGTTGGCGGCCCAGGATTCGGTCTTCTTCAGCGCCGGGATGAAGTTGCCCAGCAGGTCCTGCAGCATGAAGCGGCCTGCACGCGTACCGGCATCCACCGCGGTGAGGATGAACAAGGCTTCGAACAGGATGGCGAAGTGGTACCAGAACGCCATGGTGTCTTCGCCCGGCAGCAGCTGGTGCAGGATCTGCGCGATTCCCACCGCCAGCGTGGGCGCACCGCCGGCGCGCGCCAGGATGCTGTGCTCGCCGATATCGCGTGCGGTGGTCTCGAGCACCTGCGGGGTGATCGAGAAACCCCATTCGCTGATCTTGGCGGCCACCGCCACCGTATCGGTGCCGACCAGCGAGGCCGGGCTGTTCATGGCGAAGTAGATGCCCGGCTCGATGATCGAGGCGGCCACCAGCGCCATAATCGCCACGAACGATTCCATCAGCATGCCGCCGTAGCCGATGTAGCGCATATGGCTTTCGTTGGCGAGCAGCTTGGGCGTGGTGCCGGAGGAGATCAGTGCGTGGAAGCCAGAGACCGCGCCGCAGGCAATCGTGATGAACAGGAAGGGGAAGATGCCGCCCTTCCACACCGGGCCGTCGCCAGTGGAGGCGAACTGGGTCAGCGCCGGCATTTTCAGGTCGGGCATCACGACCAGGATGCCGATCGCCAGCGCCAGGATGGTGCCGATCTTGAGGAAGGTGGACAGGTAATCGCGCGGCGCCAGCAACAGCCACACCGGCAGCACCGAGGCGACGAAGCCGTAGCCGATCAGCATCCAGGTGATCTGCTTGGCGGTGAAGGTGAAGGCCGGGCCCCAGGTGGGGTCGGCGGCGACCTTGCCGCCCAGCCAGATCGCGGCCAGCAGCAGGATCAATCCGACTACCGAGATCTCGCCGATCTTGCCGACGCGGATGTAGCGCATGTACACGCCCATCATGAGCGCAATGGGCATGGTGGCGATCACCGTGAACATGCCCCACGGGCTTTCGGCCAAGGCCTTGACCACCACCATCGCCAGCACCGCCAGGATGATGATCATGATCAGGAACGCGCCGAACAAGGCGATGGTGCCGGGCACCTGGCCCATCTCTTCGCGCACCAGATCGCCCAGCGAGCGGCCGTTGCGGCGGCTGGACAGGAACAGCACCACGAAGTCCTGCACCGCGCCGGCAAACACCACGCCCACCACCAGCCACAGCAGCCCGGGCAGGTAGCCCATCTGCGCGGCCAGCACCGGGCCGACCAGCGGTCCGGCACCGGCGATGGCGGCGAAGTGATGGCCGAACAGCACATGCTTGTTGGTGGGGACGTAGTCCAGGCCGTCGTTGTTGGCGACCGCAGGCGTGGCGCGGGTGGGGTCCAGCTGCATCACCTTGTCGGCGATGAACAGGCTGTAGAAGCGGTAGGCGATCAGGTAGATCGACACCGCGGCGACGACGATCCATAACGCATTGATGTGTTCGCCACGCCGCAGTGCCACGGTGCCCAGGCAGAACGCGGCCAGCAGCGCCAGCGCGCCCCAGGCCAGCTTCGAGAACCCTTTCATGCATGCCCCTCGGAAACGATTCGCCCAAGGGTCCCCCCACGCTCGCCTGCGGTCAATGGCAGCCTCGAACGGCAGGGTAAAACTTTGGTCGTAGGGTGTTTGGGTGCAAGGTGCGCTAGCGCCATTGCGGCCAGGCCGGCGTTTGGAACGATCGGTTGCAACCGTCGCGATTGGGCGCTGCGCCATGCGCACCCATGATGTCGACCTCCACACACTGCACAGGGACACTGCAATGAGCACCCTCACCACACCGGCGCATGTGCTGCGCACCATCCGCGGCATGCCCACCTCCGACGGCGCCGGCGTCAAGCTGACCCGCGTGATCGGCACCCAGCAATTGCCCGAGCTCGATCCGTTCCTGATGCTGGACGAGTTCGGCACCGAACAGGCCGAGGACTATCTGGCCGGCTTTCCGAGCCATCCGCATCGCGGCTTCGAGACGGTGACCTACATGCTCGACGGGCGCATGCGGCACAAGGACAACCACGGCAACGAGGGCCTGCTGACGCCGGGCAGCGTGCAGTGGATGACCGCCGGGCGCGGCCTGATCCATTCGGAAATGCCCGAGCAGGAATCCGGGCGGATGCGCGGTTTCCAGCTGTGGGTGAACCTGCCGGCACGCGAGAAGATGACCGACCCCAAGTACCAGGAATACGCACCCGACCGCATCCCGGTGGCGCATCCGGCACCCGGCGTGACGGTCAAGGTCATTGCCGGCGCGGTGGATGAGGTGGTCGGGCCGATCGTGCAACCGGCGACCAGCCCGGTGTATCTGGACATCGCCCTGGATGCCGGCGCAGGGTGGGATTACCTGCTGCCCGAGGGCCACAACGCCTTTGCGTATGCCTTCGAGGGCGCGGTGGTAGTGGGCGAGGGCGATGCCGCGCGCAGCCTGCCGGCGCAGGAGCTGGCAGTGCTGGGCGGTGGCGAGCGCCTGGTGCTGCACGCCGGCGCCGAGGGCGCGCGCCTGATCCTGGTGGCCGGACGCCCACTCAACGAGCCGGTGATGCGGCACGGCCCGTTCGTGATGAACACCAAGCAGGAGCTGATGCAGGCCTTCGTCGATTTCCAGGAAGGGCGCTTTTGAGGCGTTTGAGTGGCGAAGCTGCATCGTCGCGCGTGCACCGGCAGGCGCGTCCTGCAGCACGCGCGCTACAGATCGCGCACAGCCGCTGCGGGATGCAGTTCGAGGGCAACCCAAAGCGGCAGCTGTCGTCAGCCGCCCTTGGATCAGGAGAACGTCATGAGTGACCGCCCCGTCAGTGTCAGCACCGGCAGCGTGCCGTACACCGTCACCATCCACGATGGGCAGCACCGCTGGTTGGGTGATGCCCAGCCCGCCAATGGCGGCGCCGATGCCGGGCCGGATCCGGAATCGCAGGTGCTGGGCGCCCTGGGCGCCTGCACGGCGATCACGGTGTCGATGGTGGCGGCGCGCAAGCAGTGGCCGCTGACAGGCGTGCACGTGCATCTGCACTACACCCAGCGCGGTGCGGGCGGGACGGAGATCGGCCGCGAAATCGTGCTGGACGGGGCGCTGGATGACAGTCAGCGCGCACGCCTGATGGAGGTGGCCGACAAATGCCCCATCCACCGGCTGCTGACCGGCGAGGTGCGCATTGCGACCCGGCCACAGATCCAGGCTGCGGCCGATTCCGCTGCTGTCACGCCGTAGGATTGCCGGCCCGGCCTCGCCTGGGGCATGCAGGTGCGAAGCGCCTGGTCTTGCATCCGGCCAGGGCGCAGCCGCGCTGGTTCACTCGGTTGCACCCGCACGGCACTGCCTCGAAGCGAGGCAGGGCCGCGAACTCAAGGTATCAGCGCTGCAAGGCCAGGCTGGCCGGCTGCAGGTTCATCGTCTGCACCAGCGATTGCATCGAGGTCAGTTCCTCGCTGTTGGCGCCGTCGATCCACAGCTGCGCATAGCGCTTCTTGCCTAGCTCCACCACGGTGACGCGGCGCGATTCCATGCCCGGGATCTCGCGGCCGCCCAGGTCGAGCTTGTACCAGTAGAAGTCCTCCTGCTGGATCTGGCCTTTTTCGGCGCGGCGATCGCGCGCCAGCACCATGGCGGGGTCGCGGGTGGTCAGCATCACGCCGACCACCTGGCGGCCCTCGGCGTTGACCGCCTTGCAGACCAGATAATCGGCACCGGCCAGTTCGTTCCACTGCAGTCCCGAGGCCGGTGGCAGCGGCGGGCAGACCGGCGCGGTCTGGGCGTGGGAGGTGGCGGTGGCCAGCAGCAGACTCAGGCCGACAACGCAGAATGCAGACTTCATCGAAGGTTCCCCGGCATTGGATGACGATGCGGGACGACGCCAACTCCGTGCCGCTGCAGCGCCTCAAGCTCCCCGCTTCAAGGCTGCCGTCCACGACGCGCGCTCCGCTCACGCCTGCATCACTACCACAGCTGCGCGAGCAAGCTCAAGCCCTGTCGCACTTGCACGCGGCACGCCTTGTGCAGTGCGGCACTTCCGTAACGAGACCTGGTGACCGATCGCGCGGGACGCCGCATTTCGCGCATGGTTTCAGGGGTAATCAACCGGCTTCGGGGCAGGCGTTTCCGGCAGTGGAATGAACTCCTGATCGTCGCCGGGAATGCGGCCGAAGCGCCCGGCCTGCCAATCGTCCTTGGCCTGCTCGATACGTTCCTTGGAGCTGGAGACGAAGTTCCACCACAGGTGACGCGGGCCATCCAGCGGCTCGCCGCCGAGCAGCAGTGCCTTCAGCGGGGTCTTGGCGCGCAGCCGGCCGCGGGCACCGGTGGCGGGCACGATCAGGTGGCGGGCGGGCACGTCGGCGCCATCCAGTTGCGCCTCGCCTTCGAGGATGTACAGGGCGCGCTCGGCGTGGCCGGTGTCCAGGTCGATCTCCGCCTCCGGCGCCAGGTCCAGCGCCACGTTGAGGGTGCCGCTGAACACCTGTACCGGCGATTCCTCGCCATAGGCGCGGCCGGCGATCACGCGCAGCCACACGCCATCGCGGCGCTGCTGCGGCAGGCTGGCGGCGGGGTGATGGTGGAACGCCGGCGCGGTTTCCTCGGCCGAGCGAGGCAGCGCGATCCAGGTCTGCATGCCATGCAACGCATGTTCGCGCGCGCGCTCGGGGCCGGGCGTACGTTCGGAATGGGCGATGCCGCGCCCGGCGGTCATCCAGTTGACGTCGCCGGGGCGAATCACCTGATCCGAGCCCAGCGTGTCGCGGTGGCCGATCTCGCCCGCCCACAGGAAGGTGACCGTGGCCAGGCCGATATGCGGGTGCGGGCGCACGTCGATGCCGTGCTCCGGCTCCAGTACCGCCGGACCCATATGGTCGACAAACACGAACGGGCCCACGCTGCGCGCCTGCAGGGTAGGCACCGCGCGCCGTACTTGCAGCCCGCCGATGTCGTGCACGCGTGGGGCGATCAAGGTGGTCATGGCGCTGGCTCGTGACGGAAGGGGAGCCAAAGCTTCGCACGCGACCTGCGCGCGGCGCGCGGCGTTGGCCAAGACGGAATGTTCTGACCGCCACGGTCGCGTCCGGCCAGGTGCCATGGGCCGGCCGTGCGCAGGGCACGTGTTACAGCAGGCTCGCCTGCGCAGGCAGCGCAATCTCGCCGCGGCGCGACGCCAGGCGATCTGCAAGGCGTGTCGGTTCCGGCAGGCGATACGCACGCAGGGTGCGCAAGGTCCAGTCGAGTGCGCCTTGCATGGAGACACGGTGACCGGGCGAGACGATCAACGGATTGCAGCGCGGCTTGCTGCGCAGTGCCCAGCCGATCTGCGTGCCGCCCAGCAGGATCGGGCTGTGGTCGCCGCGGTCGGCACCCGGCTCCACGAAGGTGCCGGCCAGCCGTTGTTTGGCCACGCCGATGCTGGGCAGCCCGGTCACCACGCCGAAGTGCGCAGCGATGCCGAGCCCGCGCGGATGGGCGACGCCCTGGCCGTCGACGAACACAAGATCCGGCGTGCGCGACAACAGCGCCAGTGCCTGCAGCAAGGCCGGCAATTCGCGAAAGCTGAGCAGGCCAGGCACGTACGGCATCGAGGTCGCCACGCGTGCCACCTGCATTTCCAGCGGCAACAGGCTCTGTGCGTCCAGCAACACGGCGGCCGCGCGCGTGGTCTGGCCGTCGTCCTCGAAACCGACATCGAAGCCGGCCAGCAACTGCGGCGTTGCGGCAACGGTGTCCTGCAGCACGACCTGCCGTGCCAGTTGCCGCTGCAACTGTCGCGCCTGGGTGACACTGCCGTCCCAACCGGCGAATACGGGAGCGATGTCGGGCATGGCGGCAGCATCGCGTGCAGCGCGTGGGCAGCTCGTGCACGCCAGCGATGCGCTGGCTGCCGCTACAATCGCAGGCTGATCGGCCCCCAATCGGAGAACCGTAGTGACCCGCAAACTCGTACTGCTGCGCCATGGCCAGAGCCAATGGAATCTGGACAACCGTTTCACCGGCTGGGTGGATGTGGACCTTACCGAGCAAGGCCGCCAGGAGGCTGCTGCTGCCGGCAAGCTGATGAAGGACGAGGGCCTGCAGTTCGACGTTGCCCATACCTCGGTGCTCAAGCGCGCCATCCATACGCTGCAGGGCGCCTTGAAGGAACTCGACCAGGACTGGCTGCCGGTGTCCAAGAGCTGGCGCCTCAACGAGCGCCACTACGGTGGGCTGCAAGGCCTGGACAAGGCCGAGACCGCGGCCAAGCACGGCGAGGAGCAGGTCAAGATCTGGCGCCGCTCCTACGACATCCCGCCCCCGGCGATGGACGTCGCCGACCCGGGCCACCCGTGCCACGACCGCCGCTATGCCACGCTGGACCGCAATGCCCTGCCGGGCACCGAGTCGCTGGCGACCACGCTGGTGCGCGTGCTGCCGTACTGGCACGACGCCATCGCGCCGCAGTTGAAGGCCGGCCAGACCGTGCTGGTGACTGCGCACGGCAACTCGTTGCGCGCGCTGTACAAGTACCTCAACGACGTTTCCAACGAGCAGATCCTGGAGCTCAACATCCCCACCGGCATCCCGCTGCTGTTCGAACTGGACGACAATCTGACGGTGCAAAGCTACCGCTATCTCGGCGATCCAGAAGCGGCCAAGCGTGCGGCCGAGGCAGTTGCCAACCAGGGCAAGGCCAAGTAAGCGCCGCTGCATGGTTGAAGCGCTGCGTGCGCTGTGCGCAGCGCCTGTCTTTTGCACGCTGCAAAGCGCCGCGTGCTGTAGTGAATGGAAGCGGTGCGTGGGCGTGATGCATGCTCCGCGCTGCCATGTAGGCGAGACACGATGTCCGGCAAACGTAAAACCCAGCAGATGACCGCTGTTTACTGTCGCGCGTACCTGGTGACGCTGGGCGTGCTGGTGGCAGGCGGCGCTTCCTTCGTCGCGGTGGCCGCTGGCGACATCTCCGACGCCGGGCTGGTGCTGGCGCTGCTGATCTGGGCGGTGGGCGTGCTGCTGCTGGGGTTCGGCATCGTCGGGCCGACGCGACAGATGGAAGCGTTGGCCGATGCGACATCCGGGCATGATGCAGCCCTGGTGCTGATGGTGTTGGCGTACCCGGTGTACCTGTTGATGGCGCCGTTCTACGCGCAGCGTTGACTGCATGCGATGGCGCGCGTTGCGCCGGGATGCAGGTATTAGGTGAAACAGGCGGTCGCGGCGTCAGTGGCAGACGTGCCAGCAGCCTGTCGTTGCACTGATGTTGGCGAAGGCGTGGTAGCGGACGTCATGGCGTTGCGGTGCCGCTGCGGTGATCTTGGTGTGGCCGGTTGCAGAGTAGCCGACGAAGAAGCGAGCGCGGTCTGATGCGCTGATCTTCGCTGGCGGCTCCCGACCGGTTGTCGACTTTTTTCGACCGCGCAGGCGCGGTCATGGTTTGGAGAATTCAATGACGTTGAACAAGTTCGCGCCGCTGTCGCTTGCGCTGGCCATTGCGGGCGCGCTGTCGGCCTGTGGTGCCTCCGACGATGCCCCCAAGGCCGCGCCCGCCGCGCCGCAGGCCGCACCGGCCAGGGTGGATGTGTCCAAGCTGGATGCGCCGATCGTGGCGTTCGGCAGCGGCGACCTGGATCCGGCCATCAACGCGTGCCAGGACCTCAACGGCTTCGTCAACGCCAAGTGGCTCAAGGCCAACCCGGTGCCGTCCGACCGCAGCAGCTGGGGCAGCTTCGAAGTGCTGGCCGAGCGCTCGCTGACCATCCAACATGCGCTGGTGGAGCAGTTGGCGCGCGGCAATCTGTCGGCCGGTTCGGTGGATGCCAAGATCGCCGACCTGTGGCGCACCGGCTCGGACGAGGCGGCCATCGACAAGGCCGGCATCGCCCCGTTGCAGCCGCAATTGCAGGCCATCGATGCGCTGGCCGATGCGCCGGCCATCGCGGCGTGGCTGCGCGACAGCTACGCCAAGGGCCAGGGCTTCGTGTTCTCGTTCGGTGCCAATGCCGACTACAAGAATTCCGAACAGATGATCGCCTACGCGGGGCAGGGCGGTCTGGGCCTGCCCGAGAAGGGCTATTACAGCGATCCGGCGCAGGCCAGGATCCGCGAGCAGTACGTGGCCTATGTCGCGCGCGTGCTGGAGTTGTCGGGCCTTCCCGCCGCGCAGGCGGCCACGCAGGCCAAGGCGGTGATGGCATTCGAGACGCGGCTGGCCAACGCCTCGCTGTCGCGGATCGAGTTGCGCGACCCGGCCAAGCGCTACAACCCGGTCGATGTGGCCGGCGCCAACGCGGTGACGCCGCACTTCGACTGGCAGGCGTTCTTCAGCGCGCTCAAGGTGCCGGCCGGGACGTTCTCGCTGAGCCAGCCCGGTTACTTCGCCGAGCTCGATGCGATGCTTGCCGACACGCCGGTGGACACCTGGAAAGCTTACTTGCGTTTCCACAGCATCGATGAAGCGGCGCCGTATCTGGCCAAGCCGTTCGAGCAGGCCAACTTCGATTTCTATGCGAAGACGCTGCGCGGCCAGCAGGACATGCTGCCGCGCTGGAAGCGCACCTTGAACGCGGTCAACCAGGCGATGGGCGAAGCGCTGGGCCAGCTCTACGTGCAGTCCGCATTCCCGGCCGAATCCAAGGAGCAGATGCAGCAGCTGGTGCAGAACCTGTCCAATGCGCTCAAGGCGCGGCTGGAACAACTGGACTGGATGAGCGACCAGACCAAGCAGCGCGCACTGGAAAAGTGGGCCAGCTTCACGCCCAAGATCGGCTACCCGGATCAATGGCGTGACTGGTCGGGCCTGGAAACGCGTGGCGATGGATTCCTGGCCAACATGCAGGCCGCGCAAGCATTCAACTACCGCTACATGCTGGACAAGATCGGCAAGCCGGTGGACAAGCGCGAGTGGCACATGACGCCGCAGGCGGTGAACGCGTACTACAACGCCACCCGCAACGAGATCGTGTTCCCGGCGGCGATCCTGCAACCGCCATTCTTCGATCCCAAGGCCGATCCGGCGCTGAACTACGGCGGCATCGGTGCGGTGATCGGGCACGAGATGATGCATGGCTACGACGACTCCGGCAGCCAGTTCGATGCCAAGGGCAATTTCGCCACCTGGTGGACCGATGCGGACCGCAAGCTGTTCACCCAGCGCACCGATCAGCTGGTGGCGCAGTTCGACGGCTATGAAGCCATCCCCGGCGTGCACGTCAAGGGCAAGCTGACCCTGGGCGAGAACATCGGCGACCTGGGTGGTTTGACGGTGGCCTACGATGCCTTGCAGATGGCGCTGAAGGAACAGCCCGATGCCAACAGGCAGATCGATGGCTATTCGCAGGACCAGCGCTTCTTCATGAACTGGGCCACGGTGTGGCGCCGCAACTTCACCGACGGCGAATTGCGAGTGCGCTTGAACACCGATCCGCACGCGCCGGCCAACTTCCGCGCCAATGGTGCGCCATCGAACATGCCTGCGTTCGCAAAGGCGTTCCAGTGCAAGCCGGGCGATGCGATGGTGCGCGGCGACAAGGAGCGTGTCGCGATCTGGTAAGCGCCGCGGTTCGAACCGCCGCGCGCGCTCCGGCGTGCGCGTCGCTGGCGGCTGCGGTGTGCAGCAGGCGCGTTGCCGGCGGTCTGGCCTGCACGCCGCACAGCCGAGCCTGTCGCGGCCGGTTGGACCATGGCCAACACGCGACCGTGAAACCAACAGGCCAGTACGGTGTCGGGCATGCGTCACGCGGATGCTGGCTTGCGGCCATCCTGGCGTTCGTTACCCGTGCCGTTTGCCAGGCCTGTTCGGCTGCGCCAGATCGTCGTCCTGGTAGTGGACAGGTGGGCGCGCATGCCGGACGGCGAGACTCGTGCGGCAGTCTGCGGTCCCGGCAGGAATGCCGAAACGCGTTTCAGCACGGGCGATCGCCCGTGCACATGGAGTTGCGTGGCCAAGCTCTACACTGCCGCGCTGGCAGGGCCCTGGGGGCGGCGGTGACCAAGCGGAACATCTTCAACTGGATCGGCATCGGCATGCTGGTGCTCGTGCTGGGCAGTGCGTTGTTGCTCTACGGCTACGGTCGTTTTGCCGACCGCCAGCGTGGGCAGGTCAGCCATGCATTGCCCGCCACGGCGGTAGCCACGTCCATCGACAAGGTCGTGGCGCCGCTGCAGCAGGCGCATGCCGCGCAGACCGGCGTGGTGATCGTGTCGGACAACACCGATGCCTTTGCGGTGCGCGCGCTCACCGCGCGTGCGGCCGGGCGCAGCCTGGATCTGCAGTACTACATCTGGCACGCCGATTTCACCGGCAACCTGTTGCACAACGAGTTGCTGCGCGCGGCCGATCGCGGCGTGCGCGTGCGGTTGCTGCTGGACGACATGAATATTCACGGCAGCGACTCGGTGCTTGCCGCGCTCGACAGCCACCCGTTGATCGAGATCCGCCTGTTCAATCCGACCCGCGCGCGCGAAGGCACGCTGATGCGTGGGGTGGAGATGGTGCTGCGCATGGTCAGCATCAATCGGCGCATGCACAACAAGGCCTGGATTGCCGATGGGCGGATCGCGGTGGTGGGCGGCCGCAACGTGGGCGACGAGTATTTCGACGCCGCGCGCGAGACCAACTTCATGGACATGGATGCGGCCGTGGTGGGGCCGGCGGTAGGCCAGGCCGAGCAGGTGTTCGACGCCTACTGGAACAGCCCCAACGCGCTGCCGCTGGCCGCATTGGTCACGGCCAAGCCGCAGGCGCTGGACGCACTGCGCGGCAGCCTGGATGCCGGGCTGGACTCCGCGCGGGCGCGGCCCTATGTGCAGCGCCTGCAACAGGCACCCAGCGTGCAGGCCTTGATGCAGGGCGATCGCGCGGTGCACTGGCTTGACCACGCACGCATCGTTTCCGATCCGCCGGAAAAGGCCGACGGCGCGCCGCCGCAGGCGGACTGGATGACACCGATACTGATCGGCGAGATGGCCCACGCGCAGCGCGAGTTGAAGGTGATCTCGCCGTATTTCGTGCCGGGCGAGGAGGGCATGCGCTGGATCGGCGAGCTGCGCCAGCGCGATGTGCGCGTCGACATCCTGACCAATTCGCTGGCCGCCAACGACGTGGTGGCCGTGCACAGCGGCTATGCCGACTACCGCGTGCCGTTGTTGCAGCAGGGCGTGCGCCTGCATGAGCTCAAGCCGATGGGCGAGCCCGATGGCAGCCTGTTCGGTTCCAGCGGCGCCAGCCTGCATACCAAGGCGTTCGTGGTGGACGATACGCGCGGCTTCATCGGTTCGTTCAACCTGGACCCGCGCTCGATGAACCTCAATACCGAGATGGGCTTGCTGTTCGAGGACCGCGCCGTGACCGCGGAGCTGGAGCGCCTGTACCGCCAAAAGGTGAGTGCGCCGCTCAGTTATCGGGTGACGCTGGAACAGGGTGAGCTGCGTTGGCACGACGATGCGGCGCAACCGCCGCAGGTGTGGGCACGCGAGCCGGCTGCCAGTCTGTGGCGGCGCAGTGCGGCCACGGTACTGGGATGGTTGCCGCTGGATTCGCAGCTGTGAGGGCTGCCGGCGCACGCCAGCGGCGCGCGTCGGCAGCGCAGGCCAATGTCAGTGCAGGCGGTCGCGTGGTGAGCTGTCAGGCGATTCAGGCGCGTTGGATGCATCGCCCTGCCAATGGCCCATCGCAAGCAAGGCGGCGCGTGCCTGTACCCATTCCGGATGAAGGCCAGGCTGCGAGTGCGGATCCTGCATGGCCAGCGTCTGCTGCAGGTGCTGCTGCCGGAAACGTTCTTCTTCGGTGGTGCCAGCCGGCGGCGCTGTCGTGGCAGCGCAGTGGATATGGGTACCTGCGTCGATGACGGGGTCGACGAATAGCGTGTCGACGCTGACCGGATCGATGAACAGGCTGTCGGTGAGATCGCGTGTGGCCATGCTGCACCTCCTGTCCCGGGACGGCGCTTGCCATCGCATCGGGTGACCCGCGCAATGCTGGGTCTTCAAGCAAGATAGCGGCAGCGGCGGTGGATCTTTAGGGCCAGGCGACCAAGGGTTTCCATGGCCCGGAAGGACGGATACCGCGCACACAGCCGTCCGGCGTGCGGCCTGGCGAGTGCCATGGGCAGCGGGCCGCCGCGCTGGCGATGCCCGGACGGCGCCGTGCCGGTGTCCTGCGCGCCGTGTCGTGACCGATGCGCCGATCACGTTATCCGGTACCGGTCCGACTGCGTCGCCAACCAGGCCCGGTGCAGTGCGGGCTGGCTGCGCACTGTGCGCCGGATGATGTTTGCCGGACTGCCGGCAATGCGGTCGCCACGACCGGTGGGCGATGCCTACTGCAACTGCGTGACGATCTCGCGCGCCATCGCGCCCAGCGGCAGGATGCGGTCGGCGCCGCCGCGCTTGATCGCTTCCTTGGGCATGCCGAACACGATGCTGGTGTGTTCGTCCTGGGCCACCGTGCGTGCGCCGGCCTGGCGCATTTCCAGCAGGCCGGCGGCGCCATCGTCGCCCATGCCGGTCATGATGATGCCCAGCGCATTGCTGCCGGCCGCGCGTGCGGCCGAGCGGAACAGCACATCCACCGACGGACGGTGCCGGTTGACCGGCGGGCCTTCCATCACCTCCACGAAATACTGCGCGCCGCTGCGCCGCAGCAGCAGGTGCTTGCCGCCGGGGGCGATCAATGCGCGGCCGGGCATCACCCGGTCGTTGTTGGCGGCTTCCTTGACCGCGATCTGGCACAGGCCGTTGAGGCGCGCGGCGAAGGCCGCGGTGAACTTCTCCGGCATGTGCTGCACGATGACGATGCCCGGGCACACCCGCGGCAAGGCGGTGAGCACTTCTTCCAGCGCCTGGGTGCCGCCGGTGGAGGTGCCGATGGCCACGATGCGCTCGGTGGTCTGTGCTAGCGCACGCCCGCTCTGGGCGGGAAGGATCACATCGGCGGTGTGCTTGACCTCGGCTTCCAGCGGCGCTGCGGTGACGCGCGCGGCCAGCCGCTTGACGTTGGCGCGTGCGGCGCTGCGCACCGTGGCCACCAGCTCATCGGCCGAATCGGTGAGGAATTGCTTGAGCCCCAGCCGCGGCTTGGTCACCACCGCCACTGCACCGGCGGCCAGCGCATCCATGGTCACGCGTGCGCCCTTCTCGGTGAGCGTGGAGCAGATCACCACCGGGGTGGGGCGCTCGCTCATGATCTTGCGCAGGAAGGTGATGCCGTCCATACGCGGCATTTCCACATCCAGCACGATCACGTCCGGCCACTGCTGGCGCATCTTCTCGATCGCCAGCAACGGGTCGGCGGCGGTGGCGATGACCTCGATGCCCTGCGCATCGTTGAGCACGCCCACCAATACCTGGCGCACCACCGCCGAATCGTCGACCACCATCGCCTTGATGGTGCTGGTGCCAGGTGTGGCGGCGGGTCGGGTGAACGCTGTCGGCACGACGGATCCTTGGCTCACGCTTTGCGGAAGATCGAGGGTGCCACCTGGACCAGATCGATGTCGAGTTCGCTCAGGCTCTCCGAATGGCCGATGCAGAAATAGCCACCCGATTTCAGGTTGGCCAGCACGCGCAGGATCACTTCACGCTTGGTCTGGCCATTGAAATAGATCATGACATTGCGCAGGAAGATCGCATCGAAGCTGCCCAGCGGCGGCAGCGCGGTGTTGAGGTTGGCATGCACGAACTGCACGCGCTCGCGCAGGCGCCGTTCCACCAGCAAGGTGCCGACGTACTCGCCCTGGCCGCGCAGGCAGTAGCGCTTGAGATACGGTTGCGGAATGCCGTCGATGCGCTGCAGCGCGTAGTGCCCGGTGCGCGCCTTGGCCAGCACGCGGGTACTGATGTCGGTACCCACCACCTCGAACGGGCGCCCCTGCAAGCTGTCGTCCAGCACCATCGCCATGCTGTAGGCCTCTTCGCCGCTGGAACTGGCCGCGCTCCAGCAACGGAACGGCAGCCCGCCACGGTGCTCGCCGGCGAGTTTGCGCAGCAGATCGAAATGCTTGGGCTCGCGGAAGAAATAGGTTTCGTTGGTGGTCAGCAGGTCGATCGCGGTCTGGATCTCCACGCGGTCCTGGCGGCTTTCCAGCAGCTGCAGGTACTGCGTGTAGCTGTCGAACTGATGCTCGCGCAGACGCTTGCCAAGGCGGCCGCACAGCATGGCCTTCTTGCCCGAGGAAATGCTGATGCCGGCCGCTTCGAAGATGAAGCGCTGGAAGCGGCCGAACTCCTGTTCGGTGATGGCAGTGGCGGTACTCATGATTCAGGCCACGTCCGCATCGGCGGAGAAGGAATCTTCGCTCAGGCGCGCGATGCGCACGGCGTGTTCGCGCCACCAGTCCGACAGCATCGGCCCGGGCATCGGCGACCCCATCAGATAGCCTTGCGCCAGATCGCAGCCCAGCTCGCGCAGCAGGCGCCAGTCGTCCGGGGTTTCCACCCCTTCGGCCACCGCGGTCAGCTCCAGCCGATGCGCCAGCTCCAGCGTGGATTCGAGCACGGTGCGCTGGCTGCGGCTGCGATGGGCGGCCTGTACGAAACTGCGGTCCAGCTTGAGTTCGGTGAACGGAATGCTGGCCAGGCGCTGCAGCGACGAGAAACCGGTGCCGTAGTCGTCGATGGACAGGCCGAAGCCGTGCAGGCGCAGCCGCGCCAGCATGCTTAGTGCGTTGGCCGGCTCCACGATGGCGCTTTCGGTGAGTTCCAGCACCAGGTCGGCCGGGCTCAGGCCGTTGTCGCCCAGCTTGGCGCACAGTTGCTCGAGAAAGTCCTCTTCGCCGAGCAAGCGGGGCGACAGGTTCAAGGCCAGGCTCAGCTCGAAGCCCTCGCCGCGCCACTCCACCAGCTGCGCGATGGCCTTGTCGATCACCTGCTGGGTCAGCGCATGGATCAGGCCCTCGCGTTCGGCCAGCGGGATGAAGCGGTCCGGCCCGATCATGTCGCCCTGCGGGCGGCGCCAGCGTGCCAGCGCTTCTACCCCGCGCAGGCGGCCGTCCTTCAGGTCGAGCTTGGGTTGATAGGCCACGCGGATCTCGCCGCGGCGCATGGCGCGGTCCAGGCGCGAGGCCGCCGCACCGCCGCTGGACATCAGCGGCGAGATCGCCGTCGGCGATGCGGCCGGCGCGGCAGCGCTGGATCTGGGTTCGCACTCCAGCACGGTGGCCAGATCCTGCAGGTTCATCGGTTTTTCGATACCGCCGAGCACGCGCACGCCGGCGCTGCGGCTCAGTTGCATCACCGCGTCGATCAATGCGCCGCCGCGTTGCGATACCACCACCACCGGCACGCCGTATTGGCCGCGTGCCAGCGCATCGAGCAGCTGCACGCCGTCCATGCCGGGCATTTCCAGGTCGATCAGCAGCAGCGACGGCGCGCTGGCGCGGCCCAGCCACTCCAGCGCGGCGTGGCCATCGGCGGCGCCATCGACCACATTGGCGCCAAGCTGGCGGCACAGCGCCATGGCGTGTTCGCGCTGGACCACGCTGTCGTCGACGACCAGCACCGGGCCGGCCAGCGTGCAGTTGCAGGAAAGAAGGGCGGGGCGCATGGGAATCCTTGCGTACAGGCGGCTGTCAGGCCGCCAGTGCGGCGGTGGGGAGCTGGGCCAGGGCATCGTGGCCCAGCACGGCATCGGCATCGAGCAGGATCACGAAGCGTTCGCCGATCTTGCCCATGGCATGGATGAAGTCGCGCGGGATGCCGGCACCGAAGCTGGGCGTTTCCACGATGTCCTCGGCTGCGATGTCCAGCACTTCGCTCACCGCATCCACCAGCAGGCCGAGCACCTGATGCCCGTCGCCATGGGCGATCTCCACGATCACGATGCAGCTGCGCTTGGTGATCGGGCTGGCGGTGCGGCCCACGCGCTGCTGCAGGTCCACCACCGGCACCACCGCGCCGCGCAGGTTGATCACCCCGCGCAGGGCCGGCGGCATCATCGGCACATCGGTAGGCACACGGTATTCGATGATTTCCTTGATGCCGAGAATGCCCAGGCCGAACATTTCCTTGCCCAACGAAAAGGTCAGGTATTGCTGCGGCGCCGTGGACGACGGCGCGCCGGTGACTGCGCTGCTGTGCGGTTGCATCGTCGGCTCCTTCAGAAACTGGCGAACTGCGATTCGTCGATGGCATCGGCGGTCGCGGCCAGCGCGCCGATCTGGCGCACGTTGGTGCGCCGCGCCGGTGCGTGGATGGCCGTGGCCTGGCTGGCCTGTACCACCCGACGCGGACCCGGACGGCTGGCCTGGCTTGCGCCACGCCCGCCATTGCCCAGCCGGAAGAAGCCCATCAACTGCTGCAACTGCTCGGCCTGCGCGCTCATTTCCTCCGAGGTGGCGGCCAGTTCTTCGGCGTTGGCCGCGGCCGACTGCGTGGTCTGGTTCAACTGGCCCACGGCGGTGTTGATCTGGCTGACGCCGGCGGTCTGTTCTTCGGAGGCAGCGGCGATTTCTTGCACCAGGTCGGAGGTGCGGCGGATCGAGGGCACCATCTCGCCGAGCACGCGGCCGGCGCTTTCGGCCAGATCCACGCTGGAACCGGCGACCTCGCCGATTTCCTGCGCGGCGATCTGGCTGCGTTCGGCCAGCTTGCGCACTTCGGCGGCCACCACCGCAAAGCCCTTGCCATGTTCGCCCGCGCGGGCCGCTTCGATCGCAGCATTGAGCGCGAGCAAGTTGGTCTGGTAGGCGATGTCGTCGATGATGCCGATCTTCTTGGCGATGTCCTTCATCGCCACCACGGTGGCGCGCACGGTGTCGCCGCCGTCGGCCGCTTCGCTGGCGGCCTTGGCGGCCATGCTGTCGGTGACGCGCGCGTTCTCGGTGTTCTGCGCGATGGAGGCGGTCATCTGCTCCAGCGAGGCGCTGGTCTCTTCCACGCCGGCGGCCTGTTCGCTGGCGGCCTGGGCCAAGGCCTGCGCGGTGGCGCTGACTTCCTCGGAGGCGCTGGCCAGGTTCTCGGCGTTGCGGTTGACCTCGTCGACGATTTCAGTGAGGCGGCTCATGGTGGTGTTGACGTAGCGCTGCATGTCGGCGAAGGCGCCTTCGTAGCGGCCTTCCACGGTGTGGGTGAGGTCGCCTTCGGCCATCGCGCCCATCACCTGGATCACTTCGGAGATGCTGCGCAGGTTGCCGCGCGCGCGCTCCACGGTCTCGTTGATGAAGGCCTTCTTGCCCGGCAGCTGCGCCAGCGGCGCATCGAAGTTGCCGCGGCCGAATTCGGCCATCACGCCCATGGCCAGTTTCTTCACCGCGATATGCGCACCTACCATCTGGTTGATACCGACCGCCATGCTGCGGAAGTCCCCATCGAAGCGGGCGGTGTCGATGACCACGTCGATGTCGCCGGCCTCGTGTTCGGCCGACATGTGGTTGATCTCGGCGATCAGCCCGGTGAGATTGCCGCGTACCTGTTCGATCGTCTCGTTGATGAAGCGCTTCTTGCCCGGCAGCAGCGGCAGCTGCGCGGTGAAGTTGCCGCGGCCGAACTCGCCCACGCAGGCGATGGCCTGCTTCTTCACCGCGATGTGGCCGGCGACCATGGCATTGATGCCTTCGGCCATACGGCGGAAATCGCCGGTGAAGCGCTGGGTGTCGATGACCACGTCGATATCGCCGGCATCGTGTTCGGCCGACATGCGGTTGACCTCGGCGACCATGCCGGTGAGGTTGCCGCGGATCTGGTCGACGATCTCGTTGATGAAGGCCTTCTTGCCCGGCAGCCGCTCCAGCTCGGCGGCGAAGTTGCCGCGGCCGAATTCGGCCACGCAGGCCATGGCCTGCTTCTTGACCGCGATGTGGCTGGCCACCATGCGGTTGATGCCATCGCCCATGGTGCGGAAATCGCCATCGAAGCGTGCCACGTCGATACGCGCATCGATGTCGCCGGCGTCGTGTTCGCGCGACACACGGTTGATCTCGTCGTTGACGTGGCGGATCCCGCTCTGCACCTTGCGCAGTCCGCGCAAGACATCGCTGGCCTGTTGCTCGCCGACCTGCGGCAGGGCGACATCGAAATTGCCGCGGGAGAAGGCGTCCAGGGTCGTGGTCGCCAACTCCAGCGAAGCGCCGGCGCGGCTGATGGCCCAGGCCAGCAGGGCGGCGCTGATCAACGCGGCGACCACGCTGGCAGCCAGCAGGGCGGCGTGCGATAGCGTCAGCGCGAAGCCGGCGACGATGACCAGGACGGGCAGGGCGACGGCAAGCGCGGCGGTGAACCACAACTGCGTAGCGATCGGAAGACGGTGTGACATGGCGGTAGCTTCCTGGGGTCAGGGAACAACGAAACGAACGATGCGATTGGCGAACGACGACGCCGGCGATATGCAGGGATGACGCGGGCGCTCAGGCGGCCAGCGCGTCCTGCGGCGGAAGCAATTGCTGGACCAGGCTGGGCACGTCCAGGATCAGCGCGACATCGCCGCTGCCCAGGATGCTCGAGCCGCTGATGCCCTTGACCTGGGCGAACACCTTGGACAGCGGCTTGATCACCGTCTGCCATTCGCCCAGCAGGGTATCCACGACCAGGCCGAAACGCTGCGTGCCCTGGCGGATCACCACGATGCTCTCGCGTGCCGGCGTCTTGCCGCCGAGCGCGAACAACTCGCGCAGGCGCACATACGGCAGCACCCGGCCGCGCAGGTCGATGTAGTCGCTGGCATAGTCGGGCGTGAACTCCACGCACTCTTCCACCACATCCAGCGGTACCACGAACACCGACTTGCCCACGCCGACCTGGAAGCCATTGATGATGGCCAGGGTCAACGGCAGGCGTACCGAAATGGTGGTGCCCAGCCCGGCGGTGCTGTCGATGTCCACCGTGCCGCGCAGCGCAGTGATGTTGCGCTTGACCACATCCATGCCGACGCCGCGGCCGGACAGGTTGGTGACCTTTTCGGCGGTGGAAAAACCCGGCTCGAAGATCATGGCGAACACTTCGCGGTCGCTGAGCTGGCGGCCGGGTTCGACCAGGCCGCGTTCCAGCGCCTTGGCCAGGATCTTGTCGCGATTCAGTCCTCCACCGTCGTCGGTGATCTGGATGACGATGCTGCCGGAGTCGTGATAGGCGTTCAGGCCCACGGTGCCGCGTGCCGGCTTGCCGCGCGCCACGCGCACTTCGGCCGGTTCGATGCCATGGTCCATCGCATTGCGCACCAGATGGGTGAGCGGGTCGCCGATCTTTTCCACCACCGACTTGTCCAGTTCGGTGTCTTCGCCGGCCACTACCAGTGCGATGTCCTTGCCCAGCTCGCGTGCCACATCGTGCACCACGCGCTGGAAGCGGCTGAAGGTGCCGCCGATCTTGACCATGCGCAGCTGCAGCGCGCTTTCGCGCACATCTTCCACCAGTCCTGCAAGGATCGAGGCCGACTCCAGCAACTGCGCATCGCCGCTGCGCTGCGCGTTGGCATTGGTGCTGGCCACGGCAATGATGAGTTCGCCGACCAGATCGATCATGCGGTCGAGCTTGTCGGCATCGACGCGAATGGAACGCGCATCGGCGCCGCCGCGTGCGCCGCCGTCGGCTGCCGCGCGCGGCGGCGTGGCGGCCGGCACCGCGGCGAGTGCGCTGGCCGGTGCAGCCGTCGCCGGCGCGCTGGTCACCACGGCTGCCGCATCGGTCGGTGCCGGCACGGCGGCGATCTCCAGCGCGCAATCGTCGCGCACGAACTCGAACACGTCGTCGATGGCGGCGCGATCGGCATCGCTGCGCAGCAGGATCTGGAAGCCGAGATAGTTGGCCTCCGGATCGAGCTCTTCGAAGGTGGGCAGCTGGCTGTAGTCGGTGCTGATCGATTCCACCGAACCCAGGCTGCGCAGATTGCGGATCAGCTTGAGCGGCGAATTGCCGAAGCGCAGCGCGTCTGCAAACAGCGTCAGGCCGATGCGCCAGTAGCCGCTCTGTTTTTCCGGCGTGGCGTGTTGCGCGGCGGCTGCGGTGACGCCACAGCTGCTGCCTTGCAGGTAGGTCTGCAACTGCGCCAAGAGCGGTTCGGCTTCGGCGGCCAGCGCGGCCGGATCGGCATGGCTGGGGTCGGCGGCGGTTTCCACCAATGCGTGGATGTGGTCGCAGCACACCAGCAGCAGCGCGATCAGTTCCGAACTCAGTGTCAGCGCTTCGTCGCGTACCAGATCCAGCACGCTTTCCACCACATGGGTGAAGCCCACCAGCTGCGGCAGATCGAATAGGCCGCCCGAGCCCTTGATAGTATGCGCGGCGCGAAAGATCGCGTTGACCGCATCCGGCGAAGACTCGCCGCGCTCGGCTTCGAGCAGGTGGCGTTCCATGTCTTCGAGTAGATCCCGGCTTTCGGCCAGGAACGTCTGCATCAGCTGATTCATGTCCATGCGCGCGTCACCGGGTCCGTTAGTGAAGTCGTGCGTCGAGACTTGCGACCGCATGCGGATACAAGGCTTCGAGCAGGCCGAGTAGTTCGATCACATCGACCACCGCGCGGCTGGAATCGGTGAGCGAGAACGGCCGTCCATCGGCCTGGATCGCCTGCTTGGTGGCCAGCAGCAACTGCAGGCCGGTGGTGTCGATCTCGCTGACTGCGCCCAGGTCCAGGTGCAGCCCACCCGGATGCGCCAGTGCCGGTTGCAGCAGCGGCTTGAGTTCGGCGGCGCGACGGATCGTCATCTCGCCCTCCAGGGCAAGCGTCAACGGCGCGGGGAAATCGGACGATAGGGTGGTCATGGGTGCCTCGAGCGATGCGGTGCGCAGCGTGCGCGATGACGCGGGGAAGGTCGCTGTGGCGTGATCGGCGTGGGCGGGGTGCGCACGCCGGGCATGCCGGTCTATGCAGGTATCGGCGCCCGGCCGGAATATTTAGGTCAAATTCAGCGCGATGACGGAAATGCGAAACCTGTCACTGCACGGGAATTAATTGCTCAGGTTTGTCGCAGACGGGCTCAGGGGCCAGATGTCCTGGACAGTCCCGGGGACAAAAGTGCCTGCAAGAGCCAGGCTCATGCTCGCGAAGTGCGCTGCCGCATCGGGATGATGCATCTGCCGCGGCGAACGCGAGCGATGCGATTCATCGCGCATCACCGCAGTCGTTGGCGGCATGGAGATCCTCAAGCCTGCGCAAGCAAGCGCAGCGATAGCTGCAGGCAGGCACTGCGTTGCCTGCGCTCATCACCGCGCTTGAGCCTGTTTTCATGGCGCCACGGCGCGGCGCAATGATGTGCGTCAGCCGGATACCAATGCCGCCAGCAGGCCGCATGTGGCGTTAAAGCGGTCCGCACCCTCGGGCGGCGGCAACTTGATGCGCAGTTTTTCCTGGCCATTCATCGCGTAGATCTTCGGCAGTTTCTGGATCGTCACGGCCACTTCGAACACCACGGATACTGCACTGCCGATGGCGTGGACAACCCCACCGCCACGCCCATCGTCGCCAGCTACCAAAAGGCCCGCGAACTCAGGTACCGGGCCACCACTGCCGCCGCCGCACTCGCTCTCAAAGATGCGCCTGCGCCCGCTGATCCGTATCGCCAGCCGGCCAACGCCACCGACCGCCCGAGCCTGAGCACCGCCGACTGGCGACACGATCCGGCAGACGGACAATGGCATCGTCTGGTCAAGACCGCGGTCTCCGGTGCCAACGAGCGCGGCAGCTACGTGCAGGAGACCGCCTTGCCGCCACGCGCGGCCGAACTGGAGGCGCAGGCGCAGGCCACCATCGCCTGCAACATCGCCAACAGCCCAGGGGCGATCGCCGCGCGTTATGAACTGGCCTACCACCGCAGCGGCTGGGCCGCCGATGGGCTGCCGATGTCGCCGGCCGTGCAGCAAGCGTTGCCGGATCCTGATGCGCTGACCGCCTCGGACGGTCAGCGCTACTACCGCAACATGGAAGGCCAGTGGACCAGCCACGGCGCTCCGCCCGATGCCAATCGCGTGCTGGAACTGGAGACCACGCGCGCCATGCTGCAGCCGGCGCTCGCCGAGCAGGCCCAGGCAATTGCCGCCATCCGGCAAATCCCGCCGTCGCCGCAGGACGTGCAGCGCGAGCAGACGCTGTACCGCTACCGCATCGTGGGCACGGAACTGCAGCCGCACTGGCGCGAAGCGATCGAGCTGGCGACACAGCGCACCCGCGAAGCGAAAGGACTCGCAGGCGATGGCGCCATGCAGCTGCAGCGGGGCCCCGGCGGTCAGTACGGCGCCGACAGCCCGATCGTCCATCTGCAGCGCGGTGCCGATGGCGTGGCGCGCATTGCAGCGGTCACCAGCACCGAGGACATCCGTCAGGCGCTGCAGGAGGTACGTGCGCAGCAACGGCAGCAGCCATCATCGCCCGACCAACCAGGCCGCCACGTCGCATCCGCGGCGTGCCCATCTGACGGCGCTGCCGATGCCGATACGTCTGGCGCCTCTGCCGCGTCCAGCCCGCAGTTGCTGCTGGATGTGCAGGCGCGCACGCAGGCCGCCCACGCGGCCCAGGAGCGTCAGGAACGCATCCAGCAGGATCGCCTCGCGCAGGAGCAGCATGCCGCGCAGGTGCGCGAACACCTTCAGCAGGCACCATCGGAGCACGACGACCGCGGCCGCGCCGAGCAAGCACTCCAGGCACGCGCGGTGTTGGCCGCTCAGCACGACACGCAGGAGCAACGCGAGCGGGCAGAGCGCCTGCTGCAGGAGCGCCAGGCACAGACCAGCCAGCAGCGCGAGCTCCAGCAGCGTGAAGAAAAGGACATCCAGCAGCGTCACACGCAGCACGCCCGACACCACGAGCAGGAGCAACGCAACACCCAGCGTGTGCAGCAAACCGATCTGGCGCGCGACGCCGAAAAGCACCAACAGCCGCCGCCGGAGCAGGACCCGCAGCAACGCGCATCGGGATTCCCTCAGGCCCAGGACGTCGAGCAACCGGTTCCCGCGGGGCAACACGTCCAGCGGGTTCAAGCGAAGGATGCGCCTCCTGGGCAGGCACAGGAATCTTCACTGGGCCACGCGGCGGCCGCTGAGGCACAGCGCGTCCCGCTGCAGGCCGCAGAGCAGGAGCAAGCAGCCGTCTCCCCTGCGCCATCGGAGCGCTTTGTCGCAGAGGCACTGCCAGTTCCGGCCCGGCAGCAGGCACGCGAGGACGCTGTACCGACCACACCCGACATGCCGGCCGCGCGCACGTCGCTGCTCGAGACCGAGACCGCACAGCAAGTCACGCTGGATGGGCCCGCACAGGAGTCTGACGCCCAACACGGCCGGAAGGCGTTTGCCCAGGACACGGCGGTGTCGCATATCACGCCCACAACCGCGTGGCGCGATGCGGACCTGCGCAACCCCGAACCGCAAGCCCCGGCCCCGCCGCAGGGGCCATTTCCTGCGGAGCCGCCGGACGCACAGAAACATCCACCACGGGTCGCGCTCATGCATCCGCAGGTGCCATCCACTGCGTCACTGGCCGACGAGCGCTACGAGACGGCGCCCGCGCAGGACCTGCAGACACGAGCGCCGACTGTAGCGCAGGAGCCAGCTCGGCCGCCTCCCTCCACCCGCTTGGAGGACACCACGGTGCGGTCACCGGAGGCAGGTGGCACCGATCGCGCTGTGGCGCTGCCCGAACATGCACACGCTGCGGTCCAGGCGCCTTTGGCATCGCAGGTCGCCGCCGCCGCTGTCGATGGTGCCGATGCGCCCGCCCGCCCCGACCCGGCGTCGCCAACGCCGCCGACGATGCGTGCACTGCGGGCGCAACTCGAGCAGGAGTTCGCGCGAAACGCCCGGATTGCCGAACAACGGCAGGCACGGGTGGCGCGCGGAGAACTGCCGTTCACAGAGCTGGAACTACGCGGCGAGCACGACCCCAATGGCGCCGTGGCGAAGGTGGACGCAGCCTATCCGCCGCGCGAGGCGATGGCACAAGGAAGTACGCCCGACACCGCCAGTGCTGCCACGACGCAGCCTGGCAACGCACACGGGGATCTGCAGCCGCCGCTGCACAAGGACATCAGCGCAACCCCGGACGTCAACGATCTGCTGTATGCCCTCCACTCCAAGAACGATCTGGCCATCGACGAAGCGCTCAGGCGGATTGCCGGCAACCCGGTCGCCAATGCGCTGGCCCAACGTGGCCGTGACCATCTGCAAGCCAATGCCCAGCAGGAGGCGCAGGAGCAGGTGACTGCACGTCAGGCGTTGGGAATGGACGTGACCGCGGAGGTACAGACCAGCCGTGGCCCGATGATGGTGTTGACGCTGCCGCAGTTTGCCACCGGCCCCATGATGCACTATGGCCCTCAAGGGGACGGCGGTGGCGGTGGAGACGGTGGCGGAGGTGGAGGTGGCGTAGGAGGCGGTGGTGGTGGATAGTCCACGCAAGATGCGCTGCATTGACGCTTTGGAGAGAGACGATGAACGGTCAGAACATTCCCGAACTGTTGCAAGCCAACGCCATCCTTGGGGCGTCGAATCAGAAGTTGCAGGAAACCATCGATGCCATGGCCGTGCTGATTGCGACCATGCAGCAACGCGACGACCGCATGCATGAGCAGGTGCGGCAGCAGTTGCAGCGGTTGCAGGACGCGGTCAACAGTGCCGATCTGCGGGTCAACCGGATGGTGGAGAGCGCGCTGCCGCGGCTGGTGCAACTGAGCCAGCAGGCGCTGGCCCCGGCGGTGGAGCGATTCGACGCGACACTGGCCGCGGCCGGGCAGAGGCTTGGGCAAACCACGCAGCGTTTTACGCATGCGCAACAGTCTCTCGAAACCACCGTCACGCGGCGCATGTGGGTCGCTTCAGTCAGCCTGCTTGCGGCAGGCGCCCTCAGCGTGATGGTGGCAGGCTACGCGCTTTACACCGCCAAGGCGGCGGCTGCCGAAGTAGCGCACTACCGTGCAGAAGTAGCGTATCTGGACAGGGTCATGCGCGCGGACCTGGTGCCCTGCGGCAAGGATCGGCTATGCGCGGTTTTCGAGAAGAAAGCCACACGCTATGGTGATCGCGCCCAATACCGGGAGATTGCACTGCGCGCTCCCGCGTCGCAGCCATAAGGGCGGCTAGAGCAGAGCAACGGCGCCTCGGTCTTGGATGTATGCAGACGGTGCGCGGCATCGAGCAGAACATGCCGCGCTTGGTTGCAACATCGCTGGTCTGCGCCAACGGCCATTTCCGATCATTCGCGGCTGCCACAGGCGTGCTGCCGGTGTGACGAGAAACGCCGCCGTCGTCAGCCCGGTGCCAGCGCCGCCAGCAGGCCGCGTGCGGCATTGAAGCGGTCCGCGCCCTCGGGCAACGGCAACTTGATGCGCAGTTTGTCTGGGCCATCCATCGCGTAGAGCTTCGGCTGCTTCTGGATCATCTGGATGATGGTCATCGGGTCGATCGAGGGCTTGGCTTCAAACACCAGGCGCCCGCCGTTCTCGCCCAGATCCAGCTTGCGGATGCCCAGGACATTGGCCTGCAGCTTGAGCTCGGCGATGGCGAACAGGTGTTTGACAGGGTCCGGCAACAGACCGAAACGGTCGATCATTTCCACCTGCAATTCGCGCAAGGCCTCGGCATCGCGCGCGCTGGAAATGCGCTTGTACAAGGTCAGGCGGGTGTGCACGTCGGGCAGGTAATCCTCGGGAATCAGCGAGGGCACGTGCAGTTCCACCTCGGCACCGCGCACTTCCTCGCCGGCATCCAGGTCGGGCAGCTTGCCCTGGCGGATGCTGCGCACCGCGCGTTCCAGCAGCTCGGTGTAGAGGCTGAAACCGACCTCGGCCATCTGTCCGCTCTGGTCCTCGCCCAGCAACTCACCGGCACCGCGGATTTCCAGGTCGTGCGTGGCCAGCGTGAAGCCGGCGCCGAGCTCGTCCATCGAGGCGATCGCTTCCAGGCGTTTTTCCGCATCGGATGTCATCGAGCGCCGGTCCGGCACCACCAGATACGCGTAGGCGCGGTGATGCGAACGGCCGACGCGGCCACGCAGCTGGTGCAGCTGGGCCAGGCCGAAGCGGTCGGCGCGGTTGATGATGATGGTGTTGGCGTTGGGAATGTCGATGCCCGATTCGATGATCGTGGTCGACAACAACACGTTGAAGCGTTGCTTCTGGAAATCCAGCATCACCCGCTCCAGCTCGCGCTCGGGCATCTGCCCGTGCGCGATGCCGATGCGCGCTTCGGGCACCAGTTCGGACAGATCGCGCTGCATGCGCACGATGCTTTCCACATCGTTATGCAGGAAGTACAGCTGCCCGCCGCGACTGAGCTCGCGCTGGAACGCTTCGCGCAGCAGGGTGTTGTCCCAGGCGGTGATGAAGGTCTGCACCGCCAGCCGGTTCGGCGGCGGGGTGGCGATAATGGACAGGTCGCGCAAACCGGCCATGGCCATGTTGAGCGTGCGCGGGATCGGCGTGGCGGTCAGCGTGAGCAGATGCACATTGGCGCGCATCGCCTTGAGCGCTTCCTTCTGCCGCACGCCGAAGCGTTGCTCCTCGTCCACGACGACCAGCCCGAGATCCTTGAACTTCACGTCCGGCTGCAGCAGCCGGTGCGTGCCGATGATCACGTCGATGTCGCCGCTGGCGACCTTCTCCAGTTCGGCCTTGATCTCCTTGGTGCTCTTGAAGCGCGAGAGCACTTCCACCTTCATCGGGTAATCGGCGAAACGGTCGCGGAAATTGCGGTAGTGCTGTTCGGCCAGCAATGTGGTCGGCACCAGCACGGCGACCTGCTTGCCGGCGCTGGCCGCGGCAAACGCCGCACGTACCGCCACTTCGGTCTTGCCGAAACCCACGTCGCCGCAGACCACGCGGTCCATCGGCTGGCTGCTGGCCAGATCGCGCAGCGTTGCATCGATGGCGGCCAGCTGGTCGCCGGTTTCCTCGAACGGGAATCCGGCCGCAAACGGCTCGTACATCGCGCGGTCCACCTGCAACGCCAGGCCGGCGCGCGCGCGGCGGCGCGCCTGTATTTCCAGCAGTTCGGCAGCGACGTCGCGGACCTTTTCGGCCGCCTTGCGTTTGGCCTTGGTCCATTGCTCTCCGCCCAGCGAGTGCAGCGGCGCGGTCTCGGCCGAGGCACCGGAATAGCGGCTGATCAGGTGCAGCTGTGCCACCGGCACGTACAGCCGATCGCCCTTGGCGTATTCGATTTCCAGGAACTCGCCGGGCATGCCGCCGGCATCGAGCACGATCAGGCCGCGGTAGCGGCCCACGCCGTGATCCTCGTGCACGATCGGCGCGCCTTCGGACAGCTCGCCCAGGTCGCGGATGATCGCTTCCGGTTCGCGTCCCACCCGGCGCGTGCGGCGCGGCTGGTTGGCCCGTTCGGGAAACAGCTGGCGCTCGGTGAGCACCGCGATCTGCGGGTCGTCCAGCGCAAACCCATCTTCCAGCGGCGCCACGGTAATGCCGAAACGCAGCGTTGTGGCGGCCAGGAACGCAGGCAGGTCGGCGACCACCTCCGGCTTGAGCTGTGCGGCGGCCAACACTTCCATCAAGGCTTCGCGACGGCCGGCCGAATCGGCGGCCACCAGCACGCGGCCCGGATAGTGGCCCAGGAAGGAGGCCAGCGCCTGTCCGGCGGGCGCGTCCTTGGCCGCCACCGGCAACGGCGGCAACGGCTGGTCGCCGAGCGCGGATGCCTCGTCGAGGCGCGGGTGGTCGGCTGGCCACACCTCGATGCGCGCCAGCTTGTTGAGCCGCTCGCGCAGCGCATCGGGGGACTGATACAGCTCGTCCGGCGGCAGCAGCGGGCGTTCCACATCGTGGCGACGCTGTTCGTAGCGGTGTTGGGCCTGGGTCCAGAACGCGTCGGCGGCGTTGGAGACGCCGGTGGCGATCACCGGCAGCACGCGCTTGTCCAGGTAATCGAACAAGTTGGCGGTCCTGTCGAAGAACATCGGCAGGTAATACTCCACGCCCGAGGGCGCGATGCCGGATTTCAGGTCCTGATACAGCGCACTGCGGCGGGTATCCACATCGAAACGTTCGCGCAGGCAGGCCAGCACGCGTTCGATGCTGGCATCGTCCATCGGCACTTCGCGGCCGGGCAGCATCTTGACCGCGTCCACCTTGTCCAGCGAACGCTGCGACTCGGGGTCGAAGGCGCGGATCGAATCGATGTCCTCGTCCAGCAGTTCGATGCGCAGTGGCGTGTCCGCACCCATCGGGAATACGTCCAGCAGGCCGCCGCGCACCGCGAAATCGCCCGGATCCATCACCTGCGGCACGTTGCGGTAGCCGGCGCTTTCCAGACGGCGTTTTTCCGCCTCCAGATCCAGCCGTTGGCCAACGGTGAGATCGAAGCTGCCGCCCACGATATAGCTCAGTGGCGCCAACTGCTGCAGCAAGGTCTGCACCGGCACGATCACCACGCCGCGGCTCAGGCCGGGCAGGCGATGCAGCGCTGCCAGCCGCTGGCTGATGATCTCCGGGTGCGGGCTGAACTGGTCGTAGGGCAGGGTTTCCCAGTCGGGAAACGGCACCACCGGCAGCGACGTCGATTCACCCAGCAGGGCATGCAGATCGGCTTCGATCTGGTGCGCGCTCTGGTTGTCGCGTGCGATCACCAGCAGCGGCCCGGCATGCGCCTCGGCAGCCCGCGCGATCGACCAGGCCAACGCAGTGGGAGACGACGGTGCGCGCCAGTAGGCGCGGAGCTGGCCGGACTTGGGCAGCGGCGGAGAGGGGTAGGTAGGCGACGGCATCAGCCGGCGATTTTATCAGAGCCCCCGCAATGCTCGGTCCATCTGGCGTGAAAGCGGGCAGTGGGCCATGCGCGAACAGTTTCGCCAGGTTCTGCTTGGCTTGCCGCTGCCGTGACCGGCCGAGGTTGGAGTAACAGCTGAGTGGGTCGAGTGCGCGGTGCCCTCACCGCTTGCGGGACACGACGTGAATCCGTCCGTGGAGGCTCGGTGGCGGCATCCATGCCGCCACACGGTCCCGCAAGCGGCGAGGACACCGCGCCAGACGGTTTTACGGGGCGCCTTGGTATGAGCCAAACACAGCGGGCGTCAGCGCAGCGATCCTCTCGGCGGGTTTCGCAGCGTACCGTCGAGGAACGCCGGGCCGCCGACTGGCGTGAAAGCGGGCAGTGGGCCGTGCGCGAACAGTTTCGCCAGGTTCTGCTTGGCTTGCCGCTGCCGTGACCGGCCGACGTTGGAGTCACAGCTGGGTGGGTCGAAGGCGCGGTGTCCTCACCGCTTGCGGGACACGCCGTGAATCCATCCGTGGAGGCTCGGTGGCGGCATCCATGCCGCCAACGGTCCCGCAATCGGTAAGGGCACCACGCCAGACGGTTTTACGTGGCACCGCGGTATCAGCCAAACACAGCGGGCGTCAGCGCAGCGATCCTCTTGGCGGGTTTCGCAGCGTACCGTCGAGGAACGTCAGGCCGCCCCGGAAAGTGGATTTCCCGTGATGCAGCAAAACATGAGCCCCGATCATCCAAGATAACCGCGATCCGCTTTCACGAATCCCAAATCCCGAATCCCGAATCCCAGCCCCTCAGGCATCCAACTCCAGCACCATCCGCACCAGCTCCGGCGAGTCAGGATGCGCCTGCGGCTTGAAGCCCAGCGATTCGGCCAGCTGCAGCATCGGCACGTTGCTCTGCAGCACGTCGCCGAACAGGCAATCGAGATATTTGCGGCGCGCCCACTTGACCAGCTTGCGCATCAGCTGCCGGCCCAGCCCCTGGCCGGCGACGAAGCTGCTGACCAGGATGGTGTACTCGGCCTGGCGGGTGCCCGGCACCAGCGCTGCCCGCGCCACCGCGCCGACCAGCGCTTCGCCCGGCGGCAGCTGCTCGGCGGCGACCAGCACGATCTCGCTCTTGGGGTTGGGATGGGTCAGGCGTTGCACCATCTCCGGGGTGATCTCGGCGGAGGAGCGCACGAAGCGCGCACGGATCTCCTCCGGTCCCAGCAGGCTGAATGCCCCTTGCAGCGGCGGGCCGTCCTCTGGACGGATCGGGCGGAGCAACAGGGTGCGGCCATTGGGCAGGCTGAAGTTTTCATGCCAGGGAGGCATGCGATTGCGGATGGCCATGACCGGTATTCCTTAAAGATCGGAAGATTCTGGCACCAGCTCGGCGCGCGACCGTGAATGAATCCGGTGCGTCGCTGAGAGCCAACGAGGGGTGGCAGTGCTTCCCACGCAACTGTAACGAGCCGAGCCGTGAGCCAGTCGTGAGAGTGCTGGGACCGGCGTTGGCAGGGGCGTGGCCCGTCGACGCGTGGCCTGCCACGCCGCACTGGCACTATCGCCGCGCAGCATCACCGCGGCCGCGCGGGCAGCCCAGCGGCCGGGTACACCGGTGGTGCCGTGCAGCGCATGCAGGGGAGTCTGCGTCAACTGCCTGGCGCGGTGACAGCCGGCAGCCGACCGCAGCACAGCGTCCAGCCGTTCCGGCTGCCATCGGCCACCACCACGGCCGGCGGCCGATCAGGCGTCCTGGCGCAGCCACTCCAGCCGGGTGGAGGCGCCGGGTTCGCCCAGATGCTGCTTCAGTACCGGCAAGGCCGGCGCCAGCACCTGGTCGAACTGCCAGGGCGCGTTGACGATCAGCAGCCCGCTGCCGGTCAGGCGCAACGGCGAGTCGTCCGGGCGCACCTGCAGCTCGGCCACCAGCACCGATTTGGCCGGCAGCGCGGCGGCCTTACGCATGAACGGCTGCAGGCTGCGACGCAGCTTGATCGGGTACCACACCATGCAGATCGCCTGCGGCCAGCGCGCCAGCACCTCGCGCACGCTGTGGATGATCTGCGGGTATTCGGCATCCTGCGCTTCGTAGGGCGGGTCGATCAGCACCAGCCCGCGGCCGATCCTGGTGTCGCCCGCGCGCGGCGGCAGGAAGGCGCGGATCGCCGCATAGCCGTCGCCGGCGTGCACGCGCACGCGGCTGTCCTTGTCGAACAGGTGCTTCAGTGCCTGGGCTTCGTCCGGCTGCAGTTCGCAGAACGCCATGCGGTCCTGAGCGCGCAGCGCTTGGGCGGCCAGCAGCGGCGAGCCGGGGTAATGGTTGAGCTGGATGCCGGCAGTGGGGCGCGCCGGCTTCTGCCCGGCGGCGGCGCGCGCGGGGAGCTGGTTGTCGGCCTGCACCGCGCGCAGGTAGCGCTCGACCACCTCCGGCAGGGTGGATGCGGCCATCAAGCGCATCACCCCCGCATCGGCTTCGCTGGTCTTGCGGCTTTCCTCGCCGCCGAGCGGGTAGCGGCCGCGCCCGGCGTGGGTGTCGAGCACGAAGAACGGGGTGTCCTTGCGCTTGAGCGAGTCGATCAGCGCCAGCAAGGCGATGTGCTTGAGCACGTCGGCATGGTTGCCGGCATGGAAGGCGTGGCGATAGTTCATCGCGGCAGTGTAAGCGGGCGCGGGGGTTTGCGCTGGGATGCGCGGTCGCCCGCGGTCTGCTGCAGCCGGCGCGGCCGGTGCCGGCGAAGGGCTGCGCTGGCGGGAACCTCGCGCGCGCTGCGTCGGCGCTATAGATCGTGCACGCCTGCGGCTATGCTGCGCGCCATGTCCGACACTCCCGTCCGCGTGCTCGTCGTCGAAGACGAGGCCGCCATCGCCGATACCGTGCTGTATGCGCTGCGCAGCGAAGGCTATGCGCCCGAACACTGCCTGCTGGGCCGCGAGGCGCTGGCGCGGCTGCGTGCCGAGCCGGCCGACCTGGTGGTGCTGGATGTGGGCCTACCGGACATCAGCGGCTTCGAGGTCTGCCGCAGCCTGCGCAGCTTCAGCGAGGTGCCGGTGATCTTCCTCACGGCGCGCAACGACGAGATCGACCGCGTGCTGGGGCTGGAGCTGGGCGCCGACGACTACATGGCCAAGCCGTTCTCCCCACGCGAGCTGGTGGCGCGGGTGCGGGCACGGCTGCGTCGCCGCAGCGTGGCAGCGGCGGCCGAACCCGGCTGGCAACCGCATGGCGCCTTTGCGATCGACCGCGACGGCAGCCGCATCCGCTATGGCGATGCCCTGCTGCCGCTGACCCGCTACGAATACGCGTTGCTGGCGGCATTGCTGCAGCGTCCCGGCGCCATCCTCAGCCGCGCGCAGTTGATGGACCGAGGCTGGGACGCCAGCGCCGACAGTGCCGACCGCACCGTCGACACGCATATCAAGACCCTGCGCGGCAAGCTGCGCCAGGCCGGCGTGCCGGCCGATCCGATCCGCACCCACCGTGGCCTCGGCTACGCGCTGGAGCTGTAGCCGATGATCTTGCGCAGGGCTGCGTGCATCACCCGGGCGGTGCGCTGAGATGCGGCTCGGGCTCAAGCTGTTCCTGGGGTTTTTCCTGATCGTCGGGCTGGCCGCGTTCTTCGTGATGCGGGTATTCGTCAACGAGGTCAAGCCCGGCGTGCGCCAGGCGATGGAATCCACGCTGGTGGATGCGGCCAATGTGCTGGCAGAAATGGCCGGCCCCGAGCTTGCGCAAGGCACGATTGCCAGCGGCAGTTTCGCCCGCCATCTGACGCAGGCGCAGCAGCGCGACCCCAAGGCCTGGGTGTGGCGCTTTCGCAAGAACAACGTGGACTACCGCGTCACCGTGACCGATGCGCGGGGCGTGGTGGTGTTCGATTCGCTGGGCCGCGATGTGGGCCGCGACAATTCGCGCTGGAACGATGTCTACCGCACCTTGCGCGGCGAATACGGTGCGCGTTCCAGCCCGGAGATCGATGGCGACCCCACCGCGACGGTGATGCATGTGGCCGCACCGATCTATGCGCCGGACGACCGCAAACGACTGATCGGCGTGCTGACCCTGGCCCAGCCCAATCGCAGTATCGATCCCTTCATCGAGGCCAGCCAGCGCAACATCCTGCAGCGCGGCGCCTGGCTGATCGGCATTTCCGCATTGATCGGCATCGCGATGACCTGGTGGCTGATGCGCGGCATCGGCCGGCTCAATCGCTATGCGCAGGCGGTGAGCGCCGGCATCCCGGTGCCGCCGCCCAAGCCGCGCGGCGACGAGATCGGCGACCTCGGCCAGGCGCTGGAAACCATGCGCCGCAAGCTGGAAGGCAAGGCCTACGTGGAGCAGTACGTGCAGTCGCTGACGCACGAGATGAAAAGCCCGCTGGCGGCGATCCGCGGCGCCTCGGAACTGCTCACCGAACCGTTGCCGGACGCCGACCGCCAGCACTTCGTCGCCAGCATCCGCGCGCAGGAACAGCGCCTGACCGAAACCATCGACAAGCTGCTGGCGCTGGCCGAAGTGGAACAGCACGGCTGGCTGCAGACGCGCGAGCGCATCGCCGTGTCCGGCCTGCTGCAGGCGGCGGTGGATGCCGTGGCGCAACGCGCTGCCAGCGCCGGGGTGCAGGTCGAGATCGATGCCGCAGGCCTGGCGGCCGGCAGCCAGGCCGTGCACGGCGATGCCTTCTTGCTGCGGCAGGCGCTGATCAACCTGCTGGAAAACGCCATCGCGTTCTCACCGGCGGGCAGCAGCGTGTCCCTGCGCACGCAAGTGCAGGACGCGCAGCTGCAGTTGCTGGTCGAAGACCGCGGCAGCGGCGTGCCGGACTACGCGATCGAACGCGTGTTCGAGCGCTTCTACTCGCTGGCCCGCCCGCAGACCGGGCAACGCAGTTCCGGCCTGGGCCTGCCGTTCGTGCGCGAGGTGGCGCGCCTGCACGGCGGCGAGGTGGCCTTGCGCAATCGCGAGGCCGGCGGCGCGGTGGCGGCACTGTGCCTGCCTCGTGGTTGAAGCGCATCGCGTGGCGTGCGCACCAGGCCGGCGGACGATTGCCGCAGCCTGGCAATTGCGGCATGCGTGGTGGCACATGCCGCATGTGGATCAACGATGGATCAAGTCGCGCGTGGCGCGTCAGTGCACCACGTCTGCCCCGGTGACGTCCTTGGCCACCACCGACCACGCCAGCTTGCCGAAGCCCTTGGTGCCCCACTCGGTGCCCCAGCTGTTTTCGATCAGCAATCCCTCGCTGTCGTAGCCCAGCGCAATCACTGCATGCCTACCCAGGAGCGGCGTGGTGATGTCGTAATCGACCTGGTTCTTTGGCGAGAGATCCTCGAAGCCTTGCCGGACATTGAAGCCGATCACCACCGGCGTGGACGCAGCCAACGCAAGCTTGATCTGCTCGATCAGGGCACGCCCACCGTTGCCGTTGCCCGAATACAGCACCGTGTACTTGCGGTACGGCGTCGGGTTCCTGGCCGCGTTGGCGCGGTCGGCGGCGGTGGGCGGGTTCTTCCAGTTGTAGTTGCCCCACGAATAATGCTGCTCGGTGTCGATGCCCTGCGCCAGCGCCACGTCTAACGGCGCTTCCAAGCTGGAACCGTCATCGACGCCGCCATTGACCTGGCTGTAGAGATACATCGGGGCAAAGCGGGTCTGCGCCTGTTTGTTGGCGTTGGCATACCAGCCGGTGAGGGTGTGGGCAGTGGCCCACGATACGCAGGAATTCACCTGGCCCTGGTCGCCCGGCGGGATCGCCCAGGCGGTCAGGTCCACCGTCGCAGGCAGCGATTTGGCGGCGCTCGCCGTGCCGAACAGCGGGGTGACCGGCTGCATCAACGACGAGGGTTTCAAGCCCATGCCGTGCGTTGCCGCCTGCGCGACAGCAGACGACAGGCTCAGGGACGCGAGCAGGCAGAGCACGAGCGAACGTTGGGTGTTCATGGCTGACAAACTCCAGGCTAAGAGAGGAATGCAGTCGACGCCGGGGTGGAGCCACGGGCGGCCAGCGGGCAGACGGATACGACGGCGCCGATGTGGCGCGCGCGAAGTGACGAACGTCTGGAAAAGGACGGGACTGGAAAGCCGTGCTCAGAACAACATGAAAACCGAAGATACGAACCTGCAGCATGCAACTGCAGGCACATCGTTGCGCCTGCCGCTGCCACGCGCAGTGGCGATGCGAAGTGCCGTCGAGTAAACGGAAGCAGGTTGCGGGCCTGGGTTGCAATTGCGCTGATGGATCTTCGTATTCCCTCAGTGCGTCACAGTGCCGGCGCGCAGATCAGCGCAGCGGCCACTTCACATTCGCTTCAAATTCGCCTCAAACCCCCATCACCGACACGGCGCAGCCTGAGCACCTCCCAGACTGAGGACGGTCGATGAAATCCCTGAAACTGTTGTTGCGCTTCGCCACCATCGGCGGGTTGATCCTGCTGTTGCTGATTCCCTTGTTGCTGATCCGTGGCGCGGTACAGGACCGTGCCCGCTACCGCGACGAGGCGGTGGAACGGGTAGCGCAGAGCAAGGCCGGCGAGCAGCAGTTCATCGCGCCGGTGCGCGTGCTGCCCTACACCGAGGAGGTCCAGGTGACCGAGCCGGACGAGCAGGGTAACCAGCGCAAGATGTGGCGCAAGCGCGAGGGCGCGCTGTTGCAGACCCCGCGCAGCCTGAAACTGAGCGGCGAGATGGTGCCGTCTGTACGCGAAGTGGGCCTGTACCGCGTGCAGGTGTATTCCTGGAAAGCGACGCTGCACGCCGAATACGAACCGCTGGACTACGCCGCCGTGCCCACCCGCGTCTACGGCCAGCCGCATCTGGCGGTGGGCATTTCCGATGTGCGCGGGCTGGTCGGCACGCCGCGGCTGCAGGTGGACGGGCGTGCGGTGGCGCTGCAAAGCGGTGCCGGCGCGCTGGCGGATCGGTCGGCGGGCGTGCACGCCGAACTGAGCCCGCTGGCCGATCCGCTGGCCGGACGGCTGCAGGCGGGCAATGTGGTGGACATGCAGTTCGTGCTGGACGGCACCCGCCGGCTGGCCATCGCACCGATCGCCGACAACAACGAGATCGCCTTGCGCTCCACCTGGCAGCACCCGTCCTTCGGTGGTCGGTTCCTGCCCAACGCGCCCAGCATCGGGCCGAAGGGTTTCGATGCCAGCTGGTCGCTGTCCTCGCTGGCGACCGGCGCACAGACCCAACTGCAGTCCAGCCAGTCCGGGCTGGACTTGCTGGAGGTGCGCCTAGTCGATCCGGTGGACGTCTATACCCAGGCCGACCGCGCCAGCAAGTACGGCATCCTGTTCGTGGTGCTGACCTTCGTGGCCTTCGTGCTGTTCGAGCTGATCAAGCGCCTGCCGATCCATCCGTTGCAATACCTGCTGGTCGGCCTGGCGCTGGCGATCTTCTTCCTGCTGCTGCTCAGCCTCTCCGAGCACATCGCGTTCTGGCAGGCGTATCTGGTGTCGGCGGCCGCGTGCATCGGGCTGCAGTTCTTCTACCTGTCCGGGGTATTGCGCAGCTGGGGGCGGGCAGCGGGATTCTCGGCGATGCTGACCGCGCTGTATGGCGTGCTGTACAGCCTGTTGATCTCCGAAGACAACGCGCTGCTGATGGGCTCGTTGCTGCTGTTCGGCATCCTGGCCAGCATCATGTGGGTGACCCGCAAGCTGGATTGGTACGAGCTTGGCAACAGCCTGCGCTGAGGTCGGCATGAGGACGCAGGGACAGGTGGTCCGGCGGGCGCAGCGGCTGCTGCCCGCCGGGATCGAGACGGTGGCGCTGCTTCCCGCAGCGCCACCGCTCGCGTGGGAATGCTCGGCGCTGTCGGCCTTGCCGTTGGCCGGGCAGGGGCGCCGCGGCGTGATCGGCCTGCGCTTGCGCCAGGGCACGGTACAGGCGGTACGTAGCGGCGGTTGCGCGTTCTTGCAGGCCTCGCGGCAACAGCTGCAGGCCGGAGCCACGCTGCAGCGTCGCTACGGGCCATGGCAGCGCCTGAGCGATGGCAGTTACTGGGCCTGCAGCAGCGATGCGCTGCTCGGGGTGCTGGTGGCAGCGGAAGAGGCCGCGGTGTGGTTGATGTGGCAACAGCCGGTTGCCACGCAGCGTCGCCACCGCAGCTGGTTGCGCTGAGCCGCGGTGGCGTGGCGGCACGATGCGCTCGGCTCGCTTACCATGGCCGGCATGACCGGTGCTTCCCTCAGTGTTGAAGCGGTGAGCGGCAACGCGGTGTTGCCGTACCTGGATGCGGTGGCGCAGCTGCGCATCGCGGTGTTTCGCGCATGGCCGTATCTGTACGACGGCGATGCCGATTACGAACGCGGCTATCTGGCGGCATATGCGGCCTCGCCACGAAGCGTGTTCGTGCTGGCGCGCGATGGCGATGCGGTGGTCGGCGCCTCCACCGGCCTGCCGCTGCTCGACGATAGCGATGCCTTCCACGCACCGTTCCGCGCAGCCGGCATCGACCCGGCCAGCGTGTTCTATTTCGGCGAGTCGGTGCTGCTGCCTGCGTACCGCGGGCGTGGCATCGGCCATGCGTTCTTCGATCGCCGCGAGGCGCATGCGCGGGCGCTGGGACGCTTTGCGCTGACCGCCTTCTGCTCGGTGGATCGTGCACCAGACGATCCGCGCAAGCCCGCCGATTACCGTCCCAACGATGCGTTCTGGCGCAAGCGCGGCTATGCGCCGCAGCCGCACATGCAGGTGCGGCTGGTGTGGGCAGAGTTGCAGTTGGGCGAGATCGACCACAGCTTGAGCGTCTGGACACGCACGTTGGCAGACTAGTCGCGCTTGCACCGTCTGCGTTGTCTGGCTGCGACCATTGCCCGCCCGCGTGTCTCCACTGCCGCCACAGGACCCAGCCCATGAATGCGCCGCTCACCATTGCCGTTGCCAAGTACCCGATCGGCCGCCCGGCGGATTTCGATGCGTTTGCCGTTCGCGTCTCGGCCCTTGTCGGCGAGGCTGCCTTGGCCGGTGCCCGCGTGGCGGTGTTGCCGGAATACCTGTCGCTGGAGCTGGGCGCGACCTTCGGCACGCAGATTTCCGCCGGCCTGCCGGAATCCTTGGCCGCCATCCAGGCCTTGCGCGCGCCATGGCTCGAACTCTTCGCCGGCCTGGCGCGCCAGCACCGGCTGCACCTGGTACCCGGCAGTTTCCTGCTGGATACGGGCCAGGGCCGCTACCGCAATCGCAGCGACTGGTTCACTCCCGATGGCCGCCACGGCTGGCAGGACAAGCTGCAACTCACCGGTTTCGAAAAGGCCACCGGGCTGATCGACCCAGGCGATGCGCTCAAGGTGTTCGACGTCGATGGCGTGCGCGCGGCGATCGCGATCTGCTACGACAGCGAATTCCCGCTGCCGGTGCGCGCGCAGTACGAGGCCGGTGCACGCCTGCTGATCGTGCCCAGTTGTACCGACACTGCCGCTGGCGCCACCCGCGTACGCATCGGCTGCCTGGCGCGCGCGCTGGAAAACCGCATGTTCGTCGCCCAGTCGGTCACCGCCGGCCAGGCGCCCTGGAGCCCGGCGCTGGATATCAATACCGGCGAGGCGGCGGTGTTCGCGCCGATGGACGTGGGCTTTCCGGATGACGGCGTGCTGGCACAGACCGCAGGCGAGACGGTGTGGGCGTATGTGGCGCTGGATTTCGATGCCTTCGAGGCCAGCCGCGCGCAGGCGCAGGTGGCCAACGACCGCGATTGGCCCGGGCAGTGGGCGGCGGATCTGGCGCGCGCCCGGCTGGCGGCGTGGGAGTGAGCCTGCGTCGATCGCGGCGGTGGAGTGGGCCAGGGACTGGCTTCAGCGCCACATCGCCTCTGTCCGCACTGTCACGCCAGCGCCCACCAATGCCGCGGTCGTGGTGTACTGGCTGTCTTCTCCCGTAAGATCGCCCACCCGCTCATGGCCAAGAAAACCCTGATTCCGCGCAGCGTCCGGCTTGAGTTCACGCCCGGCGCACTGGTGCACAGCAATCTCTCCGGCGCGGCGTTCACCGACGACTGGCTGTGGGTGGCCGGCGACGAAGCCTGCGCCGTGGACCGGTTGCGCAGGCTGCCGCCCGGCCAGCGCGAGACCTTGCGCTTCGGCCAGGGGCAGAGTTTTCCGCTGGCCGAGCTGCTGGACCTGCCGGGCGAAGACGCCGAGGAAGCCGACCTGGAAGGCATGGGGCTGTCGGATGGATATTTGTGGGTGGTCGGCTCGCATGGGTTGAAGCGCAAGAATGCCAAGCCCGGCCGCGACGACGCCGACAACGCCAAGCGCCTGACCAAGCTCAAGCTCGATGCCAACCGCCGCCTGCTGGCCTGCCTGCCGGTCGAACGCGACGACGATGGCACGCCGCGGCTGGTGCGGCAGACCGCCGACGGCCGCCGCGCATTGCGGCTCAAGGGCGATGCCAAGCACAACCAGCTCACCGAGCTGCTGGCCGACGACCTGCATTTCGGCCCGTTCCTGAAGATTCCCGGCAAGGACAACGGCTTCGATATCGAAGGCATCGTGGCCGATGGTCAGCGCCTGTTGCTGGGCCTGCGCGGGCCGGTGCTGCGTGGCTGGTCGGCGCTGCTGGAAATCCAGGTGGAGGCGCATGGCGATCATCTGCGCCTGACGCCGCTGGACGACGACGGCACCCTGCTGCGCAAGCACTTCCTGCAACTCGGTGGCCTAGGCGTGCGCGACCTGCATTACTCCGGCGACGATCTGTACCTGCTGGCCGGGCCGACCATGGTGTTGAACGGCGAGATCCGCCTATTCAAATGGCCGGACGCGCGCAAGCAACTGGCCGCCAACCGGGAACCGGTGCGCTTCCAGCACACGCTGCTGGAGTCGGCCGTGCTGCCGCACGGCACCGACAGCGACCGCGCCGAGGCGATCTGCAACCTGCCGCCGCAGCTGGCCGGCAAGACGCCCAGCTGGCTGGTGCTGTACGACGCACCCGGCCCGGCGCGCAGCGGCGGCGAGTGCGTGGTGTACGGCGACCTGCTGCGCAACCGCTGAACCGGCGGGCCGGGCAGGGCCGCGCCGCGCAAGGTAAAATCGGCCCATCCCACGTTTGCCCGAGCGCTCCATGACCTGCCGCACCCGCTTTGCCCCCAGCCCCACCGGTTACCTGCATATCGGCGGCGCCCGCACCGCCCTGTATTGCTGGCTGGAGGCACGTCGTCGCGGCGGGCAGTTCGTGCTGCGCATCGAAGACACCGACCGCGAACGCAGCACCCAGGCGGCCATCGACGCCATCCTGGAAGCGATGGACTGGCTGGGCCTGGACTACGACGAAGGCCCGGTCTACCAGACCCAGCGCATCGCGCGCTACCAGGAAGTGGCCGAGCAGCTGCTGGCGCAGGGCAAGGCGTATTACGCCTACGAGACCCGCGAAGAACTCGATGCCATGCGCGAGGCGGCGATGGCCAAACAGGAAAAGCCGCGCTACAACGGCGCCGCCCGCGAGCAGAACCTGCCGCACCGCGACGACCCCAACCGCGTCATCCGCTTCAAGAATCCGCTCGACGGCAGCGTGGTGTTCGACGACCTGATCAAGGGCCGCATCGAGATCGCCAACAGCGAGCTCGACGACATGGTGATCTTCCGCCCGGACGGCTACCCCACCTACAACTTCGCGGTGGTGGTGGACGACTGGGACATGGGCATCACCGAGGTGATCCGCGGCGACGACCACATCAACAACACCCCGCGCCAGATCAACATCTACCAAGCGCTGGGTGCGCCGGTGCCGCGTTTCGGCCACATGCCGATGATCCTGGACGAGGAGGGCGCCAAGCTCTCCAAGCGCACCGGCGCGGCCGACGTGATGCAGTACAGGGACGCCGGCTACCTGCCGCACGCCCTGATCAACTACCTGGCCCGCCTGGGCTGGTCGCATGGCGACCAGGAGCTGTTCAGCCGCCAGGAGCTGCTGGACCTGTTCGACATCACCGACGTCAATTCCAAGGCCGCGCGGCTGGACATGGCCAAGCTCGGCTGGGTCAACCAGCATTATCTCAAGACCGACGACCCGGCCAGCATCGCGCCGCAGCTGGAATACCAGCTGGGCAAGCTCGGCATCGACGTGGCCGATGGCCCGGCCGCTGCCGATGTGGTGGTGGCGCTGCGCGAGCGTGTGCAGACGCTCAAGGACATGGCAGAAAAGGCGGTGGTCTGGTACCGGCCGCTGGAGGTCTACGACGAGGCGGCGGTGATCAAGCACCTGAAGCTGGGGGCCGAAGTGCCGCTGGGCAAGGCGCGCGAGCTGCTGGCGGCACAGCGCGAATGGACCGTGGAGAGCGTCTCGGCCGCGCTGCACGATGCCGCCGCGGCGCTGGAGCTGGGCATGGGCAAGGTGGCCCAGCCGCTGCGCGTGGCCATCACCGGCACCCAGGTCAGCCCGGACATTTCGCAGACGGTGTACCTGGCCGGCCGCGAGGGTGCCTTGAAACGCATCGATGCGGCACTCATCAAGATAGGAGCGGCCTGACGCCGGAGCCTGTATGACCAAGCACACCCACGCGCAGGAGCATGCCTGCACCGAACCGCATCACCACGTCGACGACGCCAACAGCTTCGTGCGCGCGGTGGAGCGCGCCTGCAGCGAGCGCGGCCTGCGGCTGACGCCGATCCGCGCCAACGTCCTGCGGCTGATCGCCGATGCCGGCAAACCGGTCAAGGCCTACGAACTGCTGGACTGGGTGCGCGAAGGCAAGGGCGTGGGCGCCGATGCGCCGCCCACGGTGTACCGCGCGCTGGATTTCCTGATGGCCAACGGCTTCGTGCACAAGCTCGAATCGGTCAATGCCTTCGTCGCCTGCCATCACCCCAACAGCGCCCAGCATTCGGTGCCGTTTTTGATCTGCGATCGCTGCCATAGCGCGGTGGAGCTGGAAGACCGCGACGTGGTCTCGCAACTGGAAGCCCGCGCCAAGGCGCTGGGTTTCCAGCCGCAGGCGCAGACGCTGGAAGTGCATGGCCTGTGCGCCAAGTGTGCAGTGGTGGAGTCGGCGCTGCCGGCCTGACGCCAGCAGTGGCGCGTGGCGCGGCGTCGGCGCGTTGCATGGAGCCGGTGATACGCGCGCGCGGGTGCGGCAACAGGCCGGTGACCAGGCCCGGCATCGTAGTCGCCACGGGTGGATGAAGCGCGCGTGCCGGTGCGGACAGTCCAGCCCGCGTGTGCGTCGAACGCGCGGCGGCCGGCAGCGCATGGTCGTCGCGCCTGCATTGATGCATGCGGTTTCTAACGGCATGCGCGATTGGGGGCTAACTGCCGGATGCCATGCGCGCTACAGTGCAGGCAGCTGGATCGAAGGCCCCGTGCAATCCCCTTGACCCGCACGTCGGGCACCGCTCCCGGCTGCCGTCGGCGATATCGATCATGGCCTTGACCGTGGTCGGAAGACACATGGTCGAGGCCGCGCACATCACACTCCAGGAGCACTGCAATGCATCTGTCCGCCACGGTCATGTCGTTGACGATGATGGCCGCCACCACGCCGGGCCTCGAGGCCCCTGCCGACGACAAAGGCGCGCCGATCCGCGTGAACAAGGCCGGTAGCGCCGCATCGTCGGTGGGCCCGGCCGCGTATTTCACTGGCAAGGTGCGCATCGATGCACCGTTCCAGGCCGATGCGCCAGCGCGGGTCGGCGGCGCCACCGTGACCTTCGAGCCGGGTGCGCGCACCGCATGGCACACGCATCCGCTGGGGCAGACGTTGATCGTCACTGCCGGCGCCGGGCGTGTGCAGGAGTGGGGCAAGCCGGCGCAGGAGCTTCGCCCCGGCGATATCGTGTGGATTCCGCCGGGCGTCAAGCATTGGCATGGCGCCAACGCGACCGTGGCGATGTCGCATATCGCCATCGCCGAGGCCGTGGATGGCTCGCCGGTCACCTGGCTGGAGCAGGTGACGGATGCGCAGTACGCCGCCGATTGAGCGAGCCGCCCGCCGATAGCGCGATGCCGCGATGCGGGCGACGTGGCGGCCAGCGCACTGGCGCCGAGTGCGCGACCACCGCGCGGGGATGCGCGCCGTGATCCGCATGTGCTTGGCGCGCTGTCTTCGCGCAGGGCGGCTGGCCGTGCTCACGCCAGCTCGGTGGCCGTGGGCGTGCTGGCGCGCAGCCGCTGCGCATCGCGCGCTGGCGGCTCGCCCAGGATGCGCGCGTAGTCGCGGCTGAACTGCGAGGCGCTTTCGTAGCCCACCCGGAAGCCGGCATCGGCAGCGGTGAGCGCTTCGGCCACCATCAGCCGGCGCGCCTCGTGGACGCGCAGGTGCGAGCGATATTCCAGCGGCGTCATCGAGGTCACTGCCTTGAAATGCGCATGGAAGGTGGAACGGCTCATCGCCGACAGGTCGGCGATCTGCTCGATGCTGAAGCGCTGCGCGTAGTGTTCGCGCAGCCATACGATGGCCTTGGAAATCTGGTTGAGCCGGCTGTCGGCGACCGCCATCTGCCGGACCACCGCGTTGGCGGGATCGGCCATCAGGCGGTACAGCAGTTCGCGCGTCACCAGCGGGGCCAACGCGGCGATTTCGTGCGGCTGGTCGAGCAGACGCGCCAGCCGCACGGCGGTGTCCTGCAGTTGCGGCGTGCTGCGGTTGAGCAATAGTCCGGCGGGCGCGGCGTCGCGTTGCGGCTCGGCGAGCTCGGGATGGTGGATGGCCAGCTCGCTGAGGATTGCCGTGTCCAGGTCCAGGCAGAAGCACAGATACGGTTGCTCGGCGCTGGCTTCGATCACCGAGCCGACGATGGGCAGGTCCACCGAGGCCACCAGATACATCTCGGGATGATAGTGAAACGCCTGCGCGCCCAGCATCGCCCGTTTGCGCCCCTGCGCCACCAGGCACAGCATCGGCGTGTAGATGGTAGGGATGGACACTGTTCGGGTGGAGCTGCGCATGATCTGCAGCCCGGCGATCGGGGTGGCATGCATCCCGTCGGCAGGTGCGTGGCGCAGTAGCAGGGTGCTCAGCTCGGTCAGCGAAGACATGCGGAACCCGTCGATGGTCCAAGGCGGCCTGGCCGCGATGGGCCGATCGTACAAGAGCGCCGGTCATGCAGACGCCAAGGACCCACCGCCGAGCCGGGCACGCGGCCGGTGGCAGTCACCGGCGCGGCCCATGCAATGCCCGCGGCGGCGGTGATAGGGCGCTCACGTACGGGCCGTATCATGGTCTTCCCGCCAGTGCCTGCAGCGCCCAATGCCCGCCAAACCTTCGATCCTGCCGACGCCGACCAGCCCCGCCGAGTGGAAACGGCTCGAAGCCGCCGCCACCGCCGAGCTCGCTCGCCGCACCGAGCAGGCACATCTGCAGATCGTTGGGCTGTTGACCACGCACGGCCACCTGTTGAGCGATGCGCAGCGTCGCAGTCTGCACAAGCGGCTGCGGCGCGCCGGTCGCTGACGGTTCGGCGCGCAGGGATAGCGCGCGATCCTGATCCCTGCGCGTGGCGCAGCCCGTAGAGCCTGGCGCTCTGATCGAAGCGGGCGTGCTCGTCGCAGACGCCGGCCTGCAGGATGGGCCGATCCAGCCGGAGTTCCAGCTGCGACAGGATGCCTTCGCCTGTTCGGACCTGGCATGGATACGACAGGGCCGCGCGGCCGTCGGTTCAGTGTCCCAGGATGCGGAGTTTGAAGTTTTGCAGCGCGGCCTCGGTCGTTGGGTCGCTCATGTCGGCGACTTCCAGCGTCCACGCCCCTTGCGCCTGCTCGTCGAGAAACGCGTTGCTCGAGGTCAGGTCGACATAGAAACCGGTCAGGGCGTAGGCGCGCGCATCCAGCGCCGAAAACGGCGTGAGCACATAGCTGCGCGTACCGCTGGGCGACTGCAACACCACGCGTAGGTTGGTCGGGTTGCGATGCGATGTGGCAAAGGAGAGTTGCGCGCCTTCCACCTTCATCGCCTGTGTGATGTGGATGCGGTGTTTGGCCGGACGCGCAGGGCCGCCGATCTGGCTGGGAGCGACGGTCGATGTCACCCATTGGGTATCGCGCACGGCAGGCAACGGCGTGAAGTAGCGGGCTTGGTAGACGGCAGCCGCACCATCGGCCAAGCCGAAGCCGTACCAATTGCTGAAACGATGGCCGGCGGCATTGGTGATCCAGCCTGGATCGATCACGCTGCCCTGATAGACCGCCGGTGGTTGCCACGGATCGACCTGGCGTGCGGTCGTGGCCAGGATGTACTTGACTTCACGTGCGCTCAAGCGCGGATTGACGCTCAACATGAGCGCAGTGACCCCCGCCACCGTGGGAGCGGCGGCCGAAGTCCCTGTCATGAGCGCGCTGTAGTTGCACGTTGCATCGATGGGCGAGGTACTGGTGTCCAGTGCATTGACAGCCGGTCCGTTGCTATCGGCATTGGAGCCTTGATCGCAGCCGGCCAGGTCGGTCGTGACGATGGCAGGATCGTACGCAAACCGGCCCCGCAGCGGACCCAGCTCTTGCTCCGCGTTGGGAGCATACTGACGTTGATACCCGACAAGCCCGCCGATACCCGAGATCCAGATCGCCGACCCCGGCGACGAATAGACGGCGCGCTTACCTTGGGCATCAAGACTGGCAACCGCGATCGTGCCTGGAAGGTTTGCGAGAATCTCCAGGTTGGCCAATGCGCAACCCACTTTCAACGCGCGCGCAATGTCCTGACACAGGTCGATCGGGTTTCCGTCAGCATCACTGCCGAACAGATTGTTGAAGCTGTTGCCTGCAGCCTTGATGTAAACGCCGCCCAGGCCATGACGGGTCGAGCGCATCAATGCTTCCCACATGCGTTGGTCTTCGACGGGGAAGTCCTGATAAAACGGTGTAAAGCTGCCCCAGCTATTGTTGAAGACGTCGATTCTTTTCGACTCGGGTCCGTCTCCCCAAAAGTAGCGAACCGACGCCGGACCGGTTACCGACCACTCACCGAAGTCGAACCCGGCCAACGAAGCCTCCGGTGCGACGCCGCGCCCGCCGCGGCCATTCCATCCAACCGCTGCGATGATGCCGCCAACGGCAGTGCCGTGATCGTCCCCGTTGGTGGGAGTGGGGTCGTGCGAGCCGTCCCTGAAGCTGTAAGAGCCATTCGGAATCACGTTTGCTGCCAGGTCTTCATGGCGAATGTCCAGGCCGATGTCCACGACGGCAACCTTGACGTGCCTGCCACGGATGCCCAAGGCCTGCAGGTGATCCACATCCATGTCGACTCCTGGCACGGGGCGGCTATCGCCGATGACGGCCTGCCCGTGATTGGAGATGTGCCATTGGTATCGCAGCAGTGGGTCGCTCTCCTGGGAAGTTGCCGTTGCTGCCGCCAGGATTCGCGGCGGCTGTTGGCTGGGAAGCAGTCACGATGAAGCCACTGCCGATCAGCAGCGAAAGCGCGTGTTTGGGTGAAATACGCATGGGTGGCTCCAGTCAATGCCGGGGAAGGCTTGTCGATCACAGCAGTGCGCATGGCAGATCGTGGCCGGCTCACCTGCAGTGCAAGCCGGCCATGCTCGGCGGTCGCCGTCGTGGCGTTGAACGGTAGGGCAAGATTGCAGGTAGGGATCTGCGTTTGAGAAGGCAGCTACATTGGTTGCATGACCGATTGCGCCACCACCAGCGAGATCTGCACGCTACCGCTAGTGCCCTGCAGTCGGCTCAATGCCTGTTGCGTTTTCTCGATTGAGGGATAGGCGATCACCGCGCTGTGATCGATCGTGGAGGTGTAGACGATGCGTCCACCGGAGCTGCTTGCCAGCGCAGTAGCGCTGGTTGGCGTGGTGTTGGTCAGTCTGAGTTGCGGTTGCACGAGCACCACGCGTCCGTTGCGCTCGTTCACCGCCGCGGCGAGTGGACGTTCCGCGGCGGCTGTGGACGGGGAGGCCAGCGTGGACGCGTTGCGTGCAGCACTGCTGGACAGAAGGATCACGGCATACGGGCCGATCCGCGCGGCGACCTTGCCATCGATGGTCGCTGCGCTGGCGGTGCGCGCCTGTGCGGCAAGCCGGGGGGCAACGTCGGTGGGGTCATTGGCGACCGGGTCCGACACCACCGTGCCGGGCAGCATGCGGTACGTATCGCGTCCGGATTTGAAGCGCTCGCCAGTGGCCGCGGCGCTAAGCGCCTGCGCATCCATGTATTGGCCAGCGTAAGCGATACCGCAGGTAGCCAATGATGCGATCAATGCCGAGCTGAGAAATGTGGTCTTCATGTCAGTGCCCCAGGATGCGAAGTTTGAAGTTCTGTAGTGCTGCGGTGGATGTCGGCTCGGTCATGTCCGTTACTTCCAGGGTCCAGACGCCTTGCGCCCGCTCATCGAGAAATGCGTTGCTGGAGGTGAGATCGAGATAGAACCCGGTCTTCGCATAAGCGGCCGGGTCCAGTATCGAGAACGGCGTGAGGACGTAGCTACGCGTTCCGCTGGGAGATTCCAGCACCACGCGCAGATTGGTCGGAGTGCGATGCGATGTGGCAAGCGACAGTTGCACGCCTTCCACCTTCATGGCCTGGGTGATGCGGATGCGTTGTTTGGCTGGTCGCGCAGGGCCGCCGATCTGGCTTGCGGCAGCAGTGGAGGCGACCCATTGGGTATCGCGGACCGGGGGCAGTGGCTTGAAGTACCTTGCTTCATAAACGGCTGCGGCGCCATCGACCAGGCCGAAGCCGTACCAGTTGCTGAAACGGTGTCCTGCCGCATTGGTGATCCAGCCGGGGTCGATCACACTCCCCTGGTAGACCGCAGCAGGCTGCCAGGGATCGACCTGCCGCGCGGTCTTGGCCAGGATGTACTTGACGTCGCGCGCGCTCAGGCTTGGGTTTGTGCTCAATATCAGGGCCGCGACGCCGGAGACGGTGGGTGCAGCAGCCGATGTGCCGTTCATGATGGCGTTGTAGTTGCATGACGCATCGATCTTGGACTTGCTGCCGTCCAAGGCATTGTCGACCAAGGAGTCATCCACGTTTTCGCCCGCGTTGCAGCCGCTGAGATCGGTGGTGACGATGGCCGGATCGTAGGCGAACGGCGCCGTATCGGCGCCGAACAGCAGCGCCGCGTTGGGATAGAACTTGCGCTGACGTCCGAACTCGCCACCCAGGCCTGAAATCCACAATGCGGAGCCGGAGGACGAGTACGAGGCGCGATGCCCGCTGGCATCGACGCTGGCGACAACGATGGTGCCAGGCAGATTGTTTGTTGAGTCGACATTGCTCAGCGAACAGCCAACGTTCAATGAGCGCGAAAGTTCGCTGCAGATGTTGACGATGCGTCCATCCGCATCGCGTATGCGAAAACGCTTGAAGCTGTTGCCTGCGGACTTGATGTAGATGCCGCCGAGACCGCCGCGCGTCGAGCGCATCAAAGCCTCCCAGGACCGCTGTTCCTCGACCGGAAAATCGGGGTAGGACGGCAGCAGCGATCCCCAGCTATTGTTGAAGATATCGATGGTGCGCGCTTCTGGCCCATCGCCCCACCCGTAGCGGACGCTTGCATCATTGTTGGACGATGCTCGGGCCAGAAAGTCGAACCCGGCCAGCAAGGCGTCGGGCGCAACGCCGCGCCCGCCACGTCCATTCCAGCCGACCGCCGCGATGATGCCTGCAACAGAAGTGCCGTGGCCGTTATCCGGATCGACGGGCGTCGTGTCGTGGGATCCATCGCCAAAGTTGTACGACCCGTTTGGCAGGATGTTGTCGGCCAGGTCTTCATGGCGTAGCTCCAGCCCGTCGTCCACCACACCGACCCGCACGCCGCGGCCGCGGATGTTCAAGCCGTGCAGGATATCCACGTCCAGATCCACGTCGGGCACCGGACGTCTGTCGCCGATCACGGCCTGGCCCTGGTTGGAGAGATGCCACTGATAGCGATACAAGGGGTCGCTATCCTGGGATCTGGCGGAAGCGGTAATGGCATTGATTGCATTGCTGGTGGCGGCCGTGACCGGTGGTGTAGCCAGCGCCGAGAGTGAGCTGCTACCGATCAACAGGGCGCCGATCGACAGTGCGAGGGATTGCCTGCGAAAAGAGTTCATTCCGTTTGATTCCAGTCAAGGGTAGGCGCGGTCGAAGCGACACGGTCCTCCGTTCGGTCGATCGCACGATCGGCCGTTGCAGCTGCGCCACTCCCTCGGGACGCGCCTGAGGCCCGAGTCGTTGGAGCCGGAAGATGTGTTTTCGGTCGAAAGGCCCGGCGCGATCGCCCGGGTCAGGAAACGCTCGTCAGGCAACCTCGCCTGCAGGCGGGTTGCACCACAGGGTGGCCGCCGGCGTGCGGCGATGACGGGATGCGAGAGGAAGCAGTCCAGCAGCGGCAGCGACAGGAGTCATGTCCGTTTATCCCAAGAGAGCTACACAGCGCATCGGTCCGGCGATGGAGTAGATGCAGTTAGATGGTTTGTCGGCTCCCCTGTGCGCCGCGACGCAGCCGATGTTGACGATGCATCTGCAGCGTCAACGCCTCGATTAAAGATGGGGAAATCATGGCCTGCAAGGCACGCGACGTACGCCGCCTGCGTGACACATCGCGCAGTTTATGGCTGGCATGCAGATTTGTGCGGTGCATGCGAAGTTTTTCGCATAGATGCCGTCGAAGAATTTTCCAGATGCGATCGTATCGATCGAAATAACACATCGCGATGCGTCGTTCTGCTTCGCAGCGGATTCCGCCGAGACAGTGGCCATCACCTGACTGCACTGCACGCGTCGTACAGGAGCTGGCAGGCTCGCTGCGCAGGGTGTTCTGCGACCACTGCAACGACCGTCGCCGATGCCTGGTACAACACAAGGATGCATGGCGACAAGGGCACCGCGAGGCCTGTTGCAAGGCTCCGCGCAGTGGCATTGCGCCGCTGCGCGGGCCAGTCGCCGATGGACCTACCAGCGATACGCCACCGACATCTGGTACTGCCGCCCGGCGATCGGCCGGCCCATGAACACGCCGCCGGTGGCCGCGCCGGGCACCCGCACATTGCCTTCGGTCAGGCCCAGCGTATCGGTCACATTGCTGCCGCTGGCGGTCACTTCCCAGTGGTCGCCCACGTGCAGGTTGGCGCCGATATCCAGCATGTCGTAGGAGGGCAGGCGCTGGCTGTTGGCCAGGTCCGCGAAGCGGTCGCCGATGTAGGAATAGGTGGCAAACACTTTCAGGTCGCCGAACGGCAGCATCCAGTAGTAGCTCGGCGTCAGCCGGAACTGCCGCTTTGGCTGGCGCATCACCTGGTTGCCGGTGAACTCGCGATAGTTGCGATATTTCGCATCCAGCCACACGCCGGTGCCGGCCAGCTCGAAGCCACCGAACGGGCGGATGGCTGCTTCCACCTCCAGGCCGCGTGCGCGCGAATCGCCCACCGCAGTGAAGTTTTCGCCATTGGCCAGGAATGCCTGGAACGGCGAGTTCTTGAACGTGTTGTGGAACGCGGTCAGATACAGGTCGTAGCTGCTGGCGCCCGATTTCAGGCCCAGCTCGTACTGGTCCACTTCCTGCACGCGGTTCTGTCCATCGCGCAGATTGTCGAAGCCGGGAAACTTCACCCCGGAATTGACGCGCGCGAACAGGCTGTTGCTTTCGTTGAGCTTGAAGTTCAGGCCCGCCGTCCACGAGAACGCCTCATCGTCCTGATCGATGCGGCGGGTGGTCGCCAGCGCCAGCGATGTGGCGTTGTCGTAGAGCGTGGCCGGGTTGCCGTCCAGATCCACCGTGCGGGTGTCGTGCACATTGCCGGTGACGCTCTGGCGCTCGTAGCGCGCGCCCAGGTCCAGGCGCAGGCGTTCGTTGAGTTCCCATTCGTCGGCAACGAAGGCGGCGATGTTCTCGCCGTCGTAGTCGGCGCGCAGGTTGAAGAACGCAGTGCTGGTGAAACCCTGGCGCGTGGCCTGGCGGCCATCGGCCAGATCCACGTCGATGCGGCGCGCGTTGTTCTGTGCGGTGAGCAGCATGGTGTTGCCCAGGTACCAGGTGTCGGCCGAGGAATACTTGGCGTAATACGTGCCTACGGTCAGCGTGTTGCCGGCGAACAGCTCGCGGCTCAGGCGCAGATCGTTGGTGACCGAGTTCAGGCGCTTGTCCACCGACCACCAACCGGCTTCCAGCACTTGCTGATTGGGGTCGACCGCGCCGCCGCCGTTGCTGAATCTGCCACTGCCGGTGGTGCCGTAGCCGCCAATGAAGTCGCTCAACCGCAGTGGTGCGTCGCCGGTGAACAGCGCATAGGTCGGCGCGCTGCCACTCATCACGTTGAAGCGATCGGCGATGGTCCAGTCGCCCACTTCCCAATTCAATTCGCCGCCGAACACATCGATGTTGACACCGCGCCCGTCGGCCAGGTCGCGTTGCAGGCTCTGGCCGTTCGGGCCGACCAGCAGATCCACGTTGCGGAAATCGCGGCCAAGCAGGGTGCCGGTCTGCGCGTTCAGACCGGGAAAGCTGGACAGGTCGTTGCCGTTGTTGCGCGACAGCAGCGGGATCGCGGTGTAGAAGGCGTTGTTGTCGTCGGTGTGGCGCGCGTAGAACGACAGTTCGCCGCTGTCCCAGCGTTTGCTCAAGGTGGCACTGAACTGGCCGCCCTTGTCGGCGGAAAATTGCGGGTCGCGCACGCCATCGGTCTCGCGGAAGAAACCGCCTACGCTGTAGTACCAGCCATTGCCCATCGGGCCGCTGTTGAACACATCGATGCGGCGCAGCGCGTTGTTGCCGCCAGTCAGGCGCACGCTGCCTTCCGGTTCGTCCTGGCCCTTCTTCTGGATGAAATTGACCGTCAGCCCCGGCTGGCCGTTGGAGAAGATCGGGCTGGAGCCGCCACGCAGCACTTCCATGCGCTCGACGGTGTCATCCACCCGGAACAGCGTGGAATTTTCCAGGAACGACAGCGTGGGCGGCGGAAACAGCGGCGAGCCATCCAGTTGCATGGTCACGAATGGCGCATCGCCTTCGGAGGGCATGCCGCGCACGAAGATGTTGGCGCCGGTGCCGCCACCGCTGGGCTCGGCCCACACGCCCGGCACGATCTTCAACAGGTCGGCGGTACTTTGCGGGACGGCCTGCTGGATCTGCTCGGGACTGGCGGTGGTGATCGAAAAACTGGCATCGCGCTTGGCCAGGCCCTTGAAGCGCGCCGTTCCGCTGACGATCACCGCATCCAGCGTGGTGGCGTCGCTGCGCGGCTCGGCGGTGGACGTCTGCGCGTGCGCGGCGGGCGCAAGCAGGGCGCCGATGGCAAGGGACAGGGCATAGCGGGGCATCGATGCGGTCATGAAAGCTCTCCTGGGATGACGTCGCAGCTGGTGGCAATGCGCGCACGCGTGCACGCGTGCAAAGGGTGACCGCCAGCACATGGCGGGGTCAGTCGTGCGACATCGCGACACATGCCGCTCCATCGTTCTAACGGAGTTGCCTGCAAAACCTGTTGTGCGCTGCGGCACTCGGCGCGGGCGATATGCTCGCTATCGATCAACGCGGCAAGGCGCCAGGTAGCACCTGCGCAGTGCACGCGTGTCGCTATCGGGCTGCGTGTGGGGCCGTTCAGCGCGAACCATAACGGCAGCCGATGGATCCATCGCGGCGGCATGATCGGCTTTGCGCAGGCGCTGCCAGGCACCATGCAATGGCGCAGCGATGTCGCTGCACGCAGGCCGATAGGCAGGCGCGCTTGCGCCTGTTCTACGCCGCTGCGCGGACCGGTGCCGCCTCCCGGATCGGCAGGTTGATCAGTGCGGCCACCACTGCCAGCAGCATGTCGGCGTACCACATCCAGCTGTAATCGCCGAAGCGCTCCAGCGCCAGTCCACCCAGCCACGCACCGAAGAAGCCGCCGATCTGATGCGACAACAAGGTCAGCCCGAACAAGGTGCCCAGGTAGCGCGGGCCGAACAGTTTGCCGATCAGGCCGGCTGTCGGCGGTACCGTGCCCAACCAGGTGGAGCCCAGTGCTGCGGCAAACAGATAAAAGGTCAGCGGCGTCGGCGGCGCGACCAGGTACGCACCGATCAGCAGCGCACGGCTGGCATACAGGGCGCACAGCAACCACTTCATGCGCACGTATTCGCCGAGTTTGCCGGCGACCAGGCTGCCGGCCACATTGAACAGGCCGATCAAGGCGATCGACAGCGCCGACACGCTGGCAGGCAGGCCGCACAGGGCGATTTCCCCGGGCAGGTGCGTGACCAGGAACGCGATATGCACCCCGCAAGTGAAAAAGCCCAGGTGCAGGCACCAGTAACTACGATCGCGCATGGCCAGATGCAATTGCGCAGGCAAGCCGATGCCCTCGTCCGCGATCGAGGTGCGCACGTCGATCGCGGACGAGCGCCGTCGCAGCGGCCATGCCAGCGGCAATGTCAGCAATGAAATCATTGCCAGTCCGGTCATCGCCCTGGCCCAGCCGGCGGCGCCGATCATCGATTGCACCAGTGGCGCGAACACGAACTGACCGAGCGAGCCGCCGGCATTGATCAGCCCGGCCGCGAACGAACGCCGCTCCGGCGCAATACGGCTGGCCGTGGCGCCGATCAGCACCGAAAAACTGCCGGCACCCGCACCGGCGGCGGCCAGGACCCCCAGCGAGACGATCAGTCCCCAATCGCTGGCCATCCACGGACTCAGTGCCAGGCCCAGCGATAGCAGCACGCCGCCCACCAGCAACACCGGCAATGGACCGCGCGCATCGGCAATCGCGCCGAACACCGGCTGCACCGCACCCCAGACCAGTTGGCCCACCGCCAGCGCGAAGCTGATCGAGGCGATGCCGATCCCGGTCTGGCGATGGATCGGCTCCACGAACAGGCCGGTGGTCTGGCGCGCGCCCATGGTCAGCATCAGCATGGCCGAGGCGGTGAGCAGCAACCCCCACTGCGCGCTGGTGCGTGCGCTCGCAGACGTGTTCAAGCGGCCGCCCCTGCGTCCAGGGCCGCATCCAGCTGCATCAGGCTGGCATGCAGCTGTTTGGTGGACGCGCTACCGAACAGCGTTTCCAGCTGCGTTTGCGCGCGCTGCCAATGCGGTAACGCGCGCACCAGCAGCCCGCGCCCGCTGCGACTCAAGGCCACCACCTTCAGGCGCGCATCCTCGCCGCGACGTGACTGCACCCAGCCCGCTTCCAGCAGCGGCTTGAGGTTGCGGGTCAGCGTGGTCCGATCCATGCCCAACGAGTGCGCCAGAGCCCCCAGCGACTGCGGCTCGATGAGCCGGCGCAGGATCGAATACTCGTTGAGGCTCAGTCCCACCTGCGCCAACGCGTGGTCGTACACCTGCGAAGTGCGCCGTGCGGCGCGGCGCAGGTGGAAGCAGGTGCAGCGGCTGGTCTCGGACATGCGGTGCTCCATGCGGATACCCTGCACTTTGCGTGCATATGCACGTATTGGCAAGCACGGCTGGGAGCGAACCCGCCACACAGGTCGCGCAGGCACGGTGGTCGGCAGCGCGAGGCGGTGCGCTCGCCTGGCGTGCACCGGTCCACTGCCGCAGCGGAACCAGCGCCGTCGCCGCCCAAATCCGTCCCTGGCCGCCACGCACCGGGGCGCAAGCGGCATCGCCAGAAATGACGAGGCCGCCCGTGGGCGGCCTCGCTTCCAGTCGGCGGGGGAGAGAGTCCGCCGTCAGAAGAACAACCGCACGCCGAACGAGGCGTTGCGGCCAGGAAGCATCACATCGTCCTTGAGGAAGGACGTGTGCACGCGTGCATCCTGGTTGGTGAGGTTGTTGCCATCCAGGAACACTTCCCATGCGGTGCTGCCATGGTCCATGTGATACGCCAGGTGCGCATCGACGAAGGTGTAGCCGTCGGTCGGGGTTTCGTTCACGGCTACCTTGTCCTGCTTCAGGGTGCGGGTGGCGCCGATCGAGGCGCGCCATGCATCGGCATTCCAGCGCATCTGTGCGCCGACCCGGCCGGGCGCGATGCGCGGTAAGTTGCCGCCATCGCTCAGGCGCGCACGCACGGTGTCGCCGAACACGCGCAGGTCCCAGGCGCCGGTGTCGTTGTTGGCCAGGTGGAAGGTCGCTTCGCCTTCGAAGCCATGGAAGATCGCATCGGCCTGCGTCCACTGGCGGATCGGCAGGAAGTCGTTGTCTTCCTCGTTGAACCATTGGCCGCCGGTGTCGACGATGTAGACGAAGTCGTTGTAGCGGTTGTAGTACGCCGCCACCTTGGCATCCACCCAGTCGTTCTGGAAGTTCAGGCCCAGCTCGGCCTGGTTGGCCTTCTCGGTCTTCAGGTCGGCGTCGCCGATCTCGAAGGCGAGGGTGGCGATGTGCGGGCCGTTGGCGAACAGTTCTTCCTCGGCCGGTGCGCGTTCGGCGTGGTCCAGGTTGGCGGTCAGGCGCCACTGTTCGTTGAAGCGGAAGCTGCCGCTGGCCGAGAAGCTGGTCGGGGTGAAATCGCGGTCCACGCCGGTGTCGGTCTGGTACTTGACCTTGTCCACGCGTGCGCCGACCTCGGCGCTCACCCGTTCCCAGCTGTTGCGCGCCACCGCGAAGGCGCCGAGCGAGCGGGTATCGGTCTTGGGCACGAAGGATTCTTCGCCGATCGCCTGGAAAGTGGTGTCGCTGCCCTGCAGGCCGAACGCGGTCTGCCAGCCGCCGCCGAAGGTAAAGGAGGCTTCCACGCGGCCCTCGTTGGCGCGCTTGGTGAACACGGTGCCCACTTCGTCGCCTTCGAACTCGGTATGCGCGTAGTCGGTGTGGCCGAAGCTGTAGCGCAGCGCACTGCCTTCGCCCCATGGATCGGTGAGCCCGCCCTTGAGGTCGTAGCGGTCCTGCTGCAGCTTCAACGACACGCCGCGCTCGCCGATGGACGGATCACCCGGCTCGCCCGGATTGCCGTAGTTGTCGCGGAAGCGCGATGCGGACACGCCGACGAAACCCCAGTCGCCGGACAGCGAGGCGCCGATCGAGCCGACCTTGGAATCGATCCAGCTGTTGAGCTGGCGGCCCTGCGGCGTGTCGTAGTCGTTCTGGTTGCGGTACACGCCGTCGGCGTGGATCGACAGGCCGCTGCCGTTGCCGGCATCGACGCGGAACATGTCGGTATTGCCGTCCTTGTCGCCGCCGTCGAAGCGCACTTCGGCGCGCCCGCTGAAGCCGTCCACCGGGGTCTCGGCGATGCGCCCGTCGACCACGTTGACCACGCCGCCGATCGCGCCGGAGCCGTAGAGCAGGGTGGATGGACCCTTGAGCACTTCGATCTGGTTGGCCAAGAACGGCTCGATGGCCGGCGAATGGTCCTGGCTGACCGTGGACACGTCCTGGGTGGACAGGCCGTCGCGCAGCACTGCCACGCGCGGGCCATCCAGGCCACGGATGATCGGCCGGCCCACGCCCGGGCCGAAGTTGGAACTCTGCACGCCCGGCAGGCTGGCCACGGTTTCGCCCAGGCTCTCGCTGCGCACTTCGTCCAGACGCTCGCCGGCGAGTACCTCGACCGGGCGGCTCAGCTCGCCGGCGGCATCGCGCAGCGGGCTGGCGGTCACCACGACCTTGTCCAGATCCTTGATATGGCGGCCGCTGGACGGGCTGGCGTCGTGCCGCGTATCCGACGACGGCGGAGTCTGTGGATCGGGAGATGCCGGGGCATCCTCGGCCATGGCCAGGGCGGGCGTCAGCAGGCTGGTCAGTGCCAGCGACAGGGTGGAGCGGCGCAGCGAGGTAGCGAGGGAGGGGGACATATCGACCGAACTCTCGGAAATGTTACTGTATATCAATGGGATGGCGCAGCTTGCCTGCTGTGCCGACGGACAAGTCCCACGCTGCGCGATGCAGTGGTGCGGGCCTGGGACGAGGAAGATGTTATATTATTCCACGTCGCTGCGAGCCCCTGCTGGAAGTCATGCCGTTACGTACCCTTCGCCACTTTTTGGACCGCTTCGGTGCCACCGGCTCGCTGCTGTGCGCCGTGCACTGCGCGGTATTGCCGCTGGTGCTGGCCCTGGCACCGTCGCTGGGCCTGTCGTTCTGGCTGGGCGATGGAGTGGAGCTGGCCATCGTCGTGTTCGTCAGCCTGCTGGGCTTGTTCAGCCTGGTGCTGGGCTATCGCCGCCACAAGGCCTTGCACGCCCTGGCGCTACTGCTGCCGGGCCTGGCGCTGCTGTGGCTGGGCCTGCTGTACGACCCGCTGCATCATTCGGTGGTGCCGCATGCGGTGGTGATGACACTGGGCGGTGCGCTGGTCGGCATCGCGCACCTGGTCAACCTGCGTCTCAACCATGGACATGGCCATGTCCACGACGCCAGCTGCGCGCACTGACACGCGTTGAAGCACGGCCGCGCCGCGGCTTGCTTGGGCGCCGACATTCGCTGCGACAATGCACCCAGGTTCCGGCGGTCGTTGTTCCTTCCCCGGGGCCGGGCGGTCGCTGAAGCAGGGCGGAGCAAGCTGCGCCGCCCGCGGGCGACGTGATAGTCTTGCCGGCCTTGCGCGAGGGCGCCGCTCGGTGCAACCCTCGCCAGACCCGTGCCAGCACGGGAATTTGTATTCACATTCAGGAGTCGACGAAATGGGTAAGGGTGACCGTAAGACCGCCAAGGGCAAGCGCTACAACGCCAGCTACGGCAATTCGCGTTCGCACGCGGTGAGCAAGGTTGTCGTGGGTGCAGCTGCGCCGGTTGCCAAGAAGGGCGTGGTCAAGGCCCCGGCCAAGAAGGCTGTTGCCAAGAAGACCGTTGCCAAGGCCAGCTGATTCCAGCCCGCTTTGCGACCTGAAGAACGCGGCGCTTGCGCCGCGTTTTTTTATGTCCGAGGTCAGCGCAACATGCTGTTGGTCTGCCTGCTGGCGAGCCTGGAGCGAGGCTGCTCCGCGTGGACCCGCCGGCGCGTCAGCGCCACCGGCCGCCGTTGCGAATCGGCGCAAGACACTCGATGGTGGCTCGCGCCATGGCATCCATGGCTGCTGTCGGTGATGCATCGAGCACCGCCTGCGCGCCTCAATGGCGCGGCCTCGCTAGTGAGCTCGGCCCGCTGCCGGCACTGGCTGTTTGGCCGCCGGGGTCAGCAACTGTTCGGCCAGCCCGCGATAGATCGGCGTCTTGCACACCAGCCCGGATACCGCACGGGCGATCAGCACCGTGGCCAGGATCGGCAGCAGCATCTGGCCGGTGTCGGTGAGCTCCAGCGAGATCACCGCCGAGGTCAGCGGCGCCTGGGTCACGCCGGTCAGGTAGGCGCACATGCCCAGCAGCACGAAGGTGCGCGGGTCCACGCCGGGCATCAGCACCGACAGGTTGTGGCCGATGCCCGCGCCCACCGCCAGCGCCGGCGAGAACAGGCCGCCCGGGATGCCGGCCAGGTAAGACACCAGGTTGGCGAGAAGCTTCATCAGGCCGAATTCGTGGCCGACCACCGCATGCCCCTGCACCAGGCTGCGCGCCTGCTCGTAGCCGGTGCCGAAGGCGCCTTGCCCGAACACCAGCGCCAAGCCGACCAGCGCCAAGCCGCACACGGCGGCCAGCAGCACCGGATGGCGCCGCCGCAACGCACCCAGCCAGCGCGGCTTGCCGCTGACGCTGGCCAGCACCAGCCGCGCGAACACGCCGCCGAGCAGGCCGGCCACACTGCCGCACAACCCGATCGCCAGCCATGCACGGCCCAACGGCAGCGCCACCGCCACCTTGCCGAAATACGTGTAGCTGCCCAGCAGGCCCAGCGACACCACGCCACCGACGATCACCGCAGTGAGCAAGGTGCCGGAGAAGCGGTGCTCGAAGCGCCCGCTCAGTTCCTCGATCGCAAACACCACGCCGGCCAGCGGGGTGTTGAACGCCGCCGCGATGCCGGCCGCACCACCGGCCAGCAGGAAGTGCGAGAGCTCGCGCGGATCGTGGAAGCCGAACCAGCGCCCGAACACATGCATCAGGCTGGCGCCCACATGCACGGTGGGGCCTTCGCGCCCGACCGAGGCGCCGCCCAGCAGCGACAGGGTGGTCAAGGCGAGCTTGCCGACCGACACGCGCAGCGACAGGTTGCTGTCGCGAAACGCCGGGTCCGGATGCTCCAGCGCGGCGATGACCTGCGGAATGCCGCTGCCGCGGGTGGGCCGCAAGGCGCCGGAGGTGAGCCAGGCGAGCAGGGCGAAGATGCCTGGGGTCAGCAGCAGCGCCCACCAGATCGAATGCGCGGTGATGCGCTGGAACAGGTGGAAGGCGGCATCGCTGGCCTTGGCGAACACGATGGCGACCAAGGCCACCGCGATCGCGCCGCCCCACAATGCGGCGCGGCGACGCCAGCCTTCGCTGGACAACAACGGCCGCAGGCGACGCGGCAATGGGTCGGGAGCAGACATCGCGCCATTGTCGCACCGACGCGGCGGTGGCGGGTCAACGCGCCGGAGGTGGCTGCACGCGCAATGCCGGCAACAGTGCGGCCGGGTCGCCGTCGTTGGGCGCGGCCTCGATGCCCAGCAGGCGCGTCATCAGCGGATACACATCGACATTGTCCAAACCCGGCAAGGTCTTGCCCTGCGCCAGATCCGGGCCTTGCGCCACGAACACCGCGCGCATCGACGGCAGCGCCGGATCGAAGCCGTGCGAGCCGCGCATGCCCTGCTGCGGACGCTTGGCCAGTTTGTCCGGGAACAGTGCATCCCAGCCTTCGTGCATCTGGCACACGATGGGCGCAATGCGCGGGTGCGTGCCGTAATGCCAGCGCGCCGGCAATTGCGCCTTGCGCCAGCAGTCGTAGTGCGCATGCGCGCCGAGCAGGTGTGCTTCGGCCTTGGCCTGTTGTCCCGGCAGTGGCACGAAGCCGATCACCTGGCCGTCGGTGGTGGCGGTGGCCAGGCTGGGCGGCGCCATGGCCTCCACGCCGATGGCATGGCCGGGCGGCACCTCGGCCATGCCGTGGTCGGAGACCACGATGATGTTGGTGCGCGCGCGGGTGCCGTCGCGCTGCATGCCGTCCAGCAGCCTGCCGATGGCCGCATCCACTGCGCGCACGCTGTCGGCGTATTGGTGCGATTCCGGGCCGTGGTCGTGGCCGGCTTCGTCCACGTGTTCGAAGTACAGCGTGACCAGGCGATTGCGCTGGGCACCGTCGGCCTTGAGCCAGCCGCGCACCGCGTCCACGCGTGCGTCCAGGCTCACGCCTTCTTCGTAATGGCGCCACTGCGAGGGGCGCACGCCCTGGATCGCCGCTTCGCTGCCCGGCCATGACCAGGTGGCCGCACGCAGGCCGGCGCGCTCGGCGCCCACCCACAGCGGTTCGCCGCCCCACCAGCGTGCATCGCCCACCGCCTCCTGGTTGCTCAGCCAGAAGCCGCCCAGTGCCGGGTCGCGCATGCTGTTGTGCACGATGCCGTGGTGGTCGGGCCGCAGGCCGGTGATCAGCGTGTAGTGGTTGGGAAACGTCAGCGACGGATACGACGGCGTCATCCAGCGCGCACGCACGCCATCGCGCGCCAGCTGCGACAGCGTCGGGGTGATGCCGCGATCGAGCATGTCCGCACGCAGGCCATCGATGGAGATCAGCAGCAAGGTATGCGGGGCATCATTGGCTGCCGCCGTGGCGGCCGGCGGCGCCGATGCGCTGGCGGGCGGCGCCGTGGCGTCGCGCTGGAGGGGCTGGCTGGAACAGGCCGCGAGCAGGGCCGTGGCCGCCGCGGTGAACACAAGACGTCGTTGGATCATGCCGGCCAGTGTACGGCGCTGCGATGACGTCGCGAAGTCATCGCGAGTGTGCGCCGGGAGCGCCGGCGAACAGATCGCCCGCGCGTGCGATCGGCTGCGGCGACCAACCTTCCAGTTGCAGCAAGGCCTGTTTGGTCGGCAGTCCGCCGCCGAAACCGGTCAACGCCCCGTTGGCGCCGATCACCCGATGGCAGGGCAGCACGATCGGCAGCGGATTGCGCCCGTTGGCCGCGCCTACCGCGCGGCTGGCAGCGGGGCGGCCCACCGCCTGCGCCAGCTGCGCATAGCTCCAGGTCTGGCCGAACGGAATCTGCGCCAGCGTGTGCCAGACCTCGAGCTGGAAGGGCGTGCCCAGCGGCGCCAGCGGCAGGTCGAACCGGCGCCGCCCGCCATGCAGATAATCGAGCAATTGCTCGCGTGCCTCGCGCACCAGCGCGGCGTCCGGATCGTGCACCCAGCGTGCGCGTCCGGCGGCGTCGTAACGGTTCTGTGCGAACAGGATATGGCGCACGCCGGCCTGGTCGGCGGCCACGGTGAGCGCTCCGATCGGCGACGGGAAGATGTCGTAATGCACGGTGCTCATGGGCGGGATTCCTTGCGGTCGGCGGCGAGATGCCACAGGTGCAGCACGGCGTAGGCGCGCCACGGGCGCCAGGCCTGCGAGCGCGCCTCGGTAGCACGTTCGCTCAGCCGCAGCGGCGCGCCGAGCACCTGCTGCAGGATCAGGTCGCCGGCCGGAAACGCATCCGGGTGCGAGAGCGCACGCATGGCGATGTAGTGCGCCGTCCACGGCCCGATCCCGGGCAGGGCGACGCATGCGGCGACGAACTCGGACAGGCGCTGGCCGGCGCCGAAATGCAGCCGGCCCTGTGCGCAGGCGCAGGCCAGTGCGCGCAACGTGGCGGCGCGTGCGCCGGGCAGCCCCAGCTGTTCCAGCGGCGCCTCGGCCAGTTGCTCGGGCGTGGGAAAACTGCGATCCAGACCCGGCGGCATGTCGGCGTGCCGGCCGCCGTGGCGCTCCACCAGCCGCGCCGCCAGCGTGGCCGCACCGGCCACGCTGATCTGCTGGCCCAACACCGCGCGCACCGCGGTCTCGAAACCATCCCAGCCGCCGGGCACGCGCAGGCCGGGCCGGCGTGCGATTGCCTCGGCCAGCAGCGGTTCGGCCGCAAGCGTGGCGTGCACGGCCTGCAGGTCGGCATCCAGGTCGAACACGCGGCGCACGCGGCGCACGATCTGCGGAATCCGGCGCGGATCGGTGGCGCCGATGCGCAGCAGCAGTTCTGCGCGCTGCGGCGCCGGCGCGACCTCGATCGAGGTGGCGTGGCCGGGCGAGCCGATCACCCGCCGGTAGCTGCCGGCATCGACCTGCTCGATGCCGGGGATCGCCCGGCGCTGCAGAAATGCCAGCATCGCCGGCCAGTCCAGCGGCGGCCGATAGCTCAGGCGCAGCGTGAGTTCGCCGCCCGGCACCTCGGCGCGCTGCTTGCGCAACGCCGACGGCGGCATTCCGCAGCCTTCCAGGAACGCCGCGTTGAACCGACGCAGGCTGTTGAAGCCAGCTGCCAGCGCGACCTCGGTCACCGGCAAGGCGGTCTCGGTGAGCAACTGCTTTGCCAGCAGCAGCCGGCGCGTGCCGTGCACCTGGATCGGCGTGGCGCCGAGCTGCTGCACGAACTGCCGTTGCAGCTGCCGTGCGCTCATACCCACCGCATCGGCCAGGCGCTGCACCGGCTGCTCCTGCAACACGCCGTCGGCGATCATCGCCAAGGCGCGCTGCACGCTCTCTTCGCCCAGATGCTGCTGCGCCTGCGGCGACAACTCCGGCCGGCAGCGCAGGCACGGCCGGTAGCCGGCCGCGCTGGCTGCAGCAGCGGTGGGGTAGTAACTGACATTGGCCGGCTTTGGCGGCGGCGCCGGACACACCGGACGGCAATAGATCCCGGTGCTGCGCACCGCGGTGAAGAACAGCCCGTCGAAGCGCGCATCGCGCGCCAGGCGGGCGCGGTCGCATTGGGTCCGGTCGGGCGTGATCATCTGCATGGCGCAAGTCTATGCCCTTGCCACCGCACCGGCTGGCCGTTTTCGGACAGGATTGCGCAAGCGTGGCGTGCTCCAGATGGAGCATGTTCATGGCGCGGTCAAATCCTTGACCGCTTCAGCCATAGACTGAAAGTGATCTCCGTCGCGTTCCCACCCCCGCTCATGCTCAAACCGTTTTGCCTGTCACTTGCCTGCGTGTTCCTGCTGGTTGCCTGCGACCGCGGCGGTACGTCCGCCGATGCTGCCGAGGCGCAGCAGACCGGAGTGACGCAGGTCGGCGACGGCGACCATATGGTGTCGGTGGATACGCCCGAGCCGGTCGCGCCGCCGCGCCTGCATGCGCAGGTTGGCGAGGCGGGTTGGCCGAAGGCGGAACTGGAAGCGGGCCAGGCTTGGATCAGCTGCGCCACCGATTACGGCAAGGAGGCCGGCGATGGCACCTTACTGCCGGCGCTGGACCGCGCCAGCGTCGAGGCGGCGCTGGCGCCATGCCGCGAGACCGGTCTGGTGCGGGTACGCTACGCGGGCAAGATCAATGCCGGTTTCGCGGCGCTGGTGTGGCGGCTGGCCGCAGTGGCCGAGCAGTGGAAATTGCCGCATCGCATCCTGGACCTGGATTCCAGCGGCGGCCAGGTGGAAGCGGCGATCCGCGCCGGCGACACCATCGGCGAATCCAGCTGGACCATCTGGGTGCGCGAAGGCTCGATCTGCCACAGCGCCTGCGTGTTCGTGCTGGCGGCCGGCGACAACCGCCTGGTGGCGGGCAAGGTGGGCATCCACCGCATGATGCGGATCAGCTCCAAGGCGACCTCGCGGGCGGAGCTCAATCGCGAGCTGCGCGAGGTCTACGGCAACGTCAAGGATTATCTGGAGCGCAACGGCGTGGCGGTGGCAGTGGCGGATTTGATGATGACCGTGCCCAACCGCAGCCTGCGCCTGCTCACTATGGAAAAGTTGCGCGAATACGGCCTGGACGGCACCAATGCCGTGCAGGACGATCTGGAACGCATCCGCCAGATGCGCAAGTGTGGCGATGCGTTCGTGCGCCGCAAGGACGCGTTCCTGGTGGCGTTCGACCAGAAGTGCAAAGGCGAGGGTGCGGATCTGGATGCGGTCAACGCCTGCGGTCTGGCCCTGAAACAGCGCTTCGGCTTTCCCGATGCGGCCTGCCCGGAAGAAAGCCCGCTGGCCGAAACCGATGCGGCGGCCCTGCCGGTCACGCCGGCGCTGGATACGCAAACTGGGGCGCCGGCCGATGCCATGCAGCCGCCCGCGCCGGCCGCCGAACCGGCCCGGGATGCTGCACAGGCAGATCCTTCGACGCCTGCGCCCGCCGGCGGTTGAGGCCGCTGCAGCTTTCACGCGTATCGCACTGGGCGCTGCTTATGGTCGCCGCATACAACCGGGTCGGGGGGCAGTATGCGAGGCAAGACCAAAGGCGTTTTACTGGCGTACCTGCCATCGGCGTTGCTGGTGCTGGTCGGTTTCGGCGTGGCCGAACTGCTGCGTCTGGCCGCCGAGGCGATGCGCGAGCAATGGCCGGCCACGCTGGCGATGTGGCTGAGCCTGGCGGCATTGATCGCGGCCATTGCGCGCGCGTTCTGGGTGAGCTGGCGACTGTGGCGGCCGCGCGGCGTGGCGGCGGTACCACCGGCACCGGGAGGCGAGGCCTAGGGCAGTTGCCACAGCGACTGCACAGGTCTCGGGCCGATGCGGCAGCGGCTTGAAATCCTCACGTATCAGGCGCGCTCCAGCTCCTGCGCGCCGTCCAGGCATTGATGACTGCTGGCGATGTTTCATCAGCCACGCCTGCGCACCTCCAGCGGCAACTGCACTCGACCGTTCCCCGAACGCATTGGTCCTGAGTCCGCCACCCGTCCGATTCGACCGGCGATCTGCCGGGTGTGTCGCTCATTGCAGGTGATCGCACTCGTTGCTTGTTTTGCACAGGGCGCGGCATAGACTGCGCCACTGGTCGCACGGTGTGCGGCTCACCCTTTCATCCGATCCAGTACAAGGTGCTTGTCCATGCGTCGTCCTCGTTTGCTTGTTGCGCTGGTGTTCGCTCCAGCGCTGGTGTTTGCGCAACAACCGCAGCCTTCCAGCCGCGCCGCCACCGCAGCTGCGGCACAACCGGCACCTGCCACGCGGACTGCGGCCACGCCGCAACCAGCGGCTGCGGCGAACACGCCGGCAGCGCCGGCGCTGAGCCCTGCTCAACAGGCACAGGTGGCCAAGCAGGACGTGGAGATGACCCAGGCCGCCCTGCGCGTGGCGCAGATGGTCGACACCAACAAGGCCGACGCGATCTGGGATGGCGCCTCCCGCGTGGCCAAGACTGCGGTCAAGCGCGATGCCTTCGTGGCGCAGTTGGGCGGCGAGCGCGCGCGCCTGGGGGCAGTCGTCGGGCGCGGCCAGAGCTCGGTGACACGGGTGAAATACGGTCCTGGCGCACAGGTGCCCGAAGGGCTGTACGTCAACGTCAGTTTCCCGACCCGGTTCGCCAATGCGCCGCAGCCGGTGCGCGAGCTGGTGTCGTTCCGTCTGGACGAGGACAAGACCTGGCGTGTGGCGGGCTACAGCCTGCGTACGGCGGTGAAATGATGCGGCATTCGGCCAGGAGACGCGCATGCAAATGACGATCGAACTGCAGATGCTGGGCTGGGCCATGGTGCTCGGCCTGGTGCAGCTGCTGGCCGCCTCGGCCAGCATGACCGCCCAGCGCGGCACCAAGTGGAACGCGAGCGCCCGCGATGGCGACGCCAAGCCGCTGACCGGTGTGGCGGCCCGCCTGGACCGCGCATTCCGCAACTATCTGGAGACCTTTCCGATCTTCGCAGCTGCGGTGCTGGCGGTGAGCGTGGCGGGGCGTACCAGCGCGGAGACTGCACTGGCGGTGCAGCTGTACCTGTGGGCGCGCGTGGCCTATGTGCCGGTCTATGCGGTCGGGATTCCCTACCTGCGCAGTGCGATCTGGGTGGTGTCGTTCTGGGGCATCATCAAACTGGTGCGTGCGCTGCTGGGTATCTGATCCGACGCCGGCCGCGATGCTGGCGCTGTCTGGCCAGCGCTGGCGGCGCGGGTCGACGGGCTGCAAACACGCCTGGGCGATGCAGCGCTTGATCTGGATCAAGCGCTGCGCAGGCTGCCGGCTCTAGACTTGCTGCATCGATACTCATGGATGCACAGCATGCAAAAGGTGGATATCGCGATCGTTGGTGCAGGTCCGGTGGGTCTGAGTTTTGCGCGCGCGCTGGCTGGCACCGGCCTGTCGGTGCTGCTGGTCGATCAGCAGCCGTATGCGCAGCTGGCCGACCCCGCCTTCGATGGGCGCGAGATCGCGCTGACCCATGCCTCGCGCGCCCTGCTGCAGCAATCTGGCAGCTGGCAGCGATTCGCGGCTGAAGCAGTGTCGCCTCTGCGCGATGCGCGGGTCATGGACGGGCACTCGCCATTCGCGTTGACCTTCGCTGCGTCTGCGCCCGGCGCGGGCGATCTCGGCTGGCTGGTGCCCAATCACCTGATCCGGCGCGCGGCGTGGCAGGCAGTGCAGGGGCAGGCCGGGCTGGAGCTGCGTTGCGGTTGCAGCGTGCGCGCGATCGAGCATGGCGGCACCCGCGTGCACGTCGAACTGTCCGATGGCCAGCGACTGTCGGCGCGTCTGTTGGTGGCTGCCGACAGCCGGTTTTCCAGTACCCGGCGCCTGCTTGGCATCGGTGCGCAACTGCGCGACTTCGGCAAGACCATGCTGGTGTGTCGCATGCGGCATGCGCTGCCGCATCATCACGCGGCGTGGGAATGGTTCGGCTATGGCAAGACGCTGGCATTGCTGCCGCTGCATGGCCAGCGTGCTGGTGCGGTACTGACCTTGCCGCCGCGACGGATCGAGGCCTTGCTCGCGCTCGACGCCGTGCGATTCGGCGCTGCGATGACCGATGCGTTCGAGCACCGCCTGGGTCCGATGGAGCAGGAGGGCAGCCGGCATGCGTATCCGTTGATCGCCAGCTATGCACAGCGCTTCGTGAGCGCGCGCGCGGCGTTGATCGGCGATGCGGCGGTGGGCATGCATCCGGTCACCGCCCACGGATTCAACTTCGGACTGCAGAGCCAGGCACGCCTGGCCGAGCGCGTGCGTCGGGCGGCGGCCAGCGGGCGGGACATCGGCAGCGCCGCGCTGCTGCACGACTACGAGCGCGCGCATCGCTTCGCCACCCGCCCCTTGTACGAGGCCACCAATGCCCTGGCGGCGCTCTACACCGACGATCGCCTGCCGGCGCGGCTTGCCCGCAGTGGTGCGCTGCGGGCCGCGCACGCGGTGGCGCCATTCAAGCGGGCGATTGCTGCGCATCTGACCCAACGCGGCGTTTGATCCCATCACGCGATCGCGTTGAAACCATCGCATCGTGCGTCTCGCATCATGCCGGTCGGGCAAGGCGCGATGTCGCGTAGCAGGGACCGCTCACGCGCGATCGCGCGATGGGTTGGTCGATCACGCGCAGTGCCCGCAGCTTGCCGGGGGCGGGCGGCGTCAGGCCGATGCGTCCACCTGCGCAACGATCGCCTCGATCGCGGCCTGCGCATCGCCGCTGCGCAAGGCCTGTTCCAGTAGCGCAATCGCCCAGGCGCAGCCGGCCCTGGTCATCTCCGCGCGCCAGTCGCCGCACCAGCCTTCCACTTCGTGCAGGGCCAGCATGCTGCAGCCGCCACGCTCGGCATGGCCACCGCGCAGGGAGTGCTCCAACCAGAACGGCGTTGCCGAGCCGATGGCGATCGAAAACACATGGATGTCGTGCTCGGAGGCGTCGGCCGAGGGGGCGATGTTGCGCCGGCCGATCTCCACCACCTTCATTCGCTCGGCGCCGCGTCCGGGTCCATCGCCATCACGCGAATTTCCACATCTTCCAGCTGCACCACCTGGCCGGGCCGGATCTTGGCGGTCTTGCGCAGCTCCTGCGCGCCGTCGACGTTGACCGCACCGCTGGCTACGATCGCCTTGCCCTGGCCGCCGCTGTCGGCGAGGCCGGCCAGCTTGAGCAACTGGTGGAGCTCGATGTACTCGCCGTCGATGTCGAATTCCAGGATCTGCATGCTGCGCTTCTTGACCGAAAGAGGGCGATTATCCGCGTGCGGCAGCCGGCAATACCACCACCAAGCAGGGCCGCGATGCGCAGCGAAGATGGCCGTGGCGCGCTGCGGGTGCAGGCGCGCGCGCCGCCACCGCTTCCGCTCACTCGCGCCGGAAGCGCGCGATCTCCTCCAGCAGGCGGGTTGCACGGGTGATGCCGGGCCCGGCATGTGCGTCGTCCAGGCGATCCAGCCAGGGATGGCGCGCGCGCTGCAGACGCCGGTAGCCATACCAAGTGCCGACGATGCCGATCACCCCAAAGACCCCGTTGAGCAGCAGCCACCCGTGAGGCAGGCCGACACCGGTGAACCTGCGCCAGAGGCTATCGGCCACCGCCACCCACAGGACCCAAAACGCTACTCCCAGCCAGGGCGCCACCCGCGTGCGCCAGCGGCGCAACTGCGCCAGCGCCTGCTGGGTCTGCAGCAGCGGCCCGGCAAAGTCCAGCCGCGCCAGCAACTGCAGTTGCCGCACTGCCGACAGCGCCAGCGCCACGCACCACAGCTGCAGCAGTACGCCGCCGATGACCGCCGCGACGCCGTCGCTGCCGCCCCAGCTGTGTGCCACCACGCTGCCCAGCGCGACGGCGCACAGCAGCTGCGCCGATTGGCTCAGCCACAGCGGGCGCAGGCTGCTGCGCGCGGCGTGGCCGTGCAGCGCGCCACGCAGGTGGCCGATCTGCGCGGCCTGTTGGTCCAAGCGGTGTTCCAGGGTGGTCCAGGCGTGTTGCATGTCATCCAGTTCCATGACGGCTCCGGTGCGGTGGTAGGGTCAGAGGTCGGCGCGAATGCGCGCCTTCAGGCGGCTGAGTTTGGTGGCGACATTGGTCTCGCTGATGCCGAGCACCTCGCCGATCTCGCGGTAGCTGTGCTCGTCCAGATAGAGCAGCAGCAACGCACGGTTCAGCGGCGGTTGTTGCGCGATGAAGGCATAGAGCGCGTGCACCTGCTGCTCGTGGGCGGGATCGTGCGCCAGCGGATCGGCGATGCCATCGACCACCGCATCCAGCGCGACCGGTTCGCCGGGCATGCGGCTGCGGCCGCGCAGGTCGCTGATCGCCACGTTCAACGCGATGCGATACATCCAGGTGGAAAAGCGCCGGCCCGGGTCGTAGCTGGGGAATGCCCGCCACAGCTGGGCGGCGATTTCCTGGGCGAGCTCGTCGCGGTCGTCGCGGTCGCGGCAATAGCTGGCCGCCACTTTCAGCACGATGCCGCGATGCTGCTGCAGCAGGCTGCTGAAACGGGCTTGGAGGTCTGTGTCCAGGGGCATGGGGCAGGGCGTGAAGAGGAGAGAGGGACGGTTTGAAGGGATGATTCGCCGGCGCGGGCAAATCCTCACAACCTGAACGGACTGTCACGGCCCTTCGACAGCAGGGGGGGTAAGGGCGCACACTATGCTGCTTTGCGCCTGCCGGCTCCGTGCGGCGCCTCCGGAGTTACCCATGACCCAAGAATCTTCCGCGCCGCTGCTGTTTGCAGATCTCGGCCTCTCGGACGCTGTGATGAAGGCCGTTGCCGCCGTCGGCTACGAGTCCCCGTCGCCGATCCAGGCCGCCACTATTCCGGCGCTGCTGGCCGGCCGCGACGTGCTCGGCCAGGCCCAGACCGGTACCGGCAAGACCGCCGCGTTCGCGCTGCCGGTGCTGTCCAATGCCGACCTGAACCAGGTCAAGCCGCAGGCGCTGGTGCTGGCCCCCACCCGCGAGCTGGCCATCCAGGTCGCCGAGGCGTTCCAGAAATATGCCGAAGCCATTCCCGGCTTTCGCGTATTGCCGGTCTACGGCGGCCAGCCCTATGCCCAGCAGCTCAGTGCGCTCAAGCGCGGCGTGCACGTGGTGGTGGGCACCCCGGGCCGGGTGATCGATCACCTGGACCGCGGCACCCTGGACCTGTCGCAGCTGAAGACGCTGGTGCTGGACGAGGCCGACGAAATGCTGCGCATGGGCTTCATCGACGACGTCGAGGCCGTGCTCAAGAAGCTGCCCGAGCAGCGCCAGGTAGCGCTGTTCTCGGCCACCATGCCGCCGGCCATCCGCCGTATCGCGCAGACCTATCTGCAGGATCCGGCCGAAGTCACCATCGCCGCCAAGACCACCACCTCGGCCAATATCCGCCAGCGTTACTGGTGGGTGAGCGGGCTGCACAAGCTGGACGCGCTGACCCGCATCCTGGAAGTGGAGCCGTTCGACGGCATGATCATCTTCGCCCGCACCAAGGCGGCGACCGAGGAACTGGCGCAGAAGCTGCAGGCGCGCGGCATGGCCGCAGCCGCCATCAACGGCGACATGCAGCAGGCAGCCCGCGAGAAGACCATCGCCCAGCTCAAGGACGGCAAGCTGGACATCCTGGTCGCCACCGACGTGGCCGCGCGCGGCCTGGACGTGGAGCGCATCAGCCACGTGCTGAACTACGACATTCCGTACGACACCGAAAGCTATGTGCACCGCATCGGCCGTACCGGCCGTGCCGGCCGCAGCGGCGAGGCGATCCTGTTCGTCACCCCGCGCGAGAAGGGCATGCTGCGGTCGATCGAGCGCGCCACCCGCCAGCCGATCGAAGAAATGCAATTGCCCAGCGTGGATGCGGTCAACGACACCCGCGTGGCGCGCTTCATGAGCCGCATCAGCGAGACCCTGGCCGGTGGCCAGATCGAGCTGTATCGCGACCTGCTGCAGCGCTTCGAGGCCGAAAACAATGTGCCGGCGATCGACATCGCCGCCGCGCTGGCCAAGCTGCTGCAGGGCGATGCGCCATTCCTGCTGACCCCGCCGGTGCGTGCTGCGCGCGAGGACACCGCGCCGCGCGAGCGTCATGAGCGTGCCGATCGTGGCGATCGCCCGCGCTTCGAGCCCAAGTTCGAGCGCGGCCCGCGCGCCGACGGCGAGCGCGCGTCGCGTCCGCCGCGTGGCGACGTCGCCGGCGAGCGTCCGCGCCGTGAGCCGGCGCCGCGTGGCGAGCCGGAGTTCGGCATGGAGAGCTACCGCATCGAAGTGGGCCACAGCCATGGCGTGAAGCCGGCCAACATCGTCGGCGCGATTGCCAACGAGGCCGGCCTGGAAAGCCGTTACATCGGCCGCATCGACATCCAGGACGATTACTCGATCCTGGACCTGCCGGCCGACATGCCGCGCGAACTGCTGCAGCACCTGAAGAAGGTCTGGGTATCCGGCCAGCAGCTCAACATGCGCAGGCTGGAAGACGGCGAGGCGGCCGCAGGGCCGTCCAAGCCGCGCTTCCCGCGGGGCGGCAAGCCCTCCGGCCGTCCGAATGGCCCGGGGCGTCCGATGGACCGCACCGGCGCGCCGCACCGCAAGGGCCCGCCCAAGCCGCGCGGCGAGTAAGCGCGGGTCACATGCCGGCTGCGCCGCCGCCAGGCGCACGCGGCTGGTGCCGGAGATCGGCATGCACTGCGCGTGCCCCGCGGTTCCGAGTGCATCGGCCACATCCACCCCGACGGCTGATTGCGAGGTGGTATTGGCCGTTTCAGGCCGCCACCGGCAGTGGCATCGCGGGCTGGGTCCGTAGCGCATCGCCGGAATCACTATGTTCTCAATGACATAGCAGCGCCGGCGCGCCGTCCCTCGTCCCGAGGCGGTCGCACGGACCCAGGATCGACCGGCTCCGCCACCTGTACCCGCGTCCCGCCAAGCGGGCCCGGCCATACAGACTGCGCCGTGGCGGCCGCTACTGCCTACAGGCGCCCACTGGGCGCCTGAATCGCACTGGGGCAGTGAAGGACGTATGGCAATGGCACAGTCAGCGCGCAAGAGTGGTGGGCAGACCCTGCACCTGGTCCGCGGCTGGCTGACGTTGCCGCTGGCGCTGCTGATCGGCATGGCGGTGGTCATGGCAGTGGGCTCGGCGCTGGTGATCGAGATCCAGTCCGGCGCAACCGCCTGGATCGTTGGCGAAAGCCAGTGGTCCAAGGCCCAGCAGGAATCGGTCTACTGGCTGGAACGGTACCTGGGCAGCGGCGATCCGGCCGACCTGCAGGCAGCCTGCCGCGCGTTGGAAGTGCCATTGGGCGATCGCTCTGCGCGTATCGCGGTCGAGCAGCCGGTGATCGATTGGGACGCGGTGCATGCCGGCCTGGCCGCTGGCCGCAATGCCCCTGAGGACATGCCGCAGATGGTGCGGCTGTACCGCTATGGCCAGGGCGTACCGTATCTGGGCGAGGCGATTGCGCTGTGGAAGCGCACCGACGCCGACATCCTGCAACTGAGTGCGCTGGCCGACCGTGCCGCCTCGGCGCAGGCCACCGGCAAGCCGGACCCGCGCACGTTGCAGGCGCTGCGCGAGGAGTTGCACCTGCTGGACGCGCGCATGCGCAGCGACGCGGCCGAATTCCTGGTCCTGCTGACCCGTTGCGCGCGCCTGCTGCACGACGTGATGGTGATCTGCAGCCTGGCCACCTTGTTGCTGGTGCTGATCACCTGCGTGCTGGCGATGCGCCGCATCCGCGATTACCTGCTGTCGCACGAGGGCCGCTTTCGCACCGCGTTCCAGCAGGCCGCGCTGGGCATGGTCAAGTTCGACCTGCGCGGCCGCGTGCTGGACGCCAATGCGTCGCTGGCCAATATCTTGCGCTACCGCCCGGACGAACTGCCGGGCTGCACGCTGGCGCAGGTAATGCATCCGGACGACATCGTGCTGGATGGCCGCGGCATGATCGACTGGCCGCGCCTGATGCAATCGGGCGAGCTGCGCTTTCTGCGCGCCGATGGCGGGGTGATGTGGGGCCGCTGGAGCGCCTCGCTGGTGGAGCCTGGCCCGGAAGAGCCCACGCTGGTGCTGGCGGTGATCGAGGATGTCTCGCACGCGCACGAACTGGCCGACGAGGTCGCCTTCCACGCGCGCCACGATGCCTTGACCGGCCTGATCAACCGCCGCGAGATCGAGCGCCGCCTGCTGCGGCTGATCGAGCCGCCGCAATCGCCGCAGCTGTGCCATGCGTTGTGCTTCGTCGACCTGGATCATTTCAAGCTGGTCAACGACACCTTCGGGCATGCGGTCGGCGACAAGTTCCTGTGCCACTTCGCCGATGTCATCACCATGCAGCTACGTCCCGGCGATTGGCTGGGGCGGCTGGGTGGCGACGAGTTCGCGATCCTGCTGGCCAATACCGACCTGGTGCGGGCGCAAGCGCTGCTGGAGCGCATGCATGGCGTGCTCGGGCAGCCGTGGAGCCACCAGGACGGCCGGCCGCTGACGCCGAGTTGCAGCTTCGGCGTGGTGGAGATCCGCCAGGGCGCCAGCGACGTCAATGCCTTGATGACCGCGGCCGACCTGGCCTGTTTCGCGGCCAAGGAGGAAGGCCGCAACCGCATCCGTTGCCTGGACGAAAACGATCTCGCACTGGCGCGACGTCGCCACGATGGCGGCTGGATCAGCGCCGTGCAGCAGGCCATCGCCGAGGAGCGCCTGCTGCTGTATGCACAGAAGATCCAGGTGCTGAGCGACCCCGCACGGCTGCAGTACGAAGTGCTGGTGCGCATGCGCGCGCGCGACGGGCGGGTGCTGAGTCCAGGCGAATTCCTGCCGGCGGTGGAGCGCTACGGGCTGGGGCGCATGGTCGATGCCTACGTGCTGGAAACCCTGTGCGCGCAGCTGGCCGCCAACCCGATGCATGTGGCCACGCTGGACCTGTGCCACGTCAACCTGTCCGCGCAGTCGATCGCGCAGCCGGATTTCCTCGATTTCGTCTGCGCCCTGTTCGAACGCTATCCCGCGCTGGTGCCCAAGCTGTGCATGGAAATCACCGAAACCGCGGTGATCGGCGACCTGGAACATGCGCAGCGCTTCGTGCAGAGCGTGCGCGCGCGCGGCTGCCACGTCGCGCTGGACGATTTCGGCAGTGGCCTGGCCTCGTTCGGTTATCTCAAGCAGTTCACCGTGGACGTGCTGAAGATCGATTGCGGCTTCGTGCGCAACTACGCACACGATGCAGTGGACCGCGCGGCGGTGCATTCGATCGCCCAGGTCGGCCTGGCGTTGGGCATCGAAGTGGTGGCCGAGGGCGTGGAGTCTGAGTCGGATATTCCCGGCCTGCGCGAAGCGGGGGTGGGCCAGGTACAGGGATTCAGCCTGCATCGCCCGTGTCCGCTGGAAGAGCTGTTCGTGCCGCAGCCGCTGCTGATGGTGGGCGGCTAGGGCAGGTCATCGCCGTTGCCGGCGGGCCATGCGGCTCTTACGATGCCGGCAGCGGATGGGTCTGGGGAAAGCCTTTCGCGCCCGGGTGCGCTCCTACCCGAGGCGGCGGCGCGCGACGCATGGCAGTGAGCACGCAAACCTGCGTAGGAGCGGCCCAGGCCGCGAACGCGTTACCGACAGACGTCCCGACGCGTGCGGTTATCTCGGGAACGCACGCGTTGTTTGGGTAATGCGCCACTGCCGCGCAAGCCGGCACGCATGCAGGAAATGTGCTGGCGCCTGCAGCCGACGGCGCACGGCCACCGAGAATCGCCGATAATCGGCAAATGACCAACCGACTCAACAAACATATCGCCGATACCGGCTTCTGTTCGCGCCGCGAGGCCGACCGCCTGATCGGCGAACGCCGCGTCACCGTCAATGGCGTGGTGGCCGGCACCGGTGCGGTGGTGGGCGAGGACGACACCGTGCTGGTGGACGGCCAGCCGCTGCGCGCGCGCGAGGCCAGGAAACCCGGCGGCCGCAAACACGTCTATATCGCCCTCAACAAGCCGGTGGGCATCACCTGCACCACCGAGAGTTCGGTCAAGGGCAATATCGTGGAATTCGTCGGCCACGAGCAGCGTATCTTCCCGATCGGCCGGCTGGACAAGGATTCCGAAGGGCTGATCCTGATGACCAGCAACGGCAATATCGTCAACGAGATCCTGCGCGCGGAGAACCGCCACCGGAAGGAATACCTGGTGGCAGTGAACAAGCCGGTCACCGACGAGTTTTTGCGCGGCATGGCGCGCGGCGTGCGCATCCACAACGAAACCACCTTGCCGTGCCGCACGGCGCGAATCGCCAAGTTCGGGTTTCGCATCGTGCTGGAGCAGGGCTTGAACCGGCAGATCCGCCTGATGGCCGCCGAGTTCGGCTACCGTGTGACGCAGCTGCGCCGGGTGCGGATCGACAACATCAAGCTGGCCGCGCTCAAGCCCGGGCAATGGCGCAATCTCAGTGACGCCGAATTGCGCGGGCTGCTGCCGCAGCGCACCGATTGGTAAGCGTCCGGCTGGATGAACCGCAACAGCTGCGAGCAGCTGCCCGCTGGTCGCAGGCATGGCCCGGCCGATAGGGCGCCGGCATAGATGTCAGCAGCGCGGAGCAAACCGGGCATGCGCCTGCTGCTGCCGCACGCGTCGTCGTGTCGGCCCCCGGAGTGGCGGGCTGTCGGGGCGCGGACTCAGTCGACGATGTTCTTGGCTTCGGCGGTGCCCAGCAGTTCCGGGTGTACCACCTTGCGCCGCCGTTCCAGCACAGGATGCAGGAACACCGCGCCGAGGATGATCGCCACGCCGAGATAGAACTGCAGGGTCAGCTCGCGCTGCTCGCCCAGCAGCGCGATGGCCAGCACGATGGCATAGACCGGTTCCAGGTTGGTCACCAGCTGCACCGAATACGCGCTCAGATGGCGCAGTGCGACCAGGGCCAGGGCGAATGGCAGCAGGGTGCAGGCCAGCGACAGGGCCAGCAGCAGGATGCCATCGCGCAGGCCGGGGATGACCAGCAGATCGCCATGCAGCGATGGCAGCAGCAACGGCATCGCCGGCGCCAGCAGGGTCAGGGTCAACGTGCCGGCGCCCAGTTCCAGCGCGGTGACGGTGAGCGGATCGGCATGCGCGACCATGCGCTTGTTGAGCGAACCGAACAGCCCGACGAAGACGGCGGAGACCGCGCCTACCACCACGCCCGCACGCATGCCGTCCGGCACGCCGCCCACCACCAGCGCCACGCCGGGCAGCACCGCCAGGCCGAACAGCAATTCTCGCGGGCGGAACGGCCGCTGTGTCACCCAGGGCTCGATCACCGCGGTGAACACCGGCGCCAGCGCGATGCAGGTGGCCGCCACCGAGGCATTGGCCAGCTTGATCGCGCCGTAGAAGGTGAGCCAGTGCAGTGCGACCAGGGCACCGATGCCGCAATAGCCCAGCACCACCTTCCCGGACAGGCCACGCAGCCCGCGCCAGACACGCGGCCACAGCGCCAGCGCCGCGACCACGATCAACATCCGCCACCACACCAGCGGCAACGCCTGCAGCGTGATCAACTTGCCCAGGATCGCGGTGATTCCCCAGAGCAGGACGCAGAAGTGGATTTGCAGTTGCGCCTTGCGCAGGTCGGAGGTGGGCATGCGCCATTGTCGCCGAAAAGCATCGTACCGGCGCCGGGCGGCGCGGCAATCCTGCGGCGACAAGCCCCGCGCACGGAAGCCGCACCGAACCCGCTCTCCTGCCGGGCGAGGAGCTTGCCGCTGCAGGGGTCCTGCTGCAGGCGAACGAGGGACTGCAGCTTTCCCTTCTCCCGCGCGCGGGAGAAGGTGCCCCGCAGGGGCGGATGAGGGGGCGCCTCGCAAAGCTGTCACCGCCTGCGAGATCGAACGCGTCGCTACGCGCCTCCAGAAATGACACACCCAGTGGCTTGGCCTCCTCCCCTACAACCGTGCCGCAATGCCATGGGTTACGCACAGCACAAATCACCGCAAGCACGCCGCGCGGTCCGCCCGGCAGCAGCGACCACACAGAGCAAGGGCAAGCCGCAGACGCGTGCGGTCATCGCATCCGTCCTTAATCCGCCACGCACCATGGTTAAAAACGGTTGCCGCACGCACGTCAACGAGGTGCCTGATCTGCCGACAGTGCCTTCAACAGCGCCATCGCCGCTGCCGGATTGCGCTCCTTCGCCGCACTGATGAAGAACACGAACACCTCGCGCGCCGCACCGCGCGCGTTCGATGGGTGCTGGATGTGCGGCAGATCGTCCGGATCTTCCCCGCGCCGCCAGGCCTGGATGCGTTGGGCCCAGCGTGCGAGCGCAGGCGCGGGGTAACCCGCATGCAGGCGCGCCTGGCTGCGCATCAGTCGTGCGTAGACGAAGTCGGTGGACAGGTCGGCGAAGGATGGGTATTGGTCCGAATCGGTGAACACGGTCGCGACGCCATGGTCACGCACCAGCGCCAGCAGCGATGCATCCACCGCGTCCGGATCGCGGATTTCCAGCACATGGCGCAGCGTACGATCACCCGCGCGTCTGGGCAGCAGTGCCAGGAAGGCATCCAGATCGTCGGCCTGCAGGCGATGCCCGTGCTCGAACTGCCATACGAGCGGGCCCAGCGTGTCGCCGAGCTCGACAATCCCGCCGATGAAGTCCTCCACCTGGGCCTTGGTGCCTGCCAGTTTGCGCGACTGGGTGATGCGCCGCGGCGCCTTGGCGGAGAATACGAATCCCGGTGGCACCTCGTCGCGCCATTTCGCATACGTCGCCGGCTTCTGCGCGCCGTAATAGGTGCCGTTGATTTCGATGGCGGTGACCTGGCGGCTGGCGTATTCCAGCTCGCGCCGCTGCACCAACCCTTCCGGATAAAACATGCCGGCGCGCCACGGCGCGTACACCCAGCCGCCGATGCCGACGTGGATGCCCTCCAGGGCGAATGGGGTGGAAGCGAACAGATCGGTCATCGTGGTGGTACTCGCTGGCAGGGATGTGCACGATTGCGACGGCGCCGGGCAGCCCGGTCGCGGCCGCGGCTCATAGCCTTGCGCATCCGGACTGGATGGGACGTGAGAATGAGGGCACTGGGCGCGATTGTCCGCCTGTCACCGACCGCAGCGGGCGCAACCCTGGTCGCGCCCGCCATGGGCGGCGCTCCACCTGGTGCACACGTCACATCGCATCGCGACAGTGCAGGTGCCAGCGTCCGCACGCCGGCGCAGCCGGCTACCATGCCTGCAATGCCGCATGATACCGTATCGATGACCTGGACCACGCCCGATCTGTGTGACCGTTTTCCGGAAGCGAGCATCGCCGAGCCGCTATTTCGCCACTTTGGTGGGCGCGATGCGTTTTGCGGGCCTATCGCGACAGTGCGCTGCTTCGAAGACAACTCGCGGGTGCGCGAACTGGCAGCCGCGCCGGGCGAGGGTCGGGTACTGGTGGTGGACGGCCAGGGCTCGCTGAAACATGCCTTGCTGGGCGACCGGATCGCAGCGCAGGCGGTTGCCAACGGCTGGGCTGGCGTGCTGATCCACGGTTGCGTACGCGACGTCGAGATCCTGGGCAGCTTGGCGTTGGGTGTGCTGGCGCTGGCGGCCTGCCCGCGCCGCACCGAGCGGCGCGACCTCGGCGAGGTGGATGTGCCGGTGAATTTCGCCGGGGTGGCGTTCGTGCCGGGGCATTGGCTGTACGCCGATCGCAACGGGGTGCTGGTGACGGCGCTGCCACTGGCGCTGGACAGTGGCGGCGGGCTGCTCTGATCGATCCAGGGGGGAGTGGCAATGCGTGTGAACCAATGGCTGACGGGAGGCGTGCTGATGCTGGCGACCCTGGTGACAACGACGCAGGCAGCGGAGCTGCCGGCCGGCATGCAGCAGTTCGATGCGCAGATGGAGCGCGTGCGCAAGCAGTTCGACGTGCCCGGCATTGCGGTAGCCATCGTCAAGGACGGGCAGGTGGTGCTGGAGCGCGGCTATGGCGTGCGCGAGATCGGCAAACCCGAGCCGGTGCAGGCCGACACCTTGTTCGCGATCGCCTCCAACACCAAGGCGTTCACCGCGGCCTCGCTGTCGATCCTGGCCGATGAAGGCAAGCTCTCGCTGGACGACAAGGTCATCGACCACCTGCCGTGGTTCCGCATGTCCGACCCGTACGTCAGTGGAGAAATGCGCATCCGCGATCTGCTGGCGCACCGCAGTGGCCTGGGCCTGGGGGCGGGCGACCTGTTGTTCTGGCCAACCACCAGCTATACCACCGAAGAAGTGGTGCAACGGCTGGCCAAGGTACCGCTGAAGAGCGGGTTTCGCGATCGCTATGCCTACGACAACATCCTGTACGCGGTGGCGCAGAAGGTCATCGAGCAGGTTTCCGGGCAAGCCTATGACGCATTCGTGCAGCAGCGCATCTTCGCGCCGGTGGGCATGCGCGGCACGCGCTTCAATGCCGACCACCTGCAGCCCGGCGACCGGGCCGCGGTGGGGCACGCCAAGTACGACTTCACGCAATTGCGGACCGTGGCGCCGTTGACCTGGTCCAACAACTCCGGTGCCGGCGGTATCTATGCCAGCGCGCACGACATGGCGTTGTGGATGAAGGTGCAGCTGGCCGGCGGCGTGTTGCCGGATGGCCAACCGCTGTTCAGTGCCAAGCGGCAGCAGCAGATGTGGTCGATGATCACGCCGATCAACGTCGCCGAGCCCCCTGTGCCCGAACTGGCCGGCGCGCGCCCGAATTTTGCCGGCTATGGCGAGGGGTGGAGCCTGAGCGACTACCGCGGTCATCGGCTGGTGTGGCACACCGGTGGCTGGCCGGGCATGGTGTCGCGGTTGACCCTGGTGCCGGATCGGGCGCTCGGTGTGGTGGTGCTGACCAACCAGGAAGTGGGCGCGGCCTTCAACGCGGTGACGATGCAGGTGCTGGACGCGTTCTTGCAGGTGCCGCCCACCGACTGGATTGCGGCCTATGCGAAGGCGGTGGACAAGGCGGCCGGTGATGCCGACACCAGCTGGAAGCAACACCTGGAGGCACGCGCCGCACGCTCCACGCCGTCCTTGCCGCTGCGCGGCTACGCGGCCACCTATCGCGACCCATGGTACGGCGATGTGGTGATCCGCCAGGATGGCAAGCGGCTGCGCCTGCAGTTCTCCAAGACCGCACAATTGGTCGGCACGCTGGAGCACTGGCAGCACGACAGCTTCATCGTGCGCTGGGACGACCGCTCCTTGAATGCCGATGCGTTCGTCAATTTCGCGCTGACGCCCGATGGTGCGGTGCGCGAGATGCGCATGGAAGCGATCTCGCCGCTGACCGATTTCAGCTTCGATTTCCAGGACCTGGTGTTGACGCCAGTGCAGGCGAAGGCTGCTGCGCCGCAGTGATCTGGGTGGGATGGACTGCGCACAGCAGAGTCCTGTGTGCGGCAGCTGCACCGTGATCTGCGCCGATGCGTCAACTGCCCGGAATCCGTGGCCGGCCGCTGTATGGCGCTGGGAAATGAAACGACTTGCGCAAGCCGTGCCCACGCCTGATCGGGCAGGGCACGGAGCGTGCGGACTGGCGTTGGTGATAGAGATCGCTGGTGCCATGCCGCACCCCGGCTCGACACCGCTATCTGTGCCAGGCCACATTGGTGCATTGGCCTGAGGCCTGTGGCAGCTGAAGAAACGGCTGTGCAGCCCCCAGGCGGGCGCGGCCGGTGCCGGGAATCGGTATGGGCCATGCCCACGCTCCGCTTCTGAGCGCGCTGTCCATGTCGCCTGACCGCTGCTCGCTTGGTGCTGTCGCAATCCCGCGCAGCGGCAGCCAAGCGCTGTGCTTGCGCCCGGGACGGCGAGCGTCCGCATCCGGCAGGGCGCGTGCAACCTGCGCACACACGCCGCGTCCCCCGTCGGGCTACCGTCCACTGGCTAGGCTCGCTATGATCCGCGCACTTCTCAGGGACGTCGCCCGACGCATGACCACTCCGCAGATGTCGGTGTATTTTTTTCTGCAGGCCGCAGTGATCCTGCTCGTCTGTCGGTTGGTGGGCATGCTGGCCAAGCGGCTGGGACAGCCGCAGGTGGTCGGCGAGATGATCGCCGGCGTGATGCTGGGGCCTTCGTTGTTCGGCCTGATGGCGCCTGCGACGCAGGCGGCGCTGTTTCCCAAGCAGACCATGGACGTGCTGTACGTGTTCGCGCAATTCGGCGTAGGCCTGTACATGTTCCTGGTCGGCACCGATTTCCGTGGCGATCACTTCCGCGCGCGCTACCGCAGCGCGATGAGCGTGTCGCTGGCCGGCATCGCGGTGCCGTTCGCGCTGGCCTTTGCGCTGTGTCCGTGGCTGCTCACCGTGGAAGGCCTGTTCTCCGACAAGGCCAAGCTGATGGAGGCGTCGCTGTTCCTGGGCGCGGCCATTGCGATCACGGCATTTCCCATGCTGGCGCGCATCATCCACGAACGCGGTCTGACCAATAGCCCGCTGGGCACGCTGGCGTTGACCGCCGGTGCGTTCGACGACGCGGCAGCCTGGTGCATCCTGGCCGTGGTGCTGGCCAGCTTCGGCGGCAGCTGGGGGAGCGCGTACCTGGCCATCGGCGGCGGCGTGGCGTACGCGGTGTTCATGATCTTCGTCGGCCGGCATCTGCTGAGCCGGCTGGCCGACCACGTAGTGCCGGGCCAGCCGCTGGGCAACGGCGTGCTGGCGGTGATCCTGATGCTGTTCTGCGTCAGCGCCTGGGCGATGGATGCGATCGGCATCCATGCAGTGTTCGGTGGCTTCCTGCTCGGCGTCTGCCTGCCCAAGGGCGCGCTGACCGAGAAGCTGCGCGAGATGATGCAGCCGTTCGTGGTGGTGTTGCTGCTGCCGTTGTTCTTCACCTATTCGGGCCTGAAGACCCAGCTCAGCGTGCTGCTACAGCCGCAGATCATGCTGGCCGGTGTTGCGATCCTGCTTGCCTCGTTCGTGGGCAAGGGCGTGGCCTGCTGGGCCGCGGCGCGTGCCACCGGCGAGAACAACCGCGACGCGATGGCGATCGGGTCGCTGATGAACGCGCGCGGGTTGATGGAGCTGATCATCATCAACATCGGCCTGCAGGCCGGGGTGATCGAGCAAGGCCTGTTCTCGGTGCTGGTGCTGATGGCGATCCTGTCCACCCTGATGGCAACGCCCTTGTTCAACTGGATCATGCGCCGGCATGCCCACGTGAGCGATGCGGTGCCGAGTCTGCAGGGACGTTGAGTCCGATCCTGCCGCCCGACCGCACACGCCAGACGTGTGCGGACCCTCCGCAATCGAGTCGCCCCGACGGGCTGCAGAACACGCCCGCGCGCAACCTTGGGCAGGCACCGATGCCGATCCATCGGCTGCAGCTCGCGCAGATGGGCAGCGTGCTGCGCCTGTCCACCACGCATCGAGTGGTGCAGGCGGCGATCGATTACCAGGCTGTGCTGCAGATCATCGCCGATGCGAGCCATCGACCACTTGTCACAGGAACTGGCAGGGTGCCTGGATGCAGCGCACTCGATGCGACCGAGGTCGATCGATCGCGCGCGCGCGCGAATGATCTTGCTGCGAAGGGATGGAGCCGTGGGTGTCGGTCCACCGGCTCAGCCTGCTCAGGCGGCGTCCGGGATTGCAACACGGTGACCTGGCACCACGCCATCCAGTCGGCAGGACATCACCCCGGGCACTGCGGCGTGACGCCCGATCGGCTAGCCTGACGGCCCGGTAGTAGCGAAGTACGTGCAATGTTCCGCTGGTTCGAATCCCTGATCGACATCTTTCCGCCCATCGAGCGGGAGATGCCGCCACGCAATGTGTGGCGGTTCTATCTGCATTACCTGCGGCCGCTATGGCCGATCCTGCTGGCCACGCTGATCGCCGGGCTGTTGCTGGCGCTGGTGGAAGTGGCGATGTTCGACTTCCTCGGGCGCATCGTCGACATGCTGGCGGAGCGACCGGGAGCGGACTTCTTCCGCCGGCATGCCGGCGAATTGCTCTGGATGGCTGCAATCACGCTGGTGGCGCGGCCGCTGTTCACCGGGCTGCACAACCTGCTGGTCAACCAGGCCATCGTGCCCGGCCTGAGCAACCGCTCGCGCTGGCTGATGCACAACTACGTGGTGCGGCAGAGCCTGGGTTTCTTCAACAACGATTTTGCCGGCCGCATCGCCAACCGGGTGATGCAGACCGGCACCTCGTTGCGCGAGTCGGCGGTGCAGATGGTCGATGCGCTCTGGTACATCGTGGTCTATACCGGCAGCGCGTTGTGGCTGTTCGCCCAGGCCGACCCGTGGTTGATGGCGCCACTGCTGATCTGGCTGGTGGTGTATGTCGCGTTGATGGCGTTCTTCGTGCCGCGCATGAAGGCGCGCGCCTGGGTGGCGTCGGACGCGCGCTCCAAGGCGACCGGGCGCATCGTCGATGGCTACACCAATATCTCCACGCTCAAGCTGTTCGCCCACGCCGGCCGCGAAGAAGCCTACGTACGCGATGCCATCGACGAGCTGGCGGTCAAGCACCGCCGGCAGACGCGGGTGACTACCGCGATGGACACCGCCATCGCCATGGCCAACGGCTTCCTGATCGTGGGTACCTGCGCATTGGCGTTGTGGCTGTGGAGCCGTGGCCAGATCAGCGTGGGCGCGATCACCCTGGCCACCGGCCTGGTGATCCGCATCCACAACATGTCCGGCTGGATCATGTGGACGGTCAACGGCATCTTCGAAGATATCGGCAGCGTGCAGGACGGCATGCAGACCATCTCCCAGCCGGTGCAGGTGCAGGACGCGTCCGATGCGGTGCCGCTGCGCGTGACGCAGGGGCAGGTAAGGTTCGAGCAGATCCATTTCCATTACGGCAAGCGCGGCGGGGTGATCGCCGGGTTGGACCTGCAGGTGCGCGCAGGCGAGAAGATCGGCCTGGTAGGGCCCTCCGGCTCCGGCAAGTCCACCCTGGTCAACGTGCTGCTGCGGCTATACGACCTGGAACAGGGACGCATCCTGATCGACGGGCAGGACATCGCGCAGGTCACGCAAGAGAGCTTGCGCGGGCAGATCGGACTGGTGACGCAGGACACCTCGCTGCTGCATCGGTCGATCCGCGACAACCTGCTGTACGGCCGGCCGCAGGCCAGCGACGCGCAGATCCTGGATGCGGTGCGCAAGGCGCGCGCGGAAGGCTTCATCGAGACGCTGGTGGACGGCGAGGGGCGGCGCGGCTTCGATGCGCACGTAGGTGAGCGCGGGGTCAAGCTGTCCGGCGGGCAACGCCAACGCATCGCCATCGCCCGCGTGCTGCTCAAGGACGCACCGATCCTGATCCTGGACGAGGCGACCTCGGCGCTGGATTCGGAAGTGGAAGCGGCGATCCAGGACAGCCTGGACGCACTAATGGGCGACAAGACGGTGATTGCGATCGCGCACCGGCTCTCGACCATCGCACGCATGGACCGGCTGGTGGTGATGGACGCCGGACGCATCGTCGAGACCGGCACGCATGCGGAGCTGATCGCGCAGGGCGGGCTGTATGCACGCCTGTGGGCGCGGCAGACCGGTGGATTCGTTGCCGCGGATGCGTGACGGGACGCTGTGTGCGAGAGCCGCGTGACTGGCGAGCGCAGATTCGCAACTCGTCAGAAGGACGTTAGCAACTGCGGCGGCAAGCCCCTCTCCCGACGGGAGAGGGGTTGGGGTGAGGGTACGGGCGAAGCCACTTGGTGTGTCATTTCTGAAGGCGCGTGGCGACGCGTTGGACCTCGCAGGCAGTGACGACTTCGCGAGGCGCCCCTCATCCGCCCCTGCGGGGCACCTTCTCCCGCGTGCGGGAGAAGGAAGAACTGGAGTCCTTCGTTTGCCTGCAGCGGCAAGCCCCTCTCCTGCGGGAGAGGGGGTGGGGTGAGGGTACGGGGCGAAGCCACTCGCCAGTTGTGCCACACGAGGCTTCGTCCGTACCCTCATCCGCCCCTGTGGGGCACCTTCTCCCGCGTGCGGGAGAAGGAAGAACTGCAGTCCTTCGTTCGCCTGCAGCGGCAAGCCTCTCTCCTGCGGGAGAGGGGTTGGGGTGAGGGTACGGGGCGAAGCCACTCGCCAGTTGTGCCACACGAGGCTTCGTCCGTACCCTCATCCGCCCCTGCGGGGCACCTTCTCCCGCGTGCGGGAGAAGGAAGAACGATTCATCACTCGATCGGCTGATCCAGCATCAGTTCGCGCGCAAAGCGCACCGGCGGCGCACCATAAGACAGCATCTTGTCGTGATATTCCTTGAGGTTGAACTTGTCGCTCAGCTTCTCCTGCACCGCCTTGCGCGTATCCAGATGCTCCTGCACGCCGACGAAGTAGGTCGGCAGCTGCGCCGACGACAGCTGCGCGCGCACCCATTTGCCAGCCGCCTCGCTTTCCTGCTGGAAGGTGTCGTGGGTCATCAGGTGCATCGCCTTGTCGCGATCCCAGCCGTCCACATGCACGCCCTGGTCGAGGATGGCATTGGCGATGGTGCGCAGGTAGAACTTCAACTGCACCAGGTGGAACAGCGGGTCGTTATCCAGATAGCCCTGTTCCTGCATCATGCGTTCGGTGTACACCGCCCAGCCCTCGGCGAACATGCCCGAGCGCAGCACCGCGCGCAGCGTGGATGGGAACTTGGCCGAATGCCAGCCCTCCAGGTAATGGCCCGGCGTGCCTTCGTGGATGCTCAGCAGGTGGATCATGCGGGTGTTGTATTCGCGCAGGAACGAGTCGACCTGCTTGTCGTTCCAGTCGTCGGGAATCGGCGACACCGCGTAGAAGGTCTTCAGGTTCTTGTCGAGCGGGCCGGGCGAATCGCAATAGGCCACCGCCACGCCACGCTGGAATTCCGGCATCAGGATGATGTCCACCGGCGAATCGGGCAGCGTCATCAAATCCTTCTGGCGCACGAATTCGGTGGACTGCGCCAGCGCCGCCTTGGCCTGGTCCACCACCTTGTCGCGCGCGGGCTTGTCGGCATAGGCCAGTTCCAGCGCGGCCTCGATCGCGGCCTGCTGCTGCACGTCAGTCGGCGTTTCGGGCAGCTTGGGAGCGCCGGGCTTGTCCTTGAGCACGCTGCGCGCAATGCCATACATCTGGCCCCGCACGCGCTTGAGTTCGGACTCGGCACGCTGCTTGATGTCGGCACGCGACAGCGACGACAGCAGGGCGAATTTCAGCTTCTGGTCGTACTTTTCCGCGCCGACACGGAAATCGCCCTTGGCGTTGGGCACCAGCACGGTGTCCAGCCAGGTCTGCTGCTCGGCGACTGCCTTCTTCAGGTTGTCGATGGCCGCTTGCGCGCGCGCCGCTTCGATCGGGCCCAGCTGGCTGATGTTGGGCGCGATGAAGGTGTCGACGATGCTGAGGATGCCCTTGTTCTGTTTGGCCACCGTCTCTGCATGGATCTTCGGCACGCGTGCCGGGTCCAGGTTGGCACGCGCCTGCGCGAAGATGCTGGGAATCTTTTCCATGCGCTGCGTGGCCGCGCTCAGGCGCTCTGGCAGCGGTGCGAATTCGCGCGCCATCAGGCCATACAGGGCGCTGCCGGCCAGGCTGTTATAGACCTGCGGGTCCCAGGCCCAGCTCTGCAGCACCTCGGTGTTCCAGATCTCCGATTGCAGCTGGTTGCGCAGGATGGCGGCGTCCACCTGGTTCTCGCGCGACAGCTTGGCGACATCGACCGCATCCAGTTCGTTCAACAACGTCTTGTTGGCTTCCAGGCTGCGCTGGCGGCCGCCGTCGCTGAGGTCGTCGATCTGCGCGTCGAAGCGGTGGTCGCCAGTCTGCGTGGCCGTGACCGGCGACAGCTGCATCCAGGTGTCGAGCGCACGCTTGGAGAGCGCGGCGAACCGCGCATCCGGGGTCTGCGCATCCTGCGCGCCGGCAGCCGGGGGAGCGTCGGCGCGCGGGGATTCGGGCTGCTGCTGGCAGGCAGCGAGGCCGGCAAGCAGGGCAAGGACAAGCAGGCGTTGACGCATCGTGGATCCTGGATGAGAGCAAACCGCCAGCATAGGCATCTGTGCGCCCGTTCGCATCCGCCATTGGTTTAGAGTGGCCAGCGAGCGGTCCCCGACCCGATCAGGCGGGCGCGACCGCACGCTGGTGCCGGGACGGCGCTGTCGCTGGCCGCACGCAGGGCCGGAGGCGCATCGGCAACGGTCCATGAGTCACGCCCGACTCGCACTGTTTTCCAAGGAGGAAACCATGCAGTACGCCGGCAGCTGTCATTGCGGACGCATCGCGTTCGAGCTCGAGACCGATGCGCCGATCACCGAAGTCTACGATTGCAACTGCTCGCTGTGCCGCCGTCGCGGCGGGCTGCTGTGGTTTGGTACACGCTCGCAGCTGCAGTTGCAAGCGGCCGCGCAGGAGATGGGCAGCTACCGCTTCAATCGGCAGCATATCGCCCATCACTACTGCATGGACTGCGGCATTGCGCCGTTCAGCGAGGGCGCCAATCCCAACACCGGGCAAGCCAATATCGCTGTCAACGTGCGCTGCATTCCCGACCTGGATCTGTCCACGCTGAGCGTGCAGAAGGTCGATGGAGCGCGCCTGTGAGGCCCGGCATGCCGCGTTACGCGGCGCTATTGCTGATCGGGTGGATGGTGGCGGGCTGTGCGCGGCCGCAGGGCGACATGGCTGCGGACGGGGACGCCGCGGCACCGCCGGCGCCGGTTCCATCCGGTGCGGCATTGGCCTACGAACACGATGTCCGCATCGAACTGCCTGTCGATCAGATCGGCGAGCGCATCGCCGCGGTGCGTAGCGCCTGCCAGAGCGCGCAATACGGCAGCTGCGCATTGCTGGCGGTGGAACAGAATGGCGGGCGCACTCCTGGCGGCAGCGTCAGCGTGCGGCTGGTGCCCGAGGGCGTCGAGCCGATGGTGCAACTGGCTGGCCAGCAGGGCGATGTGGCCGCGCGCAGCACGCGCGCCGAGGATCTGGCCGAGCAGATCGCCGATACCGGCCTGGCGCAGGCGCGGTTGCAGAAGGAACATGCGCGCCTGCTGGAGCTGCAGCAACGCCGCGATCTGGCGGTGGGTGACCTGCTGGCGGTGTCCAAGCGCCTGGCCGACATCGAGGCCGAGGCGCAACAGACCCAGCAGGAAGCCGCGCAACAGCAACGTCGCGTGCGCACCCAGTTGCTGACGCTGCACTTCAGCAGTACCGGGGGCGAACAGGGCAGGGGTGAGATCGCCGAGGCGGCAGCCGAGTTCGGCCAGGTGTTCGCGGCCAGCGTGGCGTTCGTGATTCGCGCGGTGGCGGCGCTGCTGCCGGTGGGCGTGGTCGCCGCAGTGGCCGGCTGGCTGGCGCTGCAGGCCTGGCGCTGGCGTCAACGGCGTCGCAGGATGTCGTAAACACGCGCGAGGCGATCTGCAACGCCACCGAGAGGGCGCCTGCGCATCGGGGCCACGCAGGATCGCTGCGACGATACCCGGCGTTTCAAGCGAATGTGCCGCCTGCACCTGCAGGCGGCGCGAGGCAAGCGCGGTCGAAGTCGCCGTCGCATGCGGCATGGTGACGCGCGCATGCGGCGATGGCCACGTGCGGTGCTCAGCCTTCGTCGTACTCGTATTCGACAAACACATCCAGTTGCAGCGCCAGCTCCTGCACTGCGTCGCGCACCTTCTGCGCGGTGGCTTCGTTGCCGGCATCCACTTCGAACTCGTGGCTGCCCGGACCTTCGTCGTCCGACAGGCCGGCCGAGCTGGAATCGTCGTCGTCCAGGTGCGGCATCAGGTCGTCGACCTCTTCCACGTGCTCGATGCCTTCGATGCTCTGCAGCAGGTTGGCGATGGCGCGCGCGTCGTCGTCGGTACCGGTGATACGCAGGCGAAGAGTGGGCATGGACGTGTCCTGGGGATTGGGGACCCCAAGCCTAGGCAGCGCCAGGACAAAACGAGGTGATGGCGCCGCCGTCTCCGTTCACGGCGAATGCGCCAGCCAGGCATCGCTTGCGGCCTGTTCTGCATGCAGCAGGCGCTGCGCTGCGGCGCGCAGCATGCTCGGCACGATGTAGTGGTGATGCACGTGATGGATGGACGCCATGTACACGCGTCCCAGCCAGTTGCGGCAGCTGACCTGGGTGGCCATGGTCAGTGCGATGCGATGCTCGCCAATGCGACGCAACCCGATCGAGGAACGAAAACGCAGGTGCTTGTCGTCGGCACCGAGGACGACCTGGACCTGCTGCCCATCGGCATCGCTGCGTTGCGCCAGCACCGGAAAGCGCCCGGCAAACAGCTGCGTTGCAGACCGATCGAGCAAGGACGACACCGGGCAGCCCAGGCGCGAGGTGCGCAGCCCCAGCGGCTTGACCATCAGGTTGCGTAGCCGCATCAACCCGCTCACCCCGCTCGGCGGCTGATCCACGAACGCCTGCAGCAGATCGCAGAGCACGCCCTGCAGGCTGTCGCTGCGCAACCGGCGCGTGTCCAGCTGCAGCTGGTGGCTGTCTTCGAAATGCACGGCGCTGCCCAACTGGCCGTGCAGCAACGCATCGGCAGGCAGGCTTGGCAGCGGACGGATCGGCGGTATGCCCAGACGGGTAGCCACGAAGCCCGGCCCAGGAGCGTGCGGCAAGGCCTGCCGCAGCCGGCCGCTCCAACGGCGCACGCGGCTGCAGGCGCGTTGTTTCCAGCTTTCCGGCCTGACATGCAGCGACAGCGACACGGTGGGAATATCGCTGTCAGCAGGCGGCGCAGCCTGCAGCAGTGCCGTCACCGAGGCCGGCAGCAGTTCGGTGAGGCTGGCGATGGTGGCCTGGCCCTGGCTGACCAATGCCTGCTGCGCGTCGCTCAGCGCGCCGCCGGTTTCGTCCGGGTGGCAGGACAACGCAAAGAAGGCCGAATGCGCGGCATCGCCCTGCGCCGGTGCGAACTGATGCCAGGTGCCGCCGCCGAAGCGCACGGTGAACAGGCTGTCGCCGGGCAGGTTCACATGACGCAGCGCGCGGATGAACGCATGCGGGTCGGCTTGGATCTGCTGCGGCGAGGCGGTGGAAAAGCGCAGCTGCGCACCGCCGCTTCCGGTGATGGCGGTGAATACGCGGTTGCCGGCGTGGCAGTGGAACGGGTGTCCCTGAGGGCCCACCGAAAACGAGAACAACGAGGTGGGGTCGCCATGACGCAGGTCCGGTGCCGACAACTGCGCGGAGGGTTCGTCCAGCGCGTCGTGATGCGCCGGGTGCTGCCGCTGCCGTTCCACCGTCTGCGCGATCAGGCTGTCGCCTGCGCCGGGATCGAGCTGGGCGATCAGCATCACTTCCACCGGCCGGCCGCCGCTGTACGAGGGCAGCGCGACGCGCGGAAAACTGCGGTCGGAAACAATCCGTTGGTGGTCCATGGCAACTCCTTGCGGCGGGAGGCGGGCGTCAGCTGGATTTCTTGGCCAATCGGCGCGATTCGCGCTGCAGCGGGCCGGCGACCGGGCAAACCTCGAAGGCAAACCCGCTGAGCGTATTGACCATGTTGTCCGGGGTCAGCCGGTACACCACGAACTGCCCGCGCCGCTCGCTGCTGACCAGGCCGGCCGCCAACAGCACCGACAGGTGGCGCGAGATGGCCGGGGCGCTCATCGCAAAACGTTCGCCGATCTGACCGGCGGTCAGTTCCTGCGCGGACAGGTAGGCCAGGATTTCCCGGCGCGGGCGCGAGGCGAGGGCTTCGAAGATGCGGTCGGCGGACATGGTTGTGCTTAGATTATTAACGAATTAGCTAATTAATGATCTTGATGAGTGCGGCTGTCAAGCGATTTCTCCTCGGCCTGCTGCCCGACGTCCCGAAAGCGCCTTTCCCTGCGGGGCGAGAGGGCACAGCTTGCGCGCCACTGGCGCGCGTGCCTTGGAGCGCCCGCGCCGCAAGCCTGGGCCGGGGCGCGGAGCAGGGGGGATACGGGGCGAGGCCACACGCCTACCCTGACTCCACTAGGCTTCGCTCTCACCCTCATCCGCCCCTTCGGAACACCTTCTCCTCCATGAGGCAGGACACTGTCCCGCGGAGAGAAGGGACAGCGGGATGTTTCACGCACCGCCAGGATTTCAGTGCTGCTTTAATCCGCTGCCGATGCCTTACGCGAATTCCGACGCCCCCGCAGTTCCCGCACGCTTTCGCTCGGCGGCAATGTCACCAGCTCGGCGGGCAGCGCCGGCATCGGCGTGCGCTCGTCCAGCGCTTCGCGCTTGAGCCAGTCGATGAACACCGCGGCCGCGGGGCTGGGCTCGCGATGGCTGGGATGCACGATGTAGTAGGCATAGCGCGCCTTGAGCGTGGGCCCGGGCAGGCGCACCAGCTCGTAGCGCTGCAGATAGGGCTGGGCGATGTGCTTGCGTGCCAGTACCGCGCCCAGGCCGTAGACGGCGGCACGCATGGCGTCGGTGCTGTCGTTGAAGGTGTGCATCGGCGGCAGCGTGGTGCCGCGCACCTGCGCGGCGCGGAACCAGTCGCGCCAGCCCTGCGGGGACATGTCGCTCAGTAGCGGCAACTGCGCGATCTGCGCGGCGGTACGCAGCGCGGCCACTTCCGGCAGCGATGGCGATGCCACCGGAAACAGCTCGTCGTCCATCAGGTGATGCGAGGTCAGGCCCGGCCAGGCGCCCTGTCCGTAGCGAATGCCCAACTCGGGGCCGCCTTCTTCGAAACGGGAGAACGCCGGGTCCGACTGCAGGTCCAGGCGGATATGCGGATGCGCGCGGCAGAAGCGCGGCAACCGCGGCAGCAACCAGCAATACGACAGCGAGCGCAGCGTGGTGACGCGTAGCGGAATGGCGTCTTCGCGCGGATGCAGGTTGCCGGCCACCGCCGCGATCTCGGCCAGTGCGGCGGAGGCGGCATCGGCCAGTTGGCGCCCCTCGGCGGTGAGCTTGACCCCGCGCGGCAGCCGCTGGAACAGGGTGACGCCCAGCAGCGCTTCGAGCTTGCGCACATGGTGGCTGACCGCGCTGGCGGTCAGGTGCAGCTCTTCGGCCGCGTGCGCGAAATTCTGGTGGCGGGCGGCTGCGGCGAACACGCCCAACGCGGGCAACAGGGTGGGGCGCAGATTCATCGCAGACATGAGTCAGATTTGTGGCTGACTGCGATACTACGCGCTTGTCGCGCCTGCGGCCGCAGCCGATGCTGCACCCTCCCATCGCGACGATCGTGCCATGCCTGCGTACCTGCCGGATGTTGTCCTTTGCCTTTGCAGAACACGGCATGCCACCGGGGCGCGGCGATGAGCGCGCAGCCGTCGATGCAGCCGGCCGTCGCTGCGCGTGACTGGCGCACTCCGCTGGAGCTGGCGTTCCTGGGGGTGGTCTGGGGGTGCTCGTTCCTGTTCATGCGCGTGGCCGCACCCAGGTTCGGCACGGTGGTGCTGGTGGAAATTCGCCTGGCGCTGGGCGCGCTGGTGCTGTTGCCGTTCCTGTGGCTGGCGCGCGAACGCTTCCCGCTGCATCGGTGGCCGATGCTGGCCGCCATCGGTGTGTTGAACTCTGCACTGCCGTTTCTGTTGTTCGCCTGGGGCGCGCAGCACGCGCCCGCCGCCATCGGTGCGATCTGCAATGCGATGACGGTGTTGTTCACCGCGCTGATCGCGTTCCTGTTCTTTGGCGAGAAGATCGGCACGCGCCGCGCGCTGGCCTTGCTGGTAGGCTTTATCGGCGTGCTGGTGCTGGCCACCGGCAAGTCGGCCGGCCTGAGCGTGGGCCCGGCCGCACTGGCCGGTGCGACGGCCTCGCTGTTGTACGGCATCGGCTACAACCTGGTGAAGCGCCACATGGGCGACCTGCCACCGGCGGCATCGGCGGCCTCCACGCTGGGCTGCAGTGCGTTGCTGCTGGCACCGTTGGCCTGGTGGCAGTGGCCGACCACGCCGGTGCCGGCAGTGGCCTGGGCCTGCGCGACCGCGTTGGGCGTGGTCTGCACCGGGTTGGCATTCCTGATGTACTACCGGCTGATCCAGCGCATCGGCCCGGCGCGTGCATCCACCGTGACCTACTTGGTGCCGGTGTTCGGCGCACTGCTGGCGTGGTCGCTGCTGGGCGAACCGCTGACCTGGACCATGCTGGTCGCCGCAGTGCTGATCCTGGGCAGCGTCGCCTTCAGCCAGCGCGCCCGTTGATAACAGCGAACAAGGCCCGCGCGCGCGGCACTCGGTACCCGCTGGGGAGAGGACCAATTGCCACTGCGGCTCCGAAAGCGTGGCGAGCAGTCATCAGGCGAGTGCAGGCGTCGCGGAGGAATCGGAGTGTGCGAGTGGTACATGCCAATTCCGAGCACCGGCCGCGCAGTAGTCTGTTAGCCGCTCCAAACCGTACATACCCGCCTGACGACGGCTCGCGACCTCTCTGAACCGCGCCAAGCCACGCGCCGCCGCGTTCACGAATCCCCAATCCCGACTCCCGAATCCCGATTCACCCAGCAGGCGGCGTCCGCACCGGCAGCGGCACGTTACACAGATCGATATGCCCGGCCGGGCGCTTGTAGAAATCGTCCTTGCGGTTGCGGCGCGCCTCGGCCACCTCGCGGAAGGTGGGGCTGTCGGTGCGCAACAGCTGCAGCGGCGTGCGTTCGGGTGCCGGCACCTCGCTGGCCAGGCGGATCGCGCGGATCGGTGAGCGTTGCGCCGCATCTGCATAGAAGCCCATCGGGTCCGGCCCACGCGGGATCACGCTCAGCAACTCCATGCTCTTGACCACGCGGCCGACCACGGTGATGTTGCGGTCCAACTGGCGCGGCGATTGCCCGGTGACCACATACAGTTCGGCGCCGATGCTGCTGTCTTCGTCGTTGTTGCGGCCTGCGCCCAGGGTGCCGTAGCAATGCGCCAGCCAGGTCTTGCCGCTGGCGGGGTCGCGCCCGACCGGGAAGCCGTCGACGAAGCCGACCTGCGGTGCCCAGCCATCGCTGTCGGGCAGGCGCTGAAACTCCAGGCCCTGCGAAGCGCGTTCGAACTCGGCCGGCAGATGCGTCCTGGCCGACCCGAGCGATTTGGCCTTGCCCGGCGTCTCGCCATCCGGGTCGCCGAACTGCACCACGAAATTGTCCTGCGAGCGATAGATGCTCAGTCCGTCCCAGAAGCGCTCATGCGCCAGCGTGCGGATATTGGCGACATGCTGGGGTGCGAACTGCGGCGCCAGTTCGATGATCACCCGCCCGCTGTCCAGTTCCAGGTACAGGGTGCGCTCGGGATCGAGCACGCGCCATGCGCTGGCCGGCGAACTGTCCAGTATCTGTTGCGGGCTGCGATAGGCCGCGTTGGCGGCGGCGGGCAGGAGCAGGGCGAGCAGACAGGCGGAAGCAGCGGTGCGCAGCGGCATGAAGGCGACCAGTCGGGAAGATGCCCGATTCTTGACCAATGCGCGCAAGGACGCAAAGCGCGGTTTCGCAGCGTGCGCCATCGGCGGCATGCGCACAGCGGATGCCGGTCCAGACATGCCTGCTTGCGGCGGGGTCGGGGTCGGTGCCACGCTGGCGCTGCAACCGTATCGGTCAGCGCGCCGGCTTGCGTTTGACGTAGAGCTGCTTGCGCACGCGTGCCACGACTTCGCCATCGCGGTTGTGCACCTCGTTCTCGAACCAGCGCAGGTGCTTCTCGCCGCCGGCGGTGGCCTCGCGCAGCTCGCTCAGCATGCGGTCGTCGATGACGAAGTCCGCGCTCACCGTGCCGCGGCCGGGTTTGACGAAGTCGATGCTGCCGGCCTTGTCCCAGACGTAGTAGTCGCGGCCCAGGTTCTGCATCACCAGCAGCATCCAGAACGGGTCGGTCATGGCGAACAGGCTGCCGCCGAAATGGGTGCCGACGTAGTTGCGGTTCCAGGGCCGCTGCCGCAGTTCCACCCGTGCGAAGCGATAGTCGGCCGAAAGCACGGTGACGTGGATGCCGGCGAACAGATACGGCGGCCAGAGGTTGATACCGAGCTTGAACAGTGGGGCGCGCATGCGGGCCGGAATCCGTGGCGGGGCGGGATGCGCAGCATAACATTCGCATGCGTATGGTGGGCCCGCCGCCAAGGGGCGTAGGAGCGGCCCGGGCAGCGACAGCGCGTTACCACGGATGCGTCGTCACGACCGCGCCTGTCGCGTCGCGGCCGGGGCCGCTCCTACGCATGCAGGAAGTGGCGCGTGCCCGGACCCGCGATCGACACGCTGCAGTGCCCGTGGCGTCAGAACACCAATGCCGACATCTTGCGGCGATAGCGGCCTACCAGGTCTTCGTCCTCGATCACGCGGAACGCGTCGATCAGGCTGCGGCGCGGCAGGTTGTCGTCGAAGCTGCGGTCCTGGCGCAGCATCTCCAGGAACTGTTCCAGCGCCGCTTCGTCGTTGCCGTCGAGCAGATGGCGCACGCCCAGCAGGTGACGTGCGCGCAGGTCGACGCCGTTGGCATCCACGCTGGCCTGCAGTGCGCCCGCGTCCGGCGCATCCTTGAGCACGTTGGCGAAGCCCAGCCGGGCCTTGGCACGCACCGCGCGGTCGTCGGTGGCCAGATTGGCGGGCAGCGCATCGATCAGCTGTTCGGCCTCGGCGGTATCGCCGGTCTTGAGCAAGGCCAGCGCCAGGTCCAGCTTGAGTTCGTCCTTGTCCGGCTCGGCGGCGATCGCCTCGCGCAGCGCGGCGGCCTGCGCCTGCGGGTCCAGCGGTGCCGCGGGCAGCGGCGCTTCGGCAACCTGCGGCTCGGCCGGCAGCACGCCGTGCTGGGTCAGGAATTCGCGGATCTGGCCCTCGGGCATCGCGCCCGGGAAGCCGTCCACCAGCTCGCCGCCCTTGACCAGGAATACCGTCGGCACCGAGCGGATCTGGAAGGCGGCGGCGATCTGCTGCTCCTTGTCCACATCGACCTTGGCCAGCTCGAAGGCGCCGTGGTAGTCGGCGGCCAGCTTCTCCAGGATCGGCGTCAGGGTCTTGCATGGCCCGCACCAGGTGGCCCAGAAGTCCACCAGCACCGGTGTCGTCAACGATTTCTGCAGGACCTCGGTCTCGAAGGTGTCGGTGGTGACATCGAATACATGCGGTTTGTCGGACATGGGTTTCCTGGAAGTGAGAACGCAACAGTGGACCGTAATGGTGGCAAACCCGGCCGACACAAGGCCGGGGCAGGGGGTTCACGCCACGTCCGCCCGGCCCGACAATGCCGCGTCCTGGTGGCGCACGGCGCCCCGATGCGGAGCAGCACAATGGGAAGTACCGACGGCGCGCAGCGCTACCTGGGCCTGGTCGCGGCGAGCGTGTTCGTGCTGGCGGTCGCCGGCTTCGGCGCCACGTTGCCGGGCTATCTGCAGGCCAGCCACCCGGTCGCGTTGCTGGGCGCCGCGGGGGTGCCGCATGCCCTGGGCTTCAACTTGCTGGCCTTCGTGCTGGTCGGCGCGCTGGGCATGGTGACGGGGGTCAGCCTGTTGGCGCGCATGCCGCCCAGGGCCGGCTGGGGCCAGCGCGTGGGCGGACAGCTGGTGGTGTTGGCTGGCCTGGCCTTCCTCGGCATGGGCATGTTGCCGCTGGATCCCACCGACCTGGATGGCCGCGCCAGCCAGGCGCATGCCACCGCCTGGCTGCTGTGGGCGGTGGCCTTCGTGCCGGCCATGCTGCTGATCGCCGCCGCGCTGCTCAACGCCCCCGGCACCCGTGGCCTGGCCTGGCTCAGCCTGGCCGCCGGCCTGCTGGTGGCGGTGCTGGCATTCGGTCCGCCCGGGCTGCTGCGGCAGGCCATCGCCCAGCGCCTGGCCTTCCTGGCCTGGGTCGGCTGGCTGGCGGCGGCGGCGTGGGGTTGGCCGGCCAAGTCGCCCGCGCTGCGGTAACGGTTTGGAGCACCTGCTGCACTGCGGTACCCTGTACCGCTTTGCACCGCCCGAGCATCCGCTCCCAATGTCCACCGTCGAACCGAACGCCTACGACCCGCAGCAGGTCGAATCCTCCGCCCAGCAGTTCTGGGACGCCACCCGCGCCTTCCAGGTCGACGAAACTTCGGACAAGCCGAAGTTCTATTGCCTGTCGATGCTGCCGTACCCGTCCGGTGCGCTGCACATGGGCCATGTGCGCAACTACACCATCTCCGATGTGGTCAGCCGCTACAAGCGCATGACCGGCCACAACGTGATGCAGCCGATGGGCTGGGACGCGTTCGGCCTGCCGGCCGAAAACGCCGCGATCAAGAACAAGACCGCGCCGGCCAAGTGGACCTACGCCAACATCGACCACATGCGCGGCCAGCTGAAATCGCTGGGCTACGCCATCGACTGGTCCCGCGAGTTCGCCACCTGCACGCCGGACTACTACGTCCACGAGCAGCGCATGTTCACCCGCCTGATGCGCAAGGGCCTGGCCTACCGCCGCAACGCGGTGGTGAACTGGGACCCGATCGACCAGACCGTGCTGGCCAACGAGCAGGTGATCGACGGCCGCGGCTGGCGCTCCGGCGCGCTGGTGGAAAAGCGCGAGATTCCGCAGTGGTTCCTGCGCATCACCGATTACGCGCAGGAACTGCTGGACGGCCTGGACCAGCTGGACGGCTGGCCGGAGTCGGTCAAGACCATGCAGCGCAACTGGATCGGCCGCTCCGAAGGCCTGGAAATCCAGTTCGACGTGCGCGATACCGACGGGGCCGCGCTGGACCCGCTGCGTGTGTTCACCACCCGCCCGGACACGCTGATGGGCGTGACCTTCGTGTCGATCGCTGCCGAGCACCCGCTGGCGCTGCATGCGGCCAAATCCAATCCGGAACTGGCGCGCCTGCTGGAAGAGCTCAAGCACGGCGGCGTGTCCGAAGCCGAGCTGGAAACCCAGGAAAAACGCGGCATGGCCACCGGCCTGACCGCGGTGCACCCGATCAGCGGCGAGCAGGTGCCGGTGTGGGTGGCCAACTTCGTGCTGATGGGCTACGGCACCGGCGCAGTGATGGCCGTACCCGGCCACGACCAGCGCGATTTCGAATTCGCCAACAAGTACGGCCTGCCGATCGTGCAGGTGGTCAAGCTGCGCGAGCCGCGCAACGACGAAGAGCAGAGTTGGGACGCCAGCCAGTGGCGCGACTGGTACACCGACAAGAGCCGCGCGCTGGAGCTGATCAATTCGGCCGAGTTCGATGGCCTGGATTTCGGCGGTGCCTTCGAAGCGCTGGCCGAGCGCTTCGAGCGCAAGGGCCAGGGCCAGCGCCGGGTCAATTACCGCCTGCGCGACTGGGGCGTGAGCCGCCAGCGCTACTGGGGCTGCCCGATTCCGGTGATCTACTGCGCCAAGTGCGGCGCGGTACCGGTGCCGGAAGACCAGCTGCCGGTGGTGCTGCCGGAGAACGTGGAGTTCGCCGGGACCGGTTCGCCGATCAAGACCGACCCGACCTGGCGCCAGACCACCTGCCCGGACTGCGGTGGCCCGGCCGAGCGCGAGACCGACACCTTCGACACCTTCATGGAATCGAGCTGGTACGTGGCGCGCTACACCAGCCCGAACGCACGCGACATGGTCGACCGCCGCGCCAACTACTGGATGCCGGCCGACCTGTACGTGGGCGGCATCGAGCACGCCATCCTGCACCTGATGTACTTCCGCTTCTATCACAAGCTCATGCGCGACGCGCGGCTGGTGGACAGCGACGAGCCGGTGACCAACCTGCTCACACAGGGCATGGTCATCGCCGATACCTTCTATCGCGACGCCGACAACGGCGGCAAGGACTGGATCAACCCGGCCGACGTGGAGATCCAGCGCGACGAGCGCGGCCGCGTCACCGGCGCGGTGCTGATCGCCGATGGCGAGCCGGTGCACATCGGCGGCACCGAGAAGATGTCCAAGTCCAAGAACAACGGCGTGGACCCGCAGTCGATGGTGGCCAAGTACGGCGCCGACACGGTGCGGCTGTTCTCGATGTTCGCCGCACCGCCCGAGCAATCGCTGGAGTGGAACGAGGCCGGCGTGGACGGCATGACGCGCTTCCTGCGCCGGCTGTGGGTGCAGGTGCACAAGCATGTGGGCGAGGGCGCTGCTGTTGCGCTGGATGCTGCAAGCCTGAGCGCCGAACAGAAGGCCGTGCGCCGCAAGACCCACGAAACCATCGGCAAGGTCGGCGACGACTATGGCCGCCGCCACAGTTTCAACACCGCCATTGCCGCGGTGATGGAGTTGTCCAACGCGCTGGCCAGGTTCGACGACGCCAGCGACCAGGGCAGGGCGGTGCGCCAGGAGGCGCTGGAAGCGATGGTGCTGCTGCTCAACCCGATCACCCCGCATGCCAGCCATGCGCTGTGGCAGGTGCTGGGCCGCGGGCAGACGCTGCTGGAAGACGTGCCGTTCCCGCAGGCCGACGCCAGCGCGCTGGTGCGCGACGCGCTGACCCTGGCGGTGCAGATCAACGGCAAGCTGCGCGGCACCATCGAGGTGGCGGCGGACGCGGCGCGCGAGCAGGTCGAAGCGCTGGCGCAGGCCGAACCCAATGCGGCGAAATTCCTCGACGGGCTGACGATCCGCAAGATCATCATCGTGCCGGGCAAGATCGTGAATATCGTGGCAGGCTGATGCCGGCGCCTGTCGGTGCGGCTACCACCCGGTAGCGCACTGCACAGGCGTGCGCCACGCGTCGGCCCGTCCTCGCCGGTGCCGCGGCATCGGTAACACCGGCGCGTGGCAACCTGCAGGCAGGCGTGCGTGATGCGTCATTGCCCCTTGGCGCGGCGACGCGCGGGCGGATCGCTGCGACAGTTGCTGGCGATCGACCGTCATGGCGCGTGGCGACGCGCCGCCGGGTGTCCGTCATGGTCCCGGTGATCCATTGCAAGGGCGCGTGGCGACGCGTTTGCCATCCCTGGGCACCGCGTTTTTTCGCGGCGCCCTATCAAGCCCCGTTCACGCGGGCTGCGTCAGGCTAGCCGCCTGTTGCCGCCACCGGGGCGCTCCTCCAGACTGTGCCCATGATCCGATTTCCTACTGCCTTCGCCGCCTCCCTCGTGCTGGTTTCGAGCCTTACCGCCTGCGGCTTTCATTTGCGCAATTCGCTCGCGTTGCCGCCGGACACTCCCGCGGTGAAGGTGCAGTCCACCGTGCAGTACAGCGAGCTGGCCAAGCTGCTGCGTCGAGGTCTCAAGGCCGCCGGTGCCACCGTGGCCGACGAAGATGCCAAGACCGGCTTTGCGCAGTTGCAGGTATTGTCCGAACGCTGGGGCGACCTGCCGATCGCCATCGACAGCCAGGGCCGTGCGCAGGAATACAGCCTGCGCTACGCCGCCATCTTCACCCTTACCACCGCCAACGGTTCGGTGCTGGTGCCGCAGCAGGTGATCGAACTCTCGCGCGACTACGTGTCGCCGCCGGTGGACGCCACCGGTACCGCGACCGAGCGCGAGATCCTCGCCGACGAGCTGCGCAAGGACATGTCCGCCTCGATCCTGCGCCGGATCGACAGCGTGGTGCGCGCGCGCGTGCAGCGGGGCGAGGGCCTGGAAAGCACGCCGACCGCGCCGCTGCCGCCGGCCACCACCCCGCCGGCGCAGCCGTCCACGCCCGAGTCGAGCGTGCCGGCCTCGCTGCCGCCCGTCTCTTCGTCGAATAATTGAGCCGGTGGTGGGCAGTCCTTCCGCGCAGTTGCCGGGCAGCCGCGCCCGGTGTCCGGAATCGGCCTGTGCGGAACGCGGGTGGCAGCTGCCGCATGGCGATGACGGCATGTCGATCGCTACCGCCGCCGTCCTGTCGCTAATGTTTGACTTGCACGCGCATTCGTAGTCATGGAACTTCGCCCAGAACAGCTGGCCGGCCAGTCCAACCAGCCCTTGCAGCCGGTCTATCTGATCGCCGGCCCGGAAACCTTGCGCGTGCTCGAAGCGGCCGACGCCGTGCGTGCCCGCGCGCGCGCCGAAGGCATCAGCGAGCGCGAGGTGTTCGATGCCGATGGCCGCGAGTTCGACTGGAACCAGCTCGACGCCAGCTTCAACGCGCCCAGCCTGTTCAGCCCGCGCCGGCTGGTGGAAGTGCGCCTGCCCAGCGGCAAGCCGGGCAAGGACGGCGCCGAGGTCATCACCCGGTTCTGCGCCAACCCGCCGCCGGACGTGGTGCTGCTGATCACCGCCAACGATTGGAGCAAGGCGCACCAGGGCAAGTGGGCCGATGCGGTGGGCCGTCTCGGCACCATCGCGGTGGCCTGGGCGATCAAGCCGCACGAACTGTCCGACTGGATCGAACGCCGTCTGCGCAGCCAGGGCCTGCGCGCCGACGCCGCCGCGGTGCAGCGGTTGAGCGAACGGGTGGAAGGCAACCTGCTGGCCGCCGCGCAGGAAATCGACAAGCTCGCGCTGCTGGCCGACGGCAAGACGCTGGATCTGGACGCGATGGAATCGCTGGTGGCCGACGCGGCGCGTTACGACGTGTTCCGGCTGGCCGAGACCGTGTTTTCCGGCCAGCCGGTCGCAGCGGTCCGCATGCTGGCCGGCCTGCGCGCCGAGGGCGAGGCGGTGGCTGCGCTGATGCCGATCCTGATCAAGGAGCTGCTGCGCACCGCCGCGCTGGCCAAGGTGCAGGCCAACGGCGGCAACCTGGCCGCCGAAATGAAATCGCAGGGCATCTGGGAATCCCGCCAGGCCCCGTTCAAGCGCGCGCTGCAGCGCCACCCCGAACCACGCCGCTGGGAGCGTTTCGTCGCCGAGGCCGGGTTGGTCGACCGCATGGCCAAGGGCCGTGCCGACGGCGATGCCTGGGTCGGCCTGGAACGCCTGCTGGTCGCGGTAGCCGAAGCGCGCGCGGTGAGATTGCTGGCGTGAGGGCGGGAAGAGCCGGGGGAGCCGGGACCGGGGACCGGGGACCGGGGACCGGGGAAGGGCAGAAGCAACCGCAGCAGCAACCGCAGCAGCCGCAACGCGATCAGCGTGCGGCCTTCGGCGTTACGCCTGGCTCGTCCGGGTCCCCGGTCCCGGGTCCCCAGCCCCCATTCGAGCAAGGGCTAGCGCAGCACCAGCAGCCCGACCAGCGTGCGGCTGCCGATTCCGCATCCCACTCTCCCGGGTCCCCGGTCCCCGGTCCCCGGTCCCGGCTCCCCCAGCTCCATCTTTACTACGGAGGCACCTTCGACCCGGTCCACCTGGGCCACCTGGCCATCGCCTGCGCCGCGCGCGACGAACTGGACGCAGTCCTGCACCTGGTGCCGGCCGCCGATCCGCCGCATCGCCCCGCACCCGGTGCCAGCGCCGTGCAACGCGCGCAGATGCTGGCACTGGCGCTGGCCGGCCAGCCCGGCCTGGTGCTCGATGAGCGCGAGTTGCAGCGCGCCTGCGCCGGTGGCGCGCCGTCGTATACGGTGGAGACACTGCGCGAGTTGCGCGCAGCGCTCGGCCCGCAAACGCCGATCGCCTGGTTGCTGGGCGCCGACGCCTTCGTCGAGTTGAGCCAATGGCATCAATGGGAAGCGCTGTTCGGGCTGGCGCATTTCGTGATCGCCGCGCGCCCGGGCACTGCGCTGGATCTGGCCCACGCCCCGGCACTGGCAGCGGCGGTGCAGGGCAGGTGGGCGGCTCGCGTGGACGAACTGGCCACTTCACCGGCCGGCCGTCTGTGGCGGCTGCGGCAGCCGTTGCGTGGCGAGTCGGCCAGCGCAGTGCGTGCCCGCATCGCCAGCGGCGCCGATTGGCAGGCGCTGGTGCCGGCCGCCGTGGCCGGTTTTATCGGCCAGCACGGCCTCTACGGGTGTGCCCGCCCGGCTAGCTGAACACGCGCTCGCCCGGACCGGCCTATAATTCGCGCCAATTCCATCGAGTTGCCGCTTTGACCAGTCCAGCCCAAGTCATCAAGACCTCCATTCCGAATCCGCCGCCGTCCGTGCCGGCCCTGTTGGCCACCGTGCGCGACGCCGTCGAGGAACTGAAAGCCAAGGACGTGGTCGAGATCGATGTGCGCGGCAAGTCCAGCGTCTGCGATTACATGGTGATCGCGTCCGGGACTTCGACCCGTCACGTCAAGTCGATCGCCGACGAAGTGGTCAAGTTCGCCAAGCGCCTGGACGTGATGCCGCTGGGCGTGGAAGGCGAGCGCGAGGCCGAGTGGGTGCTGGTGGACCTGGGCGATGTCGTGCTGCACGTGATGCTGCCGCGTGTGCGCGAGTTCTATGCGCTGGAACGCCTGTGGACAGTGGGCGACCAGCGCCCGGACGAAGCGTCTTCTGCCGATTCCGAGTAAGCGATCCACCAAGTCATCGATCCTCCATGCCCAAAACTACGGCTGCATCTCCTTCCAACGCACCCGCGTCCACGGCATTGCAGCAACTGAGTCGGCAATCCGGTGATGTCGGTGGTCGGGAAATGTCGCCCGCCCGCAAGCGCTTCGACCGGCTGTTGCGTGATCTGCAGCGCCATCGCACCGAGCTGCATGACTGGCGCGAGGCGGTGGAGCAGTGGCGCGCACGCTATCAAGCCGAAGTGCTGCCGCTGTTCGAGCAACAACGGGTGCTGGAGATCGAGCAGATCCATCTGCTCGATCGCATCGATGCCACGGTCAAACTGAGCAGGATCGATCGGGACTTCGTGTCCGATGAGATCTGCGATCTGGCCGCTCCGCTGATCGAGGCCGGTCATGTCGAGCTCAAGCCCGTCTACGAACGCCACAACGAGGTCGGCTTCGACGAGGAGCTCGATGAATCGGATGCGGTGATGAAACAGGTCATCGGTCAACTGTATGGACTGGATCCGGAGGAGCTGGCCTCGGTCGATTCGCCTGATGAACTCTTCGAACGCATCAATGCGCGCCTGGACCAGGCGCAGGCTGATGCCGACGCTGCCGGCGAGCACGCCAAGCAACCAGGCGCCGGTGAGCGGCGGCGTCGCCCAGAGAAAAAAACCGCCAAGGCCAAGGCCCAGGCCGAGCCGCCGCCGCTGCGCGAGCTGTATCGCAAGCTGGCGAGCAATCTGCATCCGGATCGCGCCAGTGACCCGGGCGATCACGCCACGCGCACCGAGCTGATGCAGCGGCTCAATGCCGCTTACAAGGGCAACGACCTGCTTGGCCTGCTCGAACTGCAGGCGGAGATCGGCCTGCTCGATGCCCAGGGCGTGGACGCGATCAACCCGACGCGTCTGAAGGAGTACAACCGCGAGCTTGACCGCCAGTGCAAGGAACTCAAGTACCAGCTGACCCAGCACGCAATGGATTTCTGCTACGCCTACGATCTGGATCTGCCGACGCAACCCAAGCCCGAGGGGCTGGACAAACTGTTGACCAAGTTCAAGCGTCAGGTCGCCAACGAGGTCATCTACCGGCAGCAGCAGCTGCGCGAGATACGCGAGTTGAAAGACACAAAGGCGATCAAGCGCTGGATCAAACTGCAGCGCGACAGCGTCGGGTTCTACTGACTGCCGCTGCAGCTAGGTGGCCTACCCGCGGTGGGTAGCCGCTGGCCTGGACCAAGCCATGGCGTGTGCGACGTTGTGACAGGAATGCAGACGCCCGTTGCCTGAGCGTCTCGACGTGGGCAAGCGTTGCCGGCAGAACGCCAGCGGGGCGGCCGCTGCCTGAAGGGTGCCCGGCCTTCAGACAGCGGCCACTGCCTTACAGCGGTCCGCGCTCCCACGGCCCGGTGATCGCCAGGGTGATGCCCGGGGTCTGGATGTTGACGAACAGGGTGCGCGCCAGCGGGTCCCAGCAGGCGCCGCAGAACTCGGTGTCGCGGTAGTCGCCCTCGGCGATGGTCTTGCCGGCGTCGGCGATCTGCTGCGAGGTCAGCTGCACGTTGTTCTTTGCCAGGTAGAACGACTCGCCCTGGCGGGTCAGGCCCAGCAGGCGTGCGCCGGGGCCGTATTCGTCCGGGCTTTCGCCGCCGTCCTCGCACAGCACCACGCCGCCGCGTGCGCTGACGGTGACGTTGTCCGGGTTGTGCGCGGCCAGCTGGTTGCCGCTGACGAACAGCGCGCTCAGGCGCTGGGTGAACAGGTCCAGCACCCACACCGCGCCATTGCCGTAGCCGCGCCGCCCCTGCGCATCCACCCCGGTGCTGGTGTCGACGATGAACAGCTTGCCGTAGCTGTACCAGATGCCCTCGCCGCGGCTCATGCGCAGCGCGCCATCGGCCCAGGCCTGCGCGAACGGGCCGCTCAAGGTGTCGTTGGCGCCGATATCGGCAAAGCCTGCCGGCGCGGCGATGCCGTCCAGATCCGGTTCTTCGATATCCACCCATTCCAGCTGGAACTGCTGGCCGATGCTGGCCACGGTCAGATCGGCGTTGCGGCGCCCACGCACGCGTGCGGCCTGCAGGCGGCCACCGTTTTCCAGCGATCCGTTACGCCTACGGCGGTCGTTGGGAATGAAGCGGTACAGCCCGGCCTTGTTGCGGTCGTCCTCGGTGAGATAGACGATGCCGGTGCGCGGGTCGATCGCCACCGCCTCGTGGCTGAAACGGCCCAGGCCCACCAGCGGCCGGCCGGTGGTGCGGTGGCTGTCCGGGTCCACTTCGAACACGTAGCCGTGCTTGCGGCCGGTGCTGGACACTGCATTGGTCTTGATCTCTTCGCAACTCAGCCAGGTGCCCCACGGGGTCGGGCCGCCGGCGCAGTTGACCAGGGTGCCGCCCAGGCTCGGTTCCAGGCTGCCCCAGCCGCGCCGGCCGTAGCTCAGCGTGGTGGTGCCGCCGCCGGCCTGCTGGGTGCCGCTGACGATACCGGTGTCGTACATGGCGGGCGCGCGGAACGGGCTGCCGGCGCCGCGTTCGTGATTGCGGATCAACACGTATTCCAGGCCGCGCAGCGGGTCGCTGCCGGGGCGCCAGTCGGGCCGGCGCAGGCCGACCACGGCCATGCCGTCGTGACGGTCGGGGCAGGGCTGGCCATCGTCCATGCGGTCGCCGCTCCAGCCGAACGAGCGGTAGCTGAAACCGCGCGGCAGCTGCAGCAATGGCAGCCCGGTGCTCTGGTCGGCTACCGGTGCCAGCGGGCCATAGCGGCTGGGAACCGGGGCAAGCCGCGCCGACGGGACGCTGGCGGCCTGCGCCTGGCGCGATTGCAAGGCACTCAAGCTGCCAAGGGCACCGGCGGCCATCACGGCGGCGCTTCCCTTGAGAACCTGGCGGCGGGCGGGATCGAAAATCGGCATCGAACGACTCCTGCGGGCTGGGTGGTCGAGCGACACTAATTGCCGGCTGTAACCACACCATGACACCCGGCGACAAACCGTCGCGCGATGCCCGGGCTGTGACGCGGATATCATGTCGCGATGAAATGCCGATTGATCGCCACTGGCGAACGCGCCCCGTCGTGGGTGGCGCAGGGGTTTGCCGAATATCAGAAACGTCTCTCGCACTGGATGCCGCTGGAGCTGGTCGAGATCGAACCCGGCCTGCGTGGCAAGGGGCGCGACGGGCAACGTGCCATCGACGACGAAGGCCGCCGCGTGCTGGCGGCGTTGCCGAAGAACGCGCATGTGGTGGCGCTGGACGTGCCGGGGCGCCCGCTCAGCTCGGAGCAGCTGGCCCAGCGCATGGAGCATTGGCGCAGCCAGGGGCGCGACCTGGCACTGCTCATCGGCGGCCCGGAAGGCCACGCCGCCGATGTGCTGAAAAGCGCCAGCGAAAGCTGGTCGATCGGCCCGCTGACCCTGCCGCACATGCTGGTACGCCTGATCGTGGCCGAGCAGCTGTACCGCGCGGCCGCCATGTTGGCCAATCATCCCTACCACCGCGCCTGAGTGGCCGGCGCGCGGTGACGCTGCGCATGGCTGCAGCAGCGCGTCGCAGGTGCCAGCTCGTCAGGGCGGTCGGGCCGCGCGGGAACGATCATCCACTCTGATTGCAGGTGGCCATACGCCCGTCGCCGGTCACGCATCTGCATTGGCGACGAAGCAACAACCGTTGCGCGCCTTCCGGCGGTTTCGGGCATGACGCGATCGCGGCATCGTGATCGGAAGGACGTCGAGGCTGCGACACCAGCGTCAGTGGACGATCGCTCGCTGCGTCGCCGTCAGGATCTGCGCCGTCGCAGTGAGCTTGTCGTTGGCGCTCGCTCCACACCACGACCTTGTGCAGGGGATGGGGGGGATGGCTTGCGCAGCGCCCGAAGAGGCGGCGGCCCGGGAACCGGGCCACCGCAGTGGACCGCTCATCAGTTCAGCGAAAAACTCACCGGCACCAGACCGTAGGCCTGCACCGCCTGGCCGTTCTGCATCGCCGGCTGGAAGCGCCAGCTGCGCAGCACCTGGCTACGCGCTGCCAGGTCGAGCGCGCGATGCCCGCTGCTGGTCTGCACGCTGACCTCGGTGGGACGCCCGTCGGTGCCGACCAGCACCCGCAGCAGCACCGTGCCCTGCTGTCCCGCACGCAGCGCCGCCACCGGATAACTCGGTGCCGGCGAACTGAGGTACTGCAGTTGGCCTGCCTCGACCGGTCCGCTGCTGGGTGTCGTTGCCACCGGTGCAGTCTCGCCCACCGGATCGGCTGCGGCAGGAAGTGCCACCGATGCGGTGTCCACCACCGGCGCTTCACTGATCACAGGGGTCTGCACCTGCACAGTCACCGGCGTGGACGGGACATGCGTCTTCGGAGTGAACTCCACCTCGACCGGAATCACCTTTGGTGGCTCCGGCGGGGTCTCGATGGTGATCGGCATGACCCAGCGCGGTTCCGGCGCGGGCTGCGGAACCGCCCGATACGACAGCGGAATCAACAACAAACCGCCGGCCAGCAAATGCAATGCCACGGCGGTACTCATCGCCAGGACGCGCGAGACATCGATGCCTGTGGGACGGAGGGAAACCTGCGATTGCGTGCGAACCATCATCCACCTCCAGAACGGAACTGCGGAAAGGACCAGCGCGGCCCGGACGCACTACACCATCCGGTAGCGTAGGTTTACCGCAGCGCGCGCGGCTGCACAAGCACGGCGCGCATCGCCGAAGGATGCGCCACCCTGCCAGGGATGCCGGAGCGAGTTCGCCCTCATGTCGATCCCGCTGAGCAGCCGGCGTTCGAGGCGGCATTACACACGAGTACTGGCACGCAAACGCCCAGCCGAAGCCGGGCGTTGTTGGAGAAAAGCCCAGCCCGTGACCGGGCTGGGCAAACGACGCTGACGGGAGAGGGCGTCAGTAGTCGTACGACACCGAGAACATGGCATAGCGCGGTTGGGTGAAGAACCGGCCGATGTCATAGGTGTTGGAGAGCGTGAAGGTGTCGTCTTCCCAGGTGGAATCGACCTGCAGCGGCTTGCGCTCGTTGAAGATGTTGAAGGCCTGCAGGGTCATGGCGAGCTTGTTGTCCGCGAAGGCAGGGCGGTAGGTCAGGCCGAGGTCCACGACCTTGGTCCAGGGCAGGCGCCCGGCATCGCCGGGACGCGACGGCTGGCCATTGCAGGTGTGGTACGCCGAGCCATAGCCCACCGGATCGCCGGCATCGGAATCTTCGCTGATGCCATTGATGCTGACATAGCCCAGGCAGGACTTCGGCGTGCCGGACAGCACGCGGATGTTGCCGGCGATCAGCCATTCGGGGGCGATCTGGTAGGAGCCGTAGATCTTGATCTGGTGCCGTCGATCGTTGGCCAGGTAACCGCCCGAATACCACATCAACGCAGCCGCATCCCAGTCCTGCGTCTTGGACACATCGGTCTGGCCGATATCGGACTTCACCTGGCCTTCGGTGTTGCCGAAGTTGCGCGACCAGGTGTAGTCGATGCGGCCTTCCCATTTGCCATCGAAGGGGTGCTGCAGGAACAGGTCCACCGCCATGTAGGTGCGCTTGGCCTTCTTGTCGAAGCCCCAGTCCGACGGCGACATCGACACCGAGGTGCGGCCGGAGCCGTCCAGGTTGGCCAGGCTGAAGGAATTGGTTTCGCCGGGATTGAAGATGATGCAACCGGGCACGTTGACAGTGCCGGGATCCACGCCGATCGCAGTCAACTTGGTGCGCATCCGGTCGGCGTCGCAGACGTCGTCGATGGCGGCCCCCAGCGAGCGATAGGTGGCCTTGGCGCCGGTGACCCAGCTGTCGCCCAGCGTCTTGTCGAAGCCGAGCATGAACTCGTCCTGGTACATCGACTTCAGGTTGGTCGCGGCGATGCCGGCCGCATCCGGTGCCTGACCGCATTCCAGGTTGGACGAGACGATATTGCCCGAGCAGGAGAATCCGGCGCTGGGATCCACCGCCACAGGCGTCCGTCCGGTGGGGTTGCCCTGCGCATCGATGCCCGAATAGGTGAAGTATTCGCGCGTGAACGTGGATGGCGATGCGCCGCGGATCGCCACGCTGTTGGGAAGCGCAAGGTAGTAACGGCCCGCGTTGCCATAAACCTTGAGCGAGGAGTCGCCGAACACGTCCCAGCTCAATCCCAGGCGAGGCGCCCACTGATCGCCGCTGGTGACATACGGAGCACCGACGTCGTTGAAGTTGGTGAACTTGTCGTTGCGGATGCCTAGCGTCAGCAGCACGGTGTCATTGACCTGCCATTTGTCTTCCAGGAAGTAGGCCTTCTGCTGGACAGACATGCTGGTGGCGGTGTTGAACACCGATTGATAGACGTAATACCCGTTGCCGCCAGCCGGGCCAACGCCCAGCGATGCGCTGATGGGAGAGGTCGGACGCGAGGAGCGGCCGTAGATCCAGCGGTAACCGGGGCCGGTGGTGATGACGCCTTCGTTGCTGGCATTGAAATACATGTTGTCCACACCCGCGGTGAGGGTGTGGCTGCCCAGCACGTATTCCAGGTCTATGCGCAGGCCACGGGTGGTGTTCTCGCCGTCGCGGGCCTGGCTGGACGTCTGGTTGTTGCGGATCTCGCCGCCACCGGTGATGGCCGGATCCTGCAGATTCGTACCGGTCAGCAACGGAGCCGTGCTGGGATTGTTGCGGAAGTCGGTCTGACGGCTTTTGCCGTAGGTGGCGCTCAGGGTCAGGTCATCGGTGAGATAGCTGGTGTACTTGCCGATGTAATAGCGGTCGTTGACCTTGACCGTATCGGCGAACGCGCCGTTGGAGTCGCCGTCGACTCCGGCGTAGCCGGAAAAATCGGTGTAATAGCCGGCCTCGCGGTAGTTGTTCTTGACGCCGGTCAGTTCCAGGATGTTGTTGTCGTTGATGTTCCAGTCGATCTTGGCGTAGACCTTGGGCTCGTCGATGCGGTAGTTGTTGCGGCCGATGACCGGGTCGTCCCGACGCGCCGTGGACACGCCTTCGCTACGTTCCTGTTCGGCAGCCACGAACACGAACAGCCGGTCCTCGATCAGCGGTCCGCCGGCATAGGCGGTGTAGACCATGTTCCAGAAGCGGTCGTCCCTGCGGCTGCGGTACAGGGTGCCGGGCAGTGTCGGGTCGCTGTATTCGTACCCGTCTGGCGGCGCGGTATCGGGATACATCACGTTCTTGTCGGTGCTGGAGAGCGACTTCGGGCGCCACAGGGTCTGCGCACCGAAATGCCACTCGTTGGTGCCGCGCTTGCCGACCTGGCTGAGCACGCCGCCGGCCGAACGCCCGTAGCGCGCGCTGTAACCGCCGGTATAGGTTTCCTGCTGGTCGATGGCGCCGAACGGAAGGGTGACCCCGCCGATATTGGAAGCGGGTTGGAGCTGAGGTACCCGTTGAGGTAATAGGCGTTTTCGGTGATGCCGGCGCCGCCGAACGAAATCGCATTGCCGAAATAGCCACTGCCCTGCACGGCACCTGGCGACAACAGTGCGATGGCCTCGCCCGAGCGCGCCAGCGGCAAGCGCTGCAGTTGTTCGGCAGTGATCACCGTGCGCGAGGCGGTAGCGGAAACATCCACCGGCGAGATGTTCTTGCCGGTCACCGTGATGGTTCCCAGGGTGGCGGTATCGCCGGACGCATTGCTGCCGAAGGACACATCGGTGCCGGCGCCGACGCGCAGGGCAATGTTCCGTCGCGTTTCTGCGGCCTGGCCTACGCGCTGCAGGGTGACGGTATAGGTGCCTACCGGGAGATTGCCGATCGCGTAACGACCATTGGCGTCTACGGTCGCCGTCCGGGTGAAGCCGGTGTCACTCTGCGCGGTGACGGTGGCGCCGCTGTCTGCGGGCGCGCTGCCGTAGATGCCGGCAGTGGTGCTCTGGGCGGCAGCAGTGCCGGTGGTCAGAAGGCCCACGGCGCCGCTGAGTGCAAGCGCCAGCACGCTGATACGGCACAGGCGTGCATGCGATGGCGGGCGGGAGGGGAGCTGCGAAACAAGGCGGGCGGTCATCATCTCTCTCCAGATGGGCACCATCACGAATGTGACGGTGCGCTGACAATCGATGCTAGAGAGTGGTAGCGCTCGCTTAAAGAATATTTTCCTTAAATTTCATTTTTTTTAAGCAAAAAAGCCAATTAGTGCCTATTCATGATGTTGTAATGTGACTTGGGGCACTTGCAGGTGACCGGCGTTTTGCATCACTTGGTGATGATGGGCCAAGTGGCCATTGTCTGCCACGCAAAAAAAAAACTGCCCCCCGGAGAGGGCAGTTCGAGGACGGCAATGACATGGTGGAGCCTGGCGACAGCCTCAACGTCCCAATTCGAACGTCACATCCAGGTTGACCGACAGCGTGCTTTCGCCCGGAGACACCGGTGTGTCCATCTCGGCCTTGGCCGAGCGCATCGAGGCGGCCATCATCATCGGGCGCACGCCGCCGCCACTGCGTCCTTCGGAGACGCTGACGATGCGGCGTACCTTCAGGCCCAGCGACTTGGCGTAGGTCTCGGCGCGGGTCTGGGCCTTCTTCAGTGCGGCCACGCGGGCTTCGTCGTACACCGGTTCGGGCTGGTCGATCGAGAAGCTGGGGCCGTTGATGTCGTTGGCGCCATTGGCGACCAGGGCGTCGAGCACCTTGCCCAGCTTGGCGATGTCGCGCACCTTCAGGCTGACGGTGTTGCTGGCCTGGTAGCCGTTGATCTTCGGCGCTTCGTTTTCCTTGTAGGTGTACTGCGGGCTGAGATTGATGCCGCTGGTCTGCACGTCCTTGTCGGCGATGCCGGCGGCCTTCACCGCGCTCATGACCTTGCTCATCTGCTCGGCGTTCTGGCGCAGCGCGGCGTTGCCGTCGGTGGCCTGGGTGACTACGCCGGCCGACAACGTGGCGACGTCCGGTACGCGCTTGGCCTCGGCCTCGGCCGAGATGTTGAGCAGGGTGCCGTCATTGGGAAGGGCGTAGCTCGGCGCGGGTTGGGCGTGGGCGGTCATGGCGGTTCCGGCAGCGAGGGACAGGGCCAGCAGCAACGGCTTGAAGGTGGTACGCATGGGATCTCCTTGTCTGTGCTGCGAGCGTGTTGGGAGGTCGATGAACATGTTGTGAGTCGCACGTGGCACAGCGGCAACACCCCTGCGCGAAGCAAGCGGGCGAGGACGGGCAACAGGTATGCTGGGCGGATGCTCTATCTCGCCTCCCGTTCGCCCCGTCGACAAGAACTGCTGCAGCGCCTGGATGTGCCGTTTCAGACCCTGGAACTGGACGTGCCCGAGCTGCGCGCGCCGGGCGAACCGCCCGACCGCTACGTGCAGCGCGTGGCGCTGGACAAGGCGCGTGCCGGCCTGGCGCAGGTGCAGGCCAGCGACCCGGATGCGATCGTGCTGGGCTCCGATACCGAGGTGGTGCTGGGCGAGCGGGTGTTCGGCAAGCCGGCCGATGTGGACGATGCGATCGCCATGCTGCGCGCGTTGTCCGGACGCACCCACCAGGTACTCACGGCGGTGGTCCTAGTCTGCGCACAGCGCGCCCCGGCGCAGGCGTTGGTGGTGTCCGAGGTGACCTTTGCCGCCCTCGACGACGCGCAGATCGCCGCCTATGCCGCCTGCGGCGAGCCGATGGGCAAGGCCGGCGCGTATGCGATCCAGGGGCGCGCGGAACGTTTCATCACCCACCTGTCCGGCAGCTATTCCGGCGTGATGGGATTGCCGTTGTTTCATACCTCGCAGTTGCTCACAGCCTTCGGAGCGCATTGATGTCGGAAGAGATTTTGGTCAACGTCACCCCGCGCGAGACCCGTGTGGCGGTGATCGAGAACGGCATGCTGCAGGAACTGCATATCGAGCGCGGCTGGCGCCGGGGCGTGGTGGGCAATATCTACAAGGGCAAGGTGCAGCGGGTAATGCCGGGCATGCAGGCGGCCTTCGTCGAAGTGGGGCTGGAGCGCGCGGCGTTCCTGCACGCCAACGACGTGGTGCGCCCGGTGCCGGCACCGGCCAGCGTGGTCGACACCGAAGAAACCCCGCTGCCGCCGCCGCCGGCCACCTCGGTTCCCATCGTCGAGCTGTTGCGCGACGGCCAGGACATCGTGGTGCAGGTGGTCAAGGACCCCATTGGCACCAAGGGTGCGCGCCTGACCACCCAGATCAGCATTCCCTCGCGCTATCTGGTGCTGCTGCCGCAGTCCAAGATCGTCGGGGTGTCGGCGCGGATCGAGGACGAGGCCGAGCGGCTGCGCCTGAAGACCATCGTCAGCGAGGTCTCGGCCCAGCATGGCGGCTTCGGCTACATCATCCGCACCAACGCCGAGGGCCAGCCGGCCGAGGCGCTGGCCGAGGACATCGCCTACCTGTCGCGAGTCTGGAACGTGGTCGAGCGGCGCGGCCGCGAAGCGCCGCCGTGCAGCATCATCTATGAGGACCTGAGCCTGCCGCTGCGGGCGGTGCGCGACCTGATCCGCAAGGACGTGGAGAAGGTCAAGGTCGATTCCAACGAGACCTTCGTGCAGCTGCAGGCCTTCGTGGCCAAGTACATGCCGGTGCTGGCCGAGCGGCTGGAGCTGTACACCGGCGACCGGCCGATCTTCGACCTGTACGGCGTGGAGGACGAGATCGGGCGCGCCTTGAACAAGCAGGTGCCGCTGAAGTCCGGCGGCTACCTGGTGATCGACCAGACCGAGGCGATGACCACCATCGACGTCAATACCGGTTCGTTCGTGGGGCAGCGCAACCTGGAAGAAACCGTGTTCCGCACCAACCTGGAGGCGGCGCAGGCGGTGGCGCGGCAGCTGCGGCTGCGCAACCTGGGCGGCATCATCATCATCGACTTCATCGATATGGACGATGCGGAGCACCGCCGGCAGGTGCTGCGCACGCTGGAGAAAGCGCTGGCACGTGACCACGCCAAGACCACCGTGTACGAGTTCTCGCCGCTGGGCCTGGTGGAGATGACCCGCAAGCGCACCGTCGAAAGCCTGGAGCGGCAGCTGTCGGAAACCTGCGGCCACTGCGGCGGGCGCGGCACCATCAAGACCGCCGAAACGGTGACCTACGAGATCTTCCGCGAGATCACCCGCGCGGTCCGCCAGTTCGATGCCGCCCGGTTGCTGGTGATCGCCTCGTCCAAGGTGGTGGCACGTATCACCGACGAGGAGTCGGCGGCGGTGGCCGAGCTGGAAGAGTTCCTCGGCAAGAGCATCCGCTTCCAGTCCGACGACCAGTATCTGCAGGAGCAGTTCGATGTGGTGCTGCTGTGAGGCCGGGATTAGGGAGTCGAAATTCGGGATTTGTAAAAGCCGGCGCCGTCATGATGTACGGCAAGCAGGGACGTTGACGTTGCCGTGCTTGGACAAGCTGTGACCAATCCCCACTCCCCAATGCCCAATCCCCGCCCCTGATGCCGACCCCGCTGCGCCGCCGTCTGCGGCTGTTCCGCCGCTATGCGATCACTGCCGCCGCGCTGGCGGTGGTGGCGATTGCGTTGCTGGTCGGTGCGGCCAGTCAGGCGTTGCCGCTGGCGGAGGAGCATCCGCAGCAGATCGCCGATTGGTTGAGCCAGCGCGCCGGGCAGGCGATCGCTTTCGATCGGCTGGACACCGAATGGACGCGGCGCGGGCCGTTGCTGCGGCTGGATGGCCTGCGGATCGGGCCGCATGGCGAAGTGCGGGTGGGGCAGGCGGAAGTCCTGCTGGCGCTGTATGCCGGGCTGTTGCCCGGGCATTCGCTGACCGAAGTACGCCTGCGCGGGCTGGCGCTGACCCTGCAACGCAGCGACGACGGCGTCTGGTCGGTGCAGGGCTTGCCGGCCGGGCGGCGTTCTGACCCGTTGGAAGCGCTGCGCCGTCTCGGCGAGATCCAGGTAGCGGAGGCGCGTCTGCGCGTGGCCGCGCCGTCGATCGGCGTGGACACCACGCTGCCGCGCATCGACCTGCGCCTGCGCGTCAGCGGTTCCACGGTCAAGGTGGGGAGCCGCAGCTGGATCGATCTCGAGCGCGCGCCGCTGACCACGGTGCTGGAGTTCGACCGCGACAGCGGCGACGGCAGCGCCTATGCGCAGGCCGATCCGGCCGACCTGGCGGCCTGGGCGTCGTTGCTGCAGCTCGGCGGCATGCGCCTGGATGGCGGCGGCGGGCGGTTGCAGGCCTGGGCGCAGCTGCGGGCACGCCGGGTGACCGCGGTCACCGTGGATGCCGATCTCGCCCAGCTGCAGTTGTCCGGTACCGCACTGCCGGACGAAACCGCCCGCCGCACGCTGCGTTGGGAGCGGCTGCAGGCGCGTGCGCGCTGGCAGACCATCGACGGCGGCTGGCGGCTGGATGCGCCGCTGCTGCGGCTGGGTGATGCGGCAAACCTGCAGCGCCTGGATGGGCTGAGCGTTGCCGGCGGGCGTCGCTATGCGATGGCCGTCCGCCAGGCGGATGTCTCGGGGCTGATCGCCGCCGCCGCGCTGAGCGACCAGCTAGCGCCGGGCCTGCGCCGCTGGCTCACCCTGGCCAGGCCGCAATTGCGGGTGGCCGACCTGCAGCTTGCCGGCGAGCAGGGCGGGCCGGTCCGCGCGCAAGGCCGCATCGACGAGCTCGGCTTCCTGCCGGTGGGCAATGCGCCGGGCATCAGCGGCCTGCGCGGCCGTATCGATGGCGATGCGCAGGGCGGCGAACTGGAAACCGCGCCCGATGCCACGGTGCGCTTCGACTGGCCCACCGGCTTCGGAGTGGTGCATCAGATCCAGCTGGCCGGCAAGATCGTCGGCTGGCGCGAGGGCGCCGGCTGGCAGGTGGCCACCCCGGCGTTGCGTGTGCAGGCCAGCGACTACGGCGCCAACGTGCGCGGCGGGCTGTGGTTCCAGAACGACGGCAGCCGCCCGCGCATGCAGCTGGCCGCGCAGTTGGACGAGGTGGCGCTGCCGGTGGCGCGCAAGTTCTGGATCCGCTCCAAGATGAGCAAGGCCGCCATCGACTGGCTGGACATGGCCGTGGCCGACGGCGTGGTCACCGGCGGCACCGGTCTGGTCAGCGGCGATCTGGACGACTGGCCGTTCGACAACAACGATGGGCGCTTCGAGGCGTTCGGGCACATCCGCGATGGCGTGATCCGCTTCCAGCCGGATTGGCCGGCGATGGAGCAGGTGCAGGCCGATCTGAGCTTTATCGGCAACGGCTTCTCGTTGCAGGGGCAGGGCGATCTTGCCGGCACCCCGATCGCGCAGCTGGACGCGGGAATCCCCAGCTTCAAGACCTCCGAGCTCTACGTGCGCGCCTCCACCCAGGCCGACGCGGCGCAGCTGCTGGGCATGCTGCGACAGAGTCCGCTGGAGCGCCGTTATGGCGACACCTTGCGCAACCTCACCGTGTCCGGCCCGGCGGCGGTGAGCTTCGACCTGCTGCGCCCGTTGCGCACCAAGGGCGTGGGCGGGCATCTGCAGGGCACGGTGGCTCTGCAGGGCGCAAAGCTGGCCGATGCGCGCTGGAACCTGGCCTTCGACCAGGTCAGCGGGCAGGCCGAGTACCGCGACAGCGGCTTTGCGGCCGAGCGGTTGAGCGTGCAGCACCAGGGCCGCAGCGGTGAGCTGGCGCTGCGTGCCGGCGGCTTCGTGCAGGACCCGGCGCAAGCCTTCGAAGCACGCCTGAATGCCACCCTGGACGCCAAGGAGTTGTTCGACCGGGCGCCGCAGATGGAGTGGTTGCGCCCCTACGTGCATGGCAGTGCGCCATGGCAGGTGGGGGTGGACGTGCCGCTGCCCACGCCGGGCCAGCCGGATGCGCAGGCGCTGCTGACGCTGCGCTCGGACCTGGTCGGCACCACGCTGGATCTGCCGGCGCCCCTGGACAAGCCGGCGACCCGTCCGCTGGACACCCAGGTCAAGGTGGCCTTGCCGGTGGGCGATGGCGACATCGATGTGGCCTTCGGCAAGCTGGTGGCGTTGAAGGCCAGCAGCCATGGCGACCAGACCGGCGTGCGCGTGGTCATGGGCACCGATACGGTGAGCGAGCGCCCGCCCGCCAATGGACTGGTGGTGACCGGCCGCACTGCCTCGCTGGATGCGATCGACTGGATCAGCCTGGCGCGTGGCAGCAGCGATCAGGACATGCCACCGCTGCCGGGCCAGCCGGTACCCCCCAAGAAAGACGCAGTACCGTTGCAGCAGGTGGATGTGCAGGCCGACAAGCTGCTGATGATCGGCGGCGTGTTCCCGCAGACGCGGCTACGGCTACGCCCGACCCGCGATGCGGTGGCGGTGACCCTGGACGGCCCCTCGCTGGCCGGGCAGCTCACCGTGCCCAACGCCGAGGGCGGCACCGTGCAAGGCAAGCTCAGCACGGTGCGCTGGCAGCCGGTGGCCGATGCGCCGACACCCGCCGTGCCCGAGCCGGGCGACCCGCTGGCAGGTGCCTTGCCGGAACCGGCACGCCGCGCGGTGGCCGAGTTCGATCCGGTGTCGATCCCGCCGCTGGCACTGGACATCGACGATCTGCGGGTCGGCAAGATGACCCTGGGCGCGGCGATCCTGCGCAGCAGCCGGCTGACCGATGGCATGCAGGTGGATCAGTTGCAGCTGCGCTCGGACGACCAGAGCATCGGCCTGACCGGCGCGTGGCGCGGCAAGGGCGAGGCCGCCAGCACGCGGCTGTCCGCTCGCGTGGACAGCCGCAACCTGGGCAACCTGCTGCAGAACCTCACCCTGGGCGGACAGCTGCGCGGCGGCGAAGGCCAGCTGGAGCTCAACGCCGGCTGGCAGGGCTCGCCGACCGGCTTCGCGCTTGGCTCGCTGGACGGCAACCTCAAGGTGGACATCCGCAATGGCCAGTTGCTGGAAGTGGAGCCGGGTGCCGGGCGTGTGCTCGGCCTGCTCAGTGTGGCGCAGCTGCCGCGCCGGCTGATGTTCGACTTCCGCGATTTCTTCTCCAAGGGGCTGGCCTTCAATACGCTGGATGGCGAGGTGCGCTTTGGCGAGGGCTTCGCGCGTACCGATGCCATCCGCATTGCCGGTCCGGCCGCCGATATCGCCATCCGCGGGCAGACCGATCTGCGCGCGCAGACCTTCGACCAGACCGTGGACGTCAACCCCAAGGCCGGCAACCTGCTGACCGTGGTTGGCGCGGTGGCCGGCGGCCCGGTGGGTGCGGCGGTGGGCGCTGCTGCCAACGCGGTGCTCGGCAAGCCGCTGGGTGCGATCGGCGCCAAGACCTATCACGTCACCGGACCTTGGAAGGACCCGCAGGTGGATGTGGTCGAACGCGAGCGTGATCGCGAACGTGCGCCGAGCAAGCCGGCGCCTGCCGGCAAACCTGCTACGCCTGCTGGACAGGCGCGCTGACGCCACCTGGCGCTGTAGTGCAGCGTGCGCGGATGGTCTGACAGGGGTATTCCCAAGCGATACGGAGCTGGGCTGCCGAGCTGCCGGCCTGGCTGCCAGCACGACCGGCCGGTCCGCCACCGGCCGCCTCGCACGCGCCTCGATGCGCAGCGTCTGCTCAGTCGCCTGCCGCGTCCTCGCCGCTGCCGGCGCGGGTGAACATCGGCAGGCGCAGGCGGGCACGGTGGCCCGGTTGCGGCGTCTGGTCTGCTCCGGCGACGCCGCGGAAATAGCCGCGCTGCCACTTTTCGCGCGCCGCCGCCGATTGCGCGTCGGGCAGTTCCTGCAGAAAGCGGGTGCGGCTGTGTGTCCAGTCGGCATGCTGTTGCGCCAGCTGCGGCGCTTCGGACAGCGGCTTCCACTGCGGTTGCACCTGCTCGATCAACTGCCGCTGCAGCGGGAACAGATGGCAGAACGGCTCGCCGGCCGCAAAGCGCACCTTGCCGGGCCGGGTGAAACGCCAGTTCATGGTGAAGGTGGAGGGGCTCCAGTCGGTTTCCACCAGGCCGCTCAAGGCGCCGATACCATCCTTGGGCCGGTTCAACGGGCCGGTGACGAACAGGTCGACCCCGCTGTCGGTGCGGAACAGGCAGGGCACATGGAAGGTCAGCACGCCGTAGCCGAAGTGGCTGATCGCCGGCGCGGCGGTACCGGCATCGGCGCTGATGGCAATGGCGTCCAGTCCATCGCTGCCATCCCACTGCGCCTGGAAGCCGGACTGGCACAGCAGCTCCCAGCCATGCGCATTGGCGATCGCCAACGGCAGGCAACGGTAGGCGTAGCGCTGGTCGGTGGCATCCATCCAGTCGCGCGCGTGCGGGGCAGGGCGGATGTCCAGCGTGTGGCCGTCCAGGACGTGGGCGATGAGCTTCATGCGCAGGCGCAGCGAAAGGAACGATCCGGCGATGATAGCGGCGCGCCCGATTCAGCCGGACGACTTGTCTCCCCGGCGCGCGGGCCCCATCCTGATCGCATGACCGATAACGCTCTCACCCTGGCCGAAACCCGGCTGCTGCTTCCTTCCGGCTTGGACGCCGGCCATCTGGACCGCACCTTCGGCGCCCTGCTGGGCCCCGGTATCGACTTCGGCGACCTGTATTTCCAGCATTCGCGGCGCGAGAGCTGGAGCGTGGAAGACGGCATCGTCAAGGACGGCGCGCATTCCATCGAGCAAGGCGTGGGCGTGCGAGCGATCGCCGGCGAAAAGACCGGATTTGCGTACTCCGACGATATCCAGCGCGACACACTGCTGGAAGCGGCGCAATCGGCGCGCGCCATTTCGCGCGATGGCGGTGCGCACCCCAGCCGCGCGCTGGTGCGTGGCAATGGCCGTGCGTTGTACCCGGCCACCGACCCGATCGACGACATGGACAGCGCCACCAAGGTGGACCTGCTGCGCCGCATCGACCAGTTCCTGCGCGCCGCCGACCCGCGCGTCAAGCAGGTGATGGTGAGCCTGTCCGGCGGCGTGGATACCGTACTGATCGCGCGCAGCGATGGCGTGCTGGCGGCCGACGTGCGCCCGCTGGTACGGCTGAACGTGCAGGTCATCGTCGAGCACAACGGCCGCCGCGAGTCCGGCTACTCAGGTGGTGGCGGCCGCTATGGCTATGCCGAACTGTTCGCCGATGGCCGCCCGGAAGGTTTTGCGCGCGAGGCCCTGCGCCAGGCGCTGGTCAATCTGGATGCCATCCCCGCACCGGCCGGCGTGATGCCGGTCGTGCTCGGTCCGGGCTGGCCCGGCGTGTTGCTGCACGAGGCGGTCGGCCACGGGCTGGAAGGCGATTTCAATCGCAAGGGCACCAGCGTCTACGCCGGGCGCATCGGCGAGCGCGTGGCCTCGCCGGGCGTGACCATCGTCGACGACGGCACCCTGGACGGGCGTCGCGGCTCGCTCAACATCGACGACGAAGGCACGCCCAGCCAGTGCACCACCCTGATCGAGGACGGCGTGCTGGTGGGCTACATGCAGGACAGCCACAACGCCCGCCTGATGGGCGTGGCGCCCACCGGCAACGGCCGTCGCGAATCGTTCGCGCACCTGACCATGCCGCGCATGACCAATACCTACATGCGCGCCGGCCAGCACGATCCGCAGGAAATGATCCGCTCGGTCAAGAAGGGCATCTATGCAGTGAATTTCGGCGGCGGCCAGGTCGACATCACCAGCGGCAAGTACGTGTTCTCCGCCACCGAGGCCTACCTGATCGAAGACGGCAAGGTCACCGCGCCGGTGAAGGGCGCCACCCTGATCGGCAACGGCCCGGAAACCATGCAGAAGGTGCGCATGATCGGCAATGACCTGGCGCTGGACGAAGGCGTGGGCGTCTGCGGCAAGGACGGCCAGAGCGTGCCGGTGGGCGTGGGCCAGCCGTCGCTGCTGATCGACGGCATTACGGTTGGCGGAACGCAGGCCTGAGATGCGGGGATTTGGGAGCCGGGATTCGGGATTCGTAACGGCAGGAGCGGGGCCCCATGTGGCCGTGCCCTGTGCTGCGTCGGGCTTGATACCGGGAATCGGGATCGGAGCATCGGGAGGCGCAGCGGTAGAGGCGCGTAGCGTCCTCGGTGCTCAGGTGTCGCCTACCCAGCTTGCTGATGCTGGACGCATGCTGCCGCGGTTGGCTGCGGCGGAGGCGCTGGTTGAGCTGCTCCGCGATTGTGGCCGCCAGGCGCTATTCGTCGTCTTCCAGATTCTGCTCGTCGTCCAATCCCGAATCACCACTCTCCAATCCCTGCGCTCGAGACAGATCGCGCAGCACCTGGAACAGCTCGCGATAGGCGCGCGGGGGTTTGTTCTTGGCGCGTTCGTGGATCGCGTTGCGCACCAGCTGGCGCAGTTGCTGGCGGTCGGCGTCCGGGTAGGTTTCCAGCAGTTCGGCCAGCGCGGTGTCGCCTTCGGCGAGCAGGCGTTCGCGCCAGCGCTCGACACGGTGGATCGCGGCCACTTCGCGGCGCGCGGTGTCGCTGTTGGCATCCAGCGCCTCGCGGATCGCGTCCAGGGTTTCGTCGTCCTCGCGGCGCATGTGCTTGGCCAGAAACGCCAGTTGCCGCTTGTGGGCGATATGCGAGGTGATGCGCTTGCTTTCTTCGATATGCGGAATCAGCGATTCGGGCACCGGCAGCTTGGCCAGCTGGGCCGGCGTGAGCGCGACCAGCTTTTCGCCCAGCGCAAAGATCTCCAGCGCTTCGCGCCGCTGCTGGCTGCGGCTGGCGCCGCGAAATTCACCGGTTTCTTCATCGCGTCCGCGCATCGCCACTACATCCCAAAACTTGGTTGATAAACATCTCCGGCCATGAACGGCCGGGTTCTTGCGGACGGATCCGCATCCAAATCAGACAGTCCGGCCAGGGATGGCCGGGTTCTTGCGGACGGATCCGCTGCCAAAGGATAAAGCATTGAACGCACTTGCCCCCGAAACCCGTGTCACCGACGACAGCCTGCAGCGCCTGGATGCGCTGACCGACATCTCCCAGCGCCTGCTCGAGCGCGCCCGCGCCGCCGGCGCCACCCAGGCCGAGGTGAGCTGCAGCGAAGAGCGCGGCCTGGATGTGAACGTGCGCCTGGGCGAGGTGGAAACCGTCGAATCCACCCGCGACCGCGGTATCGCGGTGACGGTGTATTTCGGCAAGCGCAAGGGCAGCGCCAGCACCGCCGATCTGCAGGAGGCGAGCCTGGAAGCCACGGTGGCACAGGCCTGCGCGATCGCGCGCTATACCGAAGACGATCCGGCCGCCGGCCTGGCCGACCCGGAGTTGATGGCGCAGGCGTTTCCCGAGCTCGACAGCTGGCACCCGTGGGCGCTGGATGCAGACACCGCGGTGGACCTGGCCTTGGCCTGCGAAACCGCCGGGCGCGATGCCGATGCGCGCATCAGCAATTCCGACGGCGCCTCGGCCAGCACCGGTCTCAGCCTGTCGGTGTATGCCAACTCGCATGGCTTCGTGGGTCGCGAGCGCGGCACCCACCATTCGATCAGCTGCGCGCTGATCGCCGGGCAGGGCGACGGCATGCAGCGCGATGGCTGGTACAGCAGCGCACTGGCGCGCGAAGACCTGGAGGCGCCGGATGCCATCGGCCGGCATGCCGCCGAGCGTACCGTGGCGCGGTTGCAGCCGCGTTCGCTGCCCACCGGCCCGTTGCCGGTGCTGTTCGCGCCGGAAGTGGCGCGCTCGCTGGTGGGGCATCTGCTGGGCGCGGTGTCCGGCGGCGCGCTGTATCGCCGCGCCAGCTTTCTGCTCGACAGCGTCGGCACCAAGCTGTTCCCGGACTGGTTCAACATCGAGGAACTACCGCATCTGCGCCGCGGGCTGCGCTCGGCCGCATTCGATGGCGAAGGCGTGGCGACGCGGCGCTCGGCCCTGATCACCGACGGTGTGCTGCAGCGCTACGTGTTGGGCAGTTATTCGGCGCGCAAGCTGGGGCTGCAAACCACCGCCAACGCCGGCGGCGTGCACAACCTGCAGGTCAGCGCCAACGCCGGCGATCTGGCATCGATGATCGCCGGCATGTCGCGCGGTCTGTTGGTCACCGAGCTGATGGGCAATGGCGTGAACCCGGTGACTGGCGATTACTCGCGCGGTGCCGGCGGCTTCTGGATCGAGGACGGCGCCATCGCCTATCCGGTGGACGGGCTCACCATCGCCGGCAATCTGCGCGAGATGTTCGCCGGCATCGAAGCGGTGGGCAGCGATGTCGATCCGCGCTCGCACGTCAGGATCGGCTCGGTGCTGGTCGGCAGGATGACGGTGGCTGGCAACGAATGACCGAAGCCATGCGCCAACGCCCACCCATGACGATGGCGCAGCCAACGCCAGGACCGGTAGTCCTGCGTCGATAGAACAGCGCACTTTGCGGCAGTACACATTTCGGCGCGGATCGGCCGCTCTCCGCCATTGGCACGGTGCACCTGTGAGGCTGTGCGCTGTGGTGGCTGGTGTGTCATGGCTGCTACCGGCTGCGGCGCAGATGGTGAGGCGGGATAGGCGGCTGCGCTCTGCGTAGCAGGCCCGGAAGGCAGTGGTGCTGGGCAATCGGGCCGTTGGTGGCGAGCGCGCTGCTGTCGGTGTCGATGCTGGGGATCTGGCGTCGGGTGGTTGGTCCGACCGATCTCGATCCTCATCCGGATGCTGCTGGCGGCGGTGGCGTAATGCACTTGCGACAGCAGCAGGTGGCGACATTATCGCTCCCGCTACCGGCCGCCATCACCCCGCCTCGCCGCCGGCGTGAGCGTGCGGCCCGGGCATCCGTATCGCGCCGAATGCAGGGATGAAAGCGGGACCATGTCTTCCCACACTGGTGGCTGGCTGAATCGTTGTTATAGTCCGCCGCACCACAATCATGTTTGGGGAGACAGATGAGCGAATTCGAGACACACACCGCACCACCGCCGCCGCCGATCGGAACCGGTGCACCGTCCGGGGAGCGCACCCTTGCCCTGGCAGCGCATCTGCTGGGCATCCTGACCTATTTCATCGGTGCCCTGGTGATCTGGCTGATCAGCAAGGATGCGAGTCCTTCCAAGCCGTTCGCCACCGATCAGGCCAAGGAAGCGTTGAATTTCCAGATCACGGTGACTCTGGCGATGATCGTGGCGGTGGTCATCGCCACGGTGACGTTCGGTCTGCTGTTCTTCCTGCCGACCCTGGTGTGGATCGCCAGCCTGGTGTTCTGCATCCTGGCCGCGGTCAAGGCCAACAACGGCGAGCACTACCGCTATCCGTTCGCGCTGCGCCTGATCAAGTAATCGCGCACTGCGTAAATACAAAGGCCCGGCAGCAATGCCGGGCCTTTGTCGTTTCAACGCCTGTGCACTCAGTTCTGCGCCGGCGTGTTTTCGGCGAAGTACTCGTGGCTGTCGGCATTGGTGATCGCCTGCGCCGGGTTGCTGATGGCCAGGCTACGCGCCCCCGATTGTCCGTAGACGCGGTCCTGGGTGCCTGCCACCACGGTGAAGTGGCTGGTTTCGTGCACCAGCGTGCCGGCCTTGGAGTCGGTACCGGTCGTGGCCGCACTCCAGAACGCGTTGCACACGTGGATCTCGTACGGCTGGTTAGGATAGACGTAGGCGAAGGCATCGGCCAGATCCGCCTCGCAGCTGCAGTTGATCGTCAGCTGGCCGTTGTTCTGGTCCAGTGCGTTGTCGATGTTGACGAAGTTGGAGCTGACCCGGCTGTAGCGCGAGGCGTTGTAGGCACCGAACCAGGTGGTGTAGCGCGCGCCGGTGCTGCCGGCATTGAGATAGTTGCGTGCGTTCTGCGAATAGTTGCGTGCGGCAGTGACGGCGCTGGCGGCCTGGTTGGTGCGGGTGGTGCTGCAGTTGAGGTAGTTGATGCCGTTGACCACGGCGGTCGGGCCAATGGCCAGCTGGCGCTGCACGCCGCGATTGACGCCGTCCAGCCAGACGGTGAGCGGGGTGCTGGTGGCCACGGCCGGCTGACCGTTGGCGGCCTTCATCAGGCTGCCGTCCGACAGCGAGGCGTACTGCAGCGACGAGCGCACCTGGATGGTGTAGTTGCCGCTGGTGGACAGGTCGTAGGCGCCGGCGAGATCGACCTGGCCCTTGACGCTCTGGCCCGGCTGCAGAATGGTGAAATCCGCGGCCTTCGGCAGGCCACGCTTGACCAGACGTCCGGTGTACTTCACCGGCGCGCCGTCACGGCTGACTTCCAGGATGCCGTTGTCCAGCGACTTCAGCGGTAATTGATAGGTCGGCACGCGGGCGATCTGGCTGCCGTTGTTGGTGACCGTGACGGCGATCTTGCCCTGGTGTCGACCGGCCTGGTCGGCCACTGGCGACAGTTCGATGGTCAACGGAACCGGGCCGCGCAACGACTGCGCCTGCGCCGAACCGAGCACGCCAACGACGGCGAGCGTGCCTGCTGCAAACGATGCAAGAAAAACATTCTTCACCAGTGACTCTCCTTGGTCGGGGGACGCCCGCGAGCGCGGGCGATCCAAACCTAGGCAGAGCGAGCGGGCGCGACAAGTCGTTCAATTAGCGATATTTTTGGATGTCGTGCATCGGTTATGCCTGCTGATACATCACCGATGCAGATAATTCAGCAATAAAGCGTGCCGGAGGTCATGAAATGCGGTTGGTTATGTGTCGCCTGCTGACACAAATGCTGGCGACCAATATGTCGTTTTGTGACCAGGCTCGCCTGTTGCATGAATGAACCCAGGTGATCGACCGTGCGGTGGCGCACGGAATGCGCAAAGGTGTCGTGTAACGCGAACTTGGGGGTGCATGCGGCACACGCTGTCCATGCGCTGGCAGTGGCGTTGCCGTGATGTGGCACGGAGCTATGCATTGGATGCCGCCACACGGCATGAGTACCGGGCAACGGCGGGCCGAGGTGCGCTGGGGCGTCTGGCATACCGCGTACGGCGACGCTTTCGGCCTCGGACTCCCGGCACGTGCAATCGCGGCCGGAATCAGGCGCTCAATCCGCTTTGGATGCAGCGATGGTCGTCAGTCCTGGCCTGTTTGCATGCGCACCCGGGCGGTAGGCGAAGGTGGGAGCGGCTGTCGGTGAGTGTGGGAAGGGCCGGGAAGCGTGACCTACGAATGCACGGCATGAGATCCAGGCAACGGCTGCCCCGCATGTCAGGAACTGGCGTCTTTGTCTGTTGCGCATGCAGCCACTTCCAACCCCTCTGCGCGATCAACCGACAACAGACTGGCGCAGCCGCGATTCGGAATCGGCATGTGTCGCTCAGCACTGCTGCCCTTGCACCGTCAAGCGCCTGGCGGCCGGTCACACGCTCGGTCAGCCGCGCCTAGTGCGCGCGATCCACCGCAAACCGGCCCAGGGTCGCCAGGGTTTCGCCGGGCGCACCATAGGGCTGCAGCACGTCGTGCATGCGTGTCGCCAGCTCGGCCAGCTTGGCCTTGGCACCGTCCATGCCGAGCAGGGCGGGGTAGGTGGATTTGGCTTGTGCGGCATCCTTGCCTGCGGTCTTGCCCAACTGCGCCGAACTCGATTCCACGTCCAGGATGTCGTCGCGGACCTGGAACGCCAGCCCCAGCGCTTCGGCAAAGTCGTCCAGGCGCTGCTGGTCGGCCGACGCAGCTGCACCACCGAGGGCGCCCATGCGCACTGCCGCGCGGATCAGTGCGCCGGTCTTGAGCGCATGCATGCGCTGCAGCGCGTGCAGGGATTGCACCTGGCCGGTGGCGTCGATATCCAGCGCCTGGCCACCGCACATGCCGGCGGCGCCCGCGGCGGTAGCCAGACTCTGCAACCAGCCGACCCGCAGCTCGGCGCTCACCGGTGCCATGGCCAGCAGTTCGAACGCACGGGCCTGCAGGGCGTCGCCGGCCAGGATCGCGGTGGCTTCGTCGAAGGCGATGTGCACGGTGGGCTGGCCGCGGCGCAGGGCATCGTCGTCCATCGCCGGCAGGTCGTCATGCACCAATGAATAGGCGTGAATCAGCTCCACCGCCACGGCGGGCGTGTCCAGCAGGTCTTCCGCAGCGTCGAACAACGCGCCGCTGGCGTACACCAGCAGCGGCCGCATGCGCTTGCCGCCGCCCAGTACCGCGTGCCGCATCGCCGCGTGCAAACGCTGCGGCGGTCGCGTTGCCATGGGCAGGCAGGCATCCAGATTGCGCTCGGTGCGAGCGATCCAGTGGTCGAACACGCTGGACCTCACCTCAGCCGCCGTCCTGTGCGGGCGGTTCGAAGGGTTCGGCGAGCTCGGGACGTGCGGGGTCGGTCAGCATGCGCACGCGCAGTTCGGCGTGTTCCAGCGCCTGTTGGCAATCGCGGTACAAGCCGATGCCGCGTTCGTAGGCGCTGAGCGACTGCTCCAGGCTCAGGTCGCCGACCTCCATTTTCTGCACCAGTTGCTCGAGCTCTTCCAGCGACTGTTCGAAGCGGGCAACCGGGGACGTTTCGTTCAAGGACTTCTTGGCCATCGTGGAAGTGTGCGGGGCGCAGCCAGGGCGGTCAATTCGCCTGGCTGCTTGCCTGCCAGTGCAGGCTGGCGTGGTTGTCCTGCAGCCAGGCGTGCAGGGCGCCCGAAACGATGCGATCGCCGGCGGCCAGCACTTGCGCACCGTCGCACAGGATGGGCAGGCGCTCGCGTTGCCACGGCGGCAGGTCCGAGGCCTGCAGCAGGTGCTTGAGCCGATGCGAGTGACTGCGCTGCGGCAGCACGATGCGCTCGCCGCCGTGACGGGCGCGCACCAGCAACGGGTGAGCGAAGCGCAGCGCTTGAGGCGCGTGCAGGGCGAGCTCTGCACCATCGGGCAGCTGCAAGGGCTGGGCGCCGTCCCAGTACGCGGACCACTGCGCTGGCCAGGTTGCCGTGGGGCGGAGCAGATACAGACACTGGCGCCAGCGTCGCACCTGGACTTGCTGCCAGGCGAAGCAGGCCTGGCGGTCGGGCGCGGGGAGGTCGATCTCCCGCAGCAACGCTGCCACGCCTTGCGCAGGGAGCGGCGGCGCGCCCGCCGCGTTCGCCCAGGCGCGCAACAGGCGCGGCTGGCGTGCGGCGGGCTGCGCCGCGAGCAATTGCAGATCCAGCGCGCCACGTCGGGTGAGCAGGGCCGGCAGCAGCGCCAGATCGTCGTGCAGCAGCAGGTCGCCGGCGTCGGCGCTCAGTTGCGCGCTGCGTGCCAGGGCCTCGCTGGCCTGCGGCCACCGTTGCTGCAACACCGGCAGCACGGCGGTGCGCAGGAAATTGCGGTCGTAACGTGGGTCGGCGTTGCTGGAATCGTCGATCCACCGCAGGCCGTGCGCGTGTGCGTAGGCATGCAGCTCGGTGCGTGCGTGCGCCAGCAACGGGCGCCACAACGTGCCGGCGGCGAATGGCCGCTGCGCGCGCATGGCCGCCAGCCCATCCGGGCCGGAGGCACGCAGGGCGCGCAGCAGGAAGGTCTCTGCCTGGTCGTCGCGATGATGCGCCAGCGCCAGCCATTGGCCGCATGCAAGGGCGTCGGCAAAGGCGGCGTGGCGCGCCTGGCGGGCGGCCGCTTCCAGTCCCAGGCCGCTATCGCGTGCGACCTGCACGTGCACGATCTGCAGCGGGACGCCCAATGCGTCGCAGGTCCGCTGGCACTGCGCCGCCCAAGCATCGGCATCGGCGTGCAGGCCATGATGCACGTGCAGCGCGCGCAGGCCGTGGTCGCGATAGGCCTGCATGGCGGCCAGGGCATGCAGCAGCACCGTCGAGTCCATGCCGCCGCTGTAGGCGATGAGTACCGGGCCGGGGGGTGTTACAGGCAGCAGTGACAGCGTGGCAGTCATCAAGGCCTCGCGCTGCGCAAGGATCCCATGGTGCAGACGACACGCGGCCGGCCGGCGATCGATTGCATCCCGCGGGCTGGCTGAGTCCGCACACCCGCCTTGCAACGACGTGCACCGATGGCGTGCCGGCCGCCGCCAATGGCCAAGCACCGATCCGCCCATCGCGCGGCGCGCGCGCCTGTCCGTTGCCGCACTCCGGCCGGCATCTCAGCGCCTGCCCGCCGCCTCGAACGTGGCCGGCTTGGGCAGTTCCACCGGTACCCCGGCGGCATCGCAGGTGCCGGCCTTGCACAGGCGTTCGCGCAGCCGCGGGGTGGCCTGCACGATCACGTGGTAGATCACGTTCTCCTCCAGCGTGCCGCGGAACGCGGCGCTGCCCGGGCCGGTGGCCCAGATGCCGACGTCTTCGCCGCCGTGGGTTTCGGACTTGGTCGCCACCAATGCTTCCTGCATGTAGCCGGGCGCTTCGGTGTCGACGTGGGTCAGGTCCGGGCGGCCGGATGCCGGCTCGCTGCTGCTGGGTTCGTGCGGGTATTTCTTGGAGCCGGCCGGCTGCGCGTTGCTGGCGCCGGTGTAGCCGGGGCCATTGGCGTAGCTGAGCGTGGTGTAGGGCTGGCCGGCCATGTCGGTGGCCAGCTGGGTGCGGTCGCCTTCCTCGCCGCCGGTACCGCGCACCTTGCCCAGAATCGGGTTGCCGCGCACCGGATAGCCCACGAAATTGAGCGTGTGCGAATGGTCGGCGGTGACGATGATCAAGGTGTCCGGCGGTGCGGTCTGCACGGCAGTGCGTACCGCATCGGACAGCGACACCGTTTCGTCCAGCGCGCGATACGCGTTGCCGGCGTGGTTGGCGTGGTCGATGCGGCCACCTTCGACCATCAGCACGAAGCCGTTGGGGTCGCGCGACAGCGACTGGATGGCGGTGCGGGTCATCTCGGTCAGGCTGGGCTCGCCCTGCGGGGTGCGGTTGCGGTCGTGGTCGAACTGCATGTGGTCCGGTTCGAACAGCCCCAGCAATGCCGGTGCGCCGGCTGCGGCCTGCAGCTGCTGCTGGTTCCAGACATAGGCGCCCTGCGGGTGCGCCTGCTTCCATTCGGCGACCAGATCGCGCCCGTCCAGGCGCAGGCCGACCTTGTCGTCGTACTCGGGGTCGCGCTCCTGCACGGTCTGGAACTGGCTACGGCCGCCGCCCAGCACCACCTGCGGGCCGCGGCCGTAGCGGGCGGTGGACAGCAGCTGCTGGGCGATGTCCTGGCAGCCGGCAGCGCGCGCGGCCTCGGGCAGGTCGGTGTCGTTTTCCCAGTTGCGCTCTGGCGAGTGCGCGTAGGTGGCCGCTGGGGTGGCATGAGTGATCCGGGTGGTGGTGACGATACCGGTGGCCATGCCGGCGCTGTCGGCCAGCTGCAACCAGCTCAGCAGGCCCTTGTTCAAGCTGTCGGCGCAGTCGCTGCGGCTGCCGCTGCTGACGCCGATCGCGCCCATGTGCGACTTCACGCCAGTGGTGATGGAGGTCATGGTGCCGGCCGAATCGGGGGTCTGCGAATCGGTGTTGTAGGTCTTGCTGAAGGCGGTGGCGGGGAACTGTTCCCACGACAGCAGATTCTCTTCGCCCGGGCCGCCCTTGCGCTGGCCATCCAGGATGCGCGCGGCCGCCACCGTGGTCAGGCTCATGCCATCGCCCAGGAACAGGATCACATTGCGTGCCTTGCCTGCCATCGCGCCGTTGCCGGCCGCACGCGCCGCGCCGGAGCGGTACCACCACTGCGGGGTCTCGCCGGCTGGATGCGTCACCGGCGGCACGTCCACCTTGATCGCAGCGGGTGCGGAGGCGATAGTGCCGGAGGAGGCGCAGGCGGCCACGCACAGCGTGGTCAGGGTGGCGAGGACGGGCAGGCGGTAACGCATCGGGTTCGAACTCGTGACTGAATCAGTGTCCATTATGCCGGCCCGTGTCCGTCGCACAGATGACACGCCGCTGTTCCAGTCCTGGCCTCGCGGGCAAGGCGCCCCTGCGATAAGGTGCATGCACTCTCCCCCCGGATGATTCGACGACATGAGACTGGTTGCGGCCTGGTTGCGCATTCCGTTCTGGCAGCGCGTGGTGGCCGGCTTCGTCCTGGGCGCGCTGGCTGGCTGGGCCATGGGGCCGGCGGCCGAGGTGTGGTTCGGTCCCCTGGGCGATCTGTACGTCACCTTGATCAAGATGATCGCCGTGCCGCTGGTGTTCTTCGCGGTGATCAATGCGATCTCCTCGCTGCACGGGCAGAAGTCGGTGGCGGCGCTGGGCGGGCGCACCTTCGTGTGGTTCGTGATCACCGCGGCCTTGGCCGTTGGCGTGGGGCTGGCGGTGGGCACGCTGCTGCAGCCGGGCGCCGGCCACTTCAATCTGAGCGTGGACTCCAGCTGGAAACCGCGCGATGTGCCCAGCCCGATCAAGGTGCTGCTGGACGTGGTGCCGTCCAATCCGTTCTACGCGCTGACCGGCATCGGCACCAAGACCAATGCCGCCGGCGAAACCGTGCTGGCGGCCGGGCGCGGCTCGATCCTGCCGGTGATCTTCTTCGCCGCGCTGTTGGGCTTTGCGATGGTCAAGCTCGGCGAGCGCGTGGCCGATGCCCGCAAGCTCACCGCGCAGATGAGCGACATCATGATCCAGGTCACGCGCTTCGTCCTGGAGATGACCCCGCTCGGCACCTTCGGCCTGATCGCCGGGCTGGTCGGCAGCTATGGCTTCCAGAAGCTGCTGCCGTTCGGCAGTTTCGTGCTGGCGCTGTACCTGGCCTGCGCGATCCACATCGTGGTGGTCTATAGCAGCCTGTTGCTGGTGCATGGGCTGAATCCGTGGAAGTTCTTCCGCGGCGCAGCGCCGGGCATGCAGGTGGCGTTCGTCAGTTCGTCGAGCTTTGCCGCGATGCCGGTGGCGATGCGTTCGATCACGCATAACCTGGGCGTGAGCAAGGACTACGCCGCGTTCGCGGTGCCGCTGGGCGCCAGCATCAAGATGGATGGCTGCGGTGCGATCTTCCCGGCGTTGTGCGCGGTGTTCATCGCCCAATACACCGGCGTGCCATTGACCGCCAACCAGTATTTCGTGGTGCTGATCGCCTCGGTGCTGGGCAGTTTCGGCACCGCCGGCGTGCCGGGTACGGCAGTGATCATGGCCACGGTGGTGCTGAGCGCGGCCAACCTGCCGCTGGAAGTGATCGGGTACCTGTATGCGATCGATCGCGTGCTCGACATGATGCGCACCATGACCAACGTGACCGGGCAGATGCTGGTGCCGGTACTGGTGGCCAAGGAAACCGGCCTGCTCGACAAGACCGTGTACGACGCCGCTTCCACCAATGTGGGGTTGGAAGATCCGCCGGCGGACAGCGCCAAGCCGCTTCGCTGAGCGCGGCCGATGACGGTTGGATTTCCCGTGCTGCGCGAGCGCCTGGCGCAAGTGAACGAGCTGGAGATGGTCGACGGCGTGTTCGTGCAGCGCAGCCTGGCTGCGGATCCGTTCGAGGACCGCTACCTGCAGGTGCGCCGGCAGGAAGGCCGGGTGTATACCGATGCCCAGGTCCGCAGCCTGCCGCATCCGGGCGGCACGTTGGGTGCCAGCCTCGAATGGCAGGTGCGCGCGCTGTCCAGCGCGTTGCTGGTGCAACACCTGCGCACGCAGGCGGGCGAGGGCGCCATCCTGGAACTGGGCTGTGGCAACGGCTGGCTGTCGCACCTGCTGGCACGGGCGCTGCAACGCGACGTCTGCGGCGTCGACGTCAACCGCACCGAGCTCGCCCAGGCCGCACGCGTGTTCGGCCACGAGCAACGTCTCAGTTTCGTCGCCGCCGATATCCAGACCGTGGCGCTGCCACGCGATGCGTTCGATGTCATCGTGATGCCGGCCTGCATCCAGTATTTCCAGGATCCGGCCGCCTTGGTACGTCACCTGCTGGCCCAGCTACGCGATGACGGCGAACTGCATATTCTCGACAGCCCCCTCTATGCGGATCGACAGCGCGCCGCCGAGAGCGCCGCGCGCAGCCTGCGCTATTTCACCGGGCTGGGTGTGCCGGCGTTGGCCGGGCAGTACCACCAGCACACCTACGCCACCTTCGACCCATTCCAGGTGCACTGGCTGTTCGATCCGCGCCGGCCCGCCGCGCGACTTGGGCGATTGCTCAGACGGCGACAGCCGCACTTTCCCTGGCTGTGTCTTCGCAAGCAGGACAACGTGGGGCGGTGACTGGACGGCGGCGTCATCGCGCCCGTATCGCCTCCATCACCGTGCTGGCTTCAGGCACCTTGTGCTGGGCAACTGCGCCGACGACCATGAAGAATGCCAGTACGCCGACGAACGGCCAGATCGTGTGGCGCACGCACACCCACCACCAGCCCTGAACCTGCACGCCGCGCATCCGTCGATACAGGCCCCCCGCCAGCGCGGCGTCCACCAGCAGCTCGGCCATCAATACCGGTGCCGACCACACCACCCAGGCCGCAGCAACCACCGCGACTGCGGCGGCGGCCAGCAATGCCACGATCGCCAGGGCCGGCAATCCAGCATCGCCATCGATGAAGTCCGGAAGCGCGTTGTCGCCCGAAATTTCCGGGGCCGATGCTGGTGGCGCGCTCCATGCGCCGGAACTACCTGCGCCTGCGGAACTGCCCCCGTGTCCGGCCCAGGCGGAAGGATCCTGCGCGGCGTCACCGCCAAGGTCGACGCAGTCGCCCACCAGGTCGCCGTCCATATGGCGGCGCCAGTGCACCCACATCCACATCAGCAGCAGAAACAGGCTGTAGGCGGCAAGCGTCGCCATCGGATAGCGCACCACCATCGCGTCGACTCCGGCATTGCGTAGCAGGAACGACGCCAGCAACCCACCGGTGGCGGTGAGCAAGACAATGGCGCCCATCTGCAACCGCGGCCATCCGTCGCGTTCCAGTTGCTGGCGTGCATGGTCGATGTTGAATCGTCTTCGTTGCGATCTCACACATTGCTTCCTGCTGCGGGCAACCGCTTGCCCGGATGCCGAGAGTAAGTGACTCTCGAGGGTGCCTGCACACGAACCGATCAAGCCGCGCCTGCTTCCGGCCGCGCATTGCTGGCCGTCAAAGGTTTGATGGGTCCGAATCTGGCAAGTTTCGGATACCCGGTCATGGAAGGCGCATCGCCGGCATCTCGTTGCCAGTACACACTGTCAGCTGGGAGAAGCCACGGCGCGGGCCATGGCCGTCCTCTTTTGCCAATGCATCGGGAGATGCGTGCCATCCCTCCATCGCACGCGCACATGGCACACTTTCCAGCCCATCCCCCAGCGAGAGCGTGCAGTGATTGGCCAACAGCGTGATCTGACATTTCGTTTCCTGGCCGAGCCCAGCGACGTCAATTTCGGCGGCAAGGTGCACGGCGGGGTGGTGATGAAATGGATCGACCAGGTCGGCTTTGCCGCCGCCAGCGGCTGGAGCGGGCATTACTGCGTGACCGTGGCGGTGGGCGGTATCCGCTTCGTGGCGCCGGTGCGTATCGGCGATCTGGTCGCGGTGTCGGCCAAGCTGGTCTACACCGGGCGCAGCAGCATGCATTTCGCCATCGACGTGCGTGCACGCAGCCCGATGGGCGGCGACTCGCGCCTTTGCACCCACTGCATCATCGTGTTCGTGGCGATGGACCCGGACGGCGTCACGCCGGTGGAAGTGCCTTCCTGGCGGCCGGATACGCCCGAAGATCAGCGCCTGGCCGAGTACGCGCTCAAGGTGATGGAGCTGAGCAAGGGCATCGAGGACACCATGGCCCATTACAAGGCCGATGCCTCGGGTTAATCGATAGGCCGTGAGTCAGGGGCCATCCGGCCCGGTGGCAGGCACGTGGTGGATGCATCGCGTGGCCCGGCCCGCCTGGCCGTACCGACAGCTGGGCGCCAGCGATGGCAGAGGGCATTGCCACATGGCAGTCACATGACCGGTGTCGCGCCTGCATTGCGCCACGCAACGCATAAAAAAGGCCGCGGGAGTGCCGCAGCCTTCTATCGTCGACGCAGAGCGCCCGGGACGTTACAGCACCCGGCGCGCCTGGATGAACTTCTCGCTCCAGTAGCCGCTGGCGAGCGAATCCACGCGCACGTCCTTGCCGCGGCTGGGCGCATGCAGGAACTTGCCGTCGCCGACCACCAGGCCGACATGATCGATGCGGCCGCGCTTGCCGAAGAACACCAGGTCGCCAGCCTTCAGCGCGTTCGGGTCCTTGATCAGTTCGGCCGATTCGTCGCGGGCGATGTCACGCGAGACGCGTGGCAGGTCGATGCCCAGTGCGGTCTTGAACACATAGCCGACCAGGCCGCTGCAGTCGAAGCCTTCGGTGGATTCGCCACCCCACACGTACGGGGTGCCAAGCAGGGCCATGGCGCGCTGCAGGATCACCTGCACGCGGCTATCGGCCACGGCGTTCTGGGCAGCGTTGGCCGCGCTCTGCGACACGTCGTAGTTGGCGAGCAGGCGGCTGAGGTCGCCGGCGAACATCGCCGAACGGTCCATCAACGGAATGGCGTCGTTGGCAGCAAGGTGCGGAAGCAGGGCTGCCAGGGTAGCGGTGGCAGCGGCGTCGGCGCGGCTGCGGGTAGCGGCTTTCTCGGCGGCGACGGCGCTGTCTGGCGTGGTCGTCTGCGGAGCGGATGGGGCGCTGTTGGCGGTTTGCGCCAGAGCGGGCAGTGCGGCAATCCAGAGGGCGGTGGCGCAAAGCAGGCGGAGCGGTTTCCGGAGCGGAAGCGGGGCGGCGCCAGGGTTGATCTGTTCGTCGTTCGTCACGCGGGAATCACAATTCTGCTGTCGATGCGGGATGATGCCCTGGTGAACGAATCGTTACGTTCAAAAAAAGTTAACTTTCCGTTTTATGACTTGTGATTTGCGTCACACTTCAGTGCAAAACCCGCTTCGAACCTGAATAATGGTCACGCCAGTAAGCTCCGTCGAGGAAATCCAAGCGGACCGTACCGCCAGTGGTCGGGGCGTGCACGAAGCGGCCTTCCCCCACATAAATTCCGACGTGGGTCACGCTGCCGCCGGAGCCGAAAAAGACCAGGTCGCCGGTTGCCAGCTTCTCGGGTGAAATCCGCGGTCCCTGGATGGCGGCCAGGTCACGCGAGGTGCGCGGCAGCGACAGCGCCAGCACGTCCTTGTAGACGTAGGTGACCAATCCGCTGCAGTCGAAACCGGTGTCCGGCGTGTTGCCGCCGTAGCGGTAAGGCGTGCCGACCAAGCCAAGGGCACGCATCAGGATGTTGTTGGCGGCGGCCGGGTCGGCCGGCGTCACCTGCGGCCACACCCGCGCCGACGGCGGCGGAGCGGACGGACGTCGCACCTGCGGCTTTGACGAACAGCCGCCCAGCAGGAGCAGGCCCAGCAGCAGACAGGCCGTCGCGCGGTGCGCGCGAGCGGCGAAAACTGGCGTGATATGCATGGAGCCGGGATAATGGGCGGTTCGGAAGGTCGCCATGATGGCGGCGCACCCGGCGGCCGACAAGCCGTCCTTCACCCTCTGCCACCGGGCAGCCTCATCCAGAGCCACGCATGAAGATCGAAAAAGACAGCGTTGTCCGCTTCCACTACACCGTTTCGGAGATCGGCCAGGAGCCGATCGAAAGCTCCAAGGAGCGCGATCCGTTGGCGATCCTGATCGGCCACGGCAACATCATTCCCGGCCTGGAAGCGGCCATGATGGACAAGCAAGCCGGCGAAAGCTTCGGCGTCGACGTCAAGGCTGCCGAGGCCTATGGCGAATACCGCGAAGGCCTGAGCCAGCGCGTGCCCAAGAAGCACTTTGGTGCCACCAAGCTGGTGCCGGGCACGCAGGTGGTGCTGCAGACCAATTTCGGCCCGCGCGCGGTCACTGTGCAGAAGGTCGGCCTGAGCGTGGTCGACGTCGACCTCAATCATCCGATGGCCGGCAAGGACCTGCATTTCGATGTGGAGATCATCGAAGTGCGCGAGGCCTCGCAGGAAGAGCGCGACCACGGGCATGTCCACGGCGACGGCGGACATCACCACTGACAGCGGCCACCAAAGCGACTGTGCAGCCGCCAGGCGTGGCCGGTGTGCGGAATCGGCAGGTGCCCTCGTTCACACCGGTTCCGCCGCGCCGCCGGCACCCACCTGTCGACTGTTGACGACGTTTTGTCATCTTTCCCTAGCACAGCGAACAGCACACCTGCGCCACCACGCGTGGGCGACGGTGGCTGGTCCGGTTCGGCCGGTGCCACGCCTGCATCCAGGCGCCCAGACTTGGCCGATGCCCGCTGCTTGCTGCGCAACGCCCGATTGACGCGCTCGATAAGGGCCGTGTCCCCGACGGCCCGCCATTCGGCGGGCCGTTTGCATTGTGCGCGGCCACCGTGCGCCCTGATGTCTGAGCTGCGATGACGCCACGCGACCTGCTGTTACCCACTGCCGCACACGAACGCATCGCCGTGCTGGATGTGCTGCGCGGCTTTGCGCTGCTCGGCATCCTGCTGATGAATATCGAAGCCTTCGTCGGCCCGCTCGACTTGGCCATCAGCGGCGTGGAGCCGCACTGGCACGGCGCCGACCGCCTGGCCGATGCGCTGGTCTACTTCTTCGTGCAGGGCAAGTTCTACACCTTGTTTTCGCTGTTGTTCGGCATGGGCTTTGCGGTGATGGCGCAGCGTGCCGAACAGGCCAGGCGCGGTTTCTACGGAATGTATCTGCGTCGCACCGCCGGCTTGCTGGCGATCGGCCTGGTCCACGCGCTGCTGTTGTGGTCCGGCGACATCCTGGTGACCTACGCGCTGTTGGCGGTAGTGCTGCTGAGCACGCGCAGCGCACCGGTGGCGGCATTGCCATGGCTGGCCGCGCTGGTCTACGCCGGCGCGCCTGCGTTGGCGTTGGTGTCCGGTTTCGTCGGTGCGATGTTGCAGGCCGATCCGGCATCGGCGGTGGAGTGGAAGGCCGCCATGGCCGAGGTGGCGCAGCAGAGCGTGGCCAATGTGCAAGCGCAACGCGCCGCATTCGGCAGCGGCAGCTATCTGCAGGCCACCGCGCAGCGCTGGCAGGATCTGCGCCATGCACTGAGCGGGCTCAGCATCAACGCCCCGGCCATGCTCGGCATGTTTCTGCTGGGCGGCTGGTTCGTGCGCAGCGGTGCAATCGCCGCGCCCGACCGCTTCCCGCGCCTGTTCCGCGCGTTGCGCTACGGCGCCTTGCCGTTGGGATTGGCGGTGATGCTGCTGAGTTACGCGCTGGCGCCGTGGATGGACCCGGCGGACCTGGGCATGCGGGTGTGCACGGCCTTCGCGCTGGCACTGGTTGCAGGGCCGCTGATGAGTCTCGGCTACGCGGCGTGGGTGATCCGTTTCGCATCGCATCTGGCCTGGCTTGCGCCTGCCGGGCGCATGGCCTTGAGCAACTACCTGCTGCAGTCGCTGCTGTGTACCTGGATTTTCTACGGCTACGGGTTGGGCTATTTCGAACAGCTGCCGCGCGTGTGGCAGCTGCCGTTCGCAGTGGGGGTGTTCGCCGTGCAGGTGGTGGTGAGCCGGTGCTGGTTGCGTTGGTTCCGCTTCGGGCCGGTGGAATGGCTGTGGCGCAGCGCAACCTATCTGCGGGTTCCGCCGATGTGGCGCGGCCAGGCGCCTAGCCAGTAGCGGCTGGCGGGCGCGAGAACGTGGCGGTGATCGGTGCCGGTGGAAGTGGTCCGGCGGTGCGTGTCCTTGCTGCGCTTTGTGCACCGGTGAGTGCGTGCGACTGGCAGTCCAGCGCGCAGGCGTGCGGCGTTGCTGCGCGATACGCGCCAGCGCCTGGAAGACCAGGTGGCGCACTTCCTGCCATGACGCCAGCTCACTGTCACGCGCCTGGCGGCGCTGGAGCGTGCGGCGGACACGTACCTGCACGTGCCCTGCGAGCTGGTGGTGATCGGGCGTCGGCAAGGGTGGCGGCCGACGACCTGGAACGATGCACCGGTGCTGGGCGCGATAGTGGGCCGTCCTCACGTCTGGCTCGCAGCCGGACATGGCATGCTCGGAATCGGCACGAGCACTGCAAGCGGACAACTAATGACCGATCTGATCACCGGCCGCGCACCTGCGCTGCATCCGCATCGCGACCGGGCGGGGCGCGAGGCATGAGTGCGCGTTACGACTACGACGTGCTGGTTCTGGGGGGCGGCTCCGGCGGTCTGGCCGCAGGATTTCGTGCCGCCAAGCATGGCGCACGAGTGGCGATCATGGAGCCTGGCGAGCTTGGCGGCACCTGCGTCAATCTCGGATGCGTGCCAAAAAAAGCCATGTGGCTGGCGGCAGACCTGGCCGGCAAGATCGAACTGGCCAGCGCACTCGGCTTCGATGTGCCGCGGCCGACACTGACGTGGGAAGAGCTGGTTACGCACCGGCAAGGCTATATCGCCAACATCCACGCCAGTTATCGGCGTCGCCTCAACGAGGACGGCGTGGTGCTGATTCCGCAACGCGGCGTCCTGCAGGACCGCCATACCGTGATGGGCGGCGATGGCATCGCAGTGACCGCCGAGCACATCGTGATCGCAACCGGCGCGCATCCCGTGCGCCCGGACGTGGACGGTGCCGAACACGGCGAGGTATCGGACGATTTCTTCAATCTCTGCCATGCACCGGCGCAGGTGGCGATCATCGGCGGTGGTTACATCGCGGTGGAAATCGCCGGCCTGCTGCAGGCGCTTGGCAGCCGTGTGCATCTCTACGTGCAGGGCGAGCGCTTGCTGGAGCGCTTCGACGCCGAGCTCACTCTGCAGTTGGCCGACAATCTGCGCCACTTGGGCGTGCGCCTGCACTTCGGGTTCACCACCACCGGCCTGGAACGCGATGCGCAGGGCGGCTTGCGTGTGCATGGCCATCCGCTGCACCCCCGCGAGCAGGGCAACGACGTGTTCGACAAGGTGTTCTTCGCCGTGGGCCGGCGCGGCAATACCGCCGGCCTGGGGCTGGAGGCCGTCGGCGTGAGAGTGGGAGACAAGGGCGAGGTACTGGTGGACGATGCGCAGAGCACCAACGTGCCCACGATCCACGCGATCGGCGATGTGGCGGGCAAGGTCGGGCTGACGCCGGTGGCGATCGCGGCAGGGCGCAAGTTGATGGATCGGCTGTTCGGCAATCAGCCCGATGCGCGCATGGATTACGAAAACGTACCGAGCGTGGTGTTTTCGCATCCGCCGCTCGGCCACGTGGGATTGACCGAAGAGCAGGCGCGCGCACGTTACACCGGTGCGGTGCGCGTGTACCGCAGCAATTTCCGTCCGATGCTGCATGCGCTGGCCGACGCTCCGCAGCGCAGCCTGTTCAAGCTGGTCTGTGTGGGCGACGAAGAGCGCGTGGTCGGTGTGCACCTGCTGGGCGAAAGCGCCGACGAGATGCTGCAAGGCTTTGCGGTGGCGGTGAAGATGGGCGCCACCAAGCGCGACTTCGACGAGACGGTGGCCATCCATCCCACCTCGTCCGAAGAGATCGTGTTGATGCATTGAGTGGGTGTGGACGGTAGCGGGGAATCAAAGCCCCTTTCCCTGCGGGAGAGATAAGGGGCTCGAACGACACCCCTTCTCCCTGGGGGACATCGTCCTCCTTCATGGGGGAGGAGGGGCCCCGAAGGGGCGGATGAGGGTACGGGCGCAGCCTCGTGTCCTTTCCACCCTGGGCAGCTTCGCCGCCACCTACCCTCACCCCAAAGCCTCTCCCGAGGGGGGAGAGGCTTGCAGTTTTTCCATTGCGAGGCTTGTCACCTCCCTTCGCTTGGAAGGATTCGATGCGCACGCTTACGTCCATCAGCTGGCATGCTTGCGCGATGTCGACATCTCGCCGTTCCATGCCGTCCCCATCTGCCAGTCCTGTCAGGCGAGTCGCCTCCAAGGAGGAGGCGCTGTCCGGCGAGCAGGCGCGGCTGCGAATTCTCGAGGTGATCCACGCGATTCCGGCGGGCGAGGTCGCCGGATACGGGGAAGTCGCCCGGCGCGCCGGCCTGCCGGGCCGTGCGCGGTTGGTGGCGCGCGTACTCAGCGGCAACGAGGACCCGCAGTTGCCCTGGCACCGCGTATTGCGCAGCGATGGGCGGATCGCGCTGCCCGAAGGCTCGGCAGGCTATCGCGAGCAATGCCAGCGCCTGCGCGCCGAAGGCGTGCAGGTGATGCAGGGGCGGGTGCGGCGCGCCACGGCCGCGCAACGGCTGGATGCGGCCGTGTGGGGGCCTTCATAAGCCTGCCGCTATCATGGGCAGCCTTCCGAAGGATGCCGCCATGCCTCAATTGCCGCCCGTCACCAAAGCATTGTTGATCGCCAACATCGGCCTGTTCCTGTTGCAATGGGCTGTGGGCGACCTGGGCGCTGGCGTTCTGCCATCCGATAGCGTCCTGTCGTGGCTGATGCTGTGGCCGCTGTCCAATGGCTTCGACGCGTTCTCGCCGGGCGCCAGCTTCATGCCCTGGCAGTTGTTGACCTACGCGTTTTTGCACGGTGGCTTCAATCATCTGTTCTTCAACATGCTGGCGCTTTTCATGTTCGGTGCGCCATTGGAGCAGACCTGGGGCCAGAAGCGCTTTCTGACCTACTACCTGGTGAGCGTGGCCGGCGCCGGTGTGTGCCAGTTGCTGATGGCGTGGTTCACCCAGAGCGGTGCGCCGGTGGTCGGCGCATCCGGTGGCGTGTTCGGTCTGCTGCTGGCCTACGGCATGCTGTTCCCCAATCAGCGCGTGATGCTGCTATTTCCGCCGATTCCGATGAAGGCACGCACCTTCGTCATCGTGTTCGGTGCGATCGAATTGTTCCTGGGCGCAACCGGCTGGCAGCCGGGCGTGGCGCATTTCGCGCACCTGGGCGGCATGCTGTTCGGCTGGTTGATGATCCGCTACTGGCGCGGCCAGCCGCCGTTCGGTGGTGGCAAGGGCGGCCGCAAGGGGCGCAAGCCGCCGCTGCGCGTGGTGCGCTGAGCGAAGCGGCACGCTGCCGGAATCCACATAACCCCGTAGGAGCGGCCCAGGCCGCGATGGGGCTCTACCGGTGGTGCCTGTCGCGGCCGGGGCCGCTCCTACAAGATGGCTTACTGGATTACGCGCGCGGTTGAGAGTGCGCAGTTGGCGCGTGATCCGCATAACCCCGCAGGAGCGGCCCAGGCCGCGATGGGGCTTTATCGATAGTGCCGGTCGCGGCCCGGGCCGCTCCTACGGAATTTCGCCGGCGGTGGACACAAAAAAAGAGCGCGGATTCCGCGCTCTTTCTGTTGCCACCTGCGAGATGGATCAGCGCCAGATCTTGATCTGGTCCGCATCCACGCGCTGCATCGGCTGACCGGCCTTGCAACTGAAGGCCGCACCGAACTCCGGCAGGTTGGACAGCGGGCCGTTGGTGCGCCACTGGCCGGGTGCGCGGATATCGGCGCTGGCGCGCTGCACCGCTTCATTCGGCGACAGCTGCTGCGCCCACAGGCCGGCCCAGGCGGTGAAGAATGCCTGCTTGTCGGCCTCGGTGGCCGCCGGCTGCGCCTTGCTGAAGGCCTGCCAGGCCAGTTCGACGCCGGCCAGGTCGGCTAGGTTCTCTTCGGCCGTCTGGGCGCCATTGACCTTGGCATTGGGCACGCCCGGGTACGGGTAGGCAGCGAACTGGTTGGCCACCTTGCCGGTCAGCTGGGTCCACAGCGCCTTCTCGGCCGGGGTCCACCAGTTGCGCAGTTCGCCCTTGGCATCGACCAGCGCGCCCTTGGCATCGATGGCACGGGTGAGTTCGTGCGCCACCAGCGCGCCGTAGGCGCCGTATTGCGCGGCCGGCGTGCTGCCGGCGCCCAGCACCGGGGCCTGCAGGACCGCGGCGGTGACGATCAGCCGGTTCTGCGCGATGTCGTAGGCCACGGCGGGCTGCTGCGGCAGGACGTCCCAGCGCCGGTCGGCATTGCCCTTGCCGATGCGCTTCATTTCCTCGCGATGACGCCAGGTCGAGGCGATCAGCATGTTGCCGCCGAAGCTGCCGCGGCCCATCGGCTGCACGGTGTAGTCCAGATCGCGGCGCGGCGCGCCGACTTCGATCTTGGTCGCGGCCAGCTTGGCCTTGGCTTCGGCAACCGCCTGGCCGTTGCCCCAGCCGGTGCGGTCCAGCGCGGCCAGCTGCGCATCGCGCACCTGGTCGGCGATGGCCTCGGCCTGGCGGCGGGTGTCGCTGCTCAGGTAACGCGCCACGTACTCGCGGCCGAGCATCGGGCCGGCGGCCACGTTGATCGCGTCCAGCACCTGCTGCCAGCGTTGCGGCGGCACCGCGTCGCCACGCAGCAGACGGCCGCGGAACTGGTATTCGGCATCGTGGAAGCTCTTGGACAGGTACGGCGCCATGGCATCGCCCACGCGCCAGCGCAGGTAGGCCTTCCACTGTTCCGGCTTGATGCTGACGATCATGCTGTCCAGCTGCTTGAACATGGCCGGGTCGGCCATGGACACCAGGTCGTCCTTGACGCCCTGCGCTTCCAGGAAGTCGGCCAGGCGCAGGTTTTTGTACTGCTTGGTCAGCTCCTTGGTGGCGATCGGGGCGTAGTTGTTGAACGGGTTGTTGATGCCCTGTAGCGACTGCGCGCTACGTGCCAGTGCGGTTTCGATCTGCAGCACCGAGGCGGCGTCGGCGTCGAGCTTGTCGGCGGCGGTGCCGGTGAGCGCCAGGATCTGCTTGACGTAGGCGCGGTAGCGGCCCATCAGCGCCTGGGTGTCGGCATCGGTGCGGGTGTAGAAGGCCGGGTCGGGCAGGCCCATGCCGCCCTGCATGAAGTAGCCGATATGACGGTCCAGCGCCTTGAGGTCCACATCCGGGCCGAAGTTGAAGCCGACCGGGATGCCCACCTGGTGCAATGCAGCGATCGAGGCAGGCACGTCCTTGGCCTTCTTGATCGCGTCGATGCGCGAGAGCAGGGGGGCGATCGGATTGGAGCCGTCCTTTTCGACGCCTGCTTCGTCCAGGCCGCTGGCCCAGAAATCGCCCAGCAGCTTCTGCACATTGCCCTGCGGTGTTTTCATCGCGGCGTCCAGCAACTCGCGTTGCTGCTGCAGCGCACGGTCGGACAGCTGGCCCAGTGCGGTCACCGCACCGGTCTGCGGCACCGGGTTGGCCTTCAGCCAGCTGGCATTGGCGTAGTCGTAGAAGTTGGTGCAGGCGGCGGACACGGCCGGCGCCTTGGGCGCGGCCTTCTTCTTGCGAGCGGCGTCGGCGTCGGGGGCGGACAGCAGCGCGATCAGGCTGAAGCCAAGAGCGAGGGCAAGCGGGCGAATGGTGGGCATCGAGAAGAAGGGTGGCCAGAGTAAAGTCGGCGGAGTTTAGCAAGGCCGGAGGCTGCGCAGGCAGGCCGCAACGCCGGCTCGTCCGTGTCGCGCGCCGTCGGCATGAACGCGACAGGCCCGCGGATGCGGGCCTGTGCGTACAGCGCGTTGGTGGAAGCGCTTGCAGCCGCTTACCAGATCACCACGCGGTCCTTGTCCGGCCGCACCATCGCATCGCCTGCCTTGCAGGAGAATGCCTGGGCGAACTGCGGCATGTTGGAGGGCGAGGCATTGGCACGCAGGTGATCGGGCGCATGCGGGTCGCTGGCCAGGTAGACCAGTTGCTGCTGCTTGCGCACCTGCCCGCGCCAGCTCAATGCGAAGCTCAGGAAAAAGCGTTGATCCGGGGTGTAGCCGTCGATGGTGACGGCCCGCTCCGGATGCGCACGCAATGCGCTCTGCAGGGCGTCGTAGGCGACATTGATGCCGCCCAGGTCTGCGATGTTTTCGCCCAGGGTGAGCTTGCCATTGACGTGCAGGTCGGGGCGGTCGGGCAGTGGGGTATAGGCATCGAACTGTTTGACCAGTGCTTCGGCCCGCTGCTCGAAGGCCTTGCGATCCTGCGGCGTCCACCAGTTGACGTTGTTGCCTGCGCCATCGAACTGGCTGCCCTGATCGTCGAAGCCATGCGTGGCTTCATGCCCGATGACGGCTCCGATGCTGCCGTAGTTCAGCGCATCGTCGGCCTTGGCGTCGAAGAACGGCGGTTGCAGGATGCCTGCCGGAAAGTTGATGGAGTTGGTGCTGGGGTCGTAATAGGCGTTGACGGTCTGTGGCGTCATCATCCAACGCGTGCGGTCGGTGGGCTTGCCGATCTGAGCGATGTCGTAGCGATAGTTGAACTTGGACGCCGCCTGCAGATTGCGGTAGTACGCGCCGGGAACGATCTCCAGCCCGGACCAGTCGCGCCAGGTGTCGGGGTAGCCGATCTTGGGAAGGAAGGTTTCCCACTTGGCGAGCGCCTTGGCCCTGGTTTGCGCGCTCATCCAATCGACATTCTCGATACGCGCCTTGAGCGCAGCGCGGATGTTGTCGACCAGTTCGCCGGCGCGCTGTTTGGCCGCGGGCGTAAAGACCTTGGCCACGTAGAGCTGGCCCAGGCCTTCGCCCATGCTGGTGTTGACGCTACGCAGCACACGCTTCCAGCGTGGCTGTTGTTCCGGTTGGCCGGACAAGGTCTTGCCGTAGAACGCGAAGTTGTTGTCGACGAAGACCTTGCTGAGCTGTTTGGATGCGTCGTCGATGGTATGAAAGCGCAGATAGGCCTGCCATTGCGCGATCGGTGCGCTGGCGAGCTGGCGGTCGAATTCTGCGAAGAAGCGCGGCTGCGATAGCGAGAAGCCGGAACCTGCGTCCACGCCCTGAGCGGCGAAGAATCGCGTCCAGGAAAAGTGCGGCGTCAGCTTGTCCGCCTCGGCCAGGCTGACGAAGTGGTACTGATTCTGTGGCTTGCGTGCATCGACCCGGCTCAACGATGCGGCCGCCAGACGCGTTTCCAGCGCCAGCACATCGTTGGCTTGCGCCAGCGCTGCGTCCTTGGCGCTGCCGGTGAGTTCGAACGACTTGGCGATGTAGTCCAGATACGCCGCACGGATGGGCGCGTACTCGGCGGCGCTGTAGTACTCCTTGGTCGGCAATCCCAGGCCGGCCTCGGTGGCGAAGGCGATCTGCATGTCCGCCTTGCGGAAGTCTGCGCCGGCGCCGAAGTTGAAGACCTGCCCGTCGCCTTCGACGTAGCGGCTGGTGATGTACTCGGCCACCTGCTGGCCGGAGCTCAGTGCGGCGATGGCCTGCAGTTGCGGCCGGATCGGCTGATCCCCCGCGGCCTCGATTGCGGCTTCGTCCATGCCCGCCGCGTACAGCATGCCGATCTTGCTGGCTACCGGATCGGTGTGTGCGCCGGCCTGTTTGGCTGCGTTCTCGACAAGCTCGCGCTGCGTGAGCAGGCTTTGTTCCACCAGCACGTCGCTGACGCCCCAGCTGACGCGATCTGCCGGAATAGGATTGGCCTTGCGCCATTTTTCGTTGACGAAGTCATCCAGGTCCTGGCACGCGCTGGTGGACGCATCCAGCGCGCTGACGTCCAGCGTCGGCACCGCCGCCGCCTGCGCGTGCGGCGCTGCGGCCGGCGTGGTTGCTTGCTTGGGGGCGTGGCTCTCATTGGCGGGCTTGCAGCCGGCCAGAGCGACCAGCAGGGCCAGGGCGAGGGTGGAGGTCTTGAGCGGCGGCATGCGGATCGCTTCGATGAAAGAGCCAGGAGCATAAGCGTGCGCCACCGTGGCGGGGCGCGGGTTGAGATTTATTGAGACTTATCGGTCGCTGCGCGGCGACCTGCGTGGCGTGATCGGCACTGTTGAGGCTTTGGACGCCACCGACGTGTTTCATGGGTACGGCGCTACAGGCGCGCAGGAGCTACCGGGCGTGGCGCACGGCACCTAGAGCCGCTAGCAAAACGACTGCGCGGCCGCCAGGCGGGCGCGGTCGGTGCTCGGTGCGGCATGTACCACTCGTATATTGCGGTTCCTCCGCGCCGTCCGTACCCAGCTGACGAGCGCTCGCTACGTTTTGTTAGCCGCCCTCAGGCTGGTCGGCGACCAAGCCGATGTCTGATCGCTGGCGCTTTGTACGGCCACAGCCGCCGGCACTTGCGCCGACCCGCGCATCGCAAAAAAAAGCGGCGCTCCTTCGAGCGCCGCCCGTCACTGCATCACGTGGCAATTACCAGATCACCACCTGCTTGTCGCCCTGACGCACCATCGCATCGCCCGGCTTGCACGAGAATGCGGCGGCGAAGGCCGGCATGTTCGACGGCGCACCGATGGCGCGGAAATTGGCCGGCGCATGCGGGTCGGTCTTCAGGCGCACCACCAGTTCTTCCGGAGTGAAGTTGCGGCGCCACACCGTGGCCCAGTTGAGGAAGAAGCGCTGGTCGCGGGTGATGCCGTCGGTCTTGGGATCGTCCTTGCCGGCGGTGGCGGTCTTCATCGCGTCATAGGCAGTGTTGAGGCCGCCCAGGTCGGCGATGTTCTCGCCCAGGGTCAGGTCGCCCTTGACCTTGTCGCCGGCCGGCGTGCGGTAGCTGTCGAACTGCGCCACCAGCTTGCCGGTGCGGGCCTTGAACGCGTCCAGGTCCTTCTGCGTCCACCAGCCCGGATCCGGGATGAAGTTGCCATCGGCACCGAAGCGGCTGCCCTGGTCGTCGTAGCCATGGGTCATCTCATGGCCGATCACCGCGCCGATCCCGCCGTAGTTCATTTCCTCCGGCGCGTCCGGGTCGAAGAACGGCGGCTGCAGGATGGCGGCCGGGAACACGATCTCGTTCTGCAGCGGGCTGTAGTAGGCGTTGACCGTCTGCGGGCTCATGCCCCATTCGGTCCTGTCCACCGGCTTGCCGATCTTGGACAGGTTCCACTTGTAGTTGAATTCCTGCGCCGCCAGCACGTTGCCCAGGTAGCTGTCGCGGCCGGTGCTCAGGCCGTTCCAGTCGCGCCATTTTTCCGGGTAGCCGATCTTGGGCGTGAAGCTCTCCCATTTGGCGATCGCCTTGGCCTTGGTCTCCGGGCTCATCCAGTCCAGCTTTTCGATGCGGGCCTTGAGCGCAGTGCGCAGGTTGGTGACCAGGGTTTCCATCTTGGCCTTGGAATCGGCCGGGAAGGCCACCTTGACGTACATCTGGCCCAGCGTCTCGCCGGCCTGATTGTTGATGGTGGCCAGCACGCGCTTCCAGCGCGGCTTGATTTCCTTCTGGCCGCGCATGGTCTTGTTGTAGAACGCGAAGTTCTCGTCCACGAACGGCTGGCTCAGGAACGGCGAGGCGCCATCGACGGTGTGGAAGCGCAGGTACGCGCGCCAGATCGCCGGGTCGGTGTCGGCGATCATCTTGCTCACTTCCTGATGGAAGGCCGGGATCGCCAACGAGAACATCTCCGGCGTGGCCACGCCCTGCGATTTGAAGAACTCGGTCCACGACCAGTTCGGGGTCAGCTTGTCGGCTTCGGCCGGGGTGACCGGGTTGTAGGCCAGCTTGGCGTCGCGCGACATTTCGGTGCTGGTCTTGGAGACCTTGGCCAGGCGGGTCTCGAAGGCCACGACCTGCTTGGCCTGGGTGGCGGCATCGGCCGCGGCCACGCCGGACAGCTCCAGCACCTTGGCGATATGCGCCTGATAGGCCTCCAGCTTGGCCTTGTTGCCGGCGCTGGTGTAGTACTCCGGATCCGGCAGGCCCAGCCCGCCCTGCATGGCGTAGGCGATGTTTTGGCTGGACTTGTTGAAGTCCGCCTCGGCGCCGAAGCCGAACAGTTCGTTGTTGCCCTTGGCGGCGCTGCTGCGCAGGTAGTCGACCAGCTTGGCCTGGTCGCTGATGGCGTCGATGGCGGCCAGTTCCGGCTTCAGCGGCTCGATGCCCTGCGCATTGATCTTGGCTTCGTCCATGCCGGTGGACCACAGGTCGCCGACGATCTTTTCCACGCCGGTGGCGCCGGTATCGGCAGCGGCCTGTTCGGCCAGCTGTTGCTGGATCGCATTGGAGCGCTCGTCGAGCATTTCGAATGCGCCCCAGCTGGTGCGGTCGCCCGGCACCGGGTTGGCGGCCAGGAACTTGGCATTCGCGTAGGCATTGAGGTCGGTACAGGCATTGCCGTTGGGGTCCAGATCGGCCGCGCTGAAGCGGTTCACCGCCGGCAGCTTGCTCTGGTCCAGGGTCAGGGTCTTGGGGGCCGCCGGGGTGGTGGCCGCAGCGTCGCCCGCGGGGGCCGCAGGCGCGGTGTCTTCAGGCTTCTTGCAGCCGCTCAGCGCGGCGGCCACGGCCAGGGTCAGCGTCAGTAGATGAGGTGTTCGAATCACAAAGGCTCCGGGAGCAGCAGTCGATTGGGAGGCTCCGTCACCACAGAGCCGTGCCGGCACTCTACCGTTCTGTACGATTCGGCGCATGGGTGTCGAAGGTCATGGATGCCGCGTGCAGAAGCCATCTCTGCGAGGGTGACGATCCCGGCGCAGACCCATGCAGCATTGGCCACGTTCCGCCCGAACGGGCAGGCAGCAGCGGGCGCGAGGCACTGACGTTGCCTGGCGCCGAGCCGCTCATCGTGGATCGGCCATCGCAGCGGTTGCGGCTCGCCGAGCCTGGCCGGGTTGGTCGCTGGCCCTGCGACGCGTCAGCCCGGGCAGGTCTGGTAGACCCGGCGCCGACACATGGCGCTGCCAGCGCCAACGGGGGCGCTGCGCATCGCCTGCCGCGGCGGCGTGTGCTCGCAGCGCCCGGGCCGCGGTGGGCAGTCTTAGAGCGGCTAACAAAACGTAGCGAGCGGTCGTCAGGTGGGTGCGGACGGCGCGGAGGAACCGCAGTGTACGCGTGGTACATGAGGATTCCGAGCACCGACCGCGCCCGCCTGGCGGCCGCGCAGTCGTTTTGCTAGCTGCTCTTAATGATCTGTCACCCCTGCACAGCTCGGCGAGCCAGGCCCGACGCGTGGCCCGCGGGGACTGGCGATGCTATATACACGCGCATGTCGACCCGCGACCTACCCCTGGATGCGCTGATCATCGGCGCCGGGCACAACGGCCTGGTGTGCGCCGCCTATCTGGCGCGCGCCGGCAAACGCGTGCTGGTGCTGGAGGCGCGTGAGGTGGTCGGCGGTGCGGCGGTCACCGAAGAGTTCCATCCGGGCTTTCGCAATTCCGTCGCGGCGTACACGGTGTCGTTGCTGCAACCCAAGGTCATCGACGAGCTGGCATTGGAACGGCACGGCTTACGCGTGGTGCCGCGACGCATCAACAACTTCCTGCCGCTCCCCGATGGCCGCTATCTGCTGGCCGGCGCGGGGCGGACGGCGCAGGAAGTCGCCAAGTTTTCCGCGCGCGATGCAGCGGGATTGCCCGCCTACGAAGCGCGGCTGGAACAATTGGCCGATGTCCTGCGCGCGCTGGCCTTGCAGGCGCCGCCGGAGGTGACCGAGGGCGGCTGGTTGCAGGCATTACCGCAGCTATGGCGCGCCGGCAAGGTCGGCATGCAGCTGCAGGGGTTGCCGCTGGCACTACGACGCGAGTTGCTCGACCTGTTCACCATCTCCGCTGCCGAGTATCTGGAACGCTGGTTCGAGAGTGCGCCGATCAAGGCGCTGTTCGGCTTCGACGGCATCGTCGGCAACTACGCCAGCCCGTATACGCCGGGCACCGCGTACGTGTTGTTGCATCACGTGTTCGGGCAGAGCAATGGCGTCAAGGGCGCCTGGGGACACGCCATCGGTGGGATGGGCGCGATCACCCAGGCCATGGCGGCCAGCGCCCGTGCAGCCGGTGCGCAGATCAGCACGGCGTGCGCAGTGGACCGCGTGCTGGTGGAGCGCGGCCACGCCGTGGGCGTGGTCACCGCCGATGGCCAGACCCTGCGCGCGGCGTGCGTGGTAGCCAACGTCAATCCGAAACTGTTGTACCAGCGGCTGATGCGTACCGAGGACGTGCCTGAGGACACGCGCGAGCGCATTGCGCATTACCGCTGCGGCTCGGGCACCTTTCGCATGAATGTCGCGCTGTCGCGCTTGCCGGACTTCACCGCCTTGCCGGGCGAGGGCGACCATCTCACCGCCGGCATCATCCTGGCACCGAGCCTGGACTACATGGACCGTGCCTGGCAGGACGCGCGCGCCTTCGGATGGTCACGCGAACCGGTGGTGGAACTGCTGATTCCCAGCACGCTGGACGACTCGTTGGCACCGCCTGGGCAGCACGTGGCTAGTTTGTTTTGTCAGCACGTCGCCCCGCAGTTACCGGACGGCCGCCATTGGGACGACCATCGCGAGGAAGCGGCCGACCTGATGATCGCCACCGTCGAACACTACGCGCCCGGCTTTGCCGCATCGGTACTGGGCCGACAAATTCTGAGCCCGCTCGATCTGGAACGCATCTTCGGCCTGGTCGGTGGCGACATCTTCCACGGCGCCCTCAGCCTCAATCAACTCTTCAGCGCACGCCCGCTGCTGGGGCAGGGCGCGTATCGCGGTGCAGTTCCCGGGCTGTACCTGTGCGGGTCTGGCACGCATCCGGGCGGCGGGGTGACCGGCGCGCCTGGGCATAATGCCGCGCGGGTGATTCTGGGTGGGTGATGCCGATCATGTCGACTGCCGCACGGCATCATCGAAAATCAAAAAGGCCCTGAAAATCAGGGCCGTTTCTTAAACGACTTTCTCAACCCGAGCGCCGTAATGGCGCCCGGGTTCCTGCGATCAGAAATCGTAGGCTGCGGTGAGGCGAACAAAGCGCGGAGTGTTGTAGTTATAAGGTTCCGTGCCAATGCCGTAGGTGTTACGTACGGTGTAAGGCGCGGTGTTATAGCGGCTTTCGACACGGTTTACCGAGCGGTCGTTCAATACGTTGAAGACCTGAAGGCCCAGTGCCAACTTGTGGTCGGCAAAGGACGGCCGGTATGTAATGCCGAGATCCAGGTTCTTGATCCACGGAGTACGTCCGGCGTCGCCCGGGGGCGAGGCCTGACCACCGCAGTAGTGGTATGCGGAACCGTAGCCGATCGGGTTACCTTCATTCGATCCGAAGTAGCCCAGGCAGGAGATCGGCGTTCCCGACATGACGCGCAAGGTTGCAGACGCCATCCATTCCGGCGTGAGCTGATACGCACCAAAGGCCTTGAGCTGATGCCGGCGATCATTTGCCAGGCTGCCACCCGCGTAGTACATCAACTCAGCTGCATCCCAGTCCTGAGTCTTGGACACATCGGACTGACCGATATCGGACTTCACCTGACCTTCGGTGTTTCCGTAGCTGCGCGACCAGGTGTAGTCCACTCGGCCGTACCACTTTTCGTCGAACGGGTGCTCCAGGAACAGGTCTACCGCGACGTAGTTACGGCGTGCCTTGTCGGTAAAGCCCCAATCGGACTGGCTCATACGCAACTGCGTGTAACCAGAGCCGTCAACGTTGGCAAGATTGTATCTATTGGTCTGGCCGGGATTGAACATGACGCAGCCGGGAATACTCACGCTGCTGACATCGCCTCCGCTTGCAGCCAACTTTGCAGACATCTTGCCGGGATCGCAAACGTCGTCGATGGCGCTCTGCAGCTTTCTGTAGGTCACCTTCGCACCGGAATTCCAGCTCTCGCCAAGAGTCTTTTCGAAGCCGAGGATGATCTCATCCTGGTATTGCGACTTCAGGTCACTCGGCGCGAACGCGTTGGGATCCGGCGCCTGACCATACTCGCCATTGCTGGAAACGGGCCCGGGACCAATTGCGCCAAGGCCGGTGGGCTCGCCGTTGGCATCGATGCCGCTGTAAGTGAAGTATTCGTCTGTGTAGGTAGACGCGGAGGCACCACGAATGGCGACGCTGTTCGGCAATGCAAGGTAGTAGCGTCCCAGATTGGCAAAGACCTTCAGCGATGAGTCGCCAAAGACATCCCAGCTTGCGCCCAAACGCGGCGCCCACTGGTCGCCACTATCGACATAAGCAACATGGTCGCTGTTGTAATTGGTGAATTTGTCATTGCGGATGCCGAGCGTCAGCAACCAGTTGTCGCTGACCTGCCAGCGATCCTCCAGGTAATAGGCCTTCTGCTCGACCGCCATGCTGGTGGTGGTGGTAAAGATACGACGCTGCGCGTAGTAGCCTTGCCCTCCCGGTGCGCCAACGCCCAATTCGGGGTTGATGCCTTCAGCGGGGTTGTCCTGCCTGCCGTAGATCCATTGATAGCCCGGACCGGTGGTGCGAACACCTTCGTCATAGGCATTGAAGTACATATTGTCCACGCCAGCGGTAAGGTCGTGGTTGCCGAGGCGATACTCGAGCTCAAGGCGGAGGCTGCGCGACTTGTTGATCGGATCGTCAGCCTTGGCCCGATTGGTGGCCTGATTGTTGCGGATCGGCGTGTTACCGACAATCGCCGGATCCTGCTCTGTAACGCCGTCCAGGAACGGCAGCTCCGAGATATTCGGATTGAACTGACGATTGTGTTGCGTACTGCGACCCCATGTCGCATTCAAGGTCAAGTCATCGGTGAGATAGCCGGTGTATTTGAAGATGTCGTATGTATCGGTGGTCTTGAACGTATCCGGGAAAGTCCCGGTCGCACCGCCTGTACTCAAATCGCTGTAATCGAATTCGGTGTAGTAGCCGCCGCGGCGGTCGGTGTTCTGGATGCGCGTGTATTCGAGGATGTTGGAATCGTTGATGTTCCAATCCAACTTTCCGTAAAACTTTGGAGAGCTGTAACCGTAGTTGTTTTGACCCTGGATGGCGCTGGTGCGTGCATTGGTCGTCACGCCGTCGGTCTTGTCGGTCTCGCCAGCGACAAAGATGAAGAGCTTGTCTTCGATTAGCGGGCCACCAGCATAAGCGCTGTAGACAGTGCGAGTTTGGTTATTGTCCTTGCCGCTACGATAAAGCGTGCCAGGCTGGGTACGGTTGGTATAACCATAGTTTGCCGGCAGTGTCTTGTTTGGGAACCAGACATCTCCCGTCGAACTCGCTAGCGAATCCGGCTCCCAAACCGCCTGCGCACCGAAATGCCATTCGTTGGTGCCGCGCTTGCCGAGCTGATTGATTACGCCGCCTGTGGAACGACCGTACTTGGCGCTGTAGCCACCCGTATAGGTTTCCTGCTGGTCGATGGCGCCGTAGGGCAGGCTGACGCCGCCCAGGTTGCTGAGCGGATTGCTGACGTTGAAGCCATTGATGTAGTAGGCGTTTTCGGTGACGCCCGAGCCACCGAACGATACTACCGAGCGCGAGCCGTTATTGAATGCGCCGCTGCCAGCCACCGCACCTGGTGCGAGCAACGCGATCGCTTCGGCACTACGGCCCAGCGGCAGGGTTGCCAGTTGCTCGGAGGTGATCACCGAGCGCGAACTAGTGGAGCTGACGTCGATCTTGGGTGCATTTGCAGCGGTGACCGTGATCGCACCAAGCGTGGTTGCGTCCGCATTGCTGCCCGCGGCGCTGGCACCAGCGAACGAGACTTCGGTACCGGAACCCACGCGCAGCTGCACATTCTTGCGGGTATCGATGACCTGGTCGCCGCGCTTCAGGGTGACGGTATAGGCACCCACGGGCAGCGAGCCCAGGTTGTAACGGCCATTCGCATCGACTGTAATGGTGCGGCTGAGGCCGGTGTCGCTTTGCACGACGATGGTGCTGCCGGCTTCGGCCGGGGCGCTGCCGTAGATGCTGCCGGTGGTGCTCTGTGCATAGACCGCGCCATTGCTCAGGCACGCCCCGAGAACGGCGGCGAGGGCGGTGCGTTTGAGAACGTTACGACGAAATTGCTTGCTCATTCCTGACCTTTCACTGGAATTCGGTTAAGGGGCGGTCACCGGGGAGTCAGATGGCCTTAACCCGAACGTAATGAACCTATGCTCTCCAGTGCAACCGAAAGCGGCTATTCATTAATGAATTAAGTCAGATCCGCATTAAAAACGTCGAATCACGCACAATTCCTGTGTGATGCACCGACGTGACTAACGATCTCGACAACGCTGTCTGCGCAGGTGGTTACATTTGGTACAGATAATGCTGGGCAGCGGCTCGCCTGGAGGCCTGTGCCATCGGGTCAGGCGGGACGCAAGAGCCATCGGCTGACGCGTGCAAAAGAAAAAGCCCCGACCAGCGGGGCTTCTTCGACTGCGATCCACCTCGGATCAGAACCTGACCGTGGTGCCCAGGTAGAAGAACCGACCGATGTTGTCGTACAGGGCCGAATTGAAATCCGAACCGAAGTAGTTGCGTGGCGGATCCTTGTCGAAGGCGTTGTCGATGCCCAGGTACACATCGATCTTCGAGCCGGGGAACTGATAGCCGAACTGGAAGTTGTGGTAGGTGTACGAGCCGTTCTTGATCGGGCTGGCCGAACCCGGGTTGCTGTTGTAGCTCTCCGGGGTCACGCGCAGGTTGCCGTCCACGTAGTTCATGTCCCACGAGGCGCGCCATTCGTTCCAGTTGTACTTGGTCTGGAACTGCGCACGCCAGCGCGGATCGGTCACGTAGGTCACGTACTCGTCGTATTCGGCCGGAAAATCCTGGAACACCCATTCGCGTGACTGGATCAGGCGGGTGCCGACCAGGCGCAGCACGGTGTTGCCTTCGCCGATCTGGAACCGGTAATCCATTTCCAGATCCACGCCGACGCGACGCGAGCGTGCCAGGTTCTCGTTGAGCGCCTGCCAGCCGATGATGCTGTGCTCGGGGTAGATGCGGCCCTGTGGATCGGTGAAGCCGCCCAGCGGGGCGCGCTGCACGAAGCCGCAGAAGCTGTTGTTGATGCCGCCGGGGTTGTCCACGCAACGCGTGGCATTGGTTTCGGCCGTCACCGTGCCGATGGCGTCGCGCAGATCGATACGCCAGTAGTCGATCGACATGCCGAAGCCCTCGAAGAACTCCGGCTGCCACACCAGCCCGTAGGACAGGCTGCGTGCGCGCTCCGGCTTCAACTCCGGATTGCCGCCGCTCACGCCCGGGCGGGTGGCGGTGTAGGTGTCGATCCAGCCCACCGGAATGCCCAGCGCGCTGCAGTTGGCCTGGCGCAGTGCCACATCGCCGGCTGTGCCGGGGCGATTGCCGTTGGTGGGCAGGTAGTTGCAGGGATCGGCGATGGTGGCGAAGTTTTCGCTCTGGGAGTCGTAGAGCTCGCCGATGCTGGGCGCACGCACCGACTGCGCCAGCGTGCCGCGCAGGCGCAACGACGGGAGGATGGTCCAGTCCAGACCGATGTTCCAGGTCTTGGTCGAGCCGATGCTGCTGTAGTCCGAATAGCGCCCCGCCAGGTCCAGCGCCAGGCGGTCCACGCCCGGCAGCCCGGCCAGCAGCGGAATGGTGCTTTCGACAAAGACTTCCTTGACATTGTACTCGCCGCCACTATTGGGAATGGCGTTGAGGAAGGTTGCCCCGGAGGCGGCCAGCGGATCGGTGATCTCCTCGCTCTGTTCCTTGCGGTATTCCACGCCACCGGCAATGCCGATGTCGCCGGCCGGCAGCGAGAGCAGGCTGCTGTTGGCCACCGAGGCGTTGAACACGGTCTGCTGGATCTTGGCCTTGGAGCGCGCGGTGGTGTTGAACCAGGCGGCTGCTTCCGGCGTGACCGCGCCGTTGCCGAAGATGCTGAACGGCACGCAGCCTTCGCGCGCCAACGCCGAATACACCCGGTTGGTGTTGGGGTTGATCGCGGTCGGGTCCAGCGTGGTGCGGCAGACGATGTTGCCGCTGGCATCGCGCGCGGCATCGATACCGGCCTGCCAACGCTCGTTGATGCGGTTGTTGAGATTGAGGCGGTCGACGGTGGTCTTGCCGTAGTTGGCCGACACCTCGTAGGTCCAGTTGTCGGTGAAGTTGCCTTCGGCGCCGAGCACGGCGCGGTAGGTCTTGCGTTCGATGTTCTCGCCGCGGCGTCCAGCATCGACGTTGAAGCGGTTCATCAGGATCTGGGTGGCGCCGCGCGAATCCATCAGCGCGCCGAGGGCAGGGCTGACGTACGGGTTCTGGCGGCGCACGCGCAGCGAGCTGTCGAACGCCGGTTGGCCGAAGAACTCCGAATCGGTCTCGCTGTATTTGCCTTCGAAGAACAGGCGATGGTTTTCGCTCAGCTCGAAGTTCACCATGGTGTTGACGCTCTTGCGATCGAAGCCGGGCTGCAGGTCGGCCACGGCGTTGAGATCGACGAAATCGCAATCCACGCAGGAGGTATTGCTCACCACTGTGCCGCCGTAGCGGTTGCGGCGGAAGCTGCCGTCGGGGTTGAACAGGTAACGGTTGCCGTAGCTCGCCGGGTTACGGAAGTCGAAGGTGCCCAGGTTGAAGGTGCCACCGTAGGAGGTCGAATGGTTACCGCCTGGGCCGCTCAACACGGTCTGCGGATTGCTCTCGCTCGGCGGGCGGGTAGGATCGAAGCTTGGGTTCTGCACGCTGACCAGATACTCGCGGCCGATGGCGCGGTTGCCGCGGCCGAAGCGGTCCTGCTTGCTGTACTCGGCCGAGATCGCGACGTTGCCGCGGCCTTCGGCGAAGTCGGTGCCGGCGGAGAAGCTGGCGAACGAGCGGTTGTAGTTGCCCTCGTCGGCCAGGCCGGTCTGCGCGCGCGTTTCGAAGCCGGTGAAGGATTTCTTGAGGATGAAGTTCACCACGCCGGCGACGGCATCGGCGCCGTACACCGCCGAGGCGCCGCCGGTGATGACCTCCACGCGCTCGACCCATTCCACCGGAATCGTGTTGACGTCCACCGAGGTGGAGCCGGGGCTGGAGCCCACGTGGCGGCGGCCGTTGACCAGCACCAGGGTACGGTCCACGCCCATGCCGCGCAGATCGAGCAGGCCCAGGCCGGCGGTACCGATGAAGCGGGTGGAGTTGCCCAGGGTGTAGCTCGGTGCCAGGGCCGGCATGCGCGCCATCAGGTCGCTGATGGTGGTGGCGCCGGTGGCGCGGATTTCTTCGGCGCTGATCGCGGTGACCGGCGATGGGGTCACGAAGCCGGTACGCGCGATGCGCGAGCCGGTGACGGTGACCTTGTCCAGATCGGTGGTTCCGGGCGCGACGCCATTTTCCGATTGCGCGGCAACATGGCCGGCGGGAGCAACCAGCACCGCCAACAGGGCGGCGCTCAAGCGATGACGACGGGTGCCTTGCGGGTTACGACTCGACATGACCTTGCGAATTCCTTGCAGAGATTAGGCGAACCAGCCGAACTCGCTGAGTGGCGGCTGAACTGATTCCCGAACGTAACAAGTCCTTAATCATGTGTCCACATTTGTGAAATATGTCGGCATTTGGCATGAATGCTCTGGTCCTGTATCGCCAATGCGGCAAACGCGGACGCGTGGACACCAGGCGGTAAACTGGGAGGCTTCGCGGCTGCATCCACGGGCGTCATCCCTCGCAACCGCCTACGAAAACACTGGATAAGCAATGGCAACGATGATCGAGAACGATGGGTGCCCAGGCACCAGCGGTGCGCAGGGCGGCGAGGCATGAGCGCGGAACGCAGGATTCCCGCGCACGCGGTGCAGGGCGCATTGGCGCCACACGCGCGCATTCGCAATGTGATTGCGGTGGGCTCGGGCAAGGGCGGGGTGGGCAAGTCGACCACTGCGGTGAACCTGGCGCTGGCCCTGCAGCGGCAAGGGGCCCGTGTGGGCGTGCTGGATGCCGATATCTATGGTCCCAGCGTGCCGGCGATGCTGGGCCTGAGCGGGCGCCCGGACAGCCCGGACAACAAGTCGATCGAGCCGCTGCGCGCGTTCGGGATCGAGGCGATGTCGATCGGCCTGCTGGTCGACCAGGACACCCCGATGATCTGGCGCGGGCCGATGGCGACCTCGGCGCTGACCCAGCTGTTCAACGACACGCTCTGGGACGACCTGGACTATCTGCTGATCGACCTGCCGCCGGGCACCGGCGACATCCAGCTGACGCTGTCGCAGAAGATCCCGGTCGCCGGGGCGGTGATCGTCACCACCCCGCAGGACATCGCCACCCTGGATGCGCGCAAGGCCTTGAAGATGTTCGAAAAGGTGGAGGTGCCGGTGCTGGGCATCGTCGAGAACATGGCGGTGCATACCTGCAGCAGCTGCGGGCACCGCGAGCACCTGTTCGGCGAAGGCGGTGGCGAGCGCATGGCGGCGCAGTACGGGGTGCCGTTGCTGGGATCGCTGCCGCTGGAGATCGGCATCCGCGAGCAAGGCGATGCGGGCCGGCCGATCGTGGTGGCGGCGCCGGACTCGGCCGCCGCCCAGGCGTATCTGTTCGCCGCGGCCCGGCTTGCGGAAGAATTGGCCAAGCGCCCGCGCGCCAGCATCCCGATCTCGGCCTCCTTGCTCTAGCCACGCGGCCGGCCGTCAGCGGCGGCCGCTGCTAGAATTGCCCGTCTTTCGCGCGGGCCGCCCGGCCTGCCGCCTTCCGTCTTCAAGGAACACCGCATGAGCATCAAGAGCGACCGCTGGATCAAGCGCATGGCCGAACAGCACGCGATGATCGAGCCGTTCGAACCCGGCCAGATCAAGCACGATGCCGCCGGGCAGCGCATCGTCAGCTTCGGTACGTCCAGCTATGGCTACGACGTGCGCTGCTCGCGCGAGTTCAAGGTCTTCACCAACATCAATTCGACGATCGTCGACCCCAAGCATTTCGATCCGGGCAGCTTTGTCGATATCGAATCGGATGTGTGCATCATCCCGCCGAACAGCTTTGCACTGGCGCGCACGGTGGAATACTTCCGCATCCCGCGCGATACGCTGGTGGTGTGCCTGGGCAAGAGCACCTACGCGCGCTGCGGCATCATCGTCAATGTGACCCCGCTGGAGCCGGAGTGGGAAGGCCACGTGACCTTGGAATTCAGCAATACCACGCCGCTGCCGGCGCGCATCTACGCCAACGAGGGCGTGGCGCAGATGCTGTTCTTCCAGTCCGACGAAGTCTGCGAAACCTCGTACAAGGATCGCGGCGGCAAGTACCAGGGCCAGACCGGCGTGACCTTGCCGCGGACCTGATGGGTTAGCGCGGCCGTGGCCTTCAGCAGGTTGCGGCCGCCTTCTCGCGGTAGCGCAGCAATTGGCGCACACCGGCGGCGATCAGGAACACCGGCCACCAGGTCGCGATCAGGTGGCCCACATCCATATGCGCTAACCCCAGGTTGTCCAGCAGAAACAACGCGCCCAGGACGATCAGGAACAGGGCAGGAAGCAGACGGTAGTGCATGGCGACATCCTCGGTTGGTGTGAGGCCATGCTGCGCCCGCAGCGCCCGTCGATCAGGTGCCGGAAGTCAACAGTTGCCGATGACAGTCGTCATGTCGCCTCGCCAGTGAGCACCTCGATTGCGGTGATGCGTGATCAGGTCAGGCGATGCGGGTCTGGGCTGTCAGTGTTCGGTTATCTGGGCCGGAAGTGCTGGCTCAGACTAGCCGTCGGTAAATGCGCTAGGCTTCGCCCGTACCCTCATCCGCCCCTTCGGGGCACCTTCTCCCCAGGGCGAGAAGGAAGCATGCTGCATGCCACCGCAGAAGATGGGGCGTGAGAGCCATCAGCAGCGAGATACCGCTGTTGCGATTCCCCAATCCCGACTCCCGAATCCCAGCCCCAGCTACTTGCCGCGCCCGAACAGCATCCCGATGCCGCAGGCGACCAGCGCCGCCGGCCACCAGGTGGCGATCAGCCGGCCGAGGCTGAGGTTGGTCCAGCCCAGGTTGTTGGCCAGGAACAGCAGGCCGACGAGGATCAGGATCAGCGCGGCGACGACATTGGATTTCATGCGAGAGGGCAGTTGGCGAACGGGCGCCTATCGTAGCTGCTGCGCCCACGCAGCGACATGCCGTTGCAGGACGTCGGGCTCGAAGCGCTGCGCGCTGCCGCTGCCCCACACCGGCCCCGGCCAGGCGGCATCGCCCGGGTGGCGGCCGACCAGGTGCACATGCAGCTGGCGCACGATATTGCCCAGCGCGCCGATATTGAGCTTGCTCACCGCCGGCTCCACCCGCAGCAACTGCGAGAGCTGGTTGATCTCGGCCAGCAACAGGCGCTGCTGGCCGCCATCCAGGTCGATCCATTCGCTGGCATCGGCCACCCGCGGCACCAGCACCAGCCAGGGAAAGCGGCTGTCGTCCATCAGGCGCACCTGCGACAGCGGCCCGTCGGCGACGAACACGCTGTCGGCCGCCAGGCGGGCATCGAGCTCGAAACCGGCGGCCGCCGGTGCCGGATCGCTCATCCCAGGTGCGCCTGGAAGAAGCCCAGCGTCCGCTCCAGCGCACGTTCGGCGCTGTCGGCATCGTAGTGGGCCGGATCGATGCTGCGATTGAAGGCGTGGCCGGCGGGATACACGAAGGTTTCCATTTGCGGCAGTTTCTCGCGGTGCGCCTGGATCGCCTCCGGTGGAATACTGGAATCGCGCTCGCCGAAGTGGAACATCACCGGCGCCTTGGGCGTTTGGTCCAGCAGCTGGGTGTTGCGGCCGCCGTAGTAGCTCACCGAGGGCAGCCCCAGGCGGATGGCCGACAGCAGCGCCACAGAACCGCCCCAGCAATAGCCCACCGTGCCGACCTTGCCGGCGCGGGTCAGCAGGGTGGCGGCGGACTTCACCACCTCCACCGCACGCTCCAGGCCGACCGCGTTGGCCAGTGCCAGGCCGCGCTGCAGGCTTTCCTGGTCGTAGGGCAGCTGCACGTCTTTCTCTTCCAGGTCGAAGAAGGCCGGTGCCAGCACCTCGTAGCCGCGTGCGGCATAGTCATCGGCCACCGCACGGATATGCTCGTTGACGCCGAAGATTTCCTGGATGACTACCAGGCCGCCGCGCGGGCTGGAGGCGGGGGTGGCGTGCCAGGCGGCAACCTGGCCGTCGGGGGTGTCGAGCGTGGTCCAGTGACCCATGGGGATTCCTGATGTGCAGCGAGGGAGGCGCGCATTATCGGCCGGACCGGCATCGTGAAAAGTGAGGGTTTCGCAAAGCCGGCCGGGCTGGCGCGGCGCGGCGGTTCAGAGCGCTGCCCGCGCGCCGCTATAATTGTCCTGCTCAGGCCCCAGGCCGCTCCGTTCCCAGGCTCCTGCTTCCATGTCCCAGCTGAACCCCAAAGTCGGCTTCGTCAGCCTTGGCTGCCCGAAGGCGCTCGTCGATTCCGAACGCATCCTCACCCAGCTGCGCGTGGAGGGCTACGACATCGTGCCCAGCTACGACGCCGCCGATGTGGTGGTGGTCAATACCTGCGGCTTCATCGATTCGGCGGTGACCGAATCGCTGGACGCCATCGGCGAGGCGATGAACGCCAACGGCAAGGTGATCGTCACCGGCTGCCTGGGCAAGCGACCGGAGCAGATCCGTGAAAGCTATCCGGACGTGCTGGCGGTCTCGGGACCGCAGGATTACCAGAGCGTGATGGAGGCCGTGCACGCGGCGCTGCCGCCGCGCCACGATCCGTTCGTGGATCTGGTGCCGGACTACGGCATCAAGCTGACCCCGCGGCATTACGCGTACCTGAAGATTTCAGAGGGCTGCAACCACCGTTGCAGCTTTTGCATCATTCCCTCGATGCGCGGCGACCTGGCGTCGCGCCCGGTGGACGAGGTGCTGCGCGAGGCCGAGCGGCTGGTGCGTGGCGGGGTCAAGGAACTGCTGGTGGTGTCGCAGGACACCTCGGCTTACGGCGTGGACCTTAAATACGCCGAGCGCCCGTGGCGTGACCGCATGTACCAGACCCGCATGAAGGCGCTGTGCGAGGGCCTGTCGGAACTGGGCGTGTGGACACGCCTGCATTACGTGTACCCGTACCCGCACGTGGACGACGTGATTCCGCTGATGGCCGAAGGCAAGCTGCTGCCGTACCTGGATATCCCGTTCCAGCACGCCAGCCCGCGCATCCTCAAGCTGATGAAGCGGCCCGGCGCGGTGGAGAAGACCCTGGAGCGCGTGCAGCGCTGGAAGGCGATGTGCCCGGAGATCACCGTGCGTTCGACCTTCATCGTCGGCTTCCCCGGCGAAACCGATGCCGAGTTCGAAGCGCTGCTGGAGTTCCTGGATCAGGCGCAGCTGGATCGCGTCGGCGCGTTCGCGTATTCGCCGGTGGAAGGCGCCAGCGCCAATGCGCTGCCCGACCCGGTGCCGGAAGAAGTGAAGCAGGAGCGTCTGGCGCGCTTCATGGCCAGGCAGGCGGAGATTTCCGCCGCGCGGCTGGAAGCCAAGATCGGCAGCGTGCAGCAATGCCTGGTCGACCTGATCGAAGACGATATCGCGGTGGCGCGCTCGCGTGCCGATGCGCCGGAGATCGATGGCCTGGTGCATATCCAGAACGGCGGCGAGCTCGGCCTGAAGGTGGGCGACCTGGTCGACGTGGAAATCACCGATAGCGACGAACACGACCTGTTTGGCGATGCGCTGCAGGCTGATCGCGCGGTGCAGCTAGGCCGCGCGTTGAACCTGCAGATGATCTAGCCGCCGCGGCCTGCCAGCGGCGGCCCCTGCCGCCGGTCCTCCCGAGTGTGCCGAGCCATCGGCGCACCATGCCGAGTCAACACGCCAACTCGCAGGAGCGTGCCCGCGCGCGCTGCGGCGTGCCAGGCAGAGCCGGTCCGGCTCAGCACACTGCACCATCACCAGCAGCAACCCCGCACGCCGAGTCAGCAGACAGGCTGTGCAGGCGCGCTGGCGCGGCGAGGCCGTAGGCCTTTGTGCCGAACCATCGGCACACCAGCCTCAATCAATACGCCATTCCGTAGGAGCGTGCCCGCGCGCGACGCGGCGTGCCAGGCAGCGCCGGCCCGGCTCGGCACACTGCACCATCACCAGCAGAAAACCCTGCACGCCGAGTAGCAGACGGGCTGTGCAGGCGCTTGGCGCGGCGGTACGCCCGGCCACCTGTGCCCAGGGCAGCAGCGGCCTAAGAGCGGCTAACAAAACGTCGCGAGCGGTCGCCAGGTGGGTGCGGACGGCGCGGAGGAACCGCAGTGTACGATGGGTACATGCCGATTCCGAGCACCGACCGCGCCCGCCTGGCGGCCGCGTAGTCGTTTTGCTAGCTGCTCTAAAGCGCCGCGTAGTCCACCGACACCACCACGAAGGTCTGCCTGCCCGCCGGCAGCTGCGCCTCGAATTCGTCGTCCACCCGCTTTTTCAGCAGTGCGCGGGCCAGCGGCGAATCGATGCTGATCCAGCCGCGCGCGGCATCGGTTTCGTCCGGGCCGACGATGCGGTAGCGCAGCAGCTCGCCGCTGTCGGCATCTTCCAGTTCCACCTGCGCACCGAAGAACACCGCCTGCGGGTCGGTGGGTGCGGTGTCCACCACCCGCAGCGCTTCCAGGCGCTTGCTGAGGTAACGCACCCGGCGGTCGATCTCGCCGAGCTGCTTCTTGCGGTAGGTGTACTCGGCATTTTCCGAGCGGTCGCCCTCGGCGGCCGCCGCCGCCAGCGCGCGCACCACCTCCGGCCGCCGCACGCGCCACAGCTCTTCCAGCTCGGCCTTCAGGCGGGCGTGCCCTTCGGGGGTGATCAGCGCAGTGCTTTTTTCGGCAGGCGGGCGCCAGCGGCTCATGGGCGGGCTTGGGATGAAGGATGGGGCGCGATGCTAGCGCGCATGGTCCACTTGCGCATCCGTCGCCGCACGGTGAAGCTTTGCGCCATTCCTAAGACACGGACGTCGTCATGTTGATCATGCCGCTGCACAAACCCTGGTCGCGCCACAACATCCCGTGGGTGACGCTGCTGCTGGTGCTGATCAATGTCGTGGTCTATGTGGGCTACCAGCGCAAGGACGACGACCTGGTCGAGAACGCCGTGCGGTACTACGTCGACTCCGGGCTGGGCACGCTGGAAGCGCAGGCGCATGCGCGCTATCTGGAACGCACCGCCGATGCCAGGCTGCGCAGCGCGCGCCAGGCCAGGCTGGAGGCGGTGCCCGCAGCGCAGCGCATCGCCTACCTGGCGCACCTCACCCTGCACGATGTCGCCTTCGTGCAGGCGCTGCGCGACGGCACGCTGTTCAGGGACGACGAGCAGCGGCGCGAATGGCGCGGTCTGCGTGCGCCCTACGACGCGCGCCTGGCGCGGGTGTTCACCCTGCGCCATCTGCAACGCAGTTCGGAGTGGTCGCCGCAGCGGATGCTCTCGGCCACCTTCCTGCACGCCAACGCCGATCACCTGTTCGGCAACATGGTGTTCCTGCTGGCGCTGGGTACCTTGCTGGAAGGAGCGATCGGCAGCGGCTGGTTCCTGCTGCTGTATCTGCTGGGTGGCTTCGGCGCCAGCGCGGCCAGCCTGTGGTGGCGCTGGGGCGAGCCCGGTGGTGGGCTGGGGGCCTCCGGCGCGATCGCCGCCCTGATGGGCGCGTTCTGCGTGGTCTGGGGACGGCGTCGGGTACGGTTCTTCTACTGGTTCTTCGTGGTGTTCAACTACGTGCGTGGGCCGGCCATCCTGCTGCTGCCGCTGTGGCTGGGCTGGGAGCTGTACAGCCTGCTGGGCAGCGATGAGGGCGGCGTCGCATTCGAAGCGCATGCCGGCGGCCTGGTCAGCGGTGCAGTGCTTGGTGCGGTGCTGGTGGCCGTGCGGCAGACCCGGCCGGCCTTCATGGATGAGCAGGATGCCGCGCAGCGCGACGACCGCTGGGAACGCGCGCAACGCCACCTGGGCCGCATGGAAAACCAGGAGGCCGAACGCCTGCTGGCCGAGCTGGCCAGCGAGAGCCCGCACAGCCTGGAGATTGCGCTGGCCCGCTATCGCGTGGCACGCAATGCCGGCCGCCAGCAGGAGGCCGTGCGACACGCGCACATGCTGGTGTGCCTGCCCACGCACAACGCCGAGCAGACCCGCCTGCAACTGGGCGTGGCCGCCGAGCTCGGCAAGGACCGCATCGCGCTGGAGTTGCCGGCGCGCCTGGCGCTGGTGGATGCGTGTCTTCGCAACGGCTTGCTGGCCGATGCCGAGCGCCTGTTGAAGGAGTGCGACAGCACCGCGCCACGCGCCGAGCTGGCCCAGCGCTGGTTCGTGCTGGCGCTGCGCCATGGCGAATTGCAGGCCGGCGAACAACGCGCACGCCTGCTACGGCTGGTGCTGGAGCAGTTCCCGGAGCAGGGGCAAGCGAGTAAAGCGCGGTTTTTGCTGGAAAACGGCTGAATCGACGGCATAGCTTGAGCGATGCGTCTAGGCGGCGGGAAGCCTGCAGGGTGTCTCGCTCAGGGTAGGTCTGCAGCAGCGGCGACCATGACAACCGCAGCTCGAAGGTCGCTGCGGATGCACGAAGTCGTAGGCCCAGTCGCAGCGCCTCACAACCCATGGCGAGCGATCGTCGGGCGGGTGCGGATGGCGCACGGGAACCGAATGTACGAGTGCTACATCCATGCATCCGCCGCGACCGCCTGGTGGCTGCGAAGTCGTTCGATGAGCATTTCCTGGTCGTCTTCCAGGGGCGCTGCCGTCCTTGCAGCGTCCTGCGGATGCCAGTGCTGTGCACCGTGCTGGTCGGTTACGGATCGAACCAGCCAATCAAGCCGGCTGGATTGCCACCGCACGTAATGCCGCTTCCAGCTTGGCGCGCTGGGCATCGTCATCGCACTGCTCCAGCGCCTGCTGCAGCACCGCACGTGCCTGCTCATCGCGACCAAACCGCTCGGCCAGCATCAGGCCTGCGTCCAGCGACCAGGCCGGCAACATGCGGTCGCGCGGCCAGGCGGCGATGGCGGCCAGCAGGCCATCGGTGGCCAGCTGGAACTGGCCGGCCATCTTGGCGCGCTCGGCGAGCAGGGTGGCCTGCTCGGGCGTCAACGGCGTAAAGGTCGCATCCAGATCCAGCGCCTCGCGTTGCAGCGCCAGTGCGCGGCGTTCCTGTTTTTCCTGCAGCAGGCGGTTGATGTACTGGCGGGTGTGTTCGCGCAACTCGTCGTTGCGGTGATGCTGGCGGAGCAGGCGCTGATACAGCTCGTGCACTGCCAGGCTCACTGCGCGCGAGCGCACCGCACCGCGCAAGGCCTGGAAGGCTTCGTCGGAATGGCCGTCGCGCAGGTACTGGTCTGCCTCGTCGAGCAGGCGCTGGTCCGGGTCGATGCGTTCGTGCGCAGCCCCGCCGCTGGGCACGTAGCCGAGCTCTTCGTGGTACTGGTACACCAGGTAGCCCATCAGGTGGAAGCTGGCGAACAGGGCCCAGATCGAGGTCATCATCACTGCTGCCTCGCGCACCAGCGGGGGCAGGAATTTCAGGGCGAAGAACACCGCGGCGGTGCCGCTGCCCTGGATCACGTAAAGCAGACCGTAGGCCGCCAGATACGGCCAGCCGATGCGCAGCGCCATGTCGATCGAGACGGCCGGGTTGAGTGCGCGACGCAGGCTGCCGTCGATGGCGAGCGAGATCAGCATGCCGGGCAACAGCAGCATGGTGCCCAGATAGGCGAGGGTCAGCCCGAATGGACCGGCGATCGCGGCGGCCACGCCGATCACGATGCCCAGTGCGATGGCCAGCAGGATCAGGCGCAGCACCGCGCTGTCGAAGCTGTCGTAGCCCAGCCTGGGAGCGTCGGGCTGACCGTCGGCGGTGTGGCGCAGGATATCGAAGGCGTAGGTGTAGGTCGCCATGCCCAGCACGCCCATGACCACGAGCGTCAGGATGCCCGGCAGCAAGAGCAGTGCGCTGCACAGCGTCAGCGCGATCAACGCATACAGCGCCGAGCCGCGCAGCGGGTAGGTGGCGATGGACGGAATGCGGGTCCAGAATGGTGCGGGTGCAGCCTGCGCGGCAACCTTGCGTGCGCGAAAACGATCTTCCATGACGCTCCCCAAGCGTGTGATGTGAAGGGATTGTGCGGTGCCGCGTGGCGCCACGCAATTGCGGCTTGCCGCCGCGGACAGCGGGGCCTGGCGACGCCCGGTCATCGGCGCAGGCGCGCCGGTTGCGGCAGCGCCCGGCCTGGGCTGGTGACCGGGTTGCCTGGTGCCCGGAGGTGGGTGCGGCCTGTCGCAGGCAGGGGCGATGCGGCACGTCGCCGCCAGGGCTGTTTGCCGATGCTGCACGCCTTGATCGGCCTGCGAGAACGGGTGTGTCCGTCGTGCCCTCATGTCGCACCGAGCGCGGAAGCGGTGATCGCCCGCGTAAACTTCGCCTCCCGTTGGTGCCGTTGCGCATTTGCCGGCGATGGCATGTTTCTCTCGACAGTCGTTCGGGTTGGCGCCAGCGGCAGCAGTGCCGCGCCGCACGACACCCCCTTATTCCACAAGGAGTCTTGTTTGGATCCCACCGCTACCGGCAACCCCCAGGTCCGCCTGCGCAGCATCGATGTGCTGTCCGACAACTGGTACGTGCTGCGCAAGGTCACCTTCGATTTCCAGCGCAAGGACGGCCGTTGGCAGACCCTGTCGCGCGAGGCCTACGATCGCGGCAATGGCGCTACCATCCTGCTCTACAGCCGCGCCAGGCAGACGGTGATGCTCACCCGGCAGTTCCGCCTGCCCACATTGCTCAACGGCAACCCGGACGGGATGTTGATCGAGGCCTGTGCCGGCCTGCTCGATCAGGACGATGCGCTGACCTGCATCCGCAAGGAAACCGAAGAGGAAACCGGCTACCGCATCGAGAATGTGCGCAAGGTCTTCGAAGCCTTCATGAGCCCGGGCTCGGTCACCGAGCGGCTGTACTTCTTCGTCGGCGAATATTTCGACGGGGACAAGGTGGGCGAAGGCGGCGGCGTCGAAGAGGACGGCGAGGAGATCGAGGTGCTGGAACTGTCGCTCGACGATGCGCTGGCAATGATCGGCTCCGGCGAGATCGCCGATGCCAAGACCATCATGCTGCTGCAGTACGCCAAGCTGCATGGCGTGCTGGAGTAGATCCCGCCAGATGGTTGCGGCCTTGGGCGCCGGCCGGGCGCCTCACCGCTTCCCACCAAAAATACTGCCAAAAATCCCGCGTACGATCTGCTGCCCGATCTTGCTGCCGATGGTGCGCGAGGTCTGCTTGGCCATCGTTTCCAGCATGCCCTGGCGACGCCCGGTGCCGAACACGGCGTCCTTGACCGCTTTTCCGAAACCGCTGTCCTGCGTTTGCTCGTCCTCGCGGGTGCGGGCAGGCGGGGCGGCGGTTTGCTCCGCAACCTGTTCGACGCGACGTGCCAGCAGTTCGGCGGCCGATTCGCGGTTGATCGCGGCGTCGTAGCGCGTGCCGACCGGGCTGGCCGCGCGCACCTGTGCGCGTTCGGGCGCGCTGATGGCACCCATGCGGCAGCGCGGCGGGGCGATCAGGGTCTGCTGTACCGGTGCCGGCACGCCCTTACGCTGCAAGGGCGACACCAGTGCTTCGCCGGTGCCGAGGCTGGAAATGGCCGAGGCCACATCGAGTCTGGGATTGGCCACGAAGGTCTGCGCTGCCGTCTTGACCGCCTTCTGGTCGCGCGGCGTGTAGGCGCGCAGTGCGTGCTGCACGCGGTTGCCGAGTTGGCCGAGGATGCTGTCGGGAATGTCGTCGGGAAACTGCGAGCAGAAATAGATGCCCACGCCCTTGGAGCGGATCAGCCGCACCACCTGTTCGATGCGCTGCACCAGCGCCGCCGGCGCATCGTCGAACAGCAGGTGGGCCTCGTCGAACACGAACACCAGCTTGGGCTGCTCCAGGTCGCCCACTTCCGGCAGGCCCTCGAACAGCTCGGACAACAGCCACAGCAGGAAGGTGGAATACAGCTTCGGCTTGAGTACCAGCTGGTTGGCCGCCAGGATGCCGATCACGCCGCGGCCGTCCGGTGCCACGCGCATCAGCTCGGCAAGCTCCAGCGCCGGTTCGCCGAAGAACTGCTCGCCGCCGTCCTGCGCCAGCCGCAGCAGTGCGCGCTGGATCGCGGCCACCGACTGCGCCGACACCAGCCCGTAACTGGTGGACAACTCCTTGCGTTCTTCCACCACCAGCGCCAGCAGCGCACGCAGGTCGTCCAGATCCAGCAGCAACAGGCCGCGGTCGTCGGCAAGTTTGAACACGATGTCCAGCACGCCGGACTGGGTGTCGTTGAGTTCCAGGATGCGCGCGAGCAGGGTGGGGCCCATCTCGCTCACGGTGGTACGCACCGGGTGGCCGAGCTGTCCATACAGATCCCAGAACACCACCGGGCTGGCGGCCGGCGCGTAGTCGGCAATGCCCACATCCGTGGCGCGCTGCAGCACGCCGGGCGCGCCGTCGCCGGCCACCGCCAGTCCCGCCACGTCGCCCTTCACGTCGGCCAGGAACACCGGCACCCCCAGCCGCGAGAAGCCTTCGGCCAGGGTCATCAGGGTCACCGTCTTGCCGGTGCCGGTGGCGCCGGCCACCAGGCCATGCCGATTGCCGAAGCGGCCTTCCAGGATGACCGGGATGTCGTCGGTGACGCCTTTGCCGAGCAGGAACGAGGCCATTGCGCTGATCCGGTGGAGAAAGACCCCGATTCTAGCGGGCAACGGCTGTGGGCCAACCGCGGGGCGATACCGAAGGGATCCCCGAACGTGCGGCCGAAGCTACAGCCCGGCCAGCGTCCATCGACCTGCCCAGCGCGTGTCGAATCACACCCATCCGCAGGCGATCGTTTCGGCCAGGATGCTCGCCAAGCTAACGGGCCACTGACCCTGACGGCCGCCGCGCCTTGCCCCGGTGTCGCCCCGGCGGCTACCCTGCCTGCCTTTCCGCTGTACTGCCGACGATGCCGCTCGCTCATTCTGGTTTGCGCCCTTGGCCTGTTCTGGCCGTGCTGGCGCTGTTGTCCCTTGCTCCTTCCGCCCAGGCCCTGTCCAAGCGCGATACCGAAAAGGTCGCCGCGCTGGACGCACGCATGGTCGCCGCCGAGAAGCGCTACCGCGACGCGCTGGTGCTGGTGAACAACTCCGACCCCAAGGGCACCGCCGAAGGCGATGCCGCGCTGGAGGACATGGAAGATGTGATCGACGCCTGCATCAAGCAGCGCGGTTGCCTGGTCTCCAACCAGCTGGCGACCTACAAGCGGCTGCTCAAGGCGCGCGCCGATGCCGAGGCGCCGGCTGCAGAAGATCCGGAAGACGACGACACCTTGCTGCAGGCCGACCCTGACCATCTGGGTCCGGCGGCCAACGGCGTGCCCGAGGCCGCGCGTGCAGCCTCGCTGCTCAACGACCAGCGCCATGCCTTCGACAAGATGGTGCAGTACAACCCGGCGGTACAGGCCGGCATCCGCCGCTGGTTGACCGACATGCGGCCGGCGCTGATGACCAGCTACGAGAACTACAGCAACCTGCGCGGAGTGATGTGGCCGGAGTGGCAGAAGCGCGGCCTGCCCGAGGCGCTGCTGTTCGGCATCATGGCCAAGGAGTCCAACGGCAAGGTGCACGCCAGCTCGCGCGCCGGTGCGGCCGGGCTGATGCAGTTCATGCCGGCTACCGGCCGGCGTTTCGGGCTGGGCCCGGATGGCACCGGCTTCGATACGCGGTTCGATGCGCGCAGCGCGGCCGAAGCCAGCGCCGCCTACCTCAACGAACGCATGGCCGAGCTCAATCGCAATATCGAGCTGGCGCTGGCGGCCTATAACGGCGGCGAGGGGCGCGCCGCGCGCGTGTTCGCGCAATCCGGCGGCCGCGGTTTCTGGGAGCAGGACGTCTACAACCAGTTCCCCGCCGAAACCAAGGACTACGTGCCGATGGTGATCGCCGCGGCGTGGATCTTCCTGCACCCACGCCAGTACGGCGTGGACTTCGCCAAGCTCGACGCGCAACCGGCCACCATCAAGCTGGCCAAGTCGACCTCCATCTACGAGCTCACCATCTGCCTGGGCAGCATGGGCACGCGCGATGGCTATATGCGCGCGCTGCGCAACCTCAACCCGCGTTACGAACCCGATGGCTGGATGCCCGCAGGCACCGTGATCAATGCCACCAGCCGCATCGCCAGCCTGTACACGCGCTACTGCGTGAACGGCCCACGCGCGGATCTGGCGCGCACCCTGATCACTGCCGATCTCAACAGCGCCATCGTGCGCAGCAGCGCCACCGAATACACGCCCAGCGTGGCGGTGGGCGATGTCAGCCCGATGGCCGGCGTGCCGACCACCGTGGCCACCGGCCAGCCGGCGGTCGCCAAGCCCAAGGCCAGGCAGGTGCGCAGCTACACCATCGCTCGCGGCGACACGCTGGGCCGCGTCGCGCAGAAGTACCAGTGCGAGATCAAGGAACTGGCCAAGGCCAACGGCCTGAAGGCGCCGGCCTACGCGCTCAAGCCGGGGCAGAGCATCAAGCTGGCCGGTTGCGACCGCTGACCGGCGCGCAGGCAGTGCCGGAGCAACGAAGCGGGCCGGCGCTTGCCGTAGGAGCGGACCCGGCCGCAACGAAGCCTTCCCGACAGTTCCAGGCAAAAACGTCCAGCCGGCGAAAGACCGGAAACCACAAGGGGCCGTTGTTATTTGCGCGACGGGCCGTGGAGAGTGGCGCCCCGCTGCGCGTCAGCCCGGCTGACGGCGCGCGAGTGCTTGGCCGAGGCGGACGGCTTTCTCGGCAGCAAGTCCACCCTCAAGCGTGGCCACGCCCGGCGGCAGCAACACGATCACGGTCGAGCCGTAGTTGAACCTGGCCATCTCCGCAAACTTCTCCAGCACGATCCCCTTGCCGCGATAATCCTTGCGCGTGATGCGATCGCCGTAGCGCGGAATCTCCACGCCGCTCCATACCGTTTCCACGCCCGACACCAGCAACGCACCCACCATCACCGAGGCCATCGGGCCGAACTCGGTATCGAAGTGGCACACCAGCCGCTCGTTGCGCGCGAACAGGCGCGGCACGTTGCGCACCGCATCCTGGCCCACGCTGAACAGCCGGCCAGGCACGTGCACGGTTTCGCGCAAGGTGCCGGTCCACGGCATGTGCACGCGGTGGTAGTCCTTGGGCGACAGATACACGGTGGCGAACAGGCCGTCGTGGAACGGCGCTGCGGCGGCCTCGTCGCCCAGTAGTTCGGCGGCGGTGAATGACTGGCCCTTGGCCTGGAAAATGCGGCCGTTCTCGATCGGGCCGAGCTGGCTGATACGGCCATCGGCCGGCATCAGCAAGGCGGCCGGGTCCGGGTCGGGCACGCGGGCGCCGGGCTTGAGCGCGCGGGTAAAGAAGGCGTTGAAGGTGGGGTAGGCGCGCGGGTCCGGTTCCTGCGCCTCGCTCAGGTCCACGCCGAACTTGCGCGTCACCGTATCGATCAGCCATTGCTTGGTGGACGGTGTCTGCGAGTACGCCAGCGCGCGCGCCATCGACGACAGCAACCGATGCGGCAGCACGTAGGTCAGGGAAGTGACGAAACTCACGGAGCGGTTACCTTGGTCAGCTGTTGGAGGTCGGCGGCGATCGCCTTCGGGTCGAGCGGGGGACGGATCAGGCCGGCCAGGCGGCCCTGCGGATCGAGCACGGCGATGCCGGCCGAATGATCCATGCTGTAGTCGTTGGGATTCTGCTCGAAGCCCTTGCCCGGCACCTTCTGGAACACGAAGCCCAGCGCGGTGGCAAAGCGCTGCAGCGCCGGTACGTCGGCGGTGGCGGCCAGGGTGTCCTTGTGGAAGGCGTGCGCGTATTCGCCCAGCCGCGCCGGCGGGTCGCGCTGCGGGTCCACCGAGACGAACAGCACCCGCGGGCGCAGGCCATCGGGAATGCTTTCCCACTGCTGTTGCGCCACCGCCAGATCGGTCAGCGTGGTCGGGCAGACATCCGGGCAGAAGGTGAAGCCCAGGAAGACCAGGGTCCAGTGGCCCTTGAGTTCACCGGGCACCAGCTGGGTGCCGTCGGACTGGCGCAGGCTGAACTGCGGCAGCGGGCGTGGCTGCGGATAGAAGGTGATGGTGCGGGTGGGTGGCCAGGGCGAACTGGGCGTGCTGCCGAAGAACTTCTGGCCCAGCAACAGCCCCAGGCCGGCGGCCAGCGCCACCAGCAGCACGATGCCGGTATTGCGATTGAACATGGCGGTTTCCAGTGCAACGGACGCTCATGATACCGATCCGACCTCTATAATCGGGGCCCGATTCCTCTTTAGTTGTTGCCATGACTGCCGCCGCGGCCGACGAACTGCACACCATCATCGACCTGATCCGCTACGGCACCAGCCGTTTCAACGAAGCCGGTCTGACCTTCGGCCACAGCTACGACAACGCGCTGGACGAGGCCACCCAGCTGGTGTTGCACAGCCTGCACCTGCCGCACGACCTGGGCCCGGCATATGGCCAGGCGCGGCTGCTGCGGGCGGAAAAGGAACAGGTGCTTGGCCTGTTCGAACGCCGCATCAGCGAGCGCGTGCCGGCGGCCTATCTCACCGGAGAGGCCTGGTTCGCCGGCCTGAGTTTCAAGAGCGATGCACGCGCGCTGGTGCCGCGCTCGCCGATCGCCGAGCTGATCGAAGCCGGCTTCGAGCCGTGGCTGGGCGGGCGCGAAGTGACCCGCGCGCTGGACCTGTGCACCGGCTCGGGTTGCATCGCGATTGCGATGGGCCACTACAACCCGCAGTGGGACGTGGATGGCGTGGACATCAGCGACGACGCGCTGGCACTGGCCGCCGAAAACAAGGCGCGCCTGCATGCCGACAATGTCAGCTTGCTCAAGTCGGACCTGTTCAATGGGCTGGGCGGCCGCCAGTACGACCTGATCGTCACCAATCCGCCCTACGTCACCAACGACGAGACCGATGCGCTGCCGCAGGAATACTCCTACGAGCCGGAACTGGGCCTGCGTGCCGGCGACGACGGCCTGGATCTGGTGCTGAAGATCCTGCGCGATGCGCCGCAGCACCTGAGCGAAGACGGCCTGCTGATCTGTGAGGTAGGCGAATCCGAGCAGCACCTGGTCAAGCTGCTGCCGGAAGTGGATCTGGCCTGGGTCGAGTTCAAGGTCGGGCAGATGGGCATCTTCGCGGTGGAATGCCGCGAGCTGGTCGCACACCACGCGCGCATCAGCGAGCTGGCCGCGCAGCGATGAGCCTGCGCGCATGAGTGCCAATTCGTTCGGCAAGCTGTTCACCGTCACCACCTTCGGCGAGTCGCATGGGCCGGCGATCGGCTGCGTCGTCGACGGCTGCCCTCCGGGCCTGGAGCTGGCGTCGGAAGAATTCACCCACGATCTGCAGCGGCGCGCCACCGGCAAGAGCCGGCATACCTCGGCCCGGCGCGAAGCGGACGAAATCGAGATCCTCTCCGGCGTCTACGAAGGCCGCACCACCGGCACGCCGATCGGGCTGCTGATCCGCAATACCGACCAGCGCAGCAAGGACTACACCAACATCGCCCAGCAGTTCCGCCCCGGGCATGCGGACTACAGCTACTGGCAGAAATACGGCATCCGCGATCCGCGCGGCGGCGGGCGCTCGTCGGCGCGCGAGACCACCATGCGCGTGGCCGCCGGCGTGATCGCCAAGAAGTGGCTCAAGCAGCGCTACGGCGTGCTGGTGCGCGGTTTCCTGTCGCAGCTGGGCCAGATCCGCCCGACCGGTTTCGACTGGGATGCGGTGGAAGACAACCCGTTCTTCTGGCCGCATGCGGCGCAGGTGCCGGAGCTGGAAACCTACATGGATGCCTTGCGCAAGTCCGGCGACTCGGTCGGTGCGCGCGTGGACGTGGTGGCCGGCGGCGTGCCGCCGGGCTGGGGCGAGCCGATCTACGGCAAGCTCGATGCCGAACTGGCTGCTGCGTTGATGAGCATCAATGCGGTCAAGGGCGTGGAGATCGGCGACGGCTTCGCCAGCGCCGCACAAAAGGGCACCGAGCACCGCGACCTGATCACCCCGGAAGGCTTTCTCAGCAACCACGCCGGCGGCATCCTCGGCGGCATTTCCACCGGCCAGGCCGTCACCGCCTCGATGGTGCTCAAGCCGACCTCCAGCCTGCGCCTACCCGGTGCCACCGTGGATGCCGATGGCAACACGGTCGATGTGATCACCACCGGGCGGCACGACCCCTGCGTGGGCATCCGCGCCACTCCGATCGCCGAGGCGATGATGGCGCTGGTGCTGATGGATCAGGCGCTGCGTCACCGCGCGCAATGTGGCGACGTCGGCGAGGTGACGCCACGGATTCCCGGACAGGTCGATGTCTGAGGCGCGTCGCGCCAGGGTGTGGGTCAGCCAGCCGTTGTTCGACGATGTGGTCGCGCAACTGGGCGAGCATTTCGAGCTGGCCACCACCGAACGCGTCACCGCCTGGTCGCCGGCCGCGCTGGCCGCGCAGCTGGCATCGCTGGACGGCGCGCTGATCACCCTCAATGAGCGGGTCGGTGCGGCAGAAATCGCTGCGGCGCCGCAGCTGCGCGCCATCGCCAATGTCGGCGTGGGCTACAACAATCTGGACATCGACGCCTTGAGTGCGGCCGGCATCCTGGCCAGCAACACCCCGGACGTGCTGACCGAAACCACTGCCGATCTCGGCTTCGCGCTGCTGATGGCCACCGCACGCCGCATCACCGAATCCGAGCGCTGGTTGCGCGATGGGCAGTGGGGGCAATGGTCGTTCAAGACCATGCTGGGCGCCGATATCCACGGCAGCACGCTCGGCATCCTGGGCATGGGCCGGATCGGGCAGGGCATCGCGCGCCGCGGCGCACACGGCTTCGGCATGCGCGTGCTCTATCACAACCGCAGCCGATTGCCGGCCGCCACCGAGCAGGCGCTGGGCGCGCAGTACGTCGATTTCGATACCTTGCTGGCGCAGTCCGATCATCTGGTGCTGGTGTTGCCGTACAGCAAGGACTCTCACCACATCATCGATGCCGCGGCGCTGGGCAAGATGCGCGCCACCGCCACGCTGGTGAACATCGCGCGTGGCGGCATTGTCGATGAGCTGGCGCTGGCCGATGCGCTGGCCAACGGCCGTCTGGCCGGCGCCGGCCTGGATGTCTACGAAGGCGAGCCGCGTGTGCGCCCGGAACTGCTCGCGCTGCGCAACGTGGTGCTCACCCCGCATATCGGCAGCGCCAGCCTGGCCACCCGTCGCGCCATGGTGCAGCTGGCGGTGGACAACCTGATCGCCGCCCTGGGCAAGGGCCCGCAGGCCGGGCGTCCGCCGAGCGCGCTCAATGCCTATGCAATTGCCGCTGCCAAACACGGCGGCGCGATCGTGGGCGCGCGCAAAATCGTGTCGACCAAACGATAGGGAACCTCCGCGGCCAGCTCTGGAGGTTCCCCGAACCCAGCCCGCAGTGCTCCCTTTCCATCCCCCCTTTCGATAAAGACATTCTCATGAGCAACGAAAACCGTCGTTTCAACGTCGCGGTCGTGGGCGCCACCGGCGCCGTCGGCGAGACCATGCTGAGCATCCTGGCCGAGCGCAACTTCCCGGTCGCCACCCTGTACGCGCTGGCGTCCTCGCGCTCGGCGGGCGGGCAGGTCGAGTTCAACGGCGGCAAGGTCGATGTGCAGGACCTGGCCGAGTTCGACCCCACCGGCGTGGACATCGCGCTGTTCTCCGCCGGCGGCAGCGTGTCCAAGGAATATGCTCCGAAGTTCGCCGCGGCCGGTGCGGTGGTGATCGATAACTCCTCGGCCTTCCGTTACGACGACGATGTGCCGCTGGTGGTCTCCGAGGTCAATCCCGAAGCGCTCAGGCAGCGCCCGCGCGGCATCGTCGCCAATCCCAATTGCTCGACCATGCAGATGCTGGTGGCGCTGGGCCCGATCCACCGCACCTACGGGATCGAGCGCATCAACGTGGCGACCTACCAGTCGGTCTCCGGTGGCGGGCGTTCGGCGATGGAAGAGCTGGGCAAGCAGACCAGCGAGTTGCTGAGCTTCCAGGACATCGACCCGCAGCGTTTCCCGGTGCAGATCGCCTTCAACCTGATCCCGCACATCGATGACTTCCAGGACAACGGCTACACCAAGGAAGAGATGAAGCTGGTCTGGGAAACCCGCAAGATCCTCGGCGACGACAGCATCCAGGTGAATCCCACCGCGGTGCGCGTGCCGGTGTTCTACGGCCATTCCGAAGCGGTGGCCATCGAGACCCGCGACAAGATCACCGTGGAAGCGGCGCGCGCGCTGCTGCAAGCATCGCCCGGCGTGGAAGTGGTGGACGAGCGCAAGCCCGGCGGCTACCCGACTCCGGTCACGCATGCCTCTGGCAAGGACGCGGTGTTCGTCGGTCGCATCCGCGAAGACTTCTCGCATCCGCGCGGCCTGAACCTGTGGATCGTGTCCGACAACATCCGCAAGGGCGCCGCGCTCAATGCGGTGCAGCTGGCCGAACTGGTCGCGCAGGAAGGCTGAGCAGCGGTTCACCCGTAGGAGCGCGCCCGGCGACGGGCCTTATCGATAACGCCTCATCGCGCTCAGGCGCGCTCCTACGCTGGCGTGCGCGCACTGCTGCCTGCGTAGGGGGGAGACGGTACCACGCCGCGCCCATATGCCGGGGGACAACTTGCTTGGTTCGATTGACGGCATGCCGTTGGCATTGGCATCGGTGTGTCGTGCTGCCGTCGGGCGACTTTTTCGCTCATCCAGCGGCTATATTGATGTCCATGAAACATAGGGGCAGGGGCGCGATGCGTCCGATACAAGGAATAGGTGCGTTGCTGCTGATGGCGTGCAGCGGCGCAGCCATGGCGTTGGGGCTGGGCGATATCCGGGTGCTGTCCAAGCCCGGGCAACCGCTGGTGGCAGAAATTCCGGTCATCTCCAACGAGCCTGGCGAACTCGACAATGCACGCGTGGCGCTGGCCTCGGCCACCACCTTCGCGCGCGTCGGTCTGGAGCGGCCGCAGGGGCTGGTCAGCAACCTGCAGTTCCAGTTCGCACAGGATGCGCGCGGGCGCGCGGTGATCCGCGTGACCAGCAGCCAGCCGGTGGATCGGCCGGCGATCAATTTCCTGATCGAAGTGGAGTGGGCCCAGGGCCGCCTGGTGCGCGAATACGCCGCACTGGTGGATGCGCCCAATACCGCTGCAGCCATCGCCGAGCCGGCCATCGACGCGCCGCAGGCCGGCGCCAGCAACACCATCGCCCGCGAACCCGCTGCCGCACCCGTGGCGGCAGGCGAGCGCAGCGGCACCGATGCCGGCAGCGCCGCGCCCTCTGCGCGCCCGGCGGCCGGTGCGCCCGCGGCCACGCAGGCCGCCGGCGATACGCTGCCGGCGGTGCGCGCGGGCCAGACCCTGTCCGAAATCGCCGCATCCGTGGCGCGCTCCAGCGGACACTCGCTGGATCAGGCCATGCTGGCGCTGTTGCGCACCAACCCGGATGCCTTCATCAACGGCAACATCAACCGCCTCAAGCAGGGCGCAGTCCTGCGCACGCCTCAGGAAGATGCATTGGCGCAGGTCGGTGCAGCAGAAGCGGCGGTGATGGTGCGCGAGCAGGCCGCGCAGTGGCGACAGGCGCGTTCGGCCATTCCGCAGCCGGCCGATGCCGGTGCTGCGGCCGCAGCGACGCCGGCCCCGGCGACACCTGCCGCATCCGCCGCCGCCGGCAATGGCGCGCGGCTCGAAATCGCCCCGGCAGTGGCGAGTCAGACCAACACCGCCGGCGCCACGTCCGGCACCAGTGCCGAAGGCGAGGGCGAGATGGCGGCCAACCAACAGTTGCAACAGGCCAAGGAAGACATCGCCACCCGCGATGCGGAACTACAGGACCTGCGCTCGCGCGTGGCCGATCTGGAAAAGCTCAAGCAGCAGCAGCAAGCCTTGATCGCGATGAAGGACACCGACCTGGCGGCGGCGCAGAAGCGCCTGGCCGAGGCACCGCAGGCCGCACCGCAGGGCGGCGGCTTCCCGCTGTGGTTGATCGGTGGCCTGGTGCTGATCGTGGCGGCGGTGGTCGCGTGGCTGGCCGCACGGCGCCGCAAGCCATCGCCGCTACCGCCGTTGCCCCGGCGCCAGTTCGACTTCATGCCGCCGGCCGCGGCGGTCGCTGCCGACCCCGCGCAGGACGACGCGCCGGCCACCGAGCCCAGCGAGCGCGAGGTGCTGCACGAGACCGAATTCGAACAGGCCGATCTGCGCGAAGACGAGCGTGCCCACGAGCCGCAGCCGCCGTTGTCGGAAGTGCTGCGCCGCGAACCGCAGTGGGCCGAACCGGTGGCTGCGCCCGTGGTGGTCAACAGCGACGAATGGCGCGCGCTGCGTGCTGCCCCGCCGGCGACGCTGGCCGAACCCGGGCCGGCAGATCGGCCATCCGAGACGCAGCGCGATGCGGCGCATGCGGCGTTCGCCGAGCCTGCGCCAGTGGCCACTGGCGTCGATGAGAGCCGCGTGGAGCCGGACCAGGCTGTGCAATACCAGGCGCCGCAAAGCCAGCTGGATTTCGATCCGGCACCGGTAACCCCGGTGGCCGTGCCGAATCCGGTCGCCGCCCGGCAATTCGCCTCGGCCGGACGCGATCGCCTGGAACTGGCGGTGGCCTACATGGACCTGGGCGACAAGGACACCGCGCGCGGCCTGCTGCTGGAGGTCGCCGCCAGCGGCGACGACGCCACCCGCGCCGAAGCGGCCCAGCTGCTGGAGCGTCTGGCATGAGTCCGGCCATGGACAGCATGGCCGTGCGCGAGCGCCGTATCGATTACGTGGAGTTCGGCTCCACCGATCCGGATGCCAGCCGTGCCTTTTTCGAGGCCGTGTTCGGCTGGCAGTTCCAGGCCTATGGCCCGGATTACCTGGCCTTCAACGACGGCCGCCTGGACGGTGGCTTCTACCGCACTGCGGTCCCGGCCCCTGCCGAGGGTGGCCCGCTGGTGGTGCTGTATGCCGACGATCTGGCGCCGATGCTCGAACGCGTGCGCGCGGCCGGCGGCGAGATCGTCAAGCCGGTGTTCGGTTTCCCGGGCGGCAGCCGGTTCCATTTCCGCGAGCCTGGCGGTTCCACGCTGGCGGTGTGGTCGGAGCGGTCCGCCGCGTAGGGCGGGCCGTTGCGGTGCCGTGCCGGTGGAGTGGCCGGGCGTGCGCGCCGACCGAGGCGTGGTGGGGATGCCGGGGCCGGCCGCCTGGCCTCGCATGCGCCGTTGCCGAGAATTGAATTGCTGCGCACCGATGCCGGTCAGCGCGCGTTTGCCGCAGGTGCGGCACGTTTCCCGATCGAACACACAGGCAGGTACCGATGCGTTACGCGCTGGGCGTGGAATATGACGGCAGCGACTTCCAGGGCTGGCAGCAGCTGGGCGAACACGGCGGGCCGAGCGTGCAGGCCAGCCTGCAGGCGGCCTTGTCGTCGGTGGCCGATGCGCCGATCCAGGTGGTGTGTGCCGGCCGCACCGATGCCGGCGTCCACGGGCAATGCCAGGTGGTGCACTTCGACAGCGATGCGCGGCGCGAGCCGCGAGGCTGGATGCTGGGTACCACCGCGCGTCTTCCCGCGTCGATCGCAGTGCGCTGGTGCGTGCCGGCCGCCGACGATTTCCATGCGCGCTTTTCCGCGCGCGCGCGCCGCTACCGCTACCGTCTGCTGAATCGCCAGATCCGTCCGGCCCTGCATCGGCAGACCCTGAGTTGGGAACGTCGCCCGCTCGACGCCGAGGCCATGCATGTCGCCGCACAGGCGCTGCTGGGCGAGAACGATTTTAGCGCGTTTCGCAGCGTGCAATGCCAGGCGCTGCACGCACGTCGCAACCTGCAGGCGATCAGCGTGCGGCGCGACGGCGAGGTGGTGGAGGTGGAGGTCCAGGCCAATGCATTCCTTCATCACATGGTGCGGAATATTGTTGGCTCGCTGATGTTGGTCGGTTCCGGCGAGCAGCCGGTCGACTGGATCGCGACGTTGCTGGCCGGACGCGACCGCACGGTCGCCGGCCCGACGGCGCCGCCACAAGGCCTGGTGTTTATCGGGCCTCTGTATCCTGCAGAGTGGCATCTGCCTGCCGAGGTGACCCAATGAATCGATCGCTGTACCGCACCCGTATCAAGTTCTGCGGCATGACCCGCGCCGGTGATATCCGACTGGCCGGGGAACTGGGTGTGGACGCGGTAGGTTTCATCTTCGCGCACGGCAGCCCGCGCCGCGTGGCGCCGGCCGAAGCGCGCGCGATGCGCCATGCCACGGCGCCGATGGTCGATGTGGTGGCCTTGTTCCGCAACAATTCCAAGGAAGAGGTGCGCGAGGTGGTGCGCACCGTGCGCCCGACCTTGCTGCAATTCCACGGCGAGGAGGACGACGCGTTCTGCCGCAGCTTCAACCTGCCGTATCTCAAGGCAGTGCCGATGGGGAGCGCCGGCGTCAACGGCGAGGACGCCAACGCACGCACCTTGCAGCTGGCCTATCCCAACACCGCCGGCTTCCTGTTCGACAGCCACGCGCCGGGTGCCGGTGGCGGCACCGGCAAGACCTTCGACTGGTCGCGCCTGCCCACCGGCCTGCACCGTCCGTTCCTGCTTGCAGGCGGCATCACTGCCGACAATGTGTTCGATGCCATCGTCGCCACCTTGCCGTGGGGCGTGGATGTGTCCAGCGGCGTCGAGCTGGCGCCCGGCATCAAGGACGGCCACAAGATGCGCAAGTTCGTCGAGGAAGTGCGCCGCGCCGATTGCCACGAGTTGGGGTGAATCGGGAATCGGGATTGGGGAATCGAGGGGCGGTGAGCGCTGCTGGTCGATAGCTTCGATGGCAGCTCAGGTGCCCGATGACTCTTGCTGATCTTCGGCAAGTGCGCTGCGCAGCCAGTTGGCCAGGCGCTCGATGCGCGGGTCCGGGTTGCGTCTTGCGGCGCAGAGCACCCAGCGTCCGTTGGTCGGGGTGAATCCCCACGGCGCCAGCAGGCGCTCGGCTGCCAGGTCCGCGGCCACCAGCGGTTGCGGGGCGATCGCCACGCCCAGGCCGGCGGCGGCGGCCTCCAGCAGATAGACCAGGTGTTCGAATTCGGTGCCCGGGCGCAAGGCGTCGGGCGCCATGCCGTATGCCTGCGCCCATTCCGGCCAGGCCTGCGGGCGCGAGCGGGTGTGCAACACCGGGTGATTGCGCAGGGCCGTGGGGCCGTGGCGATCGAGCTGCAGGCTCGCAGCCAGCTGCGGGCTCAGTACCGGGCCGATCCATTCCACGCCGAGCTCGTGCACCTGCCACTCGCCCGGCCAGGGGGGGCGACTCTAGCAGCAGGGCCGCGTCCAGGCCGTCCAGGTCCGGGCCGGGCGGTTGCTCGTTGGCGGACAGGTGCAGGCGCAGGTCGGGCAGGTCGCGTTGCAGCCGGCCCAGGCGCGGAATGACCCAGCGCGCCAGCAGGCTGCCCGAGCACCCCAACACCAGTGGCGCCTCGCTGGCCGGGTGGCGCAGCGCCGCCCAGGCATCGCCGATCAGGGCGAAGCCTTCGCCGGTGGCGTCGCGCAAGCGTGTCCCGGCGGCGGTGAGGACCAGACCGCGGCCCTGGCGGGCGAACAAGGCCGTGCCCAGCGCCTGTTCCAGCGCACGCACATGGCGGCTGATGGCGCCATGGGTCACGTGCAGCTCCTGCGCAGCCCGGCTGACGCTCTGCAGGCGGGCGGCGGCCTCGAAGGCGCGCAGAGCGGCCAGCGGCGGGAGCGAGACCATCATGTGTGAGTCCAGATCACAGGTTGCGGCCATCTTATCGATTTATCGCGCTGCCGGCCTGCGGTAGAGTTGCGGCTTCGCGTATGACCGCATTGCTGCAGAGGATTCCCATGTCGGCCCAGCCCATCAGTGACTTTTACGCCTATCCGGATGCTGTCGGCCATTTCGGCAGGTTCGGCGGCCGCTTCGTCGCCGAAACCCTGATCGGCCCACTGCAGGAACTGGCCGCCGCTTACGACCAGGCGCGCCAGGACCCGGCATTCATCGCTGCCTACGACAAGGACCTCAAGCACTACGTGGGCCGTCCCAGCCCGATCTACCATGCCGAGCGGCTCAGCCGCGAAGTGGGCGGGGCGCAGATCCTGCTCAAGCGCGAAGACCTGAACCACACCGGCGCCCACAAGATCAACAACACCATCGGCCAGGCCCTGCTGGCCAGCCGCATGGGCAAGACCCGCATCATCGCCGAGACCGGCGCCGGCCAGCACGGCGTGGCCAGTGCCACGGTGGCGGCGCGGCTGGGCCTGGAGTGCGTGGTCTATATGGGCGCCACCGACATCGAGCGACAGAAGATCAACGTCTACCGCATGAAGCTGCTGGGCGCGACGGTGATTCCGGTGACCTCCGGCTCGGCCACGCTCAAGGATGCGCTCAACGAGGCGATGCGCGACTGGGTGACCAACGTGCGCGACACCTTCTACATCATCGGTACCGTGGCCGGCCCGGACCCGTATCCGCGCATGGTGCGCGACTTCAACGCCATCGTCGGCCGTGAAGCGCGCGAGCAGATGCTGCAGGACTACGGCCGGCTGCCGGATGCGATCAGTGCCTGCGTCGGTGGCGGCAGCAATGCCATCGGCCTGTTCCACGCCTTTCTCAACGACCCCGGTGTCAGGATCTACGGTGCCGAGGCGGCGGGCGACGGCATCGCCACCGGCCGCCATGCCGCATCCATCGCCGCTGGCCGCCCCGGCGTGCTGCACGGCAACCGTACCTACGTGATCTGCGACGACGACGGCCAGATCATCGAGACCCATTCGATCTCCGCCGGGCTGGATTACCCGGGCGTGGGCCCGGAGCACGCGTTCCTGTCCGACAGCGGTCGCGCGGTGTATCAAGGCATCACCGACGACGAGGCGATGGCGGCCTTCCATCTGCTGGCGCATACCGAAGGCATCCTGGCCGCGCTCGAATCCAGCCATGCGGTGGCGCAGTCGATCAAGCTGGCCCGCGAACTGCCCAAGGATGCGTTGGTGCTGTGCAACCTGTCCGGGCGTGGCGACAAGGACGTGCACACCATCGCCGCGCGCGAAGGGCTGGTGTTGTGATCCAACGGCGCATGCGCAGCGTCGTCGGCAGCTTCGCGCTGCTGTGTGCGTCTGCGCTGGCCACCGCCGCGGCCGCCCCCGCGCTGGATCGCAGCGGCCCGGTGCGCGTGGGCCAGCACTTTGCCGAACTCGCGCCGCAAGCGGCCTGGAAGCGCTTCAATGCTGGCCCGATCGAGAGCTGTGACTACGTGGAGGGCGGGCTACTTCCCGCCGGCATATCGATGATGCTGCAGGACGGGCGCGTCGTCCGCTTCGACGCCACCGATGCCGCAACGGTAGGCCCGTTCGGCATCGCCATCGACGATAGCGAAGCCACCGCGCGTGCGCGTCTGCCGGCAGGCTATCGCGTCGAACCGCATCATTATGGCGGCGATGACGGCAACGATCTTTATTTGACATGGCGCGACCCGCAGAGCGGGTTCGCGGTTCGCTATGAAACCGGAGAAGGCAGCGTGAGAGCGATGTATTGGGGAACCTGGGACGCCGTGCAGTTGGTGGAGGGATGCGCATGAGCCGCCTGCCCAACCGCATCGACGTGTGCTTCGACGCGTTGCGCCACTCCGGCCGCAAGGCACTGATCCCCTTCGTCACCGCCGGCGATCCATCGTTGGAAGCCACCGTGCCGGTGATGCACGCGCTGGTGCGCGCCGGTGCCGACGTCATCGAACTGGGCGTGCCGTTCTCCGACCCCATGGCCGATGGCCCCACCATCCAGCGCAGTTCCGAACGTGCGCTTGGACGTGGCGCCGGCCTGGCCTACGTGCTGGAAGCGGTGCACGAGTTCCGCCGCGAGGACGCAGTCACCCCGGTGGTGCTGATGGGTTACCTCAATCCGATCGAGATCCACGGCACCCGGCGTTTTGCCGAGGCCGCGGTCGCGGCAGGCGTCGATGGCCTGTTGCTGGTCGACCTGCCGCCGGAAGAAGCCGACGAAACCCGCGACATCTTCAGCGAAGTCGGGCTGGCACTGATCGCACTGGCCTCGCCGACCACCAGCGAGCAGCGCCTGGACATGCTGTGCAATACCGCGCAGGGCTATCTGTACTACGTCAGTTTCGCGGGTGTCACCGGCGCCTCGGATCGGCTCGATACCCAGGCCGCCAGCGATCGCCTGCGCCAGTTACGACAGCGCGCCGGTGCGCCGGTGGTGGCCGGCTTCGGCATCAAGGACGCCGCCAGCGCCGCAGCCATGGCCGTGGATGCCGACGGCGTGGTGGTCGGCAGCGCCCTGGTGGCGGCCCTGTCCGAAGCGGGCGACGTCCGCAGCGCCCGCGAACGCGCCGAAGCCTTCCTGGCCCCGCTGCGACAGGCGCTGGATCGCCCCTGAGCCGTTGTCTGCGCGCGGTGAGAGGCGCGCCTTGCCGCTGGCCAACGAGGCAAGGTGCGTCTTGTCTGACGCGTGTGCCGGGCGTGGAGGTTGCGGGTACGAAGGCCAAAGCAAGTGCGCCGTGCCAGAGGGCCGGGGCGCCCCAGTCGTCGGCTGCCGACCTCGGCTGCCGACCAGTGTGGCCCGAGATGCTGGGGCTGCGCCCTTGCCCTCATCCGGCGCTACGCGCCACCTTCTCCCGACGGGAGAAGGAAGCAGGCCGCAGCGCTCGTTGGTCAGCCGCAGCTCTCGGCATTTAGGGCGGCCAACAGAACGTAGCGAGCGGTCGTCAGGTGGGTGCGCACGGCGCGGAGGAACCGCAGTGTGCGAGTGGTACATGCCCGAAGGTCGCAGTTTCAAATCCTGCCCCCGCTACCAGTGATTCCGAGCACCGACCGCGCCCGTCTGGCGGCCGCCCAGCAGTTTTGCTAGCTGTGTAAACCCACCACGTTGTTCAGTGGAATGTGGATGCGGGAGATGGGGGGGCGTTTTCCGAGACTGGCATGGGGCCGAT
>NZ_MDEC01000007.1 GCF_002939785.1 Xanthomonas codiaei
GCATCTGGTCTATGGCGTCCTCAAATCGGGCACCGCATTTGACCCACAGAAAGCCCTTGCCAGGTGAGGGGCAAGACGGTATCTACACGACGCGGCCTGGTCGCTCCGGCTAGCCGGTTTCACCCGGCGCGAAGGCCTCGATCGACAAGGCATGGATATCGGTCTGCATCATCTCGCCGACGGCGGCGTAGACCGCCCGATGGCGCGCCAACGGCGGCTTGCCGGCAAACACGGCACTGACCACCCGCACATTGAAATGCCCGCGCCCATCGCGCGCGCCGGCGTGGCCGGCGTGCCGGTGGCTGTCGTCCACCACCTCCAGTTCGGTGGGCGCCAGCGCCGTTTGCAGGGCCACGCGGATCCGCTCGACCCGGCTCATGGCAGCACCCGCCGGAACGGCCGGACCTCGATGCGCGCATATACGCCCGCTTCCACATAGGGATCGGCATCGGCCCAGGCACGCGCCTGCTCCAGTGCATCGAATTCGGCAATCACCACGCTGCCGCTGAAGCCGGCCGGACCCGGATCCTCTGCATCGATGGCCGGGCATGGCCCCGCCACCAGCAGCCTGCCGGCCGCGGCCAGCGCCTGCAGGCGCGCCAGATGCGCCGGTCGCGCCTGTTGCCGCGCGGCCAGCGCATCGGCCCGGTCATAGCCTTCGATTACGTACCACACACGCCACCTCATCCAGGACTTGGAGATCACCGCGGGATTCTAGCCGGCCCGGCGCTGGACACCGCCCCCGCGCACGCATTACCCTTGGCACCACTGCACACGCAACCGGACGCAGCGGCCCGTCGGCACAGGCTCAACGCTCTTCCCGACGACCGATTCGCTGCCCACCGCCGGCCCGCGTAGACGACCTCCTCGCTGTTCCGTCGCCGCATGCCACGCGGCGCCTGCTTGCATGTGGATTGGCGAATGTAGATATGTGGGATCGTGCCGGCGCAGGCACGACATTGATCGCAATAACTCAAGGCAAAGCCCTGCAGGCGCGGCTCAAGACCGCGGCCGGCGACCGTAAGACCCGATGTCGACCTGATGAATTCCGAACTCGCGCACGTCGCGACTCCGCCAGCCACGAGCGCGCCGCCACAGCAGCAGGAAATGCCGCTGGCGGTGGTGCATGGGCAACCGGTGCTGCAGATTCCGCAGGATCTGTACATCCCGCCGGATGCGCTGGAAGTCATCCTGGATGCCTTCGAAGGTCCGCTGGACCTGCTGCTGTACCTGATCCGCCGGCAGAACCTAGACATCCTGGACATCCCTGTCGCCGAGATCACCCGGCAGTACGTGGACTACATCAACGTGATGCAGGAGCTGCGCTTCGAACTGGCGGCCGAATACCTGGTGATGGCCGCGATCCTGGCCGAGATCAAATCGCGCATGCTGTTGCCGCGCCCGCCCAGCCAGGATGGCGAAGAAGAAGACCCACGCGCCGAGCTGGTACGCCGCCTGCAGGAATACGAGCGCTTCAAGCAGGCCGCCGAGGATCTGGACACGCTGCCACGCATGGGCCGCGACAGCGCGCCGGTGCAGGCGCATCTGCCCGAGCGCGCCGCAGTCAAGCTGCCGCCGCCGGTGGAACTGAAAGAAATGCTGATGGCGCTGTACGACGTGCTCAAACGCGCCGAGCTGTTCAGCGGCCACGCGATCAAGCGCGAGGCGCTGAGCGTGCGCCAGCGCATGGGCGATGTGCTCGGCCGCCTGGACGACGGCAAGTTCTACCGTTTCGAATCGCTGTTCACCGCCGAGGAAGGCAAGCTCGGCGTGCTGGTCACCTTCCTGGCGCTGCTCGAATTGGCCAAGGAGCAGTTGCTGGACATCGTGCAGGAAGCGCCGCTGGCGCCGATCTACGTGAAGTCGCTGGCGTTGGGAAATACCAATGCGCCGCTGCAATTCTCCAGCGAATTCGATGACAGCGATGCTGCCAACGAACCTACCTGAAGCCGATCGCCGAATGGATCAAGCGCTGATCACCCGCATCATCGAAGCCGCCCTGTTGGCGAGCAGCCAGCCGCTGACGCTGGCGCAGCTGCAGGGCCTGTTTCCCGAAGAAGAGCCGGCACCGCCCGGCAGCGTCGAGCGCGCGCTGGAGCTGCTGCGCGAAGGCTGCGCCGAGCGCGGCGTGGAACTGGTCGAGGTGGCCTCCGGCTTCCGCTTCCAGGTCAAGGCCGATGTACATGGCTGGGTGGCACGGCTGTGGACCGAGCGCCGCACCAAGTACACCCGCGCCACGCTGGAAACCCTGGCGCTGATCGCCTATCGCCAGCCGATAACCCGCGGCGAGATCGAGCAGGTGCGTGGCGTGGCGGTCAGCAGCAACATCATCCAGGCGCTGGAAGAACGCGAATGGATCCGCGTGGTCGGCCACCGCGACGTGCCCGGCAAGCCGGCGCTGTTCGGCACCACCAAGGGCTTTCTGGATTACTTCGGGCTCAAGCGGCTGGACGAGCTGCCGCCCTTGTCCGAGCTGAAGGACATCGCCGAGCTGGAGCCGCAGCTGCCGCTGGACCGCGATGGCCAGCTGGACGGCGCAGTGCCGGCATCGGCATCGTTGCAGGCCGACCAGGACGAAGCGGATGCCGATGCGGCCGATGACGCAGCCGGCGGCGATACGGATGCAGATGCCGCGATGGGCGAGGCTTCCTCGACGGCAGATGCCGGCGCCACCCCGGCTGAGTCCACCGACAACGCCGCCGCACCTGCCGATGAAGAGAACGCCGCCCCTGCCGATAACGGCAGCGAGGCCGACGACGCCATCGAAAGCGCTGCAGCGCAGCCCGGCAGCGCAACAGATGGCACGCTGGACCACGAGCAAGACCCGCACCGGCACGACGCCGTCAGCCGCGACCACCGCGATGCCGACGAGCCGCACCCCGGCACACCGCAGCACCCCGAGCCCGCCTCGGCGCAGGACCCGAACACGCAACACCCCGATGCCGCCCGCGAGGGCGACCCCGACACCGCGCCGGGCACGCGCGCGGATGCAGCGAACGAAGACGAAGACAACGCCGTCGCGACGACGACCGTGGCTGTTGACGAAGCCGATTCCGACCCAGAGGCCGACCCGCAACGCGTCGGCCGGAGCCAGACACATGAGTGACACCCCCCGCAAGCTGTCGTTGAACAAGCTTTCCCTCAAGCGCGACAGCGCGCCCGAAGCGCCCAAGCTGGAAGAGCGCCTGCACAAGGTACTGGCCCAGGCTGGCCTGGGCTCGCGCCGCGCGCTGGAGCAGCGCATCGCCGATGGCCTGATCAAGGTCAATGGTGCCGTCGCGCAGACCGGCATGTCGGTGCGCAGCGGCGACAAGATCGAACTGGACGGCCGCAGCTTCGTGGCCAGCGCGCTGACCGAGCCGGCGCGCGTGCTGATCTATAACAAGCCCGAAGGCGAAGTGACCACGCGCGAAGATCCCGAAGGCCGCCCGACCGTGTTCGAGTCGCTGCCGGCACTGAAGGGCTCGCGCTGGATCGCCATCGGCCGCCTGGACATCAACACCACCGGCCTGCTGCTGCTCACCACCGATGGCGAGCTGGCCAATGCGATGATGCATCCCTCCTACGAGGTCGAGCGCGAGTACGTGGTGCGCGTGCGCGCCCCGGAAGGCGAGGAAAAAGTCTCCGACGCCATCATCGAGCGCCTGTCGCGCGGCGTGTTGCTGGAAGACGGCGGCGCCAAGTTCGACGAGATCGAACGCATCGGCGGCACCGATTCGCACGACTGGTTCCGCGTGGTGGTCAAGGAAGGCCGCAACCGCGAAGTGCGCCGCCTGTGGGAATCGCAGGGCTGCCAGGTCAGCCGCCTCAAGCGCAGCCGCTACGGCAAGATCTCGCTGCCGCGCGAACTGCTGCGCGGGCAGTCGGTGGAAGTGGCGCAGGACAAGGTCGACGCGCTGCGCGCCGAACTCAAGCTGGAAGAAGGCGCGCCCTCGGCGCTGACCCTGCAGCCGGTGATCGGCCAGCGCCGCGCTGCCAAGTCCACCGTGCATGTCGCGCGCGATGGCGGCCGCAGCAATGCCTACGTCAATGGGCAGACCTCCGGTGCCGATGAAGGGCGTGAACTGCGCCGCTTCGACAATTTCCGCGAAGACCGCGGCGGCCGCGGTCGCGGCAAGTCCGGTGGTTTCAAGGGCGGCCTGACCGTCAGTGGCGAAGCCGCGGCCAAGCAGTCGCAGCAGCGTCCCTTCAAGCAGCGTGGCCCGGCCAAGGGCGACCGCTCGCTGCCGGACGGCAACCCGGCCGCGTTCCGCAGCTGGTATGTGCCCGATGGCGTGAGCACCGGCCCCAGTGGTCATCGCAATGCCGGCCCCGGTGGCAACGGCACCGGCCAGACGCGCCCGTATGCCAAGAAGGGCCCGGGCGGTGCACGTCCGGGTGCCGGCGGACAGGGCCGCGGCGGTGCCGGTGGTCAGGGCCAGTCGCAGGGCCAAGGCCAGGGGCAGCGCAAGCATCCCTACGGCCATCCGGGCAATGCGCCGATCTTCCCGTCCGACCACGCCACTCCGGGCTTCAATCCGTATGGGGCAGCACGTCCCGCCGGTCGCCCCAGCGGCGGTCGTCCGGGTCCGGGCGGCAACCGCGGCCCGGCCTCGGCCAATCGTGGTCCGGGTGGTCCGGGTGGCGCCCCGCGTGGCCCGGGCGGCCGTCCGCCGGGCGGCGGCAACCGTCGCCCGCCCGGTGGCGGCAATCGCGGTCGCTAAGAGCGGCTAACAAAACGTAACGAGCGCTGGTCAGGTGGTGCGGACGGCGCGGAGGAAGCGCAGTGTACGCGTGGTACATGCCGCACCGAGCAGCGACCGCGCCCGCCTGGCGGCCGCGCAGTCGTTTTGCTGGCGGCTCTTAAGTCCTGGCGGCTACGCACGCAAAAAAACGGCCCTGCAAAGGGCCGTTTTCATAAGCGCCTGCCGGCGGCATGACAGCAGATCGAGTGCCACAAGCCAGGACTGCAGCAAGCCTGCCTGCACTTGTTATTCGACGATCATGGCATCGGGCAATCGGCAGGTACCGCGTCATCGCAGCACGCGCGCCCGCAGACGCGCGTTCCTGATGGCGTGGCTTACTTGCGGCGCTCGATCACGAAGTTGCCGACGTTGACGCCCAGGTCCACACCCTCGCCGGTGCCGGCCAGCGCCAGCGAGATGTCGCCCTTGGTGACCACCTGTGCGGTGCTGGACTTCACCACGCCTGCGTGCGCTTCGGCCGCCGCGTAGGTGCCGAACAGATCGTCCAGGCTGTAGGCGCCGGAGAACGTGCCACGGCCACCGGTGATCTTGGACTTGCCCACGGTCAGGCCGCCGCCCTTGCTGGAGATCTTGACCGGGATTACCGCACCGTTGTCGCACTTGATGGTGCCGGTGCCGCTGGCGGTCTTGTAGAACACCGACCAGCCGGACAGGTTGAACGAGAGCTGGCAGTCGATATTGCCGGCGGCCTTTGCCTGCGGAGCCAGCGTTGCCGCGCCGAGCAGCGCGAGAAGAGACAGGGACTTGATCATGTGTGCGGTGCCGGTGGTGGAAGTGGCGCGAGACTAGCAGCGCCGATGTGGCAGCCGCGACAACGCCCACTGACCTACGCGGCGGCTGTTCAGCCCAGCATTAGCTGGTCGCGCGCGGTGTAGGCGCCGCTGCACATCGTGCCCACGGCATGGGATCATGCCGGCATGTCACGCCCTGCCCTCCTGTTTGCCGCCGCCCTGGTGTCGCCGTTTGCGCATTGCGCCGAGGCCATTCCCACCCAGGCCTATACCGTGGTGCGCAGTTATCCGCACGACACCACCGCCTTCACCGAAGGCCTGTTCTATCGCGATGGCTATCTCTACGAAAGCACCGGCGAGCTGGGCCAGTCGCGGGTGCGCAAGGTCGAGCTGGACACCGGCCGGGTGCTACAGCAGGCGCAGACACCGCTTCCCTACTACGGCGAAGGCATCGTGGCCTGGGACGACCGGCTGATCCAGCTGACCTGGCGCAACCAGCGCGGCTTCATCTACGACCTGGCCACGCTGACGCCGCGCGGGCAGTTCAGCTATCCCGGCGAGGGCTGGGCGCTGACCAGCGATGCGCACACTCTCTACATGAGCGACGGCAGCGCGCGCATCCGCAAGCTCGATCCGCAGAGCCTGAAGCAGACCGGCAGCATCGCCGTCACCGCACGCGGCCGGCCACTGGACAATCTCAACGAGCTGGAATGGGTCAAGGGCCAGCTATTTGCCAATGTCTGGCTGACCACCCGCATTGCGCGCATCGACCCGGCCAGCGGCAAGGTCGTCGCCTGGATCGACCTCAAGGCGCTGGTACCGGAGGCGGACACCCTGACCGACCCGACCAACGACGTACTCAACGGCATCGCCTACGACGCCGAACACGACCGCCTGTTCGTCACCGGCAAGCGCTGGCCGAAGATCTATGAGATCAAGGTGGGTGAGTAGATGGGATTCGGGATTCGGGATTGGGGATTGGTAACAGCGGGCGCGCTGGCGCCTGAGGCTGCGGTGGCTTGCACCAATCCCGAATCGCGAATCCCTAATCCCCGATCTCAACCAGCAGCCGGGATTTGAGATTCGGGATTGGAGATTGGTAACAGCGGGAGCGCTGCGGCCTGGGCTGCAGTGGCTTGCACCAATCACGAATCACGAATCACGAATCCCGAACCTATCGGCATCCAGCATCGCCGGGAACCGGGCGCGGTGGTCGGCCAGGGCGGCGGCGCTGATGGTGGTGGTGACCACCTGTTCGCGTTCGCGGATTTCCACCTGCGGCTGGCCGAGGAAATCGATCACCGCGCTGTCGCCGGCGTAGTGCAGCTGATTGCCGTCCACGCCGATGCGGTTGACCGCCGCCACGAAGCACAGGTTCTCGATCGCGCGTGCGCGCAGCAGCGTCTTCCAGGCGTAGGCACGTGCCGAAGGCCAGTTGGCCACGAACAACTGCAGGTCGAAATCCAGCTGGCCCGGGCGCTCCACATCGAAGCGGTTGCGGCAGAACACCGGGAAGCGCAGGTCGTAGCAGACCTGCGGATTGATCCGCCAGCCCTTCCATTCCACGCAAAGACGCTCGCGTCCGGCCGCGTAGCGAAGGTGTTCGTTGCCGAAGCGGAACAGGTGGCGCTTGTCGTAGTACTGCAACGCACCGTCAGGCGTGGCCCACAACAGTCGGTTGAACACACCGTGCTCGGTGCGCAACTGCACGCTACCGGTCACCGCCGCACCCAACCGCGCCGCCTGCGTGCGCACCCAGTCCACGGTTGGCCCGTCCATGCCTTCGGCCTTGTCGATGGCGTCGTTGGAGAACCCGCTGGTGAAGGTCTCCGGCAGGATCACCAGATCGCTCTGCCCGGCCAGCGGCTCCAGCAATCCAGCGTAGTAGTCGCGATTGCCGGCCGGATCGTGCCAGCGGGTGTCGCCTTGGATCAGGGAGATGCGCAGGTCGTGCATTGAAGGCTCGGGATTCGGGAGTGGGGATTGGGGATTCGAACGGCGGGCTTCGGGTGGCTTCCTGTCATCGGCATTGTGCGAACTCGTCAACAAACGACCAACCGCCGTTGCCAATCCCCAATCCCGACTCCCGAATCCCAGCTGTTCAGAGCCTGCGCAAACGCTCGATCGCCGCATCCAATGTCGCATCGTTCTTGGCGAAGCACAGCCGCGCCAGACGCTGACCAGCCGGGGCATTCTCATAGAACGGCGACAGCGGGATCGCGGCCACGCCGTTTTCGATCGTCAGCCACTTCACGAATTCGGTGTCGGGCAGATCGCTGATCGCCGAGTAATCCACCAGCTGGAAATAGCCGCCGGGCACGGGCAGCGGCTTCAACCGCGTGGTCAGCAACTGTTCGCGGAAGCGGTCGCGCTTGGCCTGGTAGAACGCACCCAGCTGCTCGTCGTGCTCGGGCTCGTCGCGGATCATCGCGGCGAAGGCGTGCTGGGCCGGGCCGAAGCTGGTGAACGTGTTGTACTGGTGCACCTTGCGGAATTCGGCGGTGAGCGCCGGCGGGGCGATCGCATAGCCGATCTTCCAGCCGGTGCAGTGGTAGGTCTTGCCGAAGCTGGAGATCACGAACGCGCGCTCGCGCAGCTCCGGCCAGCGCAGCACCGACTCGTGGCGGCGGCCGTCGAACACGATGTGCTCGTACACCTCGTCGGACAACAGGAAGATCTCGGTGCCGCGCAGCAGTTCGGTCAGCGTCTGCAGGTCGTCGGCCGAGAGCATCGCGCCGGACGGGTTATGCGGCGAGTTGATCATCAGCAGGCGGGTCTTGGGCGTGATCGCCGCGCGCAGCGCGTCCCAGTCCACCGCGAAGGTCTGCGGGTGTAGCGCCACATGCACCGCCCGCGCGCCGGCCAGTTCGATCGCCGGCTCGTAGCAGTCGTAGGCCGGGTCCAGCACGATCACCTCTTCGCCCGCGCGCACCACCGCGTGGATGGCGTTGAAGATGGCCTCGGTGGCGCCGCTGGTGACGGTGATCTCGGTATCGGCGTCGACCTGCGCGCCGTAGCAACGCTGCGCCTTGCCGGCGATGGCCTGGCGCAGCGCGGCCACGCCGGTCATCGGCGGGTACTGGTTGTGGCCGGCGGCCATGGCCCTGGTCAGTTCGTCGACCAGCCGCTGCGGCACCGCGAAATCGGGAAAGCCCTGGCCCAGGTTGACCGCGCCGTGCTCGGCCGCCAGCTGCGACATGACGGTGAAGATGGTGGTGCCCACCTTGGGCAGCTTGGTGGTGAGGGGCATCGGGCCTGTCCGGGCAACAAACGGGGGGACCGCGAGTGTACGCAAAGCCGCCAGGCGGTTGCGCCCGAGCGATGCAATACAGCGTTCCCGGACACATCACCCCACCGAACGCGCCCCCGGCAGCGCGCCATCGTCGCTACAATGCGCGCCCTGCTTCACAGGGTGTCGCGCCGGTTGCCTGTTGGCGATGGCCCGGCACCTGTTCGCCCACCCCATGCCGTCCTGCGACGGGAGCCCGCTGCGCCGATGATCGAACCGCTGCACACTGCGCCCCCGCTGCTGGCGGCGCGCGCGCTGGCCTTCAGCCGCAACGAAGAGCCGGTGTTCGGCCCGCTGGATTTCCATGTGGATGCCGGCGAAGCCCTGCTGGTGCAAGGCGACAACGGCGCCGGCAAGACCACGTTGCTGCGGGTGCTGGCCGGATTGCTGCAGGTGGAGCGCGGGCAGATCCAGATCGACGGCAAGACCGCGCAGCGTGGCGACCGCAGCCGCTTCATGGCCTACCTGGGCCACCTGCCCGGCCTGAAGGCCGACCTCAGCACGCTGGAGAACCTGCACTTCCTGTGCGGCCTGCATGGCCGCCGCGCCAAGCAGATGCCCGGCAGCGCGCTGGCCATCGTGGGCCTGGCCGGTTACGAGGATGCATTGGTGCGGCAGCTCTCTGCCGGCCAACGCAAGCGGCTGGGGCTTGCCCGGCTGTGGCTTTCGCCGGCTCCGTTGTGGTTGCTGGACGAGCCCTACGCCAACCTGGACCTGGACGGCATCACCCTGGTCAACCGGATGATTTCCGCGCACCTGCGCGGCGGTGGCGCGGCACTGGTCACCACCCACGGCGCCTACGCGGCACCACCGGTGCGCACCCGCATGCTCACCCTGGAGGCCGCGGCATGACACCGTCGTCGCAGCCGTCCTTGCTGCAAGCGGCCCGCGCGCTGGTCCGTCGCGATCTGCAATTGCTGTGGCGCCGTCGCAGCGACGCACTGCAGCCGGCGCTGTTCGCGCTGCTGATCGTGGTGCTGTTCGCGCTGGGCCTGGGCGGGCGCCCCGACCTGCTGGCACAGGCCGCACCTGCGGTGCTGTGGCTATCGGTCCTGCTGGCCGGCCTGCTGTCGTTGGATGCCCTGTTCCGCAGCGACGTGGAAGATGGATCGATGGAGCAATGGTTGCTGGCGCCGGTGCCGCTGGCCTGGTTGATCGCGATACGCGTGCTGTTGCATTGGGCTACCAGCGCGCTGCCGTTGATTGCGGTGACGCCATTGCTGGGCGAATTGCTGCACCTGCCGCATGACCAATTGCCGGTGCTGCTGGCATCGTTGGCGCTGGGCACACCGATTCTGAGCCTGCTCGGCGCAGTGGTCGCGGCGCTGACGGTCACCATGAAGCGCTCTGGTATTCTCGTGGCGTTGCTGGCGTTGCCGCTGTACGTGCCGGTGCTGGTGTTCGGTGCCGGCAGCGTGGCGGCCAGTGGACAAGGGCAGGATGCGGTGGGTGCGTTGTTGTTGCTGGGCGCAGGGTTGGTGATCGGCATCGTGCTGGCACCGCTGGCGGCGGCGGCGGCGATCCGGATCTCGCTCAGCTGATCGACGTTGCAGATGCACCGCTGATGGCAGACCGTAGGCCGTACCGCGACGTCGTACCGAGAGTTGTCTCCATGCAAAGAGCCATCGCCATGCCAAGAGCCACCGCCATCGCATGAACGTCGTCGTCCGCTGGTTCCACCAACTCGCCTCGCCCCCGATCTTCGACCGTTTCACCGCGCGCTGGGCCCCCTGGTGCTACGCGCTGGCTGCGCTGTTGCTGGGCGCGGGGATCTGGCAGGCCCTGTTCGCGGTGCCGGCCGACTACCAGCAGGGCGACAGCTTCCGCATTCTGTATATCCACGTGCCCAGCGCGTGGATGAGCCTGTTCGTGTTCGGCCTGATGGCGCTGTACGCGGCCATTGCGCTGATCTGGCGCATCAAGGTGTGCGAGATCCTGGCGATGGCGTGCGCACCGATCGGCGCGGCGTTCACCGTAATCACCCTGCTCACCGGCAGCATCTGGGGCAAGCCGATGTGGGGCGCCTGGTGGGACTGGGACCCGCGCCTGACCACCGAATTGATCCTGCTGTTCCTGTATCTGGGCGTGATCGGCCTGTACCACGCCATCGACGACCGCCGTCAGGCGGCACGCGCGGCCGGCCTGCTGGCGATCGTGGGGGTGGTGCTGTTGCCGGTGATCCGCTATTCGGTGGTGTGGTGGAATTCGCTGCACCAGGGCCAGAGCATCCGCCTGTTCGGCCCGTCGACCATCGATGCCAGCATGTTGCTGCCGCTGTGGTTGATGGTGATCGGCACCAAATTCTGGTTTGCCGGGTCGCTGCTCACCCGCGCACGCGCCGACAACCTGCGCCGCGAGGCCGGCAAGGCCTGGATCGTGCGCGAGCCGCAGGACACTGCCGCATGAGCTATCTGCCGTATGTCATCGCCGCCTACGCCGTGTTCGTGCTGGTCCTGCTGTGGGACCTGATCGCCGGCCGTTGGCAGGTGCGTCGCGCATTGAAGACCGCCCAGGCGCGCCGCCTGCGCGAGCGCAAGCGCACCCTGCCCAGCGATGCGGAGCTGAGCCGATGAACCCGCAACGGCGGCGCCGCCTGTGGCTGGTGCTCGCGCTGGTGCTGGCCGGCGGACTGGCGACCACGCTGGTGGCGATGGCCCTGCAGCGCAACGTGGCGTATCTGTACACGCCCTCGGAAGTGCTGCGCGGCGATGCCGGCGAACACGCGCGCTTCCGGCTCGGTGGCATGGTGGAAAAAGGCTCGTTCAAACGCGCCTCCGGGTCGCTGGAAGCGCAGTTCCGCGTCACCGATGGCGATGCGCAGCTGCCGGTGCGCTACGACCGCATCCTGCCCGACCTGTTCCGCGAGGGTCAGGCGGTGGTGGCGACAGGCCGCATGCAGCAAGGCGTATTCGTGGCCGAAGACGTGCTGGCCAAGCACGATGAAACCTATATGCCCAAGGAAGTGGCCGACAAGATGGGCGATGCGCATCGCAAGCATCGGGTGGAGGGGCCGCAGTGAGGCGCCTCGGGACTGGGGACCCGGGACCGGGGACCCGGGAAAGGCGCGTTATCGCGAGCGCAGGCCTGCCAGCAGTAGCTTGTCGCGCGCGTCTCGGCGAAGCCACAGACCTGAATGTCCCCCGCCCCCCGGTCCCCGGCCCCGGCGCTCCCAAACACCGCGCTGCCTTCAAAAGCCGCGTAACGGTTGCCTCTCGCACGCATCTCAGCCGCGCCAGGAACCCTGCTTTCCCCGGGTCCCCGGTCCCCGGCCCCGGCGCTCACAAACACCACGCTGCCTTCAAAGACCGCGTAACGCTTGCCCCTCGCACGCATCTCAGCCGCGCCAGGAACCCTGCTTTCCCCGGGTCCCCGGTCCCCGGTCCCCGGTCCCGGCTCCCCCATGCTTCCTGAGCTCGGCACCTTCCTGCTGGTCCTGGCCTTGCTGGTCGCGCTGGTGCAGGCCGCCTTGCCGCTGGCCGGTGCGCAGCGCGGGCATGCCAGCTGGATGGCGGTGGCACGGCCGGCGGCGCTGGTGCAGCTGGGTCTGATTGCCACCGCGTTCGCGTTGCTGACGCACGCGTTCCTGGTGCAGGACTTTTCGGTGCGCTATGTGGCCGAAAACTCCAATAGCCTGTTGCCGGTGATCTATCGCTACTCGGCGGTCTGGGGCGCGCACGAAGGCTCGCTGTTGCTGTGGACGCTGGTGCTGGCGATGTGGACCGGTGCGGTGGCGCTGTGGTCGCGGCAATTGCCGGCGCAGGTGGTGGCGCGCGTGCTCGGGGTGATGGCGCTGATCAGCGTGGGCTTCCTGGCCTTCCTGTTGTTCACCTCCAATCCGTTCGCGCGCCTGCTACCGGTGCCGCCCGAAGGCGCCGACCTCAATCCCCTGCTGCAGGACCCGGGCCTGATCATCCACCCGCCGATGTTGTACTGCGGCTATGTCGGCTTTGCGGTGCCGTTCGCCTTCGCCATCGCCGCGCTGCTGGAAGGACGCATGGACGCGCGCTGGCTGCGCTGGACCCGGCCCTGGACCAACGTGGCCTGGGCCATGCTCACCGTGGGCATCGCGCTGGGCAGCTGGTGGGCGTATTACGAGCTGGGCTGGGGCGGCTGGTGGTTCTGGGATCCGGTGGAAAACGCCAGCTTCATGCCGTGGCTGGTCGGTACCGCGCTGCTGCATTCGCAGGCGGTCACCGAAAAGCGCGGCAGCTTCGCCAGCTGGACGCTGTTGCTGGCGATCGCCGCCTTCGCGTTGTCGCTGCTGGGCACCTTCCTGGTGCGCTCGGGCGTGCTGACCAGCGTGCATTCGTTCGCCGCCGATCCGTCGCGTGGCCTCTTCATCCTGGTGTTCCTGCTGGCGGTAGTGGGCGGTTCGCTGTTGCTGTACGCGCTTCGCGCGCCGCGCATGAGCCCTGGCGACGATCCGCGCCGCGCGTTCGCCGGCAGTTCGCGCGAGACGCTGCTATTGCTCAACAACCTGCTGCTGACCTGCGCCTGCGCGATGGTGCTGCTGGGCACGCTGTACCCACTGCTGGCCGATGCGCTGGGGCTGGGCAAGCTGTCGGTGGGCCCGCCCTACTTCGGTACTTTGTTCCTGGTGTTGATGGCGCCGCTGGTAGCGTTGCTGCCGTTTGGCCCGCTTACGCGCTGGCAGCGCGAACAGGCCTCGCGACCGCTGGCGCTGCTGGCGCCCTGGGCCGGCCTGGCGCTGGCCGCAGGCGTGCTGGCCTGGTTCGTGGCACCGCAGGGGCAGCTGAAGGCAGCCATCGGCGTCACCGGCGCGGCATGGGTGCTGTTGGGCACACTGCGCTTCCTGTGGACGCGGCATGCCGCCAAGGGCCGGCGCTTCACCGCCGAGATGCTGGGCATGGCGCTGGCGCACCTGGGCGTGGCGGTCTTCCTGGCCGGCGCGCTGCTGGTGGAATCGCTGAGCCTGCAGCGCGAGGTCGCATTGGCACCCGGCCAGCAGATCGAGATCGGGGGATACGCGCTGCACTTCGAGAATCTGGAAGAACTGCGCGGGCCGAACTACCTGTCCGACCGCGCCAACCTGCAGGTGTTCAAGGACGATGTGCCGGTCGGCAGGCTGCATGCGGAAAAACGCCGCTACGCCAGCGGCGGGCAGACCCTGACCGAGGCGGCGATCCGCCCTGGCCCGTTTGGCGACCTGTATGTCGCCCTTGGCGAACCGCTGGGCAACCAGGCCTGGGCGGTGCGCGTCCACCTCAAGCCGTTCGTGCGCTGGATCTGGCTGGGAGCGCTGCTGATGGCGCTCGGCGGCCTGGTCACCGCGGCCGACCGGCGTTTTCGTCGTCCTGCGGAGATCCAAGATGTCTGAGTCGCGTTCGCCCCGCCTGCCCACTGCGGTTCTCGTGGGCGCCATCGTGCTGCTGCTCGCCCTGGCGGCACTCTTGGTCTATGCGGTGGTGCGCTCGGGCCAGGACGATCGCGATGCCCTGCCCTCGGCGCTGATCGGCAAGCCGGCGCCGGAGTTCGCGCTGCCGTTGCTGCACGACCCCAGCATCGTGGTGCACGCGCGCGAGCTGCGTGGCGCGCCCTACATCATCAATGTATGGGGCAGCTGGTGCCCGGCCTGCCGCGAAGAACACCCGGTGCTGAGCAAGTTCGCGCTGACCAAGCGGGTGCGCGTGATCGGCTACAACTGGAAGGACGAGCGCGCCGACGCCCTGCGCTGGCTCGAGCAATTGGGCAACCCGTACCTGCTGGTGGTGGCCGACGTCGACGGGCGCACCGCCATCGACTTCGGCATTGCGGCGGCGCCGGAAACCTTCCTGGTCGACGGGCGCGGCGTGGTGCGCTGGAAGTACAGCGGCATGCTCACCCAGTCCATCATCGACACCCAGCTGATTCCGGCATTGAGCCGGATCGAACGCTCGCCCAGCGCCGCCCCGGATCTACACGCCAAGCCATGAGCCGCGCCTGGCTGCTGACGCTGCTGCTGTTGCTGCCCTGGCTGGCCGTGGCCCAGCCGGTGGGCGATCACGCGCCGCTGCACTACCGTTCCGCCGCCGAGGAGGCACGCTTCCACGCGCTGACCGCCGAGCTGCGCTGCGTGCAATGCCAGAACCAGTCGCTGGCCGATTCCAACGCGCAGATCGCCCAGGATCTGCGCCGCGAAGTGCTGGCGCTGATGCAGCAGGGCCGCAGCGATGCGCAGATTCGTGAGTTCCTGGTCGCGCGCTACGGGCAATTCGTGCTGTACCGCCCGCAGGTGGAATCGCGCACCTGGTTGCTGTGGTTTGGCCCGTTGCTGGTCCTGCTGCTGGGCGGCACGGCGGTGGTCATGCTGGTACGCCGCCGCAGCGCCGCCGCGCCCGCGCTGCCGCCCGACGAGCAGGAGTGGTGATGGTCGGTTTCGTGATTGCGGTGGTGGCCATTGCACTGCTGGCCTTTGGAGTGGTGCTGCGGCCGCTGTGGCGGCAGGCGCGCGGGCTGGCCGCCAGCATGGCGGCGCTGCTAATGGGTGCCAGCGCGGCCTTGTACTGGCTGGTGGGCACGCCGGGCGCGATCGAACTGGCCGCCAACCGCCCGGACACGCCACGCACGCTGGACGAGGCCATCGTGCAGCTGCGCGCAGCCCTGGCACGCAATCCTGATCAGGCCGAAGGCTGGTTGCTGCTGGGTCGCTCGCTCTCCAGCCAGCAGAAGTTCGCCGAGGCCCGCGACGCCTTCGCGCGGGCGGTGGCGCTACGGCCGGATGAACCTGACGTACTGGTGGCCGCCGCGCAGGCGCGCATGCTGGCCGACGACAGCGGCCGCCCGGATCCGCAGGCGCTGCGCCTGCTCGAGCATGCGCTCAGCGTGCAACCGGACCACCAGCGCGCACGCTGGTTTCTGGGCGTGGTGCAGCGCCAGGCCGGCCAGCCGGCCAAGGCCAGCGCCACCTGGGAGCCCTTGCTGCAGGTGGTCGACGCCAGCACCCGCCCCGGCCTGCTCGAACAGATCAACGCCGCCCGCCAGGAAGCCGGGCTGGCAGCGTTGCCGGCAGCGGCCACGAGCGGCGCCGATGCGGCGGCCGGCAAACGCATCAGCGTGCGCGTCGCGCTGGATGCGGAATTTGCCAAACGCACCGCGCTGCCCGGCGACACCAGCGTGTTCGTGATCGCCCGCGCAGCCGACACGCCGATGCCGGTGGCGGTGGAAAAACACGCCCTCAGCGAACTGCCGCTAACCATCACCCTGGACGACGGCGACAGCCCGATGCCCACCCGCGCTCTGTCGTCATTGGGCAATGTTCAGGTACTGGCGCGGCTGTCGCGCAGCGGCAACGCCATGCGCCAGGCCGACGATGTGGAAAGCACGCCGGTCACCGTGCAACTGCCCGCCAGCGGCCCAGTGGAGCTGGTGATCGGACGCTGACAACAAGCGATTCTGCGTACAGCAGCCGCCACGGCATTCACGGTTTCGCAGCCTGCCTTCGCCCTGGCCACGACAGCACGGCCAGCAGCTACTCTCTACTACCAAATCCCGAATCTCGATTCTCGATTCCCGATCTCATGACCGAATTCATCCCCACCGGCACGCTATTCCACGCCCTGCCCTCGCCGTTTCCGATGAAGCGCGGCGGCGCCCTGCATCGGGCGCGCATCGCCTACGAAACCTGGGGCACGCTGGCAGCCGATCGCAGCAATGCGCTGCTGATTGTCACCGGGCTCTCGCCCAATGCGCATGCCGCTGCCAACCCGGGCAACCCCGAGCCGGGTTGGTGGGAGGCAATGGTCGGGCCGGGCAAGCCGATCGACACCACGCGCTGGTTCGTGGTCTGCGTCAATTCGCTGGGCAGCTGCAAGGGCTCGACCGGGCCGGCTTCGATCGATCCGGCCACCGGCGAGCGCTATCGGCTGCGCTTTCCGGACCTGTCGATCGAAGACGTGGCCGATGCCGCCGCCGATGTGGTGCGCGCGCTGGGCATCGCGCAACTGGCCTGCCTGATCGGCAACTCGATGGGCGGCATGACCGCGCTGGCGCTGCTGCTGCGCCATCCCGGCATCGCACGCAGCCATATCAACATCTCCGGCAGCGCGCAGGCCCTGCCGTTTTCTATCGCCATCCGCTCGCTGCAGCGCGAAGCGATCCGGCTGGACCCCAACTGGAACGGCGGTCATTACGACGACACCAGCTACCCGGAATCGGGCATGCGCATGGCACGCAAGCTCGGCGTGATCACCTATCGCTCGGCGCTGGAATGGGATGGCCGCTTCGGCCGCGTGCGGCTGGATTCCGAACAGGCCGACGACGATCCGTTCGGGCTGGAATTCCAGGTGGAAAGCTATCTGGAAGGCCACGCGCGCCGCTTCGTGCGCTTCTTCGATCCCAACTGCTATCTGTACCTGAGCCGCTCAATGGACTGGTTCGATCTGGCCGACTACGCCGAGCCGGCACCGAGCGCACAGACGCCATTAGCTGCAGCCCGCGACGCCGGCGCGCATGTCGGCAACGCATCGGCAAGCCAGGACTCCAGCGATGGCAAGGTGCTGGCCGGCCTGTCGCGCATCCGCATCGCGCGCGCGCTGTCGATCGGCGCCAACACCGACATCCTGTTCCCGGTGCAGCAACAGGAACAGATCGCCGATGGCCTGCGCGCCGGCGGCGCCGATGCCCGCTTCATCGGCCTGGATTCGCCGCAGGGCCACGATGCCTTCCTGGTGGACTTCGCGCGATTCGGCCCGGCGGTGCGCGACTTTCTGGACGCCTGCTGATTGCCAGGTCCCCATCCCGATCGAGATCGCGCTCCTCGCAGACCGCCAGTGGCGTGGCTGCTGGATCCAGATCCCGATCGAGGCCGACCGCCCGTGGCGCGCTACCGCGCAGGCTCTTGGCCGGCCTGTTCGCGGTCGGCATGCTCGGCCTGGTGCTCGCAGATCGCCTGCCGGTTGCGATCGCGCTCTGGTACGCGGTAACGAGCATTGCCGCGCTGATCGCCTACCGGCTGGACAAGACCGCAGCGATGCGCGACCAGCGCCGCACCCCGGAAGCCACCCTGCATGCCATCGCCTTGCTCGGCGGCTGGCCCGGCGCGCTGCTGGCGCAATCGCTGTTCCGGCACAAGACCGTCAAGACCTCGTTCCAGATCGCGTTCTGGGGCAGCGCGCTCGCAAACGCCGCGGCGCTGGCCTGGGCGGTGTATCTGGCGCGCTGAAGCGCGCCATGCCTGTGCTTATGAGTGGCTGACAAAGCGAGTGCGCAGTCGCGATGCAGGCGCGGCCGGTGCCCGGTGCGGCGTGCACCACGCATACACTCCGGCGCCATCCACGCCTACCTGACGACTGCGTGCTGTGGTCAGTTCGCCGCTCCAGGACCCAGCCATGGCGAGGCCGCTCACTGCAGCGGCTGCAGCGTTCCATCACGCAGGCGGTAATGCCGGTGCACCACGCCGGCCGGCAGGCTGTCGTGGGTGATCATCACCAGGCTGCGCTGGCCAAGCGCGGCGGCCAGATCCAGCAGCAAGGCGTAGGCGGTGTCCACATCCAGCCCGTCGGTGGGTTCGTCCAATAGCAGGATGGGCGCATCGCGCAGCAAGGCGCGCGCCAGCGCCAGGCGGCGTGCCTGCCCGGCAGACAGCGTGGCACCGTTCTCGCCAACCCAGGTCTCCAGCCCGTCCTGCGCACGGGCCCAGTCGCCTAGACGCACCTGGTCCAGCACCGCCCACAACGCAGCATCGCTGGCGGCGGCGTCGCCGATCAGCAGGTTCTCGCGCACGCTGCCGGCAAACACCGGGGCGTTCTGCGGCAACCAGGCAATGCGCCGATGCCACTGCGCCTGCGCGCACTGCCGCAGGTCGATGCCCGCATAGCCGACCTGCCCGGCCTGCGGATCCCACAACCGCAGCAGCAGCGCCGACAAGGTGCTCTTGCCGCTGCCGCTGTCGCCGCTGATGGCGATGCGCTCGCCGGCTTCCAGGCGCAGGTCGAGCCCGCGCAGCACCGGACGCACGCTGCCGGGCCAGGCGAAGGAGACCTGCTGCAGCTGCAACGCGCCCGTGCGCGGTAGCGCGACGGCCTGCACCGGGTCGCTGACCGAGGGCGCCTGGTCGACGATGGCCTGCAGCCGCGAGGCGGCCACGCGTGCGCTTTGCAACGCCTGCAGGGCCAGCCCGGCGCCGGCCGACACTTCCAGCAGGGCCATGGTGAGAAACACCAGCGCGGCCGCCAGTTCGGCGGTGATCGCCCCCTGCTCGGCGGCGCGCAGGGCCAGCCACAGCATGCCGGCCAGCCCGATGCCGCCGCAGAGCGCATGCAGCAGGTTGCCGGCGATCAAGCGCCGGCGCTGCAGGCGATCGCCGTCCGCCAGCGCCGCAGCGGCCGCATCGACCTGCTGCAGCCAGGCTTCCTGCCCTTCGACCGCCGCCAGATCCGCCGCGCCTTCCAGGCCCTCGAATACCTGCGTGCGCAGCTGGGTGCGCTGCTGCGCGCGCAGCCTTTCGCGCTGCGCGCCGCCGCGTGCCACCTGCCACGGCACCAGCCCGCCAATCGCCACACCCAGCGCCAGCAACACCAGGGCCGCGGGTGGATGGATCAACCCGGCGGCAACCACGCCGGCCACCCAGATGCCCAGCAGTGCCGCCAGCGGCGCCAGCGCACGCACGCTCACGCCGTCGACCTCGCCGATGTCCGACATCAGCCGCGCCAGCAGATCGCCGGTCCGCGTGGCCGACAGGCGCCCCGGCGCCAGCGGCAAGGCGCGGCGGAAGAACCACACGCGCAGATCGCGGGCGATGCGCAAGGTGGCATCGTGGCCGATCAGTTTCTCGCCGTAGCGCGAGACGATGCGCGCGAACGTCAATGCGCGGATGCCGGCCGAGGGCGAGAAGAAATTGAAGCCGGCGCCCATGCCGACCACGCCGGCCAGGGCGGCGGCGGTCAGGAACCCGCCGGACAAGGCCAGTAGGCCCACCCCCGCCAGCAAGGTGACCAGCACCAGCAGTGCCGATAGCCCCAGGCGCCAGGCATGCCGAACGAACACCGCGCGCAGACGGTCGTGATGTGCCGCGCTCATGGCGACTCCACCGTGACGCGTGCCCCACGCAGGTCGATCACCGTATCGGCCCAGGCCATCACCGCCGCGCTATGGGTGGCCAGCACCACCGCGCGGCCGCGTGCGAACGCGCCCAGCGTGCGCAGCAGTTCCGCTTCGGTGTCCGGGTCGAGGAAGGCGGTGGGCTCGTCCAGCAGCAACAGCTCCGGCTCGCGCAGCAGCAGCCGCGCCAGCGCGACGCGACGCGACGCGCCACCGGAGAGCCCGAATCCGCGCTCGCCGATCACCGTGTGCAGGCCCTCCGGCAGGTGCGTGGCAAAGCGCATCACCTGTGCAGCCTCGGCCACGGCATGCAGCCGCGCGTCGCTGGCCTGCGGGTCGGCCAGGCGCAGGTTGTCGGCAATGCTGCCATGGAACAGATACGGCCGTTGCGTGGCATAGCCCACCCGCGCGCCGGGGCGCAGCACCACGCTGCCCGCCTGCGGGGTGAGCCAGCCGGCCAGGCCTTCCAGCAGCGTGCTCTTGCCGCTGCCGCTGGCGCCGATCACCGCCACCCGTTGCCCGGGTTCCAGCACCAGCGAACACCGCTCGACCACCAGCTGCGGCGCGCCGGGAGGACGCAGCGCCAGTTCGCGCGCCTGCAGCAACGGCATCTGCGCCTGCGCCGCCTCGGCCGCAACGGGCAGCGGCAGTGCGACGGCGATGGCGGCGTTGTCCGCAAATCCGTCCAGCAAGCGCTCGGCCTCGGCCACCGCGGCCAGCGCATTGGCCCGGTCGTGGTAATGCGCGGCCAGCCGCCGCAGTGGCGCGAAGAATTCCGGCGCCAGCAACAGGCAGAACATGCCGGCGCCCAGCGTGGGCAGACCGTGCAGGTCGAGCATGCCCAGATAGCTCAGGCCGAAGTACAAGGCAATGATCGCCACGCTCACCGAGGCGAAGAACTCCAGCACGGTGGACGACAGGAAGGCGATGCGCAGCACTTTCAGCGAGCGCTCGCGCACGCCTTCGGCCGCGGCGGCAATGCCGCTCAGTTCGGCCTGGCCGCGGCCATACACGCGCAGCAGGCCCAGGCCCTTGAGGCGGTCGGCGAAATGCCCGCCCATGCGGGCCAGCTCGCGCAATTGCTCGCGGCCGGCCGCCTCGGCGCCCCAGCCCACCAGCATCATGAAGAACGGAATCAGCGGCGCGGTCAGCAGCAGCACCAGGCCCACCACCCAATCGACCGAAAACACCGCGATCAGGATCAGCGGCGGCACCAGCAGCATTTCGGTGCGCGCCAGCTGATACCCGACGAAATAGCCTTCCAGCGCATCGGTGTGCGCCAGGCTCAGTTCGCCCAGCTCGCCGCTGCGTTGCCGGCGCAGCCACACCGGCCCGTGCTGCACCAGGCGGCGGGCAATGCGCGCACGCAGCTCCCGTTTGGCGATATCGGCCACCTCGCCGGTCAACGACTGCGCCCAGGCCGTCAACAGGGCGCGGCCGAGCGCCGCCAGCAGCAGGCCGGCGCCCACCTCGCGCAACTGCAGCAGGGCCAGATGCTGGACCAGCACCGCCTGCAGCAACCAGGCGATGGCGGCAGCCTGTGCCAGCAGCAAGACGCCCGACACCGCCACCGCCATGCCGGCCAGGCGGCGCGGTCGCGTGGCCGATGCGGCCAGCGCGTCCAGCCATTGGCCGCGCTGACGGCGCTGGTCGGGCGTTTCGCTGGCGCGTGCGCTGGGCTGACTCACATTGCGTTCCGAAGACTGCTCACTGCGGGCGATTGTAAGTCGCCTCCTTCCCCTGTCGGGACGGACAGTGTGCCGCACCGTGTGCGGGCCGCATTGATCTGGATCAACGCGCATGGCGCGGCAAGCGCAGATGATCGGCCCACCTCCTTCATCGACACCCAACCAGGCCCGCCCGCCATGATCGATTCGACCGTTGTTGAACTGTCGCGGCTGCAGTTCGCAGTCACCGCGATGTACCACTTCATCTTCCCGCCGCTGACCATGGGGTTGTCGTTCCTGCTCGGCATCATGGAAAGCGTCTACGTCATGACCGGCAAGCCGATCTGGCGGCGCATGACCATGTTCTGGGGCGTGCTGTTCGGCATCAACTTCGCCATGGGGGTCGGCACCGGCATCGTGATGGAGTTCGAGTTCGGCATGAACTGGTCGTACTACAGCCATTACGTGGGCGATATCTTCGGCGCGCCGCTGGCGATCGAAGGGCTGATGGCGTTCTTCCTGGAAGCGACCTTCCTGGGCCTGTTCTTCCTGGGCTGGAACCGCCTGAGCAAGGTGCAGCACCTGGTCGTCACCTGGCTGGTGGCGCTGGGCAGCAATTTCTCCGCGCTGTGGATCCTGATCGCCAACGGCTGGATGCAGCACCCCACCGGTGCGGTGTTCAACCCGGACACCATGCGCATGGAGGTGGTGGATTTTGTCGCGGTGCTGTTCAACCCGGTGGCGCAGGCCAAGTTCGTGCACACCGTCAGCGCCGGCTACGTGCTGGGCGCAGTGTTCGTGATGTCGATCAGCGCGTTCTACCTGCTGCGCGGCAGACACCTGGACATGGCGCGCCGCTCGTTCGCGGTGGCCGCGGCATTCGGCCTGCTGTCGTCGTTGTCGGTGGTGGTGCTGGGCGATGAAAGCAGCTACGCGGCCAACGAACACCAGAAGATGAAGCTGGCGGCGATCGAGGCGATGTGGGAAACCGAAGCCGCACCGGCAGATTTCACCGCCTTCGGCATTCCCAACCAGCAGACGCATCGCAACGATTACGCGGTCAAGATTCCCTACCTGATGGGCCTGATCGCCACCCGCTCGCTGGATACGCCGATCCCCGGCATCCTGGAACTGGTGGAACGCGCCGAGCACCGCATCCGCGGCGGGCAGATCGCCTACGGCGCGCTGCAACGCATGCGTGCCGACAAGGACGATGCCGAGGCGCGCAAGGTGTTCGATGCGCACTGGCAGGACCTGGGCCACGGCCTGCTGCTCAAGCGTTATCGCGACGATATCGGCAACGCCACGCCCGAGCAGATCGCGCAGGCGGCCATGGATACCGTGCCGCGCGTGCTGCCGCTGTTCTGGACCTTCCGCATCATGGCTGCCATCGGCCTCTACCTGATCGCCTTTTTCGCCGTCGCATTCTGGTTCGCCTGCAAGCACAGCTTCCAGGAAAAACGCTGGTTCCTGAGGCTGGCGCTATGGACCTTGCCGCTGCCGTGGATCGCGATCGAATGCGGCTGGTTCGTGGCCGAATACGGCCGCCAGCCGTGGGCGGTGGAAGGCGTGCTGCCCACCTTCTATGCAGCGTCGGGGCTGGATCTGTACCAGATCGTGCTGACCCTGGTGGGCTTCACCGCGCTGTACACCACGCTGCTGGTGATCGCGATCAAGTTGTCGTTGAAGACCATCGGCAAGGGGCCGGACGCGTTGTTCCCGTCCAACCCGGCGCACGACGCACCCGCACCCACCGCACCGCTGAGTACCGGCGCACTCGCCGGCAGCGCCCCGTAATCGCAGGAGAGACCTCATGGATTTCGTTTTACTCGACTACGCCACCTTGCGCGTGATCTGGTGGGTGCTGCTAGGCGTGCTGCTGTCCGGCTATGCGGTGATGGGCGGCTTCGACCTCGGCGTTGGCGCACTGCTGCCGTTCGTTGCCAGGGACGATGCGCAGCGCCGGCTGGTGATCAATACCGTCGGCCCGGTCTGGGAAGGCAACCAGGTGTGGCTGATCCTGGGCGGCGGCGCGATCTTCGCCGCATTCCCGCCGCTGTATGCGGCGAGTTTTTCCGGCTTCTACCTGGCGATGTTCGTCCTCCTGTTCGCGTTGATCCTGCGCCCGGTGGGCTTCAAGTTCCGTGGCAAGCTGGCCGATCGACGCTGGCGCGACAGCTGGGACTGGGCCCTGTTCGTGGGCGGCTTCATTCCCGCGCTGATCATGGGCGTGGCAGTGGGCAACGTGCTGCTGGGGGTGCCGTTCCATTTCGACGACAGCATGCGCACGTTCTACACCGGCAATCTATTCGGGCTGTTGAGGCCATTCGCACTGCTGGCCGGCCTGCTCAGCGTGGCGATGTTGCTGGCCCACGGCGCGGCGATGCTGGTGCTCAAGACCGATGGACCGGTGGCCGACCGGGCCGCGCGCCTGGGCAGCAGCGCGGCAGTGTGTGCGGCGCTGTTGTTCGCCGCGGGAGGTGCCTGGGTGGCGCTTGGCTTGCCCGGTTATGCGGTGACCTCGGTGCTGGCAACCGATGCGCAGACCAATCCGCTGGCCAAGACCGCCGCAGTCACCGCTGCCGGTGGCTGGCTGCACAACTACAGCAGCATGCCGGCGACATTGCTGGCGCCGCTGCTGGGCCTGCTCGGTCTGGCGATGAGCGCACTGTTGTTGCGCGCACGCCGCGGCGGCCTGGCATTCATCGCCTCCGGCAGCGCCATCGTCGGCGTCGTGTTCACCGTGGGCTTTGCGCTGTTTCCGTTCCTGCTGCCCTCCTCCAGCGTGCCCAGCGCGAGCCTGACGCTGTGGGATGCCTCCAGCAGCCGGCTCACGCTGTGGATCATGCTGCTGGCCACCAGCGTGTTCATGCCGATCATCCTGGCCTATACCGCCTGGGTGTACCGCGTGCTGCGCGGCAAGGTCACTGCCGACGCAGTATCTGCCAATCCCAACGCGTACTGAGTCGCACTGCTGCGGCACTGCGCGTGCATTGCCGCGGCGGCTCGCCATCCCGCTTTCATCGACTTCAAGGAGCACACCGATGTGGTATTTCGCCTGGATTCTCGGCACCGGCCTGGCTGCACTGGCCGCCGTGCTCAACGGCATGTGGTTCGAGGCACGCGAGCCGGAGCGCAGCCAACCGCCGCTTTGAAAAATAGTTGCAGCAGATGCTTGTCGATTCCGCATTCCCTGTGTAACATACGCGGCTCCTTCGGGGTGTAGCTCAGTCTGGTAGAGCGCTACGTTCGGGACGTAGAGGTCGCAGGTTCGAATCCTGTCTCCCCGACCAGTTTCAAGACACAAAACCGGCCTCGTGCCGGTTTTGTGTTTTCAGGCGCCGCTGCACGGATGTGTACGGTGCGGATGGTCTTTCATGTCTGTTGTCACTGCCACCGCCTCCCCGTCCGCCCAGTTGCGTGGTCGCGGCCTGGTGCTGGCTGCCATTCTGCTTTCGGCATTCAACCTGCGCACCGCGGTGACCTCGCTGACGCCGCTGCTGGAACGCATCGCCGACGAGTACGCCTTCGGTGCGCCGACCATGGGCGCGCTGGGCATGTTGCCCACTGCTGCATTCGCAGTGACCGGCGTCGCCACGCCTGCAGTACTGCGCCGCCTCGGACTGTTGCGTACCGCGCTGCTGTCGATGGCCTTGGCCACGCTCGGGCTGGTGCTGCGCCCGTTGCTGCCGGGCACCGGTGGGCTGCTGTCAGGCTCGCTGGTGGCGCTGGCCGGCATGGGCATGGGCAATGTGGTGCTGCCGCCGCTGGTGAAGCGCTATTTCGGCGAACGCGTGGGCCGGGTCAGCACGCTGTACATCACCGTGTTGCAGGTGGGCACCTTGCTGCCGGCCTTGCTGGCGGTGCCGGTGGCCGATGCATTGGGCTGGCGCAGTTCGATGGTGGTGTGGGTGCTGCCGGCATTGCTGGCGCTGGCCGCCTGGGCGCTGGTGCACACCCATTCGGGACGTCTGCGTGCCACCGGCCCGGCGCCGGTCACCCCGACCCCCGAAGCCGAAGGACGGGTCGCGCGCACCGCGCTGGGCTGGAGCATGGCGGTGACCTTTGGCATGACCTCGCTGGTGACCTATTCGATGTTCACCTGGCTACCCACGCTGCTGCGCGAAGCCGGTGCCTCGCCCGCCTTCGGCGGCACCATGGTTGCGCTGTTTTCGGCATTGGGCATGGTCGGCGCGTTGACCATGCCGGCACTGGCGGTGCGCATGCGCAACCCGTTCCCGATCGTGCTGGCGTGTGCGGCCTGCCATCTGCTCGCGTTCGCGGGCCTGTGGTGGGCCCCACTGGCGGCGCCGGTGCTGTGGGTCACCCTGCTCGGCCTGGGGCCCAGCACCTTCCCGCTGGCACTGGTGCTGGTGAACCAGCGCAGCCGCACCGCCGCCGGCTCGGCTGCGCTGTCCGGGTTCTCGCAGGGCATGGGCTATGCGATGAGCTGCCTGGGGCCGTTCCTGTTCGGCTGGCTGCATGCGCATCGCGGCGGCTGGACCGCGCCGTTCGTGTTCCTGGTGATCTGCATCCTGCTGCAGCTGGTGGCCGCGTGGGTGGTGTGCCGCCCGCAGCTGCTGGAAGACAGCTGGGCGCCGCCGGTACGCGGCGCCCGTGCGGTCAGCGCACCGGCAGAGTGATGTAGCTGGGCTGCTCGGGCGTCACGTAGACCCGCTGGGTGGCCTTTTGGTAGTCGCCCGGCTTGGCGAAGAACATGTTCGGCACGTAGGTCTGCGGGTTGCGGTCGTAGAGCGGAAACAGGCTGGACTGCACCTGCACCATCACCCGGTGACCGGGCTGGAAGGTATGGTTGGCGGTGGGCAGGCCGAACTCGAATGCCAGCGGTTGATTGGGCGCCAGCGGTTTGGGCGTGCTGAAACTCTCGCGATACCGCCCGCGGAAGATCGCCAGCGACACCGGCAGTTCATAGCCGCCCATCTTCGGATCCGACGCCATCTCGTCGGGATAGACATCGATCAACTTCACCACCCAGTCGCTGTCGCTGCCGCTGGTGGAGGCCTGCAGATGCACCTGCGGCGCGCCGGCGATCTGCAGCGGCGCGGTCAGCGGCTCGGTGACGAAGGTCAGCACATCCGGGCGCCCGTCCACGAAGCGCTGGTCGTGCACCAGCCAGGTGGTCCACATGCTGCGGTCGCCGAAATCCACCGGGCGCGGCACGAACGGCACCGGCTTGGCGGGGTCGGACACGTACTCTTCAAACGCGCCCTGCCCTGCAGCGGGCTTGTCGAAGGACAGCGTACCGCCAGCCTGCAGGTACAGCGGCTTGCTCGCCGACGCACAGCCCTTGGCGCAACTGCGCGGCCAGGACTGCAGGCGATCCCAGCGATTCTCGCCGGTGTCGTAGATGAGCACCGGCGGCGTGCTCGCCTTGGGCGCGCCATCGACCAGGTATTGGTCGAAGAACGGGCGCAAGACATCGCGGCGAAACTGACGCGCGGTGTCGCCATCGAAATTCAAAGCGCCCAAGGAGCTGCCATCGTAGTTCACCTGGCTGTGCCGCCACGGGCCCATCACCAGATAGTTGAGCGCATTACCTTTGTCGCGCGGCTCCATCGCCGCATAGCTGTGGATCGCGCCCCACATGTCTTCCTGGTCCCACAGCCCCTGCAGCCACATCGTGGGCACCTCCAGCGGCGTGCGCGCCATCACCTTGTCCAGCGCCTGCTCCTGCCAGAACGCATCGTAGGCGGCGTGTTCGGTGAGCTTGTGCCACCACGGCAACTGCTCCAGGCCGGCGGCCCTGGCGAAATCGCCGGCCGAGCCGGCACGCAGGAAGTTGCTGTAGTCGTCATGCCCCTGCCGCGCGATGCCGGTGCCCTTGCCGCGCTGGGTCAGCTGGCCGGTGAAGTAGTCGAAGTTCACCTGCCGGAACGCACCGTAGTTGAACCAGTCGTCGCCCATCCAGCCGTCGATCATCGGGCTTTCCGGCACCGCCACCTTGAGCGCCGGATGCGGGTTGGTCAGTGCCATCACCACGGTGAAGCCCTCGTACGAGGACCCGATCATGCCGACCTTGCCGTTGGATTCGGCAACGTTCTTGACCAGCCAGTCGATGGTGTCCCAGGCGTCGGTGGCATGGTCCACCTCGCTGGGATTGAGTACGCCGCGCAACGGCCGGGTCATCACGTAATCGCCTTCCGAGCCGTACTTGCCGCGCACATCCTGGATCACCCGGATATAGCCGCCTTCGACGAACACGTCATCGCCCTGCGCAAGCAGATCCTTCATGTGCGGCGAGGCCATGCGCTCGGTGCGCCCGCTGGCGTTGTAGGGCGTGCGCGTCAGCACCATCGGCGCATGGCGCGCGCCCTTGGGCAGCACGATCACCGTATGCAGCTTGACCCCATCGCGCATCGGGATCATCACCTCGCGCTTGATGTAGTCGTTGGCGGCGTCGGGCGCCACGAAGGGCTTGCCGGTGATGTCCGGCGTCATCGCCCCGGTCTGTGCGAAGGCGCTGCCGGTGGCGGCGGCAATGGCGGTGGCCAGCAGGCAGGCGGCAAGACAGTGCATCGACGACTCCGGACAGGGCGGGGGCAATCCCCGACTGTAGGCAGGGCCTGGGCTGCCCGGGGAGTGTCAAAGGTCGTGGTTGGCGGGATGGGAACACGCGGGCCGACCACAAGGCGCGGCCCCGGCATCTGAACCAACGGAGTCCAGGTATCGCTCAGCTAGCAGCCGCGTAGGCCTGGCGAGAACAATGGCCAGCGCATCGCTGCCGCCAAGTCGCACGCGATCAAACCCAACAATCAGCAGCGAATATTCCATTGCTCACGCATTGCGTGCTGGAGGCGATGCTGATGTGCACGATTCGCACGCAAGTCGATCGCTTCGCGCTTCCATTTTTCGAAAGGGATGTTCCTGCACATGATGGAGCGGCCTTCAACAATCAGGTGCTTATCCATGGGTATTTGCGGTTCCGCCGATCGCGTCCAGTCGGGAAGATTCACATATACCGAAAGTGTTCCGGCCCAGCAGCCGCCAGCGGGCAACACTTCGCAGCATGTCAACAGTCCCGACCACACAAGTGGCGTGCTGGCAGGACTGAGCAGCGCGAGCCATCGCAGGAGTGCGAGCAGATCGTCTTCACGACAGCTCTCGCCGAGCCTCAGGGCTGTCAGCGAGGTCGTACAGTCCGTCAGGGCCGAGTACTACAAAGCGCCCCGCTTGAAATCGAGCAACAAAAAGAGAAACGCTGGCTTTGAGGAGGCCATTCGAATCCACAATGCGACTGCAGAGATCGCCCGGATGCGACAGCAGGTGGATAACCTGGAAGAGGACGTGGTGTCGGCGGCCATGGATGGGAACGCGCACAACTGCGGTGAGCTGGCGACCCTGGCCGTCCACTATTTGCAACAAGATCACAATCAGATTGCACGCCTAGCCTTTTTCAATGGAACAGCGCACACCGCCGCGATTGTCGGCCCAGTGTCTGGCGCAGGCAGCTTGCCTTCGGACATGACAGATTGGGACGCGGACATCTATGTGTGCGACCCCTGGTGCAATATCGCCTGCAGGGCAAACGACTATCCCGCCGAATTCAAAAAAAAGATGGAAAACTGGGATAAGGCTGGAAAACAGGTGTGGCTATCAGGACGTGGCTTTGTTTCCCCATTGAGCGACGAATGGATGAGCACGGTGCTTGGGGGAGAAAAGAGGGCCACGTGATCGAGTCGACGGCGGCCAGTGGCGCTGCAATGCACAGCGGCACAGGACTGAGCCGGCAACGCATACCACTTCAGTGGCGTACCTGGCCCTCGCCACGCACCACGAAGCGCTCCACGGTGAGCGCTTCCAGGCCCATCGGGCCGTAGGAATGCAGGCGCGTGGTGGAAATGCCGATCTCCGCGCCCAGGCCGAGTTCGCCGCCATCGGAGAACCGCGAAGAGGCATTGACCATCACCACCGCCGAGCGCAGCGACTGTACGAACCGGTTGGCGTTGGCTGCGTCCTGGGTGGCGATCACTTCGGTGTGGTCCGAGCCATGCTGGCGGATATGTGCCAGCGCGGCGTCTAGGTCCGGTACCACGCGGATGGCCAGGATCAGGTCCAGGAATTCGGCGGCGTAATCGTCTTTGGTGGCGAGCGCGATCTGCGGCAGCACCGCGCGCGTGGCCGCGTCGCCGCGCAGTTCGACATCGCGCGCGCGCAATGCCGCAGCGGCGGCAGGCAGGAAGCGCTCGGCGATGTCCGCGTGCACCAGCAGGGTTTCCAGCGCGTTGCAGGCCGACGGACGGCTGGCCTTGCCATCGACAAGCAGGCGCACCGCCAGCTCCAGGTCGGCCGAGGCGTCCACGAACAAGTGGCAGACGCCCTTGTAGTGCTTGATCACCGGCACGCGCGCGTGTTCGGCAACGAAGCGGATCAGGCCCTCGCCGCCGCGCGGGATCGCCAGATCGACGATGTCGGTCAGCTGCAGCAGCTCCAGCATGGTCTCGCGGCGCAGATCCTGCACCAGCGTCAATGCCGCTTCCGGGACCTCGGCTGCGCGCAAGGCGCGCTGCAAGGCCTGGGCGATCGCGGTGTTGGAATGGATCGCTTCCGAGCCGCCCCGCAGGATCACGCCGTTGCCGGCCTTGATGCACAGCGCCGCCGCATCGGCAGTCACATTGGGCCGCGCTTCGTAGATCATCGCGATCACTCCCAGCGGCACGCGCACCTTCTGCACGCGGATGCCGTTGGGGCGGATGTCGTCGCGGGTCACCTGGCCGACCGGGTCGGGCAGCTGCGCCACCTCGCGCAGTGCGGCAGCGATGCCGGCCAGGCGGGTGTCGTCCAGTGCCAGCCGATCGAGCATGGCGGTGCCGGTGCCCTTGGCGCGGGCGGCCTCGAGATCGCGCGCGTTTGCGGCAAGGATCAAGGCCGCATCGGTTTCCAGCGCGGCAGCCATCGCCTCGAGCAGATCCTGCTTGGCCTGCGCGGAAAGTTGCGAAAGCACCTGCGCGGCATCACGACATTGCAGGGCGAGGGATTTGATGGTCATTGGGGGGCCGGGATTGGGGAGTCGGGAGTGGGGATTGGCAAAAGCGGACAACACCGCCCTATCACCATAACGGAATCATTGGCTGGGACACGGAGACAATGTTCGAGAAACGCGGCGCGCATGCGTTTGCAAATCCCCAATCCCCAATCCCCAATCCCGGCTACAAAAGCACCAAATCATCGCGGTGCACCACATTCTCGCCATAGCTGTATCCCAGCACGCTGTCGATCTCGCGCGAATGGCGGCCGGCGATGCGACGGATATCCAGCGCCGAGTATTGGCTGACCCCGCGCGCCAGACAGCGCTCGCCTGCGTTGTCGCGCAGCCGGATCTCCACCATGTCGCCGCGCCGGAAATCGCCTTGCGCACCGGCCACGCCGCCCGGCAGCAGCGAGGCGCCCTTGTCGGTCAACGCCGTCGCCGCGCCCGCATCGATCAGGATCGCGCCGGCTTCCACCGGCGCATGCCGCAGCCAGTACTTGCGTGCGGCAATGCGCGTGCGCGCGGCGTGGATGCGGGTGCCGCGCAGGCGGTCCTGCGCCAGCCCGCGCACCACCTCGCCGCTGCGGCCGTTGAACAGGTAGGTGTCGATCCCGGCTGCGCCGGCCTTGGCGGCGGCCTCCAGCTTGGTGCGCATGCCACCGGTGCCCACGTTGCTGCCGCTGCCGCCGGCCATCGCCAGCACCTCGGGGGTGAGCTCGGCAACCTCGTTCAACGGGCGCGCATGGGGATTGCTGCGCGGGTCGGCGGTGTACAGCCCATCGATGTCGGTCGCGATGAACAAGGCATCGGCATCGACCAGGGCGGCGACGATCGCGGCCAGGTTGTCGTTGTCGCCCAGCTTGAGCTCGTCCACCGACACGGTGTCGTTCTCGTTGATCACCGGCAATGCGCCCAGCCGCAGCAATTCGCCCAGGGTGGCGCGCGCATTGAGATAGCGGCGGCGGTTGCGCAGGTCGTCGTGGGTGAGCAGCACCTGCGCCACCGGCCGTTCGAAAAAGCGCTGCCACAAGGCGATCAGTTGCGCCTGCCCCAGCGCGGCCAGGGCTTGCCGCGCAGCGATGGGCGCGCCGACCTCGGCGGCCTTGGGCAGGATTGCGCGGCCGGCGGCCACCGCGCCGGAGGACACGATCACCAGTTCGCGCCCGGCCGCCAGATTGGCCGAGACGAACTGCGCCAGCCCCAGCGCAAAGCGCGGCGACAGCCCGCCGCCATCGGCGGCAAGCAGGCTGCTGCCGACCTTGAGCACCGCGCGGCGCCATGGCGGCAGCGCTTGCTCGACGAATGGGGACACGGCATTCGCAGCCGGCAGGGTCATGGTTGCAGCCTCAGCGAATGGTCCATTCGTGCACGCTCAGGTTCGAAGCCTGCATCGTGACCAGCGGATCACTGGCGACAATGGCCTGCGCCTGCGCCAGGTCGTCCACGTTGCACAGCACGTAGGCACCGCCGCTGCCGTCGGTGAACCCGCCGGTGAGATGGAGCCTGCCCTGTGCGCGCAGCGCATCGAGGAAGTCGCGATGCGGTTGGATGGCGGCATCGTCGAAGCTGGGCAGGCGCATGGCCAGGACCAGATAGAGCGTGGTCATTGCACGCATTCCTCAGCGTCAGTAGCGATCCATGCGCTCATCGCAGCGCCTGCCAGCGGGCCTGCAACACATCCAGTTGCAGGTCGGCAGCCGCGCCGGGCGAGACGCGTGCAGCCAGGCTGCCTTCCGGCGTGCGCCCCTGCCCTGCAGTGTCCGAGGCTTCGGCGGCCGCCTTGTAGGCATCGCGGAACGGGACGCCGGCCACGGCCGCTTCCACCGCCACATCGGTGGCATACATGCCCGAATCGATCGCCGCCTGCAGCTTATCCGGGCGCCATTCCAGGTTCGCCAGCAGCGCCGGCAGCAGTTCCAGCGCGGCCAGGCCGCGGCCAAAACCATGCACGATCGCGCCCTTGCTGCTCTGCAGATCGCGGTGGTAGCCGGACGGCAGCGACAGCAGCTGTTCGATCTCGGTCCGCGCCGCCGCCACGCTGGCGTGGGTGGCGCGCATCAGTTCGATGACATCGGGGTTGCGCTTGTTCGGCATGATCGAACTGCCGGTGGTGTACTGCGCTGGCAGCGCCACGAAGGCGAACTCGCCGCTGGTGAACAACGACAGGTCCCAGGCGATGCGCCGCAGATCGAGCGTGGCGCTGCCGAGGGCTTCGAGCGCAGCCAGCTCGTACTTGCCACGCGAAAGCTGCGCGTAGATCGGCGAGACCTGCAGCCGCGCAAAGCCCAGCGCGGTGGTGGTATGCGCGCGGTCCAACGGCAGATTGACGCCGTAACCGGCTGCGGTACCGAGCGGATTGCTGTCCACCAGCTGCAAGGTGTCGTTGGCGCGCACCGCGTTGTCGATGAAGGCCTCGGCCCAGCCGGCCCACCACATGCCTGCCGAAGACACCACCGCCCGCTGGATATGCGTGTAGCCAGGCACCGGCAACGCCGCCTCGGCCTGGGCGCGGTCCAGCGCCACCTTGGCGATCTCGGCGCTGAGCGTGGCCACGCGCCGCAGCTTGTCCTTCAACCACAACCGCGTGGCCACCAGGATCTGGTCGTTGCGGCTGCGCCCGGTATGGATCTTGCGGCCGGCATCGCCCAGGCGCTCGGTCAGGCGCGCCTCGATGGCCGAATGGCAATCCTCGTACTGCTCGTCCAGCACGAAGGCACCGCTGCGGAAATCATCGGCCAGCAGCCCCAGCTCGCGCTGCAGACCGGCCAGCTCGTCGGTGGCGAGGATGCCGATGTGCTGCAGGCCTTGCGCATGCGCCGTGCTGGCAGCGATGTCGTAGAGGAAGAACTCGCGGTCCAGGATCACGTCGTCGCCGGCCAGGAAAGCCTGGATCTTGGCGTCCACGGCCACGCCGGGTTTTTGCCACAACAGGTTTGTCATTAGGGGTCCTTTTTTGCGGGACCGGGGACCCGGGACCGGGGACCCGGGAAAGCAGGAGCTTCTGCCCTTGCTCTCCCCGGTCACCGGTCCCCGGTCCCCGGTCCCGAACATCACACTGCAATCGAGGTCAATTCGTCCCAGCCGAACGCCAGGTTGAGATTCTGCATCGCCTGCGTCGCCGCGCCCTTGAGCAGGTTGTCCAGGGTTGCCACCACCACCACGCGCTTGTTGCCGGACGCCAGGGTGATGCCGCCGATCTGCACGCCGTGCCGGCCGGCGATGCGGCTGACCCACGGTGCCTCGTCCACCAGCTCGATCAGCGGCTCGTCGGCGTAGCGCTGCGCATAGCGCGCCTGCAGCTGCTCGCGCGTCAGCGGCTGCTGCAGCCATAGATTCACGGTCATGGTGATACCGCGGAAATGCGGCGCCACATGCGGCATGAACTCCACCGGCACGCCGAGCTGGGCGGAGACTTCGCGCTCGTGCATGTGGTTGGTCAGCGCATACGGCATCAGGTTGTCGGCGAGCAGCTCGGGGTTGTTCTTGTCCGACGGCGTGGTGCCGGCGCCGGAATAGCCGGACACGCCGAAGCATTGCGGCGGGCCGGCCAGCTGATCCAGCAGCGGCGCGATGGTCAGCTGCATGGCGGTGGCATAGCAGCCCGGGTTGCTGATGCGCTTCTGCCCGGCGTAGCGCGCGCGGGTGAGTTCGGGCAGGCCGTAATACCAGGCCGGATCGAAGCGATAGTCGGCGGACAGATCGATCACCAGCGTCTGCGGCCTGGCGGCATCGATCGCAGCCACGAATGGCTCGGCCTTGCCGTTGGGCAGCGCCAGGATCACCACGTCGGCCGCCTTGGCGGCCACCGCGTCGGCATCCAGACTTTCGAACCGCAGATCGCCGCGATAGCCGTCGTTGTGGTCGCCCACCGCCTGCCCGGCCAGTTCGCGCGAAGACACGAAGACCAGCTGCAGGTGCGGATGCGCCGCCACCAGCTTGATCAATTCCGAGCCGGTATGCCCGCGGGCGCCGACAATGCCGATGGTGGTGCTTGCTTGAACACTCATGCGTTTGCTTCCAGGCGGAACTGCAGGTGGCGTTTGACCCCGGCCCATTCCGTATCGATGATGGAGAACACCACGGTATCGCGCGGCGTACCGTCGGCGTGCCGGGCGTGATTGCGCAGCACCCCGTCCTGCTTGGCACCCAAGCGCGCAATGGCCGCGCGCGAGGGGTGATTGAACCAACTGGTCTCGAACACCACGCTCAGACAGCCCAGCGTTTCGAAGGCATGCTGCAGCAGCATCAGCTTGGTTTCGGTGTTGACGCCGGTGCGCTGCACACGCGGGGCGTACCAGGTGTAGCCGATCGACAACCTGGGCACCGTCACGTCCAGCCCGTAGTAGCGGGTGCTGCCGACGATCTCGCCTGCCGCATTGCGCACCACGAAGGGCAGCATCCTGCCTTCGGCCTGCGCCGCCAACGCGGCGGCCAGGTAGTCGTCCAACTGCGCCGGTGCCGGCACGCCGGTGTACCACAGCCGCGACAACGCACCGTCCTCCAGCGCGGCACGCAGACCGTCGACGTGTGCGGCCTGCAAGGGCTCCAGCGTCGCATGCTGCCCGCGCAGCGTGGGCAACTCGCGCCACAGCAGGGGCAATTGGCTCCAGGTCATCGCGCTCAGCCCAGCAGGGTCGGTTGACGGGTGGCGCAATGCGCCACGCAGTGCTGGATCTGCGCGAAGTTCTCCAGCCCGTACCAGAACACTTTCCACTTCTCCTGCTTGATGCAGCCATCGGATTCGGCGTAGTAGAAGATATTGACCTGGTTGTTGTGCCGCGAGCGCCAGAACAGCTGCGGGGTTTCCTCGCGCATCACGTTCCACACCGCCCGGCCCAGGCCTTCGCCCTGCGCGTCGTCGAGCACGGCGAACTTGTCCAGATAGGTCAGCCGGCCTTCGCCGAGCTGGCCCTCGTCGGTGAGGATGACCGCGGCGCGATAGTTCTCGCTGACGTAGGCACGCAATAGCGTGGTGTTGGAAAAATAGTCCGGCACCAGGGTGCGACCGAAGCTGGATTCGATCAGCGATGTGAGCCGCGGCAGATCCAGCTCGTCCCAGGACGTGGCGCGCAGCACGCGCTCGCCCCGCCGGACCAGGGTGCCGGAGCCCTTGTGGGTGAACAGTTCCTTGGCCAGATCCGCCGGCCGGGTGATCGACACCGACGATTCCAGCGGCAGGCGGTCGAGCAGGTCCTTGATCTGTTCGATCTTCACCCGCATGCCGCCGTTGATCCACGGCTGCTGCATCAGGTGGTCGTACTCGGTGGACAGGTTGATCGAATCGATCAGCTTGCCGTCGGCATCCAGCAGGCCGCCGGTGCCGGTGAGGAAGATGATCTTGTAGGGCTGCAGCTCCTGCACCAGTTCGTTGGCGGCAAAGTCCGCGTTGACGTTGAGGATCTGCCCGCTGGGCGTTTCGCCCAGGCTGGTGATCACCGGGATCGAGCCGGCCTGCAGGCTGGCTTCGATCGGCGCCAGATTCACCGCCTTGACCTCACCGACCAGGCCATAGGTTTCGCGATCCAGGTACTGCGCCTCGAACACGCCGCCGGTGATGGAGGTGGCGCGCGCGCCGTTCTGCTGCAGCGCTTCCACCAATTTGAGGTTGGAGGCCTGGAACACCTTGCGCACGATCGCCAGCGCTTCGGGCGAGGTCACCCGCAAGCCGTTGACGGTCTGCTTCTCGATGCCGGCGGCCGACAGTTCGGCGTCCAGCTGCGGGCCGGCGCCGTGCAGCACGATCGGGGTCAGCCCCACTTCCTGCAGGAACGACAGCGACGAAGTCAGCGCCTCCAGATCGTCGCGCAACACCGCGCCGCCCACCTTGACCACCGCAAAGCGTTTGGCGTCGAGCTGCGAAAACCGCTTGAGGTACTGGCTGATTTCCTTCGCGCTGGCCATGCTCGAAAGCAGGCGCACGATGGTCTGGCGGGTCTGTTTGTGGGGCTGTGCTGGGAGGGACATTGCCGTGATCGAAAGAGGAAGGAAGCGCCAGGCGCAAGGGTCGGTTTAGCGGGAACCGTTGATGATGCGATGGACCGATTCGGCATAACGCTGCAGTTGCTCCAGCGTCACGAACTCATCGGCGGTATGCGCCTGGGCGATATCGCCCGGGCCATAGACCAGCGCGGTGTAGCCGCCGGCCGAGAACAGCGAGGCCTCGGTCCAGAAGTCCACCGCATTGCCGATCGGCAGGTCCAGCGCATCGGCCACATCGCGTGCGGCCAGGCGACGCTCTTCGGCACGCGCTATGTCGCCGGACGGCAGGCTGGGGCCGCGAAAGGTTTCTTCGAAGTGCGCTGCGGCGGGATCGGCAAAGCCGGCAAAGGTCGCCAGCAGGCCATCCACATCCATCGATGGCAGCGGACGGAAACCGAAGCGCAGCTCGGCCGCAGGGGCGATCATGTTGGCCTTGATGCCGCCATCGACGCGGCCGATGTTGAAGCGCAGGCCGGTCAGCCCGCCGAAGCGCGCATGTGCGAGTGCCTGGACATGATCCAGCGCCCTGCCGCCCCAGCGCATCGCCTGGTGCAGCGCGCTGGCAGACGGATCCTGCTTGCCCGAGGCATGCCCGGCGCGGCCGGCAAAGCGCATCAGTACCGAGCTGATGCCACGATGCGCCAGCACCGCCTCGCTCATGGTCGGCTCGGCCACCAGCACTGCCTCGAACGGCAGACCACGGGCCAGAAACGCGGCAATACAGCGCGGGTCGTTGGCTTCCTCATCGGACGAAAACAGGAAGGCGGCATCGCCATCGCCGGCATTGGCTGCGGCGATCAACGCCGCAGCCGCGCCCTTGATGTCGCACACGCCCAGGCCGATCGCGCGGTCTTCGGTGCGCCGCATCACATGCGGATCGGCGCTCCAATGCGGCGAATCCGGCACCGTGTCCAGGTGTACGTTGAACAGATACTTTGGAGTTCCACGCACCGCATACAGGCTCACCGCCCCGGCACCGTGGTCGATCAACTCGACCTGGAAACCGGGCAGTTGCGCGCCCAGGTAGTCGAAGATGCCGCCTTCGGCAGCGATCGCACGCGGCGGATTGCGAGTGTCGAAGGACACCAGCGCTTCCAGGTGAGTCAGCGTGTTGTCGAGCAGTGTGTTCATTGAATGGGTCTGGTTGCGTCGGGCAGCATGGTGGCGAGGTGATGTGTGGCCAAGTGTGCGGAGTGTCTCTGAGGTTCCTACCACCCTTCCCCCGCCTGCGGGGGAAGGTGCCCGAAGGGCGGATGGGGGCAGTGCAAAAGCCCCCCTCATCCGGCGCTACGCGCCACCTTCTCCCGCACGCGGGAGAAGCAATCTGCGCGCAGGCGCGCAGCACTGGCACCCCATGGCACGCGGCGGGTTGCGGGTGTCGAAGGACACCAGCGTTTGAATGTGAGTCAGCGTGTTGTCGAGCAGTGTGTCCATTGAATGGGTCTGGTTGCGTCGGGCAGCATGGTGGTGTTGCCAAGTGTGCGGGGTGTCTCTGAGGTTCATACCACCCTTCCCCCGCCTGCGGGGGAAGGTGCCCGAAGGGCGGATGGGGGCAGTGCAAAGCCCCCCTCATCCGGCGCTACGCGCCACCTTCTCCCGCACGCGGGAGAAGCAATGTATCTCTGACGTTCATACCACCCTTCCCCCGCTTGCGGGGGAAGGTGCCCGACAGGGCGGATGGGGGCAGTGCAAAGCACCCTCATCCGGCGCTACGCGCCACCTTCTCCCGCACGCGGAAGAAGCAATCCGCGCGCAGGCGCGCAGCATCAAAGCATCCGCACGCCCTGCTCAGCGATTGACCTGCGCGTACAGCGTGGAGCTCATGCCGAACAGCTTGATGAAGCCTTCGGCTTCTTCCACGCCCCAGTCGGCCGACTGCGCATAGGTCGCGCCCTTGGTGTTGAGCAGGTGCGGCGAACGCACCGCCACCGCATCGACGCGGCCACCGCGGGTTTCCAGCACCACTTCGCCATTGACCTTGGACTGCGACGACTTCAGGAACGCCTCGATGTCGGTCTTGAGCGGGTCGTGGTAGAAGCCTTCGTACACCAGCTCCACCCACTTGCGCGCCACGTCCGGCTTGAAGCGGTTCTGCTGCTTGGTCAGCACGGCATCTTCCAGCGCGCGATGCGCGGTGAGCAGCGAGACCAGGCCCGGCGCTTCGAACACGATGCGGCCCTTCAGCCCGATTACGGTATCGCCGGTGTACACGCCACGGCCCACGCCGTACTGCGCAAACAGGCTGTTGAGCTTGGCCAGGATCTTCGCACCGGGCAGCGGCTCGCCATCCAGCTCCACCGCCTCGCCTTCGACGAATTTCAAGGTCACCGTCAGCGCCTCGGTGGGCCATGCGCTGCGCGGCGCGCACCAGCCGCGCGCGCCCTCGCCCGGCGCTTCCCACCGATCGATCTCGCCGCCGGACATGGTCAGGCCCAGCAGATTCTCGTTAATGGTGTAGGCCTGCTGCTTGGCACGCACGCCGAAACCGCGCTCTTCCAGATACTTCTGTTCGTAGGCGCGGGTCTGGGTGTGCTCCTTCTGGATTTCGCGGATCGGCGCGACGATCTGGTAGTCGCCCAACGCCTTCACCGCCAGGTCGAAACGCACCTGGTCGTTGCCCATGCCGGTGCAGCCGTGCGCGATGATGCGCGTGCCCAGCTCTTCGGCGCGCTTGAGCGCAGCATCCACGATCAGGTAACGGTCGGACACCAGCAACGGATACTGGCCCTGGTAGCCCTCGCCCGCCCACACGAACGGCTTGACGAAGCCTTCCCAGATCGCCGGGCCCCCGTCGACGGTGACATGGCTGGCCGCACCCAGCTCGGCGGCGCGCTTCTCGATGAACTCACGCTCTTCGGCATCCACGCCGCCGGTATCGGCAAACACCGTGTGCACCGCGTAGCCACGTTCCTGCAGATACGGAATGCAGAAGCTGGTGTCCAGGCCGCCGGAGAACGCCAGGACGATGTCCTTGGTGCCGGGATTTGAGATTGGGGATTCGGGATTGGTGGAAGCGGTCTGTTGCGACATGGGGGTCTCTTTGGAAGTTGACTAAGTTAGGTCGGGAGCGGAGTTCGCCGTTGCAAATCCCCAATCCCCAATCACGAATCCCGGCTGCCCTGGCCCACCAGGGCAGCCATGATCGCCTTCTGCACATGCAGGCGATTCTCTGCCTCGTCGATGGCGATGCAGTTGGGCGAATCCATCACCGCATCGGTGGCCTTGACGTTGCGGCGCAGCGGCAGGCAATGCGAGAACACGCCGTTATTGGTCAGCGCCATCTTGCGCTCGTCGACGATGAAGTGCTGGTACTGGTCGCGGATCGGCTTTTCCGGCTCCCAGTTGCCGAAGAACGGCAGCGCGCCCCAGCTCTTGGCATAGACGACATCGGCACCGGCGTAGGCGCTGTCGATGTCGTGGCTCACCTGCAGCGAGCCACCGCTTTCGGCCACGTTCTGCGCCGCCCAGCCCATGTAGCGCTCGTCCAGGATGTAGTCCGGCGTCGGGCACAGCAGGGTCACGTCCATCCCCAAGCGGGTGGCGATGGTCAGCGCGGAATTGGCCACCGCGGTGTTGAGCGGCTTGGGGTGATAGGTCCAGGTCAGCACGTACTTCTTGCCGCGCAGATCCTGTGTGCCGAAGTGTTCCTGCAGCGCCAGCGCATGCGCCAGCTCCTGGCACGGGTGGGTGATGGTCTCCATGTTGATCACCGGCACCGGCGAATACCGGGCAAAGCTCTTGAGCACCTGGTCCTCGCGGTCCTTGGACCAGTCGACGAACTTCGGGAACGCGCGCACGCCGATCAGGTCGACATAACGGCCGAGCACGCGCGCCACTTCGGCGATGTGCTCTTCGGTGTCGCCATCCATCACCGTGCCCAGGTTGAACTCGATCGGCCACGCATCCTTGCCCGGCTGCAGCACTACCGCATGCCCGCCCAGCTGGAACGCACCCAGCTCGAAGCTGGTGCGGGTGCGCATGGACGGGTTGAAGAACACCAGCGCGATCGACTTGCCCTTCAGCTCGCTTCCCAGCTTGTTGCGTTTGAACAGTGCGGCCTGGGTCAACAACGCGTCCAGTTCGGCGCGACTCCAGTCCTGGGTGTTCAAGAAGTGCTTCAGTGACATCGATCGATCCTTTGCTGCGTACTTCTGCTGCGTGGTCCGTCGGGAGCGACGGGTGCGCGACATGCGCGTTTCTTGCGGTTGAAACTTTTGTGACGCCAAAACGAAAAAACCCAGCCTGAAGGCTGGGTTTTCGAAAACAGGCAGCAAAACGCTCCGGTTACCCAGCGAAAATGTAGGATTCCGGTCGGCGGGCACGCGAGGTCATGCCGGAGGCCATCCGGGCGGCGCTGGTGTCGTGCTGAAAGGCGTTTGCTTGCATAGGGCGCGAATCCTCGCATGCATGCGGGCAAGGCGCAACCGCTGCGCCACTCACCGCGGCGGGGCGACGATGGCGTCGGGGATATACGGAGTCACCGAAACGCGGACCCGCAGCCGGTTGCCCGGGTCTTCCGGCAGCCGCGAGCGGTATTTGGTGCCCTTGTAGACATAGTCCACGTCGAAGGCGATCGGCCGGCGGAACTCGCGCGGCACTTCCACCACCTTGCAGTTGCGGCGCGTGCTGGTCGGCGGCACCGCTGCCGGGGCCGGCTCGGGGCGACGCGAGAACATTTCCTTGACCGAATCCACCATGCGGTTGATGCGCCCCTCGTCCTCGGCCGGCGCCACCGCGACCTGGACGGCCTGCTCGGCCTCGCACTGCTCCTCGATCCGGGTGGCGCGCAAGGTCTGGTAGACCGGCTCCACGTTCAATACCTGGGCGTAGTCGAGCTTGACGTTTTCGATCACGACGACCCGGTTCTTGACCTCGGGATCTGCCGCATGTGCCGGCATCACCTGCCAGGCCAGCACGCACAGCACGGAGAACGGGAAAAGTCGCATCAGGAGCAAGGAGGCCAAGCCAGGCAATACGTAAGTGTATGGAGCTTGCCTGGTTCCGGGCTGAACGCAGCCCATCCGGTTGCCGGGCAGGCCCATCGGTTCGCCGCACTGCCGCGACCGGCTAGAATCGCGGGGTTGCCCTTTCCAAGATGCCGATGAGCCTGCGCCTGCACAACAACCTGACGCGGCGGGTCGAGCCGTTCGCGCCGCTCGATCCCGCCCGCCCCACCCTGTATGTGTGCGGCCCCACCGTCTACAACTACGCGCATATCGGCAATGCACGCGGCCCGGTGGTGTTCGACGTGCTGGCCGCGCTGTTGCGGCGGCGCTATGGCGCACTGCGCTACGCGCGCAACATCACCGACGTGGACGACAAGATCAACGCCGCCGCGCAGGCGCAGGGCGTGCCGATTTCCGCCATCACCGACCGTTTCGCCGCGATCTACCGCCAGGATATGGCCGCGCTCGGTGTGGTGCCGCCGGACATCGAACCGGAGGCCACCGCGCACATCCCGCAGATCGTGGCGATGATCGAGCGGCTGATCGAAAGCGGACATGCCTACGCCGCCGAAGGCCATGTGCTGTTCGCGGTGGCCAGCTTCGATGGCTACGGCAAGCTGTCGCGGCGCGACCCGGAGGAGATGCTGGCCGGCGCCCGCGTGGATGTGGCGCCGTACAAGCGCGACCCGGGCGACTTCGTGCTGTGGAAGCCGTCCAGCGACGAGCTGCCGGGCTGGGACTCGCCCTGGGGCCGCGGCCGCCCCGGCTGGCATATCGAATGCTCGGCGATGGCCGCCGCCCACCTGGGCCCCACCATCGACATCCATGCTGGCGGTGTGGACCTGCAGTTTCCGCATCACGAGAACGAGATCGCGCAGAGCGAGTGCGCGCATGGCGGCGCCACCTTCGCGCGGTTCTGGCTGCACAACGGCATGCTCAATTTCAGCGGCGCCAAGATGAGCAAGTCGCTGGGCAACATCGAAACCGTGCACGAGCTGATCGCCAAACATCCGCCAGAGGCGCTGCGCTACGCCCTGCTGAGCGCGCACTACCGGCAGCCGCTGGACTGGTCGGACGGCTTGATCGAACAGGCCAAGAACACGCTGGACCGGTTGTACGGGACGTTGCGGGATGTGTCCGCGCTGGAGGCCGGCGATGCATCGAGCGGCAGCGCACCGCCGGCGATTCCCGCCGAGGTGGAGGCGGCCCTGGATGACGACCTCAACACGCCGCAGGCCTTGTCGATCATCGCCAGCATCGCTGCAGAAGCGCGTGCGCTGCGTAGTCAAGTGGCCCAGGGTGCAGACATATCGGCGCGGCTTACCGAGCTGCGCGATAGCAAGACCCGATTGCTGGGCGCAGGCCTGGCACTCGGACTGCTCCAGCAGGACCCGGCCGCCTGGTTCTCGCGCGGCACCGACGCCGGCGACGATGCGCGCATTACCGCCCTGGTCGAAGAACGCAGCGCCGCGAAGAAGGCCAAGGATTTCGCCCGTGCCGATGCCATCCGCACGCAGCTCGCCGACGAAGGCATCGTGCTGGAAGACACCCCGCAAGGCGTGCGCTGGAAACGCGCCTGACCGGTCCTTCTCCCGTCGGGACATTGTCCCCCTTCATGGGGGAGATGGTGCCCCGCAGGGGCGGATGAGGGTACGGGCGAAGCCGCGTGCACCATTCACGAGGCTTCGCCCGTACCCTCACCCCAACCCCTCTCCCGGAGGGAGAGGGGCTCTGACCGAACGCCCCTGGATTTTTGCGAACGATTCTGGAACTTTGATGACCAACTCCCCCTTCCCGCTCGAACCCACCGCCACCGAGGCGCAGGCCGCCATTGCCGAGGAGTTCTCCTTCTTCGGCGACTGGTCCGAGCGCTACCAGTACCTGATCGATCTGGGGCGCAAGCTGCCCTCCTTTCCGGAGCAGTGGAAGACCGAAGAGCATCGCCTGCACGGCTGCCAATCGATGGTGTGGATCGTGCCCGAGGGCAACGCCGAGCGGTTGGACTTCCACGCCGTCAGCGATTCGGCGATCGTCTCCGGGTTGATCTATCTCGCGCTGCGGGTGTATTCCGGGCGTAGCGCGCAGGAAATCCTGGCGACCGAGCCGGACTACATCGCCGGCATCGGCCTGGCCAAGCACCTGTCCCCGACTCGCAGCAACGGCGTGGCCGCGATGCTGGCCTTCATCCGCGACACCGCACGCGCGCAGCAGTGAGCGCGCCCGCACCCTCGCCCGCCGATTCGCTGCGCACGCTGTTCGCACATCCCGGCTTCGGCCTGGTGCTGCTGTATCGCGTCGCAGCCATGCTGTCGTACCAGATCGTCGCGGTCACGGTTGGCTGGCATATCTACGAAATCACCCGCAATCCGCTCTCGCTGGGACTGATCGGACTGGCGGAGATCCTGCCGTTCTTCTGCATCGCGCCATTTGCCGGCTACCTGGTCGATCACCTGCCGCGTCGTCGCCTGGGAATGGTGGCGGTGCTGGGTCTGGTCAGCACGGCGCTGCTGTTGCTGGCGATCACGCATGGATGGCTGCCGGTGCAGGGCGTGTGGCAGATCTACGCGGCCATCGCGCTGACCGGTGCGGCGCGCTCGTTCCTGTCGCCGGTCTACAACGCATTGTTCGCACGTGCACTGCCGCGCGAGGCCTACGCACGCGGCGCCAGCATCGGCAGCGTCACCTTCCAGGCCGGCATGGTGATCGGCCCGGCACTGGGCGGGGTGCTGGTCGGCTGGGGTGGCAAGGGCCTGGCCTATGGCGTGGCTGCGAGCGTGGCACTGCTGGCGATCCTGGCGCTGGCGTTGTTGCGCGTGGAAGAACCGGTCAACCGCGGCCCGCGTGCGCCGATCTTCCGCAGCATCGCCGAAGGCGCGCAGTTCGTGCTGTCCAACCAGATCATGCTCGGCGCGATGGCACTGGACATGTTCTCGGTGCTGCTGGGCGGTGCGGTGTCGATGCTGCCGGCCTTCATCCACGAGATCCTGCACTACGGACCGGAAGGCCTGGGCATCCTGCGCGGCGCACCGGCGCTGGGGTCGATCGTGGTGGGCGTCTGGCTGGCGCGACACCCACTGCAACGCAATGCCGGACGGGTGCTGATGCTGTCGGTGGCCGGCTTCGGGCTGTGCACCATCGCCTTCGGGCTGTCGCGCCACTTCTGGCTGTCGGCGGCGATCCTGCTGGTGTACGGCATGTGCGATGGCGTCTCGGTCGTGGTACGGCAGACCATCCTGCAGCTAGCCACGCCGGATGCGATGCGCGGACGGGTGTCGTCGATCAACGGCATCTTCATCGGCTCGTCCAACGAACTGGGCGCGTTCTATGACGGCGTGATGGCGCGCCTGGTCGGGCTGGTGCCGGCCGTGGTGATCGGCGGCTGCGTCACCCTGGGCGTGGTAGCGACCACCGCCTGGAAGGCGCCGCGCCTGCGCAAGCTGGACCTGCGCGAGCTGCAATAGGCAAGGCGCACCAGCATTGGCCGCGTGCCGCCGGTGCCGCCCCAGCGGCTCGATGCGAATCTGGTGCGCCTGAGACGGCGCGCGCTTTGCCTGGACGGCAGCGCGCGTGGCGCGGTTGCAGACATCGTTCGAGTGCACGCGCACGTCGAACAGACAGCTGGCCATCGCCGGGCGCGCCCGGCGTTGCGCTGCGCGGCCAGCGTGCATCGGCGCCGCCTCTTCGCGCACCCATACGCCACCTTGGCGGACCCGGCGCTCCACAAAAAAGCCCCGCACGTGGCGGGGCTCGATCGAACCGGCAGACAGGACGATCAGTCGCCCTGCTGCTTCTGCAGGTGCTCCCAACGCTCCTGGGCGTCGATGGTGCGTTCGGCGGTCAGGCGCGCTTCCAGGCGATCCAGGCCGATTTCTTCGCCGGTGTCGACGCAGAAACCGTAGTCACCGGCCTCCAGGCGCTTGAGCGTGCTGTCGATCTTGCCGATCAGCTTGCGGTAACGGTCGCGGGTACGCAGTTCCAACGAATTCTCGGTCTCGCGCGTGGCACGCTCGGCTTCGTCGCCGATATCGCGCACTTCTTCGCGCAGGTTCTCGATGGTCTGCTTGGACTCTTCGACCAGCTCGTTGCGCCAGCTCTGCAGACGCTGGCGGAAGTACTCCTGCTGCAGCGTGCTCATGTACTCCTCGTCCGCCGCTGGCTTGTAGCCCTTGGGCAGGATCGGGCGACCGGTGGCCTCGTCGGTCTTGTAGTCGACCACCTTGTACTTGGTCTTGGCCGCCGGGCTGGCCGGCTTGGAGGTCACGGCCACGGCCACCTTGCCGACCGGACGGGTCGCAGCGGGCTTGGCGGGGGATTCGGTCTTGGTTGGCGTTTTTGCGGAGGATTTCGAAACGGGCACGGGATTCTTAGGTGACGGGGTCGCAGGCTTTGCCGGCTTCGCAGGGACGGCCTTGGGGGCCGGTGCGGGCGCGGGCTTTTCAGCCTTGACCGGGACTGACTTGGCCGGAGCAGGCTTGGCGGCCGGCTTCGGTACGGACTTGGACGCCACCGGCTTGGCGGCCGGCTTGGCGGCAGCTGGAGCTGCCTTGGTCGCCGCCGGCTTGGCAGCGGTCGTCTTGGCGACAGGTTTCACGGGCTTGGTCGCTGCGGGCTTAGCGACCGGCGCCTTCTTGGCAACGGCCTTGCTCGCAGGTGCCTTCTTGGCAGCGGGCTGCTTGGTGGCCGGCGTGGCCTTCTTGGCGGCCGGTTTTGCAGCAGCGGGCGCCGCTGCCTTCTTCGCAACGGGTTTGGCGGACTTCTTGGCGGCCTGGACGGCCTTTTTTGCAGGTTTTTTAGCAGCCACGAAACGCTCTTCCTTGGTTCCCCCGGGGCCCGGGAAAGCGGGCCTTTATAACGTACCCCGCGGACCCCCGGCAACCACCTATTAATGCAACTGGCATATCATTGGCAAGTGATCTCACGCCTGCTCATTGCGCTGTTGCGCTTCTACAAGCTGTTCATCAGCCCGCTGCTCGGGCCGCGCTGCCGCTTTGCGCCCAGTTGCTCGGAGTACGCCATGACGGCCATCGGCCGCTTCGGCCCGCTGCGCGGATGCTGGCTGGCCGCACGCCGGCTCGGCCGCTGCCATCCGTTCCATCCGGGCGGTTTCGATCCGGTGCCCGACGCACCCACGCCTTCGTCTTCGCCCCCGCCCTCTTCCTGCAGCTGCAAAGGACCTCATCCATGAGCCGAACCCTCATCATCAACGCCCGCCTGGTCAATGAAGGCAAGGAGTTCGACGCCGATCTCCTGATCGAGAGCGGCCGCATCGCCAGGATCGACAGCAAGATCCCTCCTGCTCCCGGCGATACCGTGGTGGACGCGGCCGGGCGCTGGGTGTTGCCGGGCATGATCGACGACCAGGTGCACTTCCGCGAGCCGGGCCTGACCCACAAGGGCGACATCGCCACCGAATCCGGCGCCGCGGTTGCCGGCGGCTTGACCAGCTTCATGGACATGCCCAATACCAACCCGCCGACCCTGGACGCGGCCGCGCTGCAGTCCAAGTACGACGCGGCCGCCGGGCGCGCCTGGGCCAACTACGGCTTCTACATGGGCGCCAGCAACGACAACCTGGCCCACATCCAGTCGCTGGACCCCAAGACCGCGCCAGGCATCAAGGTGTTCATGGGCGCCTCCACCGGCAACATGCTGGTCGACAACCCGCAGACGCTGGACGCGATCTTCCGCGACGCGCCCACCCCGATCATCACCCACTGCGAAGACACCCCGACCATCGACGCGACGATGGAACAGTACAAGCAGCAGTACGGCGACGCGCTGAGTGCGGACATGCATCCGGACATCCGCTCGCGGCAGGCCTGCCTGAAGTCCTCGCAGCTGGCGGTGTCGCTGGCGCGCAAGCACAACACCCGCCTGCATGTGCTGCACATCTCCACCGCCGACGAGCTGGGCTTGTTCGATGCCGGCCCGCTGGTCGATGCCGACGGCAGGCTGCGCAAGCGCATCACCGCCGAGACGTGCATCCACTTCCTGCGCTTCGATCGCAGCGATTACGCGCGGCTGGGCAACCTGATCAAGTGCAACCCCGCGATCAAGGAAGCCGAGGACCGCCTGGCGCTGATCCAGGCGCTGGCCGACGACGTGATCGATGTGCTCGCCACCGATCACGCCCCACACACCTGGGAAGAAAAGCAGAAGCCCTACGCGCAGGCACCCTCCGGCCTGCCGCTGGTGCAATACGCCCTGGTAGCGGCGCTGGAGCTGGTGCACGAAGGCAAGCTGCCGATCACCCGCATCGTGCAGAAGTTCGCGCACGCGCCGGCGCAGCTGTTCGATGTGGAACAACGCGGCTTCCTGCGCGAAGGCTATTTCGCCGACCTGGTGATGATCGACAACACGCCATTCACCGTGAAGCGCGAGCAGGTGTTGTCCAAGTGCGGCTGGTCGCCGTTCGAAGGCACCACCTTCCGCTCGCGCATCGCCGCGACCTGGGTCAACGGGCAACTGGTCTGGGACGGCGAGCAGTTGGTCGGCAGCGCCGCCGGCCAGCGCCTGACCTTCGACCGCTGATGCGCGCAGTCGTGATTGGAGCATGGCTGGCGCTCGCGCTGGCCGTGCCGGGCGTGGCCAGCGCGCAGGTGCAGGCGGCCGACGCTGCCGGCGTGGTGTTTCCGACCAGCGCGTCGCAAGGCGCCATGGTGATCGGCAAGGTGCCGGCCGGCAGCACGGTGCAATACGCCGGCCGTCACCTGCGGGTCAGCGGCTATGGCAGCGTGGTGTTCGGCATCGGCCGCGATGCCACTGGCCCGTTGCAGGTGCAGGTCACCCTACCCGACGGCAGCCAGCGCACCGCCAGCATCGCAGTGAGGCCGCGCGACTGGCCGACCGAACGCATCAATGGCGTACCGCCCAAGACGGTCAACCCACCAGCGGCGATTGCCGAGCGCATCAAGCGCGAACAGGCGCAGGTGACCGCGGCCCGCGACCGCGACGATGCCCGCCCGGATTTCGCGCAGCCCTTCATCTGGCCCGTGCAGGGCCGCATCAGTGGCCGCTTCGGCAATGCGCGGGTGTACAACGGCCAACCTGGCGCCGGCCATTCCGGCATGGACATCGCCGTGCCGACCGGCACGCCGGTCAAGGCACCGGCCGCCGGCGTGGTGACCTTTGCCGCACCGGATCTCTACCTGACCGGCGGCACCGTGCTGCTCGATCACGGCTTCGGCATCAGTTCTAACTTCCTGCATCTATCGCGGATCGACGTCAAGGTCGGCGACCGTGTGGAACAAGGCCAGGTCATCGCTGCAGTGGGCGCGACCGGGCGTGCGACCGGGCCGCATCTGCATTGGGGGATGAACTGGTTCGATGTCCGCATCGACCCATTGCTGGTGATTGAGCGCGGGAAGTAACCGGACACTAAGTCGCTGCACCGGGGGCAGGCCGAGGGCGCGCAGCGGCGCGGTTGGCAATGCGGCCGCCTGAGCGCGCTGCGGCGCGGTTCGACGTCCGCATCGACCCACTGCTTGTGATTGAACGCGGGAAGTAACCGGACATAAGTCGCTGCACCGCGGTCAGGCCAAGGACGCGCAGCGGCGCGGCTGACGATGCGGCCGCCTGAGCGCACTGCGGCGCGGTGACACCGCTCCAGTCGTACGACGCCCCCTTCCCCCGCCTGCGGGGGAAGGTGCCCGAAGGGCGGATGGGGGCGCCCCCGGCGAGGTAGAGACACCAGTGCGCTTGAAGACGCGGCCCCACCCGAAGCATTCGATGTGCGTATCGACCCACTGCTGGTGATTGAACGCGGCAACTCGCTGGCGCGCGGCGGCGCGGTGACACCTCTCCAGTCGTACGACGCCCCCTTCCCCCGCTTGCGGGGGAAGGTGCCCGAAGGGCGGATGGGGGCGCCTGGGCGAGGTAGAGACACCAGTACGCTTGCAAGACCCGGCCCCACCCGAAGCATTCGATGTGCGTATCGACCCACCGCTGGTGATTGAACGCGGCAACTCGCTGGCGCGCGGCGGCGCGGTGACACCTCTCCAGTCGCACGACGCCCCCTTCCCCCGCCTGCGGGGGAAGGTGCCCGAAGGGCGGATGGGGGCGCTGGGCATATGAACAGCCGGCGCCGCTGCACGCAGTTCGACATGCCGCAGCCTCGGGCAGACACACCAGCGCACACCTACCCGTCGTGCGAGTGTTCGCCGCCCGGCTTTGGGGTATAACCGAGACGCCATCGATCCTCGCTGGACAGCAGCGATCGCGCAGCCACGATGGCGCGTCCGTCGCACAGGTAGCGCCGCTGCCTGGTCGCCTCCCCGACCGCTGGAGATGAGCCACATGCGCAACGAGCAACTCAAGCCCACCCTCGGCACCTGGCAATTGTGGGGGATTGCGGTCGGGCTGGTGATCTCGGGCGAATACTTCGGCTGGAGCTACGGCTGGGGCACCGCCGGCACGCTGGGCTTCCTGGTCACCACCGTGCTGGTGGCGGTGATGTACACCTGTTTCATCTTCAGTTTCACCGAACTGACCACGGCCATCCCCAATGCCGGCGGACCGTTCGCCTACAGCCTGCGCGCGTTCGGCAACTACGGCGGCATGCTCGCCGGCCTGGCCACCCTGATCGAATTCGTGTTCGCGCCACCGGCCATCGCGATGGCGATCGGTGCGTACTTGAATGTGCAATACCCCACGCTGGATCCGCGTGTGGCGGCCATCGGCGCGTATCTGGTGTTCATGGGCTTGAACATCGTCGGGGTGGCGATCGCGGCCACCTTCGAGCTGATCGTGACATTGCTGGCCGTGATCGAACTATTGGTCTTCATGGGCGTGGTGGCACCGGGTTTCAGCGTGGCGCGTTTCGCCGCCAATGGCTGGGCCGGCAGCGACGTGTTCGGCCCGGCGGCGGTTTCCGGCATCTTTGCGGCGATTCCATTCGCGATCTGGTTCTTCCTGGCGATCGAAGGCGCGGCGATGGCCGCCGAGGAAGCCAAGGACCCCAGGCGCACCATCCCGCGTGCCTACATCGCCGGCATTTTCACCCTGGTGGCGCTGGCGCTGGGGGTGATGGTGTTTGCCGGCGGCGTGGGCGACTGGCGCCAGCTGTCCAACATCAACGACCCGCTGCCGCAGGCGATGAAGGCGGTGGTCGGCAACAGTTCGACCTGGCTGCACATGCTGGTGTGGATCGGTCTGTTCGGGCTGGTGGCCAGTTTCCACGGCATCATCCTGGGCTATTCGCGGCAATTCTTCGCACTGGCCCGCGCCGGCTTCCTGCCGCACAGGCTGGCCACGCTGTCGCGCTTCCGTACCCCGCATCGCGCGATCCTGGCCGGCGGCGGCGTCGGCATTGCCGCGATCTGCAGCGATGGCGTGATCGAGATCCAGGGCATGTCGCTGACCGCGGCAATGATCACCATGTCGGTGTTCGGTGCCATCGTGATGTATGTGATGAGCATGCTGAGCCTGTTCAAGCTGCGACGCAGCGAACCGCAGCTGGATCGCAGCTTTCGCGCGCCCGGTTATCCGCTGGTGCCGGCGATCGCCTTGCTGCTGGCGCTGGTGTGCCTGGTGGCCATGGTGTGGTTCAACCCGATCGTGGCGCTGATCTTCGTTGGCCTGCTGCTGCTTGGCGCGGTGTGCTGCGTGCTGAGCCTGCGCAGCCAGGCCTCCACGGCGGCGAGCGGCGGATGAGCGGCTTTGCGTTCACGGCAGGCGGCGAGCAGTTCCGGTTTGCCGACCTCAAGACCCTGCTGGCCAAGGCCACGCCGGCGCGCTCGGGCGACCAGCTGGCCGGGCTGGCAGCCGAGTCGGGGCTGCAGCGCGTGGCAGCGCAGATGGCGCTGGCCGATCTGCCGCTGCGGCATTTCCTCGACGAAGCCGTGGTGCCTTATGAATCGGACGAGGTCACCCGGCTGATCATCGACCAGCACGATGCGACCGCGTTCGCTGCTGTCGCGCACCTCACCGTTGGCGGCTTTCGCGACTGGTTGTTGAGCGCCCAGGCCGACGAAGCCGCGCTGACGGCGCTGGCGCCCGGGCTGACGCCGGAGATGGTGGCCGCGGTATCCAAGCTGATGCGGGTGCAGGACCTGATCCTGGTGGCACAGAAAACCCGCGTGGTCACCGCCTTTCGCAATACGCTGGGCCTGCGCGGGCGGCTGTCCACCCGCCTGCAGCCCAACCACCCGACCGACGACGCCACCGGCATCGCCGCCAGCGTGCTGGATGGCCTGTTGTATGGCAACGGCGATGCAGTGATCGGCATCAATCCGGCCAGCGACAGCCTGGCCGCTACCAGCGCCTTGTTGCGCATGCTCGATGCGGTGATCACCGGCTACCGGATCCCCACCCAGTCCTGCGTGCTGGCGCACATCACCACCACCATCGAGGCGATCGGCCGCGGTGTACCGGTGGATCTGGTGTTCCAGTCCATCGCCGGCACCGAGGCGGCCAATGCCAGTTTCGGCATCAATCTGGCGCTGCTGCGCGAAGGGCACGAGGCGGGCCTGTCGCTGCGCCGCGGCAGCGTGGGCGAGAACGTGATGTATTTCGAAACCGGCCAGGGCAGCGCGCTGTCGGCCAATGCGCATCACGGCGTGGATCAACAGACCTGCGAAGTGCGCGCCTATGCGGTGGCACGGCAGTTCAAGCCGCTGCTGGTCAACACCGTGGTGGGCTTCATCGGCCCGGAATATCTCTACGACGGCAAGCAGATCATACGAGCCGGGCTGGAAGACCACTTCTGCGGCAAGCTGCTCGGCGTGCCGATGGGTTGCGACATCTGCTACACCAACCACGCCGAGGCCGACCAGGACGACATGGATACCTTGCTCACCCTGCTCGGCACCGCCGGCATCAATTTCATCATGGGCATTCCCGGCTCGGACGATGTGATGCTCAACTACCAGACCACGTCGTTTCACGATGCGCTGTATGCGCGGCAGGCGCTTGGCCTGCGTGCGGCGCCGGAATTCGAGCAATGGCTGGAACAACACGGCATCCTGCGCCTGCAGGACGATGGCCGTTTTGCACTCGGCAGCGATGTGCCTGCGGCGTTTCGCCGTGCGTTGGCGCAACTGCCAGCGGAGAAAGCGCAATGAGCACTGCGGCGACGCCTCCACGCGATGCCTGGGCGCAGCTGCGGCAGCTGACGCCGGCGCGTATCGCACTCGGCCGCGTGGGCACCAGCCTGCCTACCGTGGCGCATCTGGACTTCCAGCTGGCGCATGCGCAGGCACGCGACGCAGTGCATCTGGCCTTCGACGCCGCGCCGCTGCAGGCCGCACTGAAACAGCGCCGGCGCAGCAGCCTGCTGGTGCACAGTGCCGCACCGGATCGGCACACCTACCTGCAGCGCCCGGACCTGGGCCGCCGTCTGTCCGATGAGGCTGCCACGCAGCTGCGCGGCCTTGCCGCTCTACAAGGCAATGTACAGGACCTCGCAGTGGTGGTGGCCGATGGGCTGTCCGCCCTGGCGGTGCATCGGCATGCTGCGCCGATGCTCGAACGGATCGATGCACTGGCCGCTCACGAAGGCTGGTCGCTGGCACCGGTGGCGCTGGTCGCCCAAGGGCGCGTGGCGATCGGCGACGAAGTGGGCGAGCTGCTCGCCGCCCGTGCGGTGATCGTCCTGATCGGCGAGCGACCCGGGCTGAGCTCGCCCGACAGCCTTGGCCTGTATCTGACCTACGCTCCGCGGGTCGGGCTGACCGATGCGGCGCGCAACTGCATCTCCAATATCCGCATCGAAGGTTTGAACTATGCGGAAGCGGCGCACAAGCTCGCCTACCTGCTGCGCGAAGCGTTTCGACGCCGCCTGTCCGGTGTGCAACTCAAGGACGAGGCCGAGCAAACGGGCTTGCCATCAGGTGGTGCGAGCGCCGAGGCGCCGCGTAATTTCTTGTTGCCCACCAGTTGATCTGCGTGGGTGCAGCATGCCAACCGGGCCGTCTTGCATCCGGATTTCGCGGCAACGCGATGCGCAACAACCTCAAATCCCGCCGCTTCCAGAATTGGTGCGACTGGACTTGCGAAAGCGCCATCGCTGGCCAGGCATGAATTTTCTGTCTGGCGAACGGTAAGCGCAGGTGCGAATCGTGTGCCTGCGGCGACCGCAGCCATCCAATCGCGCAGCAACCAGGATCAGTTCAGTGCACCGTCGCGCGGATTGCTGGCCGCATAGGTGCTGGTACGCAACTCGTTGTCGTGCGGATGACGCAGGGCGTGACGCACTTGTTCCGGAAGCTTTTCCACATCCAGCAGCACCTTGCCCGAATGCACATCGCGCACCACCGATGCGGGCACTACGAAATCGCCGCCGTTCTCGATATTGATGACCAGCTCGGCGCCATCGTTACGGATGTCGCGTACCGCGCCAACTCCGACCTCGCCATCGCGCAGGAAGACCATCTGGCCGATTTCGATCTTTTGCATGCTGCTTCTCCTGATGGCACGCCCGCACGTGCGGTGCCTGGCAAGCCACGATGATTGCGCCGCGGCGTGTTCGGTCGCGGTGAAGCGCGCCATGGCGGCACGCGCGCAGGCGAACGCTGGCAAGCGCAGGCGAACCGGCATGGTCGCGCCTGCGTGCCCATCCCCTCAACGCAGCGGAACGTCCGCCACCTTGTCCTGATAGTCCTTCTTGGGGTCGATACCGAGCAGCACCTTGATACCGGCCAGCAGGCTGGACCCGTTGAGCCAGATCTGCGCATGGTCCGGATCCAGACGCAGCAGCGCCAGCTTGGGATCGTCCTTGCCGCCTTCGTACCAGGCAGCCACATACGGATTCCAAAGGCGATCGATCACCGCACGGTCGGTATCCTCGCGCAACGAACCACTGATGCTGGCGAACAGATCATGGCCCTTGCTGCTGAAAGCGCCGATCACCCGCCGCCCCTGGCCCAGCATTGCAATCAATGCATTGTCCTTGGAGGTGAAAAACCAGATCGGGCCACCGCTGTCGCCTTCGATCTGCGCCGTCATCGGACGTGCATGACCGTCTTCCACACCATCCAGGCCCAGCATCACGGTGCGGTCGGACTTCAGGGCTTTCCAGAATTTATCCTGCAGCTCTTTTGGATCGGTCATTTGCATTCCTGACATGCGCGTCTTACGCGGGTGATTGAGTCTGGAAGGCCGCGTGCCCACGGCATGTGATGACCCGCGTTGCACCGCCGCACCGGTGCGCATGCAGCACGCCACGCGGTGGTACGTTGCGACCTGGTCCGGACGCAAAGCGTGACCACCCAGCAATTCCTGCACATTGCTTCGCCCACATGCGCGCCGGCAAGCGATCCCGGCAGTAGCATCGCCCTGCCGCGCAGATGGCGACGTGTCTTGAGCGTGAGTCCAACAATGGACTGGCAACACACCGCGCCATGTCCAGTGGCTCACACAGTGGCCGGCATTCGCTGGCAACCTTCATGCACGCGTCCCTTTCCAGGAGAGCGCCACACCATGTCCGTCTCGCACTTTCGTACGACCTGCATTGCCGCTGCACTGTTGACGCTGGCCAGCGTCGATGCGGCAGCACTCACCGGCACCGCTGCACGGCCGCAGCTCACCAGCAGCGAAGCAAGCACCTATACGATCACCAAAGCGCTGGCCAAGGCCGGCCCGATCAATGCCCTGGTCACAGACAACTGGAATCCTACCGCGGGCGTTGCCCTGCTCAGTGCGGACTATGCCGTGGCAGCGGATGGCTCGACGCGTTACCGCAGCCTGCAGTCGGCCATCGATGCGGCAGTGGCGGCAGGTGGCAGCACGCGTCGCTACATCAGCCTCAAGGCAGGCACATATACCGAGCTGGTGTGCGTCCCCGCCAATGCGCCGCCATTGACGGTGTTCGGGCTCGGCGCATCCGCTGGCGATACCGTCATCCGCTTCAATAACGCCAACCCCACGCCCAAGCCGGCCGGCACGGCCAGCCATGCCTGCGCCAGCAATGCGTCGGCCACCACCGTTGGCACCTCCAACAGCGCCACCGTGACGGTACGCGCCGCCGACTTCCAGGCACGCCATTTGCGCATCGACAACAATTATGTCGAAGGTACCTACACCGACAACAACCAGTCGGCAGTGGCACTGGCGGTGCGCGGCGACAAGGCCAGTTTCGAAGACGTGGTGATCACCGGCAACCAGGACACCTTGCTGATCAGCGCGACCAACGCGGCCAACGTGAATCGTGCGTATTTCAAGAACAGCACGATCGATGGCGATGTGGACTTCATCTTCGGCTCGGGGATCGGCGTGTTCGACACCGCCACCATCCGCTCCATCGGTGCGCGCCTGGGCAGCAGCCGTGGCGGCTACATCTTTGCCCCGAGCACGCGGCCAGGCAGTACGTATGGCTTCCTGGCAATCAACAGCAGCTTTGTCGCCGTTTCCGGCTCACCCGACAACCAGACCTACCTGGGGCGCGCCTGGGATGAAGGCGTCAGCAGCCTGAGCGCCTACGTCAACGGCACATCGCCCAATGGCCAGGTCACCGTGCGCGACTCCACCCTGGGTGGTCACATCCGCAAGGCTGCGCCGTGGAACGCCTCCACTGCAAACCGACCGTTCTGCAGCAGCGGTTGCAGCAACTCGCCCAACCGCTTCTACGAATACAGCAACAGCGGAGCCGGCGCCGCCAACTGACTGGCGGCGAGCCACTGCTCGTATCCCGGCGTGCCGGTCACCGCACCCTTGGACCGCACATGGCGCCTGTCCGGCACTCGCGTGATGCGACGTGCCAACAGGCGCTTTCAACAGGCATCGCCTGACGCCGAGACGCCAACCTATCGCGGTGAGACAAACGCTTCCTTCGGACGCGCGGTGCTGGTTTCGCTCCGCTGTCATCGACAAGCGCACTCAGGCGGCACGCTGGCGCCTCCGCGTGGCCGATCACGCGACACCATCGACATCAACGCTGCAGGCATTGCGTGAACCAGGCGATGGTCACCCATTGTCATGCACCGGCTCGATGCCGTGTCGCGATCGGACACCGCCGTTCTTTCCGTCGGAGCACTCCCATGCAGCCAACACCTACGTTCCCCACCCTGGCGCTGCTGTCCTTGGCGCTGTTCGGCCTGACAAGTTCTCAGGCTTCGGCCAAGGGACCATCGACGCAAGACATGCCGGATACCGCACACAGCATCTCGACCCGGTGGGGCGTGGTGCAGCAACCCAGGTTGCCCCGACAGGTCTGCGCCACGCTCAAGGCGGCCCTGGTCCCGGTCGCCGGCTCGCTCGATGCGCTGGATCAGGACCCCAGCCAATCCAGGCGCGATACGGCGCGCCTGCAGGCAGCCATCGACGATTGCCCGGCCGGCAGTGCGGTGCATGTGGTTCCCGGCGATGCCGGGCAATCCGGCCTGTTGAGCGGCCCGCTCACCCTCAGGAGCGGCGTGACGCTGTGGCTCGACCGCAATGTCACCTTGTTCGCGTCACGCAATCCGCAGGACTACGACAACGGCCTGGGCACCTGCGGCACCGCCAGCAGCGACAAGGCCAAGTCGTGCAATCCGCTGATCCACATCACCGACGCGGCCGGCAGCGGCATCGTCGGCGCAGGCAAGATCGACGGCCGCGGCGGCAGCACGCTCACCGCCGGCCCCAATGCCGGCACCGCCAGTTGGTGGGACCTGGCCTATCTCAACGTCAGCAAGGGGCTGACCCAGCATGTGCCGCGTCTGATCCAGATCGACGACAGCAGCGATGTCACGCTGTACGACATCACCCTGGAGAACTCACCCAACTTCCATGTCGTCAGTGACAACGTGGCCGGCCTGACCGCATGGGGCATCAAGATCCTGGCGCCCAGCCTGGTCTATACGCGCCCCGGCTACCGCTGCCCGGCCGGCAGCACGCCGGAGGACAATCCGCATGCGACCTGCTTCACGCCGGAAACCGCAAAGAACACCGACGGCTTCGACCCGGGCCAATCGCAGAAAGTCCTGCTGGCGTACTCCTACATCGGTACCGGCGACGATTGCGTGGCGATCAAGGCGCATGCGAAGGGCACACGCAGCATCGCCTCGGAAAACATGCTGTTCGCCTACAACCAGTGCTACTACACCCACGGCTTCTCGCTGGGCAGCGAAACCGATTCGGGCATGCGCCACATCGCCGTGCGTGGGCTGAGCATCGACGGCTTCAATGCCAACGATGTCGTGCGCGATCCGTATTCGGGCAATGGCCTGCGCATCAAGTCCGATGCCTCGCGCGGCGGCCTGGTGGAGGACATCAGCTTCGAGAACGTGTGCATGCGTGGCGTTGCCCGTCCGCTGGTGTTCGATGCGAACTACGCCAACCCGGCCACGCGCGACAAGATCCCGCAGTTCACCGGCATTTCGCTCAGCAACGTGCATTCGCTGGGCTCGACGCGCTTTGGCGGCGGTGAACTGAGTTTCTACGGGTATCGCGAAGCCAGCGGCAGCCGGCCGATCTCCATCAGCCTGGACAACGTAGTGCTGGGCGGCGGCAAGATCACCTTCGCACAGCCGCATTTCGGCGGGCCGGCCAGCAATCCCGGGGCAACGCACTTCACCTTCAACGGTGGTCCGGTAAGTTTCTACGATCAGCTGACGCCATCGGTGCCAAACGACGTGCAATTGCTGGGGACGCCCGGGCCAGGCACTCCACTGCAATGCAACGACGCCTTCATTGCCCTGCATTCGGTGCTGCCGGATTCGCCCATTTAAGCGGCGTGCGCCGAGCATCGACGAACGAGGCCACACAGGTACTTGCTGCGGCCGGCAGGTCGCAGCAAGAAGTCTGTTCCGACTGAAAACCTGCAGGCTCTGCAGCGATCACGCTTGGTCGGCCGGCAGCCCTAGCTCACCCACTTGCACGATCACCCCAGGCGGTGCGACGCCGCCTCCGCTCGCACTCAGTCCGCACCGCTGGCAGCCCGCCAGCTATGCCACAACTGCTGCACCGGCGGCGGATAGGCCGGCTTGCCGGCCAGCTCGCGCTGCAGGCGCACGCGTGCCAGCCGCGACCACACCCGGTGCGGGCGGGCCAATGCCGGCTTGCGTGGCCAGGCCCGCAACAACTGCGCGCGCCAGTCGCCGGTACCGACGCCGCCGGGTGCAGCGCTCTCACCGGCCACGCGCTGGCGTGCATCCAGCCACTGCACGGCCACGGCGCTGGCATCGCCAGGCTGCGCACGCGCAAACAGCACCGCTTCGGCGGCGACCACGGCCTCGGCGAAGCCACGCAATTGCTCCAGTGCCTGCGCAAGCGATGCGGGCTGCACGCGTGCGGCCTGCATCGCCGGCAAGCTGTCGGCCAACGGCGCCCACGGCGCACGCACCGGCTCCAGCACGCGTCCCAGCGGATGCCGCGAGCGTTGCTCGGACCAGTCGCGCAGTTCCTGTTGCCACCACGCCAGCTTGGCATCGGCCGGCAGCGGGTCGCCGGCGATGTTCATGATGTCTTCCCATTCCTGCAGCAAGGCGAACCAGGCAGCAGTCACGCGTCGCTGCGGTTCGGGAATGAAGGGTTCGGCGACAGACCATTCCGGCCAGCGGGTTCGCCACTTGTCGAGAAAACTGTCGAGGGCGCTGGATTGGCTCATGGCGGGTCCGGACAAAAACGAAGAAGAATCAGGTCTGCGGCCACGTCGCCGGGTTCCACAGCAGCTGCGGCGTATCGACCAGCACATCGGCCTGCCAGCGCGCCGGCACATCGTCGTGCAGGCGGTAGCCCCACAACACGGCAACCGATGGCATGACGGCCGCGCGTGCGGCGACGATGTCGCGCTCGTCGTCGCCCACATAGACGCACTGCGCCGGCGCCACGCCGATGTGCTGGGCCGCGGTCAGCAACGGCAACGGATGCGGCTTGCGCTCGGCCAGCGTATCGCCGCCGATCAGCACGGCGCAGCGTTGCTGCCAACCCAGTTGCGGCAGGATCAAGCGGGCCAGGTATTCGGGTTTGTTGGTGACGATGCCCCAGAGGCAGCCGGCGCTTTCCAGTCGCGCCAGCAGCTCGTCGACACCATCGAACAGCTGCGATTGCGTGCCGATCAAGGCTTCATAGCGGCGCAGGAATTCCGGCACCAGCGCCGCGCGCGCCTGCTCATCGAGCTCGGCGAAGGCCACGCCCAGCATCGCACGCGCACCCTTGGACACCACCGGCCGCAGCTGCTCCAACGTCACCGGCGCACGCTCGCGCGCGGCCAGCATCGCGTTGACGGTCGCCAGCATGTCCGGTGCGCTGTCCAGCAAGGTGCCATCCAGATCGAACAACACCGCCCGCGGAAACCTCACGGCGCCACCGCCATGCCACCGCGATCAGCAACCAGGCCAGAACCAGCAAATTGCAAAACCCCTGCCAACCGCCGTTGCGATTCCCGATTCCCGATTCCCGATTCCCCGCCCGTCACGGCCTCACCGCATACGCCAGATAATTCACCTCGGTGCGCGAAGACAGCCGCGCACGATTGCGCCACGGCTCGTACAGCATGCCGCTGACGTCCTCCAGCTGCAGCTCGGCGGCGCGCAACCACGCCGCCAGCTCGGACGGCTTGATGAAGTCCTTGTAGTGATGCGTGCCCTTGGGCAGCAGCCGCGCAATGTACTCCGCACCCACGACCGCCAACGCAAACGCGGCCGGGGTGCGATTGAGCGTGGACAGGAACAGCTTGCCGCCCGGCTTGAGCAGGCTGGCGCAGGCGCGAATGATCGCAGTGGGGTCCGGCACGTGCTCGAGCATCTCCATGCAGGTCACCGCATCGAAACTGCCCGGCTGTTCTGCGGCCAGGTCTTCGACCGACTGCACGCGATAATCCACCTGCACGCCCGACTCCAGGCTGTGCAGGCGCGCCACCTTGACCAGCTCCGGGGCCAGGTCGATCGCGGTCACTTGCGCGCCCAGGCGCGCCATCGACTCGCTGAGCAGACCGCCGCCGCAGCCGACGTCGAGCACGCGCGCGCCGGCCAGCTCCTGACGCGCGGACACGTACTGCAGGCGTACCGGGTTGAGCGCATGCAGCGGCTTCTGCGGGCCGTCGGCGTCCCACCAGCGGTTGGCCAACGCGGCGAACTTGTCCAGTTCGGTCTGGCGGAAGTTGCCGGAGGTGGTGGAGGTATCGGGATTCATGCGGAACTCCGTGAGTCGATGACGTGCGCTCAGGCGCGAACGGTGCGGATGCGGTCGCGCCACTGGCGCGCATTGGCGACCAGGGCCGCGGTATCCATGTCGATGAGCTCGCGCTGCACCAGCTTGGGCTTGCCGGCGATCCACACGTCGGTGACCTGGTGGCGGCCGGCGGCGTAGATCAACTGCGACAGCACATGATGCAACGGCTGGGTTTCCAGCGCCGACAGATCCACGCAGACCAGGTCGGCCTGCTTGCCGACCTCGATCGAACCGATCCTGTCGCCGAAGCCCAACGCACGCGCGCCGCCCAACGTGGCCGCGCGCAAGGTGGTGGCCGCATCCAGCGCGGTCGCATCGTTGGCCACCGCCTTGGCCAGGATGGCGGCGGTGCGGTTTTCGCTGAACATGTCCAGGTCGTTGTTGCTGGCGCAGCCGTCGGTGCCGATGGCCAGGTTCACGCCGGCACGCTGCAGCGCGCATGCCGGGCAAAACCCGGATGCCAGCTTGAGATTGGATTCGGGGCAATGCACCACGCTCACGCCGCGCTCGCCGCACAGATGGATTTCCGCATCGGTGAGCTGGGTCATGTGCACGGCGATCAGGCGGTCGTTGACCAGGCCCAGGCGGTCCAGACGCGCCAGCGGGCGCTGGCCATACTGCTTGATCGAATCTGCCACTTCCTGCGCGGTTTCGTGCGTGTGCAGATGCACCGGCAGATCCAGCTGGTCGGCCAGCATGCGCACGCGTTCGAAGTTGGCATCGTTCACCGTGTACGGCGCATGCGGCGCGAACGCGGTGCCGATCAGCGGATCGTCGCGCCACTGGTCGTGCAGCTCGCCGGCGCGGGCGAAATACTCGTCGTCCGACGACGCCCAGGCGGTGGGGAAATCGATGATCACCGCGCCCACCAGCGCACGGAAACCGTGCTGCTTGTACACGGCGGCCTGCACATCGGCGAAGAAGTAGTTCTCGTTGACGCAGGTAGTGCCGCCGCGCAGCATCTCGGCAATCGCCAGCGTGGTGCCGTCGGCCACGAACTCCGGGCCGATCACCGCAGCTTCCACCGGCCAGATGTGCTGTTGCAGCCACACCATCAACGGCAGGTCGTCGGCCACGCCGCGCAGCAGCGTCATCGGATTGTGCGTATGCGCGTTGACCAGGCCCGGGATCAGGGCCGCGTCCGGGCGCGAAACGGTCTGCGTCGGCGCAAACCGCGCGCGCGCCTGTGCGGTCGGCAGGATCGCCACGATCGCGCCGTTGCTGACCGCCACGGCGTGGTCTTCCAGCACCACCGCGTGCGGTTCGATCGGTACCACGTAACCGGCTTCGATCAACAGGTCGCAGACTTGGGGAGGGGCATTGGTCATGAGCGGATCCATAAAAGGTTAATTGTCGAACGGCCAGCTGGGATCGCCACCGGCCACAGGCACATAGCGCTGGCCGTCGTAGCGCAGCACCTGGCGCACGCGACGGGTGCGTTCGGTATCGGTGTCGCTGCCAGCGGCGCTCTCCACGGTAGCCACGTTGGCTGTCAGCACGATGTCCGCGTAGCCGGCGTGTACCTGCGACGCCATGCTCACGCTCAGATTGGCCACTTCGGTGATCACATCGTCCTTGCCCAGACTGCACGGCTCGCCTTTCACACGTTGCCACGCATAGAGATCGCGTTGCAGCACCGGGCGCAGGCTGCGCCCCTCGCGCACCAGCAGGGTTAATGCCTGATTGCTGTAAAAATCCGGGCAGCTGGGCCCGCGCGCGGCACTGCGCACCACCACGCCGATCGCACGCACGCCCTTGGCCAGATCGTAGCGCGCGGTGTCCAGGCGCAGGCTGTCGGCAGCCAGTTCAAAGACGGCGTCCTCGCCCATTGCCTGCGCGTAGAACGCCAGCACCTTGCCGCTGGCGGCATCGAGCATGGCCACGCGCAACTCGAGGTCGCGCTCGCCAGGCACGGTCTCCGCGTCGCCAGCAAATGCGATTGCCGCCAGCCGGATCGCCGCATCGTTCGGCCACGGCTTGCAGCTCTGGGCCACCAGACGGTCGACCGGCACGGTGGCAGCAGCGCCGCCCACGACGCCGGACGTTGCAATGGCCGCAACGGCGGCCACGTCCTCGGCATCGCAGGTTGCGGCAGCCGATTGCGCAAACGCCGGGCACGCGAGCAACGCACCCCACAGCCCCAACACGACACTGGCACCGCGCCCCGCTCGATCAGGCCAGTGTCCCGGACGCATGGTCTTACTTGACGCGCGCGGAGTATTCGCCCGAGCGGGTGTCGACCTTGATTACTTCGTCCTGGTTGACGAACAGCGGCACACGCACCACTGCTCCGGTTTCCAGCGTGGCCGGCTTGCCGCCGCCGCCGGAGGTGTCGCCGCGCACGCCCGGGTCGGTCTCGGTGATCTTGAGCTCGACGAAGTTTGGCGGCTGCACCCAGATCGGCGCGCCGTTCCACAGCGTCACGATGCAGTCTTCCTCGCCCTTGAGCCACTTTTCCGCGCCGCCCATGCCGGCCTTGTCGGCCTGCACCTGCTCGAAGGATTCCGGGTCCATGAAGTGCCAGTACTCGCCATCGCTGTACAGGTAGCGCATGTCGGTATCGACCACGTCGGCCAGCTCCACGTCGTCGGTGGCCTTCATGGTCATTTCCACCACGCGGCCGGACTTGATGAAGCGGTACTTCATGCGGGTAAAGGCCTGGCCCTTGCCCGGCTTGACGTATTCCGTCTCGGTGATGACCGCCGGCTCGTTGTTGACCAGGATCTTCATGCCGTTCTTGACGTCGTTCATGCCAACAGTGGCCATGGTGCAGCTCCTCGATAAGACCACGACCCGCCAAATCGGGGCGGGCCGGATTAGAATGGGGCGCCCGCCGCGACCGGCGGGCATTGGTTTTGTGACCGCACATGATAACCGCAGCCCCCCTCGCCTTACAGCCATCTCCCGCCATCGCCCTGCCGCCGACGCGCTGGCAGCAGCAATGGCGCGACGCCGTGCGCGATCCGCGCGCCCTGCTGGCGCTGCTGGGCCTGGAGGCGCAGGCGGCCGGCATCAGCGACGCGGCAGCCGCGCAGTTCCCGCTGCGGGTGCCGCATGCCTTCGTGACGCGGATGCGGCGTGGCGACCTCGACGATCCGCTGCTGCGCCAGGTGCTGCCGCTGGATGCGGAAATGCAGCCGGTGCCGGGCTTCGGCCTGGACGCGGTGGGCGATGCCGCGGCCAGGACTGCCGCCGGGGTGATCCAGAAGTACCACGGCCGTGCACTGCTGATCGCCACCGGCAGCTGCGCGGTGCACTGCCGTTATTGCTTCCGCCGCCACTTCCCGTATGCCGAAGAAACCGCCGCCCGCGATGGCTGGCGCCAGGCCGTGGCCGCGATCGCGGCCGACCCGGGCATCGACGAGGTGCTGCTGTCCGGCGGCGACCCGCTGTCGCTGGCCACACCCAAGCTGGCCGAACTCACCGACGCGCTGGCCACCATCCCGCATCTCAAGCGGCTGCGTATCCACAGCCGCCTGCCGGTGGTGCTACCGGCGCGCGTGGATGCGCCGCTGCTGGGCTGGCTGCGCAGCCTGCCGTGGCCGGTGGCGTTCGTGATCCATGCCAACCACGCCAACGAATTCGATGCCGAGGTGGATAGCGCGATGCAGGCGCTGCGTGGCGCCGGTGCGCAGCTGCTCAACCAGGCCGTGCTGCTGCGCGGCGTCAACGACAACGTGGACGCGCTGGACGCGCTGAGCGAACGCAGCTTCGCCGCCGGCGTGCTGCCCTATTACCTGCATCAGCTCGATCGCGTGGCCGGCGTCGCCCATTTCGAAGTGGACGATGCCCGCGCACGCGCGCTGCACACGGAACTGGCCACGCGCCTGTCCGGCTACCTGGTGCCGCGGCTGGTACGCGAAATTCCCGGCGATACCGGCAAACGGCCGCTGTAGCCCCCAGCTCGCCGCAGGAGCGCACCCAGGCGCGACAGGCTTTACCGGTCACGCTCCATCGCGCCCGGATGCACCCTTGCGCCGTTCAACCCGCTGCGATCAGCTTGACCAAATCGGCAGGCGTCAACGGGCGGCTGAACCAGTAGCCCTGGCCCAGATCGCAATCGCGCTCGCGCAGCAGGTTGAACTGCGCTTCCTGCTCGATGCCCTCGGCCACCACCGTGATGCCCAGCGAATGCGCCATGTTGATGATGGCAGTGGTCAGCGCCAGATCGTCGGGATCGCGCTGCAGGTCGGCGATGAAGCTTTTGTCGATCTTGACCCCGTCCACCGGCACCTGGCGCAGATGGCTCAGGCCCGAGAAGCCTGTGCCGAAGTCGTCCAGCCATACCTTCACGCCGGTGCGGTGCAACTGGTCGAGCAGGCTGGCGGCCATCATCTCGTCGCCGATCACCGCCGTTTCGGTCAGTTCCAGGTGCAGACGCGCGGCTGGCAGCCCGGATTCGGCCAGACACTCGGCCACCGTGTCGATCAACGCTCCGCTACGCAGCTGCCGCGGCGAGACGTTGACCGAGATGAACAGCCCCTCGCCCACCATCGGCCACTGCGCTGCCTCCAGGCAGGCCGCGCGCAGCACCTTGGGGCCGATCACTTCGATCAGCCCGCTCTGCTCGGCGATGTCGATGAAGGTCGATGGCGCGATCGTGCCCAGCGCCGGATGTTGCCAGCGCAGCAACACCTCCACGCCCACCAGCACGCGGTCGCTGGTGCGGTAGATCGGCTGGTAGACCAGTCGCAGCTCATCGCGCTCCCATGCACCGCGCAACTCATGTTCCATGTGCACGCGGCGCTCCACCGCATGATCGGCGGCGCGGCTGTAGAACCGGTGGCAGTTCTTGCCTGCCAGCTTGGCCTGGTACATCGCGATGTCGCCGTTCTTCAGCAGCGCGGTGGCGTCGTTGGCGTCGTCGGGGAACAAGGTGATGCCGATCGAGGTGCCCAGGAACACTTCGCGTCCCTGTACATTCAGCGGCCGGCTCAGTTCGTGCACCAGACGCTCCGCCAGCTGTGCGGCCAGCAGGGAGACATCGCCGCTCTGCAGCAGGATCACGAACTCGTCGCCACCGAAGCGCGCCAGGATCGCGTCATCGCCGCCCAGCGCGGAGACCGCGCGGCTGATGCGGCTGGCGAACTGCAACAAGGCTTCGTCGCCGGCCTCGTGACCGAGGGTGTCGTTGACCCGCTTGAAGTCGTCGATATCGGCGAACAGCAATGCCAGTTTGCTATCGGTGCTGCGGGCGGTGTTGAGCAGGTGGTCCAGCCCTTCGCGAAAGCCCAGCCGATTGGTCAGCCCGGTCAGCGCATCGGTGTAGGCCATGTGGCGCACTTCGCGGTCGTGCCGGGCGATGCTCTCGCTCATGCGGCCAAAGGCGGAGATCAGTTCGCCGATTTCGTCGTTGCGCGGATGCGGCGGCAACTGCACCGCATAGTCGCCCTGCTCGATCTGCCGCGCCGCCGACGCCAGCAAGCGTACCGGTGCCACCAGCGTGCGTTGCACGTAGATCGCCAGCAACACCCCCAGCCCGACCAGCGCCGCCAGCAGCACCAGCAGCCAGCCCAGGTCGCGCTTGCCGATCGCATTGAGGTTTTCGACCAGGGTCAGGTTGGCGCTGGACTCGATCTTGCGCACGCGCTCGCGCGACATGCCCACGCGCACGCCGCCGATGCGCTGGTCGCCGATCTTGATCGGCACGGCCACATCCAGCACTTCGGGCGAGGATTGCAGCAGCATCTCCCGCGCCGCCATCGCCTTGGCCGCCAGCGGATCGTTCATGGCCTGGCCGTAGCGCTGCAGATTGGGCGTGCCGTCGTGCACCAGCCGCCCGCGCCGATCGAACACCAGCACATAACTCACCACCTGCTGTCGCGAGGCATTGCGCACCAGCGCCCCCACTGCACCCAGGTCGGAGTAATACAGGGGATTGGCCAGGCCCGAGGCCAGCTCGGTGGCCAACGTTTCGCCGCGGGTGCGCAGACTGCGGTCGAACAGCTCGTGCAGGATCTGCGCGCTCAATCCGCGCACTTCGCGCTGCATGGCGCTCTGGCGCTGCAGCAGCGAGGCCAGGATCGCACCGACCAGCAGCAGGGTCAGTGCCATGACCAACAGAAAACGTGCCTGCAATCCGAAGCGCACCTGACTCATTCCACTTCATCCTTGACGTGCTGCAAGCCGGCGCTCAATGCATCCAGGCGCCTGCGGCTTCCCTCATCCACGGGATGAAACGCCGTGGTGCCGAAGAAACGCTTCAGTGCCGGGCCGGCCTTGGGGTCGGAGGCGGCCTGTAACAGCACGGCGCGCAGGCGGCGTTCCACCGCCGGGTCCATCCCGGTACGTACCATTTCCACCGCACGCGGCACCGGCGCACTGCGGTACACGATGCGGAAATCGCGCTTGAAGGCGGGCGGCAGATGCCGCTCGTCGTCCCAATCGAGATTGCTGAAGGCGCCGGCATCGATCAGGCGCTTGTGTACGAACGCGGCGATGTTCAATTTCGAACCGACCATCAGGTAACCGACCGAGCCCAGCACCTGGGTATCGTCCGGGGAGAGCAGCACGTTGCAGACAATGCCGTTGCGCATCAACTCCAGCATCGGCAGCAGGTAACCGCTGGTGGAGGACGCATTGTGCAATGCCAGGGTGCGCCCGCGTAGTTGCCTGAGCGACTGGATCGGGCTATCGCGGCGCACGAAGAACACGGTATGGAAGTCGCGCACACCATCGCGTTCGGTCATCAGCAACGGATGCGCGCTGCCGCGCTGCTCCAGCAGCATGGCCGCACCGGTGGTCTCGCTGACCCAGTCGACCCGGCCGCGCCGCAGATAGCTGGCCATCTGCCGCGCATCCGGTGCCATCAGGATCTCGCCGCGACGGATGCCCACCTCGCGCATGCGCGGCACTACGTAGTCCAGCAGGGGCTTGAGTTGATCGTAATGCGTGGCCGGATCATCGCTGATGCGTCCCAGCACCAGGACCGAGGACGGCGCTGCCGCAGCCGGCACGGCCAGACCCGCCGCGACGATCAGCCAGCAGGCAATCAGACACCATCGTAGACCGCGCAAAACGGACACTCCCCTAGAGCCGCGGACAGCCTAGCCGAATCTTTGAAGATGTGACAGACGTCAGCTTCCGGACCGCTTGGCCAGCATGGCCATGCGCTGTGCATCGGACAGGATGCCGCGGATCAGCCGCACCTCCTGCTCGGTCATCTCGGCGCGCAGCAGCAGCCGGCGCAGCTTGCGCATCGCCGACTCCGGCGCACGGCCCTTGTGGAAGTCGATCTCGTCCAGGGTGTCACCCAGCTGGCCGAACATGCCCTCCAGCTGCGCATGACTGGCCGGCCCGTCGCGCAGGCCGGTGGCCGCCGCAGGCGCCGGTTCGGCCTCGCCAGCGGCCAAGTACGCCCGCCGCACTTCGTACGCCAGCACCTGCACCGCCGCCGCCAGGTTGAGCGAGCTGAACTGCGGGTCGGAGGGAATATGTACCGCTGCATGGCAGAGCTGCAATTCGTCGTTGGTCAGGCCGGTACGCTCGCGGCCGAACACGAACGCCACCTCGGCCGGCTCACCGGCCTTGGCCAGGGCGCGCTGCGCCCCCTGGTCCGGCAGCAGCTCCTCCAGGGCCACCCGGCGCGCGCGCGCCGTGCAGCCGATCACCAGGGTGCAATCGGCCACCGCTTCGCCGAGGGTGTCGAACACCGGCGCATCGCCGAGCACATCTTCGGCGCCGGCCGAGCGCCGGTAGGCGTCCTCGTCGAGCGCACGCTCCGGCGCCACCAGCACCAGCCGCGAGATGCCCATCGTCTTCATCGCGCGCGCGGCGGCGCCGATGTTGCCTGGATGCTGGGTACCGACAAGGACGAAACGGATGCGCTGGGTGACAGACATGAACGGAGATTGGGGAGCGATTCGGTCGTAGATGGTAAACTGCGCGGCCGGCTTTGGCGCCGGACCGCTCTTTTACCTTCGTCATTGTCCATTCTGCCTTCACGGGAGCTTTCACCATGCAGAAACCCGCCGTCACCGTCATGGTCAAAGCCGCCCGCCTCGCCGGCAATGTGCTGTTGCGCGGCATCAACAAGCTCGATGCGCTCAACGTGGTGCAGAAAGGCCGCATGGACTACGCCAGCGAAGTCGATGCCGATGCCGAGAAGGTCATCATCAAGGAACTCAAGCGCGGCTACCCCGAGTACGCAGTGTTCGGCGAAGAAGGCGGCGTGCAAGGTGGCAAGAGTGGGCGCTACACCTGGGTCATCGACCCGCTCGACGGCACCAGCAACTATCTGCGTGGCTTTCCGCACTACTGCGTGTCGATCGCGCTGGTGGAAAACGGCGAACCCACCGATGCGGTGATCTTCGACCCGCTGCGCAACGAGCTGTTCACCGCCAGCCGCGGTGCCGGCGCGGTGCTCAACGACCGCCGCATCCGCATTGCCGAGCGCAAGGACTTGGAAGGCGCGATGGTCCATACCGGCTTCCCGCCGCGCGAACGCGCGCGCGCCAGCGCCCAGCTCAAGTGCGTGGACGCGCTGCTGGTGCAGGCCGAAGACGTGCGCCGTACCGGCTCGGCGGCACTGGACCTGGCCTACGTGGCCTGCGGCCGTGCCGATGCCTACTTCGAAGCCGGCGTCAAAGCCTGGGATATCGCAGCCGGCGTGCTGCTGGTGCGCGAAGCCGGTGGCCGCGTCTGCGACTACAAGGGCGCCACCCCGCCGCGCATGGACAACATGGGCCCGGAAACCCAGCAGATCGTGGCTGGCAACATCAAGATCAGCGATGCGCTGCAGAAGGTCATCGTCAACACCGGCTACGCCCGCGAGTTCGACGCCAAGTTCTGATTTCTGCGACTGACGGCAAAGTCCGCGGCGCGTGTCGCTGCGACAGGAACACGCATACAAAAGGCCGGGGTCACTCCCGGCCTTTGCGTTGTCCAGGCCTGCGGCAACGCACTTGCCAGCGCACGTTTGCGCGACCAGGCATCATCGGCCGAGCCCCTCGCGTGCGGATGTGCGTCTACGAATAATGGATGGCCGTCATGCCAGAACTGGCTCCGCGCCCTGCCCTGGCGTCGACAAGGTCTGCGACACGCCACAGGAGCGTGCCGGCGCACGATCGAAGGCCACCAGGGATCTGCTGCGCTGGGTGCGCGCGGACAGAAAAACCTGGCCCATCAAGCAGAAGGCCGGGATCTCTCCCGGCCTTCTGGCGTTACGGCATCAGCGCACGGTTCACGCGATGGCAGCGTGGTAGCGGCGCTCGACTTCTTCCCAGTTCACCGCATTGTAGAACGCGCCGATGTATTCCGGACGGCGGTTCTGGTACTTCAGGTAGTACGCGTGTTCCCACACGTCCAGGCCCAGGACCGGGGTATTGCCTTCGAACAGCGGGCTATCCTGGTTGGCGGTGCTTTCCACCACCAGCTTCTTGTCAGGAGTCACGCTCAGCCACGCCCAACCGGAGCCGAAGCGGCTGACCGCAGCCTTGGTGAAGGCTTCCTTGAACTTCTCGAAACCGCCCAGATCCTTGTCGATCGCCTTGGCGACCTCGCCCTTGGGCTCGCCGCCGCCGTTAGGCGCCAGCACGGTCCAGAACAGCGAATGGTTGGCATGGCCGCCACCGTTGTTGCGCACCGGGCCCTGCAGGTTTTCCGGCAGGCTCTTCAGCTTGGACACCAGCTCCTCAATCGGCAGGTCCGCGTACTCAGTCCCTTCCAACGCCGCATTGACGTTGTTGATATAGGTCTGGTGATGCTTGGTGTGATGGATTTCCATCGTCTGCGCATCGATGTTCGGTTCCAGCGCGTCGTAAGCGTAAGGCAACTGCGGAAGGGTGTAAGCCATGAGGGTCTCCTGGACTTGCCGCCCGGCGAAGACCGGGCGTTGCGGGGTAGATGGTAAGGACGGCAGCGGCGCTTACCAAGGGTGCAGGCAGGGAAACTTCATCCCATCGCGTGCCGCGCCGTCTTGGCAGCACACCTTGCACCATGCCCCGGTTACTTGCGCGTGAACCGGACCGGCGCGGCGATGCATTCAAAGTCGACACAGTCGCGCAACGGCATACTTGCTCTGCCGCACACATCGTCGCCTCCGGATCGTCTTCATGCGCAAGCCCGCTTTGCTGATCGTCGCCATCGTGCTGCTCGTGGCCGGGCTGTGGGGCATGCGTGCGCTGCAGACGCCCAAGCCGCAGTTCGCGCCCTCACTCAATGCGCCCATCGCCGCGCCGGCGGCCGCACGGCAGGTGCCGCGCCTGCCCGCGTTTCTGCCGATCGAAGCAATGGCCACCATCGTGCTGATCCAGCGCGGCGGTCCATTCCCGTATCCGCAGGACGGCAGCGTGTTCGGGAATCGCGAACATCGCCTGCCCGAACGCCCGCGCGGCTATTACCGCGAATACACGGTGGACACGCCGGGCAGCGCTGACCGCGGCGCGCGCCGTATCGTCACCGGTGGCACGCCACCGCAGACCTGGTACTACAGCGACGACCACTACCAGAGCTTCAAATCCTTCCATGGGCCGACGCCGGAGCAGGCCCCATGAGCGCGGGCGACTTTGCATTGGACCTGTCCGACCCGCAGCAGTCGGGCGTGTACCAGGCCGAGACCGACGACCTGGACACCATGGCAGCGCTGGCCCGCGATGCCGGCCTGCGCATCCTGCGCGTGGATCTGGCCACCTGCAGCGACAAGCGCATGCTGCTGATGCGGCTGGCCACCCAGCTGGATTTTCCGCTCAGCTTTGGCCGCAACTGGGATGCGCTCAGCGATGGGCTGCGCGACCTGGCCTGGCTGCCGGCGCCGCGGGGCTATGCCCTGTTGATCGACGGCGCCGACGCACTGGCACAGGCCGCACCGGCCGACCGCGATACCTTGCTGGATATCCTCGACGAAGCCGCCACCAGCTGGGCCGCGCGCGGGCGTACCTTTGCGGCCTTCGTGGCGCCGGCCAGCGCCTGCACCTGATCGGGCCGGCTGGCGCGCATTGGTCAATGCATGACAGGAATCGTCGTGCGCAAACGACCGGAACCCCTCTAGCAGCGTCGGATCTGCGACTGCATCGATTGACGGCAACATTCCAATCCAGGGCCGTTGCGCCGCTGCGGTGACCAAGCGCGCCCAATGCAGCAGATCCGGGCGTGCAGCCAGCTATATTCACGACGCAAACGATGTTTGCCTTTGACATCGCCGGCGGGTTCGCAGTCCATCCGGTGGCGGCGCGTGCAACACCGACCACTGCATGACGCAATGTCCTGGATCAACGTGACCCATACAGCGGCAGACCCGCTACAGCACTGCAGCGCGGCGGTGGGCACCATTTCCACTCAGCGATGCCGCGCAGCCGCGATCCATCACCCGCAATCGGCGCCGCGCAGGTTCGGCTTGCAGGAGATGGCCGATACATCGGCGCACCGCCCCCCCAGTCGACCCATCAACTATCCAGCTCGCTCCAGCGCGCGTAGGCCGTATCCAGCTGCGCCTGCGCATCGCTCAGCGCGGCGGTGTGCGTCGCCATGGCCGCGGTGTCGCGCTGGTAGAAGCCCGGGTCGTTCATCGCCTCGGTCAGTGCAGCCACCTGCTGCTCCAGCGTCTCGATCAGGCCGGGCAACTGCTCCAGCTCGCGCGCGTCCTTGTAGCTCAACTTGCGCTTGGGCGCAGCCTCCACTGGCGCCGCAGTGGCCGCCGGCGCAGTCGCCACTGCAGTGGCCGAGGCCTTGGCCACCGCCATCGCGCTGGTGGCCGGCGTGCGCCGCTGGCGCAGCGAATCGCTGTAGCCGCCGATGTAATCGCCGATCAGGCCATCGCCCTCCATCACCAGCGTGGAAGTCACCACGTTGTCCAGGAAGTCGCGATCATGGCTGACCAGCAGCAGCGTGCCGCTGTATTCGCCCAGCAGCTCTTCCAGCAGCTCCAGGGTTTCCACGTCCAGATCGTTGGTCGGCTCGTCCATTACCAGCAGGTTGGACGGCTGCGCGAACAGGCGCGCCAGCAGCAGGCGATTGCGCTCGCCGCCGGACAGCCGGGTGATCGGCGCGCGCGCGCGTTCGGGCGTGAACAAAAAGTCCTGCAGGTACGCATGCACGTGCTTGCGCTTGCCGTTGATCTCCAGGAAATCGCGGCCCTCGGCCACGTTCTCGATCGCGCTCCAGTCTTCGCGCAGGGTCGAGCGGTACTGATCGAAGTAGGCAATCTGCAGATTGGTGCCGATGCGGATTTCGCCCTGCTGCGGCTGCAGCTCGCCCAGCAACAGCTTGAGCAAGGTGGTCTTGCCGCTGCCGTTGGGACCGATCAGGCCGATGCGATCGCCGCGCTGGATGATGGTGGAAAAGTCCTTGACCATGGTGCGCGCACCGAACGCAAAGCCGACCTCCTTGGCCTCGATCACCTTCTTGCCGGAGGCTTCGCCCTGCGAGACCTCCATGCGCACATTGCCGGTCAACTCGCGCCGCTGCACCCGCTCGTTGCGCATCGACTCCAGCCGCCGCACGCGGCCTTCGTCGCGGGTGCGCCGCGCCTTGATGCCCTGACGGATCCAGATCTCTTCCTGCGCCAGCAACTTGTCGAAGCGCGCATTCTCCTGCGCCTGTGCGTTCAACCGCTCCTCGCGGCGGCGCTCGTAATTGGCCCAGTCGCCGGGCCAGCTGGTGACCTGGCCACGATCGATCTCGACGATGCGGGTGGCCAGCGCACGCAGGAAACGGCGGTCATGGGTGACGAACAGCACGCTGCCGTTCCAGCCCTTCAGGAAGGTTTCGAGCCAGTCGATGGCTTCGATGTCCAGGTGGTTGGTCGGCTCGTCCAGCAGCAGCACGTCCGGTGACGACACCAGCGAGCGCGCCAGCAGCACGCGCCGCTTCATGCCGCCGGACAGCCGCGCAAACTCCGCATCGCCATCCAGTTCCAGCTTGGTCAGCGTCTCGCCGACGCGCTGATCCAGCGCCCAACCCTCGGCCGCGTCGATCTTAGCCTGCACCTTGCCGAACGCCTCGGCGTCGAACACCTCGGCATGGCTGAGCTGGTGGAACTCGGCCAGCCAGTGGCCCAACTCGCCCAGGCCATCGGCCACCACGTCGAACACGCTGCCGCCGGTGCCCTGCGGCACCTCCTGCTCCAACCGCGCGATGCGCACACCCTGCTGCACGCGCACCTCGCCGTCATCGGGCCTGAGCTCGCCGGCGATCAATTTCATCAAGGTCGATTTGCCGGCACCGTTGCGGCCGATCAGGGCGATACGCTCGCCCGGCTCGATCGTCAGGTCGGTTTTTTCCAGCAACAACGGGCCGCCGACGCTGTAGTCGACGCTTTGCAGAGTGATTAAAGGCATGGCGCAATTGTACGGGATTGGTGATTGGGGATTCGGGATTGGCAAACGCGCACGCTGTCGCGGTGACGAATCCCGAATCCCTACTCCCCAATCCCGGGCTAAAATGCGCCATGAACGAATTCTCCGCGCTGCAGCTGTCGCCGGCCCTGGCCCCCGGTATCGACGCCCTTGGCTATACCGTCCTCACTCCCATCCAGGCGCAGAGCCTGCCGCCGATCCTGCAGGGGCTGGACGTCATCGCCCAGGCGCCAACCGGCAGCGGCAAGACCGCTGCCTTCGGGCTGGGCCTGCTGCAGAAGCTCGACCCGGCGCTGACCCGGGCGCAGGCGCTGGTGCTGTGCCCCACCCGCGAACTGGCCGACCAGGTCGGCAAGCAGTTGCGAAAGCTGGCCACCGGCATTCCCAACATGAAACTGGTGGTGCTGACCGGCGGCATGCCGCTCGGCCCGCAGCTGGCCTCGCTGGAGGCACACGACCCGCAGGTGGTAGTGGGCACACCCGGCCGCATCCAGGAGCTGGCCCGCAAGCGTGCCCTGCACCTGGGTGGCGTGCGCACGCTGGTGCTGGACGAGGCGGACCGCATGCTGGACATGGGGTTCGAGGAACCCATCCGCGAGATCGCCAGCCGCTGCGACAAGCAGCGTCAGAGCCTGCTGTTCTCGGCCACGTTCCCGGACATCATCCGCACGCTCGCGCGCGAGATCCTCAAGGACGCGATCGAAATCACCGTCGAAGGCGCCGACAACGCACCGGAAATCGACCAGCAATTCTTCGAGGTCGATCCCACCTATCGACAGAAGGCGGTGGCCGGCCTGTTGCTGCGCTTCAACCCCGAGTCCAGCGTGGTGTTCTGCAATACCCGCAAGGAAGTGGATGAGGTGGCCGGCTCGCTGCAGGAATTCGGGTTCTCCGCACTGGCCCTGCATGGCGACATGGAGCAGCGCGACCGTGACGAGGTGCTGGTGCGCTTCGTCAACCGCAGCTGCAACGTGCTGGTGGCCAGCGACGTGGCCGCACGCGGACTGGACGTGGAAGACCTGTCGGCGGTAGTCAACTACGAGCTGCCCACCGATACCGAGACCTACCGCCACCGGATCGGCCGCACCGCGCGCGCCGGCAAGCACGGGCTGGCGCTGAGCCTGGTGGCACCGCGCGAAGCGGCGCGTGCGCAGGCGCTGGAAGCCGAGCAAAGCCAGCCGCTGAAGTGGTCGCGTGCACCACTGGCCACCGCCCGCCCGGCGCAGTTGCCGCAGGCGGCGATGACCACCCTGCGCATCGACGGCGGCAAGACCGACAAGCTGCGTGCCGGCGACATCCTGGGTGCGCTCACCGGTGAAGCCGGGTTGTCGGGCGCTGCGATCGGCAAGATCGCCATCTACCCCACCCGCTCCTACGTCGCCATCGCGCGCGCCCAGGTCGCCAAGGCGCTGGCGCACCTGCATGCGGGCAAGATCAAGGGCCGCCGGTTCCGGGTCAGCAAGCTCTGAACGGCTCGGTGGCCGGCCCGTCCGCTGGCCACGCGACCGAAGGTCGGCCGGGCAGGTATCGCCTCGAGCTGCTACGCCGCAAGAGGCGGTAGCGCGGCAGCACCTTCGAAAATCACCACGCTGCCGCATTGCACTGCGGACGCTGCGTCAGGCGTGCTAGCGCGCATCGCCTAGCCACCGGCAGCTGGCGCATGCCGGCGCCTGATGGACGGACTAAGAGCAGCTAGCAAAACGACTGCGCGGCCGCCAGGCGGGCGCGGTCGGTGCTCGGAATCGGCATGTACCACTCGTACACTGCGGTTCCTCCGCGCCGTCCGCACCCACCTGACGACCGCTCGTTACGTTTTGTTAGCCGCTCTAAATCCCGGTACCGGGCAGGAGCCGACGCGCATGCGCGGTGTTGGCGCATACAGACACCGCAGGATCAACGGGCTGCACTTGCGACAGGCACCCGCAGCAGCATGGCAAGGGCACAACCGCACTGCCGGATGCGCCCCGAGCGCTCAGCCCGCGCCCTGCAGACTCAGTAGCACAGCGTTGCCAGCAACGGCACGTCGTTGGCCCACTTCGCGCGGCCCTGCAGTGCGGCCAGTTCCACCAGCACCGCGGCACCGACCACCTCGAGCTCCAGCTGTGCGGCCAGACTCAGCGCGGCACGCAGCGTGCCACCGGTGGCCAGCACGTCGTCGACGATCAGCACGCGTGCACCGCGCGGCAGCGCGTCTTCGTGCATTTCGATGCGGTCGGTACCATATTCCAGCGCGTATTCCTGGATCAGCGTGCGTCCGGGCAGCTTGCCCGGCTTGCGGACCGGCACAAAGCCGGTCCGCAGTTCGCGCGCCAACGCCGCGCCAAGAATGAAGCCGCGTGCCTCGATACCCAGCACCGCATCCAGCGGCGTGGTGCGCCAGGGCTGCGCCATCTCGTCCAGCGCCGAGGCGAAGTCCGGACCGTCCGACAACAGCGGGGTGATGTCCTTGAACACGATGCCCGGCTTGGGAAAGTCGGCGATGTCGCGGATCCGGCCTGCCCAGTGGTTGGGGCCGGAAGGGTGAGTGCCGGCGCAGCGGCTGCAGTCAGTCATGGTGGCGGTGGCGTCGTGGCCAGTGGGGACGCCCTATTCTAGTTGGTGCACGCCGTTGACGCCGCCTTGACGGCACAGCGGAATCTAAGCGCGTCAGGAACTGCAGGAGAGCATCGAACATCCGGCGCGATCGCGCGCCCAGTCCGGACGCCGCGCGGCGAAGGCCTCGCGGCCCGGCTGATCGTCATAGGGCCGGCGCATGACCTCCAGCAGCTCCTGCACGCTAGCCGGATCGCCCTGCTCGGCCCGGTCGATGGCCTGCTGCGCAAGATAATTGCGCAGCACATAACGCGGATTGGCCTGGCGCATGCGCGCGCGCCGCTGCTCGGGCGACAGCGAATCCTGGCGCAACCGTGCAGCATAACGCTGCATCCATTCCTGCAACGGCACCGCCGCCGCCTGGCGCTGGTCCTGGTCGTAGAACGCGTCGCGCAGCAGTTCGGGCTCGGGATGCTCGGCTGACATGTCGATCAGGCCGCGGAAGGTCAGCGTCATGTCCATCTGGCCCTGCCGCATCAGCACGCGCAACGCATCGATCAGCTCCAGATCCTCGTCGCGGCACTCGGCCAGACCGAGTTTGGCAGCGGTATCGCGGCGGTCGCAGGCCAGATAGGTGTCGCGGAACCGGTCCAGCCCCTGCTGCAGCGGTGCGGCATCGGCAAACAGCGGCGCCAGTGCCTGGGCAAGCCGCCCCAGGTTCCAGTACGCCACCTGCGGCTGGGTACCGAAGCGATACCGACGCCCCTGTGCGTCGGTGGTATTGGGTGTCCAGTCCGGGTCGTAATCGTCGACCCAACCGTAGGGACCGTAATCGATGGTCAGGCCCAGGATCGACATGTTGTCGGTATTCATCACGCCATGCACGAAACCGACCCGCATCCAGTGCGCCACCATCGCCGCGGTGCGCTCGCAGATCTGCGCGAACCAATCGGCATACAGCGTCTCGCCGGCCCCGGCAAGGGCAGGAAAATCGCGCGCGATGGTGAACTCCACCCATTGCCGCAGCAGGACCAGATCGCCACGCACACTCGGCAACTCGAAGTTGCCGAAGCGGATGAACGAGGGCGCCACCCGGCACACGATCGCACCCGGTTCGCGTTGCGGGCGGCCGTCGTAAAACATGTCGCGCACCACGGCGTCGCCGGTGACGACCAGGCTCAACGCACGCGTGGTCGGCACATCCAGGTGATGCATCGCTTCGCTGCACAGGAATTCGCGGATCGACGAGCGCAACACCGCGCGGCCATCGGCACCGCGCGAATACGGCGTGGGGCCGGCACCCTTGAGCTGCAACTCGTAGCGCCCGCCATCGACGCCGATCGCCTCGCCCAGCGAAATCGCCCGGCCGTCGCCCAGCTGCCCGGCCCAGTGGCCGAATTGATGACCGCCATAGTTGACCGCCCATGGCTGCATGCCGGGATACAGCGCATTACCGCCGAACACCTCGGCAAAGCGCGCGCTGCCGATCTCGGCCGCATCCAGCCCCAGCGCCTGCGCCATTTCCGACGAATGCGCGATCACACGCGGAGCGGCCACCGGCGTCGGCAGTACCGACGACCAGGCGGCGGCCACCTCGCGGCGCGGCCCTTGCTCCGGATCGCCGGGCAATTCACGGCGCAAACGATTGTCGAACTGCAACTGTGTCATGTGAGAAGCCTAGGCCACATGAGGTGAATGCGACACTGCCCGCGCGCAACCGGGAGCTGCACTGCTTCGCATCGCGCGCGGCAGCGAGCTCGTCCTGCACACGTCGGCGACGGCCGATCCTCGCTAATGGGCGAGTGCGCTCCGGTCGCTCACCGGGTTTCCCGTCGGCCGCAAGGCCGTGCCGCGCGCCACCTGATGCACCCTGCCCACTCTCCCAAGCTGCCGATTTTCCCTCCACCGTTTCCCTGGACGACATCGCCCATGCCCGCCCGCCCCTTCCGCTGGTTTCGCCCCGCCATCCTGCTGCTTGGCTCGTTGGCCCTGACAGCCTGCAGCAGCGTGTTCTTCGGCGGCATCAACGCCGCTTCCAGCCGCGCCGGCATCGTCGAGCACCCCAACCAGGTCTTCGACACCGCACATGGCCTGGCACTGGATGTCTACCAACCGCAGGGCGCGGTCGATGCACCGGTGGTGGTGTTCTTCTACGGCGGCACCTGGAAGCGCGGTTCGCGCGCCAACTACCGTTGGGTGGGGCGCGCCCTGGCCCGCCAGGGCGTGGTGGCGATGGTCGCCGATTACCGTAAATACCCGCAGGTGGGCCTGCAGGGCTTCATGACCGATGCCGCCAGCGCAACCGCCTGGGGGTATCGGCATGCACAGGCGTACGGCGGCGATCCCAAGCGGCTGGCCGTGATGGGCCACTCGGCCGGGGCGCACATCGCCGCATTGCTGGGCACCGATGCGCGCTGGCTGCACGCGCAGGATCTCGAACCACGGCAGCTGTGCGGAGTGGTCGGGCTGGCAGGGCCATACGACTTCCTGCCGATGACCGACCCGGAGCTGGTCGAGATCTTCGGCGACGCCCCGGCCGCGCAACGGCAATCGCAGCCGGTGGAATACGTGGGCGGCGACGAACCGCCAATGCTGTTGCTGCACGGTGACGCCGACCGCGTGGTCGAGCTGGAGAACAGCAGCACGTTGCAGAAGGCGCTGCATCGCAAGGGAGGCGTTGCCGCGCTGAAGGTCTACCCCGGCATGGGCCACATGGGTATCGTGCTGGCATTGCGCAAACCGCCGCAACGCTCGGCGGTGCTGCGCGACACCGTGGAATTCCTGCGCGCCTGCAAGGCGCCGTGACGCCTGTGGCGAGCGCACCGATGTCTGTTGCAAGCAGCGCCGCTGATCAATGCCTGGTCACTGATCTATGCCCCGACGCAGGAACAGACGGCGCGCAATCGCTCGCCGTCCACGGTGTCACCTGGCGTGCACCGGACGCGCGTCAATCGGCCGACTTGCTGCCCATCAGTTCGTACGGGCCGCCTTTCTTCAATGCAGCCTGATAGGCCGGCCGCGCCTCGATCCGCTCCAGGAAGGCGCGCAGCTTCGGATAGGGTTCCAGGCCGCCACCGCGCGCAGCTGCGGCCTGTACCGGGAAACTCATCTGGATGTCGGCGGCGGTGAAGCGCTCACCGGCAAACCACTGGTGAGCCTGCAGCGTCTGCTCCATCCAACCCAGATGCAGCTTGACCTGCGGGCCGACAAAACCCGACATCGCCTTGTCCACGATCGCGCGCGCAACGGGTTTGGCAAAAAACGGCATCGGCGCGCTGCGAATGCGGCCGAAGATCAAGGTCATCAGCAGTGGCGGCATCGCCGAGCCTTCGGCGTAGTGCATCCAGTAGCGGAACTGCTGGCGCTCGGGCGAGTCGATCGGTCGCGCCGGTGGCGAGAGCGCGCACTCGGTGTCGTAGCGCTCGGTCAGATAGTCGAGGATCGCACCCGACTCGGCGATGGTCAGCCCGCCATCCACAATCACCGGCGATTTGCCGAGCGGATGGATCGCACGCAGCGCTGCCGGTGCCAGCATGGTCTTGGGATCGCGCTCGTGGCGCACGATCTGGTATGGCAACGCCAGCTCTTCGAGCAGCCACAGCACACGCTGCGAACGGGAGTTGTTGAGATGGTGAACAGTGATCATGGCAGCGGCCGCACACGGAAAGCGCCATCCTAACCAGCCATGCGTCGTCGCTGCGCACACACCGAACACGCGCCTGCTTCGAAGGCGTCGTCGGCAGCTACCCGGCCGCGACGGCAAGCCACCGCCCGCTCGTTGCGGCACAAGACAATGCATCGGCGAAGCACCACACGCAGGAGCGAAGGCATTGCCCTGCCGAAGACGACAGTCGCCATCGCAGTGCCTGCAGCCCGGAACGATCGGGAAGCGGCACCTAGACGTCTTACGTACCGCTGCAGATCGACAGGCAATAAAAAACGCCGGTCGCTTGCGCGACCGGCGTTCTTGGCAACCTTACGGTTGCAGACGGATTAGACCGCCTGCACCTGGTCAGCCTGCATGCCCTTCTGGCCCTGCACGGCGACGAAGGAGACCTTCTGGCCTTCCTGCAGCGACTTGAAGCCGGTGCCCTGGATGGCACGGAAGTGCACGAACAGGTCCGGGCCGCTTTCCGGGGTGATGAAGCCGAAGCCCTTGGCATCATTGAACCACTTCACGACACCGTTCTGACGATCTGACATTTTACTAACTCCTGAACTTTTGGATGGATAAATCGCAGCAACCGAGAAACCGGCGCTGAGACTGAGTTGCAGGCGTTGGTAAAGCGGAACGATGGAGCGGGATCGAATGAGATCTAGCTACACCAGGCCACGATTCACGGTGACCCTTGCAAACACAGTGGGTGCACAGTACTCGTGTTTTATGTAAAAAGCGACACCTTCGGACAAAAGTTTTGCTGTCGGGCGCGTTCCGACCGCCTGTCAGGCCATTCCCCTGCCCGTCACATGAATGAATACGCTCTCCCGGCGTGCTCAGTCGTCCGCCGCGGCAGCGATTTCCGCACTTCATGATCGGCTCGGCAGCCTGGCCGCACCGACCCAGCCCGCCGCCCCCGCACGACGTATTAGGTATGTGTGTGGCAGATGGTGGCAGGCACCGCCTCCACGCCACATGCTGCGTTCCCGCCGCGACCGGTCGGCGTATCATGGTCGCCCTTTGCACCTGGTTTCCTGATGGCTCTCACCGCCACCGTCCGCAGGGCGGAACTGCAGATCAGCGACATGGATCGCGGCTATTACGCCAATCATTCGCTGACCCTGGCCCAGCACCCTTCCGAAACCGATGAACGGCTGATGGTGCGGCTGCTGGCGTTCGCCCTGTTCGCCGACGACCGGCTGGAATTCGGCCGCGGCCTCAGCAACGACGACGAGCCGGACCTGTGGCGGCGCGACTACACCGGCGACCCGGACCTGTGGATCGACCTCGGCCAGCCGGACGACAGCCGCGTGCGCAAGGCCTGCAACCGCTCGCGCGAGGTGGTGGTCATCGGCTACGGCGGCCAGGCCACCGAAACCTGGTGGAAGAAGCACGCCAATGCCATGGGCAGGCACCGCAACCTGCGCGTGATCGAGCTCGAATCGCAGGCCACCGAGGCGCTGGGCGCGTTGATCCAGCGCGGCATGCGCTTTGACGTGATCATCCAGGACGGCGAAGTGCAGATGCTGGCCGACCACGGCAGCGTCACCCTGACCCCGATGGTGCGGCAAGCCCCGACCGAATGAACATGCGGTGCGACGTGCTGGTCATCGGCGCCGGAGCCGCCGGCCTGATGAGCGCCTTCACCGCTGGCCGCCGTGGCCGCCGGGTGCTGGTGATCGACCATGCCAACAAGGTCGGCAAGAAGATCCTGATGTCCGGCGGCGGGCGCTGCAACTTCACCAATACCGGCACCACGCCGGGCAACTTCCTCTCCGCCAACCGGCACTTCTGCAAATCGGCCCTGGCGCGCTACAGCCCCGGCGATTTCGTGGAGCTGGTCGAACGCCACGGCATTGCGTACCACGAGAAGGAGCTGGGCCAGCTGTTCTGCGACATTTCGTCCAAGCAGATCGTGCGCCTGCTGCTGGACGAGTGCGAGGCGGCCGGGGTGCAAGTCCGCACCCAGTGCCAGGTGCAATTGGTGCAGCGCGACAGCGACGGCTTCAGCGTGCAGACCAGCGCCGGCCGCGTGCAGGCGCAATCGCTGATCGTCGCCACCGGCGGGCTGTCGATTCCCAGCATGGGCGCCAGCGGCTTGGGCTATGCGCTGGCCCAGCAGTTCGGCCACACGCTGCTGCCGACGCGCGCCGGGCTGGTGCCGCTCACCCTGAGCGGCAAGCACCAGGAACGCCTGCAGGACCTGTCCGGGCTGGCCTTGCCGGTGGAAGCGCACTGCAACGGCGTCAGTTTCCGCAATTCCATGCTGCTGACCCATCGCGGCGTCAGCGGTCCGGCGATCCTGCAGATCTCTTCTTATTGGCAACCGGGCGAGGACCTGCGCCTGGACCTGCTGCCCGGCCACGATGCGGCGGCGTGGCTGCGCGAGCAGAAGCAGCAACGTGGCGCCACCGAACTGCGCAACGTACTGGGCGATGTGCTGCCGCGGCGCTTCGCGCAGCGGCTTTGCGAGGTGTGGCTGCCGGACAAGCCGGTGCGGCAGCTGGACCCGCCGCAGCTGCAGAGCGCGGCCGATCTCCTCGGCGCGTTCCCGCTGGTCGCCAGCGGAACCGAGGGCTACCGCACCGCTGAAGTCACCCTGGGCGGCGTCGATACCCACCAGGTCTCCAGTGCCACGATGGAGTCGCGGCTGACCGCTGGCCTGTACTTCGTCGGCGAGGTGCTGGACGTCACCGGCTGGCTGGGCGGATACAACTTTCAGTGGGCGTGGGCATCCGGACATGCCGCCGGAAGCGTGGCGTAGGCGCCACGGCGCGGCGGCATTGCGCATCGGCGACCGAGCACGACATCGGCGCGCTCGGGATGTAAGACAGACACTGTCATCGTCCGCGCATCGAACGCCGATCACCTTGCTCGGCGAGGTCATTGCCAGCCCAATTGTTGCGCCACGTCTCACACTGGATGCGGCATGATCCACACACATGGACGTGCCTGACCCCTTCGTGTATTAAAGCCCGTCTCTAGGGAGCCGCGCATGCAAAAAGGCAAAGATCTCACCCTCCGCCTGATGATCGTCGACGACAGCGTGGAGAGTGCCGAGACCATCGTCACCGCACTGCGCAACGGCGGCATCGCGGTGCGTCCTTCGCGTCCGCAGAACCAGGAGGAGCTGGCCAGCATGCTCTCGGGCCAGATCGATCTGGCCATCCAGGGCCAGGCCCAGCAGGTGCCGATGAGCGCCCTGCAGGCGCAGATCGCGGGCAGCGGCAAGGACATTCCGGTCATCCTGCTGGCCGAGCGGATCGAAGAGAACGCCATTGTCGAGGCGGCTTCCCATGGCGTGCGTGCCATCGCCCTGCGTCATCGTCCCGAGCATCTGCTCGCGCTGGTGCGCTCGGAGTGGGCCGACCTGCAGGCACGCCGTGGCCTGCGCCGCATCGAAGCACAGATGCGCGAGACCGAGCGCCGCTGCGATGCCTTGATCGCTTCTTCGCGCGACCCCATCGCCTACGTGCACGAAGGCATGCATATCCGCGCCAACGAGGCGTATCTGGAAATGTTCGGCTTCGAGTCGTTCGACGATGTCGAAGGCATCTCGCTGCTGGACATGATTGCCGCGCAATACGTCGACGATTTCAAGCAACTGCTGAAGGCCATGTCCAAGGGCAAACCGCCGCCGGCGCAGTACAAGGTCGACGCGCGCCGGCTGGAGGGCGACACCTTTCCGGCAACGATGGAGTTCGCCACTGCCACCTACGAAGGCGAACCCTGCATCCAGGTGGTGTTCCGCCGCCGCGAGGAGTTCGACCCGGAACTGGCACGCGAGGTCGAGGACCTGCGCCAGCGCGACCAGGTCACCGGACTGCTCAACCGCCCCACCTTCATGGTGGCGCTGGAACAGGCGGTGGCACAGGCCGGTCGCAGCGAGGGCCAGTCCGGTTTCCTGCTGATCGAGCCGGATCACTACACGCGCATCCTCCCCGAGATTGGACTGGATTCGGCTGATGCCCTGATCTCCGCGATGGCCGCACACGTGGCCGGCGTGGTGGACGAGAGCGTGGTGGCGGCGCGCTTTGGCGAGCACAGCTTCGCGCTGCTGATGGACGGCAACTACGCGCGCACCCATGCCACGGCAGAAACCGTGCGCGATGCGTTTGCGCAGCATGTCTTCAGCGTTGGCGCACGCTCGGCTACGGTGACGGTGAGCATCGGCGGAGTGCAGATCGGCGAAAAGATCGCCAGCATCGGCCAGGTGCTCAATCGCGGCACCGAGGCGGTGCGCACCACCGCCGAGCTGGGCGGCAACGCGGTCAGCATCTACGACCCGGCCGCCTCGGACCGCGCCGAGGAAGAACGCATCGCACGCTGGGTCGAACACCTGCGCGAAGCGCTGGCCGGCGACGGCTTCCTGCTGCACTACCAGCCGGTGCTCAACCTGCAGGGCGAGCCGCTGGAGCTGTACCAGGCCTTCCTGCGGCTGGAGCGCAACGGCGAGATGATGTCGCCCAACGCCTTCATGGCGATCGCCGAAGAACACGACCTGATCACCGAGATCGACCGTTGGGTGGTGGCGCGCGCGATCCGCCAGCTCGGCGAGCGGCAGCGTGCGGGCCACAAGACGCACCTGTTGGTGCGCATCGGACCCAACTCGTTCTCCGATCCGCAGATGATCGACACCATCCGCGAGCAGTTGGCGGTATACGGCGTACCTGGCGAACGGCTATGGCTGCAGACCCCGGAATCGAAGGTGTTCACCCATCTGCGCAATGCGCAGCAATTCCTGGCGGCGGTATCGGCAATGGGCTGCAAGGTCGGGCTGGAACAATTCGGTTCGGGCCTGGACTCGTTCCAGCTGCTGGCGCACTTCCAGCCGGCCTTCCTCAAGCTGGATCGCGGCATCACCGGCGAGGTCGCCTCGGCGCGCGAAAGCCAGGAGAAGATCCGCGAGATCACTTCGCGCGCGCAGCCGGCCGGCATTCTGACCGTGGCCGAGTTCGTCGCCGATGCGCAGTCGATGAGCAGCTTCTTCAGTGCCGGGGTGGACTATGTGCAGGGCGACTTCGTGGCGCCCACCGGGCCGCTGATGAACTACGAATTCGGCTGAGGCAACCGAAAGCCGGTCACGCAGGAAAACAAAAAACCCGCAAGGCGCGGGTTTTTTGGTTCCTTCAAGCCGATACGCTGTCGATGGGCTTGCGACTAGACGATGCAGCGGGCGACGGTGGCATCGAGCGTGGGTGGCGCGTTCATGTGGCCGTTGCACCGATGATCGATACTGACTCCGGCGGCGCCTTCCGCATCACACCGAGCCGCGATGTCGAGAGCCGTTTACAGTGCCGTGCCATTGGCCGCACGCAGCGCCGCAATGCGCTCGGTCAACGGCGGGTGGCTCAGGAACAGGCGACGCAACCCGTCGCCGACCGCGCCGGAGATACCGAAGGCCTGCACCTGCGAGGGCAAGGTGCTCTGCCCGTGATTGAGCGACAGGCGTTCCAGGGCCGCGATCATCTTGCTGCGGCCGGCCAGCTGTGCGCCACCGACATCGGCACGGAACTCGCGGCGACGCGAGAACCACATGGCGATCATGGTGGCGAACACACCCAACACCATCTCCAGCGCGAACACGATGATGTAGTACGCAAACCCTCGGCCGCCTTCGCGGTCGCCCGACACGACGCTGTCGATGATGCCGCCGACCACGCGCGCCAGTACGATCACGAAGGTGTTCAGCACGCCCTGCAGCAGGGCCATGGTCACCATGTCGCCATTGGCCACGTGGGCGATCTCGTGGCCGAGCACGGCCTCGGCCTCGTCCTGGTTCATGTTCTGCAGCAGGCCGGTCGAGACGGCGACCAGCGCGTTGTTGCGATTGGCGCCGGTGGCGAAGGCATTGATCTCCGGCGCGTTGTAGATTGCCACTTCCGGCATGCCGATGCCGGCTGCCTGGGCCTGGCGCTGCACCGTCTCGACCAGCCAGCGCTCGGTCGGCGTGCGCGGCTCGGTGATCACCTGGGCGCCAGTGCTGCGCTTGGCCATGAACTTGGACAACAGCAGCGAGATGAAGGAACCACCGAAGCCGAAAATGGCTCCCATCACCAGCAAGCCGCTCATCTGCGCAGGATTGACGCCCAGGACCGACATCACGACGCTGGCGAGCATCAACACCGCCAGGTTGGTCAGCAGGAACAGGAAGATGCGGTTGAACATGACGCGCGGGCTCCACTCGAAGGGGGTGAACTGCTGCGGATCTGCGGACAGCCCCGCTTGAAATCAAGCGCGCACCTGACCGACGATTCAGCTGTCCATGCCCTCACCTTCCTACCGCGGCCGCTTCGCGCCCTCCCCGACCGGCCCGCTGCACTTCGGCTCGCTACTGGCCGCCTTCGGCAGCTGGCTGCTCGCCCGCCATGCCGGCGGGCAGTGGTGCGTGCGCATCGAAGACATCGATCCGCCACGCGCCGAAGCCGGTGCGTCCGAGCGTCAATTGCGCACCCTGGCTGCCTTCGGCCTGGTGTCGGACCTGCCGGTGATCCGACAATCCGATCGCGACGTGCATTACACCACCGCACTCACCACCCTGATGGAGGCCGGGCTGGCGTTCGAATGCAGCTGCAGCCGCGCCGATCTGGCCGGCATGGGCGGCATCCACCACGCCTGTGTCGCCCCACTGGGCGCACGCCGCGCGGTGCGGTTGCGGGTGCCGCCGCAGTCGCCGGTGGGCTTCGACGACGCGCTGCAGGGGCGCATCGTGCAGGACGTCTACGCGGAGGTGGGCGATGTGGTGCTGCGGCGTGCCGATGGCTACTGGGCCTACCAGCTCGCGGTGGTCGTGGACGATGCGGCGCAGGCCGTGACCGACGTGGTACGCGGCGCCGACCTGCTCGATTCCACCCCGCGCCAGCTAGTGCTGCAGCGCGCCCTGGGCCTGCCGCAACCACGCTATCTGCACCTGCCGCTGATCCTGGATGCCGAGGGCCGCAAGCTGTCCAAGTCGCACGCCGCCCCCGCGCTGGACGATGCAGACCCGCTGCCCGCACTACGCAGCGCCTGGCAGGCACTTGGGCAGCAGCCTGCTGCACTGCCGCGGTATGGCGGCGTGGACACGCTGCAGCAGCAGGCCGTGCAGCATTTTTCGCCGGATCTGATGCCGGCCACGCCCACGCTCGACCTGTCCATGCGCGCATCGCCCCCGCCGCGTGACTAGAATTGCGCCCCAGCACCGGCATCCGGGCGCGGCGCCTGCGCCACCGCCCTGACCGCCTCCAGCCTCACCTGCTCATTGGAGTCGTCATGACATCTCGCGTCGCATTGGTCACCGGCGGCACCGGCGGTATCGGCACCGCCATCTGCAAGCGCCTGGCCGATCAGGGCCATCGGGTCGCCAGCAATTTCCGCAACGAGGAAAAGGCGCGCGACTGGCAACAGCGCATGCAGGCGCAGGGCTACGACATCGCCCTGTTCCGTGGCGATGTCGCCTCGTCCGAGCATGCGCGCGCATTGGTCGAGGAGGTCGAAGCGGCACTCGGCCCGATCGAGGTGCTGGTCAACAATGCCGGGATCACCCGCGACACCACCTTCCACCGCATGACCGCCGAACAGTGGCATGACGTGATCAACACCAATCTCAACTCGGTGTTCAACGTCACCCGCCCGGTGATCGAGGGCATGCGCAGGCGCGGTTGGGGCCGGGTGATCCAGATCAGCTCCATCAACGGGCTCAAGGGCCAGTACGGCCAGGCCAATTACGCCGCGGCCAAGGCCGGCATGCACGGCTTCACCATCTCGCTGGCGCGCGAGAACGCCGCCTTCGGAGTCACCGTCAACACGGTCTCGCCCGGTTACGTGGCCACCGACATGGTGATGGCGGTGCCGGAGGAAGTGCGCGCCAAGATCGTGGCCGACATTCCCACCGGCCGGCTGGGCCGGCCGGAAGAGATCGCCTATGCGGTGGCGTTCCTGGTGGCGGAAGAGGCTGCCTGGATCACTGGCTCCAATCTGGACATCAACGGCGGCCACCACATGGGCTGGTAACGTTTGCTGCAACTTTGCGGTGCAGCATGGATTTGACCCAAAAACCATGCTGCGCACCATTTTTAATGTGTCCGCTTAAGCAAATAAGGCAGTTTGGCTGTTGCAACCGCTGCTGCGCTGCGCCATCCTGCGCGCACTATCAGTGTGAGTGAACGTTCCATGGCCGGACTTCGCATCATCAAGAAGTATCCCAATCGCCGTCTCTACGACACCGAGATTTCCAGTTACATCACCATTGAAGACGTCCGCCAGCTGATCATCGATGGCGAAGAGTTCGAGGTCCGCGACGCCAAGAGCGGCGAAGACCTCAGCCGCGCGGTGCTGCTGCAGATCATCGCCGACCAGGAACAGGACGGCGAGCCCATGCTCTCCACCCAGCTGCTGAGCCAGATCATCCGCTTTTACGGGGATTCGCTGCAGGGCTTCATGGGCAACTACCTGGAGCGCAGCATGCAGGTGTTCCTGGACCAGCAGCAGCAGTTCCGCCAACAGATGGGCAATCTGCTCGGGCAGACCCCATGGGCGATGATGAACCAGCTGACCGAGCGCAACCTGGAGCTGTGGCAGGAATTCCAGCGCAACTTCGGCGCCGGCTTCGGTCGTCCGGGCGGCCCCGGCACCCCGCCGAGCCCGCCTGGGGCTGGCAGCATGGGCAGTGGCCCGATGGGCACCGGCACGCACAGTGCCTCGGGCAACCACACCGGCAAGGCCCGCAATCGCGGATGATCGACCTTGGCGCGTGGAGCCGGGCGGCTCTACGCGCAAGCGTCAGCGACTGGCCTGCGCAGCGCAGGCCGAGCAGATTCGTTCCACGTGGTAGCCGCGCGCACGCAAGCGCTCCACCACGCCATCGTTGCCCAGCAGATGCAACGCACCGACCACCACCAGGGTGGTTCCGCTGCCCTTGCCCAACTGCTTTTCCAACCGTGGCACCCAACGCGCATTGCGCTCGACGTTGATGTCCTGGTACAGCGCCGGATACTGCCGGCGCATGTCCTCGGCCATCTGCGTGGTCAGCGTGTGCACGTCGCCGTTACGCCAGGCCGCGTGCAGCTGGCGCAGCTGGTCGGTGGTATCTGCTTCATCCAATGCTTCTTCCAGCAACTGATGCTGCTCGGTGGGGGTCATGCCGTCGAGCAGGGTGAGTTGTTCCTCGGCGCGTTCCAGCCCGTCGGCCGGCTTGCCGCGGGACTGCGCCTGCTGCATCAGGTAATGGTCCAGGCCCGCGTTCGGGTCCATGCCCTGGCGTGCCATCTCGGCCAGGCTGATCGACAACGCCACGAACCACGGCTTGAGCGACTGCAACGCCTCGAGCGACATGCCGTGCTTGCGCGCATAGGCACCGAGTGCCTGCCAGGTCCTGGCATCCAGCGCCTCCTGCAGGGTGCGCCCGTCGGTGCGCCGTGCCACCTGCAGCATGCGCCCGGCCAGCTCCGGCGATTGCGCATCGGCCGGCGGCAGTTCGAACAGCAGGCGGTCGGCCTTGGCGAAGGCCTGCATCACGTCCGGCGACAGCGGGTAGTCGCTGGGCTTGAGCACATGGAACGAGCCCAGCACGTAGAGCGTGCCACCCTTGCCGTCGACCTTCCACAGCAATGGCACCGGCGGGCCGGCAGGCGCATCGGCAGCAGCGCGTGCCCGGCTCGAGGCAACCACCCCGCTCCATAGCGCCAGCACCAGCAGTGCCCCGCCCCACCAGCCGGCGAAACGCACCCGTCCACGCCTCGTCATCGACACTCCTGTCACCGCGCATCCCTCGTCATGTCAGTGCGGCACCTTGTAGGTCTTCTCGCCCGCCGTGACCGCCAGGTCGATGCGGTTCTCCGGTGGCGGCAATGGGCAGGTGGCAAAGGGCGTGAACGCGCACGGCGGGTTGTAGGCACGATTGAAATCCACCACCACGTGTCCGGAGGCATCGGGCACCTCCAGGTCCAGGAAGCGGCCGGCCGGATAGCTGCCGTGCCCGCTGGTGCGATCGGCGAACACCACGAAACCCGGGCGACCCGGCTCGCCGATCGTTTCCAGGCGATAGGTCTTGCCATCGCGTTCGAATTCGATCGCGCCGGCATTGGCCTGCGCGGTGGTGATGCCGACGATGTCCACGATCGGCAAGGTCTTGCCGACATCGTTGGGCACGTAACGCGCACTGATGCGCCAGGACGGATCCACCGGCCAGTCATCCAATCCGGTGAATGCGGTACGCGACGGTGCATCGGCGTGCTTGACCCGCAGCGCGTAACGGTCGCCGCGATGGATCAGGCTGAGCACGCCCTTGCCGTCGTCGAAACGGATCAGGGTGGGCTGCGGATCGCGATCGGACTGGAAGCGGATCCTGCCGGTCAGCGGCTTGCCATCGACGGTGAGCGCCGCGCCGCGCTCGGGCACGAACCACACCGTCGTGCCTTCGGTGGACACCATGCCCATCTTGGGCGGCCCGACTGCGAGCCTGATGCCGCTGTCGGCACTACGGCCGATGTAATGCGCCTTCAGCGTGAGCCAGTGCAGGCCGACCAGGCTGGTCCAGCCATCGGGCGCGCGCAGTTCTTCCAGGCGGCTTTCGCGCCAGGCGGCGGTATCTGCCAGGAAGGCCTTGTCCAGCACCACCGGCGCAGCCGCCGGCGGCGCATTGCGGCCGCAACCCAGCAGCGCCAGTGTCGTTGCCGCCAGCAGCACCAGCAACCTGCCCTTCTCCCCCTGCACCGCCATTACCGCCCCCTGAGAAACCAACGATCGATTTCGCCCAGCGTAAACCGAGCCCAGGTGGGTCGGCCATGGTTGCATTGACCGGAGCGTTCGGTGACTTCCATGTCGCGCAGCAAGGCGTTCATTTCCGGCACGGTGAGGCGACGATTGGCGCGCACCGCGCCGTGGCAGGCCATGGTCGACAGTAACTCGTCGCGGGCACTGGCGATGCGGCGGCTCTGGCCATGCTCGCGCAGATCGCCCAGCACGTCGCGCAGCAAGGCTTCCGGCTCGGCATTGGCCAGCAGCGCGGGAATGCTGCGCACATGCAGCGATTGCGGGCCGGCACGGGTGATGTCGAAGCCCAGGCTGGACAGGGTGTCGGCTTCGCGCTCGGCGGTATCGGCCTCGCGCTCGCCCACTGCCAGCGTCATCGGCACCAGCAGCGGCTGCGCATGCAGGCCGATGCTGTCGTGGGCGTTCTTCAGGCGTTCGTAGCCGATGCGTTCGTGCGCGGCGTGCATGTCCACCACGATCAGGCCTTCGGCGTTCTCGGCCAGGATGTAGATGCCGTGCAACTGCGCCACGGCATAGCCGAGTGGCGGCACGCCACTGTCTGCGGTGGTCGGAGGCAGGCCAGTGCCGGAGACCACCGGCAGATCGCTCGACGATTGCGCCGCGTTGTCGGGCGGTGCATACAGCGCGCTGTAGGCCGCGCGGGCCTCGTCCACGCGCAGGCCGAGCGGCGTCTGCGACGGACGCCAGTTGGCATAGCCCCCCGGTCCACCGCCACCGCCCGCGGCAGGACCATGACTGGCGGCGCCGCCACCGAAGTTACCGGGCGCACCCGGCGCAACCAGGGCGTCACCGGCCGCATCGCTGCCGATGCTGCCGGGCATGGCACCGGCGCGCGTGTGCGCCAGCGCATCCTGCAAGGTGCGGTAGACGAAATCGTGGATCAGCCGCGCCTCGCGGAACCGCACTTCGTGCTTGGCCGGATGCACATTGACGTCCACCCGCGCCGGATCCAGTTCCAGGAACAAGACGTAGGCCGGTTGGCGACCATGGAACAGCACATCGCCGTAGGCCATCTTGACCGCATGCGCCACACTGCGGTCGCGTACCGAGCGGCCGTTGACGTAGAGATATTGTTGATCGGTGCTGGCACGCGAGTAATGCGGTTGCGCCACCCAGCCGTGCAGGCGCAGGCCGGCGCCGCTGTGATCCACCCGCAGGGCCTGACGTGCGAAGTCCTCGCCCAGCGTTTCGCCCAGCCGCGCATCCGAATACAGATCGCCCGGCTTGTACCGGCGCGATGGCTTGCCGTTGTGCGAGACACGCAATTCCACGTCCGGCCGCGCCAGCGCCAACGAACGCAGCCACTCTTCGATATGCCCCAGCTCGGTGCGCTCGGCGCGCAGGAACTTGCGCCGCGCCGGCACGTTGAAGAACAGCTCGCGCACTTCCACCGTGGTGCCGGGCGCGTGCGCATGCGGGGTCACCTCGCCCAGGCGCCCGCCTTCGATCTGCAGCGCCGAGCCGTGCTCGGCATCGCGGCGGCGCGAGATCAGGGAAAAGCGGCTGACCGAGGCGATCGACGGCAGCGCTTCGCCGCGAAACCCCAGCGTAGCCACGGTTTCCAGATCGTCCAGCGAGGCGATCTTGCTGGTGGCATGGCGCGACACCGCCAGCGGCAACTCTTCCGGCGTGATGCCGCCGCCATTGTCGCGGATACGGATCAGGCGCACGCCGCCTTCCTCCAGATCGATGTCCACGCGGGTGGCGCCGGCATCGAGCGCGTTCTCGACCAGTTCCTTGACCACCGAGGCAGGCCGCTCGACGACCTCGCCGGCAGCGATCTGGTTGATCAGGATCTCGGGCAGCTGACGGATCGCCATCAGCGCGCACTCCGGCGCAGGACGCGCGGCATGCGGAACATCGGGGGTGACACGGACAAGACAGACCTCGGCACGGCAACCCGGCGGCGCACAGGCGCCGGCATCTCGGGAATCAAGGCCGAATGATAGCCGAGCGTGTCAGCGGCTGCCGCCGGCCACGGTGCCCGCGGCGGCCTCGGCCTCGGCCTGCGCGCGTGCCGCAAACAAGGTACCCGGCGGCGGTTGGCGGGTGAAGAAGGTATCGATGCCATCCAGCACGGCGGCGGCGATCTTGCGCTGGTAAGCCGGATCGATCAGGCGACGCTCTTCGTCCGGATTGGAGATGAAGGCCGTTTCCACCAGCATCGCCGGCATGTCCGAAGTGCGCAGCACCGCGAAGTTGGCGCGCTCCAGCTGCGGCTTGTGGTTGTTGCCGATGCGCTTGAGGCCACCCAGCACATGCCCGGCTGCGTCTTCGGACGCCTTCATGTGGCCGCTTTGCGCAAGATCCAGCAACACGTTGGCCAGGGTGCTTTCGGTCTGCTGCAGGCGCACGCCGCCGACCAGATCGGCGGCATTTTCCTTGTCGGCCAGCCAGCGCGCGCGCTGCGAGGACGCGCCCTTGGTCGAGAGCACATACACCGACGAGCCGGTGGCGCTGCGGTTTTCCGCCGCGTCGGCATGGATCGAGATGAAGATGTCGGCCTTGGCAGCGCGCGCTTTTTGCGCGCGCATCGGCAAGGGAATGAAGACATCGGTATCGCGCGTCAGATAGGCCTTCATGCCGGGCGTAGCGTTGATCTGGCGCGCCAGTTCACGGCCCACGGCCAGGGTGACGTCCTTCTCGCGCTTGCCGGTGGGGCCCATCGCGCCCGGATCCTGGCCGCCATGGCCGGGATCGATGGCGACGATCAACGGCCGCATGCCGGGCGCCATCTTGACCCGCGACGCTTCGCTGGGCAGCACCGGACGCGGCGGCGCATCGCCGTCCGCACCGGCAACGGCCGCGCCTGGCGTGGACATGCCTGCCGCCGCGACGCCGGTCGGCGCGCTTGCGCCATTGAGAATGGCGGCGGCCGTCGCGCCGCCCGTCTGACCGGCGCTGCCCGCGGCGCGCACGGGGGCGCCGGTAGCGGCAGCGGCGGTGCCCGGACGCGGCGTCGGCACGCCGGTGGCAACCGTGGTAGGGACCGCGGCTGGTGTCACGGTCGGCATGGCCGATGCAGGAACAGCAACAGCAACCGGAGTAGCAGCAGGCTGCGGAACAGGTGTCGGTGCTGGCGGCGGCGCAGCGGAGACCGCGCGTTGTGCCGAGGCAGCCAGTGCTGCGGTGGCACGCGCGGCTTCGGCCTGTGCAGTGAGCGGACGTGGCGGCGGCAGCGCGCTCGCAACCCCGGTCGCTGCCACCGCAGGTGCGGTTGCCGGCATCGGATCGCCTGGCCACTCGACCACCAGCGTCGACGCGCTGCCCAGGGTCTGCATCTGCGGTTTCAACGCGGTGACCGGGCTGGCGAGTTCGAACACCACCCGAAACGTGCCCGGCACGGGCTGACCCGTGCGCACCGAGGTCACCAGGCCGGCAGCGGCCGGCAGCTTGAGGCCACGTGCCGCCGCCGAATCCGGGAAATCCACCACCAAGCGGTGCGGATTGGCCAGCGACAAGGTCTTGAAGCCACCGCTACCGGCGAGCTGGATCTCGGCCCGTGTGCCAGTGGCGCCGGTGGTCACGCCGATGTTCTTGATTTCGCCGGCCCAGGCAGCAAAAACCGCCAGGCTGAGGCTGGCGGTCAGGGCGGAAACACAGAATTGGCGGATCCCCGGTGTCATGGCGCTGGATTCAATCATCCACGCATGTGAATTGCAAGGTGATTTCCCTTAATAATCCGTAACCTGGCGTTTATTCTTCCTGTTCGCCGGCAAAAAGGGACTGCAACTCGCCATGATCAGCCAGCGCCTTCAGCCAGTCGCGCCCGGTCGCGCTGCGACCGAGCAGGCGCACACGACGCCCGTCGCCGTCTACCGCCAGTTCCACATCCAGATCCACCGGCGGCAGCGCACCCGCACCGCGCTCGGGCCATTCGATCAACCACAGGCTGGCGCTGCCTTCGTCCAGGCCGAGGAAATCCAATTCGCCCGCGTTGCCGATGCGGTACAGATCCAGGTGCCAGGCCTCGTCGCCGCTAGCCAGGGGATAGCGCTCGATCAGCGTGTAGGTGGGGCTGCGGATGGGGCCGGTGACGCCGAGCGCGCGCAGCAAGGCGCGCGCCAGGGTGGATTTGCCGGCGCCCAGGTCGCCATGCAGTTGCACCACCGCAGCGGTGGGACGCACCGCCGCCAGCGCGCGGCCCAGGGCTTCGGTGGCGTCGGCGTCGATCAGCTGGGCGTCGATCTGGGTCATGGACGGGTTCCGGAGTTGGCAAGACGGCGCAGCGGCGGCAGCAGGTCGGTCGGCAACAGCCCGCGCTCGCCCTCGCAGGCGGCCACATCGCCGGCACAGCCGTGCAGCAGGGCGCCCAGGCTGGCGGCATCGAAGGGCGACCAGCCCTGCCCCAGCAAGGCGGCGATCACACCGGTCAGCAGGTCGCCCATGCCACCGACCGCCATGCCGGGATTGCCGGCGTCGATGATGCGCGGCACTGCGTGCGGCGCAGCGACCACGCTGCCGGCGCCCTTGAGCACCACCACCGCGTCGTAGCGCTGCGCCAGCGCAGCGGCGGCGGCCAGGCGGTCGCGCTGGATGTCCACGGTCGACACCCCGAGCAGGCGCCCGGCCTCGCCAGGATGCGGGGTGAGCACGCGCGGGCCACGCGCAGGCAGCGGATGGCCGGCCAGCAGGTTCAGCGCATCGGCATCGATGACCAGCGGCGTGTCGGTCGCCAGCGCGGCCCGCCACAACGCCTGCGCCCAGGCGTCCTGGCCCAGCCCTGGCCCGAGCGCGATCACATCGGCGGCCTCGGCGAGAGCGGCGATTTCGTCGCCGGCCTGCACTGCGCGCGCCATCGCCTCGGGGCAGCGCGCCAGCAACGGCGCAACATGCTCGGCCCGCGTGGCCACCTGCACCAGCCCGGCACCGCTACGTAGTGCCGCCTCGGCGGTCAACAGGATGGCGCCACCACTGCCGAGATTGCCGCCAACGCACAGCACCCGCCCGGATTCGCCCTTGTGGGTGTTGCGCCGGCGTGGGCGCAACTGCGCGGCCAGCGCGCCGCTCTCCCAGCCGTGCGCGGCGGGCGCCAGCCCATCGAGTGCGGAGGGCGGCACATCCAGCGGTGCGATGCCACGCTCGCCGGAGTACTCCAGCGCATCGCCGGTATGCAGGCCGACGTGCGGCACGATGAACTGCAGGGTGGCCTCCGCACGCACGGCGGGCCCGAAGGCCACGCCGTGATCGGCATCGATGCCGCTGGGCACATCCAGCGCCAGCACCGGGCAACCGGCCGCATTGATGGCCTCGATCAGCGCGGCGGTCGGCGCATCCGGCGCCCGGTTCAGGCCGATACCGAACAGCGCATCGACGATGACATCGGCCTGCGCCAGCGGATACGGAAACAGTTCGATGGCGCCGCCCACCGCCAGATAGTCGGTGCAGGCGCGCTGTGCCAGGACCGAGCCAGGTCCGTGCCCGGGCAGATGCACCACCCGCACCTGGCGCCCGGTCCGCTGCGCCAGCCGCGCCAGCACATAGCCATCGCCACCGTTGTTGCCGTTGCCGCATACCACCACGATGTGGCGCGCCTGTGGCCAGCGCTCCAGCAGCCACTGCCAGGCGGCCTGGCCGGCGCGTTGCATCAGCGTATAGCCATCGCCACCGAGCAGCGTGGTGGCCCGCGCATCGAGCGTGCGCGCAGCAGCGATATCGTAAAGAGCGAGCGGTGCGTACATGCCGGGAATTCTATACTTGTCGCCATGTCCGCCGTCCTCGCCCGCCCCGACCCCACCGATGCTGCCGCGCGCATCCGCGTGCTTGCGCGCGAAGCGGGCTTCCAACGCTGCGGCATCGCCGGTATCGAACTGGGCGAAGACGAAGCGCATCTGCGCAGCTGGCTGGCAGAAGGCCTGTACGGCACGATGCACTGGATGGCCCAGCACGGCGACAAGCGCTCGCGCCCGCAGGAGCTGGTGCCAGGCACCTTGCGGGTGTTGTCGGTGGGCATGGATTACGGCCGCAAGGACGACACCGACGCCTGGAACACCTTGCACGACGGCACCCGTGCCTACGTGGCGCGCTACGCCCTGGGGCGCGACTACCACAAGCTGATGCGCAACCGGCTGCAGAAGCTGGCCGAACGCATCCAGGGCGAGATCGGCACCTTCGGCTACCGCGTCTTCGTCGATTCGGCGCCGGTGCTGGAGCGCGCGCTGGCGCGCAACGCCGGGCTGGGCTGGATCGGCAAACACACCTGCCTGATCGATCGCAACGGCGGCTCGTGGTTTTTCCTGGGCGAGATCTACCTGGACCTGCCGCTGCCGATCGACACCCCGGCCACCGCGCACTGCGGTACCTGCACGCGCTGCATCGACATCTGCCCGACCCAGGCCATCATCGCCCCCTACCGGCTGGATGCGCGCCGCTGCATCGCCTATCTCACCATCGAACACGATGGCGCCATTCCCGAAGACATGCGCAAGCCGATCGGCAACCGCATCTTCGGTTGCGACGACTGCCAGTTGATCTGCCCCTGGAACAAGTTCGCCAAGCGCACCGACGAGGCCGACTTCCGCGCCCGCAATGAGCTGGACGTGGCCACCCTGCCGCAGCTGTTCGCCTGGGACGAGGCCGAGTTCCTGCAGCGCACCGAAGGCAGCCCGATCCGCCGCAGCGGACACGAACGCTGGCTGCGCAACATCGCGGTGGGCCTGGGCAATGCGCCGGGCACGCCGGAGGTACTGGCATCGCTGCAAGCGCGCCGGCACGATGAGTCCGCACTGGTGCGCGAGCACGTGGGCTGGGCGCTGGCGCAGCACGGCCTGTGAGCCGCCTGCATCCGGTCAACCGCGCCGTGCTCAACAGCCGGTTGCGCCCACGTCCTAGCGCGCACCAAGCCATCGTTGCAGCCAGGGAGTCATGGCGTCACCTCGGCCGATCGCCCAGGATCTGCGCCGCTGCGGGATAATACGGCGATGGCCGAACGCACCCAACAGATCCTCACCCCCAGCCAGCTCAACACGCTGGCACGCGACCTGCTCGAGGGCAGCTTCCCGCTGGTGTGGGTGGAAGCCGAACTGAGCAGCGTCACCCGCCCCTCGTCGGGACATCTGTACTTCACGCTCAAGGATGCGCGCGCGCAGATCCGCTGCGCGATGTTCAAACCCAAGAGCACCTGGCTGAAGTTCCAGCCACGCGAGGGCCTGCGCGTGCTCGCGCGCGGACGGCTCACCCTGTACGAGGCGCGTGGCGACTACCAGCTGGTGCTGGACCACATGGAAGAAGCCGGCGAAGGCGCGCTACGCCGTGCCTTCGACGCGCTGCGTGCGCGGCTGGCTGCCGAAGGCCTGTTCGACGCCGAGCGCAAGCGGCCCTTGCCTGCGCATGTGCGGCGGCTGGCGGTGATCACCTCGCCCAGCGGTGCGGCGGTGCGCGACGTGCTCAGCGTGCTGGCGCGGCGCTTTCCGTTGCTGGAAGTGGACCTGCTGCCGTCCCTGGTACAGGGCGAGAGCGCCGCGGCGCAGATCACCGCGCTGCTGCAGCGCGCCGATGCCTCGGCGCGCTACGACGTCATCCTGATCACCCGCGGCGGCGGCTCGCTGGAAGACCTGTGGGCCTTCAACGACGAAGCGCTGGCGCGTGCGATCGCTGCCGCACAGACGCCGGTCGTGTCGGCGGTGGGGCACGAAACCGACTTCAGCCTCAGCGACTTCGTCGCCGACGTGCGAGCACCCACGCCTTCGGTGGCGGCCGAACTGCTGGTGCCCGACCAGCGCGAACTACTGGCGCGGGTCCGTCGCGCACGCACCCGCCTTGCCCAGCTGCAGCAGCACGCCCTGGGCAACGCGATGCAGCGCGCCGACCGGCTGGCCTTGCGCTTGCGCGCGCAGAGCCCGCAGGCGCGCCTGCACCTGCTGCAACGCCGCCAGGAGGACGCCGCACGCCGCCTGCACGGGCGCATGACCCAGTTGCTGGAACGCCTGCAGGCCCGCCTGCAGCGCGGGCAGACGCGGTTGCAGGCGCACACCCCGCAGCGCAATCTGGCCAGCCTGCAGCAGCGCTTGCGCGCCGCGCATCCGCAAGCCGCCATGCAACGGCGTCTGCAGCATGAGCACTTGAGGTTGCGCAGCGTGGTGCGCTCGCTGGAAGCGGTGAGCCCGCTGGCTACTGTGGCACGCGGCTATGCCATCGTGACGCGCCCGGCAGATGGACAGGTGATCCGCAGCGCCGCCGAGGTGGCACCGGGCGAGCGCCTGCGTGCGCAGCTGGCAGACGGCAGCATCGCTGTGCGGGTGGAGCCCGGCGACGACTGAGCGACTGACAGACGAGCAGGCGTCAGGCTGGATATGGACGGCGTGCTCAGAACCAGAGCTGACGCGTGGCACCTGCCGATTGCAGCGGCGGCCACGCCCGCCTGACGGCCGCCTGGTCGTTTGTCAGTTACCCGTCGTGGCGTGCAGACGCAGGATCTGCCGCATCTGCGATGGGCCGCATCTCCGCCGCGCTCCCGCCGCGTCCGAACAGCGGCGGCTCCCGGACAGTTGCGCGAACGCCAGGCAGGCGCAGACGCTGCACCGAATTTTCCTGGACCGTTCGTGCGTTCCGATTCCGGCGGCGGCGGCGTCGCCACCGAAGACTGCCCGCCACGTTTTTCCAGCCACGCTCATGGCGTGCCTACAGCGCGTCGCTTCCGACTCAGCCCCGCGCCGGCAACTGCGCGGCATGCTGCCAGCCCTGCATCAGCAGGTTGCTCAGTACCACCGGGTCGTGATCGAAGTGATGACCACCCGGCCGCGCCAGCACATCCACGCCGCGTGCGCGCAATTCGGGGCACAGGGTGTCCTTTTCTTCGGTGCCGTAGATGCATTGCACGCGCTGCGTGTCCAACGCCTGCAGTGCGGGCTCCACATCGCGCTCGGCATCCTTGTGCCAGCCCAGCCAGCCACCGACGCGCACCTTGAAATCGGCCTGATGGCCAAGGCCGAGCAGGCTGACGAATTGCACCGAGGCGCGCTGCTGCGGCGACAGCTCCGGGTAGGCGAATGGCAGCACGTCGGCCCCGAACGAATAGCCGACCAGCGCCACGTGCTGGATATGCCAGCGCTGCCGGTAGGCGGCGATGACCCGGTCCAGATCCGCGCCGATCTGCTGTGGCGTGCGGCTGGCCCAGAAGTAGCGCAGGCTGTTCCAGCCCACCACCGACACGCCCCGCTGCTGCAACTGCGCGGCAATGCCCTTGTCCAGTTCGCGCCAGCCACCATCGCCGGACAGCATCACCACCAGGCGGTCGCTGCCGGGTGCGTGCAGTTCCACCAGCGGCAGATCGCCCAGGCCTTGTGCCTGCGCGGTCTGGAAATGGCCGCGCGTAGCGGTGGCGATCTGCATCGGGCTGGCGTCGTCCACCAGGTCGTCCAGGAACCCCTGATTGGCATCGGGCACGTCGCGCGCGCATGCCAGCCCTGCGTCCGTCGTGCCGGCATCGGCCACCACGCCGCCGCCGAGCACATCGGGCGGCGCCGATGCCAGCGCCTGCCGCGCCAGCACCGCACCATCGCCCTGCCCCACCAGCACCGGCGGCAGGAAGGCATCCACATGCTCGGCGCGCAGGAGTTTCTTGCCCAGCCGTTCGGCATCGTCGGCCAGCGAGCTGCAGGCCGCGTGATGCGAGCGCACCCGCTCGCGATAGCTGGCGGTATCGACCACCGCGACCAGCGCGCCGTCGTTGCTCAGCATGTCGGCCAGTTGTTGCGCCTGCTCCGGGTGGCCGCTGTTGGGTAGCAATATCACCATCGCCTTGGGCGTGCCCTCGGGGCGGATCACCTCCACCGAACGGTAATGGCCGGCGGTGTTGCCGTCCTGCAGGTGCCGCGCCACCGCGTAGCCGCTGCCGCCGATCAGCAAGATCGCCATGACCCAACGAAACAGTTTGATCCCCATGCCCATCGCGGCAGTCCTTCAGAAGCGCTGGCGCTTGGACCACGCTCCGTGCGGGCCGGTTCCAGGATTCTCCGCCTCGTGTTCACTGCGGTTAAGCCAGCGGGCGCGGCGGCGATGGCCAGGCTGTGCATGCCGCGGGTGGATCGGTGCACCAGCGTGCCGTTTACCCGCCTTGGACATCGCAGCGCCGCGTCACCGGGCCGTCGTCGATCGTCGTCGATCGTCGGCTTGCGGGTGCACAGCGATGCAACCGCAGATGCCGCAGGTGATCGTGGAATCAACCTGCGCAGGCGTCGCGCCCGCCCCGCATCCAGCCGGATGCGAAGCTGCCGTCTGCGTCTGTGCGCGCCAGGGGCACGGGTCGACACGCGCCAGCGGTTCGATGGCCGGATGGGAAGCCGCGGGAGCTGGCCTGATGCCCCCTCGCGCATCCGCCGGGCACGCGACATCCTGAGGACGGCCTGCAGCAGCGCTGAGGCAGCTAGATCCCGCGCGCCACCCGGAAGCCGATGCGTGCGCTGGTGGTGTCCGAGTCCTGCGACTGCCGCCAGGCCGCGCGCGTCTGCTGCGGCGAGTTGGCCCAGCTGCCACCGCGGATCATGCGCTGCCGGCAGCCCGGGTTGAACCACGCCGCGCCATCGCCCGGTGCACGGCGATAGCTGGCGTGCCAGCAGTCGGCCACCCATTCGCTCAGGTTGCCGCCCATATCGTGCAGGCCCCAGGCGTTGGCGCGGAAGCTGCCTACCGGTGCCGGGCCCCAGAAGCCGTCGCCATATCCGACAAAGCCGTTGTTCCAGTGCCGGCCGCTGCGCGAGACATCGTTGCCGCCGGTAAAGTTGCCGGCATCGCGCGGCGGCGAGCCGGCGTTGCCCCAGGGATAGCGTCCGGTGGTACCGGCGCGCACCGTGTATTCGAATTCGGCTTCGCTGGGCACGTGGTAATGGCGGCCGGTCTGTTCCGACAACCAGGCCGCATACGCTTCGGCATCGCGGATGCTGACGTGCATGACCGGACTGTTGGGTGCGGCCTGGGCGCCGTTGTAGTCGGACTGCCAGTCCACGCCGCTGCGGCGGATGAAGTTGCCGCTGCGCTCGTCGTACACCACCGAATGCCCGCGCCGGGTGGCGCGCGGGCGGGCGCGGGTGGCTTCGACGAACTGGCGGAACTCGCCCACCGTCACCTCGGTGATCGACAGTGCGAAGCCGCGCGCGAAGCGCACGTAATGCGCCGGCCGCTCGTTGTCGGATGCGCCTGGTTCGGCGTCGCCCGCGCCCATCTGGAAGGCGCCATGCGGCACCACGATCATCTGCGGGCCACGCCCGCCGAGCTTGAGCCCGTCGGTGAACACCTGCCCGGGGCGGAAGCTGCCGTAATGGGTGGCCAGTTCCAGGCGACGGCGCAGGTCGCCGGCCATCGGGTCGCCGGGGTCGGCGATACGCAGCACCTCGGCCAGGGTTTCGCCGGCGGCCTTGAGCCCGCGCGGAGAGGTCAGGTCGTGCAGACCGGCATCGTGCAGGGCGGCGATCTGCGCGCGGCGCAGGCGTTCGATCCGTGCGCGCGCATCGGCGATGGTGGGCGCGCGCTCGCGTACCTGCGCGGCCATCTGCAGCCAGTAGCGGGCGCCGACGAAGTCGCTGGACTCGGCGGCGCGCTCGGCGCGCTCCAGCAGCCCGCTCTCCACCGCCGCCAGCCCCTGGCGGGTACGCGGATTGTCCGGGTCCAGCTGCGCGGCATCGCGGAAGTTCGCCAGCGCGCCGTTGCCGTCTTCGCCCAGCCGACCCGCGCGCAGGTCGTCCTCGCCGGCGCGATTGAAGGCGAGCACGCGCTGAGCGGTTTCCACCTCGCGCTGCAAGGCGCGCACCTTCGGGTCCTGCGGCGCCAGCGCCATGCCGACGCTGGCCAGTTCGCGCGCCTGGTCCAGTGCGTCGTGCTGGTGGTCGCTTTGTGCGATCAATGCGTGGCCGCGCTCGATCAGCCGCGCGCGTGCCCGTTCCAGACCGCGCCGGCTGGCCGCATCCTTGCCGCCGGCGCGCTGCTGGATCGCCAGGTACAACGGAATCGCATCGTCTGCGTCGCGATACAGGCGGTCGTCCTGCAGCGCCTGCTCGGCGCGCTTGCGTGCCTGCGGCAACGGCTCATCGCCCAGGTCCACCGCCGGCGGCTGCCACTGTGCGACGGTCTCGGCCGATTCCTCGCCGCCGATCGACACATTCGGCGTGGCCGGCTGCGCGGTCGCCGCCGGGGCGCGCACAGGCGCCGGTGTCGGTGCGGGAGCACGCGAACAGCCGCACATGCTGAGCGCGACCCATGCCCACGCTGCGATCCGCTTGCCACACTTGCCCACCACCTGCTCCTTCCAGTGCTCTGCCGCACGACAGGCGATCGCGACGTTAGGCTATTCTGCGCGTTCTGCGCAAACCCTTGCTGTCGACGGAAATCACGTGCCCCATTGGATCACCCACCCCTCCGAGCTGAGCGAACGCCTGCAGGCATCGCGCCCTTCGCGCATCGGCCTGGATACCGAATTCATTCGCGAACGCACCTACTGGCCGCAACTGGCGCTGGTGCAGATGGCCATCGACGAGGAGATCCTGCTGATCGATCCGCTGGTCCCGGGCATGAACGAAGCGCTCGGCGAGTGGTTGACCGCCACCGACATCGTCAAGGTGATGCACAGTGCCAGCGAGGACCTGGTCACCTTCAAGTGCGCCTGCGGCGTGTTGCCGCGCCCGCTGTTCGACACCCAGATCGCCGCCGCGCTGGCCGGTGTGGGCGGTGGCATGGGCTACCAGAAATTGGTGCAAGAAATCACCGGCACGCTGTTGACCAAGGGCGAGACGCGCTCGGACTGGATGCGGCGTCCGCTGTCGCCGGCGCAACTGGAGTACGCCGCCGACGATGTGCGTTATCTGTTTGCCATCCAAGACGCGCTCACGCGCCGTCTCACCGAGCAGGGCCGCCTGGGCTGGCTGGACGAAGATTCCGAGCGCCTGCTCGCCACGGTGGAGCACGATGATGGCGAGCGCTGGCCGCATGTAAGCCTGCGCACCGCGCAGTTCCTGGAGCCGGCCGCGCAACGCCGGCTGCTGCGCTTGCTGCGCTGGCGCGATCTGCAGGCGCGCCAGAGCGATCGGCCGCGCAGCTGGATCCTGGACAACGAGCTGGCCAGTCAGCTGGCACGCTTTCCGCCGGCCGACCTGGACGCATTGCTACAGCAGTTCGACAAATTTCCCAAGGCGCCGCGCAAGCTCGCCAACGCGGTATGGGACGCGCTCAACACACCGCTGCCCGACGAAGACCACGCCCCGCTGGCGCAGGCCGCCACCGATGGCAACAAGGCGGTGCTCAAGCGGTTGCAGGAAGCGGTGGCGCAGCGCAGCCGCCAGCTCGGCCTGCCGGACGGCCTGCTGGCCTCGCGCCGACACCTGGAAAGCCTGATCGAGCAGCACGGCTGGCCAGCCGCACTGGGCCAATGGCGTCGCCAGTTGCTGGAAGCGCAGCTGCTGCCGTTGCTGGACAACGGCGCGGGCAAGTAAGCAAGCCGCACGCACAGGCCCGCAGCGATGCGGGCTTGTGCCATGTGCCGGTCGCCCAACCCGGCAACGCCTGCTACTCCTGCGCCGCCCAGCGTGCCAGGTTCTGCCGGATGCGATCGATCTGCGCCCACGGGTCCTTGCGTCTGCGCCGCAACTTGTCCGGTACCTCGCGCAAGGTGAAGGCATCGGCGCGGTGCAGCCTGGGAAGCTCCGACCACGCCAGCGGCATCGCCACCGGCGCGCCCGGGCGGCCTCGCAAGGAATACGACGCCACTGCGGTGGCGCCGCGTCCATTGCGCAGATAGTCGACAAAGATGCGCGTGGTGCGCAGGCGCTTGCTGGCGGTGGCGACGAAACGCGCAGGTTCCGATTGCGCCAGTGCATCGGCAAAGCCCTTGGCGAAGCGCCGGGTCAGGTCCCACTCGCACCCGGGGTTCAAGGGCACCACCACGTGCAGCCCTTTGCCGCCGGACACGCGCAAGAATGCGTCGAGCTCCAGCTGCGCCAGCAGCGTGCGGATATCGATGGCCGCGCGTTTGACCTCGGCGAACGGTACGTCCGGGCCTGGATCCAGATCGAACACCACCCGGTCGGCTACGTCCGGACGCGCGGCATGCGCGCCCCAGGGATGGAACTCCAGCGCATTGAATTGCACCAGCTCCAGCAGGCCCGGTGCATCCTCCACGACCAGATACTCGGCATTGCTGCCGGTCTCCTCCCTCAGCTTCACCGTGCTGACACGTTCGAGCCCGGCGGTGTGGTGCTTCTGGAAGAAACAGGGTTTTTCTGCGCCATTCGGGCAGCGCACGATCGACAGCGGGCGCCCGGCGATCTGCGGCAGCAGGTACTCCATGACCGCCTGGTAGTACTCCCAGACCTCGCCCTTGGTGGCGCCAATGTCTGGGTAGATGAGCTTGTTCGCACTGGAGAGCGCCGGTAGGCCGGTGGAGACTGGCGTGCCGGTGGCTGCCGTGTGCGCTGTCGACGCGGCCGTCCTGGCTGCGCGCCGGGGGCCATGTGCGTCTGGCGCCTGCGCATCGGCCGATGCTGCGCCGGCGGTGTCGGCATTGGCCAGATCGGCGATGCGTTTGTCCGGGCGCATCGCCTTGAACGAGGGCTGGCGCAACAGGTGCTGCCCGCCGATACCGCGATAGACCACCTCCACCACGAACCGCGGTGCAAACCATCTGGCGCCGCGCAGATCGGTGTCGTCGGTGGGCACATGCACGGAGGGCGTACGGCCGCCGCCTTCCAGCTGCGGCGTCAGCTCGGCCATCAACGCATCGGAAAATCCCGTCCCCACGCGGCCGACATACGACCAGCCATGCACCGGATCGGGCGTGGCCAGCAACAGCGACCCGAATCCGCGACGGCTGCCCTTAGGCGCGGTGTAGCCCACCACCGCGTATTCCTGGCTTGCCAACTGCTTGGTCTTGCGCCAATCGTCGCTGCGACCGGGATGGTACGCCCGGTCCGCACGTTTGGACACGATGCCTTCGAACTGCTGCTCGCCCGCCACACGAAACGCCTGCTGCCCATCGCCTTCCACATGCGAGCTGTAGGCCAGGTGGGTTGTCGATGCATCGGCCAGCAGCTGCTGCAACAATTGCTTGCGCGCGCGCAACGGCGCCTGGCTGATGTCCACTCCGTCCAGATGCAACAGGTCGAACACCGCCAGCGCCAGCGGCATCTGGCGCTCGCCCGCCAGGGTGGCCTGCAGCAGGTTGAAGTCCTGCTTGGTGCCGTGTCCGGCAATCAGCTCGCCATCCAGTTGCGCAAAGCGCAGGCCCAGCGACTGGATCGCATCGCGAATGTCCGGCACCTTGTCGGTCCATTCCAGCGCGTTGCGCGACCACAGCCGCACCTGGCCATCGGTCACCGTCGCCAGGATGCGGTAGCCGTCCCATTTGATCTCGTGCAACCACTGCTCGCCGGCGGGCGGGGCCTGGCCCAGCCTGGCCAGTTGCGGCGCAAACGGCGCGTCCTGCATAAGAGCGGTGCGCGCGTTCGCCAACGCCAGGGCCTGCTTCGACCACGACTTGCGCCTGCCCTTGCGTGGCAGCGGCACGCTGGTCAGCGCCTTGCGCTGCGGCTTGCCGGCGCCGGCGCGGCGTACATCCTCGGCCGGTGCCGCGGCCACGTCGGCCAGCAGATCGTCGGCCTCCAGGGTCCCAGCATAGGCGTCGTTCTCCTTGAACAACAGCCATTGCGGTTGGCGTGCCGGCTTGCCGGAGCGCACCAGATGCCAGCCTCCCTTGAGCTTGCTGCCGAACAGCTCGAAGCGCAGATGCCCCTTGGCCAGCTGCGCCTCGGCATCGCCATCGGTGGCCCAGACCCCATGATCGAACCGCGCCACGTGGCCGCCACCGTATTCGCCCTTGGGAATCTCGCCCTCGAAGCCGGCGTAGTCCACCGGATGGTCCTCCACCTCGACCGCCATGCGCTTGACCTTGGGGTCGTAGCTTGGCCCCTTGGGCACTGCCCAGCTCTTGAGCGCATCGCCGACCTGCAGACGGAAGTCGTAATGGCGGCGGCTGGCATGGTGCAGTTGCACCACGAAGATCGCGCGCCGGCCGGCCGGCAGCGCCTTGCCCGGCTCCGGCTCGCGGGTCCTGTCGAAGCGGCGCTTGCGGCGGTAGTCGCTCAGGCTCATGGGACGATGCCAGGCGCGCCGATGCGGCCCGGCGAGGCTCCCATCGCAGCGAGCAGCCGTCCGGGACCTGCGGCCTTGGCCGCAACCAAGCGCGTACGTCGCCGGGCAACCGCCTTGCAATCGCTGGTATCGCAATTGCGACCTGCGGGCCTGTGGCCCTGCGGGGCGCCATGCACCGCACATTTGCGTCTATTCATGGTCGGGTTCGCCAGCGTGGCGTGTAAGCTGCACATGCACGCAGCGACAATGCGAAAGCGGCCGAGCAGAGCCTGTGAAGAGCTGCTGTCCTGCGCTGCACACCATTCACCGGCAGCGGCCGCCCCCGGGCCGCATGCCATAATGGCGCGCGCCCTAGGGCGGCGTCTCCACTCTTATTCCGAGGCCATACCTCTGTGAGCAATACCTCTTCGAAACTGGATTCCATCGCGCAAGCCAAGGCCAAACTGCTGGACGAGCTGCAGAAGCTGGAAGAACAGGAGAAATCCGAGCGCGCCAGCGAAGCCTCCTCGGCGCACGCCACCATCGTGTCGCTGCTCGAACAGTTTGCCGGTCACTTCAACACCAAGCAGCGCAACGATATTGCCGCCTACCTGGGCACCACCACCGCGCGCAAGGAAGTGGTCAAGAGCGGCCGCAGCGAAGTCAAGCCCAAGTACGAACTGCCGCATACCGGCGAAACCTGGTCCGGCCGCGGCCGCACCCCCAAGGCCTTTGCTGCGTGGGAAGGGTCGGTGTCGTACAAGGAATGGAAGGCCAAGAACCCGGACCTCAAGTTCCCGCTGGTTCGCGAGTGATGCCTGCACGATCGTGCCCCTCGGCATGGTCGGAGGCGGATCTTCGCTTGGCGAACCGCAAGGCATGTGGTTAGAATCCAGGCACGTGGGGCGGTAGCTCAGCTGGGAGAGCGTCGCGTTCGCATCGCGAAGGTCGAGGGTTCGATCCCCTTCCGCTCCACCACCGCATCAAGCCTGAAGCCTCGAACGTCCGCGTTCGGGGCTTTTTGCTGTGGGCCCAGCGCCTTCCAGGCAGGCGGCACGGCAGTGGCGGACGACGCGCGGCCAGCTGCGCGCCATGCCGCCGGGATCACACCGCGCGCGCTACCGTGGCCGCTACCTCCACGCAGGACCGCAGCCATGAGCAAGCATCCACGCCAGCCCGACGACGTCGCCGACGATGCCCACGGCGTCGCTGAAAGCCGCGAATCGCGCAAGCAGGACGACGCCGCCAAGCAACGCCCCGGCCAGGAAGACCTGAAGGTGCACGACGAGCAGAGCCGGCGCCCCAAACGGCAACACGACCAGGGCGAATAACCGCTCGCTGGCTGGACCGATTGCGGACACGACCGCATCGGCAGCGCTACTGCTGTGGCAAGATCGGTTCGGGCGTTGGCCGCTGGGGTGGCCGACGCAAGGCGTCGGCACTTTCGAACGAACGTTCCCGGCGTTGCTGCGCTCCATCCATCTCCTGACGGCGCCGCCGGCGCATTGCTTGGAAGGTCCTGCATGCAGATTCCAGACGCGCCCGCGCTGAACCTAGTCCACGCCAGCCTGCTGCCGCGCGACTTTGCCGCCCGTCAGGGCGCGCGCCTGCCGGCCAACGAAGACGAGCGCCTGGCCGCACTGCATGACTACCAGCTGCTGGATACGCCGCCCGAGCCGCCCTACGACGCCGTTACCGCCACTGCCGCAGCGACGTGCCGCACGCCGATGGCGCTGGTTTCGCTGGTCGACTCGCAGCGGCAATGGTTCAAGTCCCGGGTGGGCATGCAGCCGAGCGAGACGCCGCGATCGCTCTCGTTCTGCGCGCACGCGATCCTTGCGCCGGATCAGCTGATGGAGGTCGCCGACACCCACCTGGACCCGCGCTTTGTCGACAATGCCCTGGTGACCGGCGAGCCGCAGATCCGCTTCTATGCCGGTGCGCCGCTGCTCACCTCCGACGGCATCGCGCTGGGCACCTTGTGCGTGCTGGATCGCGCGCCGCGGCGCCTGTCCGGCGCCGAGCGCGATGCATTGCGGTCGCTGGCCCGCCAGGTGGTGGACAGTATCGAATTGCGACGTGCCGCCAGGCTGGTCGAACTGGATGCGCTACGCGATGCAAGCACCGGCTTGTGGAACCGCGCCGGGCTCGAACAAGCGCTGCTGTCGATGGCGCCGACGCCGGAGCGAGTATTGAGCGTGGCATTGATCGACCTGGATGGCTTCAAACGGCAGCGTTTGCAAGCCGGTGTGGCAGCAGCAGAAGCGGCCTTGATACAGGCCGCCGGCGTCATCCAATCCCGCCTGCCGCAGGACACCATCGTCGCGCGACTGAGTGGCGACCGGCTGTGCGCGGCGCTGCCGACGACCCCGGCGGCTGGCGCGCTTGGCGCAATCGACGGGATTCGCCAGGCCATCGAAGATGCGCCATGGCCTGCCGGCGCGTTGACCATCAGCGCAGGGCTGGCGGAAGCGACTTCGGACGATGCGTTGGAGACCAACGCACTGCTGGCGCGCGCACGGCATGCCTTGCAGCTGGCGATCAACGCCGGGCGCAACCGCGTACAGCGCTTTACCGGATGGCAGTTGCACGACTGAACAAGGCCGCGTGCAGGCGTGCCTTAGCGAGGTGCAGTTGCGTGGAGTAGCCGGCCGCACGTGCGAGGCCGGCTCGGCCCGATCGCGGCGTCGCATTCGCAATGCGCGCTCGGCGCACGCCAAACACGCAGGCGCCCGCTCTCGGGGTGGTTCAGCGCGCAAGGATCCACCGCGATGATGTTGGACTCTGCGCCTAGCCGACCTCACCGCCCGATGCGCGCAGCGCCGGTAGTCGGTCGCATCCGCCGTACCCGGGGCTCGGGCCGGCACCAGATGCCCACGTGCCCACCACACTGCCTGTCCCGGAGTGCCGGCAGACCGCTGCCGGGCATGGGTCGGGTGCCACCGCGCTCGTGTCATCCCAGGCGACCGCACCGCCAGCACGCGGCAGGCATCACCGGGCGACGCTCAGGCCGCCAGTACCTCCGTGGTGCCAGCGATCTCGTCCACCTGCAGCACCTGTTCCATGTCCAGCAGCACCACGAAGCGCTCGCCCACCTTGCCCATGCCACGCAACAGATCGCGGCGGATATGCGTGCCGAACGCCGGCGCCGCTTCGATGTCCTGCTCGGCCAGCTCGATCACCGCATTGACCGCGTCCACCAGCACGCCGATCACCTGGGTGCCCTGTGGCTGCTCGGTGGACAGGATCACGATGCAACTGCGCTTGTTGATGGCGCTGTCGGCGCGTCCCAGCCGCGCCTGCAGGTCCACCACCGGCACCACCGCCCCGCGCAGGTTGATCACCCCGCGCACGCAGGCCGGCATCGATGGCACCGGCGTCGGGGTGCGGTACTGGATGATTTCGCGAATGCCCAGGATGCTGGTGGCGAAGGTTTCGCCATCGAGCTGAAAGGTCAGGTACTGGGCGGCCGCGTCGGCGTCGCCGGGCATTGCATCGGGAGTGTTTGCAGTCATCGATCGATCTCTCAGAAGCGAGCGAACTGGCCTTCGTCCGGGCCCTCGGACATTGCGTAGGCCGGCGCCGCGCTGCTGCGCCAGCCGCGCGCACCTGCCACGCGTGCCGGCCGTGCGGCGACCTGCTTGCCGCGCTTGGGCGGCGTGCTCACCGGCCCCTGCCCGCCAAGGCGGAAGAACGCCATGCTGTGCTGCAGTTGCTCGGCCTGCGCGCTCATTTCCTCGGCGGTGGCGGCCAGTTCTTCGGAGGCGCTGGCATTTTGCTGGGTGGTCTGGCTCAACTGCACCACCGCCGAATTGATCTGGCTGACCCCGGACGATTGCTCTTCGGAGGCGGCGGAAATTTCCTGCACCAGGTCCGAGGTGCGCTTGATGCTGGGCACGATGGTGTCGAGCAAACGCCCGGCGCGGTCGGCCAGTTCCACACTGGAGCTGGCCACTTCGCCGATCTCCTGCGCGGCCACCTGGCTGCGTTCGGCCAGCTTGCGCACTTCGGCGGCCACCACTGCAAAGCCCTTGCCATGTTCGCCGGCACGCGCCGCTTCGATGGCGGCATTGAGCGCGAGCAGATTGGTCTGGTAGGCGATGTCGTCGATGATGCCGATCTTCTGCGCGATCTGCTTCATCGCCTGGGTGGTGGCCACCACCGCTTCGCCGCCTTCGATGGTTTCCTTGGCGGCCTGGGTGGCCATGCCGTCGGTAATGCGTGCGTTCTCGGTGTTCTGGCTGATCGAGGCGGTCATCTGCTCCAGCGAGGCGCTGGTTTCCTCGACGCCGGCCGCCTGTTCGCTGGCCGCCTGCGACAGCGACTGCGCGGTGGCGCTGACTTCTTCGGAGGCGCTGGCCAGGGTCTCGGCGCTGGTATTCACCTCGCCCACCACCTGCGACAACTTCTGCACCATGGTGCGCATCGCTTCGAGCAGCTGCGCGGTTTCGTCGCGGCCATGCACATCGATCTGCATGGTCAGGTCGCCTTCGGACAGCCCATTGGCCACCGAGACGGCGCGCCGGATCGGGCCGGTGACGCTGCGACTGATCACCACGCCCAGGATGGCGCCGAGCAGCACGCCACTGCAGATGATGGCGATCAACAGCTTGGAGCTGCGCGCATGGATGGCGCCGGTTTCGGCGTTGGCCGAGGCCGCGCTGCGCTCGCGCAGGCCGCTCAGGTCGGTCATCAGGGTATCCACTTCGTCCGAGCTGGCGCGCACCGCACGCGAAAGCGCGGCAAGCTCGGGATTGGCTTCGCGCAGCGCTTCGCGGTTGGCCGCTTCGATGAAACGGCCACGCTCGTCCAGATAGGTCTGCCAGGCGCGATCGAACTGCGCCAGCTTGTTCTTGCCTTCCTCGGTCTGGAAGCTCTCGCGCGCACGCGCCATGTGCTCGACCACCTTGGCGGTGTACTTGTCGATGTTCTGCACATGCGACTGGCGCTCTTCCGCGCTGCTGGCCAGCAACAGGTTGGCGCGCGCGCGGCCGGCGTAGATCAGGTTGATGTTGGCCTCCTTGACGTTGGACAGGCCCAGCAATTCGCGCTCATACAGCGAGGTCGACAGGTCGCTGATGCGGCCGGAGTTGGAATAGCCCACCCACCCAATGCATGCGCCGATCGCCGAAACGATCAGGAACGCCACGATCAGCCTGGTTCCGATTTTGAAGTTGCCTAACATTGGGGAGTTCTCGTGAGAATGATGCGTGGGCCACATGCGCTGCATGGACGACCGACGGTGCTGTGCGTGCCGATGGCGGCGAGGCGACTGGTCTAACCGATCGCCTATAGCTATCGGCGATGGCAAAACGCGCTTGAGACGTTCACCGCTGTTACGCGCCCATTCAGCCAACTGGATCTGCGCTTTTGTGACAGGGCAAACGCTCTTGCGCGTCTGCATTCGGAAAATTCCTACCCCCATCCGTCGTCTGTCCGGGACAGTCCGCAGCGACATCACCAACACACCGCTAGGCTTGCCGCATGCCGATCACGCCCCTGCCCCGCCATTTCTACGACCACGATGCGCGCGAGGTAGCCCCGCGCCTGCTCAACAAGGTGCTCGCCAGCGATGACGGCCGTCGTGGTCGCATCACCGAAGTGGAAGCCTATTGCGGCAGCGAGGATCCGGCGGCGCATTCGTTCCGTGGCATGACGCCGCGCACGCGGGTGATGTTCGGCGCTCCCGGCCACCTGTATGTGTATTTCATCTACGGCATGCACTGGGCGATCAACGCCGTCTGCGGCGGCGCGCCCGGGCATGCGGTGCTGATCCGCGCGCTGGAGCCAGTGGACGGCATGGACACCATGCAGGCCGCGCGGGGCGGCGTGCCCACCAAGGTGCTGACTACCGGGCCCGGCCGGCTGGCGCAGGCATTTGGAGTGAGCGCGGCCGACAACGGGCTGGACCTGACCGCTATCGCAGCGCGGCTGTGGATCGAAGACGACGGCATGCCGCCACCGGCTGCGCCGCTGGCAACCCCATGGATCGGCATCCGCAAGGCGGTCGAGGCACCGTGGCGCTGGGTGGTGCCCGATAGCCGCTATCTGTCGCGGCCGCCTGTGCGCGTGAGCGGCGCGCGCGCCGCGCTGGCGGGCGGCTGAGCCAGCCATTGTTGCAGCGGCGTCGGTTCGGCAGCGCCGGGCCCACGCTGCAGCAACTTCAGCGCCTGCGCGCCCTGCTCGGCGTCGAGTGCCTGCAGCGCTTCGAAGCGCTCGGCCACCCACACCGCCATCGGCATGCCGTCCAGGTACGCCACCCGATTGCCCGGCACCCGCGCGACCCGCTCGCCGGGCAGCAGGCTGCCGAGCAGGTTGGCCGGGTCGCTTGCGCTGACGCAGACCCATTGGTGTTGGGGTGCCTGTGCGCGCACGCGGCGCAAGGCGGCAATCGCCTCCGGCAGCGCGAACTGCTCGCCGGACAGCCCGCAGATGAAACGGCCGCCACGGATCTCGCCGCGGGCTTCCAGGCGTTGATACATGCGCAGCAACTCCCGCCACGGCGGCAGCCATGCGGCTTCGCGTTCCAGCAGCCGCCAGCACACCACGCCATAGCGGCGCAGCAGCGTGCGTGCCACGTGTTCCAGCATGTCCTGGTGGCGTTCGCCGGCTTCGGCCAGCGGCAGGTCCGGCAATGCACGCACCGGCGCCCAGCGGCCGGCATCGCGAATGCCCAGCGCGCTGGCGCGGCGGCGGTGGCGCGACAACGCCGACGGCCGCTTGGACGCCGGCACCAGCAGCGCGCGCAGCCCGGCGTAGCTGTCGCAATGCACGCGGCCACGCATGACCAGTTCGCTCAGTGCGTCTTCCAGCTCGGTGCCCATCAGGCGCGCGGCATCGGCAATCTCATCGAAGAACAGCGCGCCTTGCTGCTGCAATACCTCCGCCACGCTTTGCGCGCGCGAACCCAGCGGTTCCTCGTCGGCGGCGCGCGCCAGGCTGCTCCAGCGCTGCGCCTGCCGTCGCGGCAGCAGCACGATCGGGGTCGATCGCAACGCAGCGCCGCTGCGGCCGCCACCCGGGCGCAGCCGCGCCCACACGGTGCGGCCGGCGGTGCACAGTTCATCCAGCCACGCCGGTTGGTAGTCGCGCACGCGTGCCGGCAGCAGTTCGGTTTCCCACAGCACCGCCGGTGCTTCGAAGCCTTCCAGCTGCCCGACCACGCCGGCCAGCGCATCGGGGCCGGCACCCCGGCCGGCGCTGTCCAGGTGCTGCCATTCGAACAGGAAACGCGCGTAGTCGCGCTGCGATACCGGCTCGATCTCGCGCCGCAGCCGCCCCAGGGTGTAGCGATGGATGCGCGCCAGCAGATGCCGCTCGCACCACTCGTCCGCCGCTGCCTGCGCGCTGAAGCGCCCGGCCATGACGTAGCCTTCGCGCTGCAGCGCCGCCAGCGCCGGTGCAACGTCGGTCTCGGGCAGGCGCAGCGCGCGCGCCAGCGCCGGCAGCGGCGCCGGGCCGACTGCCGACAGGCGTCCACGCAGCAGCTCGCGCACGGCCCAATCGCGTTGCCACTCGGCCACCTGGCAGTCGAGCGGCGCCTGCAATGGCGGCTGCGCCGCCGCATCCGGATACAAGGGCATGAACCAGGCGATGCGCTCGGCGCTCACCCACAGTGCAGGCGCGGCGTCGATCGCCAGGCAGCTGGCGCGACCATCGGCGACCAGCGCTGCCAGCCAGACATGCCACGATGGATCGCTGGCTTCCTCGACCGGCAGCACGCCCAGGCCCACCAGCGCCTGGTGCATTTCGTCGGCATCGCGCGGTTGCGGCCAAGCCTCCTCGCGCACCGCCGCGATCGCCTGCGGATCCAGTTGCCCCAGATCGTCGCTGCTCTGCGGCGTATAGCGACGGCTCTGCACCGCCTGGGTGCGGCGCTCTTCCAGCGGCGCATCGTCCAGAAACGCGTACGGGCGTGCATTCAAGGCTTCGGCCGCCAGCGGCGATGGCGCCGCCAGGTCGCGCGCCAGCAGCGTGATCGCACCGGATTCCAGACCACGCAACACCTGCAGCCAGCCCTCGCTGTCCATGGCCTGGTGCAGGCAGTCCTCCAGCGTCTGCGCCACCAACGGATGGTCCGGCACCTCGCGCTCGCCGACCAGGTTCTCCGCACACGCCACCTGGTCCGGGAACACCGTGGCGAGCAGGTCTTCGGACTTCATGCGCTGCAGCTGCGGCGCCACCTTGTTGCCGCCTGCAAAACGCGGCAGCGCCATCGCATTGGTGGCATTCCAGCGCCAGCGCACGCCGAACAAGGGCGCATCCAGCAATGCCTGGATCAGCACGTGCTCGGCCGAGGACGAATGCAGGTAACGGCCCACGTCTTCCAGCGCGAAACTGTGGCTGGTGGACAGCGACAACACGATGGCATCTTCGGTGGCGGCGGCCTGCAGTTCGAAGTTGAAGGTGCGGCAGAAGCGCTTGCGCAGCGCCAGCCCCCAGGCCCGATTGATGCGGCTGCCATAGGGCGAATGGATCACCAGCTGGGTGCCGCCGCTGGCGTCGAAGAAACGCTCCATCACCACGCACTGGCGGGTCGGCATGGCGCCCAGCGCCGTGCAGGCCTGCGCCAGATAGTCCACCACCTGCTGCGCCGCTTCCGGCGCCACGCCCAGGTCATCGCACAACCAGGCGCGCGCGGCCGGATGCGGAGCGCTGTCCAGCCGGGCCGCGATCTCGCCCCGCAGGCGCGACACCGCCACCGACAGCGCGTCGCTGCGCCCGGGCGCCTCGCCCAGCCAGAACGGAATGTTCGGCGGCGCGCCCTTGGCGTCTTCCACGCGTACGCGCCCGGCCTCCACGCGCAGGATGCGGTAGCTGGCATTGCCGAGCTGGAACACATCGCCGGTGAGGCTCTCCACTGCGAAATCCTCATTCACCGTACCGATCTTGTCGGCCTGCGGCTCCAGCACCACGCTGTAGTCGCCGGTTTCCGGAATAGTGCCGCCGGAAGTAAGCGCGGTCATGCGCGCACCGCGCCGCGCATGCAACCGGCGATGCACCGCATCGCGGTGCAGATAGCCCGCGCGTGGGCCAAGCCGGGTGCTGAAGCCATCGCACAGCATGCGCACCACGCTGTCGAAGCGGGCGCGACTCAGCTGCGCGAACGGCCATGCCCGGCGCACGAGCGCAAACAGCGCGTCTTCGTCCCAGTCCTCGCAGGCCGCTTCGGCCACGATCTGCTGGGCCAGCACGTCCAGCGGCGCCAGCGGAATGCGCAGGACATCCAGTTCGCCGCGGCGCACGCTGTCCAGCAACGCGGCGCATTCGACCAGCTCGTCGCGGGTCTGCGCAAACAGGCGCGCCTTGGGCGTGCCGCCGACCTTGTGTCCGGAGCGTCCGGCGCGTTGCAGGAAGGTGGCGATCGAGCGCGGCGAACCGAGCTGGCACACCAGATCGACATCGCCGATATCCAGCCCCAGCTCCAGCGAGGCAGTGGCCACCAGCACGGTGAGCTCGCCGGCCTTGAGCCGTTGTTCGGCCAGCAGGCGCGTCTCACGCGACAGGCTGCCGTGGTGCGCGGCCACCCGCTGCTTGCCGAGCAGCTCGCCCAGATGCCGCGCGGCGCGTTCGGCCATGCGCCGGGTGTTGACGAACACCAGCGTGGTGCGATGCTGCTGCGCCAGCGCGGCCACCTCGGCATAGACCTGCAGCCATTGATCGTTGGACATCACCACGCTCAGCGGCGTGGGCGGCAAGGCCAGCGCCAGGTCGCGCGCCCGCGCGTAGCCGATGTCCACGATCTCGCACGGCGGCGCCACGCCGTCCTCGCCCACCCCGACCAGGAACTGCGCCACCGTCTGGATCGGCTTCTGCGTGGCAGACAGCCCTACCCGCACGATCGGCCGCTCGGCCAGACGCTGCAGCCGCTCCAGCGTCAGGCTCAGATGGCTGCCGCGCTTGTCGGCGGCCACTGCATGGATTTCGTCGACGATGACGGTACGCACATGCCGCAGCGCATCGCGTCCGGACGCCGAGCCCAGTAGCACGTACAGGGATTCGGGCGTGGTCACCAGGATATGCGGCGGCACCCGCCGCGCCTGCGCGCGCTCGCGCTGCGGCGTATCGCCGGTACGCACCGCCGTGCGCACCGCCACGTCCGGCAGCCCGTTGGCAGCCAACGCCGCGCGGATGCCCTGCAGCGGCGCCTCCAGGTTGAGATAAATGTCGTTGGACAAGGCCTTCAGCGGCGATACGTAGACCACCCGGGTTTGATCCGGCAACGCACCGCCATTGTCCAGGCCGTCGCGGATCAGGCCATCGATGGCGGCGAAGAACGCGGTCAAGGTCTTGCCCGACCCGGTGGGCGCGGCCACCAGCGTGTGACGCCCGGCCTGGATCGCCGGCCACGCCGCAACCTGCGCCGGCGTGGGCGCCGCAAAGGTCTGCGCGAACCAGCCGGCGACCACTGGATGAAAGTTCTGCAGAACAGGGTGCATGGGCGATACCGGTCGCGGAAGGCCCACCCGGGCGGAAGGCCGAATGGGGTCAACGCGGAAATGTAAATTCAACGCGGGAATGTCTCAGTGAGGTGGCGCCGCTGCGGTGCGGATGCAAGCCGGCAGCTGCAGCGGTGGTGAACGGATTCACGGGCGTCCGCTCCCTTCCCTCGCTCCCAGGCAACCTCGAGAAGGCAGCGTCACGACGGCGAGGCCGTCCTCCGCCGCGGCGCGAGGGGTGCCGGTCATGCGAGCGAGCCCGATGCCGCCCCCCCGACATCGCTGCGTCGCTCAGCGCAGATCCACGGCCTTGCGATTGTCGGGTGGGCGATGCCATGGCACATTGGCGGCATGCCCAGTCTCATCGTCTTCATGATCGTCGGCGCGGCGATCGTCGCGTTCTGGAATTCCTCGCGCGCCGCCGCCGAGCGTGCCGAGGTGCTGGGCCGCAATGCCTGCCGTGCCGCCGATGTGCAATGGCTGGACCAAAGCGTGCATTCCACCGGCATCCGCCTCTGCCGCATGCCTACCGGCTGGCTCGGGTTCGAGCGAACCTTTCGCTTCGACTATTCCTACGACGGCGTGGATCGCCATAGCGGCAAGCTGGTGCTGCGCGGCGATCGACTGATCGCCTTCACCGGCCCGCAGGTGGCCAGCGTGCGCACGCTGCACCCCGAGCAACAGCGCCTGGAATGACACGGCGCAAGGTGCAATGCATGCGGCGCGGGCGCAGGTGCGCCCGACGCCGCCAAAGTGTTACTGCAAGGCGCAGCACCGGTATCGACCGGACAGATCCGCCAGGCATTCCGGCCGCTTGCCGGGCTTGGCTGCTGGCGATCGCAACGATGGGCGCAGCGAGATAGATCCGGCGCCTGGCGGATGCTGCACGTCTACGCTGTTCACTCGCCAGGCGTCAAACCCTGGGGGGGACCGGCTCATAGCCATTGCCCCTGCCGCTCAACCAGCGCAACTCGCGCTTGCCTTCCCGGTGCAGATGCAACTGGGCGAACACGCACAACGGCTGCGCAAGATCGGCCGCTTTCAACATCCGCGACTTTCCGCCCACATCGATGCTGAGCAGGTGCGCTTCGTCGGGCGTATCGATGTAGCTGCGCGCGATCAGGCAGGCCACGCCATCGGTGAAGCGATAGAGGTCGTACTCGTAGTAATAGTCGTACGCGCCGGACGCATCAGGCTCGCTGCAATCGACATGACGGGAGCGCTCCACCTGCACCGGAACGCTCCCGTCGCGCATGTCGGCCGGCCTACTTGACCACGCGCAGATGCGGACGCTTGCCGCCACTGGGCGGCTCGTCCGGAGTCGGCGCACTCGGCGGCGGCGTGTCGGGATCCGGCGGCTCGCTGCTGGTGCCGGGGATGTCGTCCGGCAGCGCCATGCCCTGCCCGGTCTCGCGCGCATACACCGCCAGCACGGCGGCCATCGGCACCATCACCGGGTGGCTCACGCCGCCAAAGCGCGCCGTAAAGCTCACGCCTTCGTTATCGACCTGCAGCCCGACCACGGCGCGCTCGGCGATATTCAAGACGACACGTCCATCCTTGACCGCGCTGGCTGGCACCTGCACACCGGGCAGCCCTGCGTCCACCAGGACGTGCGGCGTCATGCCGTTGTCGTTGATCCATTCGACCAAGGCCCGCAGCAGGTACGGGCGGTGGCTGGTCATGCGGGGGAAATCTTCGCTCATGACGTCATTTTACCCGGACACGACCCGCAGCGGCGGCCACGCAGTCGCAACACGGTCTGTTGGCATACAGCCGTCGCATCAGCCCGGCAGATCGCGCAGCTTCTTTTCCTGCTCGGTGAGGCTGCGGATGAAACCGGGATTGCGGAAGATCCGGTTGCCATAATCCTCGATCGCCTTGCCATCCTTGGGCAGGCCGATCTCCAGCGCATCCAGTCGCCAGATGATCGGCGCCATCGCGCAATCGGCCAGACTCATTTCCGGGTTGAGGAAGAACTTGCTGGCCTTGAACAGTGGCACCGATGCGGTGAGCAGTTCTTTCAGGCGCTTGCGGCCGGCTTCGGCCTGGGTCTTGTTGCCGAGCTGGATCGCCTGCACCTGCGGCACCCAATCGTGTTCGATGCGCAGCATCGCCAGACGCAGCCGCGCACGCGACAGCGGGTCGACGGGCATCAACGGCGGATGCGGGTAGCGCTCGTCCAGGTATTCGCTGACCACCGATGCGGCGTACAGCACCAGGTCGCGCTCGACCAGGGTCGGCACCGAGTGATAGGGATTGAGATCGATCAGATCTTCGGGGGGATTCTGCGGGTCGACCGGCACCAGGTCGTAGGTCACCCCTTTCGCCGCCAGGACCAGACGGACCCGGTGGCACAACACGTCATCGTTGGACGAAAACAAGGTCAAGGTATTGCGCATACGCACACTCGTCGCCATTCAAGGCTCTCCGACGACCGGAATCCGCCGGCCGCATCGGCGCGGCCGGCCCAACGCCGACCATCACCACGGTCTATCGAGTGTGCAATCACGTCACGCAAAAGCCAAGAGTGATAGGGCCGATTACTACTTGAGCAGCAGAGGATGTCGCGGGTCGGTCAGCACTGGAAGCATTGCCTGACATGTTGACGCGCGGCAGCCTTTGTGCAGACGGGCTCGATGTCCGCGGCGACGGGCCGCGAGTATCGGCATGACTGCAAGCGGTCTCGAATCCACAACGCGGGATGCCACCCGACGCGATCCAGGCCGGTAGAGCGGCAGGCCACCGCACACGCCGAGAGCGCTAGCTTGCACGTGCCGTGCTCCTTGCGTGCCGCCCCCCCACCCCTCTCCCGCAGAGAGAGAGGCTCCAGGGTCTGACGGCCCGATCAGTGCACGTCCTTCCAGTATTCCTTCTTCAGCAGGTAGGCAATGAAGGTGAGGAAGGCCAGGAACAGGACCACCCACACGCCCATGCTTTGCCGCTTCAACGCAGCCGGTTCGCCGGCATACTCGAGGAAGTTGGCGATATCGCGCACGGTCTGGTCGAACTCCACCGCTGTCTGGCGCCCGGGCTGCCCCAGCTTCAGCGCTTCCACCGGTTTTTCGCCAGTCGCCTTGTCGGCCGGGCCGAACTGCGCCTGCTGCAGGCCTTGCAGCTCCCACAGCGGGTTGGGCATCGATGCGTTCGGGAACAGCTGGTTGTTCCAGCCCAGCGGGCGGGTCTGATCCAGATAGAACGACTTGAGGTAGGTGTAGACCCAGTCGGTGCCGCGCACACGTGCGATCAGGGTCAGGTCCGGCGGCGCCTTGCCGAACCACTTGGTCGCCGCATCGTGCGGCATGGTGCCTTCGATGTGCTCGCCGATCTTGGCGCCGGTGAAGTTGAGGTTGGTCATGACCTCCGCTTCGCTCAGACCCAGGTCGCTGGCCATGCGCGAATAGCGCAGGTATTTCAACGAATGGCAGCCGGAGCAGTAGTTCATGAACAACTGCGCGCCGCGCTGCAGCGATGCGCGGTCGCCCAGGTCGTTGCCCGCCGGCTGCACCTTCCCGCCCCCGGCCGCAATCGCTCCGGCGGCCAGGGTCAGGCCACACAGCAGCGCAGCCACGCGCGACTTCCATGACGTCACGTTGGGATTAGTCATGGGTGGTCACCCGCTCCGGTACCGGCTTGGTCTTGTCCAGCCGTGTCCACACCGGCATGGTGATGAAGAAGGCGAAATACAGGAAGGTCAGCACCCGCCCGACATAGGTCTCGTGCGCGTCGGTGCCGGGGCCGGAACCGATCACCCCCAGCCACACGAAGCACACCACCAGCACACCCAACGCCGTCTTCGAGATCCAGCCGCGATACCGCACCGACCGCACCTTGGCGCGATCCAGCCACGGCACCAGGAACAGGATGGCGATGGCCGCGAACATCACCAGCACGCCACCGAGCTTGTCCGGCACCACGCGCAACATCGCGTAGTACGGCGTGTAGTACCACACCGGTTTGATGTGCTCCGGCGTCACCAGGCGGTTGGCCTCGGTGAAGTTGTCATGCTCCAGGAACAGGCCACCGAAGGCCGGCGCGAAGAAGATGATGAAGGCCGCGATCACCAGCAGGAAGCCGACACCCACCAGATCCTTCACCGTGTAGTACGGATGGAACGGAATGCCGTCAGCCGGCTTGTATGCATCCCAGCGGTTGCCCTTGGGCCCCTTCTTGATGTCCACGCCATCGGGGTTGTTGGAGCCCACCTCGTGCAGCGCGCCGATGTGCAGCACGATCAGCAGCAACAGCACCAGCGGCAAGGCGATCACGTGCAGGGCGAAGAAGCGGTTCAGCGTGGCATCGCCGGGCAGGTAGTCGCCCATGATCCACTCGGTCAGCCCGTTGCCGATCACCGGAATGGCGCCGAACAGCGAGATGATGACCTTCGCGCCCCAGAACGACATCTGCCCCCACGGCAGCACATAGCCCATGAAGGCTTCGGCCATCAGCACCAGGTAGATCAGCATGCCCAGGATCCACACCAGCTCGCGCGGCTTCTGGTAGCTGCCGTACATCAGGCCGCGGAACATGTGCAGATACACCACGATGAAGAACAGCGAGGCGCCGGTGCTGTGCATGTAGCGGATCAGCCAGCCCCACTCCACGTCGCGCATGATGTACTCGATCGAGGCGAATGCATCGGCGGCGCTGGTCTTGTAGTGCATCGTCAGGAAGATGCCGGTGACGATCTGGTTGACCAGCACCACGATGGCCAGCGAGCCGAAGTAGTACCAGATGTTGAAGTTCTTCGGCGCGTAGTACTCGCTGACATGCTTGCGGTACATGGGCATCAGCCCGGGCGCGCGCTCGTTGAGCCACTCGGACACACCGTTGGCGGTACGGACCAGGATATTGCTCATCACGCAGCCCCCGTGCTGTTGGCCGACTTGCCGGCAGCGTCCGGATCGACGCCGATCACCAGGGTGTTGTCGTCGACATAATGGTGTGGGGGCACCAGCAGGTTGATCGGTGCGGGCACGCCGTCGAAGACGCGGCCGGACATGTCGAAGCGCGACTTGTGGCAGGGGCAGAAATAGCCGCCCTTCCACTGCGGGTCGTAGGGCTCGGGCCGGATCTCGGCCACCATTTCCGGCGAGCAACCCAGATGTGTGCACAGCCCGACCAGCACCGAGATGTCGGACTTGATCGAGCGGTACTCGGGGTTCTTCAGCACGTACTCGGGCTGTTGATCCTTGTTCTCGGACTTGGGGTCCTTGAGCCGATCGTCCAGCGTGGGCAATGCATCGAGCATCGCCTTGGAGCGCTTGACGATCCAGATGGGCTGGCCGCGCCATTCCAGGACCAGGCGCTGCCCTTCCTGCAAGGCGCTGATGTCGGCGGTCACCGGTGCGCCGGCCAGTTTGGCCCGTGCACTGGGATTCCACGACTTCACGAACGGAACTGCAACAAATCCTGCTCCGACCGCACCGACCACGGCCGTTGTCGCGGTCAGAAACCGACGACGCCCGGTATCGGCAGGTGCGTTAACCCCATCGTTGGCCATCCGGCTCTCCGATCTTGATTAGGTAGCGTGAGGCTGCCAACGGCTGGCGGGGGGTCCAGCCGCGATGAATCGACCGCAGTGTAGCGGAACGCTTAATGCACAGACAATGCAATGTACGCAGTCGGAGCCATGCGATGCAATGGCCGCTGTGCAAGGCCGTTGTTCGTCGTGCATGCGCGACCTGAGGCCTACCTGCATGGCTGTGACGCAGTGCGCGGCGCCGGCGCGTTGCGATAGCGGACATGACGCGGCGCTGGATCGGCCTGCGCATGCCACAGCGGCGATCGTCCGGGGCGCTCGCTGCATCGGATTGATGATCACGGCCGGTCATGCGACGCGTAACGGGCACACAGCCCCGCAGGCGACTCAGTTGGCGGTGGCGGTCTGTCCGCGATAGCGGCCGGCCAGCAGGCCGACGCGTTGCACGTAGCGCTGGGTTTCGCTGTACGGCGGCACGCCACCGTAGCGATCCACCGCACCTTCGCCGGCGTTGTAACCTGCCGCGGCCAGGGTCAGGTCGCCATTGAAGCGTTTCAGCAACCACGACAGATATTGCACGCCGCCGCGAATATTTTGCGATGCATCATAGGCATCGCTGACCCCGAAGCGCCGCGCGGTCCCCGGCATCAACTGCATCAGCCCCTGCGCGCCGGCGCGGCTGAGCGCCAGCGGGTTGTAGGCGGACTCGGCATGGATGATAGCGCGCACGATCGCCTCTTCCACGCCGAACTCGCGTGCCGCCGAAGCGATCTCCTGCTGGTAGGCGGCGGTGTTGAGCCGGATCGCGCCGAAGTTGACGCCCGGCTTGGCACCGCAGGCGTAGCAGGTCTCGATGAAACTGTAGTGGATGGTGCGCAAGCCCTCGATGCTGGCGACCTGGCGTGGGCGAGCGCTGGTGTAATGGCGCACGCCGTCCTTCATGTATGAGTAGACCTGCCCGCTGACCACCCGGCGCGGGTTGACCGCCGCCGCCGGCGTGGCGGTGGGCACGATGGAATTGGCGCTCTCGGTAGCCGGCAAGGCGCGCTGCACCGACGGCGCAGCGGTCTCGGCCGTGCGCCGCGGCTGGCTGATGATGGTGGCAGGCGCGCCATTGTCGATATTGGCGACCGGACGGGCCGCCGCCGCCGACAGCGCAGGCGCCGGACCCACCGGCGTAGCGTGCGCTCGCCGGGCCGACCGATCGGGCGTGTAGCTGCTGATGACGCTGCAGGTGGCACCGCTCTGGCGCTTGCTGAGATAGCTGGTGATGCCGTCGCCGCCGACGCACTTGTACAGCGTGCCGGCGCTGGCCGGCGCAGCCGACAACGTGACAAGCAACAGCCCCAGCGCTCTTGACATCCCCTTCATGCGGCGGAGTGTCCCAGCTTGCCCGGGGCTTGCCAAGAGGCCGCGCCACTCAGGCCGACGGCCGATCCAGTCGCGCCCGCAAGCTGTCCAGGGCCGCCAGCAGTGGCGTGCGCATCTCGGGCGGCTCGACCGCCTCGAAGGGAATCTCCAGCGTCAGCAGGTTGGCCGCCAGCGTCGGCATGCTCGGGGCGCCCAGCCCAAGCCAGCAGTGCCCCGCCCCGTCGGCTTCCAGTGCACCCAGCCACGGCGGGATCTGCGCGGCCAGCGTGTCCAGCGACCCGGGCAGGCGAACCCGTACCCGGCAGGGGAACGGCGCCTCGCCGATGGCCTTGCGCAGCAGCTGCAGTGGCGCGTCCGGCAGCGCGCGCGTGGCGAACTGCGCCCCGGTCGGCAGGGCCTGATCGATGCGGTCCGCGCGCAGCGTCCGCCAGTCCTGGCGTTCGCAGTCCCAGGCCAGTAGGTACCAGCGCCGCCCGTAGTTGACCAGCAGCGCCGGCTCCACGCAGCGGACGATGGCCTCGCCGCAGTGGCGCCGATAGTGCAGCCGCAGCGTGGTGCGGTCGCGGCAGGCACCGGCCAGTTGCGCCAGCACCGCTGCGTCCACCAGGGTACCGGCCTCGGCCAGCGGCATGCTGGCCATGGCCGCGTGCGCGGCACTGGCCCGCTGGCCGCTGCGCCGCGGCAGCAGCGGGTCGAGCTTGGCCAGCACGCGGGTGGCGGCTGCGTCCATGCCACGGATGGCCGGGGCCGCCGCGCGCAGGGCAATCGCCACGGTCAGCGCCTCTTCTTCATCGAACAGCAGCGGCAGGGCGGCCGCACCCTGCCCCAGCCGGTAGCCACCCCCGCTGCCCGGCGCCGCATGCACCGGGTAGCCCAGTGCGCGCAGGCGATCGATGTCGCGGCGCAGGCTGCGCGGATGCACGCCCAGGCGCTCGGCCAGGGCAGCGCCCGGCCAGCTCCGCCCGCCTTGCAGCAGGGACAGCAGTTGCAACAGGCGGGCAGCGGTCGAGGCCATGACGAGACGGTATTGCGGACAGAAACTGTCCGCAAGCGCTCTGTAGCATCCTCCTATCAGCCACCACTGATCGACCACCCCAGACCCGCAGCCCAAGGAGATCGCAATGTCGGACGACCGTCGTCACATCACCCTGTTCCACAATCCCCGCTCACGTTCGCGCGGCGTGCTGGTGCTGCTGGAAGAACTGGGCGCCAGCTACAGCCTGCAGCGCATCGACCTGGAACAGGAGCAGCAGCGCACACCGGAGTTCCTGGCGATCAATCCGATGGGCAAGATCCCCACCATCGTCCATGGCAGCTGCGTGGTCACCGAGCAGGGAGCCATCTATCAGTACCTGGCCGAGCTGTATCCGGAAGCCGGCCTGTCGCCGGCGCCGGGCGATGCCGACCGCGGTGCGTACCTGCGCTGGCTGGCGTTCTACGGCTCGGCCTTCGAACCGGCGATCATCGACCTTGCGCTCAAGCGCCAGGCGCCACCGCGCTCGCTCTCGCCCTATGCCGACGCCGACACCGTGCTGGCCGTGGTCCATACGCAGCTTGCGCAGGGCGACTACCTGCTGGGAGCACGCTGCAGTGCGGCCGACGTGCTCTGGGGCGGCGCCCTGGCCTGGATGACGGAATTCGGCCTGGTCGACCCGCCGGCGCCCACCCGCGCCTACATCGCCCGGATGGCCGCGCGCCCGGCGGTGGCGCGTGCCGAGGCGGTCGACGCCCCGGCCGGTGCGGACGCTGCCGGCACAAGCGGGTAAACTGCGCGGCTTCGTTCACCACCCGCCTGGAATAAGCGCCATGCCCGGGACATCCGTTTCCGACCTGTCCACGGCCGCCGCCGTGGACACGCCCGCCCTGCTGCCACTGCCGGTCGCCCGCCCGGCAGCGCCTGCCGTGGTGCGCGGCAAGCTGTACATCAAGACCCACGGTTGCCAGATGAACGAGTACGACTCGGCCAAGATGGCCGACGTGCTCGCGGCCTCCGAGGGCCTGGAGCTGACCGACAATCCCGAAGACGCCGACGTGGTGCTGGTCAATACCTGCTCCATCCGCGAAAAGGCGCAGGAGAAGGTGTTCAGCCAGCTGGGGCGCTGGAAGGCGCTGAAGGCCGGCGGCAAGCCGGTGATCATCGGCGTGGGGGGTTGCGTGGCCTCGCAGGAAGGCGAAGCGATCGTCAAGCGCGCGCCCTATGTGGACCTGGTGTTCGGCCCGCAGACCCTGCACCGGCTGCCCGAACTGATCCGCGCCCGGCGCGAATCGGGCAAGTCGCAGGTAGACATCAGCTTCCCGGAGATCGAGAAGTTCGACCGCCTGCCCGAGCCGCGTGCCGAAGGCCCGTCGGCGTTCGTGTCGATCATGGAAGGCTGCTCCAAGTACTGCTCGTTCTGCGTGGTGCCCTACACCCGTGGCGAAGAAGTCAGCCGCCCGTTCGAGGACGTACTGGTGGAAGTGGCGCAGCTCGCGGCGCAAGGCGTGCGCGAGATCAACCTGCTGGGCCAGAACGTCAATGCGTACCGCGGCGCGTACGGCGCCGATGCAGGCGAGGCGGTGCAGTACGCCGATCTGGGTCTGCTGATCCGCACCATCGCGCAGATCGAGGGCATCGGCCGCATCCGTTTCACCACCTCGCATCCGCTGGAATTTTCCGATTCGCTGGTGGACGCCTACCGCGACGTGCCGCAGCTGGCCAACTACCTGCACCTGCCGGTGCAGGCTGGCAGCGACCGCATCCTGTCGGCGATGAAGCGTGGCTACACCGCGCTGGAATTCAAGTCCAAGATCCGCAAGCTGCGTGCGGTGCGCCCGGATATCTCGATCAGTTCGGACTTCATCGTCGGCTTCCCCGGCGAGACCGAGGCCGACTTCGAAAAGACCATGAAGCTGATCGAGGACGTGGGCTTCGACCAGAGTTTTTCGTTCGTGTATTCGCGACGCCCCGGCACGCCGGCCTCGGACCTGCACGACGACACCCCGGAGGCGGTCAAGCAGGCGCGCCTGGCGCGCTTGCAGGCGCAGATCAATGCGCATGCGGCGAGCATTTCGCAATCCATGGTCGGCAGCGTGCAGCGCGTGCTGGTGGAAGGCCCGTCGCGGCGCGATCCGAACGAGCTGACCGGCAAGAGCGAGAACATGCGGCCGGTGAACTTTCCCGGCAATGCCCGCCTGATCGGCCAGTTCGTCGATGTGCTGATCACCGAGGCGATGAGCAATTCGCTGCGCGGACGCATCCAGCTGGGCGATCACGCAAGCTGATACGGCACTGACGGTATCGGGTCGATGTCGTAACGCGGCATCGGCTGCAGGCGGCATCGATCGCTTGCAGCGGATGGTCGCATGACGGCGGGCATGCGCCTGCCTGCCCGGAACACACCGCCGATGTGATAGCAATGGCACACGCTTGCCACGCATCCGCTGGCTTGCGCTCGCGCCACTGCAAGTGCGTGGGCCGTTCCGCGCACGGCGCGTATGCATCGCTGCCGGGTCTTCCCCTGGTCCTGATGCGCCTTCAGGCGTTTGCAGCGGCGTCCTGCACGGCCGGCACGCGCCACCGACGCCTGCAGCGATTTCGTACTGGTGAAAATTTCACCAGCAAACCGCCGCACCTTGTGACAGAAGGCGTGGCGGCACTTACCCACAGGCTTTGCCGGATTCGATCCACATCGGGTGTGGACAACCCGTTCCGTACTGGTGATTTTTTCGCCACCTCGCTGCGAAACCTTGCGCCAGTAAGGCTGGCAACTTCTATCCACAGGTTAGTGAGGCGTGACTCCACAGCAATTGTGGAAAACCCGGCCGCACGGCAGGACGGCTGCTTGCCGCCAGTGCACCACGCCGCCGGGTTGTTGGTGGGATCACATCCTGCGCGCTACCCTCGCCTGCCGCCCCTACCGACGCCGCACGCGCGCTGCCCGATCCGACCATGAACGCACCCGCCTATCGCGATTTCACCCTGCAACCCGAAGACACCGAGCGCCTGGCCAACCTGGCTGGCCCGTTCGACGCGCACCTGCGCCAGATCGAACTCAAGCTCGGCGTGGAGATCGCCAACCGCGGCAACATCTTCCGCGTCACTGGCCCGGAGCCGGCGATCGCCGCCGCCCAGGAGTTGCTGACCGCGCTGTACGACGAGGCGGACTCGGTCACCTTCGACAACCACGCCATCCACCTGCGCTTGAACGATGCCAATGTCGAGCATGTGGTGGAGCGCGCGTACCAGCCGCAGGACGTGGCGATCAAGGTCAAGCGCGGCACCGTGCGTGGCCGCGGCGCCAACCAGGCCAAATACCTGCACGCGATCGCCACCCACGACATCAACTTCGGCATCGGCCCGGCCGGCACCGGCAAGACCTTCCTGGCGGTGGCCAGCGCGGTGGAAGCGCTGAACGAATCGCGCGTGCAGCGCCTGATCCTGGTGCGCCCGGCCGTGGAAGCCGGCGAGAAGCTCGGCTTCCTGCCCGGCGACCTCAGCCAGAAGGTGGACCCCTACCTGCGCCCGCTCTACGACGCGCTGTACGAAATGCTGGGCGTGGAAAAGGTGGTCAAGCTGCTGGAGAAGAACGTCATCGAGATCGCGCCGCTGGCCTATATGCGCGGCCGCACGCTCAACGACGCCTACGTGATCCTGGACGAGGCGCAGAACACCACCATCGAACAGATGAAGATGTTCCTGACCCGCCTGGGTTTCGGCTCCACCGCGGTGGTCACCGGCGACCTGACCCAGATCGACCTGCCCAAGCACGTCAAATCCGGCCTGCGCGATGCGATCGAAGTGCTGCGCGAGGTCGAAGGCGCCAGCTTCACCTTCTTCGAAGCGCACGACGTGGTGCGCCACCCGCTGGTGCAACGCATCGTCACCGCCTATGAGAAGCGCGATCTGGCCGAAAAGCCTGCCGACCCTGCGGCGTGATGCCGACTGGCGGGAGGTGACCGGGGATGCCTGGCGCGGCACGCCTCGGTGCAATGCCGGGCAAGCCGGTCGCGCGCGGTCATCGCGCAGCCCTTCGCGCCGGCCGGCCTGCTGCGCTGGGCCAGACGCACAACCCGCAGCGCCAGGGCGCTACACTCGCAACCTCGTTCTGCACAGGAGGTGCTCATGGCCGGTTGTCGCGCGTTGATCTTGGCCTGCATGCTGGGTGTTGCCCCGGTTGCGTTATCGGCCACGCCGGACGAAGCCGCGGCATCCTCGCGCGCTTACATCGAGACCAGTTACCTGGCCGCGCCGAGGAACGTTGGTCCATTTACGCTCGCCCGCAGCTCCTACAACCCGGCAGCCAAGGTCTCCGGGGCCGGATTCCATTACGCGATGGCTGGGCATCCGGAATTGAATATCGACGTGTTCGTTTATCCGGCCGGGCAACGCGCTCAAGCCGAGGCGATCGAACACGGCATGCTCGCCTTTCGCAAGGATCTCGACGCGGCGCGCACACAAGGCACCTATTCGCGGCTGGACGAGCTGGACCAGGGCAGGTTCGTATTGACCAGCGACGATGCTCCGAAAAACACTCCGGCCAATGCAGTGGATGCCAAGGTGATCGCGGCCGTTGCGGACGCCGAACGCATCGTTGGGGAAAAGTTGCGGCTCAGCATGGACCTGTCCTCATCCGGCATGCCGCTGCTGTCCAACGGCTACCTGTTCTACAAGCAGCTGTACTACATCAAGGTGCGGGTATCGGCAGCGCAGCAAGCAATTGCGCAGACCACGTTCGACGCACTTGCCGACCAGGCTGCGCGCGCGCTCGCACCGGCCATCCAGGTCAGCAATATTGGCGGGTGCGCGGACCTGACCGTCCATCTCGATACCAAGGCCACACCCGATCAAAGCGCCGTGGAGATGGCGCGCCAAATCAAGACGCATCTGGGCTTCAATTGCCACGGCTCGACCAAGCAGGCCGGCATCGAAGAACTGGTCAAGACAGCCGAGGTGATCGAAATCGCCTATGACCCCAGCGAGTGGAAGTCGCAGTGAGGCAACACACGCGCGATACTGTGGCTCCTGTCTGAGCTCAATGCTGGTATCGCCATGACCAAAGGTCCGGTCCGCCTCGACGTCGCCGTCAGTTATGCGTTGCCACGCGCAGGCCTGCCGTCGGCGGTGAGTTTTCGCAAGTGGGTGGCTGCTGCCCTGAAGGGACGCATCCGCGAGGCCGATCTGGCGGTGCGCGTGGTCGACGAGAAGGAAGGCCGCTCGCTCAACCACCACTACCGCGGCAAGGACTACGCCACCAATGTGCTGAGCTTCCCAGCCGAGCTGCCGGAGGGCCTGCCCAAGGGCATCAAGATGCCGCTGCTGGGCGACCTGGTGATCTGCGCGCCGGTGGTGGCGCGCGAGGCCGCAGAACAGGGCAAGTCGCTGGCCGCGCACTATGCGCACCTGACCGTGCACGGCACCCTGCATCTGCTGGGCTGGGACCACGAAGACGACAAGGAGGCCGATGCGATGGAGCAGCTGGAACGCGAGATCCTGGCCGACCTGGGCATCGAAGACCCCTACGCGGGGGAGCGCTGATGCGCGCGCTGATCGCAATGAGCTGCCTGCTGCTGAGTCCGGCAGCGGCACTGGCGCAAGGCGCGCCGCTGCGGCCCGACCTGCCGGCGCTGATCGAATGCCGCCAGCGCATCGGCGACTTCAACGCATTGGCGCCGGTACTGGCCGACCCGCTCAAGGCGGTGGCGCTGGGCTGGACACCGCTGGACCAGTCCAACCTGTTCATGACCGAATACACCCTCAACACGCCAATCAGCGTGTTCGGCCACAGCACCAACCACATCGCCTTTTCCGGCGCCAGCATCATGGCGATCCTGGACCTGCCCGATCCGCGCCCGCTGGCCAAGCAACTGGACCTGGAACTGGGCGTGGATAACGCCGACAAGGTCATGTACGGCCGCGAGCTGGTCAGCGAAGACACCACCAACCCCAAGACCGGCGAGGCGATGATCGAATCGGTGGTGCTCAGCGTGACCAACGTCAAATCGCATCCCGGCAAGACCGTGGTGGGCTGCGGCTACAGCCTGGACCTGCCCTGAGGCCGGCGCCGGCACCGCATCCACAGCGCGTTGCCGGCTTCCTGCTAGACTGCCGCCTCACGCCTGGTTTGCCGGGTGCCGTTCCCCGTCACGATGTCCGAAGACGACAGTAGCTACAGCTCAGACCCCCCCGAAAAACGCCGCAGCTGGCTCGAACGCCTGAGCGCGGCCTTCTCCGGCGAACCCCACACCCGCGACGAACTGGTCGCCTTGCTGCGGACCGCCGAACAGGACGGTCTCATCGCCGCAGACACCTTGCGCATGATGGAAGGCGCGATCTCCGTCGCCGAGCTCACCGTGGGCGATGTGATGATTTCGCGCTCGCAGATGGTCTCGCTGCCGGTGGAAGCGCGCTTCATCGACTTGATGAAGCAGGTGGTCGAATCCGGCCATTCGCGCTTCCCGGTGCACGGCGAGAACAAGGACGAAGTGCTCGGCATCCTGCTGGCCAAGGACCTGTTGCGCGGCGTGGTCGCCGACAACGGGCCCGGCAACGTGCGCGAACTGCTGCGCCCGGCGGTGCTGATCCCCGAGTCCAAGAAGCTCAACGTGCTGCTCAAGGAATTCCGCCTGTCGCGCAACCACATGGCGATCGTGGTGGACGAATACGGCGGCGTGGCCGGCCTGGTCACCATCGAGGACGTGCTGGAGCAGATCGTCGGCGAAATCGACGACGAGCACGACGACGCCGAGGAAGAGAATTCGCTGATCGCCATCCAGGCCGATGGCCGCTACGTGGTCGATGCGCTGACGCCGATCGAGGACTTCAACGAGCGCTTCGGCGCCGAGTTCCCCGACGACGAGTACGACACCGTCGGTGGCCTGGTCACCGATGCGATCGGGCATCTGCCGGAAACCGGCGAAGAGCTGACATTGGGGCGCTTCGCGTTCCGCGTGGCCAAGGCCGACGCGCGGCGCGTGCATGCGTTCCACGTCACCATCCTGCCGCCCGACCCGCAGGACGACGCTTGAACCAGCCCGTCCGCAGTGCCTGCACGGCGCCGCAGCGCGCTGGCGCCCGGCGGTGGTTCGCCTGTTGGGCGCTGTTCGTATTGACGCTGCTGGCAGCGCCACTCGCGCTGGCCCAGGCTATCCAGGGCGACGCGAATCCGGGCTTCGCTCCGGCCGGCGCACCGGCACCGCGCGTCGGCGTGGTGACCATGCAGCCCGGCGAAGTGTTCTTCGAGCGCTTCGGGCATGACGCCATCGTGGTGGTCGATGCGCTCAGCGGGCAGGCCACCTCCTACAACTTCGGCTTCTTCGACCCGAGCGAGCCGGACTTCGTGCCGCGCTTCGCGCGTGGCGAGATGATGTATTACCTGGTGGCGCTGCCGCTGGAAGAAGACCTGTCGCAGTACCGCAATGTCGGCCGTGGCGTCAGCGTGCAGTGGCTGGATCTGCCACCCGAGCAGGCGCGCGCGCTTGCCGATGGGCTGGCAGTGCGCAGCCGGCCGGAAAACGCGCGCTATCACTACGATTATTTCGAAGCCAACTGCGCCACCATGGTGCGCGATGCGCTCGATCGCGCCATGGGCGGCACGCTGAAATCGCAACTGGCCGGCCGCTCGCGCGGCAATACCTACCGCAGCGAAGCGGTGCGCCTGGCCTCCCCCGCCCCGTGGATGTGGCTGGGCTTCGACCTGGGCCTGGGTCCATACGCCGACCGCCCGCTGTCGCGCTGGGAAGAAGCCTTCGTGCCGATGCGGCTGGCCGACAGCCTGACCCAGGTGCACAACAGCGCCGGCCGGCCGTTGGTGCAATCCACCCAGGTGCTGCTGCCGCACCGCATCGCGCCCGAGCCTGCCGAACAGCAGCGGCATTGGTGGCCGTGGTTGCTGGCCGGCGTGCTGGTGGCCGCCGGCGTACTGGTGCTGCGTCGCCGGCAACGCCTGCTGGCCGGGCTGGCGCTGCCGTTCTGGCTGCTGTGCGCCATCGGCGGCGGCCTGCTGGTGTATTTATGGGGCTTCACCGCGCACCAATCGGCCTGGGCCAATCGCAATCTGCTGCTGGTCAATCCGCTGTGCGTATTGCTGTGGTTCGGTGGCATCCGGCTGCAGTTCGGCCATCAGCCGGGCCGCTGGTTCAACGTATTGTCCTGGCTGGTGGCAGCCGGGGCGCTGCTGGCACTGGTGATCCACTGGCTCTCGTTCCAGGCCCAGGACAACCTGCAATGGGTGATGCTGCTGTTGCCGATCCACGCCGCGCTCGCGATCGCCCTGCGGCCGCGCGACGCACTGCCCTCTCGACGCTGACTGAAGATGCGCCCATGACCACCCACGGCCGCCATCCAGACAATCCCTCCTGCGTCATCACCTGTGCCTATTACGATGGCGACGGCAAACGCCACGACATCAGCCTGGAGCAGATCAGCGATGTGTTGCAGCTTCCCGACGGTTTCGTCTGGGTGGGGCTGTACGAACCGCAGGAATCGGTGCTGCACAAGCTGCGCGACGAGTTCGGCCTGCACGACCTGGCGATCGAAGACGCACTCAAGGCGCACCAGCGCCCCAAGGCCGAGAGTTATGGCAACTCGCTGTTCGTGGTGGTCAATACCGCGCAGTTGGTCAACGAGCGTATCCGCTATGGCGAAACGCATGCGTTCCTGGGCCAGCGATTTTTGTTGACCGTGCGCCACGGCGCCTCGCTGTCGTACGCGCCAGTGCGGCATCGGGTCGAACGCGAACCGGCCATGCTGCGCATGGGCGCCTCGTTCTGCCTGTATGGCGTGCTGGATTTCGTGGTCGACAACTACCTGCCGATCATGGACGAATTCCGCGACACGCTGGAGCGCCTGGAAAAGGACATCTTCGCCGACGACTACAAGCGCGAAACCGTGGTGCGCCTGTACGAGCTCAAGCGCGAACTCAACAAGATGCGGCTGGTGGTAGCGCCGTTGCAGGACGTGCTCTCGCATCTCAAGCGCAACCCCGGTTCGCTGATCCATGACGAAGTCGGCATCTACCTGCGTGACGTGCTCGATCATGCGGTGCGCATCAACGACGCCATCGACACCTTGCGCGAAATGCTGGGCACCGCGCTCAGCGTCAACCTGTCGATGGTGACGATGGCACAGGGCGAGACGGTCAAGCGCCTGGGCGCCTGGGCCGCCCTGCTGGCCGCGCCCACCCTGATCACCAGCTGGTACGGCATGAACTTCACCCACATGCCCGAACTCGACAAGCCCTACGCCTACCCCCTGCTGGTCGGCGGCATCGTCGCCTCCTGCCTGGTGCTGTATCGCCTGTTCAAGCGGGCGCGGTGGCTTTGAGGGCCGCGTAGCGGCTTGGGATTGGGGAGTCGGGATTGGGGATTCGCTAGAGCGGGTCTGCTGCTTGCTGATGCAGCGTGAGCGACGACAGAGTGCGCGGGTCGACCAAGCCTCATGTGCCACCTCATCCGCGCTTCGGGCACCTCTTCCCGGCGGGAGAAGGAAGCGCCCTGGCCTTTGCCAATCCCAAATCCCAAATCACCAATCCCTGCCCTCAAGCCACATAGACCGTCTTGATGTTCATGAACTCATGGATACCGTGATCGGCCAGCTCGCGGCCGAAGCCCGAGCGCTTGATGCCACCGAACGGCAGGCGCACGTCGCTCTTGACCACCGAGTTGACGAAAGCCGCACCGCATTGCAGCTGCTGGGCGATGCGTTCGCCGCGCTTGGGGTCTGCCGTCCACACGCTGCCGCCCAGGCCGAAGCTGGTGTCGTTGGCCACACGCACGGCCTGCGCCTCGTCGGCGACGCGGATGATGGAGGCGACCGGCCCGAAGAATTCTTCGTGGTAGGCCGGCATGCCGGGCGCGACGCGGTCGAGGATGGTGGCCGGGTAGCCGGCGTAGGACCCGGCCACCGGTTCGCCGCCCAGCAGCACCTTGGCGCCCTTCTCCACGCTGGCCTGCACCTGCTTGTGCAATTCATCGCGCAGGTCGGCACGCGCCATCGGCGCCAGCGTGGTGCTTTCCTGCTGCGGATCGCCGAGCACGCGCCTGGACGCAGCGGCGACGAAGCGCTCGATGAACCGGTCGGCAACGGCATCCACCACGATGAAGCGCTTGGCCGCGATGCAGGTCTGCCCGCTGTTGTCGAAGCGCGACTGCACCGCCGATTCCACCGTGTGCTCCAGCTGCGCATCGTCCAGCACGATGAATGCATCGCTGCCACCCAGTTCCATCACGCACTTCTTCAGTTGGTCGCCGGCATTGGCCGCCAGCGAGCGGCCAGCGCGTTCGCTGCCGGTCAAGGTCACCGCGGCAATGCGATCGTCTCGCAACACGTCCGCTGCCTGGTCGTTGTCGATATGCAACACATCGAACACGCCAGGCGGAATGCCGGCAGCGTCCAGCACCTGCTTCATGGCATCGGCGCAGCGCGGCACATTGCTGGCGTGCTTGAGCAGCGACACGTTGCCGGCCATCAGACCCGGGGCCAGGAACCGGAATGCCTGCCACAACGGAAAATTCCACGGCATCACCGCGAACACGCAGCCCAGCGGCTCGTAGCGCACGTAACTCGATTGCGCCTCGGTAGGGATTTGGCGCGGTGCCAGGTAATCGGCCGCGTGCTCGGCGTAGTACGCGCAGGCCTGCGCGCACTTGTCCACTTCGGCCAGGGCTTCGGCGCGCAGCTTGCCCATCTCCGCGGTCATGATGCGTTGCAGATCCTCGCGCCGACGGGTCAGCTCTTCGCCCACACGGCGCAGCAGCACGCCGCGCTCGGCTAGCGGCAAGGCCGCCCAGGCCGGAAACGCCTTGGCCGATGCGGCCAGGCGTGCTTCGATGCCGGCAGCGTCCAGGGTGTGCTGGGTGTGCTCGACCTGGCCAGTGGCCGGGTTGACGGTGTCGTAGGACATGGCGATCTCCAGTAGCAAGGCCGCCATGCTAGTCGCCGGAAAGTTGTAGCCGCGTCACAACTGGCTGAAATCGGTGCAACGTTGTGTTTGCCGCTGCCGCGACGCAATGCCGCACCTCCATCGTGCCAAGCGGACCCCATGACCGCTGAAGAGCACTTGCAGGACAACGGGAGGGAAAGAGGCCTGCCCTCGACCATGCTTCAACCGCGCAGGATGCTCTAGCATCGCGCACTGGCAGCTCCACTGATGGAAGACCACGACAATGCGCCGGAATTCGATGGTTCTGGTTGTCCTTGGCACCAGCGCGTGTCTGCCTGGATGTGCCTTTGTTCGAGGCACCCCGCCGCATCAACGCGGATGCGCGCTCAGGCGGTCGCTTGCTGTGCCAGCTGCTGATCGCGCAGGCGACGTTTTTCGCTGCGCGACAGCAGCCACCAGCCGATCACCGCGGCGATCGAGACCGCCAGCACCATCAGGGTGGCCAGGGCGTTGATCTTCGGGCTGATGCCCAGCCGCACCGACGAGAACACCTTGATCGGCAGCGTGGTGGAACTGGGCCCGGCCAGGAAGCTGGCGATCACCACATCGTCCAGCGACAGCGTGAATGCCAGCAGCCAGCCCGAGGCCAGGGCCGGGGCGATGATCGGCAAGGTGATCAGGAAGAACACCTTCAGTGGCGTGGCGCCCAGGTCCATCGCGGCCTCTTCCAGCGAGCGGTCCAGTTCCTGCAGGCGCGAGGAAATCACCACGGTGACGAACGAGACGGTGAAGGTGACATGCGCCACCCAGATCGCCACTGCGCCGCGTGGTGCGATGCCGAGCACGCCGCCCATCGAGACCAGCAGCAACAGGATCGACAGCCCGATGATGACTTCCGGCATCACCAGCGGCGCGGTGATCAGTGCGCCGAACACGGTCTTGCCCGGAAACCGGCGCATGCGCACCATCGCCATGGCCGCCATGGTGCCGAGCACGGTCGATGCGCAGGCGGTCCAGAACGCCACCTCCAGGCTGACCCAGGCCGCGTCCAGCAGTTGCCGGTCGCGCAGCAGCTCGCCATACCAGCGGGTGGAAAAGCCGCCCCACACCGTGGCCAGGCGCGAGGCGTTGAACGAATACACCATCAGCAACAGGATCGGCAGATACAAAAAAGCGAACCCCAGCGCCAGGATGCCGCCCCCCAGTACGCGGCCACCGCGCGAGGCGCGCATCATGTCAGCCGCCCTTCCAGCTCGCGCTGCTGGTAACGGTGGAAGATCATGATCGGCACCAGCAGCACCAGCAACATGACCGTGGCCACCGCTGCAGCGACCGGCCAGTCGCGGTTGTTGAAGAATTCGCCCCACAACACGCGGCCGATCATCAAGGTATTCGGGCCGCCGAGCATTTCAGGAATGACGAACTCGCCCACCGCCGGAATCATCACCAGCATGCAGCCGGCCACGATGCCGTTGCGCGACAGCGGCAAGGTGATGCGCACAAACGCCTGCCACGGACGCGCGCCCAGGTCGTAGGCCGCTTCCAGCAGGCGCTGGTCGTGCTTGACCAGGTTGGCGTACAGCGGCAATAGCATGAAAGGCAGATAGCAATAGACGATGCCGATATAGGCGGCGATCGGCGTGTACAGCAACTGCAGCGGCTGCCGGATCACACCGATCGCCAGCAACGCCTGATTGAGCAGGCCATTGCCATCGAGGATGCCGATCCAGGCATAGACACGGATCAGGAACGAGGTCCACGACGGCAGCACCACCAGCATCATCGCCACGTTGCGCGTGGCCAGCGGCAGGCGCGCAATCACATACGCCATCGGGTAACCGATCAACAACGCCAGTGCGGTGGAAATCGCCGCGATCTTGATCGAGCTCAGGTACGCGGCCACGTACTGGCTGTCGCGCAGCAGCACCAGATAATTGCCCAGATGCAGCTTGACGCTCACCGCGCCATCGGCCGCATACGCGAACAGCGGCGTATACGGCGGCATCGCGGTGGCGCGCTCGGCAAACGAGATCTTCAGCACGATCAAAAACGGGATCGCGAAGAACACCAGCAACCAGAGATACGGCGCGGCGATCACGCCCCAGCGCGCACCCGGCACCCCACGGCGGAGAGTGGTTAGCAAAACGTCGCGAGCATTCGCCAGGGGGGTGCGGACGGCGCGGAGGAACCGCAGTGTACGGGTGGTACATGAGGATTCCGAGCACCGGCTGCGCCCCCCTGGCGGCTGCGCAGTAGTTTTGCTGGCCGCTCTCATGCGGTGAGCACCACGCCGTCGTCCTCGCCCCAGCCCACCCACACCGCATCGCCCCAGGTCAGCGCTTCGCTGGCCCAGCGTTGGCGATTGGCGAAATTGGCCATCAGCTTGACCCCGCTGGGCAGGCGCACGTGATAGACCGAATGGCTGCCGAAATAGGCGATATCTTCGATCACGCCCTGCGCCTTGTTGCAGGCCTGCACCGGCTCGTCCTTGCCGATGGCGAGCTTTTCCGGGCGCAGCGCAAACGCCACCGCCTGCCCTTCGAAGCCGGTGATGCCATGGCCGATACGGATCGGGGCGTCGAAGGCAGGCGTCTTCAAGGCGACGTAGTCCGGTTGATCCTCGGCAATGACCGCATCGACCAGATTCACCGAACCGATGAATTCAGCGGCGAAGCGATTGGCCGGTTGTTCGTAGATTTCGTCCGGTGTGCCGACCTGCTGGATCCAGCCCTGGTCCATCAGCGCGATGCGCGTGGCCATGGTCATTGCCTCTTCCTGGTCATGGGTGACCATCACGCAGGTGACGCTGGAGGTCTCGATGATGTTGACCAGTTCCAGCTGCATCTGCGAACGCAGCTTCTTGTCCAGCGCGCCCATTGGCTCGTCCAGCAACAGCAGCTTGGGCCGCTTGGCCAGCGAGCGCGCCAGCGCCACCCGTTGCTGCTGGCCTCCGGACAACTGATGCGGCTTGCGCCGGGCCAGCGCGCCCAGCTGCACCAGCTCCAGCATTTCGCCGACACGGGTGGTGACCGCCGCCTTCGACAGCCCTTCCTGCTTCAGTCCGAAGGCGATGTTCTGCTCCACGCTCATATGCGGAAACAGCGCATACGACTGGAACATCATGTTGATCGGGCGCTCGTACGGCGGCAGCGCGTCGATGGATTGACCATCGAGCGTGATGCGCCCATTGGTCGGCTGTTCGAAGCCGGCCAGGCAGCGCAGCAAGGTGGACTTGCCGCTGCCCGAGCCGCCCAGCAGCGCGAAGATCTCGCCCTTGCGGACCTGCAGGCTGACATCGTCGAGCGCAACGAAACCGTCGAACTCCTTGCGCACCGCGTCGATGGACAGATAACCGGCATCGGCGGGGCTGGAGGGTGGCGACATGGCCTCGGGCAGTGACATGGGTTCTCTCGATGGCGGCAGGCGCGGGCGCCATGCACGGAGTCTGCGCGCCATCATGACAAAAGCCGGATTCGCCTGCAGGCTACCCGGCCGATCGCGGCGCAAGGCGACGCATCGCCCATCGCTGTCGACTGCCGGACGCATGAGGCACGCGCACGCGCCCGCGTGGCGCATGGCCTGCGCCTATACCGCAGCGGTATGGCGTAGCAGCGGACCTGGCTGCGACACTGTTCCGAAGACCCTCCACCACGCCGCCGACAGTCCCCGCAGGCGCGGCGACCAGGTCGGGCGCACCCACGCCGACTCACTGCGCCATGGCAGACATGCTCGCGAAATGCGAGGGACCGAAACGCGGCGACAACCATGCGGCCATCGCGGTGCGGGCAAGACGCGCATGTCGCTTTCGCCGACCGCCTGCCACGCTCGCCGTTGCGCGACGTCGCGCGCCGGCGACGGCGTATAGCGCGACATCGCCGGTTCGCCCCCGCCGGCAGCGAACGCATCCACGACCTCCGCGGCAACCGCCTCGATACGGCCGGCATCCGCGCTCAACGAGCGGCAGCCGGATGCCTCAGCGCGTTTCCTTCGGCGCCTCGCTCCAGCCCAGCCCCAGGCTCTTCTGCAAGGCCACATAGTTCACCAGCAACTGCACCTGCGCCTGCGCGGCGGCGTCCTGCGCCGAGAGTTGCTGGCGCTGCACATCCAGCAGGTCGATCGAGGAGGTCGCGCCGGCATCGCGGCGTTGCTGCATCAGCCCGGCCGAGCGCGTGGCCGAGGCTTCGGCCTGGCGCGCGACCACCAGTTGCTTGCGCGCCGAGCCGAAACGCGACAGCGCCGCATTGGCGTCCTGCAAGGCGCCCAGCACCGCCGCCTCGTAGGCCGCCTCGCGCCCGGCGTTGCCGGCGCGCGCCTGGTCGACCTGCGCGCGGGTCTTGCCGAAATCGAAGATCGACCAGCGCAGCATCGGCGCCGCCAGCACGGTGCGCGCATCGGAATTGAAATCGCTGGGTGAGCCGGCCACCCAGCTCAGGCCGCCCAGCAGGGTCACCTGCGGGAAATAGCCATTCAAGGCCTCGCCGATCTGGGCGCTGGAGGCAGCCAGCTCGCGCTCGGCCTTGCGCACGTCCGGGCGACGGCGGATCAGCGCACCGGCATCGTCCACGCGCACCTGCGTCGGCAGCATCGGTAGCGGCTGGGGCGTGCTCAACTGGGCATCCAGCGCGCCGGGCTCGCGCCCGACCATCAGCGCCAGCTGGTCCTGCGCTTCCTGCGCCTGCATCTGCAATGGCAGGCGTTGCGCTTGCTGCTGCTGCACCTGGGTGGCGATCTGTTCGACCTGCAGGTCCGACGCGGCGCCCTGGCTCCGGCGTTGCTGTACCAGCTGCAGCGTTTGGCGGATCTTGTCCAGGTTGGCATCGGCGATCGCCAGCCGCGCCTGCAACCCACGGTAGTTGAGGTACACCTGCCCGACCTCGGCGGCCAGCTGCACCTGCGCATCGGCCAGTTCGGCCTCGGAGGCCTGCGCCTGGGCCAGCGCGCCTTCGGCGGCGCGGCGGCGGCGGCCGAAGAAATCCAGCTCCCAGCTGGCGTCGAAGCCGGCGCTGTAGATCTCGGTCTTTTCCAGATCCAGCGCCTGGCTGCCTTGCGCGGGCGGCTGGCCCTGCTGGCCGTTCTGCTGGCCGCCCAGCGTGTCCACGATGGACTGCGGCGGTTCGGCATACGCGTACACCGCGCTGGCGTTGAGCTTGGGCAGACGCTCGGCGCGGCGCTGGCGGGCCAGTGCGCGATTGGCCTGCAGGCGTGCCTGCGCGGCACGCAGATTGGGGCTGTCGGCCAGCGCCTGGGTCACCAGCTGGGTCAGGGTCGGGTCGTGCAGTTCTTCCCACCAGTGGTTCAACGGTGCAGCGGCCACCACTTCCGCGCCGCTGGCGCGATGCAGCGTCGGAGCCTGCATGGCCGCATCGGCCACCGGGGGGGCCTTGGTGTAATTGGGGCCGAGCATGCAGCCGCCGAGCACGACAGCACTCAACGCCGCGGCCAGCGGCAGGCGGAGCAGGCGCATGGAATCAATGCATCGCAAGGTGCGTCCCCTTGGGTAACGGCTTGAGCAAAAAGGCCAGCGGAATCGTGCACACCACGATCATGCCGAAGATCCAGAACAGGTCGCTGTAGGTCATCACCAGCGCCTGCTGTTGCACCACCCGCGCAAACTGCGCGATGGAACGAATCGCCGCCTCGCCCCCGGCGCTGCCCTGCATCTGCGCGCTCAGGCCGGCCAGCGCCTCCTGCGCGCGCGGGGCGTTGGCGGTGATCGAACTGCCGATGGTTTCGGTGTGGAAGGTCATGCGCCGCTCCTGGAAGGTGGAGATCAGCGCCAGGCCGACCGAACCGCCCAGGTTGCGGCCGGCATTGAACAGCCCCGAGGCATCGCCGGCCAGTTCCGGCGGCACCGAGGAAATGGCCGCCTGGTTAAGCGACATCATCGCCAGCGCCAGCCCACAGCCCTGCAGCAGCTGTCCTGCGACGAAATGCATGCCCACCGTGTCGGCGGTCAGTTCCAGATTGACGAAGCAGGCGGCAGCGAAGCACAGCAGGCCGGCGATCACCAGGATGCGCACGTCCACCACGTCCAGCAGCTTGGGCATCATCGGCATCAGCAACACGGTCGGCAGCCCGGACAGCAGCAATACGTAGCCGGCCTGCTCGGTGTTGTAGCCGGAGATCACCGCCAGGAACTGCGGGATCATGTACATCACGCCGAACAGGATCATGCCCACAGCCATGATCATGATGAACACCGCACCGAAGCTGCGATGCAGCAGCAGCGACAGGTGGATGACCGGTGCGCGCTTGCGGAACTGGCCGACGATCAACGCAATGAAACCGCTCAAGGCGATCAGGCTCAGCGTGTTGATCTCGCTGGATTCGAACCAGCGTTCGCGCTGGCCCTCCTCCAGCACCACGGTGAGCCCGCCCAGCCCGGCCGTGAGGCCGTAGATGCCCAGCCAGTCGGCATCGAGCAGACCGGCCCAGTTGCCCTTCTCGTGTTCCAGCCCCAGCAGCAGCAGCGCCACCAGGCCCGCGCAGATCGGCACGTTGATGAAGAAGGCGTAGTGCCAGCTGACGTTCTCGGTCAGCCAGCCGCCCAGCAGCGGGCCGATCACCGGCCCCATGATCACGGTCATGCCGAACAGCGCGGTACCCATGGTCTGCTGGCTGGGCGGCAGCCGGGTGGCCACGATGGTCAGCGCGGTGGGAATCAGCGCGCCGCCGGCCAGGCCCTGCCCCACGCGGCCGATGATCATCATCGGCAACGAGGTCGACAGGCCGCACACCACCGAGAACGCGGTGAACATCACCGCGCAGATCAGCAGGAAGTTGCGCAGGCCCAGGGTGCGCACGAACCAGCCGGTCAACGGGATCATGATGATCTCGGCCACCAGGTAGGCGGTGGAGATCCAGGTGCCTTCGGTACCGCTGGCGCCCACCTCGCCCTGGATGGTGGGCAGGGCCGCATTGACGATGGAGATGTCCAGCGTGGCCATGAACGAGCCGATGGTACCGGCCAGCACCGCCAGCCACGCGCCGGGATCGGCCTTTTCGCGACCGACGCTGCCGCCGGCGCCCTGACCGGTGGCGGCCGCTGCGCTCATCGCGCGCGCTCCTGCTCCTGCACGCGCTCGGATTCTGCTTCGGCACGCTGCTTGGCATCCTTGGCCGAGCGCGTGTCCACCGTCACTTCCACCGACATGCCCGGCACCAGCACCTTGCGCGCCTCGTCTCCGGCCAGCACGCGGATACGCACCGGCACCCGCTGCACCACCTTGGTGAAGTTGCCGGTGGCGTTTTCCGGCGGCAACAGCGCGAATTGCGAGCCGGTACCCGGCGACAGGCTTTCGACCTTGCCGTGCAGCTTCACGCCCGACAGCGCATCGACCTCGATCTCGGCGGGCTGGCCGGGACGCATCAGGCCGACCTGGGTTTCCTTGAAATTGGCGACCAAGTACAGCGACTCCTGCGGCACGATGGTCATGGTGCGAGTGCCGGCGGCCAGGAACTGACCTTCCTGCACGGTCTTGTCGCCGACCCGGCCGTGGATGCGGCTGGTCAGGCGGGTGTCTTCCACCGCCACGCGGGCCTGGTCGGCATCGGCGCTGGCCTGCTTCAGGCCGGCCTGGGCCTGTTCCAGCTGCGCGCGGCTGGCCTGGATCTGGCTCTGCGCCCCGCTGGCCTGCGCCTGTGCGGCCTCGTACTGGGCGCGGGCGCGGGCCAGTTCGTGCTGCAGGCTTTCCTGGTGCTCGTGGGTGTCGGCGCCGGAGGCCGCCAGGGGCGCGAAGCGCTTCACTTCGGCCTGGGCGAACCTGAGACTGGCCGCGGCCGAGGTCACCTGGGTCCGCGCCTGCACCAGCGCCGCTTCCTGGCCGGCGACATTGGCAGTGGCGGCCACGATGTCGGCCTGGCGTGCGGCAATGGCCGCCTCGGCCTGCTGCAGGGTGGCCTGGTAGGTGCGGTCATCGATCTGCAGCAGCGGCTGGCCGGCCTCCACGATCTGGTTGTCGCCCACCAGCACCTTGGTCACATAGCCGCTGACGCGCGGCGCCACCGCCACCGAGTCGGCCTGCAGGTAGGCGTTATTGGTGTCCTGCATGTAGCGGCCCTTGACAAGGTAATAGGCCAGCCAGACAACCAGCAGCACCAGCACCAGCACGCCCACCAGGATCAGGGTCCATCTGACCTTGGGATTCTTCAGCGGCGACGGCTTTGGCGGCTGCTGGGCCTCAACGCCCTGGGCATCGGCGGACGAGTCGCGGCCATCATTGGACGGGTGGTCTTGGTTGCTCAAAGGAAGCGTCCTGTGTGTCGTGGGCGAGGCGCGCCAGGGCATGCCGCAGCAGCGGCGCAAGCGAGCGCGGCGAAACCATACAATTATTTAAACCCGCCAGTACAGATAGTGTGACGAGCCTGGTCAGCCTGCGCTTGGCTTGTGCCGGCCAGTGCGCCTGATGGGTCGGTGGCGCGACGGGCGCCCGGCCCGCGACGACCGGACGCCGCAGTACCGACCGCATGCCCCTGCGACCAGGTTGGAAGTGTCAGCGACCAGGATGGGTTTTTTATTGGGATGCAACGGCCTGCACCGCGCCGGTGTCTGGCACATGGACCTTGGAGCGGCCGGCACCCCGTCGCGGGGGGGGCGCATGGAGATGCACGACGCGCAGGAACCAGGGCGAAGCTTCCGGGCAACGACGTCGCCCACCCGGCCGCCGCACAGGCGGGCGGTGCAGTCAGCGGCCGGTCTTGATCTCGGTCCACAACCGCGTGTACAGGCGGTCCACGTCCGGCGGATTGATCGCGTAGGTGAACATCTTGGCGGTCACCTCCGGCGGCGGATAGATGGTGGGATCGTTGCGGATCGTCGCATCCACCAACGGCGTGGCGGTACGCACCGGGTTGGCGTAGTGGATGAAGTTGGTATTGGCCGCGGCCACCTCGGGCTTCAACAGGTAGTTGATGAAGGCGTAGGCGTTGTCCGGATGCTTGGCGTCCTTGGGAATGGCCAGCATGTCGAACCATTGCGGCGCGCCTTCCTTCGGGATCGCGTAGGCCACCTTGACGGTGTTGCCGGCTTCCACCGCGCGATCGCGCGCCTGGATGATGTCGCCCGACCAGCCCACCGCCAGGCAGGTATTGCCGTTGGCCAGCGAGGTCACGTACTGGCTGGAGTGGAAATTCTGCACATACGGGCGAATGGCCTTGATCAGCGCGGCAGCCTTTTCGATCTCGGCCGGCACCGTGCTGTGCGGGTCCAGGCCCAGGTAATTGAGGGCGATCGGAATCATGTCCGAGGGCGTGTCCAGGATGGTCACGCCGCAGTCCTTGAGCCTGGACAGGTTGTCCGGCTTGAACACCAGATCCCAGCTGTTGGCCACCTCGGTGCTGCCGAAGATCGCCTTGAGCTTGTCGACGTTGTAGCCGATGCCGGTGGTGCCGATCATGTAGGGCACGCCATAGGCATTCCCCGGGTCCTGCGCAGCGATGCGGCGCATCACATCCGGGTCCAGATTGGCCAGGTTGGGGATCTTGCTCTTGTCCAGCGGCAGGAACACGCCGGCCTGGATCTGCCGGCCGAAGAAGTTGAGCGTGGGCACCACCACGTCGTAATCGCTGCCGCCGGCCAGCAACTTGGTTTCCACCATCTCGTCGCTGTCGAACACGTCGTAGGTGACCTTGATACCCGTGCTCTTTTCGAATGCCGGAATGGTGTCTTCGGCGATGTAGTCGGAATAGTTGTAGACGTTGAGCACCTTGGCCTGCGCGTCGGCTTTGCCCGGGGCGCCACCGCCGCCACAGCCGGACAACAGGGTGATGGACAGCGTCAATGCGAGCAGTCGCAGCGTCATGTGGATCTCCAGCGCGATGGGGGCGGCCCGGCGCGGGGCCGGTCTGGCGCCAGACTACCCAGCGTGCCCGGGTTTGCCCAGCGGGGGCCGGCCGGAAGGCGCGCTGGCCATGCGGCAGGCAACGGGAATCATGCGGGCCGCCCGCAGGCGCGTTAGCAGCGACCGATGCCGTGCTCCCGATCGGCAGGCCGGATGCTGCATTGCCTGGCAACGAGCCCAGGGTGCGCCTGCGCGCTGGCGATGCCCTGCTGTCGCTCACCTGCCCAGCGCGTGCGCGGTGTCGTCCAGCGCGCCCCAGGCCTTGTCAAACAGCTCGTCCACCTGTTCGCGGGTGATGATCAGCGGCGGCGACAGCAGCATGGCGTCGTAGGTGGCGCGCAGGATCAGCCCGCGTTGCAGCGCGAAGTCGCGGCAGAGCGCGCCGACCAGCCCGCGACTGGGAAAATACCTGCCGCGTTGGCGCCTGTCCGGCACCAGCTCCAGCGCGCCGACCAGCCCAGCGATGCGCGCCTCGCCCACCAATCGGTGCTCGCCCAGCTCGGCCCAGCGCTGCGCCAGATACGGCGCGATCTGCGTGCGTGCGGTGTCCACGATGCCCTCGTCCTGCAGCAGACGCAGATTCTCCAGCGCCACCGCCGCGCACACCGGATGCCCGGAATACGTGCCCCCATGCGCCAGCTCGCCGCCCTGCTGCTTGAGCACCCCGGCCACGCGGTCGTTGAAGATCGCCGCTGCCAGCGGGATATAGCCGGAGGTGATGCCCTTGGCCAGCGTCATCACATCCGGCTGAAACCCGAAATACTCGGCCCCGAACCACGGCCCGGTGCGCCCGAACCCGCAGATCACTTCGTCGGCCACCAGCAACACGTCGTAGTGCCGGCAGATGCGCGCGATCTCCGGCCAGTAGCTGCGCGGCGGGATATAGACACCGATCGCGCCCAGGATGGGCTCGCCGATGAAGGCCGCCACGTTTTCCGGCCCGAGTTCGAGAATCTTCGCTTCCAGCCGGCGTGCCGCCAGCAGGCCGTAGTCCTGCGGATCCAGGTCACCGCCATCGCCGAAGTGATACGGCGGTGCGATATGCGCGATGCCCGGGATCGGCAAGCCCCCCTGCTTGTGCATGCCCTGCATCCCGCCCAGGCTGGCGCCAGCCATGGTGGTGCCGTGGTAGCCATCGTGGCGGCCGATGAAGACCTGTTTTTGCGGCAGCCCCTGCACCGCCCAGAAATGCCGCACCAGGCGCAGGATGGTGTCGTTGGCTTCGGACCCGGAGTTGGCGAAGAAGGCATGGTTCAGATCGCCCGGCGTCAGCTCCGCCAGCTTGGCGGCAAGGCGGATGGTGGGCTCGGTGGTGCACTGGAAGAAGCTGTTGTAGTACGCCAGCTGCTCCATCTGCCGCGCCGCGGCCTGCGCCAGCTCGGTGCGCCCATAGCCTACGTTGACGCACCACAACCCGCCGAACGCATCCAGCAGCTTGTTGCCGTCGGCATCCCACACGTAGACGCCTTCACCGCGCGTCAGGATGCGTGTACCTTTTTGCGCCAACACCGCGTTGTCGTTGAACGGATGCAGATGATGCGCCGCATCGAGCTGCTGCAGCGACCTGAGCACAGAAGAATCCACGACCTGCTCCACGCGTGAGGAATCAAGAGCATACCCAGGCCCCGTTGCCGGACCGTGGACGGTGTTGCAGAGCGCTCCGCCAAGCCCGTGCGCGTCCGACAGACAGCTTGGCCGCGAGAACTTCCTCTGCCGCTAGCCTCGCCCTCATCCGCCCTTCGGGCATCTTCTCCCCATAAAGGAGGACAATGTCCCAATGGGAGAAGGAAACGTCTGGCAACGTAGGCGGCCTGCACATTTCGACCGCACTTTCGGCCTCCTGCCCAGCACCGCCTGGCCTGTGCATAGCGCCGCACCTCCGTGCGCTGCGCAAAACGGCGCTTGCCCCGCCCTGCTTTGCTTTGCTTTGCTTGCCTTTGCTTGCCTTTGCCTGGCTTTCGCTTTTCCGGGGCCCCATACCGCAGCGGCAAGGCCGGCAGATACAACCCGCAGGGCGGCGCGCATGGATGCGCGACGTTTTTGTAAGGGACATGAATGTCCCTTACAAAAATTTCTGCCGGCCTTGCGCACCCGTAGCACCGCAGGCGCGTAGGGCGCGAGGACGGGGTGTGCTTTCTTTTTGGTTAATTTTTCTTTGCACAAGCAAAGAAAAAGTAACTCGCGCCCAAAGGGCGTGAAAGCTCTGCGTTGGGTTCAACTATCCAGAACAATTCCAAAGAAACGTGAAAGCTCGGCTTTAAATTTGCCCCCAAGAAACGCGCAAGCACACAAGCCACGCCACGCTTCAACACCACCCGACACCGTACCCTCATCCGCCCTTCGGGCACCTTCTCCCAATGGGAGAAGGGAAACGCCCGGTTTCGACCACGCCGCTCACACGTTCAACAACAGAAACTCCCGCTCCCACGAGCTGATCACCCGGAAAAACGTCTCATATTCCTTCCGCTTCACCGAGATATAGGCCCGCACGAAGCGCGCGCCCAACATGTCCTGCAATGCCTCGCATCCCTCCAACCCATCCAGCGCCTCCCCCAACGAGCGCGGCAGGTCGTAGCCCTGCTCCTTGCCATTGCTGCTGACCGGCGCGGTTGGCTCGAGCTTTTCGCGGATACCCAATAACCCGCAGGCCAGGGTCGCCGCCATCGCCAGATACGGGTTGGCGTCGGAGCCGGCGAAGCGGCTCTCCACCCGCATGTTCTGCGGCGCATCGATCGGCACCCGCAGTCCGCAGGTACGGTTGTCGAAGCCCCACAGCACATTGCTCGGCGACACCTCGCCGAACATCAGCCGCCGGTACGAATTGACGTTGGGTGCCAGCAGCCCCATCGCCATCGGAATATATTTCTGCAGCCCGCCCAGATAATGCGCGAAGGTGTCGCTGAAGCCGCCTTCGCGCTTGCCGCTGAACACGTTCTTGCCGGTGCCCGCGTGCAACAGGCTCTGGTGGATATGCATCGCGCTGCCCGGCTCGGTTTCCATTGGCTTTGCCAGGAAGGTCGCATACACGCCGTGGCGCAGCGCAGCCTCGCGCATGGTGCGCTTGAACAGGAACACCTGGTCGGCGCGCGACAAGGCATCGGCATGGGTGAAATTGACTTCCAGCTGCGCGGCGCCGGATTCGTGGATCAAGGTGTCCACATCCAGTTCCATCGCATCGCAGTAGTCGTACATCAGGTCCAGGATCGGGTCGAACTCGTTGACCGCATCGATGGAATACGACTGCCGCGCGGTCTCCGGCCGGCCCGAGCGGCCGGCCGGCGGCAGCAGCGGGAAATCCGGGTCGGTGTTCTTCTGCACCAGGAAGAACTCCAGCTCCGGCGCCACCACCGGCTGCAGCTTGACCTGCGCATAGGCATCGAGCACGCGCCGCAACACATTGCGCGGCGCCAGCTCGTGCGGCTGGCCATCCTTGGTATAGCAATCGTGGATGACCTGCGCGGTGGGGTCGGCGGCCCACGGCACCATGCGCACGGTGGAGGCATCCGGGCGCAGGTGCATGTCCGAATCCGACGGCGAAGTCAGCGCGTAGTAGTCGTCGGGAAAGTCGCCGGTGACGGTGGTGGCGAAGATGCCTTCCGGCAACCGCGTGCCGTAGTCGTGGGAGAACTTGTCGGCCGGAATGATCTTGCCGCGCGCGTTGCCGGTAATGTCCGGCACCAGGCATTCCACCTCGGTGATGTTGCGGTCCTTGAGCCAGCGGCGCAAGGCGCTCTCCGGCTGCTTGGGCGTGGCGATGCGCGAACGTTGACGAAGCGACATACAACCTCACTGGCCGCGCTGGGCGGCATGACGGCGACAGGCCTGGCCGAAGGCCTCGAAGATGGCACGGTAGAACGGTTGCTGTGTGACACGCCATTCCGGATGCCACTGCACAGCCAGCAGAAATCCGGGCCCCGCGCCGCGGAAGGCTTCGATCAGGCCATCGGGTGCGGTGGCTTCGACCAGCAACCCGTCGGCAAGCCGGGCGATGCCCTGCCCGTGCAGCGAATTGACCATCACCTCGCTGGCGCCGCTCATGCCGGCCAGCCAGCCGCCAGGCTGCAGCCGCACCGGATGGGCGGGGCCGTATTGCACTTCCAGCGCAGCGCTGCGGTCTTCGCGGTGATCGGCCAGGCCGGGCACGTCATGCACGCGCTGGTGCAGGCGCCCGCCCAGCGCCACATTCACCTCCTGCAGGCCGCGGCAGATCGCCAGCACCGGCAGGCCGCGCGCCAGCGCCTGCGGAATCATCCCCAGGCTGGTGGCATCGCGGGCCGCATCGTGCGGGTTTCCCTCCCAGCTGGATTCATCGCTGTAGTGATGCGGCTCGATATTGCTGACCGCTCCGGTGAGCAACAGGCCGTCCAGGCGCTCCAGCCACACCGCGGCATCAAGCGTGGGCTGCAGGCTGGGCAGCAACACCGGCATGGCCCCGGCCGCTTCCACCACCGCGCGCACGTATTTTTCGCCGGCCGCCAGGAACGGATGCGGCCCCTGCGCGATGCGGTCGGTCGGCAGCCCGACCAGCGGTACGACAGCCATGCAGACATCCCGATGCGGCGCGTTGAACGGCAGGTGCGTCCGAACTTACCGCGCTACCGCCGCCATTGCCACCGCGGCCGCGGCACGCGCCTGCGACGGCTCACGCGCGCTTTGCTAGGCTGGCGGCGACTTTGCAGGTGGTGCCCATGGCTTCCGAGAACTCCGTCGCGTCCCTGCCCGCCGCCGACGCCACCACCCTGGCGCGCATTCCCGGCTGTGCCTCGGTGGACCTGCTGTTGCCCGATACCAACGGCGTGCTGCGCGGCAAGCGCATCACCGCCGACACCCTGGGCAAGGTGTACCGCGATGGCGTGTGCCTGCCGATGTCGCTGATCGCCACCGACATCACCGGCAACACCGTGGAAGAGACCGGGCTGGGCTATGCGATCGGCGATGCCGACCGCATCTGCCGGCCGATCGCCGGGTCGCTGCGGCCAGTCCCCTGGGCGCCGCAACCCATGGCGCAGCTGTTGCTGGCGATGCACACCCCCGAGGGCGGCCTGTTCGAGGTGGCGCCGCGCGCGGTGCTGCAACGCGTGCTGGCGGGCTTTACGGCGCTTGGGCTGACCCCGGTGATTGCGGTGGAGCTGGAGTTCTACCTGTTCGATGCGGTGCCCGATGCGCAGGGCCGTCCGCAGACACCGCGCGACCCGGTCACCGGCGCGCGCAGCGACAGCACGCAGGTATATTCGCTGCAGGACCTGGACGAGCAGCGCGGCTTCACCGATGCGGTCACCGCCGCATGCCGCCAGCAAGGCATTCCCGCCGACACCGCCGTGGCCGAGTACGCGCCAGGCCAATTCGAGATCAACCTGCAGCATCGCGCCGATGCGCTGGCGGCCTGCGACGAGGCGATCCTGCTCAAGCGCACCATCAAGGCCATTGCGCAGCAGCAGGGCATGCTCGCCAGCTTCATGGCCAAGCCCTTCCCCGAGCAGGCCGGCAGCGGCCTGCACCTGCATGTGAGCCTGCTGGATGGCGACGGGAACAATGTGCTGGCCGGCCGTGCCGACGCGCCGACCGACGCGCTGCGCCACGCCATTGCCGGGCTGCAGCGGCATGCCGACGCCTGCCTGCTGCTGTTCGCCCCGCATGCCAACAGCTACCGCCGCTTCGTCAGCAATGCGTTCGTGCCGCTGGATGCCAGCTGGGGCTTCAACAACCGCACCGTGGCGCTGCGCATCCCGCAGAGCGATGCGCGCAACACCCGCATCGAACACCGCATCGCCGGCGCCGATGCCAACCCGTACCTGGTGGCCGCCGCGGTGCTGGCGGCCATGCTGGACGGCTTGCGACAGCCCGGCGAGCCCACTGCGCCGATCGTGGGCAATGCCTATGCGCAATCGGTGTTCCGCCCACGCACCTGGCAGGGCGCGGTGGATGCGTTCCTGGGCAGCGATTTCATCGACGCCCAGTTCGGCACGCAATTCCGGCAGGTGTTCGGCCAGCAGAAGCAGCGTGAGCTGTTCGACTACCAGGCGCTGGTGCCGGACCTGGATTACGCCCGGTACCTGCGCACCGTGTGATGGGCAGCCCGGCCGCAACCAGCAGCGAAACACCGGGCAGCGGCTATCCGGACAGCTGGTATGCGCGCAGCGCGCCGGCCCTGACCGCCCAGCCGCGCCTGCATGGCGCGCAGCAAGCCGATGTCTGCATCCTCGGCGCCGGCTATACCGGCCTGACCGCCGCGCTGGCGCTGGCCGAAGCCGGCTACCGGGTCGTCGTGCTGGAGGCCCGGCGCATCGGTTGGGGCGCATCCGGGCGCAATGGCGGCCAGGCCATCGTCGGCTACGGCTGCGAGCAGCACACGCTGGAAGCGCTGGTCGGCGATGCCGATGCGCGCCTGCTGTTCGACTTCTCGCGCGACGGCATGCAGTTGCTGCGCCAGCGCATCCAGCGCCACGCCATCACCTGCGACTGGCGCGACGGGCATGCGCACGTGCCACTGAAGCCGCGCCAGGTACGCGCCCTGCGGCACGGCATCGTGCGCATGGCCGAGCGCTACGACTACCCGCTGGAGTGGTGGGACCGCGCCCGCACCCGCCAGGTGCTGGACAGCCCGCTGTACCTGGGCGCGATGTTCGATGCGGCCAGCGGCCACCTGCATCCGCTGGCCTACGCCTTCGGCCTGGCGCGCGCCGCGCTGGCGGCCGGGGTGCTGATCTTCGAGGACTCGGCGGTGATCCGGCAGGACGCTGGTGCACAGGTCACGATGCACACCGCACAGGGCAGCGTCACCGCGGACTTCGGGGTGATTGCCGGCAACGCCTTGCTGCACGGCATCGCCCCGCAGATGGAGCAGCGCATCATGCCGGTGGGCACCTATGTCGGCGCGACGCCGCCGCTGGGCGCGGCGCGCGCGCGCGCACTGATCGGCAACGACATGGCGGTGGCCGATACCAACTGGGCGCTGGACTATTACCGGCTCAGCGCCGATCACCGGCTGCTGTTCGGCGGGCGCGCCAGCTATTCGTCGCGCCCGCCGCCGGGCCTGCAGCGCCTGATGACCCGGCGCATGCACAGCGTCTTCCCGCAGCTGCGCGACGTGCCGCTGGAGACCGTGTGGGGCGGCTATGTGGACATCACCCGCAACCGCGCCCCGCACTGGGGCCGGCTCGCGCCGAACCTGTATTTCGCACAAGGCTTCTCCGGCCACGGCGTGGCCGCCACCGGGCTGGCCGGCCAGGTCATCGCCGAGGCCATCACCGGCCAGAGCCGGCGCCTGGACGTGTTCGCCCGCATTCCGCACCGCCCGTTCCCGGGCGGACAGCGGCTACGCACCCCGCTGCTGGTGGCCGCCATGAGCTGGTACCGGCTGCGCGACGCGCTGTGGTGAACGCCGCCGCAGGCGCCGCGCGCAGGCTGCGACGAAGCGCTCAAGTTTTGGCGGGCAGAGCCGTTAGCTGATCTGACGGTTCGATCCACACGGCCAGCCGATGTCTCCAGGTACCCTACATCGCAATAGTGAAAGTGCAGTTCTGCCGCAGCGCGTGTTGCTGGTGGAGAACTCGCGCACGTTCACCAGCATGCTGCGCGAAGCCATCGAGCAGCGCGTGGAATTGCCGGTCACGGTCGTGTCGACCCTGGCCGAAGCGGCGCGCGTGCTCGACGAAGAGGACGGCTGGTTCCTGGTCCTGACCGGGCTGGTGCTGGTGGACGGCGATCGCGACAAGGTGGTGGAGTTCTTCCTGTCGCGCAACCTGCCCACCGTGGTGGTCAGCGGCGTGTACGACGAGGACCTGCGCCAGCGCGTGCTGCAGCAGCAGATCATCGACTACGTGCTCAAGAACGCACCGGGCAGCATCGAATACCTAGCCTGGCTGGTGCAGCGCCTGGAGCGCAACCGTCGCATCGGCGCACTGGTGGTGGACGACTCGCTGTCCGCCCGCACCTACGCAGCGGCGTTGTTGTCGATGTACGGCTACCGGGTGGTGCTGGCCGCCGACGGCGCCGCCGGCCTGGAAGCCATCGAGCGCGACCCCGGCATCCGCCTGACCATCGTCGACCAGGAAATGCCCGGCATGGAAGGAGTGGAATTCACCCGCCGGCTGCGTGCGATCCGCTCGCGCGACAAGGTCGCGGTGATCGGCATCTCCGGCAACAGCGATTCGTCGCTGATCCCGCGCTTTTTGAAGAACGGCGCCAACGACTTCCTGCGCAAGCCGTTCTCGCGCGAGGAATTCTTCTGCCGTGTCTCGCAGAACGTGGACCAGCTGGAATTGATCGGCACGCTGCAGGACCTGGCCACGCGCGACTTCCTCACTGGCCTGCCGAACCGGCGTTATTTCCTGGAACAGAGCCAGCGGGTGATCCCCAAGCTGCTGTCGCAGGAGCAGACGGTGACCGCGGCGATGCTGGACATCGACCACTTCAAGCACATCAACGACACCTGGGGCCACGAAGCCGGCGACCAGGCGCTGCGTGCGGTGGCCGCCTCGGTCTCCGGGCATGCGCGTCCGCAGGATCTGGTGGCACGCTTCGGCGGCGAGGAATTCTGCCTGCTGGTACCGGGGCTGGATGCGGCCAATGCCGCCAGCTATTTCGAAACGCTGCGCGAGCGCATCAGCGCGTTGCGCGTGCGTATCGGCGATGAAACCCTGAGCATGACCGTGAGCATCGGCGTGTGCATCGCGACCGAAGGCGACCAGTCGCTGCATCACCTGTTGAACGAAGCCGACAAATATCTCTACCTGGCCAAGGCCGGCGGCCGCAATCAGGTACGCCTGGCGAGCTGATCTCTGCGCGCCATCATCAGGGCAATCAGACTCAGCACTGCGGCACCTCCGAGGTAATACCCCACCGCCTGCACCCCGTAGCGCGCTGCCAACTGGGTGGCGACATACGGCGCCGGCGCTGCGCCCAGGATACTGGCCAGGTTGAACGACAGGGATGCGCCGGTGTAGCGCACCTCGGTGGGATACAGCTGCGCCAGCAACGTCCCGCACGGCCCGTAGGTCAGGCCCATGAAGAAGAATCCCAGCGACAGGAAGGCCAGCACCTGCAGCGGATGATCGGCCTGGAAAAGCGGCGCGAACGCCAGCCCGAACGCGATGATGGCGATGCTGGCCAGCATCATCGCCAGCGGCGCGCCGTGGCGGTCGCCAAACCTGGCCGAGGGCGGAATGCCCAGCGCGAAGAACACGATGCCCGCCATCTGCAGCAGCAGGAACTGCTCCTTGTCGTAGCCCAGGGTCTTGGTGCCATAGCCCAGCGCAAACACGGTCATCAGATAGAACAGCACGAAGGTGGCGAACGCACCCAGGGTGCCGACGATCAGTGCCGGCCAATGCTGCCAGACCACCGTGCCCAGCGGCAGGCGTACGCGCGTGTTGCGGTCCAGGGTCTTCTGGAAGTCCGGGGTCTCGGTGATGCTCAGGCGCACCCACAAGCCGGTGATCACCAGCAAGGCGCTGGCCAGGAACGGCACCCGCCAGCCCCATGCCATGAAATCCGCGTCGTCCAGCACCGCCCCCATGCCCAGGAAGGTGCCGGTGGACAGCAGGAAGCCCAACGGCGCGCCCAGCTGCGGAAACATGCCGTACCACACGCGCTTGCCGGGCGGTGCGTTCTCGGTGGCCAACAGCACCGCCCCGCCCCACTCACCGCCCAGGCCCAGGCCCTGGCCGAAGCGGCAGACCGCCAGCAGCGCCGGCGCCAGCACGCCGATCTGCGCATACCCGGGCAACAGGCCGATCGCCACCGTGGACAGGCCCATCGTCAGCAACGCCGCCACCAGCGTGGCCTTGCGGCCGATGCGGTCGCCGAAGTGGCCGAACACCGCCGAGCCCACCGGCCGCGCAACGAAGGCCACCGCAAAGGTCGCCAACGACTGCAGCATCGCCGCACTGCCGTCGTCGGCGGGGAAGAACAGCGTGGGAAACACCAGCACCGCCGCGGTGGCGTAGATATAGAAATCGAAGAATTCGATGGTGGTGCCGATCAGGCTGGCGAACAGCACACGCGCAGGCGAATTGGTCGGCGTGGCGAGCGGCGCGGCAGCGGTCATCGGTGGTAGGCATCCGGAAACGAGACGGCCGATTCTGGCAGATCACGGCCACGCTTTGCGCAGGCGCACCGGCTGGTGGAAAAGTTACAGGCGTGACCGACAGCAGTATGCGCCACGCCGTCCTCGCCCGCCCAAGGCGGCCGACGAGGTGTCGCCAGCCGTTCTTCAAGCGCAGCTGACAAAACGTCTGCGCGCCCGCCAGACGGGCGCGGTCGGTGCCTGGAATCGGCATGCACCACTCCGACACTCCGGTTCCGAGCGCGCCAACACCGTGCCTACCTGATGACCGCTCTCTACGTGTTGTTAGCCGCTTGAAAGTGCTGTCGTCTGCTGAAAGCCCTTGCCCGCTCAGCATCGCGGGACACGCCGCAAGTACGTTCTTGTTGGGTCTTACGCGGCATCCAGACCGCGTCAGGGCCCGCGGCGGTGAGCGGACAAGGACCAGCCAAGATGGTCGGTACGCAGAGTTCTCGACAGAACAACCAACATCGGTCTGGTGCGCTGTCTCAGCTCTGCAATCAAGCCACCAGCAAACTCTCCGGCGCGGTGCCCTCGCCGCTTGCGGGACCGTTGGCGGCATGGATGCCGCCATCGAGCCCCCAGGGATGGGTTCACGGCGTGTCCCGCAAGCGGTGAGGGCAGCGCGCGCTCGATCGACGAAAGTTTTGGCTTGAGCTTCTAACCAAAGTTTCTGACTCAAGCGGAACACCAGCTAGAGTTTCAAAGAAACAGCGAAAAGATCGCTCAACCGCCCTGCGGCAGCTGCGCCGTTCCACGCTGCGCGTGTTCGACCAGGCCGGCGGACGTAATCACCGCACATTGCCGTTCGCCACGCTCTTCTACGCGGACCCAGCCCGGGCCTGATGCACCGTCCAGGTTTGCCGTGCCCAGCCAGGCGAGCGTGCGCAGCAGCACGCTCATGCGCACGCCCAGCTGCTTGCACAGCTTCGACAGCGACACGCCCTCGGGCGCGTCGGCCAGGGCGTGCAACAGCTGTGTGGTGAGCTGCGGGTCAGCGGACAAGCACGGCCCCGATGTCGCGCGGCGCCGCATCGGCGGTTTCGGCGCGGTGCGGCAGCACGATCACCGGAATCGACTTGGAGGTCGGCGTGCGCGCTTCGTCGGCGAAGCTGGACAGCGGCACCAATGCATTGGTTTCCGGGTAGTACGCCGCCAGGCAACCGCGCGGAATGTTGTAGTCCACCAGCAGGAAGCGGCGCGCCTCGCGGCGCACGCCGTCCTCGCACAGGCTCTCCAGGTCCACCCAGTCGCCGGCCTTCATGTTCAGCGCCGCGATGTCGGCGCCGTTGATGAACAACACGCGGCGCTCGCCGAACACGCCGCGGTAGCGATCGTCCAGGCCGTAGATGGTGGTGTTGTACTGGTCGTGCGAGCGCGTGGTGGCCAGCGTGAACACCATCTGATCGCCACGCGCACGCCGCGCGCGGTGGATCGGGTTGTCGGTGGGCACCGCGTGCGATTTGAACACCGCGCGTTGCTCGGGCGTGACCCACTTGCGGTCGCGCGCGGTGTTGGACAGGCGGAATCCGCCCGGCGTGCGCACGCGCTGATTGAAGTCGGCAAAGTCCGGGAACACCTGCGCGATCAGGTCGCGGATGCGGTCGTAGTCGCCCACCAGCCAGCGCCAGCGGATCGCGCTGCGTGCGCCCAGGGTGGCTTCGGCCATGCGCGCAATGATCGCCGGTTCGGACAGCAGGTCCGGCGAGGCCGGCGGATTGATGCCGGCCGACAGGTGCACCATGCTCATCGAATCTTCCACCGTCACGCCTTGCGAGCCGGCGTCCTGGATATCGATTTCGGTGCGACCCAGGCACGGCAGGATTAGCGCATCGCGCCCATGCACCAGGTGGCTGCGATTGAGCTTGGTGGTGACGTGGACGGTGAGTTCGCAATTGCGCAGCGCGCGGTGGGTGGCATCGGTATCGGGCGTGGCGGCAGCGAAATTGCCGCCCATTGCGAAGAACACCTTGGCGCGGCCATCCAGCATGGCCTCGATCGCACCGACGGTGTCGAAGCCGTCGGCACGCGGCGGCGCGAAACCGAATACCGACTGCAGCTTGTCCAGAAACGCGGCCGGCGGCTTTTCGTAGATCATCATCGTGCGGTCGCCCTGCACGTTGCTATGCCCGCGCACCGGGCACACGCCCGCGCCGGGACGGCCCAGGTGGCCGCGCAGCAACAGCAGGTTGGTGATCATGTGGATGGTGGCCACCGAATGCTTGTGCTGGGTGATGCCCATGCCCCAGCACGCAATGACCCGCTCGGCCTTGAGATAGATCTCGCCGGCCTTGCGCAGCGCCGCTTCGTCCAGGCCGGACTCTTCGACGATGGTGTCCCAGGACTCCGCCGCCACATCCGCAGCGAAGGCATCGAAATTGGCGGTGTGCTCGGCGATGAAATCCAGGTCCAGCAACCGCAGCGTGCCGTCGCGCTGCGCCTGCGCGTCGCGTTCGAGCACGTGCTTGATGATGCCCTTGATCGCGGCCAGGTCGCCGCCGATCTTGAGCTGGAAGTAATCCGAGGCGATGCGCGTGGAGCCGTTGTGCAACATCTCCAGCTTGTCCTGCGGGTCGGCGAACTTTTCCAGCCCGCGCTCGCGCAGCGGGTTGAACGCCGCGATCGCCGCCCCGCGCTTGGAGGCCTGGCGCAACTCGCCGAGCATGCGCGGGTGATTGGTGCCCGGGTTCTGGCCGAAGATGAAGATGGCATCGGCCAGTTCGAAATCGTGCAGCGACACCGTGCCCTTGCCCACCCCGATCTGCGAGCGCAGCGCGGTGCCGGAGGGCTCGTGGCACATATTGGAGCAGTCGGGAAAGTTGTTGGTGCCGAACTCGCGCACGAACAGCTGGTACAGGAATGCCGCTTCGTTGCTGGTGCGCCCGGAGGTGTAGAAGATCGCCTCGTCCGCGCTCGCCAGGCCGTTGAGGTGGCCGGCGATCTGCGCGAACGCCGCGTCCCAGCTCACCGGCACGTAGTGGTCGGTGGCCGCGTCGTAGCGCATCGGCTGGGTCAGGCGGCCCTGCGCTTCCAGCCAGTAGTCGCTGTACTGCGACAACAGGCTGACGCTGTGCGAGGCGAACAACTCGGCCCCGGCACGGCGCGCGGTGGATTCGGCCGCCACCGCCTTGGCACCGTTTTCGCAGAACTCGAAGGTGGAGGTGTGATCGCGGTCGGGCCAGGCGCAACCGGGGCAGTCGAAGCCGTCCGGCTGGTTGGCATGCAGCAGCGTCTTGGCGCCCTGCACCGCGATGTCCTGTTCCATCAGGTGCTTGGCCACCGAGCGCAATGCGCCCCAGCCGCCAGCGGGATTGTCGTACTGCTTGATGGTCTTCTTGCTCATGCGGGCTCTCCCACCGCAACGCCCAGGTTCAGGCGCTGCGGATGGCTGTAAACGACACAATCGTGATCGCGGGCAAACCCGATCAGGGTCAGTCCCGCACTGTCGGCCAGGCTGATCGCCAGCGCGGTGGGCGCGGAGATCGCTGCAAGCAGCGGAATCCGGGCCTGCGCGGCTTTCATGGCCATCTCAAAACTGGCGCGGCTGGTCACCACCGCAAACCCTTGCGATGCATCGATGCGCGCGTGCGCCAATGCACCGATCAACTTGTCCAGGGCGTTATGCCGGCCGACGTCTTCGCGCACCAGCTGCACCATGCCCTGCGCATCGGCCCACCCGGCCGCATGCACCGCGCCGGTCTGCGCGGCGATCGGCTGCTGCGCGTGCAGGCCGGCCAACGCGCGCGCCAATGCATCGGTCTCGATCCGCAGGTCCGAGTGCACGACCGGCGGCACACGCAGCACCGCCTCGATCGACTCGTTGCCGCACACCCCGCAACCGCTGCGCCCATCCAGGTTGCGCCGCCGCCGACCCAATGCGGCGGCACGCTCGGGCGGAATCTCCAGTTGCAGCGAGGCGCCTTCCAGGAAGGTCTCCACCGCCACCACCCGCAGGTCCTGCGGGTGGTCGACGATGCCCTCGCTCAGCGAGAACCCCAGTGCGAAGTCTTCCAGGTCTTCCGGTGTGGCCATCATCACCGCGAACGGCACCTGGTTGTAGATCAGCGCGACCGGCATTTCGGCCGCCACCTGGTCCTGTACCGAGGCACCGCGCCCGCCACGATGGCGGAACACCGTGCGCACCACACTGCCGGGGCGCACCGAGCGGGAAGACGGAGTGGTCATCTCACCTCAATGGAACAGCACGAAGGCTTTCTGCAGCGTCACCCAGATGCCGAACAGCATCGGGATGCCCACCGCCAACCAGGCAAACGCCACCAGCGCGGGATTGCCGCCATGGCCGATGCGCGCCATCTGCTCCGGCGGCAGCACCGCGTGCCCGCTGCGGTCGACCTTTTCGTGCGCCAGCTGTTTTTCGCGCGCCAGTTCGTCGGGCGTCATGAAATGACGCGCGGCCACCGGGCGCACCAGCAGGTTGCAGATCAGGCCGAGCACGAGCATGCCGGCGAGGATGTACATGGTGGTGTTGTAGACCTGTGACGGCGGGCTGCCGTGCGCCAGCTGGTACTCGCGCATGTAGCCCACCACCACCGGGCCGAGGATGCCGGCAGTGGCCCAGGCGGTCAGCAGGCGGCCGTGGATGGCGCCGACCATCTGGGTGCCGAACAGGTCGGCCAGATACGCCGGAATGGTGGCGAAACCGCCGCCGTACATCGACAGGATGATGCAGAAGATACCCACGAACAGCGCGATGCCGCCGATGCTGCCGGCCGACGGGGCCGCCGCATACAGGCAGATGCCGAGCAGGAAGAACACGGTGTAGGTGTTCTTGCGGCCGAGCTTGTCGGACATGCTGGCCCAGAAGAAGCGGCCGCCGATGTTGAACAGGCTGAGCAGGCCAGTGAACCCGGCCGCAATGGCGGCAATGCTGGCCAGCTGGGTCGGGTCCAGATTGGCGAAGCCCACATCCACCCCGATCAGCCGGCCGCCGAACACTTCCTGCAGCATCGGCGAGGACATGCCGATCACGCCGATGCCCGCCGACACGTTCAGGCACAGCACGCCCCACAGCAGCCAGAACTGCGGGATGCCCCAGACCTTCTTCACGTGCACATGGTTGGAGGTGATCATCGTGTTGGTGCTGGCCACCGGCGCGGTCCAGCCGGCCGGCGTCCAGCCACTCGGCGGCACGCGGTAGCCGAACGCGCCGGCCATCATGAACACGAAGTACAGCGCCGCCATGACCAGGAAGGTTTCCATCACGCCCACCGAGGTCGGCGTGGCGAAGTGGCGCATCAGCGCATCGGCCAGCGGGCTGCCGATCATCGCGCCGCCACCGAAGCCCATGATGGCCATGCCGGTCGCCATGCCGCGGCGGTCCGGGAACCATTTGATCAGGGTGGACACCGGCGAGATGTAACCCAGGCCCAGACCGATACCGCCGATCACGCCCGAGCCCAGCCACAGCATCCAGATCTGATGGAAGTGGATACCGGCCGCCGAGATCACCAGGCCGCCGCACCAGCACAGCGCCGAGACCACGCCGGCCTTGCGCGGGCCGGCGCGTTCCAGCCAGCCGCCCCAGATCGCCGCCGAACAGCCCAGCAGCACGAAGAACAGCGTGTACATCCACTGCAGTTCGCTGATCTTCCAGTCGCAGGTGGTGGCCACCATGCGCGCGAACAGGCCCATGTCGGCCGGGCAGGCAATCGACTCGGTGATGCCCAGCGCCTTGGACAACGGCAACCAGAACACGCTGAAGCCGTACGCCATGCCGATGCACAGGTGGATCGCCAGCGCTGCCGGCGGAACCAGCCAACGATTGAATCCCGGACGCGCAACGATGCGCTCCTTGGACAGCAGACCGGCGTCAGCGCCGCTGGCTGTCGCCACGGTGGACCCTTGCGTCATTCCCATTTCCCCAAATAAAAGTGCGATGAACCGCGATGAATACGATTGACGGCTGCGATGGATTGGCGTGGTGCGATCAGGCCGGCGACAACAATCAGCCCCGACAGGCGCCGGTCTGGCGCATCATCGGCGATCCTGGCGCCATTGCAATGCTCCGCATCGCCTCGCAGCGTTCCATCGCGCCGTCCCGCCTGCCCCACACAGGCCTTCTCTGTCGTTAGCGGCCGGCCGTGCGACTAATTGACTAGTTCTTGCAGACTGGATCGTACGGTTGCCAGCGGTAGCCGTTGCGGTGCCGTGGGGGCTGGTGGTCCGCCGGAGCGACGGCCGTCGCGCCGGCTGCCGTAGAGTCGGGCCATCCCCGTCATGGAGCCTGCAATGCACGACCACCCCTCGCACCACACCGCCAATGCGTTGCAGGCGCCGGAGCAGCTGGACGCGTTCTGGATGCCGTTCACCGCCAACCGCCAGTTCAAGGCGCGCCCTCGCCTGCTGGCCTCGGCGCACGGCATGTATTACCGCGATGTGGACGGCCGCCAGATCCTGGACGGCACCGCCGGGCTGTGGTGCTGCAATGCCGGGCATGGCCGCGAGCGCATCGTGGCGGCGATCCGCGACCAGGCCGGCACGCTGGATTTCGCGCCCACCTTCCAGATGGGCTCACCGCTGCCGTTCGTACTGGCGCAGCGGCTGGCGGCGATCGCCCCGCCGGGGCTGGAGCACGTGTTCTTCACCAACTCCGGGTCGGAGGCGGTGGATAGCGCGATGAAGATCGTGCTGGCCTATCACCGCCTGCGCGGCGAGGGCCAGCGCACCCGCTTCATCGGCCGCGAGAAGGCGTATCACGGGGTGGGCTTCGGCGGCATGTCGATCGGTGGGCTGCCCAACAACCGCAAGTGGTTCGGCCCGCTGCTGGCCGGCACCGACCATCTGCGGCATACCCTGGACCTGCAGCGCAACGCCTATTCGCGCGGGCTGCCAGCGCATGGCGCGGAGCTGGCCGACGATCTGGAGCGGCTGATCGCCCTGCACGATGCCTCCACCATCGCCGCGGTGTTCGTCGAGCCGGTGTCCGGCTCGGCCGGGGTGATCCTGCCGCCGGAAGGCTACCTGCAGCGGCTGCGCGACATCTGCGACCGCCACGGCATCGTGCTGGTGTTCGACGAGGTGATCACCGGCTTCGGCCGGGTCGGCGAGGCGTTTGCGGCGCAGCGCTTCGGCGTCACCCCGGACATCATCACCGCCGCCAAGGGGCTGACCAGCGGCACCGTGCCGATGGGCGCGGTGCTGGTGAACAGCGCCATCCACGATGCCTTCATGCACGGGCCGGAGGCGGCGATCGAGCTGTTCCATGGCTACACCTACTCCGGCCACCCGCTGGCCTGCGCGGCGGCGCTGGCCACGCTGGACACCTATGCCGAAGAAGACCTGTTCCAGCGCGCGATCACGCTCGGCCCGCACTGGGAACAGGCGCTGCACGGCCTGCGCGGGCTGCCGCATGTGATCGACATCCGCAACATCGGCCTGATCGGTGCGATCGAGCTGGCGCCACGCGACGGCGCGCCGGGGGCGCGTGGCTATGCTGCGTTCGAGCGCTGCTTCCACGAAGGCGGCCTGCTGGTGCGGGTCACCGGCGATGTCATCGCACTGTCGCCGCCGCTGATCGTGACCGAGGAGCAGATCGGGCAGATGGTCCAGACCCTGGCCGGGATCCTGCGCACGTTGGACTGATGCAGGCCGGCCCGGTCGCGCAACGTGTATGCAAGCGCCGGTTGCAGTCCTGCGGTCACGCCCACCTGGCCGTGCGGTCGCCTGGTCCGAGTGGCCGCAGGCCTTGCCCGCAGGCCGTGCGCAGACCCTGGCCACGCGGTGGGCAGGCCACGCAGCGGGCGCCCGCGTGTCACGCACGCAGGCGCCGCGTCAAGCGCGCAAAGCCGGGACAGGCTCACTACAATGCCGGCCCCGTACCCCCTGCAGTTGCCGCATGAACATCGTTGTCAAAGAAGAACTCAAGGCCTATATCGACCCGCTGACGCCCGACGAGCACGAAGCGCTGGAGCGCAGCCTGCTGGCCGAGGGCTGCCGCGATGCGCTGGTGCTGTGGGGCGAGGTCCTCGTCGACGGCCACAACCGCTACGGCATCTGCCAGAAGCACGGGCTGCCGTTCCAGACCGTGCAGAACCCGCGCTTTACCTCGATGCAGGACGTGCACCTGTGGATGATCGAGCAGCACCTGGGCCGGCGCAGCGTTTCCGACTTCCAACGCGGGGTGCTGGCGTTACGCAAGCGCGAGATCCTGGCCGCACGCCAGCGCAGCCAGCGCGAGGCCGATGCCGCCGCCGAGGCGCCGGTGGTGGCCGACACGCACGCACAGACAGACGGTGACGACAGCGCAATGCGCGACAACCCCGCCGCCCAGGCGGCAGAGGACACCGACAGCCCACCGTGGGACGACACCTCCACTCCGGTCAGCCGCGCCGAGCTGGCGCGCGAGGCGCGGCTGAGCAGCAACCAGGTGGTGATGATCGAGCGCATCCACAAACAGGCCGCGCCGGAAGTGGTGCAGGCGGTGAAGGCGGGCGAGATCTCGATCAGCGCCGCCGCTGCGGTGGCCACCTTGTCCGAAGACGAACAGCGTGCCGCCGCGCAGGCCGGCAAGGCCGAGCTCAAGCAGGCCGCCAAGCGCGTGCGCGATGCCAAGCGCAAGCCCAAGTCCGACGAGGCCGAAGTCGGCGAGGCCGAACGCCGCGACCTCAAGGCCCTGCAGCGCCGCGTCACCGAACTGGAGAACGAGAACGCCGCCCTGCAGTCCAAGGTGGCCGCACTGCAAGCGCAACTGGAGCGTCTGCGCGGCTGAGGTACACAGCCGCCAGCCGGCGATGACCGGGCAGGTGCGCGAACGAGCGAACGTCCGATCCAGCAAGCCCGCCTTACGTAGGAGCGCCCCAGGGCGCGATGTGGCCTTCCCGGCAAAGCCCTCGCGCCTGGGGGCGCTCCTACAGTGCGCGAACGAGCGAACGTCCTATCCAGCACGCCCGCCCTTCGTAGGAGCGCCCCAGGGCGCGATGTGGCCTTCCCGGTAAAGCCCTCGCGCCCGGGGGCGCTCCTACAGTGCGCGAACGAGCGAACGTCCGATCCAGCACGCCCGCCTTTCGTAGGAGCGCCCCTGGGCGCGATGTGGCCTTCCCGGCAAAGCCCTCGCGCCCGGGGGCGCTCCTACAGTGCGCGAACGAGCGAACGTCCGATCCAGCACGCCCGCCTTTCGTAGGAGCGCCCCTGGGCGCGATGTGGCCTTCCCGGCAAAGCCCTCGCGCCCGGGGGCGCTCCTACGTGGCAACCGAATCGCGCTACGGGGATGCACGGCGTCCAGCGTGACATGCCATCGGCACGCGACTGGGTACACTCGCGGGATGGACCCAAGCGTTGGCACTTCCCGCCCCACCGATCCCCGCCGCGCCCAGTTGCAGCGCATGAAATTGCTGGCCGTGGCCTTGCTGCTGGCCATGTTCGCCGGCTTCGTGGTCAGCCACCTGATGGGCGAGCACGGCATCTGGGCCTGGGTGTCGGCGTTCTGCGAAGCGGCCACGGTCGGCGCACTGGCCGACTGGTTCGCGGTGGTGGCCCTGTTCCGCCATCCGATGGGCCTGCCGATCCCGCACACTGCCATCCTGCCGCGTGGCAAGGAGCGGCTGGCCGACGGGCTGGCGGTGTTCGTGCGCGACCAGTTCCTGGCGCCGGATGCGTTGATGGACAAGCTGCGCGTGTTCGATCCGGCCAGCCGGCTCGGCGAATGGCTGGCCAAGCCCGAGCAGTCGCATATGCTGGCGCAGATGGCGCGCGGCTGGATGCTGCAGGCACTGGAGCTGCTGGACGAGGCCGCCGTGCGCCGCGCGATCCAGCGCTTCGTGGTGGACCGCCTGCGCAAGTGGAATGCGGCCGCCACCGTAGGCGATGTCATGGCGCTGCTCACCACCGACGGGCGTCACCAGAAACTGCTGGACGAAGTGCTGCTGCGGCTGGGCGAGTGGCTGGACCAGGAGCAGGTCAAGACCCGCGCCTCGGCGCTGATCGTGCGCTATGCACGGCGCGAATGGCCCAAGCTGGTCGGCACCGTGAACTGGGTCAAGCCGATCGAAGAAATCGGCGATTCGCTGGCCGACCGCATGGCGCGTGCGGGGATCGAAGAATTGCAGGACATCCTCACCACGCCCGAGCATCCAATCAGGCGCGACTATGAAGACTGGTTGCAGGGCTACATCGCGCGGCTGCGCGATGAGCCGGAGATGGCCGAACGCGTGGAAGCGCTCAAGCAGCGCGTGATCGACCATCCGGCATTGCAGGACTACGTGCAGGGCCTGTGGGGCGAGATCCGCACGGCATTGCGCAACGACCTGGCACGCGAAGACTCGTCGATGGCCGCGCACCTGGAGCGTTCCATGCAATCGCTCGGCCAGGCGCTGTCGCAGGATCCGTCGTTGCGCGAGGCACTCAACCAGCACATGCTGCAGGCCGCGGACAAACTCACCACGCGCCTGCGTGCGTCGGTCACCGACCACATCGCTTCGACGATGAAAAGTTGGGACGAACGTCACCTCGTCGAACAATTGGAATTGGGTGTGGGACGCGATCTGCAATACATTCGCTTCAACGGCACCCTGGTTGGCGGGCTGATCGGTCTTGCCCTTCACGCATTATCGATCTGGCTATCGTTCTGATGCACTGACACGAGGTCGCTCGCCCACCACCAATGCATGCAGGCAGTGGGGACATTGCACGCAGCCGGATGATCGTCAGGCGGTACCGCGCGGTCGACGTCGCTGTCGGCCAGGACACTGGGCACTGGGCACGCAACAGGCAAGGCGAAGGAACGAACATGCCGAACGGCCGTTGGAATCTGCGCAGGAAATACGGACGCCGTGCCTTCATCTGTGCAGTACTGATTCTTGCCGCCGGCCTGATTGCGGCCATCGTGTCCGGTGTGTGGTTGCAACGGCATAACGAACTGGAGCGCGACCAACGGTTTCAGTTTGTGGTGCGCACCCTGACGCGCAATATCAGCGAGCGCATGTATACCTTCGAGCACGGCCTGCGCGGCGCGCGCGGCGCGGTGATCGGCGCCGGCAGCGAGGTCATCAGTCGCGAACGGTTCACCTTGTACAGCCGCTCGCGGGATTATTCGCGCGAGTTTCCCGGTGTGCTGGGATACGGATACATCCATCGGGTTGCGCCCGCCGACGAGGCGCGATTCCTGGAAGCCGCACGTGCCGACGGCGCGCCGGACATCCATCGCCGTCCGTTGGCGCCGTGGGACGGCGAACGCTACATCGTCCTGTATTTCGAACCGGAGTCGTCCGGCAACCGGCCCATCGGCCTGGACATCGCCTCCGAGCCGCGGCGGCGTGCGGCCGCCCTGCAGGCCGCGCGCGCCGGCGAACCGATCATGACCTCGCCGGTCTCGCTGTCGGGCTACCGCGTGCCCAGCGAAAGCGGCTTTCTGGTACTGCTGCCGGTGTATCGCGAAGGCATGCCGTTGCAGACCCCGCAACAGCGCATGGCGGCGACCAACGGCTGGGTGTATGCGCCCTTCAGCGTCGAGCAGATGGTCCGCAGCGCACTGGGCGAGCGCGACGACGTGGCGCTGGATCTGTCCGATCGCAACGAGCCCACCCATAACTTCTATCGCAGCGGCACGCCCGCCAGCGACAGTGCGCGGCGGCGGCCGGTCGTGCAGCTGCTGCCCATCTACGGTCGCACCTGGGTCATCACCGCCCATCCCACCGCCAGCTTCGTCGCCTCGCTCAACCAGACCTCGCCGTGGCTGGTCGGTGGCCTGGTGATGGCGACCTCGGTGCTGCTGGCTGCACTGCTGGGCCTGTACTTCAGCAACGGGCTGCGCCGCGAGGAAGTGCTGCGCAAGCAGATGGAACTGGCCGCACTGGTCAGCCATTCCAGCGAAGCCATCGTTGCCGAGACGCCGGATGGCCGCATCACCCACTGGAACCCGGCCGCCGAAGCAATGTTCGGCTATGCCGCGGACGATGCGATCGGCCAGGACCTGAGCATGCTGCTGGCGCCGCAACCGTACACGATGCCGGACATCGACCAGCCCGACCAGCCGCACCCGGTCAATGCGTCGGCGGCACTGAGCGTGCGCCACCGCGACGGGCATCAGGTGCATGTGCTAGCCAGCAAGGCACCGATCATCGAAGCGGACGAAACGCTCAGCGGCCACTCGCATTTCTTCCGCGACATCTCCGAGCGGGTACGCTCGCACCAGCGCATCATCGATCTGAACGCTTCGCTGGAACACCAGGTGGCCGAGCGCACCAGCGAACTGGTGAAGTTCTCGGTGCTGCAGCGCGCGATCCTGGCGCATGCCGGCTACGCCATCATCGCCACCGATTCCAGCGGGTTTGTCACCTTGTTCAATCCCGCCGCGGAGAAACTGCTGGGCTACGCCGCCGACGACGTGATCGGCCGGCGCAAGGCCAGCCAGTTCGTCGAGCTCGAAGAGCTGCAGGAGCGCGCGCACCGGCTGTCCGAACAGACCGGCACTCCGGTGGCGCCGACGCTGGAGGCGGTGGCCGCACTGACCAGCCTGGGCCGCAGCGATACCAGCGAATGGACCTATGTCAGCCACGATGGTCGCCGCCTGCCGGTGCTGCTGACGCTGAGCACCCTGCGCGACGACAACGACCAGGTGATCGGCTATCTCGGCGTGGCGGTGGATCTCACCGAGCAGAAGCTGCACGAGAAGCAGCTGCGGCTGGCGATGGATGCGGCCAAGAGCGCCAACCAGTCCAAGTCCGATTTCCTGGCCAACATGAGCCACGAAATCCGCACCCCGATGAATGCCATCCTCGGCATGCTGTATCTGCTCCAGCGCAGCGAACTTCCCGGTGCCGCCCAGGACATGGTCACCAAGATCGACCGCTCGGCGCGCAGCCTACTGGAGATCATCAACGACATCCTGGACTTCTCCAAGATCGAGGCCGGGCGCATCGACCTGGAGCGTGCGCCGTTCGACCTCAACCAGCTGTTCGACAACATCGCCGACCTGATGCGCTCCTCGCTCAGCGCCAAGCCGGTGGAGATGATCGTCGAGCCCTTGCCGCGCGACAGCCGCTGGCTGCTGGGCGATGCGCTGCGCATCAACCAGGTGCTGGTCAACCTGGTGGGCAACGCGATCAAGTTCACCGAACAGGGCGAAGTGGTGCTCTCGGTGCGGCGCTTCCCCAGCGGCGACCCGAACAAGGTCAAGCTGCTGTTCTCGGTGCGCGATACCGGCATCGGCATTTCCAAGGAAAAGCAGAGCCTGATCTTCTCGCCGTTCCTGCAGGCCGATACCTCCACCAGCCGGCGCTACGGCGGTAGCGGCCTGGGCCTGACCATCAGCCGGCGGCTGATCGAGTTGATGGGCGGCGAGCTGGAAGTGGAGAGCGTGCCCGGCCGTGGCAGCGAGTTCTACTTCGTGGTGACGCTGGAAAAATCCGACCCGCCGGCCGCGCAGAGCGATGCGCCGCTGCCGCCGCCGGAGGCGATGCCGCGCGTGCTGATCGCCGACGACCACGATGCCGCACTCAACAACCTGGCGCGCATCGCCACCGAACTGGGCTGGCGCGTGGATGCGGTGGCCAGCGGCCAGGCCGCCCTGGCCGCGATCGAGCAGGCCACCGAACCCTACGACATCTTCCTGCTCGACTGGCGCATGCCCGACATCGACGGCGTGGCCATCGCACGCCAGATCCGCGCGCGCGCCGCGCCCGGCCCGCACCCGGTGATCGTGATGGTCACCGCCTACGAACGCCGCCTGCTGGAGCAACATCCCGAGCAGCAGGACCTGGATGCGGTGATGACCAAGCCGGTCACCAGCGTGGCGTTGCATCGCCTGGTGGAACAGCTGGCCGACGCGCGCCCCGGCGCACGTCCTGCCGCACCCACCTTCGTGTCGCGGCGGCTGGAAGGGGCCAACCTGCTGCTGGTGGACGACAGCGAAATCAATTGCGAGGTGGCGCAGCGCATCCTCGAAGGCGAAGGCGCCATGGTCACCGTCGCCCACGATGGTGAGCAGGCGGTCAACGTGCTCAAGCGCGCGCCGGAGCTGTTCCAGCTGGTGCTGATGGATGTGCAGATGCCGGTGGTGGACGGTTACGAGGCCACCCGCAGGCTGCGCCAGATCCCGGCCCTGGCCAGCCTGCCGGTGATCGCCCTCACCGCCGGCGCCTTCCGCCCGCAGCAGGAAAAGGCCCTGGAAGCGGGCATGAACGGTTTCATCGCCAAGCCGTTCAACGTGGAGGAACTGGTCACCGCGATCCGCCATTTCATGCACCCGGGCATGCGCCGCATCTCATCGCTGCCGCACGAGACCGACAGCAACGACGGTCCGGAATGGCAGCACAGCGACCCGGAGCTGCTGGACGCCGCGCGCGCGCGCAGCCTGTGGCGCGAACGCGAGCCGTACGCACGCTACCTGCGCAAGCTGCTGCGCGAAAACCCCGACCCGGCTGGCGTGGCAGCCGAGCATCTGCGCAACAACGCGTTGCCGGCGATCGGCGCCATGGCGCACAAGCTGCGTGGTGCGGCCGGGTCGCTGGCGCTGCCGGCCCTGGCTGGCGCGGCAGGCGATCTGGAGACCCGCATCGAGGATGGCCATGACATCACCGCCGCATTGAGCGCGCTGCAGGACATCATGCAGCGCACGGCCGATGCGATCCGCGCCTTCCTGCAACACGACACCGATGAGACCGGCAGCGATGGCGACGAGGCCGCGCTCGATGCCGACAGCGTGCAGATCCTGGAGGCGGCTTTCGCCAGCGACGATGCCGACAAGATCGACCACGCCCTGTTGATTTGCGCACCGCGCCTGGCGCGTACGCTGCGGGAAGAACTGCAACGGTCGGTGGAGGATTTCGACTTCCGCCGCGCCGAAGCCACCCTGCGCGACTGGCAGGCCACCCACCCACGCTGAGGGCGATCTCCCGTACCGCTGCAAGGACCTCCCATGCCGTCCCGTCCCCTGCTCTGTGTCGACGACGAGTCCAGCAACCTGGCGACGCTGCGCCAGTTGTTGCGCGAGGACTTTCCGCTGGTGTTCGCCAAGTCCGGTGGCGAAGCGCTGGAAGCGGTGAGCCGGCATTGCCCGGCGTTGATCCTGCTGGACGTGGAATTGCCGGACATGGACGGCTACGCGGTGGCACGTACGCTCAAGCAACAGCCGTCCAGCAGTGCCATCCCGATCCTGTTCGTCACCTCGCGCAACAGCGCGCACGACGAACGCGCCGGGCTGGAGGCGGGCGCGGCCGATTACGTCAGCAAGCCCTATTCCCCGGCCCTGCTCAAGGTTCGCATCGGTACGCAGCTCAAGTTGGCCGAGAGCGCGCGCCTGGCGCAGCAGTACCGCGATGCGATCCACCTGTTGGGCACGGCCGGCCAGGGCCAGGACGTGGACACCGGCGCGCATATCTGGCGCATGGCCGCCTATGCCCGCGTGCTGGCCGAAGCGGCCGGCTGGTCGCCGCAGCAGGCACAGCTGCTGCAGGACGCCGCACCCTTGCACGATGCCGGCAAGATCGCGGTACCCGGCAGCATCCTGCACAAGCCCGATGCGCTGGACGAGCACGAACGCTCGGTGGTGCGGCAACACCCGCAGGCCGGCCACGACCTGCTGCGCCACGGGCGCGGACCGGTGTTCCAGCTGGCCGCCGACATCGCGCTGCACCACCACGAATGCTGGGATGGCAGCGGCTACCCGCACGGCCTGGCCGGCGAGGCCATTCCCGAAGCCGCGCGCCTGGTGGCGGTGGCGGACGTATTCGACGCGCTGTGCGGACGGCGCGCCTACAAGGCCCCATGGACGGTGGAAGACGCCATGCGCAAGCTGGAAAGCATGTCCGGCAAGCAACTGGAACCGCGCCTGGTGCAGCACTTCCGCCAGGCGCTGCCGCAGATCCTGCAGATCAAGGACGCCTGGGACAGCCCGACGCCGCAGCGCTGATTCGGGGAGCTGAGACAACTGCCCATTCGCGATCTCAGGTTGGCTGTCTTCCGCCGCATCCTCACCCCAACTCCTCTCCCGCAGGGAGAGGGACTTTCCCCAGCGCGATCCCTGTCCGCGTGCTGCATCTTGATCCTTCTCCCTTCGGGAGAAGGTGGCGCGTAGCGCCGGATGAGGGGTGCGGGCAGCCCGGGGATGACCAGTCAGGTTGGCTGTCTTCCGCCGCACCCTCACCCAACTCTTCTCCCGCAGGGAGAGGGGCTTTCCCCAGCGGCGATCCCTGTCCGCGTGCTGCATCTTTGATCCTTCTCCCTTCGGGAGAAGGTGGCGCGTAGCGCCGGATGAGGGTGCGGACAGCTCGGGGACGACCAGTCAGGTTGGTTGTCTTCCGCCGTACCCTCACCCCTCTCCCGCAGGGAGAGGGGCTTTCCCGAGGCGCGATCCCTGTCCGCGTGCTGCATCTTGATCCTTCTCCCATCGGTAGAAGGTGGCGCGTAGCACCGGATGAGGGTGCGGGCAGCTCGGGGACGACCAGTCAGGTTGGTTATCTTCCGCCGCACCCTCACCCCAACCCCTCTCCCGCAGGGAGAGGGGTTTTCCCCGGGCGCGATCCCTATCCGCGTGGTGCGTCTTCACCCTTCTCCCTGCGAGAGAAGGTGGCAGGTAGCGCCGGATGAGGGTGCGGGCAGCTCGGGGAGGACCAGCCGAAGATGCATCCCTTAGCGTGCCTATATCGTCATTGCGCGCGATCACGTCACACCAGCCGCCTTCGCCGCCCACCTTCGCATCACGCCGACACCCGCCACCAAACCACCGCCTCTGCATCGCCAAGCACGCACTGTTACCCACGTGCGCTTGAACCCCGCCCCACACCAGCGGACAATACAGATGTTGCGCCGCACAACACCGTGCGACGCGGGCCGATCCGGCTGCCCCTCGCGGCGCCGTCGATACGGCCCGGCAACCGAGAGTCCGATGTCCTCCAGCGTGTCCGAGGCCGGCGCCGCGCCGCCGTCCTATCCCGATTACCGCATCATTTCGCTGATCCTGGCCTGCGCCATCTTCATGGAGCAGATGGACGCCACCGTGCTGGCGACCGCGCTGCCGACCCTGGCGCGCGACTTCGGCGTCGCCGCGCCGGCGATGAGCATCGCCATGACCAGCTACCTGCTGGCCCTGGCGGTGCTGATCCCGGCCAGCGGCGCGATCGCCGACCGCTTCGGCCTGCGCCGTGTGTTCGGCGCCTCGATCTGGGTGTTCGTGGGCGGCTCGATCCTGTGTTCGCTGGCCGACAGCCTGCCCACCATGGTGGCCGCCCGCGTGCTGCAAGGCGCCGGCGGGGCGATGATGGCGCCGCTGGGCCGGCTGATCCTGCTGCGCACGGTGGAGCGCCGCCACCTGGTGTCGGCGATGGCCTGGACCCTGGTGCCGGCCTTCATCGGCCCGATGCTGGGCCCGCCGCTGGGCGGGTTTTTCGTCTCGTATCTGGATTGGCGCTGGATCTTCTACATCAACGTGCCGATCGGCATCGCCGGTTTCCTGTTGATGCGTCGCTTCATCCCGGAGATTCCCAACGAATCGGTGCCGGCACGGTTCGACCTGCGCGGCTTCGTGCTGTGCGGCACCGCGCTGGGCTGCCTGCTGTTCGGCCTGGAGATGGTCAGCCAGCACGACGGTCTTGGCGTGGCCAGCTGGCTGCTGGCGATCGGCGCCAGCGCGGCCATCGGCTATCTGTGGCATGCGCGCCGCCACCCCGCTCCGCTGCTGGACCTGACCCTGCTGCGCATCGACTCGTTCCGGCTGTCGGTGATCGGCGGCGCGTTGATGCGCATCACCCAGGGCGCGCACCCGTTCCTGCTGCCGCTGCTGTTCCAGATCGGCTTCGGCTTCAGCGCCGCGCACAGCGGCCGGCTGATCCTGGCAACCGCACTGGGCGCACTGCTGATGCGCAGCATCACTCCGCAGCTGCTGCGCCGCTTCGGCTACCGCAACAGCCTGATCGGCAACGGCGTGCTGGCCAGCCTGGGCTATATGGTGTGCGCGCTGTTCCGCCCCGACTGGCCGCCGGCGCTGATGTTCGCCCTGCTGCTGTGCTGCGGCGCGTTCATGTCGTTCCAGTTCGCCGCCTACAACACTATTGCCTACGAAAGCGTGCCCACCGCGCGCATGAGCCGCGCCAGCAGCCTGTACACCACGCTGCAGCAATTGATGCTCTCGGTCGGCGTCTGCGCCGGCGCGATGATCCTCAACCTGGCGATGCTGGCCGGCGGTCACGCCCAGCCCCGGCAGGGAGACTTTTCGCTGGCCTTCTGCGTGGTCAGCCTGATCTCGCTCAGCGCCACCTGGTGGCATCTGCGCTTCGACAAGCATGCCGGGCAGGAAATGAGCGGGCATCGGGCGTAGGCGGGCATCGCAACGATGCCGCGGGAAGTCGGCGCATTTTTGCCGCTGACCGGGGATGACGCGATCGACACCGTGGTCTCGCGGTGTGCCCGACACGAAACGGCCGCCAGGACGGCGGCCGTTTCGTTGCATCCTTCGATGATCTGAAGCGATGACGACGAAGCCTGCGCTCCGTCGCCACCTGGCGCACGCCTACACCCCGTGCGCCGCCAGCTGCCCCAAGCGCTGCACCGCCACCGACACGGTGGGGTAGTCCAGGGTCTTCTGCTCGGCCACGTCGGCGAGCATGGCCAGGGTGAAGCGCAGGCTGGAATCGTCGCGCGCCATCCAGTTGGCCACCTTGTCCTCGGCACTGCCGCCCGGCATGGTCAGCACCTGGCCCACCAGCGCACGCTGATGGGCGGCCAGTTCGTCGCGCAGCACGCCACGTGCCACCGCATGCCAGCGGCCGTTGACCTCCAGAGCGTCGATCTGCTCGAACAACCACGGCAGGCGCAGCGCATCGCCGAGGCGGAAATGCACCTTGGACACTTCCACCGGCTTGAGCTTGCGGGTGCGTGCGGTTTCGATGATGTCGAAGGCCGGTTCCAGATAGCGCAACTCGGACAGCTGCTGTGCCAGTGCCGGCGGCAGGCCCTTGTCCTGCCATTCCTGCACGCTGGCTTCGTACAGCGGCCGCTGGGTGTCGGCCAGCACGCCCGATGCCACCCGGATATCGTTGAACGGGCCGTGGTAACGCTCCACCGCCGCGGTGATGCCCGGCATCTGGCCAGGACGCAGCAACAGCCAGCGCACGAACGAGCGTTGCAGGCGCCAGATCACTTCCAACGCATCGATCTGCACCGACTCGGGCACCTTGCCGTCCAGCGCATCGATCTGCGTCCACAGCGCGCGTGCATCCAGCGTTTCGCGGCTGATGGTGTAGGCCTTGGCCACCTCGCCGATGCTGCGGCCGGTGTCTTCCTGCATGCGCATCAGGAAGGTGGCACCCATGCGGTTGATGGTGGTGTTGGTCACCGCGGTGGCGATGATCTCGCGCTTGAGGCGATGACGCTCCATCGCATCGGCGTACTTCTTCTGCAGCGGCTGCGGGAAGTAACGCTGCAATTCCTTGGACAGGTACGGGTCTTCGGGAATATCCGATTCCAGCAGCTGCTGGAACGCCACCAGCTTGGAATACGACAACAGTACCGACAGTTCCGGCCGGGTCAGGCCCTGCCCGCGCGCCTTGCGTGCGGAGAGCTCGGCATCGGACGGCAGGAACTCGATCTGCCGGTCCAGCAGACCCTGCAGTTCCAGCGTGCGGATGAAGTGCTGCTTGGAGCCCAGGCGCTTGACGCTCATGCGCTCCATCAGGCTGATGGCCTGGTTCTGGCGGTAGTTGTCCCACAGCACCAGCTCGGCCACTTCGTCGGTCATCGACGCCAGCAGCTTGTTGCGTGCGTCATAGGTGAGCTTCTTGGCCTGCACCATGTCGTTGAGCAGGATCTTGATGTTCACCTCGTGGTCGGAGGTGTCCACGCCGGCCGAGTTGTCGATGAAGTCGGAGTTGAGCAGCACGCCGGCCTGCGCGGCCTCGATGCGGCCCAGCTGGGTCAGGCCCAGGTTGCCGCCCTCGCCCACCACCTTGCAACGCAGCTCGCCGCCGTTGACGCGCAGGCCGTTGTTGGCACGGTCGCCCACATCGGCATGCGATTCGCTGGCCGCCTTGACGTAGGTGCCGATGCCGCCGTTCCAGAACAGGTCCACCGGCGCCTTGAGGATGGCGTTCATCAGCTCGTTGGGCGAGAGCTGCTTGACGTTGGCATCCAGGCCCAGCGCTTCGCGTACCGGCGCGCTGATGTCGATGGATTTGAGCGTGCGCGGATAGATGCCGCCACCGGCGCTGATCAGCTTGGCGTCGTAGTCGGCCCAGCTGGAGCGCGGCAGCTTGAACAGGCGATCTCTCTCAGCGAACGACACCGCCGCATCCGGATTCGGGTCCAGGAAGATATGGCGGTGGTCGAACGCGGCCAGCAACCGGATATGCCTTGAGAGCAGCATGCCGTTGCCGAACACGTCGCCGGACATGTCGCCGATGCCGACCACGCTGAAATCCTGGCTCTGGCAATCGCGATCCATCGCGCGGAAGTGGCGCTTGACCGATTCCCACGCGCCGCGCGCGGTGATGCCCATGCCCTTGTGGTCGTAGCCCACCGAGCCGCCGGAGGCGAACGCATCGCCCAGCCAGAAGCCGTGGTCCAGCGCCAGGCCATTGGCGATGTCGGAGAAGGTGGCCGTGCCCTTGTCGGCTGCAACGACCAGATACGGGTCGTCCTGGTCGTGGCGCACCACCTGCGGCGGCGGCACGATCTTGCCACCGACGATGTTGTCGGTGATGTCGAGCAGGCCCTGGATGAACAGCTTGTAGCAGGCGATGCCTTCGGCCTGGATCGCATCACGGTCGCCGCCGACCGGCGAACGCTTGACGTAGAAACCGCCCTTGGCGCCGACCGGCACGATGACGGTGTTCTTGACCATCTGCGCCTTGACCAGCCCCAGCACCTCGGTGCGGAAGTCCTCGCGGCGGTCCGACCAGCGCAGGCCGCCGCGCGCCACCGCGCCAAAGCGCAGGTGCACGCCTTCCACGCGCGGGCCGTACACGAAGATCTCGCGATACGGGCGCGGCTTGGGCAGGTCGGGCACCAGCGCCGAATCCAGCTTGAAGCTGATGCAGTGGCCATGCTTGCCCTGTTTATCGGCCTGGTAGTAGTTGGTGCGCAAGGTCGCATCGATCACGTCGATGAAGCTGCGCAGGATGCGGTCTTCGTCCAGGCTGGAGACGCGGTCCATCAGTTTGAGCAAGGTGGCGCGAGTGGCTTCCTGCTGCGCATCGCGGTCGCTGCCGCGTGCCTCCAGTACCGGCTCCAGTGCTTTCAGCGTGGCCTCGTCGCCGCCTGCCAGCGCGGACAGTTCTTCGCGCAGGCGCTCCTGGCCGGCGAAGATCTGCGCCTTGGTTTCCGAGCCGGTGGACGGGTCGAAGCGCGCTTCGAACAGTTCCACCAACAGGCGCGCCAGCAACGGATAGCGGGTGAAAGTGGCCTCGACATAGGCCTGCGAGAACGGCACTGCGGTCTGCAGCAGGTACTTGCAGTAACCGCGCAGCAGCGCGACCTGGCGCCAGTGCAGGCCGGCGGCCAGGATCAGGCGGTTGAAGCCGTCGTTTTCGGCATCGCCGTTCCAGATGCGCTCGAAAGCTTCGCCGAAACTGGCATCGGCGCTGGCCGCATTGATCTTGCCGGCGGTGGATTCGACCTCGAAATCCTGGATATAGACCGGCGTGTCGCCTACCTGCAGCCGGTACGGCCGCTCGGAGATCACGCGCAGGCCCATGTTCTCCATCATCGGCATCGCATCGGACAACGGAATGTCGTCGAGCTGGCGATACAGCTTCAGGCGCAGGCCTTCGCCGGCATCCAGGCGCATGCCATCGTCGCGACGGATTTCCTGCAGGCTCAGATGCAGGTCGTCCGGGCCATCCAGCGTGGCCAGGTGTTCGACGTCGGACACCGCCGATTCGATCGACGAATCCTCGATATAGCCGGCCGGCAGCGCGCGGCCGAAGTTGGCCGCCATGCGCAGGCCGTTGGCTTCGCCGTGCCGGGCCACCAGCGCCTCGCGCAGCGCGTCGCGCCAGTTGCGCAACAGGTGCGCCAGCCGCGATTCGAGCTCGGTGGTATCGAATTCCAGCGCCTCGCCGCTCTTGGGCCGCACGATTAGGTGCAGCTGCGCCAGCGGCGATTCGCCCAGCACCACCGACGAGTCGATGTATTCGCCGTGCAGTGCGTCCTTCAACAAGGCTTCGATGCGCAGGCGCACATCGGTGTTGAAGCGCTCGCGCGGGATGTACACCAGCGCCGAGATGAAACGGCTGTACTTGTCGCGGCGCAGGAACATGCGGCTGCGCACGCGCTCCTGCAGGCCCAGGATGCCGATCGCGGTGCGATACAGCTCTTCCTCGTTGGACTGGAACAGCTCTTCGCGCGGCAGCGTTTCCAAGATGTGGCGCAAGGCCTTGCCGCTATGGCTGCTCGGGGTCAGCCCCGACTTGCTCATCACGTACTCGTGGCGCTGGCGCACCAGCGGAATTTCCCACGGACGGCGGTTGTAGGCGCTGGAGGTGAACAGGCCCAGGAAGCGCTGCTCGCCGACGATGCGGCCCTTGGCATCGAATTCCAGGATGCCGATGTAATCCATGTAACCGACCCGGTGCACGCGCGAGCGCGCATTAGTCTTGGTCAGTATCAAGGCATCCTTGAGCTTGGACGAGGCATTCAAGCCGTGCGCCGCCAGCGTGGTCACCGGGCGCGCCGGCGAGGTGTCGCGGCCGCGCATCAGGCCCAGCCCGGATTCTTCCACCGGTGCCAGCACGTCCTGGCCGCCCTGCTTCTCCACCCGGTACTCGCGGTAGCCGAAGAAGGTGAAATGGTCGGCGGCGGCCCAGCGCAGGAATTCCTGCGCTTCGTGGCGGCTAATGTCGTCGATCGGCAGGCGGCGGGTGGCCAGGTCGTCGGCCAGCATCACCATCTTCTCGCGCATCGCGGCCCAGTCGTGCACGATGGCGCGCACTTCGGCCAGCACCTTGCGGATGGCCGCTTCCACCTTGGGCATCTCGTCGGCGGGCTGGCGGTCGATCTCCAGCACCATCAGCGATTCGCTCTTGCCCTCGCCCACCGCGGTCAGCTTGCCGGACTTGTCGCGCGCGATGCGCAGTACCGGGTGGCCGAGCACATGTACGCCGATCCCCAGGTCCGACAGGGTCATGCTGACCGAATCCACCAGGAACGGCATGTCGTCGTTGACGATCTGCAGCAGGGTATGCGGCGACTCGTAGCCGTGGCTCTTCAAGGTGGGGTTGAACACCCGCACGTTGACCGTGCCGGCCTTGCGGGTGCGCGCGAATTCCAGCATGTCCGACGCCAGCGCCGCCCACTGTTCGGGCGGATGATTGGGGAACTCGTCTTCTTCCATGCGCCGGTAGAAGTCGGCGGCGAACGCCTGGACTTCCGCCTGGCGGGCGGCCGGGTAGCGCTTGCGCAACGCGGCAAACACCGGCTCCAGGGTCACGGCCTGGGGTTCGGAGGCCAGCACGGGGACGGCACCTTCGGCGACCGGTTTGACCGACGTCGTGGACGATTTCGAAGCGGCTTTCTTGGCTGTCATGAGTAGAGCTGGAATGCTCGGTGGAAAACCTGAATTGTACCGATGCCCCGTGATAACGCCTTGCTGCATAGCGCAAACGCACGCCGCCCAGCAGACGCGGCAATGGCGCAAAACCGTATCGCTCTGTAGTTTCGCCAGGCAGCGCCAGCCCGCCGGGCGGTGGATCGCCAGATCCGGCAAAGTCCGGCGCAAGGCTTGGCACACAAGGCGTTGTGCAGAGCCAGAGGCGCTCGTCAAGGCTGTTTAAAAACTAAACTGGACGGTATAGTCTACCGCCATGACCCCTCGCCCACCCCGTGCTGCCCGGCGTTCGGATTGCGATCGCCGCATCCATGCTGCCGTGCATACCTTGCTTGCCGAGCGCGGCATGCGGCTGAGCATGGATGCGGTGGCCGAGCGCGCCGGATGTTCCAAGCAGACGCTCTACAGCTATTACGGTTGTAAAGAAAACCTGCTGCGCGACGTGCTGCAGGACCACGTGCACCTGGCCACGGTGCCGCTTGGCACCGCCTCGGGCGACCTGCGCGAGGATCTGCTGGCGTTTGCGCTGGCGCATCTTGACCGTCTCAACCGCCCGGATGTGTTACAGACCTGCCGATTGGTGGAAGCCGAGTCGCACCGGTTCCCCGATCAATCCCAGCAGATCTTCCACGAGGGCGTGGTCGGCATGCAGCAGCGCCTGGCGCATCGCTTCGAGCAGGCGATCGACGCCGGGCAGTTGCGCCATGACGATCCGCACTTCATGGCCGAGCTGTTGCTGAGCATGATCGTCGGGCTGGATTTCGATCGCCAACGCTTCCAGGTCCCCCACCGCGCCGGCCTGGCCGCCAGGCAGCAGTGGGCGCAGTTCGCCGTCGACACCTTTTTGCGGGCGTTTGCCGCGGCCACCGCCGCGCCCGCGCTGGCCCCGCTCGCCTTTCTCTCTTCAAGACCCTAACGGAGTTCCTCCTGATGATTGCCCCGCTCCGCACCTTCGGCCTGGCCCTGGCCATCACCGTGGCGCTCGCTGCCTGCAGCAAGCCCGAACAACAGCAGGCGCCGCCGCCGCCGGAGGTGTCGGTGCTGGAAATGAAACCGCAGACGCTGCCGCTGGAGCGCGACCTGGTGGGCCGCCTGTCGGCGTTCCGCTCGGCCGACGTGCGCGCCCGTGTGGACGGCGTGGTGCTCAAGCGCCTGTACACCGAAGGCACCGACGTCAAGGAAGGCCAGCCGCTGTTCCAGATCGACCCGGAACCGCTGAAGGCCACGCTGCTGCAGGCCCAGGGCCAGCTGGCGGCCGCTGAGGCCACCTACGCCAACGCGCAGATCGCGGCCAAGCGCGCGCGCAGCCTGGCGCCACAGCAATACGTGTCGCGCGCCGACATCGACAACGCCGAAGCCACCGAGCGGTCTTCCGGCGCCAGCGTGCAGCAGGCGCGCGGTGCGGTCCAGGCCGCCAGGATCCAGCTCAGCTTCGCCAGCGTCACCTCGCCGATCACCGGCCGCGCGGGCATCCAGCGGGTCACCGAAGGCGCCCTGGTCGGTGCCGGTGAGGCCACCCTGCTGACCACCGTCGACCAGATCGACCCGCTGTACGTGAACTTCGCGATGAGCAGCGAGGAACTGGCCGCGTTGCGTCAGGCGCAGAGCAGCGGCAACGTGCAGCTCAGCGGCGACGGCAAGTCCACCATCAATGTGGAACTGGGCAACGGCACGCAGTATCCGCACCCCGGCACCCTGGACGTGTCGGCGGTGACCGTGGACCCGGCCACCGGCGCGGTGTCCTTGCGCGCCACCCTGCCCAACCCCGAGCTGGCGTTGCTGCCGGGTGCGTTCGTGACCTTCAAGGCCAGCCTGGGCCAGCGCAACAATGCCTATCTGGTGCCGCAGCAGGCGCTGCAGCGCGATGCGATGGGCGCCTATGCGCTGGTGCTGGGCAAGGACGGCAAGGTGGTGCGCAAGAACCTCACCGTGGACGGCCAGCAGAAGGGCCAGTGGATCGTGACCGGCGGGATGGCGCCGGGCGACCAGGTCATCGTCGACGGCGTGCAGAAGGCCAAGGAAGGTCAGCCGGCCAAGGGTGTGCCGTGGGATCCGAACAAGCCGGCCGCTGGCGCGCAGCCAGGTGCACCGGGCGCCGCCCCGGGTGCGGCACCGGCCGCAGGCCAGGCCGGCAAGGCGCAGGACGCACCCGCAGCCGATGCCGCCGCTCCGGCCGCGCAGAACCAGCCCAAGCAGGACGCGGCCGCACAGCCGTCCGATTCCCAGTCCAAACAGCAGTGACGGAACCCCGCCATGCCTAAGTTTTTTATCGAACACCCGGTCTTTGCCTGGGTGGTGGCGATCCTGATCTCGCTCGCGGGCGTGATCTCGATCCTGAATCTGGGTATCGAGTCGTACCCGACGATCGCCCCGCCGCAGGTCACCGTCACCGCCAATTTCCCCGGCGCCAGCGCCGATACCGCCGAGAAAGCGGTGACCCAGGTCATCGAGCAGCAGCTCACCGGTATCGACGGCCTGCTGTACTTCAATTCCTCCTCGGCCTCCAACGGCCGCGTCACCATCACCTTGACCTTCGAGACCGGCACCGACGCGGATATCGCGCAGGTGCAGGTGCAGAACAAGGTGTCGCTGGCCACCCCGCGTCTGCCCTCGGAAGTGACCCAGCAGGGTGTGGTGGTGGCCAAGGCCAACGCCGGCTTCCTGATGGTGGCGGCCTTGCGCTCGGAGAACCCGTCGATCGACCGCGATGCGCTCAACGACATCGTCGGTTCGCGCGTGCTCGAGCAGATCTCGCGCGTTCCCGGCGTCGGCAGCACCAACCAGTTCGGCGCCGAGTACGCGATGAACATCTGGTTGAACCCGGAGAAGCTGCAGGGCTACAACCTGTCGGCCACCCAGGTGCTGACCGCGGTACGCAACCAGAACGTGCAGTTCGCGGCCGGTTCGGTCGGCGCCGACCCCACGCCCGACGGCATCAGCTTCACCGCCACCGTCTCGGCCGAAGGCCGTTTCAGCTCGCCGCAGGAATTTGAAGACATCATCCTGCGCACCGACAACAACGGCGCCACGGTGCGCCTGAAGGACGTGGCGCGCGTCACCGTGGGTCCGAGCAACTACGGCTTCGACACCCAGTACAACGGCAAGCCCACCGGTGCCTTCGGCATCCAGCTGCTGCCGGGTGCCAACGCATTGAACGTGTCCGAAGCGGTGGGCGCCAAGCTCGACGAACTGCAGGCCACCTTCCCACAGGGCGTGACCTGGTTTGCGCCATACGAATCGACCACCTTCGTGCGCATTTCCATCGAGGAAGTGATCCACACGCTGGTGGAAGCCATCGTGCTGGTGTTCCTGGTGATGTTGCTGTTCCTGCAGAACTTCCGCGCCACGGTGATCCCGACCCTGGTGATTCCGGTGGCGCTGCTGGGCACGTTCTTCGGCATGTACGCCATCGGCTTCACCATCAACCAGCTGACGCTGTTTGCGATGGTGCTGGCGATCGGCATCGTGGTGGACGACGCGATCGTGGTGATCGAGAACGTCGAACGCATCATGAGCGAAGAACACCTGGAGCCGAAGGCGGCCACCCAGAAGGCGATGACCCAGATCACCGGCGCGGTGGTGGCCATCACCGTGGTGCTGGCGGCGGTGTTCATCCCCTCCTCGCTGCAGCCCGGCGCCTCCGGTGCGATCTACAAGCAGTTCGCGCTGACCATCGCCATGTCGATGGGCTTCTCCGCGTTCCTGGCGCTGACCTTTACTCCGGCGCTGTGCGCCAGCTTCCTCAAGGCCACCCATTCGGACAAGAAGAACTGGGTCTACCGCACCTTCGACAAGTACTACGACAAGCTGGCGCATCGCTATGTCGGCGTGGTGGGTCATACGCTGAAGCGTTCGCCACCGTGGATGATCGTGTTCGTGGTGCTGGTGGTGCTGTGCGGCTTCCTGTTCACCCGCATGCCGGGCAGCTTCCTGCCCGAAGAAGATCAGGGCTTTGCGCTGGCGATCGTGCAGCTGCCGCCGGGCGCGACCAAGATCCGCACCAATGAGACGTTCACGCAGATGCGCGCGGTGCTGGACAAGCAGCCGGCCGTGGAAGGCATGCTGCAGATCGCCGGCTTCAGCTTCCTGGGCTCGGGCGAGAACGTCGGCATGGGCTTCATCCGGCTCAAGCCATGGGACGAGCGCGACGTCACCGCCGAGGAATTGATCGAGCAGCTCAACGGCGCCTTCTATGGCATCAAGGGCGCGCAGATCTTCGTGGTCAACCTGCCTACGGTGCAGGGCCTGGGTCAGTTCGGCGGTTTCGACATGTGGCTGCAGGACCGCTCCGGCGCAGGCCAGGAGGCACTGACCCAGGCACGCAACATCGTGCTGGGCAAGGCTGCGCAGAAGGCCGACACCCTGGTGGGCGTGCGCCCGAACGGCCTGGAGAACTCGCCGCAGCTGCAGCTGCATGTGGACCGCGTGCAGGCGCAGTCGATGGGCCTGGAAGTCAGCGACATCTACAGTTCCATCCAGCTGATGCTGGCGCCGGTGTATGTCAACGACTACTTCGCCGAAGGCCGCATCAAGCGCGTCAACATGCGGGCCGACGACCAGTTCCGCACCGGGCCGGAATCGCTGCGCAACTTCTTCACCCCCAGCAGCACCGCCACCGGCGCCGATGGCCAGCCCGGCATGATTCCGCTGAGCAATGTGGTCAGGGCCGAGTGGACCTACGCCTCGCCGGCGCTGAACCGCTACAACGGCTATTCGGCGGTGAACATCGTCGGTAATCCGGCGCCCGGCGGCAGCTCCGGCCAGGCGATGAACGCGATGGAAGAGATCGTCAACAACGATCTGCCACCGGGCTTCGGTTTCGACTGGAGCGGCATGTCCTACCAGGAAATCATCGCCGGCAACGCGGCCACGCTGCTGCTTGCACTGTCGGTGGTGGTGGTGTTCCTGTGCCTGGCCGCACTCTACGAGAGCTGGTCGATTCCGGTGGCGGTGCTGATGGTGGTGCCGATCGGCGTACTGGGCGCGATCAGCTTCTCGATGCTGCGCGGTCTGCCAAACGATCTGTACTTCAAGATCGGCATGATCACGGTCATCGGTCTTGCGGCCAAGAACGCGATCCTGATCGTGGAATTCGCGGTAGAGCAGCGTGCGGCCGGCAAGACGCTGCGCGAAGCGACGCTGGAAGCGGCACACCTGCGCTTCCGCCCGATCCTGATGACCTCGTTCGCATTCATCCTGGGTGTGTTGCCGCTAGCGATCTCCACCGGTGCCGGTGCCAACTCGCGTCACTCCATCGGTACCGGCGTGATCGGCGGCATGGTGTTCGCCACCGTGCTCGGCGTGATCTTCATCCCGCTGTTCTTCGTGGTGGTGCGCCGCATGCTGGGCGACAAGCTGGACGAGCAATCCAAGGAATATCTGGTCGCACAGAACGACTCGGGCACGCACCGCCCGGATCGCTAAGCCAGGCGTTCGTTGCAAACCAAAAGCCCCGGCAGTGCCGGGGCTTTTTTGTGCGTTGACCTGGAGGGTTTGACTGCATTTGAACCAAGCAGCGACTCGAAGCGGTTTCTCGAATAGCGCGCGGATGGACCAGTTGGAGAGCCTCCAAACGGCGACTTCGTTGCAGGGCCCTTGCCCGCCTACCATCGCGGGACATGCTGCAAGTACGTCCTTGTAAGCTCTTACGCGGCATCCATGCCGCGTAAGGTCCCGCGACGGTAGACGGGCAAGGACCAATCACGATGGTCGGTGCGCAGAGTTTCCAACAACGCAGCCGCAGGGATCGGTTTACGGCGTGTCCCGCACACAGTGAGGGCACCGCGCGCTCGACGCATCGGGCCAAGTGAGCGATGACCAGTCACGATGGCCGGCGTGGTGAGGGCGCCGCGCTCTCGACTGGCCAGACGCCTCACTTCCAGAGGTAAGAGCACGCAGCTCGCGCGACAAGCCCGGCTCTTGTGCCGACGCTGAGCGCCCCGGCGAATTCAGGCCCCCGGTGTACGTATCCCAGTGGACCCACGCACCACGCAACGCCCGGTCATGACCATGCGGCGGATCGGCAGCTGCGGGTTGCCCAGGCGTTCGAGCAGCAGCGACATCGCCGCGCGGCCCATGTCTTCGACCGGTTGTTCGACCACGGTGATGCCGGGTTCGACCAAGTCGGTCCAGCGCTCGTTGTCGAAGCCGGCCAGCGCCAGGTCCTGCGGCAGGCGCAGGCCGGCGGTCCGTGCAGCCTTCAGCGCGCCCATCAGCAGCAGGCTGTTACTGGTGACGATGGCTTCCGGGCGGTCGTCGCTGGCCAGCCACCGGCCCAGCTCGGCGATCGCTGCTTCGGCAGTCGGCGCCACTTCGCGGTAATCCGGAGACAGGCCCTGCGCACGCATCGCCGCCAGGTAGCCATCGCGGCGTTCGGCCGCGGTGGTGCTGGTGCTGCCGAACAGCCCGCCGATGCGACGGTAGCCCTGCGCTTGCAGATGCGCCACCAGCTCGGCCATCGCCGCGGCGTTGTCGAGCACCACGCTGTCGTAGCGGCTGCCGGGGCCGGCGCGGTCCACCAGCACGGTCGGGTAATCCAGCGACAGCTCGTGCATGCGCCCAACGGTCACGCGGGTCGGCGCAAAGATCAATCCGGTGATGCGTTCTTCCTGCATCAGTTGCAGGTACAGCGCCTCGCGCTCGGGATCTTCATCGGTATTGCACAGGGTCACGCGCATACCGGCCTTGTAGGCGACCTCTTCCACGGCCCGGATCAGCGCAGTGAAGTACGGGTTGCGGATGTCGGCCACGATTACCCCGAGAATGCCGGACTGCTGCGAGCGCAGCCGCCGCGCCATCAGGTTGGGCCGGTAGCCGGTCTGGCGCACCGCCGCTTCCACCTTGGCGCGCACCTCCTCGCTCACCGGGCCGCTACCCAGGGCCCGCGACACCGTGGACTTGGACACCCCGGCCACCCGGGCCACGTCATTGATGCTGATATTCACTGGGACCGTTCCCGCTCCATATGGCACACCTGAACCCAGGCGCCTCGCGACCTCGATCCTAACCTGAAAGCCTTACTTGGTTTTTGTGCACCGCACATTGACCTGGATCATGGGAACGTTCCCACTATACTTCCCAGCCCGACCTCATCCGGAGCCCGCCTTGTCCTCTCCGCCGCTTGCCCCCGTGACTCCCGAGCTCGTCCGCCTGCGGGCGCATGCCCGCGACAAGGACGACGCCATCGCCCAGGCCGCGCAGTTGCTGGTCGCCGCTGGCTGCGTGGCACCCGGCTATGAGGCCAGCATGCGGCGCCGCGAAGGCCTGGCGAACACCTTCCTGGGCCACGGCCTGGCGATCCCGCATGGGGTGGGCGAAGACCGCCACCTGGTGCGTCGCGACGGCATCGCGGTGCTGCAGCTACCCGAAGGCGTGGAATGGAATCCGGGCCAGACCACCCGGCTGGTGGTGGGCATCGCCGCACAATCAGACACCCACATCACCCTGCTGCGGCGGCTGACCCGCCTGATCCAAGACCCGGCGCAGCTGGAGGCGCTGTTCAGCACCGACGACGCCGGCGTGATCGTGGCCGCCCTCACCGGCGACCGCGCCCCCGATACCAGTGCTGCGCCGGCCACCGACCTGGCCGAACGCTTCGAGTGGACCATCGCCTACCCCAGCGGCCTGCACGCGCGCCCGGCCACCCGCTGGGCCGAAACTGCGCGTGGCTTCAGCGCCCGCGCCCAGGTCCGCGCCGGCGAGCAGGCCGCCGATGCCAAGAGCCTGGTCGGCCTGCTGCAGCTGGGCCTGCGTGCCGGCGACAGCATCACCGTCTCGGCCGAGGGCAGCGATGCCGCCGCCCTGCTCAAGCGCCTGCGCGCGGTGATGGACAGCCTCACCGCGCAGGAGAAGGCCGATGCCGAGCGCGCCGCACAACGCCGCGCCGCGCCGGTGGTCGGCTGGACACCGCCGCAGGCGCAGCCGGCCATCGTCGGCATCGGCGCCAGCCCGGGCGTGGCGATCGGCATCGTGCACCGCCTGCGCGCGGCGCAGACCGAGGTGGCCGATCAACCGGTGGGCCTGGGCGATGGCGGCGCGCTGCTGCACGACGCGCTGACCCGCACCCGCCAGCAACTGGCAGCGATCCAGGACGACACCCAGCGCCGGCTCGGCGCTTCGGACGCGGCCATCTTCAAGGCCCAGGCCGAGCTGCTCAACGACACCGACCTGATCACCCGCACCTGTCAGCTGATGGTCGAAGGCCATGGCGTGGCATGGTCGTGGCACCAGGCGGTGGAACAGATCGCCTCCGGCCTGGCGGCGCTGGGCAACCCGGTGCTGGCTGGCCGCGCCGCCGACCTGCGCGATGTCGGCCGCCGCGTGCTGGCCCAGCTGGACCCGGCTGCGGCTGGCACCGGCCTGGCCGACCTGCCCGAGCAACCCTGCATCCTGCTGGCCGGCGACCTGTCGCCGTCGGATACCGCCAACCTGGACACCGCCCGCGTGGTCGGCCTGGCCACCGCGCAAGGCGGCCCGACCTCGCACACCGCGATCCTGTCGCGCACCCTGGGCCTGCCGGCGCTGGTCGCAGCCGGGGGCCAGTTGCTGGACATCGACGATGGCCTCACCGCCATCATCGATGGCAGCAGCGGGCGGCTGTATCTCAACCCGTCCGAGCAGGACCTGGACGCGGCACGCACCCACATCGCCGAGCAGCAGGCCATCCGCGAGCGCGAAGCCGCCCAGCGCGCCCTGCCCGCCGAAACCACAGACGGCCACCACATCGACATCGGCGCCAACGTCAACCTGCCCGACCAGGTGGCGATGGCACTGACCCAGGGCGCGGAGGGCGTGGGTCTGATGCGCACCGAGTTCCTGTTCCTGGAAAGCGGCCGCACGCCCAGCGAAGACGAGCAGTACCAGACCTACCTGGCGATGGCGCAGGCCCTGGATGGCCGCCCGCTGATCGTACGGGCGCTGGACATCGGCGGCGACAAGCAGGTGGCGCACCTGGAACTGCCGCACGAAGAAAACCCGTTCCTGGGCGTGCGTGGCGCGCGCCTGCTGCTGCGTCGCCCGGACCTGCTGGAGCCGCAACTGCGTGCGCTGTACCGCGCCGCCAAGGACGGTGCGCGGCTGTCGATCATGTTCCCGATGATCACCTCGGTGCCGGAGCTGATCGCCTTGCGCGAGATCTGTGCGCGCATCCGCGCCGACCTGGACGCTCCGGAAGTGCCGATCGGCATCATGATCGAAGTGCCGGCCGCCGCCGCGCAGGCCGACGTGCTGGCACGCCACGCGGACTTCTTCTCGATCGGCACCAACGACCTCACCCAGTACGTGCTGGCGATCGATCGCCAGAACCCCGAACTGGCCGCCGAGGCCGACAGCCTGCATCCGGCGGTGCTGCGCATGATCCGCAGCACCATCGAAGGCGCACGCAAGCATGACCGTTGGGTTGGCGTGTGCGGCGGCCTGGCCGGCGATGCGTTCGGTGCCAGCCTGCTGGCCGGCCTGGGCGTGCAGGAACTGTCGATGACGCCAAACGACATCCCGGCGGTGAAGGCACGTCTGCGTGGCACTGCGCTCAGCACGCTGCAGCAGTTGGCCGAGCAGGCGTTGAACTGCGAAACCGCCGAGCAAGTGCGCGCACTCGAAGCGCAGCGCGAGGACAAGGCATGAGCCTGCAGGCCATCACCGTCACGCTGAACCCGGCGATCGACCAGACTATCCGGCTCGACCACCTGCAGCCCGGCGCAGTACATCGCGCCAGCAGCGTGCGCAACGATGCCGGCGGCAAGGGCATCAACGTGGCGGCGTGCCTGGCCGATTGGGGTAGCGATGTCGCCGCGCTCGGCGTGCTCGGCGGCGGCAATACCGGCGTGTTCGAAGCGCTGTTCCGCGAGCGCGGCATCGTCGACCACTGCCAGCGCGTGGCCGGCGAGACCCGCACCAATCTCAAGCTGGTGGAAGCGCGCAGCAACGACACCACCGACATCAATCTGCCCGGCCTGCAACTGACCAGCGCGCATCTGCAGGGCGTGGCCGATCAACTCGCCCCGCTGCTGCGCCCCAGCCTGCCGGTGGTGCTGTCCGGCAGCCTGCCGGCCGGCCTGCCCGAGGACAGCTGGGCGCAGTTGCAGGCGCAGGCCAGCGCGGCCGGCGCCCGTGTCTTGCTGGATACCAGCGGCACGCCGCTGGTGGCCGCATTGGGCGCTGACCGCGAGGCCCTGCCGTATGCGGTCAAGCCGAACCGCCACGAACTGGAAGCCTGGACCGGCCGACCGCTCACCGACCGCGCCGCGCTCAGCGCTGCCGCACACGAACTACTCGCGCGCGGCATCCAGCTGGTGGTGATTTCGATGGGCACCGACGGCGCGTTGTTCGTGCAGCGCGAGCAGCGACTGATCGCGCGTCCGCCGCGGCTGGCGCACGGCAGCAGCGTGGGCGCAGGCGATGCGATGGTGGCCGGCCTGGCCGCCGCGCTGCTGGATGCGGCCACCGATCTGGAGCAATGCGCGCGGCTGGCCACCGCGTTTTCGATGTGCCGGCTGGAAAGCGGCGACGCGCGTCGGATCACGGCCGATGGCGTGCGCCGCGCCGCAAGTCAGGTCGTGATCGAGATGCTGTCGTGAGCCCCTGTTTGCCGCCGCTGCACTCCAACGGACGCATATCCACGCCCGGTGCCATGCGTCTGCGCAACTCCGGCCTGCGTCACCCGCGCGCGTAAACCTCGCCTATCCCCCCGCCGGCCAGCCGGCGACCGCAATACCGCAGGAGTGTTCCCATGTCCTCTTCCATCGTGGTCATCGCCGCCGGCGAACGCAGCACCGAGGCCGTCCTGGCGGCCGAAGCGTTGCGCCGTGCGGCCACCGCCGCCGGCCGCAGCGTGACGGTCGAAATCCGCAGCGACCAGGGCGTGCTTGGCGCCTTGCCCGCCGAACTGGCCAGCGGCGCGTCCCAGGTGCTGGTGATCGGCGATGCCGATGCCGACACCGGCCGCTTCGGCGACGCGCAACTGCTGCGCCTGAGCCTGGGCGCGGTGCTGGACGACCCGGCCGCCGCAATTAGCCAGCTCGCCATCACCTCCAGCGCTGGCGCCGCGTCCGCGGCCGGCAGTGTGTCTTCCAGCGCCGGCAAGTGCATCGTCGCCATCACCTCCTGCCCCACCGGCATCGCGCACACCTTCATGGCCGCCGAAGGCCTGCAACAGGCCGCGAAGAAACTCGGCCACCAGATGCGCGTGGAAACCCAGGGCTCGGTGGGCGCGCAGGACGCGCTGACCGACGCCGAAATCCGCGCGGCCGATGTGGTCATCATCGCCGCCGACCGCGAAGTGGACCTAGCCCGTTTCGCCGGCAAGCGCGTGCTCAAGAGCGGCACCAAGCCGGCCATCAACGACGGCCCGGCCCTGATCGACAAGGCGCTGGCCGAGGCCAGCGTGCACGGTGGCACGGCACCGGCCAGCGGCACAGCCGCCAGCACGGCCGCCAGCAAGGGCAACGGCCGCACCGGCGCCTACAAGCACCTGATGACCGGCGTGTCGTTCATGCTGCCCTTCGTCACCGCTGGCGGTCTGCTGATTGCCTTGGCCTTCGCGCTGGGCGGCATCTATGCCGGCGACGATGCGCACCAGGGCACCCTGGCCTGGTCGCTGTTCCAGATCGGCGCCAAGGCCGGCTTCACCCTGATGGTGCCCGCGCTGGCCGGTTACATCGCCTACTCCATCGCCGACCGCCCCGGCATCGCGCCCGGCATGATCGGCGGCCTGGTCGCGGCCAATCTCAATGCCGGTTTTCTAGGCGGGATCATTGCCGGTTTCATCGCCGGCTACGGCGTGGCGGCGCTCAATCGCTATATCAAGCTGCCGCGCACGCTGGAAGGGCTCAAGCCGGTGCTGATCCTGCCGGTGCTGGGCACCCTGCTGGTGGGCCTGGCGATGATGTACGTGTTCGGCCAACCGGTCGCCGACCTGCTGGCCTGGCTCACCGCCTGGCTGCGCGGCATGCAGGGCAGCAGCGCACTGCTGCTGGGCCTGTTGCTCGGCGGCATGATGGCCTTCGACATGGGCGGGCCGGTCAACAAGGCCGCCTATGCATTCTCCACCGGCCTGATCGCCAGCCAGGTCTACACGCCGATGGCCGCCGCCATGGTCGCCGGCATGACCCCGCCGCTGGGCATCGCGCTGGCCACCTGGATGTTCCGCAACCGCTTCACTACCGAAGAACGCGGCTCGGCCACTGCGGCCGGCGTGCTCGGGCTGGCCTTCGTCACCGAAGGGGCGATCCCGTATGCCGCGCGCGATCCGTTGCGCACCATTCCGGCACTGGTGATCGGCTCGGCGGTGGCCGGCGCGATCTCGATGTCGGTCGGCGCCGAACTCAAGGCCCCGCATGGCGGCATCTTCGTGCTGCTGATCCCCAATGCCGTGACCCACCTGGCGATGTATGTGCTGGCCTTGCTGGCCGGCGTGGTGGTCACCGCCATCGCCCTGCGCGTGCTCAAGAAACCGGTGGCCGACGTCGTCGCCTGAGCCAAGCCGCGGCGGCACGCACCTGCCGCCGCATCCGACGCGCCGGACGCGCGTCGCCCCTGATTGCCGTTACCGCCGCGCCGCGCATCGATTACGCGCCGCCAGCGGCTTGCCCATCCCCTTGCTGTTGCGTCCGCCACCTCGGCCACGCCCTATTCGTTCGGAGTCCTGCCATGTCCGCCCTGCTCTCCCACCGCGCCTCCCACCTTCTGCTGTGCCTGTCGCTCGCCATGGCGCTGGCCCCCTTGGCCCACGCGCAGGAGGCCGCCGATGCCTTCAAGCTCAAGCTGGGTTACACCGGCGAAGCGGCCTCGATGATCGACGGCGGTCGCAAGAGCGGCAACGCCTATGCCGGCCAGCTGATGGTCGGCACCGATGTCGACATGGACCGCCTGTTCGGCTGGAACGGCGCCACCGTCAAGCTCTATGTCACCAACCGCCACGGCACCAATCTGGCCAACAGCAGCATCGGCAACAGCACCTCGGTGCAGGAAATCTACGGCGGACAGGGCACGCGCCTGGCCAACTTCACCCTGCTGCAGAAGCTCTTCAACGACCGCCTGGAACTAGAGGCCGGCCGCAGCGTGGCCAACATCCACTTTCTCGGCTCGGACCTGTGCCAGTACTTCCAGGGCAACTCCGCCTGCGGCAACCCCACCTTCGTGTTCCGCACCAGCAACTTCACCTACTGGCCGGTCTCCAGCTGGGCCGCACACGCCACCGCCTGGGTCACGCCCAAGGTCTATGTGCATGTGGGCGCGTATGAAGTGAACCCGGTGCAGGCACAGGACGGCCAGCACGGCCTGAAGTGGAGCACCGACGACACCACCGGCGTGGTGGTGCCCTATGCCATCGGCTACAAGAACAAGGGCGGCGATGGCACGCTGGCGGCGATGTACGAACTCGGCGGCTGGCAGGACAACTCCGACTACACCGACCCGCTGCGCGACCGCAACGGCAACCCCGCCGTCCTCAGCGGCCTGGGCTATGAAAACAAGCAAGGCCGCTCGGGCTTGTTCGCCCGCTTCGAGCAGCAGGTCACCAACCCCGACCCGTCCGGCACCCGTGGCCTGACCGTGTTCGGTGCCGTCCTGCAGAGCACCGGCGGCCAGGCCATCGAAGATCATTTCGTGCAACTGGGCCTGGTGCAGAAAGGCACCTTCGCCAGCCGCCCGCAGGACAACATTGCCTTCGTGATCACCCAGCAGAAGTACAGCGACGAAGCCATCGAAAACCTGCGCCTGGCCCGCGCCTCCGCAGGCGGCACCGGCACCCCCGCCGACAACCAGATCATGATGGAGCTCAGCTACGGCATCCAGGTCACCAAGCGCCTGCGCATCGCGCCCAACCTGCATTACGTGATCAACCCTGACCAGTTCAACGAGCCGACGCGCACCAACGATCTCAAGAACGCGTTGATTGCCGGCATGCGGATCGATTGGAATTTGTGAACCGTGGAGAAGCTGCGCGCGTTGCTCGCATGCTTGGCCGCGACCATTACCTGAAGTGAGTGGCGGGTGCGTTGCGTCTGACTGCAGTGCAACGCATTGCGTCGACTCCGTTGGCATGGGCATTGCCGGTAGCCGACGAAGTCGATGAGCCGAGCAGGCGCGCGACCGCACACATTGAGGTTTTATCGGCCCACCCGGTCGCGCGCAAGCCGGTCGCTGTAATAACGACATCGCCTCATTGCGAATCTGATGTCGCGCGCAGATTGATCGCTCTGTATTGCCTTTGGTTGCCGTAACGCGGCCCATTCTTCTCGAAGGTGGCACAGAGCCGGCCTTCGCCACAAGGAGCCAGGTCGGCACGCGACACGCGATCCAGGTAGTCGATGGATGCTCGAAGCTGTGCGAGTTCGGTTCGCTTTTCGTTGATGATGCCCAACCAGTAGGCCACCGCCCCCAGCCCCAGCACGCCCGCCACGAGCATCGTGGCGGATGCAATGCCCATGCGCCGCGTGATCTTTGTTTCCAAAGTTTGCTGGGCCTGCGCATAACGTCGAGTGGCTTGCTGCAACGTCTCGTCGGCCTGGACCATCTCTTTGTTGAACCGCTTGGCCGCCGGTTCCAGCGTCTGCGTCAATGCCTGATTGGTCAGCTGCGTCAGCCTCGGCAGTGCGTTTTCCAAGACCCGATTGACCTTGGCATCGGCGCTGCTGGCCGCGTGCTGGAGCACCTGGATTTGCTCGGCGACCACCTCGCGCAGCCGTTGTTCGCGCTGCTGCATGGATGCCACCAGGGTCGTCAGCACCTTGACCGTCTCCTGTAACGAGGCGTTCGATGCGTTCAACGTGGCCATCATTCTCGCCATTGCGGCGTCTTGCCTGTCCATGAGGTCTCCTGAGCTTGGCTGGTCACGGAAGTGATTTTGACTAACCACCGCCTCCAACACCACCGCCGCCTCCTCCTCCCACGCCGTCTCCGCCTCCGTCCCCTTGGGGACCGCTCTGCATCGGCCCCTTGGCGAACTCCGGCAGCGTCAGCACCATCACCGGCCCACGGCTGGTGTTGACCTCTGCCGAGACATCCATCCCCAGCGCCTGGCGCGTGGCGGCGAGCTCCTGGGCCTCCTGCTGGGCCTGTTCCTCCAGGAACTCGTTGCCTGTTTTGATCAGCGCCTGCGTTGCCGCGCTGTTGGCCACCCGGTTTAGGGCCTGCTCGATCGCCAGCTCGTTTTTGCTGTCGAGCGCGTAGAGCACTTCGTCGATGTCCGGGTCGCCGGTGATGGATTTTCGCTGAGTCTGCGACGCATCGTTTGGCGCATCCCCTGTCCCTGGACCGGCGAAGCGCTGAGCTGGAGGTGGGTAGGCATTGGTTTGCTCAGCCGTTTCGCTAGGAGAGCGGCGATCCAGTTGGTGCGCGCTGAATGCATCGATGCTGCCACCCTCTTGGTCTAGCGCCCTCTTTTGAGCGAAGGGATAAGGTTCTCCACGCTCGCGATACTCCTTCCATTCCTGGTGGAAGCGTTCGTCTTCCCGATCAGCCCGCTCAATCTCCTGTTGCAGCTCGCGCAGCGAGCGCATGGTCTCTTCCAGGAACAGGGCGCCGCCCGGGTCTGCGGCACTGCGGTCCTGCGCTGGGGTCGATTGCGTTCGTTGGTCTTCTGCGTCAGCAGACCCGACGGACACGTGAGTAGCGGCACTGCTTGCCAATGACTGCTCACGCGCTTGCGCGAGGGGTTCTCGGGGCAGCACCGGCGCACCATAATCAGCGAGCAAGGCGTCTGAGGGACGGGGCCGTTCGGCCTCGGCTTCTCGCTCAGGCGTGGCAGACGCTGTGGAAAGCGATGCAATCAACGGTTCTGCTGTCGCAGGCACTGTTGGGGCCATGGTCTGAACCGGCGCTGCTTCCTGCTCACGCGCCACCTCTTGCTGACGGACTGACGCTTGCTCCATCTCCGCTTGCTGCGTTTGCACCTGGTGATGCAGTGCCGGCGGCACCGCCTCGGCCTGCACGCTTTGCACAGGTTGGTCGCCGGATTCCCGGCCCTTAGAGGGAGACACTTGGAGGTGCGCAGCATCGCGACTCTCAAAGGCCTGGCTTTCCAGCGCGTGTGCCGCTTTTTGTGCTTGATGCGGCTGGGCGTCGCCTAGGCTCGCCGTCTGCTTTGGTGGGTCAGGTGGGTTGTGAGCCAGCTGCTCGCCTATCTGTTGGTTCTGGACTTCAGACTGCTGACGCGCGTTTTCCTGCGGCAACTCGGGCCGTGGTGCTTGTTGAGCCAGCGCGGCATCTTGAGCGTGCGGGTGAGGGTTCGGTTGCGGCGAGGATTCTTGACGCTGGGCCTGCTGCTGTTCGAGTCCTTGAACTTGTTGCTGCTGATCCTGTGCTAGCCGAGCCTGATCTTCCTGGGCCTCAATTCGCGTTGCTTCTTGAGCCTGGCGGTCTTGCTGCTCACGCTGCTGGTTGTCTTCGGCTCGGCGCCCCTGTGCCTGACGTTCCTGGACATCCCTTTCCTCACGCTCCTGCAGCTCGCGTTGCTGGCTGGTCTGTGCCTGCCTCTCTTGTAGTTGGCGTTCTTCTAGTTCGTGCTGCTGCTCTGCCTGGCGTTGGCCTTCCAACACTGCGTGCGCCTGGACCACTTGTTCGCTTTGTGACCTGTCTTCGTGCTCAGGCTGTGCCTGCTGGAGGTGCTCGCGCACCTGCGCAGCGTGTTGCTCTTGCACGAGGCGATCTTGCTGTGCGCGTTCTTGCCGCGCCTGCGCCGCGACAGAAGCCTGCATGCGTGCCTGGATATCCAGAACTTGCTGTGGATTGGACGAATTGGAGGTCGAGGTGTCCGCATCTCCCGTCGCTTCGGGCGCCCGAGCAACAGTTGCCGATTCCTGTCGATGGCCTTTCGCCTCACTCAACGCCTGTCGGATCTCGTCGCTGCTGGTCACTGCAACCACACGAATCACCCCATCGCTGCCGCGCTGGAGGTGTGCAATAGGGCTGTCATAGCCGTATTGCCCCGACTCATTGCGCTGCAACTGCTGCATGGTCGGCCCGGTAATGCCGTTGGCCGCCATGGTCCGCTGCGAAGCTAGCTCTACGGCCTGCTGGGTCTGCGGGTTGACGTTCAAATCAACGCCGGCGGCCCGGTAACGATGCAGCAGTTCGTTGTGCTCCATCTGCGCAGCCGTCGGCGCGGGAAGTGCCTGGATCGCCGCCAAGGTTTCCTGGGCGCGCTCGATTGAGGGCTGCCGCAGTTGGTCGGTCAGTTCCAGCTCCATCGCCAGGTTGCCACTGGCGACGCCATTCTTGCCGGCCCACTGCCCAGACTCGTTTCGCTGGTAGAGCTGAGCGTCCGAACCGAGCACCGCTCCAGGGTTGGCCTGGGCGGCATGGACGGCCGCAGGCACTTCGATACCGTAAGCCTGGGCACGTTGCGCGGCATGGTTTTCCAGGTAGGCGGCGGCGATGGCTTCGCGCCCGGTGGCGATGTTGTGTTCTATGCGGCCAAGGGCCTCTTGGTTGAGCTGTTGCGCGCGTTCCGGGGGAGCGAGTTGGAGTGCATAGCTGCCAATCTCATCGGAGCCAGAGGCCGCCGTCCTGACTTGGCGCTCCCAGGTCTGACGCTCGGGATTGCGCTGCCAGTTTTGGTTGTCCAGTCCTACCTGGTCGCTTGTCTGAGCTGGAAGATTGAACGGATCCTGGGGCGGCGGCGCTTTGCCAAGCGCTAGTTCCACTGCCTTGGCGTTGGCCAGCGCACCCAGCTCCTGGGATTTTTCGTAGCTCGCAACCACGGGCTGCTCGCCGCTCGTGCGCCGGCCATCCTGGGCGAGGTCAATGGCCGCTTCGCGCTGCCAGTTGCGACCATTGAACTGCCACTCCACGCCGGCCTTGTCGGTCTGGTGGTAGATGGCGCGGTTGTCCAGCAAATCGGCGCCTTTGTCGAACGCCTTACTCATCAACAGCGCATCGCCGACCACCAACGCAGCGGGCAAGAAGCCGCTGCCACCAATCGCAGCGGCAGTGGACGCGCCACCGGCCCAGCCGCCCGCGTTGCGGGCAATCGCATGCTGAACTTCCGATTGCGCGGCAGTGGCATTGCCCTGTTCCAGCAACTCGGCCGATCGGCGGGCGGTCATCACTGCGTCTGCCCCTGTCGCCAACAAGCCACCCGAACGCACCAAGGTGCTCGCCGACGCATTGCCGAGCAATACTTCCATGGACGCGACACCCCTTTGCCCACGGGGAACCCGCAGAGCTCCGGCGGCTTCTTCGCCCAGAACCTGCTCGACCTTGATGATGCCTTGGTCTGAAAAAACTACGCGCCCATCGTGATGGGCATTGGCGATGGCGAGTGACAACCCATGGCGCTGAAGCTCGATGTCCCCGCCTCGAACGATGGCGGTGTTGCTGACATGGATCTGGTTGAGCGTAGTGACGATGCGCGACTCGGAATGCGCCACAGCTCCCCAGCCATGGTCCACCCCCGTGAAGTCCTTCAAAGCCTCGATTTGCTGGGCGTGGGCTTGGTAGTAAGCAGGGATATCACGAAAGAACTGGCGGACCCTCTGGTTGGTTTGCGCCGGAAGCTCACCTAATGGCGTGTTGGTGTTTAAGTCATTGTTGATCAGTCCGACCTTGACCGTATCTCGCAGAAGCTCCACGCGCTTGGCGACCCTATCCATCGCCGCCGTGTCGCCTTCCAGAGCTGCCTGACCATCCCGCGTCAATTGGATGCGATTCAACCGTTCAAGCATGCCCTTTTGGTATTCCGCTAGAGGACCGCCACTGTGCGGCGTCACCCCAAGCGCGTCAGCCAGTTGAGGACTAGCCGGCAGGAACAAACGGTTCTCAGGCGCATGGATATGAAACTTCCCGACCTCTTGCAACTTTGCCAACAACTCGCTGTTCTTCAGCGTCTGCTGTTCGATGTTGTGATGGTCTTGGAAAAGCGTTCGATAGTTCGCCATGGATCAGGCTCCTTCCTTGCTGCCCGTGTTCGCAAATCAGCAGTTCACAACGTCGTAAAACCAAAGCCCATTGGATTTGCTAGGCGTGACAATGCCCGCCGCCTCAACAGCTTCCTTGAACGCTCTATCGCAGAAAACGCCGCCATGGAAAGACAACCTGAAAACATGCGCAGAACCCAGCACATCTCGCCGGAAGGTCAGCCGGATGTCGCCGGTTAAGTCGTAGTATTTTCCCGCTTCGAAGTCGTCATTGAGCTCGATGTTGAGTTCAGAAGCCTCTTCGTCCAAGGCATTCAATGTGCGGACAACATCGCAGAGGAAGACGGTCGGACCCTTGGAGCCATCGGCCAAGCGATAGTCGGCATCAGCGAAGACGAAGGCACCAGCATCCACTGACTCCATCACACGGCGCAGCCGTTCAGAAACCAACCAGTAGCCGCTGAAGCCTCCCTCTAGGTCTTCAGGCAATATGCCCTCACCCGGGTGGTAAACGAGGCGCGGGGTTTCGCGCAATGGCGGGAACCCACCCTCCTTTGGCTTCACGATAAGGCGCGGAGGCGTTCGCAGAACCTTTTCGTTTTCAAAGACCACCCCATGCCCTTTTCCTCCACGCCGAGCGTCTGGCTGTAGCTGGAAGAATTCACCCTTTTTAGGCTCATTGGTCATCATCGTTTCCATGCGTTGCAACCCGTCCATAGGCTCACGTCCATCGACTACTATGACCAGATTCTAGCGCTATCGCATGCAACTTGGGCAAGACAAAACGGGGAGGGGCCCATCTGGTGCTTTTGATATGCGCCGAGGTGTCAACGCTTTACCGGCGGCCACCATGCCCTAAAGTCCTCCTAAGGGCTAGAGCGTGTTATGAACTTGAGGCTTTCGCGGCTATCGTAAGCGGATGAAGCCATCACGCCCTTATCCGACCGACGTCTCCGATGAAGAATGGGCCTTCGCTGCACCCTACTTGACGCTGATGGATCCACAGGCACCGCAG
>NZ_MDEC01000008.1 GCF_002939785.1 Xanthomonas codiaei
GTATACCGCTTGCTGCTCATAGACACCTCCGAATCGACCATTTTCCATGGCCATGAGATGTCTAGGAAACCCTGGGCGTATCACCCTGATCCGCGGCTGAAGTCTCCTTTCTTGCTGCTGATCTTAGGCAACTCTAAAACTTGCCAGCCACACGCCATTACATAATCCGGTCTGTATTTTGCTTACGGATCAGTGGGTTAGGGGGGGCTTTACGCCCTACTTTCTCCGCCAACTGTAGTGCAAGCCATCAATCGGCCGACCTTTCTTGCAGCCTCGGCAGCTCTTTCCTTATAGGTCCCGCCGTTTCGCGCGAACGATGGCGAGCATTTGGGCCGCCATGCTCACATCATCGTGGCTGTGACCTTGAACACCTCCACCGCTTGAGTGAGTTGTGTGGAATGTTGCTCCAGCGAACGCGCAGCGGTGCTTGCTGCCTCGACCAGACGTACATTCTGCTGGGTGGTTTCGTCCATCTGGGCGATGGTGTGGTTGACCTGTTCGATGCCGCCGGCCTGTTCCTGCGAGGCGGCGGAGATGTGGCCCATGATGTCGGTGACGTGCTGGACACTGGCGACGACCTCGCCCATGGTGGTGCCGGCGGTATGCACCAGTGCGGAGCCATCGGCGACGCGTTGCACCGAGTCGTCGATCAGGCGCTTGATCTCCTTGGCGGCGTCGGAGGAGCGGTGCGAGAGGGTGCGCACTTCCGATGCCACCACGGCGAATCCGCGGCCCTGTTCGCCGGCGCGTGCGGCTTCGACGGCGGCATTCAGGGCGAGGATGTTGGTCTGGAAGGCGATGCCGTCGATGACGGAGATGATGTCGGCGATGCGCCTGGACGCCGTTTCGATGCCGGACATGGTGTCGATGACCTGGGCGACCACATCGCGGCCCTGCGAGGCAATGGACGCGGCACTTACGGCAAGCTGATTGGCGCGGCCTGCGTGCTCGGCATTCTGCTTGACGGTGGAGGTCAGCTCTTCCATCGAGGCGGCGGTTTCCTCGAGGCTGGCGGCCTGCTGTTCGCTGCGGCGCGCCAGTTCCTGGTTGCCGCTGGCGATGTCTTCAGCGGCAAAGCCAATGCTGTTGGAGGTGGTCTGGATATGCGTGACGATGTCAGTCAACCGGTGCACGGTGCTGTTGGCATCGTCGCGCATGGACGCGAACACGCCGTGGAAGTCGCCGGACATGCGCACGGTCAGATCGCCGTCGGCGATCGAGCGCAGCAGCTCGGAGAACCGGGCCAGGTTGGTGTCGGAAGTGGCCATCATGGTGTTGAGGTTTTCCACCATCAGGCGAAAGTCGTGCTCGAAGTGTTCCGGCTGGCCGCGTAGCGCGAAGTCGCCGGCGCATGCGGCCTGGGTCAGTGCGTGGATCTGCGCATTGATGGCGCGCAGGTTCTGCTTGACCTGCTGCATGGTGGCCGTGATGGCGGCTTTTTCGCCAGGATAGTGTTCGATCTCCGGTGTCAGGTCGCCAACGGCGTAGCGCCCCATGACCTCGGTCATGCGCAGCTGGGTTTGCACATGCGCATGCACCAGCGCATTGGTGTCCTGCACCATGTGGCCGTATTCGCCAGGAAAGCGCTGCGCATCGGTGCGGTAGCTGATCTCGCCGGCGTCATGCCGACTCGCCATGGTGCGCTGTGCGGAGATCACGTCCTGCAGGCGGTGCTGCATCTGCTGCATGGCACGCAGCAACTGGCCGGATTCGTCGTTGGCGGTCGGGGCATCCTGGCTGCGCAGGTCGCCTTCGTTGATGCGCTCGGCCAGCCGCAGCGACTGGCGCAATGGCAACACCACGCTGCGGGTAAGCAGGAATGCGATGCTTGCACCGAGCAGCAATGCAACGATGGTGGAGATCATCATCAGCATCGCAAAGCCGCGTGCGGTGGCGACGGCCTGCCTGGCGGCGAGGCGGTTCTTGGCTTCCTGCAGGTCGATGAAGGCGTTGATGCTGGCCAGCCAGTCGATGAAGGCGGGGCGTGCCTGCTGCAGCAGCTGCTGCTCGGCATGCGGCTTGTCCGCAGCATCGCGAAACGCGCGGACCTGCGCGATCAGCGGCATGGTGCGCTGCTCGATGGATTTGATCCGCTGCAGGATCGCCTTTTCGTTCGCGTCCGTCGACGCCGCAATCAGAGCGTCCAGCGGCTGTGCGGAGCGGGCGTAGTCGGCGGCAAGCTTGTCGATCGATTGCTCGGCGGCGTGACGCTCTGCCGGCTCGTCCATCAGCACCACATCGCGCAAGGCGATCGCGCGGTCGTGCACGCTGCCGCGGAAGTTGATGGCATAGCGTTGCTTGACGCTGTTGACTTCGTTGATGGCAGTGAGCTGCTGATCGATGCTCCGCACGCGCTGGATGCCGACCACGGTCAGGATCACCATCAGAACGATGATGGCGAGAAAGCCGAGCGCCAGGCGCTGACCAATGCGCAGATTCGAGAGGAAATGCATAGGGTGATCCGACAGGCAATAGGGCGGGAGGTCCCCAATAGCAGGGAGGCGAAGACTTGCGATACGGCCGGGGAGGCAGGATGGCCGTAGCATCGGGTGGGTCTCGACCTGATCGATAGCGGCCTCGACCAATGAAACTGAACTCTGCGCCGCAGCGGGTTCAGGTGCGGTTGGATCTGCTCGAAGCGGCCTGGCTTGCCGAATCACGCATGGCGATGCTCACCCCCAAGGCTCGCTCGATCGCCTGACCTGCACTGAGGCGTGGCGCCCGAGTGCCTGTCTCGCGCACTACGGCGGCCTGCGGCGCCGGGGCAGCCTCCGGCGCCGTAAAGCCGGCCTGCGGCCGCCGACGCTCCCGCGCGGCGGAGTGGCCATGTGATCGATTCAGTCGGTTTGCCGCTGGCGGCTGGACGTCGGCGGTCGCAGGCAAGATGATGTGCGGCCGGTGGTGTCCTTGATGCGCTGCGGGTCGTTCGCGTGTGGTGGGTCCTGGTCCTTCTCAATGGTTGAAACGATGCATCGATGGTCGACCGGTCAGCCGGCTGCATGCCGCGCGGGGAGTGCTCGCTGCGGTACGTGCGGCGGCAAGCGTCAAACCGCGCCGTGTGTGCGCGCCGCATGAGCGCCTCGTTTCCGCACGGCAGTAGCACCATGGCGCAAGCGGTCCGCACGCATGATTGGGATGGCAGCGTGCTGGGGCCTGTTGCGCACTGGCCGCCGCCGCTGCGCAATGCGGTGAACCTGATGCTGGCCTCGCCCGAGAGCATGTACGTGGTGTGGGGCGACGCGCTGACGTTCTTCTACAACGATGCGTATGCGCCGATCCTGGGGCCGCGACAGGCGCAGGCGCTGGGCGCGCCGCTGCGCGAGCTGTGGGCCGATGCCTGGGAGGCGGTGCGCGCGCCGATCGAGGCAGCGTTCGCGGGGCGTGCATCGCGCTTTGAAGAAGTGCCGATCGGCATGAACCGCTATGGCGCGCCGGAACAGACCTGGTGGACGTTCTCGTTCTCGCCGATCTATCTCGACGATGGCCAGGTCGGCGGCGCGTTTTGCGTCACCAACGAGGTGACTGCGCGCAAGCTGGCGCAGGCGCGGCTGGCCGACGAGCACGAACGCCTGATCCGCCTGTTCGAGCAGGCGCCGATGTTCATGGCATTCCTGAGTGGGCCGCAGCATCGTGTCGAATTCGCCAATCCGTGTTATTCGCGCCTGGTCGGCCACCGCGACGTGATCGGCCGGCCGTTGGCCGAGGCCTTGCCGGATGCGGTCGAACAGGGGCATGTGCAGCGTCTGGACGAGGTGTACCAGTCCGGGCGCGCCTATTCGGCCAACGCACTGGTGTACGACGTGCAGGCGGTGCCGGGCGGGCCCAGCGAGCGACGCCTGCTGGACCTGGTCTACCAGCCGATTGCCGGCGCCGACGGCACTGTCTCGGGTATTTTCGTGCAGGGCCTGGATATCACCGACCGCATCAGCCTTGAGCGCGCCGTGCGCGAGGCGGAGGTGCGCAACCGGCAGATCCTGGACAGCGTGATGGACTACGCGATCATCGCCACCGACATGCGCGGGCGGGTGACCTCGTGGAACGAGGGCGCGCGTCGCATTCTGGGCTGGAGCGAGGCGGAGATGCTCGGGCAGTCGCTGGAGCGCACCTTTACTCCCGACGATGTCGCACGGCGGCAGATTCTGATCGAAGCCGCTGCCGCGCTGGAGAGCGGCAGCGGCATGGACGAGCGCTGGCATGTGCGCAAGTCCGGCGAATGGTTCTGGGCCAACGGCTCGCTGATGGTGTTGCGCGACGAGACCGGAGCGGCAATCGGCTTCGTCAAGGTATTGCGCGACCGCACCACCGAGCGCCTGGCCAGCGAGGCCTTGATCAAGAGCGAACGTCGGCTGGATGCGCTGGTGCGCGCGTCGTCGCAATCGATCTTTTCCGCCACCGCCGACTGGAGCGCGCTGCGCCTGCATGAAGGCGATGGCCTGCAGGACGATGGCCTGCCCAGCAATGCGCGTTGGCAGCTGGAATGGATCTATCCGGACGATCGCGGGCAACTGGCCGATGCCATCGCAACGGCGATCGCCCACAAGGCCGGCCTGGAGCTGGAGATCCGCGTGCTGGACGCCGCGCAGCGCGTCCGCTGGACCTTGCTGCGTGCGGTGCCCCTGCTGGATGTGCGCGGCGAGATCGAGGAATGGTTCGGCACGGCATCGGATGTCACCGACCGGCGGCAGGCCGAAGAGCAGCTGCGCCTGCTGACCGAGACGCTGGAAGAGCGCGTGCGCGAGCGCAGCGCGGCATTGCTGCTGGCCGAGGAAAAACTGCGCCAGAGCCAGAAGATGGAAGCGGTGGGGCAATTGACCGGAGGGCTGGCGCACGACTTCAACAACCTGCTGACCGCCATCACGGTGGGGCTGGAGCTGTTGCAGACACGTGTGGAGCAGGGCAGGTACGACCGGCTGGAGCGCTACGTGGACATGGCGCAGACCAGCGCTGCGCGCGCGACTGCGCTGACGCAACGCCTGCTGGCGTTTTCGCGTCGGCAGACGCTGGCACCCAGCGCATTGGAGGTGGACACGCTGGTACAGGGCATGCGCGAGATCATCTCGCGGACCCTGGGGCCATCGATCAGCTTGCAGGTGTTGCCGGCGCCGCAGGCGTGGAAGGTGCTGGTGGATGCGCCGCAGCTGGAAAACGCCCTGCTCAATCTCTGCCTCAATGCACGCGATGCCATGCCCGATGGCGGCGAACTCATCATCAGCCTGCATAACCGCTCGCTGGATCAGGCCGCGGCGCAGCAACTGGATCTGCCACCGGGCGACTATGTGTGCCTGAGCGTGCGCGACACCGGCACCGGCATGAGCGCCGATGTCATGTCCAAGGTCTTCGAGCCCTTCTTCACCACCAAGCCGATCGGGCAGGGCACCGGACTGGGCCTGTCGATGATCTATGGATTCACCCGCCAGTCCGGCGGGCACGTGCGCATCGAGTCTGAAGTCGGTGTGGGGACCACCATGGCGCTGTACCTGCCGCGGTTCGACGGCGAGCAGGCGGGCACCGAGACCAGCGACGCGGCCGAGCCGCCGCCGGCCGCCGCGGTGCGGAGTTGCAGTGTGTTGCTGGTGGAAGACGAGCCTGCCATTCGCGCGCTGATCTGCGAAGTTCTCACCGAGGCCGGTTACCGCGTGATCGAAACGGGTGAAGGCAGCGCCGCGGTGGAGCGGCTGCGCTCATCGGAGGCCATCGATGTGCTGGTGACCGATGTCGGGCTGACCGGCGGTTTGAACGGGCGCCAGGTTGCCGATGCGGGCCGGCAGTACCGGCCCGGCTTGCCAGTGCTGTTCGTGACCGGCTATGCAGCGACCGCAGCGGTGGGCGCGGGACAACTGGACGATGGCATGGAAGTGTTGACCAAGCCGTTCCTGGCAGCCGACCTGGAGCGGCGTGTGGCGCGGTTGCTGGAATGGCGTTCGCAGTGACGCAGGATGTCGACGATCACTGTAGGAATGGCGTGGTGCTCGACCGCCAGGGTGCGTGCATGGGGTGATGCGTCGCTCACTGCGGTTTCGAGCAGGCGCAACAGCGATCGCTTTGCGTCTCACGCGATCTGCCTCCTGTGGCGGATGTGTCGGCGTCCTCACAAACAAGGGTGAGAGAAGTCACGAATGACGAGCTTCGCCCATGCGTGTCACAGCGTGAATCATCGGGAATGTCTGATCGATCACGCAAAATTCGGGTGGTGGCCCGGCGTGTCAAGCCAAGCGAGGTGATCAGTTCAGGGCCAGGCAATGGGCAATCGCGCATGCATGTTAGATTTGACGGCATGGAAAACGTGAAGCCGATGATCGCAAACCGTATCACTACCGGAACGACGGGGCTTGACACCATCCTTCGCGGTGGCCTGCCCGCCAACCGGCTGTATCTGCTGGAAGGCCAGCCCGGCTCCGGCAAGACCACCATGTCGCTGCAGTTCCTGCTCGACGGTGCCGCCAAGGGCGAGAGCTGCCTGTATGTCACGCTCTCGGAAACCATCGATGAGCTCAACGAGGTGGCTGCCTCGCATGGCTGGTCTTTGCAGGCGCTGCATGTGTTCGAGCTCGCTTCGGCAGAAGCGTTCCTGGGCGATGGCCGCCAGCAATCCATCCTGCATCCCTGGGAGATGGAGCTGGACGGCACCATCAAGCTGATCCAGGCCGAGGTCGATCGGGTCAAGCCGGCGCGGGTGGTGTTCGACTCGTTGTCGGAGCTGCGCCTGCTTGCGCAGGATTCGTTGCGTTACCGGCGGCAGGTGCTGGCGCTCAAGCAATTCTTCGCGCCACGCAATATCACCGTGTTCCTGGTGGATGATCTGACCGATGAGAATGGCGAGCGCGATGCGCATCTGCATAGCCTGTGTCACGGGGTGATCTCGCTGGAGCGGATGACGCTGGATTTCGGTGCGGCGCGGCGGCGGATGCAGGTGCAGAAACTGCGGGGCGTCAATTTCATCGCCGGCTACCACGACATCGCCATTGCCACCGGCGGCATGCGGATCTATCCGCGGCTGATCGCCTCCGAGCACCACGTGCCGTTCGTCGGTGATACGGTGTCCAGCGGCGTGGAGCGCATCGATGCACTGTTGCATGGCGGCCCATTGCGCGGCACCAGCACGCTGCTGACCGGACCTGCCGGCTCGGGCAAGACCAACGTTGCCCTGCAATACGTGAGCGCGGCCTGCGAACGTGGCGAGCATTGCTGCGTGCTGCAGTTCGACGAGCGCACCGGTACGTTGCTGACGCGGGCCGAGAACCTGGGCATGGATCTGCGCAAGCATCTGGCATCGGGGCTGCTGGAACTGCATCAGATGGACCCGGCCGAGCTGACACCGGGCGAGTTCGCCTGGACGGTGCGGGAGAGTGTGGAGGCGCGCAACTGCCGCGTGCTGGTGATCGACAGCCTCAACGGCTATCTATCGTCGATGCCGCAGGAAAAACAGCTGATGTTGCAGATGCATGAGCTGCTGTCGTATCTCAACCAGAGCGGCGTGACCACGTTCCTGATCAATCCGCAGAGCGGTCTGGTGGGCACGATGTCAACCGGCAATCTCAATATCTCCTACATGGCCGATACCGTCATCCTGTTCCGGTTCTTCGAAGCGCAGGGGCGGATTCGCAAGGCCTTGTCGGTCATCAAGAACCGTAGCGGCGCGCATGAGGATTCGATCCGCGAGATGCAGATCGGCAGCACCGGCCTGCACCTGAGCGAGCCGCTCGAGAAATTCCATGGGGTGCTGACCGGCACGCCGCAATTCGTGGGAGACGGTGCGCCGTTGCTGGATCGTGCACTTGACCAGGTGTGATGCGGATGGATCGATCGTTCATATCATTGCGCCGTTCGGGCGCGATGCCGACAGCATTGCCAGCATCGTCGGCGAGCGCGGGCTGACGCACAGGGTCTACGGCGCCTTGACCGCGCTGGCCGGCGACCTGCGCGACAGCTCCGGGGTGGTGGTACTGACCGAAGAAGCGGTGGGCGGCAATCTGCAGGAGCTGCAGCAGATCCTGCAAAGCCAGGCGGCGTGGTCGGATATTCCGTTCGTGCTGCTGCGCGCACCGCGTGGTAGCCATCGCGGCCGGCATGCCAACCTGCCGGCCGAAATGACCAACGTCATCGAGCTGGAGCGGCCACTGAGTTCGGCCTCGCTGTTGAGCGCGGTCTCCACCGCGTTGCGGTCGCGGCAGAAACAGTTCGTGATCCGCGACCAGATGGCGCAGCTGGCCGAGAGCCGGGCCGCCCTGGCGCTGAGCGAAGCGGAGCTGCGCCGGGTCACCGATGCCTTGCCGGTGTTGATCGCCTTCATCGACAAGCATCTGGTGTACCGCTTCGCCAACCGTTCCTACGAAGACTGGATCGGTATTCCGCCGCAGGATGTGATCGGTCGGCCGCTGGTGGATGTGGTGGGCCCGGCAGTGGTGGCCGAGCGCCGTGCCTGGATCGAGGCGGCACTGGCCGGCCAGGCGCTCACCGTGGAAGCGAGCTGGCCGCACGCCGACGGGCGCCGTCGCGATGCCGAAATCCGCTACATGCCGCGTTTCGACGCGGACGGGCAGGTGGACGGATTCCATGTATTTGCCACCGATATCACGGTGCGCGCGCAGGCGATGGAGTCGATCCAGCAGCAGGCCAGCCTGCTCGAAGCCAAGGTGGCCGAGCGCACCGCCGAGCTGCAGCAGCAGATGCAGGCGCGCGAATCCAGCGAAGCCGCGCTGCGCCAGGCGCAGAAGATGGAGGCGGTGGGCCAGCTCACCGGTGGCATCGCGCACGATTTCAACAACATGCTGACCGGTATCCTGTCGGCGCTGGACCTGGCGCGCTTACGCATCGATCAGGGGCGCACCGAAGGGCTGGGACGCTTTCTGGATGTGGCCTCGGCATCGGCCTTGCGTGCTGCCGCGCTGACCCAGCGGCTGCTGGCATTCTCGCGCCGGCAATCGCTGGAAGCGCGGCATCTGCACGTCAACGATCTGGTGCTATCGCTGCAGGACCTGCTGGCGAGCACGCTGGGCGAGTCGGTGCGCCTGGACACCGATCTGTGCGATGCGCTGCCGCAGGCCTACGTCGACGAGAACCAGCTGGAAAGCGCGCTGCTCAACCTGGCCATCAATGCCCGCGATGCGATGCCCAATGGCGGGCTGTTGCGCATCGCCACGCGGCACCTGCGGGTGGAGGACAGCGCGCTCGAACTCGGCCGTGGCATCGCCCTGGCGCCGGGCGACTACGCGGTGGTGTCGGTGACCGACACCGGCACCGGCATGCCGGCGGATGTGCTGGAGCGCGTGTTCGAGCCGTTCTACACCACCAAGCCGATCGGGCAGGGGACCGGGCTGGGCATGTCGATGATCTATGGCTTCATGCAGCAGTCCCATGGACAGGTGTGGGTGGAGTCGCAGGTGGGCGTGGGTACCACGGTCAGCCTGTACCTGCCGGCCGGCAGCAGCGTGCAGAGCGTGGCGCTGGAGCCGCAGGCCGGCGCGGTGGTGGCCGGCCAGGGACAGCTGGTGCTGGTGGTGGAGGACGACGAACAGGTCCGCCTGTTGGTCACCGAATTGCTGGGCGAATTGGGTTACCAGGCCGAGGTGGTGGCCGATGCCGACGCCGCACTGCCGATCCTGGCATCGCCGCAACGGATCGACCTGCTGGTCACCGATGTGGGCCTGCCGGGGCTCAACGGGCGCCAGCTGGCGGAGATCGCGCGGCAGTCGCGCGGCGATCTGCCGGTGATCTTCATGACCGGCTATGCGGAGACCGCGCGCGACCGCGGCGAATTTCTCGGCCAGGGCATGAGCATGATCGCCAAGCCGTTTACGCTGGGCGAGTTCAGCGGGAAATTGCACGAGGTGCTGGGACTTTCGTCCTGAGCCACGGCGCGGGGTGCTGCTGGGCCGATGGCCAGGGGTGCATCACCACTGCTGGCGTCCCGCTGCCGACGTGGCTGCAGCGCGCCCGAGCAGCATTGCCGAACACCAGGGCCGTTCGACGCGTGCCTGCGCGATGACGTCGCGCGTTGATCGAGCACTTGCAGCAATGCTCAGCGCGCCGCGCGACCGGGTTGCCGGGTACTGGCCATCGCTTCGACCACGGCGATCTTGTCCGCTACCGCCTTCTGCATCGGCGAGCCGGTCTCCAGTAATCCATGCAGATGGCGCCAATGCGTGGTGGCCGCGGTGTAGTCGCGCTGCTGGAAGTCGCTGATGCCCAGCAGCCACAGCCCGCGCTGGTTGTCCGGCTCGCGCGCGATCAGCTGCTGCAACTGCGCGCGTGAGGCCGCATCGATGGCGAAGTCGCTGTGCGTCGCCATGTCGGCGGCGATCCAGCCGACGATGGCGGCGCTGGTATCCGGTGCGATCTTCAGCGCTTGCGCATAGGCTTGGCGTGCCTCTGCGGGGCGGTTGTTCTGCTCATGCGTCTTGGCCTGTTGCATCCACGACTCCAGCGCCTGCATCTGCGCGTCCTGCGCGGCACTGGCAGCCTGCGTTTGCGCAGGCTCGGCCACGGGCACGGCTTGTGCGCCTGGTGGTGCGGCCGGCGGCGGCGCGGCGACCACGCGCTGCACGATCGCCTCGGGCGTGCCCACCAGGCGATACAGGCCGGCGGTGGCGAGCGGCAGGGCCACCGCCAGCAGAACCGGCAGCGCGTAACGTCCACTGCCATGGCGCGTCGGGTTGCGCAGCAGCGGCAACAGCAGTAGCAGCAGCGCTGCGGCGACCAGCAGGGCGCTGGCGAGATAGAAACCGGTCATCACCACTCTTCCTCTGCCTGCGGTGCTGCCGGTGTGCCCACCCGCGCGCGTTTGCGCACGGTGTGGATCACCACGCCGGCGCCGGCGCCGAGCATCAGCAGCGGCCCGAACCACAGCAGCCAGGTGCCGCGCCTGACCGGCGGGTCGTACAGCACGAAGTCCGAATAGCGCTCGACCATGTACTGCTTGATCTGCGCATCGCTCCTGCCGGCCTGCAGTTGCGCAAACACCTGATGGCGCAGGTCGCGTGCCAGGCTGGCGTTGGAATCGGCCAGATTCTCGTTCTGGCACACCAGGCAGCGTAGTTGCGCGGTCAGCCGTTGATAGCGCGCTTCTTCGCTGCGGTCCTTGAAGGGGAGCGGGTCCACCGCCTGCGCCTGCACGCACGGCGCCAGCAGCACGCCCAGCAGCAACACCAGCAACAGGCGCAGCTGCCGGGCCTGTCGACGGCGGTGCGCCTGCAAGCGGCGATAGCCCGCAATCATGGCGCCCCCTTGGGCAACGCGGCGATGGCGGGCAACAGCTCGGCATCAATGACGGCGGGGGTGAGCACGCCGATATGCTTGTAGCGGATCGTGCCCTGCGCATCGATCAGGAAGGTTTCCGGCGCGCCGTAGACGCCGAAGTCGATCGCGGTCTGTCCCGGCTCGTCGGCGATCACCAGCGCATACGGGTTGCCGTAGCGCGCCAGCCACGCGCTGGCATCGGCCGGCGCGTCCTTGTAGTTGTAGCCGATCAATGCCACGCCAAGCGTGCCGGCCTGCGCCATCAGCACCGGATGCTCGTGCACGCATTCGGCGCACCAGCTGCCGAACACGTTGAGCACATAGGGCTTGCCCAGCAGTTGCTCGCGGGTGACGCGCTGCTCGGGCGCATCCAGTCGCGGCAGCGAAAACGCCGGCGCCGGCTTGCCGATCAACGGCGAGGGCACCTCGCGCGGGTTGTGCTGCATGGTCCAGTAGATGCCGAAGCCGAACAGTGCGGCCACCAACAAGAACCCCAGCAGGGGCAGCATGCGCTTCACGGGTGCGACTCCTGCGCGAGCAGGCGCGCATCGTATGCCGGCGAGGTAGCGGCTGTGGGGGCGGACACCGGCGCGCGGAAGCGCCGTGCGCAGGCGCTGACCAAGCCGCCCAGCATCATCAACAGGCCACCGGCCCAGATCCAGCGGATCAGCGGCTTGTAGTACAGCCGCAGCGTCCAGTCGTATTCGATGTGCTGATCGTCCAGCGGCTCGCCGAGCGCCACATACAGGTCGCGGGTGATGCCCGGATCGATCGCCGATTCGGTCTGGATGCGCTCGCTGCTGTACAGGCGTTTTTGCGGGTGCAGTTGCGCCACCAACTGGCCATCGCGGCTGACCCGTACGCTGCCTTGTTCGGCCTTCCAGTTCGGCCCGTCCACCAGCTGCACGCCATCGAAGCGGAAGTTGTAGCCGGCAATCTGCGCGCTCTGGCCGGGCGACAGCCGCACGTCGCGCTCCACCGACAGGCTTTCCGATACCAGCACGCCAGCCACGAACACCGCCACGCCCGCGTGGGCGATCAGCATGCCGGCCATTTCCGCCGGAAAGCGCCGGCCGCGCGGCATCTCGCGCCAGCGCTTGACCACATACAACGCAGTGCCTGCGGCCACCCAGGCGGCGACGCCAATCCCGGCGATCGCCTTGGCCTGGCCGTCGGCAACCAGGCTGCCGCCCAGCGCGCAGGCGATGGCGGCAATGCCGGCACGCGTGCCCAGCGTCTTCAACGGTGCGGCCTCGGCCTTGCCCCAGCGCAGGTACGGGCCGAACGGCAGCAGCAGCACCACCGGCAGCATCAGCAGCGGGAACAGCAGGCCGAAGTAGGGCGGGCCAACGGAGACCTTGCCCATGCCGAACGCGTCGGCGATCAGCGGAAACAGCGTGCCCAGCAACACCATCGCCGCGGCCACGGTCAGCAGCAGGTTGCCGATCAGGATGCCGGTCTCGCGCGATGCGGCGGCGAAGGGTTTGCCGCTGGCGATCTTCGGCGCCCGCAGCGCGTACAGCAGCAGCGAACCGCCGACCACCGCGATCAGGAAGATCAGGATGTACAGGCCGCGCCGCGGATCGGCGGCGAAGGCATGCACCGAGGTCAGCACGCCCGAGCGCACCAGGAAGGTGCCCAGCAGCGACAGCGAAAATGCCAGGATCGACAGCAGGATGGTCCAGGCGCGCAGGCTGCCGCGTTTTTCGGTGACCGCCTGGGTGTGGATCAGTGCGGTACCCACCAGCCACGGCATGAAGCTGGCATTTTCCACCGGGTCCCAGAACCACCAGCCGCCCCAGCCCAGTTCCGCGTAGGCCCACCAGCTGCCGGCCACGATGCCGGCCGTCAGGTAGGCCCAGGCCACATTGGTCCAGGGGCGCGCCCAGCGCACCCAGGCCTGTTCCAGTTCGCCACCCAGCAAGGCGGCGACCGCAAACGCGAAGGCCACCGAAAACCCCACGTAGCCGGTGTACAGCACCGGCGGGTGGAAGGTCATGCCCGGGTCCTGCAGCACGGGGTTGAGTTCGCGGCCGTCAAGCGGAATCGGCGACAGCCGTCCGAACGGATTGGAGGTGAGCAGGATGAAGGCCAGAAAGCCCACCGAGACCAGTCCCAGCACCGCCAGCACGCGCGCGGCGAAGTGCTGCGGCAGATGCCGGCTGAAGGCGGCCAGCAACACCGTCCAGGTGGACAGGATGGCGATCCACAGCAGCAGCGAGCCTTCGTGCGCGCCCCACACCGCAGCAATGCGGTAGTACCAGGGCAGGGCGACGTTGGCGTTGGCGGCGACATAGGCCACCGAAAAATCCAGCGACAGCAGCGACCAGGCCAGCAGGCCGAAGGCCAGCCACACGAACACCGCCTGGCCGGCGGCGGCGGGCCGTGCGATGGCCATCAACGCGGTATTGCCGCGCCAGGCTCCGATCAGTGGCAACACGCCCTGTGCAAGCGAAAGCAGCAGCGCCAGGATCAATGCGATCTGGCCAAGTTCAGGCGTCATGGGCGGGTCGCACGGTGCGGGAGAAGAAGCTCATCGGATGGGGAATGCGTGCTGCGCCCTATCAACGCGGCGCAGCCAATGGCGCGGCGGTGGCAGGGATCGGCTTGCCGACATGGCCTTCGGCCATCGCGTCCTTGAGTTCTTTCGGCATGTAGGTTTCGTCGTGCTTGGCCAGCACTTCGGTGGCGACGAACCGCTCGCCCTGCATGCGCCCGTTGGCGATCACCGATTGGTTGTCGCGGAACAGGTCCGGCAGGATGCCGGTGTACTCGACCTGGGTGGCTGCGTTTTTATCGATGACGGTGAAGCTGACTTTGAGCGAGTCGTTGGCGCGCTGGATCGAGCCGGCCTTGACCATGCCGCCCAGGCGAAACTGCTGGTAGCCGGACGCTTCGCCGGCATGCACCTGGCTGGGCGTGAACAGATAGCTCATGTTCCGCTGCAGCGCCAGCACGATCAGTGTCCCGGCCAGCGCGGCGGCGGCCAGCACCCCGACCACCAGCCACAGGCGTTGTCTGCGGGTGGCGTTCATGGTGCGTCCCGCTCCAGCACCGGCTGCTCGCGGCTGCGGCGCGGCATCTGCCGCTGCAGTTGCCCGCGCAGCGCGCGCGGCAGCCGGCGGCGGCGCAGCCACGGCGACGCAAGATCGGCCAGCAGCACCAGCACGAACACCGCGTACGCGGTCCACACGTACTGGCCGTAGCCGCCCATCGCCAGAAAGGCGCTCATGCGGTGCGCTCCGTCAATACGATGCGGCGTGCCCAGTCCTTACCGCTTTCCAGCGCCAGCAGGTCCACCCGCACGCGGCCGAACAGGCTGGCGACGTAGTAGCACTTGGTGGCCAGCATCATCGTCAGCAACGGCCACAGCATGTCCGCACCCATCTTGGACGGGCCGAGCAGGCGCACGGTGGAGCCTTGATGCAGCGTGTTCCACCACACCACCGAGTAATGCACGATGGGCAGGTTCACCAGGCCGACCAGCGCCAGCAGGCCGGCCGCGCGCATCGCCTGACGGCGGTCTTCCACCGCGTGATACAGGCCAAGCACGCCCAGGTAGAGGAATAGCAGCAACAATTCCGAGGTCAGCCGCGCATCCCAGGTCCACCAGGTGCCCCACATCGGCTTGCCCCACAGCGCGCCGGTGCACAGGGTGATGAAGGTGAAGGCCGCGCCGATCGGCGCAGAGGCCATGGTCACCACTTCGGCGAGCTTGATCCGCCACACCAGCGCGATGAACGCCGACACGCCCATCGCGGCGTAGATGAAAAGGCTCATCCAGGCGCTGGGCACGTGGATGAAGATGATGCGGTAGGCGTCGTGCTGTTGATAATCCGGCGGCGCCAGCACCAGCCCGCCGTAGGCGGCCACTGTGCCGAGCAGCAGCGCCAGCGCCAGCGCCCACGGACGCACGGCACCTGCAACGCGATAGAACATCGGCGGCGAACTGAGCTTGTGCAACCACAACGGGATCCACTTGGTCATGCCGGTGTCGTCAGTTGGAATGTCTGGAAGGCGACAGGGCATCGACTGCGGCGCCGGCGTTGACCTGCAGCTGGCCGTCGGAGACCTTGCTGGTGCGCTGCAGGAGCTCGCGCAGTGCACTGGCATCCATCGATGGCTGCAGCGACAACAGCAGCGCGGCCATGCCGCTGACATGCGCGGTGGCCATCGACGAGCCGGAAGTGAAGTCGTAACGGCCGTTCGGCTGCGTGGTCAGGATGTCCGTGCCGGGGGCGCTCAGCACGCCGGGCATGGCCGCGCCGCTCCCGCTGCTGCGCACCACCAGCACGCCGGGCACATCATTGGGAAACCCATCCAGCCGGCCATTGGGCGGCATCGCCGCGACCACGATGCGGCCCTGCTGCACCAGGTGGGCCAGCATCTTGCTCAGCAGTGGATCGGCCGGGCCACCCAGGCTCAGGTTGACCACGCGCGCGGCGCTGTTGTTGATCGCCGCCAGCGCCTTGGCCAGGGTGAAGGTATTGCAGCGTGCAGTGGCGCCGACGGTGGGCGCGTACCAGCAGGCCTTGTAGATGTTGAGCATGGCCTTGGGCGCCATGCCGACGATGCCCTGATGGTTGTTGCTGCCGGCGGCGATGATCCCGGCCACTTCGGTACCGTGCGAATCGCTGCTGGTCGTGACCGGAGTGTTGTCGACCAGATCGTGCACTTCGCGGATGCGCGCCTTCAGGTCGGGGTGGCTGGTGTCCACGCCGGTATCGACCACCGCCACCACCACACCACGGCCCTGGGTCACCGCCTGCGCGCTGGCGGCATCGGTGTCGATGAAACCGCGCTGCATGTCCACGTACGGGTCGTTGTAACCGGACAACGGTGTGTTCTTGTCTGCGGCGGCATCGGCGGAAAACACCGAGAAATCCTGCACCGGCTGTACCAGCTCCACGCCTTCGTCGTCGGCCAGCGTGCTGACCAGCTCGTCGCGCGAGACGCCCGGCGGCGGCTGCAGCACCGCGCAGTACAGGCCCAGCGAGGTGATCGGCCAGCCGGCCACCTCGCGCAACTTGTAGCGCTGCTTGATGGCTTCCATCCGCACGGCGGCCTTCTGGCCGGCGCCGTAGTAGCTAGAGGCATAGCCGATCAGGCTGGAGCCGGCGCGGGCCGGCGGTGCGCTGAGCGGGTTGGCCACCGCCAGCAGGATGTCGCGGCTGCTGTCGGGCGTGTGCGCATCGGTGGCAGCGGCTGCCGGCGCGGTGCCGGCGGCAGCGGTTTGCGCAGAGTCCTGCAGGGCGGCGGCCTGCGCGGTGCCTTGCGGGCCGGTGCCAAGCAGGGCGGCGAGCAGGCCGATAGTGAACAGGCGGCTCATGGAGCGGAGACGATCTCGGCCAGCCGGATGCCCGGATTGGCACGCAGTTGCTGCACCGTCTGCTGCGGCTGGACTGGCGGCTGCGGTGCGGCCGGCACCACGGTGTAGGCGCCCATGGCGTTGGGTCCGCCCACCACCTGCAGCTGCTGCGCATGCAGCAGACGGTCCCAGTCGGCCACGGTCATGCTGGCGTCCGGCACCACGCGGATGGCGCCTTGCGGCACCGGCAACGCGGTGGCGCTGCTGAGCGTGCGGTAGTCGTGCGACGGCGCCGGCGACGCCAGCTTGACGCCCATGACACCCAGGCCGATGGCCTGTACCAATGCAGCGGCGGCCAGGGCGCGCACCGTCCAGCTGCCGGAGCGGCGTGCGGCCGGCGGCGGTGCGATGCGCTGTTCGGGAGCGTCCAGTCGGCCGAGCAGACGCTGCAATCCGGCGTTGGGGTCGAGCCTGACGGCGCAGGGCAATGCCAGCGCCTGACGCAGGCGGTTCTGCTGGGCGAACTCGGCGCCGCAGGAGGCGCACTTGGCCACGTGCGCGATCAACCAGGCACTCTCTTCCTCGGTGGCGCTATCCAGCAAGACGGCCGGCATCAATTCCCAGGCGTGCGAGCATTCCTTGCCAGGCGCGATGAAAAACGTCTTCATTGCAGGGTCTCCGTGTAAGGAGCGCTGCCGGCCAGGCCGGGCAGCACATTGCGTAATTTGACCCGGGCGTGGAACAGCCGGGCTTTGATCGTGCCCACCGGGCACTGCATGATGTCGGCGACTTCTTCCAGCTTGTGGCCGACGCCGTAGACCAGTTCGATGACCAGGCGCTGGTCCGGCGATAGCCGCTCCATGCCCTTGTCCAGCCAGTCGCGCAGCTCGCGGTCGTCGCCGTCGTCGGCGCTGGGGGCGTGGTCTTCCACCACGGCGGTGTCGTCGATGGCTTCGCCGTCGTGCTGGCGCAGGCATTTGAGCCCGCAGCGGTAGGCGATGCCCATGATCCAGGTGGACACCTGCGAATCGCCCCGGAAGTCGCCGGCTTTCTGCCAGGCGATCCAGAAGCAATCGTTGATGGCCTCTTCGATGATGTCCGGGCGGCGCGTCAGCCGCGACAGGAACCGGCACAGCCGGCCGTGGTAGCTGTGGTACATGCTCGCCAGGGCGTCGCGATCGCCCGCTGCCATGCGACGCAGCAGCATGCGATCGGTGGCATCGCCGAGGGTGTCGGAATCATTCATCGAAGCAGGCATGGCAGAGGACACATCTAGGTGCCCGCGAGCGGGCAAAAGGTTGCGGTTGGATCAAAAGCTGCGCGAGACCATGCCCACCCACGGCGTCTCGCCCGGGCCGCCCTGCGCGCGCGGGGTGTTGTTGCTGGTCAGTACCCGGTCCAGCTTCACCGTCCATGCCGCGCGGTTCCATGTCAGGCCCAGTTGCCCATACCGATAGCGGCCGGAACTCGGTGCGCCGTAGGCCATGGCCGGGAAATCCGAGACGCCGGCGCCTGCCGAAAGGCTGAACCTGGCCGACAGCGGAATGCTGGCGGTGACGTCGACCGCAGTGATCCACAGCGAGCGCTGGGCACGCGGGAAGTTGAAGGTGGACAGCGAGAAGGTCAGCAGGTCGCGGTAGGACCAGGCCAGGCTCGCTTCCTGGCGGTCGAAGCTGCGCGACTGGCGGTCGGCCGGATAGGCGTAGTACAGCAGGCTGGCCTGCATCTGCCAGCGGTCGTTCAGCATCCAGCCACGCGCACCCTGCAACGTGAGCGCCACCGGCCTGCTGAAGGAGGGCGATTGCAACGCCGCGGAGGCCGACATCGACCAACCGGGTGCGGGCAGCCAATAGCCGGCCGCCTGCAGGGTGACGCGATTGGGGGCGATGGAGATGCCGCGGTCGATCAGGGTCGAGGCGACCGCGACCGCGCCGCCCAGACTATCGGCCAGCGCGCTGCCGCAGGGGCTGGCCATCAGCGCGAGCAGCAGTCCCCGGCGCAGCCGCGAGCGGCGAAGCAGCCGCCGCCGGCAGTGCGGGTGTGTGCAGCGTGGGCCGGCGGAAAGGAGTCGGTGGCGCCGCGACGCTGCGCCTGTGGCGGACCATGGCTGCCCGTCGCAGGCGCAGTGGCGGCGCGTTCGCAAGAGGGCCTGCTTGGTAGGCAAAACGTTCGGCAAGGGCGTTGGATATCGGCACGGAGCGGGGCGCGATAGTGACCCATCACGCAGCACGAGACCGCCGCAGCTGCGACGGTTCGGTCCGTATACGCGAAGAGACTGCATCGCGCAACGCGGTCCCGCCCGGCTGCGCGGTGCGGCTGCGGGGGGCTGCGGATGCCCACGGCAGGGGCGACGGCTCGTCGGCCGTGCCTGACTTGATGCAGGCACGGCGGTGTGCGACGCGCTCATCCCCCGCGAGCGCCGAACCCGGCCCAACACGCCGTCGCCGGCATCTCCCGCCTCGCCATCGGCGCCGTGCCGGCCGCCGTGGCGCTGTCCCGCCCGGCGCGGATCAGTGCAGGGTGTTGAGGTAGGCGATCAGGGCGTCCAGTTCCTTTTCGTCTTCCAGGCCCTCGTACTTCATCTTGGTGCCGGGCAGGGCCTTCTTGGAATCCTGCTTGAGAAAGCTTTTCAGGCTGGCCGCATCCCAGGTGCGCTTGCTCGCCTTGAGTTCCGGCGAGTAGCCGCTGAAGTCCGCCACGGTGCCGGCTTGACGGTTGACGATGCCGAACAGGGAGGGGCCCTTCTTGTTCTTGCCTTGGGTGGCGCTGTGGCATTCGGCGCATTCTGTGGTGAACACGCTCTTGCCATCGGCGGCACGTGCCGGCGTGGACAGGGTGGTACCGGCCAGCAGCAGCCCGGCCAGCGAAGCGCACATCAGGGTCTTGTTGAATGGATGCATGTGGGTCCGTACGGTTGCGTGCAACGTGGGGGAGATCAGAACATCAGGTTGACCGACACCGTGAAGCTGTCGAGATCGCGCGGATTGGTGATCGGCGGGCCGCGGAACACGTTGGACGTGCTGCCGTTGAACTTGTCGAAGCGGAACCAGCCGGCGGACAGGCGCAGGTTGGCCATCGAGGTATAGGTGCCGTCCTTGCCGAACGGGGTCCAGTACAGCAGGATCAGATTGCTGGTGGTGTCGGGAATGCCCACTGGCGAGTACCGCGCCGCATCGAACGAGCCGGTGTTGATCATGTGCGCGGCCAGCACGCCATAAGTCTGTTTGTAGGCATAGTTCACGCTGAAGGTCTGATCGCGCACGCTGCCGCGTTCCAGCGCAGGCATGGTCGGGTCGGAAGGAATCAGTGGGCTGCCGTACTTGCGCCGCTCGTAGATGTTGACGTAAGCCAGCGACGCCACGTGTTCGCGGGTGCCGAGGAATTGATAGGTCAGGTCGTAGCCGAAGTCGGTGAGATCGTCGCTGGGCCCGTTGCGCGGACGCTGCCGGCGCGTGTTGAGCGCGGTCAGGCCGACCGAGAAGAACTGCCGCTTCATGTCCTTCATATAGGCCAGGCGTGCATAGCTGGTGTCGCTGAGCTTGCCCGGGTCGCCGTTGATCGGCCAGCCGAGGCGATCCTGCGCCGAGGGCGACAGCGCGCTGTAGCTGCCCACCTCGCCGTACCAGTTCTTGTCGTACAGGCCGTACACGCTGGCGCCGATGACGCGGTTGGACAACGCCGAGGAGCTGAGCATCGTCGATGCACCGCCGTTGGAGGCCGGGGTCAATGTGGAGGCGTTGGGCAGCACATGGATCGGGTCGGAAATGCCCGGATTGTTGTTGACGCTGACACCGATCATGGTGTCCTTGCCGGCCATCTCGAACGGCTTGCTGACAAAGCGCAGGTCCACATCGTCCAGGCGCGTATCGAAGGTGGCATTGCCGCTGTTGGTGGAGCGGATCTTGGAGTAACCGCCCACGTTGTCGCTGACCCGGCCGGCCAGATACAGATCGGCCTGGCGCAGGCGCGCGGTGCTGTCGCCGCGGCTGGGGTTGTTGCGCGACCAGGTGAGCTGGCCGGAAACCGGAATCTTGGTGCCCTCGCCATTGGTATCGGTGAAACCGCCCAGCTTGAAACGCATGCCGTAGGGCGTGAGCGAGGGGCCGTAGGAACCGATATGGCAATCCGCGCACGAAGAGCCGGTCTGGCGAGCGAATGAGGGGATGGCCTGTGCCTGCGTGCTGGCCAGCAGCAACAGCGGGCCGGACACGCACAACAAGGACGTCAGGGAGACAGTGCGCGATGCGGCGGCACGGTGCGGAGCAGGCTGGGGAGTAGGCATGACAAGTCCTTGTTCGACGGAACGGAGTAGGGCAGGGCGGAAACGGCGACGGGCGGGGGAACCGGCAGTGCTCATGCGTGCTTGCCCGGCAGCACGCGGCGCAGCAAGCCGTCGCGCAACACCAGGTGGTGCCAAAGCGCGGCGCCGATATGCACCAGCACCAGGGCCAGCAGCGCCCAGGCGGCGTTCAGATGCCAGGCGCCCAGGGTGTCGCCCAGGTCTGCATCGGCTTCCACCAGGTTGGGCAGGGCCAGGCCGAACAGATAGACCGTCTTGCCGAAGGCATTGCTGAGCGACCAGCCGATCAGCGGCAATGCGAGCATCAGGCCGTACATCGCCAGATGGGTGGTGCCGGCGGCCAGGCGCATGAGCAGCGATGCGGGCGGGCCGGGCGGCAGGGAGCGCAGCCGCAGGCGCAGGCCCACCCGCAGCACGAACAACAGCAGCACCATCAGGCCGAAGTGACGATGGCCTTCCAGCAGCCACTGGCGCAGTGCGCGCCCATCCAGTTCGGCACGCAGCAGGATCAAGCTGGCCGCCATCACCAGGCACAGCACCGTCAGCCAGTGCAGTACGCGCATGGATTTGGGTAGTGGAATGACGCGCGCGGCCGGCGCTGCCTGGTCCGGCAACGGCCGCGTGGCGGCACTGGCGGTGGCTGTCGCGTCGGGCGCCTGAGGGGGTGAACGCATCTGGTCGGTATCCTCACCGGTGGTGGTCGTTGGTTCCGGCAGTCCGCAGTGCGCTGCCAGGCCTGGCTCCCCACGCCGGCCGACAGCAGCGGCCAGGTGAACGTGCATCGATATGTGCGGCGATGCCGATGAAAGGTTGCATCGCGCCAACGAATTTTTATCGCTTCGCTGCGTGACCCACGAGGCATAGCACCGGCTGCTGCGCTTGCGCGGACGCCGTTTCGCAGGGCCGTAACACCGCGCAACCTTTCGCACATCCCGGCGCACTCAGGCATGTCGCACTAAGTGCAGTCAGCGGTTACGCCCACCCGACCATGGCCTTCGAACCCATCCAGTTGCATACCCACGGCGACGATCGCGGCTCGCTCGTTTCGTTGGAGCAGCAGCGCAATGTCCCGTTCGAGATACGTCGTGTGTACTACCTGTTCGGCACCCGTGGCGGCGTGCATCGCGGCCAGCACGCCCACCGTCAGCTCAACCAGCTGGCCGTGGCCCTGCATGGCTCGGTGACGATTCTGCTGGACGACGGCAAGGGCGATGGCCCGACCGAGGTACGCCTGGACGACCCATCGCAAGGCTTGCTGCTGGGACGCATGGTGTGGCGCGACCTGCACCATTTCAGCCCCGATTGCGTGCTGATGGTGCTGGCCGATCAGTACTACGACCCGGGCGATTACATCCTGGATTACGACCAGTTCCTGCGCGAGGTGCGTGGCGAACTTTGCATCCATGACCGCAGGCTGGAAGCATGAGTGCGCGCAAACCGCTGGTGATCGTCGGGGCGGGCGAGTTCGCACAGATCGCCTGCGAATACTTCCAGCACGATAGCGACTACGAAGTGGTGGCCTTCAGCGTGGAGCGCGACTATCTGCTGCGGCCCACGCTGGCCGACCTGCCGGTGGTGGCTTACGAGGAACTGGAGCAACGGTATCCGCCTGGCCAGTACGAGGCGTTCGTCGCCATTCCCGCGACCCAGTTGAATCGCCTGCGCAGGCGGTTCTATCAGGACATGCAGCAACGCGGCTACCGTTGCGCCAGCTACGTCAGCTCGCGCGCCTTCGTGTGGCGCAATGCGCAGATCGGCGCGAACTGCTTCATCTTCGAGGGCAATGTCGTCCAGCCGTTCACCCGCATCGGCGACAACTGCATCCTGTGGAGCGGCAACCATATCGGTCATCGCACCGTGGTGCAGGATCACGTGTTCATTGCATCGCATGCAGTGATCTCCGGCTATTGCGACATCGGGCAGGGCAGCTTCATCGGCGTCAACGCCACGCTCAGCGACAAGGTACGCATTGCCGCAGACAACATCATCGGCGCCGGGGCGCTGGTGACCCGGCACACCGAAGCCGGCCGCGTGTATGTCGGTTCGCCGGCACGCGCGGTGGCCGGCCGGTCCAGTTTCGACGTGGAGCTCTGAAGCCCATGTTCGACTGGATCAAGCGCGGCCTGGTGTTCGATGTGGCACGCGATGGCGTCGGCGGCTGGATGCAGCACGCGGCACTGACGCCGACGCCATACCGGCTGTCTGCGCAGACCCTGCGGGTGTATGCGGGTTTCCGCGATGCGCACGGCGTGAGCCGGATCGGTTATGTGGATGTGCGTGCGGATGCGCCTACCCAGATTGTCGGCGTCAGCCGCGAGCCGGTGCTGGACATCGGGCGCGATGGCTGCTTCGACGACAACGGCATGATCCTGGGCGATGTAGTGGCCGGGCCGGATGGCCTGTACATGTTCTACGTAGGCTTCCAACGCGTGGCCAAGGCGAAGTTCCTCGCGTTCACCGGCCTGGCGGTGTCGCGCGACGGCGGCGGCACGTTCCAGCGTCGCCAGGAAACGCCGCTGCTGGACCGCGCGCCCGGCCGCAGCACGATCGCCGCGGTGCACTCGGCACGTTACGAAGATGGACGCTGGCGGCTGTGGTACGCGGTGGGCGACGACTGGGAAACCATCGCGGGCCAGCCGTATCCGCGTTACCACATCCGCTATGCGCAGACCGATGACCTGGCCTGCATCTGCGGCGACGATCATGTCTGCCTGCGTCCGCGCGACGACGAATACCGCATCGGCCGCCCGCGCGTTTACCGGCTTGGCGAGCGTTACCTGATGTACTTCACCCGCGGCGACACGCGCGGTGGCTACTTCCCCGGCATCGCCTTCAGCCGCGATGGTCTGCACTGGGAGCGCGACGATGGCCAGCTCGGGCTGCAATTGTCCGAGGAGGGCTGGGATGCGCAGACGCTGTGCTACCCGGCATTGATCCAGCAAGGCAATTGCGTACTGATGTTCTACAACGGCAATGCGATGGGGCATGCCGGCTTTGGCCTGGCCGATGCGGCGCTGCCGGCGGAACTGCAGGGCGGCCATGTATTCGGTTAGGCCCTATCGTGCCGGCGATGCATCTGCGTGGGACGCACTGGTGGCGAGCTCGCGCAATGGCAACCTGCTGCATCGGCGCGGATATATGGACTACCACGCCGACCGCTTCGCCGATGCGTCGTTGCTGGTGGAGCGCGGTGGCGAGGTGATTGCGGTGTTTCCTGCGAGCGTGCAGGGCGGCTGCGTCAGCAGCCATGCCGGGCTCACCTATGCCGGCCTGGTGTCGTCGATGGCGATGCGGGCCGGTGCGGCCCTGCAGGTGTTCGAGCAGATCGCCACGCATTACCGGGCCGCAGGCGCGCAGGAGATCGTCTACAAGCCAGTGCCGCATGTCTTCCATGCGTACCCGGCGGAAGAGGAGCTGTACGCCCTGCATCGGGTGGGCGCGCAGGTGTATCGGCGCGACCTGTCGTCGGTGATCGCGCTGCGCCAGCCGTTCGCCTTCAGTGCCGAGCGGCGGCGGTCGATCGCCAAGGCGCGCAAGGCCGGCGTGCAGGTCCAGACCACTAGCAGTCTTGAGGCCTTTCATGCATTGCTGACCGAGGTGCTGCAGCGCCATGGCGTGGCGCCGACCCACCGGCTGGACGAACTGCAACTGCTGCAGCTCCGGTTCCCGCATCACATCGTGCTGCACGAGGCGCGCGCGGGCGGGCAGTTGCTGGCAGCGGCGCTGGTGTACGACTTCGGCCGCAGTGTCCACACCCAGTATCTGGCCGTCTCCGAACCGGGGCGCCGGCTGGACGCGCTGAGCCTGCTGCTGGCCGAGCTGATCACCCAGGTGTACGCAGGGCGCGACTACTTCAGTTTCGGGATTTCAACCGAGCAGGGCGGGCAGGTGCTCAATGAGGGCCTGGTTGAACAGAAGGAGCGCTTCGGCGCGCGTGCAGTGGTACAGGATGTCTATCGATGGACTTTGTAATGGATGTGCCTTTCCTGGATCTGCGTGCAACCAACGCACGCTACGCGAACGAGCTCAAGGCCGCGGCCGCGCGCGTGATCGATGCCGGCTGGTATGTGCTTGGCCAGGAGCTGGCCGCATTCGAGGACGAATTCGCCCGCTATTGCGGCGGCGCGCATGCGGTTGGCGTGGGCAACGGGCTGGATGCGTTGTCGCTGATCCTGCGTGGGTATCGCGAACTGGGCGTGTTGCGCGAAGGCGACGAAATCATCGTGCCGGGCAACACCTTCATCGCGACGTTTCTGGCGATCAGCCAGAACCGGCTGGTGCTGGTGCCGGTGGAGCCGGACCCGGCCACCTTCAACATCGATGCGGCCAGCGTGGAAAAGGCCATCGGGCCCCGCACGCGCGCCATCATGGCAGTGCATCTGTATGGCCAGCTGGCCGATATGGCGGGCCTGCAGAGGCTGGCGCACCGGTACGGGCTGCTACTGATCGAAGATGCCGCGCAGGCGCATGGCGCCACCGCGCACGGAACCCGCGCGGGCGCCTTCGGCGATGCGGCAGCCTTCAGCTTCTTTCCCACCAAAAATCTTGGGGCGCTGGGCGATGGCGGTGCCGTGGTGACCTCCGATGCGCACCTGGCCGAGCGCATCCGCGCACTGCGCAACTACGGTTCCGAGGTGAAGTACCACCACCTGCATCAGGGCGTGAATTCGCGCCTGGACGAGCTGCAGGCCGCCTTGCTGCGGGTCAAGCTGACCTATCTGGACGAGGAGATTGCATTGCGGCGTGCGGTGGCGCAGCGCTATCTGCAGGAGATCGACAATCCGTTGATCAGCCTGCCGGCGGTGGCCTCCGTCGAGCAGCATGTGTGGCATCTGTTCGTGGTGCGCAGCGCGCAGCGCGACGCCTTGCAGGCGCATCTGCTGCAGTGTGGCATCCATACCCAGATCCATTACCCGGTGCCGCCACACCGGCAGCCGGCGTACGCCACCCTGGGAGACGTCTGCCTGCCGCTGAGCGAGCAGTTGCATCGCGAAGTGCTGAGCCTGCCGATGGGTCCGGCGCTGGATGCGGCATCGGTGGAGCGGGTGATTGCCGCTTGCCAGACCTTCGGCGCCCGCGCATGAATCTGCTGCGCAGCAGCGCGTATACCGGCGTGGCGACGCTGGCGAAGTTGCTCGCTGCATTGGTGGTGGTCAAGCTGGTGGCCATCTACGCCGGGCCGCAGGGGGTGGGCCGGCTCGGCCAGTTCCTAAATCTGATGTCGGTGCTGGCGGTCCTGGCCGGTGGCGGCATCAGCGCCGGCATCGTCAAGTACGTGGCAGAGTACCGCGACGATGCGCAGGCGCAGGCGCGGCTACTGGGGGCGGCGCTGTGGTACGCCTTCTGCGCGTCCTGCCTGCTGGCGCTGCTGGCGGTGGTGTTCAGTGGCGCGCTCGCCGAGCGATTGCTGGGCGATGCCAGCTACCAGCCGCTGATCTGCGTGCTGGCGGTCGCGCAACTGGGTATCGCCGTGCTCAATTACCTGCTCGCAGTGATCAACGGCTTCATGGATGTACGGCGTCTGGCGTTCGTACAGGTGAGCGGTGCGGTGCTGAGCGTGGCGCTGGTGGCATGGCTGTCCAGCAGGGCGCAGCTGCAGGGCGCCCTGCTGGGGCTGGTGCTGGGACAGGTGCTCTGGCTGTTGGCCGGCGTGCCGGCGCTGTGGCGCAGCCCGTACTTTCGGCGCGAGATGTTGCGCATGCGTTTCGATGCGGCGATGACGCGGCGGCTGGCGGCGTTTTCGATGATGACGCTCACCTCCACGCTGGTACCACAACTGGTGATCCTATTGGTGCGCGACCATCTGGTTGCCCGGTTCGGATGGCAGCAGGTGGGGTACTGGCAGGCGGTGAGCCGGGTGTCGGACGCGTACCTGCTGTTCTTCACCACCGCCATCAATGTGTATTACCTGCCCAAACTGGCCTGCCTGCACGAGCGTGCGGCACTGGCGCGCGAGCTGCGCGCCGCCTATCGGTATGTCATGCCCGCAGTGATCGTGATGGCGCTGGGCGTGTATGTCTGCCGCGATTGGGTGACCTGGCTGCTGTTCGATCCCCGGTTCGCTGCGGCCAGGTCACTCTATGGCCCGCAGCTGGTAGGCGACGTCATCAAGGTCGCGGCCTTCGTGCTGTCGTATCTGATGCTGGCCAAGGCGATGACGCGCCTGTTCGTGGTGTCCGAGTGCGTGTTCGCAGCCAGCTACCTGGGATTGGTCTATGTGTTCACTGCGCGATACGGGCTGATAGGTGCGATGTATGCCTTCGTGGCCAACTATGTCCTGTACCTGCTGTTCAACATCGTGGTGGCGCGCCGCTACCTGGTGCAGCCGACATGAGCGTGCATGCGCAATCGCCAGGGCGTGCGCGCTGGCCGCTGGTGTCGGTGCTGATTCCTGCGTTCAACCACGAGCGCTTCGTGCAGCGTTGCCTGGACAGCGTGCTGGAAGATCCGTACCCGTGCAAGGAGATCGTCATCATCGACGATGGCTCCAGCGACGCCACTGGCGAACGGATCGCGCAGTGGATCGCCGACAACGGGCAGCGGGTTCCGGTGCAGTTCGTGCAACGGGCCAATCGCGGAGTGGCAGCCACGCTCAACGAGCTGGCGTTGCGTGCGAACGGCGAGTATCTGCGCCTGGGGGCCAGTGACGATTATCTGCTGCCCGGAGGGCTGGATGCGCAGGTGCGTTACCTGCGCGCACATCCGCAGAAACTGGCGGTGATCGGCGATGCCTGCGTGGTCGACGCGCATGGACAGCTGCTGCATGCCAGCGCCATGCGCGATCTGCATAAGGTGAAGGTGGATCTGTACCGCTCCGCATCCGGGATCCGCCGGGCGGTGATCCGGCACTGGGCGGTCAGCGGCGCGGTGGCCTTGCTGCGACGCAGTGCCTTCGACGCGCGTACCGGCTGGGACGAGACGCTGCGGATCGAGGACTGGGATTTCTTTCTGCGTCTGGCCGCACGCGATGCGCTGGGCTTCGTGGACATGCAGGTCTGCGCGTACCGGTTGCACGGCAACAACCTCAGCAAGACGGTCGATGTCGCGGCGCGTATCGCCAATCTCTCCGAGTCGCGGCAGGTGGCGCTGCGCTGCGCCGGATTGTTCGATGAGCCCGAGCGCACCTTGCTGCGTGCGCAGGCATGCTACGTCGCTGCAAAGGTCGCGTTCCTGCAACGTCGTCCGCACGCGGTCATCGCGAATCTGCTGGCCTATGCCTGGCTCTCCCTGCCGGCCGGTGCCCGATCCAGGCATGCGCGCAGCGCGACGGAGCCGGCATGAGCATACTGTTGCGACGTCCGGCAACCTACCTGGCGCTGCCGATGCTGCTCAGCAGCGCGGTGACGCTGGCGACCTATACGTTGCCCGATGGCTACCTGGACGGCATCGCACTGCTTGCCCTTGCCGCGGCGGCCACGGTCGTGCTCGATGCGGTCCTGCAGACCCGGTTGCCGGCGGTGGAGCGGTTCCGCAGCTATCGCTATGCCGGCACCCGCGATGCCTTCCTGGCGATGGCGCTGGCGGCGGCCGTCACGCTGTTCTGCATTGCCGATGTGGTGCTGTTTCCGATTCCGTTGTTCAGCGATCCGTCGTCGTATGCGACCCTGAGTCCGTTGCGCTCGCATGTGCGGCACATCTCCAACATGTGCTGGATCCTGCCGCCGATTGCGCTGCTCTGCGTGCGCCATCGCGGCCTGCGTGCGGCGATGGTGGTGTTTGGGTTCGTCTTTCCCATCCTGGTGATCGACCGCAACCGCATCTTTGCCGGCCTGTTCTCCTTCGTGCTGGTGATGCTGCTGCGCCGCGATCCGCTGCGGCGGCTGCCGTGGAAGACGATAGTCGTGCTGGTGCTGGCCGGTGGCGGGGTGTTTTCGGTGCTGGGCACGCTGCGTTCGGGCTCGTTGGCGACGGTGGCGTTGCCGTTCGGTACGTTCTATCGCGCCATGCCGCAAGGCGTGCAATGGCTGCTGCTGTACATCAGCGCGGGGCCGTACAACTTCGGTGCGATGCTGGCCAAGGGCTACGTCAACGCCAGCTTCCTGATCAACCAGTTGGTGCCCTTCAGTGGCTCCATCGCTACCGCCGGTACCAGCATTCCGCTGGATGCGCCCAATATCAATGTGGGCACCGAGTTCTTTCCGTTCCTGATGGCCTGGGGCGCGCCGGGGGCCGTGCTCGCATGGCTGGCGCTGTACGCCGGGCTGGTGTGGAGCGTGCGGCGGCTCAACGGATCGCTGTCGATCTTCCACGTGCTGATCTTCCTGCGCCTGGCCTATGCCTGCCTGATGTCGCCTTTCGCGCCACAGGCCTTCACCTGGACCAACTTCGGCTTCATCGCGCTGTGTCTGGTGCTGCACGCCTGCACCGTGCTGTTGCCCAACCGCCACGCCGCACAACCGTCTGCTGCGTGAGCGCGGCGATTCCACCCTCCTGTTCCAGAGCCTGCGCCCCATGAATCAACACGACGAAATCTATCTGATCGACCTGTGGCGCATCCTGCGCCGCGAGTGGCGCTGGGCGCTGGCCGCGTTCGTCGTGGTGGTGGGGCTCAGTGTGGTGTTCCTGCGCGTGGCCAGGCCACAGTGGGAGGCCACCGCATGGATCCAGGTGGGCGAGATCGGTCCGACGCCGGCCGGCCGCGACCCGAAGGTCGAGCCGTTCCAGCGCGTGATCGATCGCATGAAGACGCGGCTGTTTCAGGATACGGTGCTGCAGCGGGCCGGCGTGCCGCTCAAGAGCCGCGCCGCCCAGCTGTACCGGGGCAGTCTCAAGCCGGACCCCGATCCGTATGCCAATCTGATCGGCATCACCATCCGTGCCGATTCGTCGCAGCAGGCGCGCCGCCTGGCGATGACGACGGTCGATACGCTGAAGCACCTGCACGACGACACCAACACCACCGCGCTTGCGCTCGCCCGCACCCGCCTGCAGGGCCTGAGCGAGGACCTGCGTGTTGCCACGCGCAACCGCGACCAGCTGCAGCGGCAACTCGACGCCGGGCAGGGTGGCGCGGCGAGCCCGGCACAGGTGCTGGCCGGTGTGCTGCTGACCGACAGCAACACCACCATCCGCGCGATCAAGACCGAGCGCGACGATCTGGTGGCGCGGCTGACCGACCGCTATACCTATCAGACCTCGTTGGCGTGGCCGGTGTATGTGCCAGAGCAGCGCGCATTTCCGAATACCGCGATGGTGGGCGCACTCGGTTTGCTCGGCGGTGCTGGGCTGGGGGTGCTGGCGGCGGTGCTGCGCAATGCCTGGCGCCGCCGCGTGGCGGCGACGTCGGCGGCTGTCGCCTGACATCGACTGCTGCGGCTCGGCGCTTGCGGCCGGCATCCGGCACGGCTGCGCTGCGCACGCCTGTGGCCTGAGCGCTGCGGTCGGGATCGCGGCGAGCGCCATTGGATGTCTGCAGTCTGCAAGTGATCCCCATGCATCGGCGCGCCAACCTGCCTGCAACCAAACCAGCGGGCAGTGGCACTCACGGGTCTATAAAGCGATGCCGCAGTGGCGGCTCCGCGCCCGGAGAGTGCCGTGAGTTCAGCAGGACAGGTGTGGGAGGCGATGCATGTCGGCGGTCAGTGAGCATGCGGCGCGTGGCGGGACGGTCGCACCGGAGCAATTGCTGGAGACGCAACGTGCGTTCGACAGCGTCGCCCCCGACTACGACGGCCCACGCGGCAACAACGCGCTGATCCAGCGTATGCGCACTACCTTGTGGGAGACGGTGACTGCCGAGTTGCCGGTGGGCTCGCGGCTGGTGGACCTGGGCTGCGGAACCGGGCTGGATGCCGCCGAATTCGCACGGCGCGGGTATCGCGTGCTGGCCACCGATTGGTCGCCGGCCATGGTCGAGCGCACTCGCCATCGTGCTGCCAGCCAGGGCCTGGAAGAACGGCTGGCTGCCGCGCATGTCGGCATCCAGCAGCTCGATCGGCTGGACGGCACGTTCGATGGCATGTATTCGAATTTCGGCCCGCTCAACTGCGCGCCGGACCTGCCGGCGGTGGCCGCCGAATGCGCACGCCTGCTGCGTGCCGATGGCTGCCTGGTGTTCTCGGTGATCGGGCGTATCTGTCCGTGGGAAGTGGGCCACTACGCGTTGCGTGGTCGCTTCAAGCGGGCGGCGGTGCGCGCGGCCAAGGGCGCAACGGCGGTGGGCATGAACGGCCACACCATCTGGACCTGGTACCACCTGCCGCGCGAGTTCTATCGCGCCTTCGAGCAGCACTTCGTGCTGGATAGCTATCGCGCCCTGAGCCTGTTCCTGCCGCCGCCGTATCTGGTGGATGTTTGCGAGCGCCACCCGCGCCTGGCACAGCGCCTGGGCGCGCTGGACGATCGGCTCGGCGGACTGCCACTGCTGCGCGACATGGGCGATCACTTCCTGATCGTGATGCGCAAGCGCTGAGTGGAGAGCCCAATGGCCATGGCCGATGTCTGTATGCAGGGCGCGCGCGCGATCACCCTGGCTGGGGTGTCGCACGTGGCGGTCAACATGCGCAATGGCCGCTTCGGCGGTACGGTGGGCACCGGAACCTTGCGGCTGGATCTGCAGGGCCATGTGCTGGCGCCGGGCCTGATCAATGCGCATGAGCACTTGCAGGTCAACTGCGTCCCACCGCTGCCGCAGGTGGCGCCGTTCGCCAACAGCTATGCGTGGATCGAGGCGTTCCAGGCGCATTTCCAGCACCCCGAGGTGGCCGCGGCGCTGCGTGTGCCCAAGGCGGTACGGCTGCGTCACGGCGGCTTGAAGAATCTGCTCGCCGGCGTGACCTGCGTGGCGCAGCACGACCCCTGGCACGCCACCCTGGATGAAGCCGGGTATCCGGTAAGCGTGCTGCGTGAGTTCGGTTGGAGCTACGCGCTGGGCTGGACAGGCTACGGGCCGCCGGTGCAGGGCAGCTTTGCGGCCACGCCGTCGGCGCATCCATGGATGATCCACCTGGCCGAAGGCACCGATGCGGTGGCGCGCGCCGAGCTGGACGACCTCGACCGGCTCGGCTGCCTGGCATCCAATACGGTGCTGATCCACGGCGTGGGGATGGGCGAGCAGGACATCGAACGGGTCATCGCGCGCGGTGCGGCCGTGGTGTGGTGCCCGTCGAGCAATCTGAACCTGCTCGGTCGTACCCTGGACCCCTGGCGCCTGTGCATGGCCGGGCGGCTGGCGCTGGGCAGCGATTCGCGCGTGAGCGGCTCGCGCGATCTGCTCGACGAATTGCTGGTCGCCGCCGACAGCGGCCTGGCGCCGGATCTGCTGCTTGGCCTGGTCACCGAGCACGCGGCACGCATCCTGCGGACGGCATCGCGCGGGCGTATCGCGCCTGGCGCGGTTGCGGACCTGATGATCGTGCGCGACCGCGGCGGCGAGCCCGCCAACAGCATCATCGGTTGCGATCGCAGCGCATTGCGCGCCGTGATCCGCGACGGCAAGCCACGCATTGCCGATCCGGATTTCGCGCCGTGGTTCGATGCCGCCGGCATCCAGAACGTGCCGGTGCTGCTGGACGGCCGTCCCAAGTTGCTCGACGCCGCGCTGGCGGATCCGGCGGTGCTGGCACTGGAACCGGGTCTGCAGTGCGTACAGCGCGCAACGCCTTCGGCATCTGACGCGCTGCTCGCCATCGGGGTCGCGTCGTGAGCGCGGTGCCGGTCCTCGATCCAGTGGATGCGTATGCACTCTGGGCGCAGGCGTATCCGCCGCATGCGCACAATCCGGTGATGCTGGCCGAAGAGCGCGCCATGCTCGGCCTGATGCCGGCGGTGCTGCAGGGGCAGCATGTGCTGGATGCAGGCTGTGGCAGCGGCCGTTACATGTTTCATGCCTTGCGGCGGGGTGCGCGGCACGTCACCGGCGTCGATCTGTCGCCGCAGATGCTGCAGCGTGCCGGTACCGAACTGGCGCAGCACTGGCCAGCTGGGCGGGTGAGCCTGCAGCAGGGCAGCCTCGATCGGTTGCCGCTCGCCGATGCGATGGCCGATTTCAGTGTCTGCGGGCTGGTGGTCGGGCATCTGCCGCGACTATGGCCGGCGCTGGAAGAGCTGCACCGCGTCACCCGTCCCGATGGCATCGTGCTGTGCAGCGACGTGCACCCGATCGGCGATGCGCTGGGGTGGCGCCGCGATTTCAAGGCCGACGGTCGCCATTACGCCGTGCGTCACACCCAGCACCTGTATAGCCACTGGCATGCGGCCTGCACGGCATTGGGCTTTGCGATCGAAGCCGTCGCCGAGCCGATGCTGGACCCGGACGATATTCCCGCTGGTGCGCATTTCGACCAGATGGCGCTGCAGGTCCCGGTGGCCCTGGTGCTGCGGCTGCGGCGCGTCGCGTGAACGACGTGGTGTATCCGCAGTGGCGCCGCGCGGCGCTCGCCACCGGTCTCCCGCTGCAGTGCTACGGACCTGCGCGTCGTGGCGTGCACGTCCATCGCGCGTTGCTGTGCAGCCCATGACCTTGCATGTGGCCCAGCTCAATCTGGTGGCGACTCCCGATGGCCTGAGCATCGAGCAGGTGTTCGCGCACTGGCCGTCGCTGGCCGACATCGCCGAAGCGGTGGCCAGTGCGGGTATCCGCGTGTCGGTGATTCAGGCCTCCGCGCTGGAGGCACGCTTGTCGCGGCACGGCGTGGCCTATCGTTTTACCGCCCTTGGCCTGCGTGGCAGCGCTGCACGCGCCAGCGCGCTGCAGGCACTGCTGCAGGAACTCGACGTCGATGTGATCCATGTGCATGGCCTGGAGTTCGCTGGCGATGCGCGACGGCTTGCGCGTGAGCTGCCGCATACGCCGGTCCTGCTGCAGGATCATGCCAATCGTCCGCCGCGCTGGTGGAGCCGCATGGTGTGGCGTGCGCGCTACCGTGCCGCTGCCGGAATCGCATTCACCTCGCTGGAACTGGCGCGGCCGTTCCAGCGCGCTGGTCTGTTCGGTGCCGCCACGCAGCTGTTTGCCATTCCCGAATCCAGCAGCCGCTTCACACCGGGCGCACAGGCGCTGGCGCGCGAGCAGACCGGCCTGCACGGCGATCCCTGTGTGGTGTGGGTGGGTCATCTGAGCCCGGCCAAGGATCCCCTGTGCGTGCTCGATGCGATCGCCCTGGCCGCACGCGTCGTGCCCGGCCTGCGCCTGTGGTGCGTGTTCGACCAGGCGCCGCTGCTGGCGCAGATCCAGCAACGCCTGCGCGATGATCCGCTGCTGGCGCGCTGCGTGCATTTGCTGGGCAAGGTGGAGCATGCGCACGTGCAGACCCTGCTGCAGGCCAGCGACATCTTCGTCTCTGCCAGCCATACCGAAAGCTGCGGCTACGCGGCGCTGGAAGCCTATGCCTGCGGCAGCCTGCCGCTGCTGACCGATATCCCGGCGTTTCGTGCGCTCAGCGCTGCCGGCGCGGTGGGCGAACTCTGGCCGGTGGGCGATGCCGCCGCGCTGTCGGAACTGCTGGTGCGCGCAGCGCGGCAGCGGCCCAGCCGGGCGCACGTGCGCGCGCATTTCGATGCACACCTGTCGTTTGCCGCAGTGGGGCGGCAATGGGCCCGGGCCTACGCCAGTCTGCTGGGCCACGCGCAGGGGACCACGCGATGAAGCTGGCGCTGGTGGTGCCGGGAGGGGTGGACCGCAGTGGCGAGATCCGCGTGATTCCGGTGTTCCTGACCTTGATCGAATGGCTGGCGCGCCATCACGAGGTGCATGTGTTCGTCCTGCATCAGGAGCCGCTGCCGGCCACCTGGATGCTGCGCGGTGCCAGGGTGCACAACATCGGTGAGCGGCGCACGCGCCTGCGTGCAGTGGCGGCCATCGTCGAGGAACACCGGCGCGCGCCGTTCGATGTGATCCAGGCGATCTTCTCCGGCTACTGCAGCCTGATCGCCGTCCTCGCGGCGCGGCTGTTGCGGCGTCCCAGTGTGGTGCATATCGCCGGCGGTGAACTGGTGGCGTTGCATGCGATCGGCTACGGCGGCCGCCGGCGTTGGCGTGGGCGCCTGCGCGAAGCGGTGATCCTGCGCCTGGCCGACCGGGTGACCGCTGCCAGTGAACCGATCATTGCCTCCCTGCAGGCGCTGGGCCTGCGCGCGCAGCGGGTGCCGTTGGGCGTGGATCTGCGCGCATGGCCGGCGGCGGCGCCCCGTGCCCGCCACGATGCGAGCGCACGTTTGCTGCATGTGGCCAGCCTCAATCCGGTCAAGGATCAGCGCACCTTGCTGCAGGCAATGGCCGCGCTCAAGCGCGCCGGCGTCGCCTTTACGCTGGACATGGTCGGCGTCGATACGCTGGACGGTGCCATGCAGCGTCTGGTGCAGCAGCTCGGCCTGCAGGAGCAGGTGCGCTTCCTCGGCTTCAGGACCCAGCGCGAATTGCGCCCGCTCATGCTATCGGCCGATCTGCTGGTGCTGTCCTCGTTGCATGAAGCCGGCCCCATGGTGTTGCTGGAAGCCGCCGTTGCCGGCGTTCCCACCGTCGGCACCGCGGTTGGGCATCTCACCGAGTGGGCACCGGTTGCAGCGTTGGCGGTTGCGCCAGGCGATTGGGCGGGCATGGCCGAGGCCATCCGGCAGGTGCTTGGCGACGACGAACTGCGCCTGCGCCTGGCATGGGCCGCGCAATGCCGCGCGGTTCGCGAAGATGCGGCGTTCACCACACGCCAGTTCGAACACCTTTACCGCCAGCTCTGCGAGCAGCGACCGCTGCGCTGAGCGCATTGGCCCAGGAATGCGCGCCGTGTCAGAGCGGTACGCATCGCGCAAACCTCAGCTTGGAGATGCGGCTACCGATGCCGTGCGTGTTCGAGTCTCAGCCCGAGGCGATCGAGCGGCGTGAATGCGCGCGTCTTCGCCTGTGCAGCATGCGTGCGATGGTGTAGCGCAAGCTTGGGCCAGCGGCGCTGCCGGGCTGGCGCGTCCATCCAGGGGCGATCCCGCGGCGACGCGCTCCCCGCCTGCCCAGCCTCACGCCGGCTGCAGATATCCATCCAGCGCCGCACGCACCACGTACAGCATGTCGGTGCGCGGAACCGGGCGGGTCAGCCGCGTCATCAGCCGGCGTGCCTGGGTCTGGCGCACCCAGGGCTGATCCTGTAGCCAGAGTTGGGTCTGCAGCATGTCGGCACGCTCCTTGCGGCACTCCGCCGATGGCACCACGCGTTCGCGCAGGTACTGCCGCGCCTCGCTCAACGAACCCGACCACTCGATCCCGGGCAGGGCCGACAGCCACAGGTTGGAGCACGAGGCGGTGGTGAGCGTCTGCCGGGCGGCACGCAGGCGCAGCAGGCGCGGGCACTCGGCGTGCAGCCGCGCCATGACCTGCGCCGGCACCACCGCGCGGTAGTAACGCTGCAGCAACTGCAACGGCGGCAACGCCCACCACGGCGACACCGCCGGGTCTTCCCATAACTGCTGCCAATCGCGTGGGCCCATGCGGGTGGTCAGCAACGCAAGATCGTGCAGATGCATCAGCCGGATGCTGCGATGGCAGATGCCTCCGGCTGCGTGCAGCAGCAGGTGGCACATCAGGGCGCCAATGGAAGGATAGGGGTTCAGGCCCGGCTGTGCGTGCTCCGGCCAGATGCGTGCGGTGATATCCACGCTGCGCACCGGCAGGCGCTCCTGGATGCGCGTGTGCACTTCGATGTTGATGGGGGCATCGCGGTGCTCGCCCAATCCGGCCACCGCATCGCCCTGCACCGGCTTGAACACCTGGTGCTTCCATTGCTGGAACGAGGCCTCATACCCCAGCTCGCACAACAGCGCGGCCGTGGCGAGCGCGTCCTCTGGCGCCACCAGCAGGTCGATATCGGCCATCGGACGATCACCGGGCAGGTACACGCCCAGCCGATGCAGGGCGGTGCCCTTCAATCCCACCAGCGCGATGCCGGCGTTGCGCGCGGCGCTGTCGATGCGGCTCAGCAGTAGCGCGATACGCCGGTGGCGGTCTTCGACATGCTGGCGTTGCTCGTCCAGGAAGCTGTTCCAGTGCGCGTTCTGCCACAACGAGCGGCGCTGCAATAGCGGCGACACGCCATGTGCCGCCGCTGCCGCCGCGGCCAGCTGCCACTGCAGCCGGTCCCATTGCGGCGAATCGTCGCCCGGCTGCGCCAGCTCGTGCGCGAGCCGCTCGGTGGCCGTGTGCAGGCCGTGTCGGATGGTACGAAGCGAAGGCTGCATGCGGGCGTGATCCGGGAGGTCGAAGGGGCGGGGAGGTGCTACGAGTCGGTGGCGGTACTGCACGGTGGTGGCGTATCGGCGTATCGGCGTATTGGCGTATCGGCCTGGCGATGGCGCTGCCGCGCGCCACGATTGCGTCGGGTGCGTCGGTTGCCTTGGCGGGGTGGCAATCCCGATCGCCCGGGTTGGCGATGTCGCGATGCACACCCGTCCGTTTCGCGTTCGCCGGCAGATTCAGGAGACGCTAGCCCACCAGCACCGTGGCCAACGGCCGTGATGGCCGTGATGGCCGTGCGGGCAGGGTGGCAAGCGGTTCGGTGCGGTGCAGCTGTTCGGAGGCGATCAACGCGGACCAGCGCGCTTCCAGCTGCTCGCAGGCCTGCGCAACGGCGTCGGCCGTCATCGTGCCCCGCGCCTGCTGCAGGTCCACCTGGGCGTGCAACAGATCGCGCACGCTGCGGTAGAACTCCGAGTCGTAGGCGCCATGGAACATCATCGCCAGGTCGTCGCTGTCCTGCCAATGCGTCTTGCCGCCGAGCTGGTTCTTCACTTCTTCGTAGAACTTGGTGCCGGGCAACGGATACGACACGCTGACGCCGATGATGTCCGGATTGGCCTGGCTCACCAATGCGCGCGTGGCCAGGATGTCTTCGAGTTCTTCGCCCAGATAGCCCAGCTGGATGAAGAAACCCACGCGGATTCCATGCGCGCCCAGTCGCTGGCGGGCGGCGATCACCCCGGCCACGTCGGTGCCCTTGGTCATCCTGTCGAGGATGCGCTGGCTGCCGCTTTCCGCACCGATCCAGGCCTCTGCACACCCGGCGCGCGCCAGTGCCGCGGCCATGCGTTCGCTGGCCAGATCCGCGCGGGTCTGGATGGTGAATGGAATCGCACCATCGGCCTCGCTCAGGCGCTGCGCAAATGTCTCCACCCAATCGATATGAAAGCCGAAGATGTCGTCGGCCATCCACAGGTGATCGGGCTGGAAGTTGCGCTTGAGATGGATCATTTCGGCGGCCACGTCCTCGGCGCCGCGACGGGTGTAGTGGTTGCCCCAGATCGGCTTGGCGCACCAGTTGCAACGGAACGGGCAACCGCGCGAGGCGGCCATGTTCAGGCTGAAATAGCCGTGTCGCTGCCGCCAGAAGCGTTGGTAGCGCGGCATGTCGACCAGGTCCCAGGCCGGTAGGCCGCTCAGGCGCGGATCCGGTGGCTGCGCACCCGGATGCGCGCGTACCGCCGTCGGATCGCTGCTGGCGATGCGCGCGACACCGGCCAGCCAGGCCTGCGTGTCGATCTGCCGATTGCGTTCGACCCGCTCGATCAATTCGATCAACGGCGCGATGCCTTCGCCGATCAATACCGCATGCGCACCGGCGGCCAGGAACGCGTCCGGGTTGTCGGAGGCATCCGAGCCCGCCACCAACACACGGCAGCCGGCCGCGCGCGCCTGTCCGATCATGCGGCAGGCCGCCTCGCGCATGCGGCTCAGGCACATCTTGGTGAGGAAGTTGAAGTTGTCCTCGTAGAACACCACCAGCTCCGGCTGCGCATCGTGCAGCGCGCCGGCGTAGTCCTCGACGCCGTCGGCCAGCATGGCGTCGAACAGGCTCACGGCATGCCCGCGCTCGCGCAGCAATGCCGCGATCTGCAAGGTGGCCAGCGGCGGGTAAGGCTTGCCGCGCTCCCATTGCTTGGGGTCGTAACGCAGGAAATACGAATGACTGACCTGGATCTTTAGCATCTGCACAAGGCTCTCGTTCTGTCGCCAGGTGGCGCGCAGCGGCGGCGTGCGCAGACACCGGCATTCGGCTCGGCAGTAGGTGCGCGCACAGGCGTCTTTGGTTGCGCCGCTGCGTTGCGCATGGCGGTGACAGGGTGCATCCGCGCATCGCGCACGGCGATGCAACCTTCGCACCTGCCCTCGGCACATACCGGCTGATCGGTGCATTGGATGACAGGCATGCCGCAGTCGGCTGCGTTGGCGCAATACCAGCCGCTGGAACAGACGGCGCAGGCCGCGGTGGCGGCGGACCCGTTCGGCGAGCAACGCGCGCGTGCCTTCAGCGTGCAGCGGCAGATTCTCGGTGCGCTGTTCCACTTCCATAGCGACAGCCCGGCGCTGCTGGCCCTGGTCGATGCCGCCTATGCCGGCCTGCCTGCACATCATCTGGCCGGCGCACCGCAGTTCCATCTCACCCTGGATCTGCTGCCGCGCGCGCACGGCAGCGTGGCCGCCGAGCCGCCACCGGTGCGCACGCATGCGGTGGGCGGCCTGATCTGCGGCGTGATGGACGCCTGCAACCATCTGATGCTGTCGATCCCGGAGCGCCGCGCCATGCTGGTGGTCTCCGAGGACATGCTGGCGCATGCGTACCACGTGCGCTACGAACTGATCGAGTTTGCGGTGTTCCTGCTGGCCGCGCGGGGCATGGGCCTGGTGCCGCTGCACGGCGCCTGCGTGGGCCGGCGCGGCCGCAGCGTGCTGCTGCTCGGCGCCAGTGGCGCGGGCAAATCCACGCTGGCGCTGCACAGCCTGCTGCATGGGCTGGAGTTCATCGCCGAAGACGGCGTGTTCGTGGCGCCGGACAGCCTGCTGACCACCGGCGTCGCCAACTTCCTGCATCTGCGGCCCGAAGCCCTGGGCCTGGTCGATGCGCCCACCCGCGCATGGATCGCTGGCTCGCCGATCATTCGTCGCCGCAGCGGCGTGGAAAAGTTCGAAGTCGACATCCGTCACGGCCAGGCCACGCTTGCGCCCGCGCCCTTGCAGCTGGGTGCCGTGGTGATGTTGTCCAAGCGGCCTGCCAGTACCTCGGGCAATGGTTTGTTGATGCCGGTGCCAGCCGCGCAGATAGCGCCGTGCCTGCAGCGCGACCAGCCCTATGCCGCCGGTCAGCCCGGGTGGCAGCGCTTCGTGGCGCAGGTGCAGCGCATCGGCATGTTCACCCTGCACCGTGGCCCGCATCCGCAGGCCTGCCTGGATGCCTTGCTGCAGGTGCTGCAATGAGACAGCTGCGCGACCGGCCGCATGCGCGTGTCGGCACTGCAGGCGGTGTGGGCGGCTGATGTATCGGCATGCGCGCAATCGGTTCGGGGCGGTGCTGCATCGCTTCGTCGACACGCTGGTGCCGGCGGACCGGCCGGCCGTCGCACTGTACGTGGCATTGTCGCTGGCGGCCGCATTCGTCGGCAGCCTCGTGGCGGTATGTCTGTTGCCGCTGGTGCAACCCGGCCACAGCGTGCAGCTGGCCGGCTACCGGCTGGCCGTGCCCGGTGGCCTGCCGATGCAGGCCGGCGTGTTCGTCGTCGTCAGTGTGCTGTTTGCGCTGTTGCGTTGGCACGGCGCGCGGCTGGCCGCGCGCCTGACCGCCGGGTATGCGCTCGGCCTGCGCCAGCGCGTGCATGCGGCGCTGATGGATGCGCCGCTGCCGGCCTTGTCGGGCGCCAGTTCGGCGGAAATCGCCAACGTGCTCACCTACAACATCGAAATCGCCACACAAGGGTTCAGTGCGGTCTTGCAGTTGCTGGTGGCCGGCATCACCGCGCTGGTCAGTGTGTGCGTGGCGGTGTTGATCGTGCCTGCGTTGCTGCTGGCGACACCGCTGCTCGCGCTGCTGGCATGGCTGGGCCTGCGCATCTCCAGCAGCGATGTGCAAGCGCGCATCAGCCGCGCCTACGTGGCCGACATGACCCAGCTGTTCTGGTTGAGCGAGGACTTCCCGCGCCGCCTGCGCCATGTGCGCTCGTTTCAGCGCGAAGCGGTGGAAACCCTGCAGTACGAGCGCATGTCCACCCGCCTGGCACAGGGTTATGCGCAGCAGCAGGAACTGGTGGCTGCCAGCCGCCTGGTGCTGGAGCTCACCGCGGTGGCTGCCATCGCCGGCATCCTGGTGCTCGCCAACCTGTGGCAGGGCGCCGACCGCGCCGCCTTGATCACGGTCAGTCTGTTGCTCGGCCGCCTGCTGCCGTATCTGGTCACCACGCGGCAGAGCGTGCAGCAGTTGCGATCGGCCTGGCCGGCGCTGCAGCTGTGGCGACGCTACGTGGATCTGGGCACCGCAGGTGCGCATGCATCCAACGCGGTTGCCGACCCGTTGCCGGCGGTGCTGCATGTGGAGCGCATCGATCTGGCACCGCCGCTGCCCGCGCTTGCGATCGACGGCCTGCTGCTCGTGGCGGGGGAGATGACCTTGGTGGTCGGCCCCTCCGGCATCGGCAAGAGCAGCCTGATGGACGTGCTGTCCGGGCAAACGCCGCCGCTGTTGTTCCAGGCGCAGATGAGCGGGCGTCGGCTGGATTTTGCGGCCTATCGACACCTGATTCGCCACAGCGCCTACGTCGGCCAGGCGGTGCGGCCATGGCAACGCAACGTGCGCGAGTGCCTGGACTGGGCGCTGCCGGGGACGCCCGATTTCCGCATGTGGGAAGTGCTGTGCGATGTCGGCCTGAGCGCACGGCTGCAGCGCGAAGGGCAGGGCCTGGACACCGTCATCAATGGGCAGGAGGGGCGCCTGTCCGGCGGTGAGTTGCAACGTCTGTTGCTGGCGCAGGTGTTGCTGCGTGCCCCGACCCTGGCGCTGCTGGACGAGGCCACCAGCGCCCTCGATGCGGATGCCGAACAGCAGGTACTGGTGACGTTGCGGCAGCGGTTGCCGCAGACCGCACTGGTGGTGGTGTCGCACCGCACCAGTCTGGCCGCGGTAGCCGACCGCACGGTTGCGCTGGGCGGTGCACCTGCCGCGAAAGCGCAGGGCAGGGTCGCGGCCATGGCAACCCGCCGCGGCGCATGAGCGCGCAGCGGCGACGCACAACGGTCAGCCGGCGATCTCTTCCAGCGCGCGATTGCGCGTCCGCGGCCCGAAGACAGCGATCACGCTCGCCACGATCGACATGCTGATCACGATGAAGCCCAGCACGCCATGGCTGCCGACCTGGGTGAGCAGCCAGCCGATCAGCACACTGCTCACCGCCGTCGACAAGCGGCTGAACGAATAGCAGAACCCCACCGCCCGCGCACGCAGGCCGGTGGGAAACAGCTCGGCCTGGTAGCCGTGATAGGCAAAGCTCATCCAGGCATTGCAGAACGCAATCATCGCCCCGCACGCCACCATGCCGGCGGCCTGGTGCTGCAGCGAAAACAGCACGCCGAACAGCACCGCGCCCAGCGCCGATGCGGTGATCTGCCATTTGTTTTCCCAGCGCTGCGCAAAGCGCAGCAACAGCAGCGGCGCCAGCGGGTAGGCCAGCGAGATCGCAAACGCATAGGCCAGACTCTTGGTCACCCCGGTGCCCTGCGCCGCGATCAGCGCCGGTAGCCAGTTGCCGAAGCCGAAGAAGCCGATCGCCTGGAAGACATGGAATACCACCAGCATGCCGATACGCCCGCGGTACGGCGCGCGCCACAGCAGCGACAGCTGCACCTGGACGGCGGGCAGGGCGTCGGGCGCCTGCGGCTTCGGCAATGGCGCACCCAGGTCGCGCTCGCAGCGCGCCTCCAGTTGCGCCAGCACCGCATCGGCCTCCGTGTAGCGGCCCTGGCTGGCAAGCCAGCGGGCCGATTCCGGCAGGCGGCTGCGCAGCCACCAGATCGCCAGTGCGAACACGCCGCTCAGCAGCACCACCCAGCGCCAGCCGCTGACGCCCAGGGGCGCGTGCGGCACCAGCAGCCATGCACTCAGTGCCACCGCCGGCACCGCCAGGAACTGCACGAAGAACGCAAACGCGAACGCCGCGCCGCGCATATGCCGGGGCACCAGTTCGGACAGGTAGGTGTCGATGGTCACCAGCTCGATGCCCAAGCCGATCCCGACCACGAAGCGCAACACGATCACGCCGGTGGCCGTGCTCTGCAGCCCCATCGCCACGGTGGCCGCGGTGTACCAAACCAGGGCGAGGGTGAACACCAGGCGTCGACCGAAGCGATCGGCGAACGGGCTCAGCAGCGCGGCGCCCACGAACAGCCCCAGAAAGGTGGCTGCGGCGAATGCGGCCTGATCGGACATGCCGAATGCGCCATCGCTACCCTGGGCGAAGATGCCGTCGGCGATCAGGCCGGGGCTGATGTAGGCGGTCTGGAACAGGTCGTACAGCTCGAAGAAGCCGCCCAGCGCCAGCAGGCCGACCAGCCGCCACAAGCTGGCGCTGGCGGGCAGGCGATCGATGCGCGCGGCAATCTGTGCAACGTCGGCACTGCGCGCGGATACAGCAGGGGAGGCCATGGTCGTAGCGTGCAGCCAAGTGAACGCCATCATAGCCAGCGGCCGCTCGCCACCCGGCGCGTGCTTCGTCGGGCGCTCGACGCGTTCGTGCCGGCGTCCATGCCGGCCGGCTGCCGATCGGTTGACGCAGGCGCATGGGCGCCTCCCGCTTACGGCCGAGGCCGCTGGCTCGCCGTCCCGCTGTTTGATTGCTGGAATGCTGTAATCCCGCGCGGCGGCGCGCAGGCGGCTGGCAATGCCGGCGGTCGGCCCCATCTCTGGCACATCCTCTTTGATCCGGAGTCATTTCATGACCCCTATTTCCGTGCTCGATCTGGCGCCAGTCTGCGAAGGCAGCGACACCACCCGCGCCTTCGCCAACATGCTGGACTTGGCACAGCACGCCGAGCGTTGGGGCTACCAGCGCTATTGGCTGGCCGAACACCACAACATGCCGGGTATCGCCAGCGCCGCCACCGCGGTGCTGATCGGCCATGTGGCCGGCGGCACCAAGACCATTCGCGTCGGTGCCGGCGGCATCATGCTGCCCAACCACGCACCGCTGCAGGTGGCCGAACAGTTCGGCACGCTGGCCTCGCTGTATCCGCAGCGCATCGATCTGGGCCTGGGCCGCGCGCCCGGCACCGACCAACCCACCGCACGTGCGTTGCGCCGTTATTTCGATAGCGCCGACCAGTTCCCGCAGGACGTGGCCGAACTGCTGCGCTACTTCGCGCCGGCCGTGCCGGGGCAGCTGGTACAGGCAGTCCCCGGTGCCGGTCTCGACGTGCCGGTGTGGTTGCTGGGGTCGAGCCTGTTCAGTGCGCGGCTGGCGGCGGCCATGGGGCTGTCGTTCGCCTTCGCCTCGCATTTCGCTCCCGATGCGATGGATGAAGCGGTGGCGATCTACCGCCGCGAATTCCGCCCGTCCGCGCAGTTGGCCAAGCCATACGTGATGCTGGCCTTGAACGTGGTTGCCGCCGAAACGCAGGCGCAGGCACGCCGGTTGTTCACCACCCAGCAGCAGAGCTTCGTCAATCTGCGCCGCGGCAAGCCGGGCAAGATTCCGGCGCCGATCGACGACATCGACAGTTTCTGGCAGCCGCACGAGCGCGCCGGAGTGGAACGCGCGCTCGCCTGCACGGTGCTGGGCGACGCCGAGCAGGTGGCGCAGGGCGTGGCGGCCTTCATCGAGCGGCATGCGCCCGATGAGTTGCTGTTCACCGCCAACATCTACGAGCACAGCGCACGTTTGCGCTCGTTCGAAATCGCCGCCGCCGCGGTGCGCGAGCTGGACGTGACCATTGCGTGATTCACGTCGTTTTGCACGGCGATCCGCTCAGATGCGTGCACATCCATTAGGAAGGCACGCATGCAACTTCACGAACGCAGCGAGAGCATCAAGCAGCTGGCCGAATTGATACGCGGGGTGGACATCGCCATGTTCACCACCGTCTCGGCCGACGGCAAGCTAGTGAGCCGCCCCTTGGGCACGCAGGAGGTCGAATTCGACGGCGACCTGTGGTTCGCCACCGCCGCCGACAGCCCGAAAGTGGCGGAAATCGCCGCCGACCCGCGCGTCAACGTGGCCTACGCCTCGGCATCGAAGAACACCTATGTGTCGGTGGCCGGCACTTCGCAGGTGGTGCACGACCGCGCCAAGATCGAGCAACTGTGGTCGCCGGCGATGAAGGTGTTCTTCCCAGGCGGCAAGGACGATCCCACCTTGCGCCTGATCCATGTACGCGCCGAATCGGCCGAATACTGGGATGGCCCCAGCGGCCTGCTCGGCAAGGCGCTGTATTTCGTCATGACCGCGGTGACCGACGATCCCGGCAGCCTGTCCGACAACCGTGTGGTCGACCTGAAGTAAAGCCCCAATCGGCTACCTCTGATAAATGCAGAACAGGCTGCAAGTGCAGCACAGCGCACGAGTCCCTCGCTTGCGGGATTACCCATCACCTCCGCCCGGTTAGCCCCTCTCCCTGCGGGAGAGGGGTTGGGGTGAGGGTACGAAGCGACTGGAAACTACGATTAGCCTGCGCTTTAAGGCTAGCGAGACCTGCTGCACTGATCCGCCTAACAACATCCCCACTGCGCAGATCAGCACCGGTTGACTCAACCACTGGCAACACCGGGACACGCGCAACCAAAGGCGCTAAAACGTGCGCCGGCTCCAGCCCTATCGCCAAGCCACCGGCCACCATCCGCGAATCAGATCCACCAGCTGATCCGAGGTCACCCCGAACACGGCCACCGAGATCAGCGCCGCCGCCCAGCCTGCCAGCAGCAGCGCGCCGTCGCGTTCCAGCAAGGCCAATGCGAACAACAGCAGGATCAGCCCGAAAATGTAGTTGGTGAACGGGATCGGCAAGGTCAGCAGAACGCCGACCATCACCAGCAGTACGCCGGTGAACACCTGCGCCGGCAGGCGATCCAGCAGCCCATGCAGGCGTGGCTTGAGCAGGCGGTCCAGCCGCCGTAAGGTGGGCGCAAGTTTGGTCACGAAACGCTGGCTGGTACGCCGCCGCGGCCCACGTGCGCCGATGAAGGCCGGCACCCATGGCTTGCGCAGGCAGCACATCATCTGCAGCCCGATCAGCACCGTCAGCGGGCCGCTGATGCCGCCGGCCACGCCGGGAATCGGAATGAACGAGGGCAGGATCGCCAGAAACAGGAACACGCCGAACGCGCTTTGCTGCAGGTCCGCCAGAATCTCGCGCACGCGCAGCACCTGCTCTGGGTCGCCATCGCTGAAGGCCGCCAGCAGGCTGCGGATGCCTTCGTTGCGATAGCGCATCTGGTCCTCGTCCGCATCCCCGGCCGGCGGCCGGCCCTCAGCCGACGATGTCATCGCTGCCCTCGTCGCCGACCCGGCTCAGCAACAGCTTGTCCACGCGCGCGCCGTCCAGGTCCACGATCTCGATGCGCCAGCCGGCCCAGTCGAAGAATTCGCCGGCCTGCGGAATTCGCCCGAAGTAGTAGATGCACAGCCCGGCCAGCGTGTGGTAATCGCCATCCTCGGCGTCCGGCAGCTCGGCGCCCAGCACTTCGCGCAGTTCTTCCACCGGCAGCGAGCCGTCGATCAGCAGCGACCCGTCGGCACGCGTGACCACCAGCGCGTCCTCGTCGGTATTTTCCACCGCCTGCAGACGCCCGACCACCGCGCCCATCAGGTCGCTGATGGTCACCAGGCCACGGATCTCGCCGTATTCGTCCACCACTAGCGCCATCGACTGCTGTTCTTCGCGGAAGATCTCCAGCAGCTTCATCGCATGCGTGGATTCGGACACGAACACCGTGTCGCGCAAGGCCTGGAACAGGTGCGCGCCATGCCCGTCCATGCGCGTGACCAGCGATTTGACTTCCAGCACGCCGGCGATGTCCTGGTCGCTGCCGCGATACACCGGGTAGCGCGAGAATTCGTGTTCGCGCATGACCGCCAGGTTGCGTTCCGGCGCGGCATTGGCGTCCAGCCAGGCAATGCGGTTGCGCGGGGTCATCAGGCTGTCGGCAGTGCGGTCGCCCAGCCGCATCACGCGGTTCATCATGTCGCGCTCGTGCGCGTCGATCACCCCGGCCTCGTGGCTTTCGGCCACCAGCATGCGGATCTCCTCTTCGGTCACCGAGGCCGATTCGTCCTTGCCCATGCCCAGCAGGCGCAGCACCAGCCGGGTGGAACGGGCCAGCACCCATACCCCGGGCGCGGCGATCCTGGCCAGCCAGGCCATCGGCACCGCAACGACGCCTGCGATGTCCTCGGAATTGCGCAGGGCCAGCCGCTTTGGGACAAGTTCGCCGAAGATCAGCGTCAGGAAGGTGATCAACGCCACCGCCAGGGCGCTGCCGATCACCACCGAATACGGGCGCGGCTTGCCGACCAGTTCGAAGGTGGCCGACAGTGCCGGAAACAGTCCCTGCAGCCAGTTGCTGATGGCCTCGCCGATCGCCTCGCCACCGAACACGCCGGTCAGGATGCCGATCAGGGTGATGCCGATCTGGACCGTGGACAGGAAGTTTTCCGGGCTTTCGGCCAGCGCCAGCGCCCGCGCAGCGCGCTTGCTGGAGCCGGCCATCTGCTTCAGGCGGCTCTTGCGCGAGGTCATCAACGACATCTCCGACATGGCGAAGAAACCGTTCAAGACGATCAGGGCGATGACGATCAGAAACTCAACCACGGGCGCAGTCCCCGGTCAATGAAGGGGAGGGCGGGGTTGCACTGCATTGGCCGGCGCGCACGGGGGCGGGGCGGCAAGCGGGGGGGATAGGGTCGTCTTCCATAGGGTGCGCCCGAAGGCGCGGGAGGCATGGTAGCAAACCACAGGGTGGTTCGAGCCGGGAAATGCCGATGTGAAGGCCGTCGCCTGCACCGATATACCCAGACGGGTCATTGAACGGTCATAATTCGCCCTTGGTGCCGTCCTCCCTCGACGGCAGGAAGTTCTCCACCCATGTTCTCGTTGCAGACCATCTTCGGTTCCGGCAAGCAGTTCTATTCGCTCCTGAACGAAGCGGCGCAGGCCGCCTACGACAGCACCAAGGCCTTGCACGCCATGATGCGCGAGTCCGACCGGCAGCCCGCGCTGGACGCCTTCAAGCTCGCCCGCCTGCGCGAACGCGCGGCCTCCGACAAGATCGGCCAGGCCCTGGTGGACAGCTTCATGACCCCGATCGAGCGCGAAGACATCGAAGCGCTGGGCTCGGCGTTGTACAAGATTCCCAAGCAGGTGGAAAAATTCGCCGACCGCTATTCGCTGGCGACCAAGCACCTGGAACACATCGACTTCGCCCCGCGCGCCGCGATGCTGGAACAGGCGGCCGCGGTGGTGGTGGAGATGGTCGACGACCTGCCGCGCATGAACATCGATCGCATGACCGCGCTCAACGACAAGCTGCGCATGCTCGAGAACGAGGCCGACCGGCTGATGCTGGAGTTGTACCGCGACATCTATTCCGGCCGCCTGGACACGCTGCAGATGTTCCTGCTCAAGGAGTTCTTCGAGATCCTGGAAAAAGCCATCGACCGTTGCCGCGAGGCGGGGGTGGTGGTGTACCAGATCGTGTTGAAGAACAGCTGAGGCCGCCGCGTGCTTACCCTTGTACTGGTGGTGATCCTGGCCGCGTTGGTGTTCGAGTTCATCAACGGCTTCCACGACACCGCCAACTCCATCGCCACCGTCGTCGCCACCAAGGTGCTCTCGCCGGGCTGGGCGGTGATGCTGGCGGCCGGCATGAACCTGATCGGCGCCCTCACCGGCACCGCAGTGGCGCTGACCATCGCTTCGGGCCTGCTCAACACCAACGTGGTGGACGTCACCCCGCAGGTGATCCTGTGCGCGCTGCTGGGCGGCATCATCTGGAACCTGATCACCTGGTGGAAGGGCCTGCCGTCGTCGTCCTCGCATGCGCTGATCGGTGGGCTGTGCGGCGCCGGCCTGGCCGCCGCGCACAACAACTGGGATGCCTTGATCTGGTCGGAGAACATCGGCAACTGGGCCAAGAACAAGGGCCTGTTGTGGAAGGTGTTCGTGCCGATGGTCACCTCGCCGATCGCCGGTTTCCTGCTCGGCATCGTGGTGATGGTGCTGCTGTGGGCGATCATCGCCGGCATGTCCAGGCTGGGCGGTCCGATCGGGCGGCTGGCGCGGCCGCGCTGGGTCAATGCCTTCTTCGGCAAGGCGCAGATCGCTTCGGCCGCGTACATGGGCTACGCGCACGGGCACAACGATGCGCAGAAGACCATGGGCATCATCGCCATGACCCTGATCGGCGCGCAGTCGGCCGGCGCGCTGGACAATCTGCCGGGCTGGCTGGCCTTCCTGCACCCGGGTACCGGGCTGGCGGCCGGCGACGGCATCCCGATGTGGATCGTACTGACCTGCGCGGTGGTGATGGCGGCCGGCACCGCGTCGGGCGGCTGGAAGATCATCAAGACGCTCGGCCACAAGATGGTCAAGCTGCATCCCATCCATGGTTTTGCCGCCGAAACCAGCTCGGCCACGGTGCTGACCATGGCCGCGCATTTCGGCATGCCGGTCTCCACCACCCACAGCATCTCCACCGCCATCATGGGCGTGGGCTTTGCCAAAAATCCGCGCTCGCTGCGGCTGGGCGTGATCGAGCGCATCGTCTGGGCGTGGATCCTCACCATTCCCGCTGCCGGCGGTGTGGCCTACCTGATCCTGCGCGCCTTCGAACTGTTCGGCTGGACATGAGTGGTGTCGCGGTGCGGTCATGCACCGTGATCACGATGCAGTGCCATTGGCGCCGGCCGTCCGCATGCAGCGCGATCGCCGGCGCGCCCTGAGCGAGACCCTTCTTCGATGATGCTGGCATTGGTGTGCGTGTTGTTCGGGCTTGCCTGGTTGATCGACCGCCGCGGGCTGCGGCGGTTTTCCCGCACGCTGGGTGCGCTCACGCTGGCGCTGGTGCTGGCGGTGGGCTGCGGACCGCTGCCGTCGTGGATGCTGCAACACCTGCAGCGCACCGGGGTCAACGATTTCGACGCGTGGGGTGCGCGCAATGTCATCGTGCTGCTCGGCGCCGGCACCGTGCGCCCGGAGGGACCGGATGCGGTGGCCGAGGCCAATCTGTTCGCGTACGGCCGCATCGTCGAAGCGGCGCGGTTGTACCAGCAGTGCCATCGTCGCGGTGGCGACTGCAAGATCGAGATCAGCGGCGGCGATGCGCGCGGCCTGGGCCTGTCCGAGGCGGTGGTTTACCAGCGCGTGCTGATCGGGTTGGGCATCGATCGCGCGGACCTGATCATGGAGCCGTCCAGCATGAATACCTGGCAGAACGCCCAGTTCAGCCAGCCGCTGTTGCGCGCGCATCGGCCCGATCGCATCGTGCTGGTGTCCTCGGCCACCCATCTGCGCCGCGCCGAGCTGTACTTCCGCCATTTCGGCATCGACGCGGTGCCGGTGCGCGCCGACTGGCTGACCGCTTCGTGGTCGATCCTGCCGCAGAGCTACAACTTCACCCTGGCCGATGTCGCCCTGCACGAGTACCTGGGCATCGCGCGTTATCAGCTCTACCAATGGCTGGGCTGGAACGTGAAGGCCAGCGAGCCTGGTGCGTTGTGATTGGGGAGTCGGGATTAGGGATTAGGGATTGGGGATTCGTAACGGCTGGTGCGCTGTCAGATCTGTTCGGCTGATGTGCTGGCGACGGTGCTTGCCACTTGTGGATTGACGGCAGCCACGCTGACGCGCGGTGCTTGGAAATGATGATGCGGGTCGATGATGCGTCACCGCACCTTCTCCCGTGCGGCAAGGTGCCCCGCAGGGGCGGATGAGGGGCGCCTTGGAGGGATATCACTGCCTGCGATGGCCAGCGCGTCGCCACGCGCCACCAGGGTGAATCATCGGCTTCACCCTCACACCAACTTTCGCTTCGCACCCCGGCCCGTTTGGCGGCGCGGGCGCTAGAAGACAGGTGCGCAAGCGGCGCCTTCTCGCCCCGATGGGGGCGAAGCTTTAGCTGCTTGGTGTTTTCAGATTTTCCGCCAATTCAAACTTCCAGCGACGCCAGATCGCCCTTGGTTTCCAGCCATTGCTTGCGGTCGCCCGCGCGCTTCTTGGCCAGCAGCATGTCCATCAGCGAACGGGTCTGCTCGCCATCGTCGATGGTCAGCTGCACCAGGCGGCGCGTATCCGGATGGATGGTGGATTCGCGCAGCTGCTGCGGATTCATTTCGCCCAGGCCCTTGAAGCGGGTCACGCTGATCTGGCCCTTCATCTTCTCGCGCGCGATCTTGTCCAGCAGCGTGGTCTTTTCTTCCTCGTCCAGCGCGTAGAACACCTGCTTGCCCACGTCCACGCGAAACAGCGGCGGCATCGCCACGAACACGTGGCCGGCGGCCACCAGCGCAGGGAAGTGCTGCAGGAACAGCGCGGTCAGCAGCGTGGCGATATGCAGGCCATCGGAGTCGGCGTCGGCCAGGATCACCACCTTGCCGTAGCGCAGCCCGGTGATGTCGTCCTTACCCGGGTCGCAGCCGATCGCGATCGCCAGGTTATGCACTTCTTCCGAGGCCAGCACGCTGCCGGAGGCCACTTCCCAGGTATTGAGGATCTTGCCGCGCAGCGGCAGGATGGCCTGGAAATCCTTGTCGCGCGCCTGCTTGGCCGAACCGCCGGCCGAGTCGCCTTCCACCAGGAACAGTTCGGTGCGCGACAGGTCCTGGCTGATGCAGTCGGCCAGCTTGCCGGGCAGGGCCGGGCCCTGGGTGACCTTCTTGCGGACGATCTGCTTTTCGGTCTTCAGGCGCGCGCTGGCGCGGTCGATGGCGATCTGCGCGATCTTCTCGCCGATCTCCACGTTCTGGTTGAGATACAGGCTGAAGGCGTCGTGCGCGGCGCCTTCGATGAAGCCGGCGGCCTGGCGCGAGGACAGGCGCTCCTTGGTCTGCCCGGAGAACTGCGGGTCGGTCATCTTCAGGCTGAGCACGAAGGTGACCCGGTCCCACACGTCCTCCGGCGCCAGCTTGACCCCGCGCGGCAGCAGGTTGCGGAAGTCGCAGAACTCGCGCAGCGCATCGGTCAGGCCCGAGCGCAGGCCGTTGACATGGGTGCCGTGCTGCGCGGTCGGAATCAGGTTGACGTAGCTTTCCTGCACCAGCTCGCCTTCCGGCACCCAGGCCGCGGCCCAGTCGACGATCTCGGTGTCCTTCTTCAGGCTGCCCACGAACAGCTCGGCCGGCAGCAGCTCGTGCTGGGCCATCTCGCCCTTGAGGTAATCGCGCAGGCCGTTCTCGAAATACCAGCTGTCCTGCTCGCCGGTGGCCTCGTCGTGCAGCTTGACGGTCAGGCCGGGGCACAGCACGGCCTTGGCGCGCAGCAGATGGCGCAGCGCACGCACATTGAACTTGGGCGTGTCGAAATACTTGGGGTCGGCCCAGAAACGCAGCCGCGTGCCGGTGTTCTTCTTGCCCACCGTGCCGACCACTTCCAGCTTGGAGGCGGCGTTGCCGTCGCGGAACTCCATACGGTGCTCGCTGCCTTCGCGCTTGATGAACAGCTCGACCTTGGTCGAGAGCGCATTGACCACGCTCACGCCCACGCCGTGCAGGCCGCCGGAGAAGGTGTAGTTGCGGTTGCTGAACTTGCCGCCGGCATGCAGGCGGGTCAGGATCAGTTCCACGCCCGGGATCTTCTCTTCCGGATGGATGTCCACCGGCATGCCGCGGCCGTCGTCGGACACCTCGCAGCTGCCATCCTTGTACAGGGTGACTTCGACCTGCTTGGCGTGTCCGGCCAGCGCCTCGTCGACGGAGTTGTCGATCACTTCCTGCGCCAAATGGTTCGGGCGCGCGGTGTCGGTGTACATGCCCGGGCGGCGTTTGACCGGGTCCAGGCCCGACAGTACTTCAATATCGGCGGCGTTATAACGGGTGTTCATGCATCTCGTTGGCACGTGAAACGACGCGCAAGTGTGCGGGCTGGGGCGACTTTTTGCACGCGGCAGGCGTTCAGTGCAGGGCTGGGTGCGCTTGGCTACCCTGGCGTTGGTTTCGGAACCGAACGTCCCCACCTGAGGATGTGACCGAACCGGAGGACACCATGAAGTTCAAACATATCCTGATGCTCACCCTAGGCGCGGCCGCCGTGGCGGCATTGCCGGCGCTGGCCCAGGCCGCCCCGCAGCAGACCGGGCAGGGCGCCACCACGCAGAAGGCCGACGACGCCAAGGCCAAGACCGAAGCCGAGCGCAAGGCCGAGCGCCGCGCCGCCGCTGCCGCGCAGAAGCCCAAGGCCGACAGCGCCCCGCGCGAGGAAGAAGAAGAGGAAAAGCCGGCGCGCTGATCCTCGCGCATCGGCAACTCGCACCACGCAACGCCCCGACTCAGCCCGGGGCGTCTGCATTTACAGCGGGTTGCAGGCTTTTTTCCGCGCGGGATGACCTCCTCGTCACGCAACCCTTGGGCATTGGCCCATCACCCGTTAAACTATGGCTTTCCGGGAGGCCTTGAGCCCCATGACTCCCCTGATTTTCGTAACAGGCGGTGTAGTGTCCTCGCTAGGCAAGGGCATCGCCGCAGCTTCGCTTGCGTCCATTCTCGAAGCGCGTGGCCTGAAGGTCACGATGATGAAGCTGGACCCCTACATCAACGTCGACCCGGGCACGATGAGCCCGTTCCAGCATGGCGAGGTCTACGTCACCGACGATGGTGCCGAAACCGACCTGGACCTTGGCCACTACGAGCGCTACGTGCGTACGCGGCTGTCGCGCAAGAACTCGGTCACCACCGGCCGGATCTACGAGAACGTGATCCGCAAGGAGCGCCGCGGCGACTACCTGGGCGCCACCGTGCAGGTGATTCCGCATATCACCGACGAGATCCGCCGTTGCATCGACGAGGCCACGGCCGGCTTCGACGTGGCGCTGATCGAGATCGGCGGCACCGTCGGCGACATCGAATCGCTGCCGTTCCTGGAGGCGATCCGCCAGGTGCGCACCGAGCGCGGCGCCGAGAAGGCCATGTTCATGCATCTCACCCTGGTGCCGTACATCTCGGCGGCCGGTGAGCTGAAGACCAAGCCGACCCAGCATTCGGTCAAGGAACTGCGCTCGATCGGCATCCAGCCGGACGTGCTGCTGTGCCGGTCCGAGCAGGCGGTGCCGGATTCGGAGCGTCGCAAGATCGCGCTGTTCACCAACGTGTCCGAGCGCGCGGTGATCAGCTGCCCGGACATCGACGTGCTGTATGGCATGCCGCTGGAACTGCTGCGCCAGGGCCTGGACGAACTGGTCATCGATCAGTTCAAGCTGCGCGACAAGGTCGCCGCGGCCGATCTGTCCGAGTGGGCGGCGGTGGTGGATGCGGTCAAGCACCCGCTGGATGAAGTCACCATTGCGGTGGTCGGCAAGTACGTCGATCACCAGGACGCCTACAAGTCGGTGGCCGAAGCGCTGCGTCACGGCGGCCTGCGCCAGCGCACCAAGGTCAATCTGAAATGGCTGGAAGCCCAGGACCTGGAAGGCAGCGACATGGCGGCCTTGCAGGATATCGACGGCATCCTGGTGCCGGGCGGCTTCGGCGACCGCGGCTTCGAAGGCAAGGTACTGACCTCCAAGTACGCGCGTGAGCACAAGGTGCCGTACTTCGGCATCTGCTACGGCATGCAGGCCGCCGTGGTGGACTACGCGCGCCACGTGGCCGCGCTGGACGCGGCCAACAGCACCGAGAACGATCGCCAGTCGCCGCATCCGGTGATCGGCCTGATCACCGAGTGGCGCACCGCCACCGGCGAAGTCGAAAAGCGCGACGAAAAGTCGGACCTGGGCGGCACCATGCGGCTGGGCCTGCAGGAGCAGCGCCTGAAGCCGGGCACGCTGGCGCGCGAGGTCTATGGTAAGGACGTGGTGGCCGAGCGTCACCGTCACCGCTACGAGTTCAACAACCGCTACCGCACCCAGCTGGAAGATGCCGGCCTGGTGATTTCCGGCAAGTCGATGGACGACACGCTGGTGGAAGTGGTGGAGCTGCCGCGCGAGGCGCACCCGTGGTTCCTGGCCTGCCAGGCGCATCCGGAGTTCCTGTCCACGCCGCGCGACGGGCATCCGCTGTTCATCGGCTTCGTGCGCGCTGCGCGCGAGAAGAAGGCTGGCGGCAAGTTGTTGAAGGAAGCGCGTGCGTGAGTTGTTCTTTCTCCTGTCAGGAGCAGGTGCCCCGAAGCGGCGGATGAAGATGCGCCGCAATGCACTGGAAGGTGGCAGCCATGACGAGCGCATCGCTGCGCGCCAGTTAGGCAAACCATCATGCTTCAGCAGTGCTTCGCAACCGCACCCTCACCCCAACCCCTCTCCCGACGGGAGAGGGCTCAGATCATGGCAATTCCCTTCTCCCGTCGGGAGAAGGTGGCGCGAAGCGCCGGATGAGGGTACGGGCGAAGCCTCATGCACCCAATCACTCAGTTACCACGCGCAAGCCTTACCCTCACCCCAACCCCTCTCCCGATGGGAGAGGGGCTTTAATCAATAGGTGACCTGATGAAACTGTGTGACTTCGAAGTCGGCCTCGACCAGCCGTTGTTCCTGATTGCAGGCCCGTGCGTGATCGAGTCGATGCAGTTGCAGCTCGATGTCGCCGGCAAGCTCAAGGAGATCACCGGCAAGCTGGGGATCAACTTCATCTTCAAGTCGAGCTTCGACAAGGCCAACCGCACCTCGGGCACCAGCTTTCGTGGCCCCGGCCTGGAAGAAGGCCTGAAGGTACTGGCTGCGGTGAAGCAGCAGATCGGCGTGCCGGTGCTCACCGATGTGCATGAATACACCCCGATGAACGAAGTGGCCGCGGTGGTCGATGTGCTGCAGACCCCGGCATTTCTGGTGCGCCAGACCGACTTCATCAGGAACGTCTGCGCCGCCGGCAAGCCGGTGAACATCAAGAAGGGCCAGTTCCTGGCGCCCTGGGACATGAAACCGGTGGTAGACAAGGCCAAGTCCACCGGCAACGAGCAGATCATGGTCTGCGAGCGTGGCGCCTCGTTCGGCTACAACAACCTGGTCAGCGACATGCGCTCGTTGAGCGTGATGCGTGACACCGGTTGCCCGGTGGTGTTCGACGCCACCCATTCGGTGCAGTTGCCGGGCGGGCAGGGCAGCAGCTCCGGCGGCCAGCGCGAGTTCGTGCCGGTACTGGCGCGCGCCGCCGTGGCAGTGGGCATTTCCGGCCTGTTCGCCGAAACCCATCCGGATCCGTCCAAGGCGCTGTCCGATGGTCCCAATGCGTGGCCGCTGGATCGCATGGAAGAACTGCTGGAAACGCTGATGGAACTGGACGCAGTGACCAAGAAGCACGGGTTCGCGCGCTTCGCATGAGTTCCGTGCCGCGGGCGTTGGCAACGCATCGCCAGCGCCGGCGGTGGCGGAAGTGGCCCTGGGGCTGGATGGCCTTAGGTCTGTCGCTCGCTGCATGGGCCTGCCTGGCCGTCATGGTCTTGCTGGTGACCGCCAGCATCGGCATGCCGGGCGACGGCAACCAGGCGATGCAGGCCACGCGCATTCCGATGCTTGTCACGCTGTTGGCAGGCGCGCTGGCGACCGTAGGCGGTCTTGTCGCCAGCCCGGTCGCGTTCTCGCTGCGTCGCCAGCCGGGCGCTGCCGCCATGGGCGTGGCGCTGCTGTTGCTCTTGCTCCTGCTGTTTTGCGTGTCGCTGCCGGGCCTGAGGGCCTAGCTGCGCAGTCGTGCCGGTCAGGCACGCATCGGGCCCATGCGATTTGGCAATGGCGCGGTGTACGGCGATAATCCGGCAGCTTGTTTCCGGTGTACTTCCCCCCTTACTGGTAACCGAACGGACCTATGACCACTATCGCCAAGATCCTCGCCCGCGAAATCCTCGATTCCCGCGGCAATCCCACGCTGGAGGCGGAAGTCACGCTGGCAGACGGCTCGTTCGGTCGCGCGGCCGTCCCCTCGGGCGCCTCGACCGGCACCAAGGAAGCGGTGGAACTGCGCGATGGCGACAAGACCCGTTACCTGGGCAAGGGCGTGCGCCATGCAGTGGACAACGTCAACGGCACCATCGCCGAGACCCTGAAGAATTTCGACGCCGCCGACCAGCAGGGCCTGGACCGTCGCCTGATCGATCTGGACGGCACCGAGAACAAGGGCCGCCTGGGCGCCAACGCGCTGCTGGGCGTCTCGCTCGCCGCTGCGCATGCGGTGGCCGCCTCGCGCAAGCAGCCGTTGTGGCAGTACCTGTCCACCATCACCGAATCGGACGTGGTGCTGCCGGTGCCGATGATGAACATCATCAACGGTGGTGCGCATGCCGACAACAATGTCGACTTCCAGGAATTCATGGTGCTGCCGGTCGGCTGCGGCTCGTTCTCCGAAGCGCTGCGCGCCGGCACCGAAATCTTCCATTCGCTCAAGTCGGTGCTCAAGGGCCATGGCCTGAGCACGGCAGTGGGCGATGAAGGCGGCTTTGCGCCGGATTTCCGCAGCAATGTCGAAGCGCTGGACACCATTCTCGAAGCGATCGGCAAGGCCGGCTACACCGCCGGTGAAGACATCCTGCTGGGTCTGGACGTGGCTTCCAGCGAGTTCTACGACAACGGCAAGTACAACCTGGTCGGCGAGAACAAGCGCCTGACCAGCGAGCAGTTCGTCGACTTCCTGGCCGACTGGGTCGCGCAGTACCCGATCATCAGCATCGAAGACGGCCTGGCCGAGGACGACTGGTCCGGCTGGAAGCTGCTCACCGAGCGCGTCGGCAAGAAGGTGCAACTGGTGGGCGACGACCTGTTCGTCACCAACCCGAAGATCTTCAAGCAGGGCATCGACTCGGGCACCGCCAATGCGATCCTGATCAAGGTCAACCAGATCGGCACGCTGACCGAAACGCTGGAAGCCATCGCGATGGCGCATGCGGCCAACTACGCCTCGATCGTCTCGCACCGTTCGGGCGAAACCGAAGACACCACCATCGCCGACATCGCCGTGGCCACCACCGCCACCCAGATCAAGACCGGCTCGCTGTGCCGCAGCGACCGCGTGGCCAAGTACAACCAGTTGCTGCGCATCGAGCAGGCGCTGGGTTCCGGCGCGCGTTACGCCGGCCGCGACGCGTTCGTTTCGATCAAGCGATAAGCCGTGCGCAACTGGCGCTGGCTACTGCTGGTGCTGGCGGTACTGCTGGCTTGGCTGCAGTACCGCTTCTGGTTCGGGCCTGGGAATTCCGGTGAAGTCATGATGCTGGAAGCCCAGGTCGCGCATCAGACACAGGACAACGAAGGCCTGCGCCAACGCAACCAGGCGTTGGCCGCAGAGGTCAAGGATTTGAAGGATGGCGAGGCGGCAATCGAGGAGCGCGCGCGCAGCGAGCTGGGCATGATCAAGCCGGGCGAGACGTTCTACCGCGTGGTCGAGGATGCGCCGCTGCCATCGCCTGACGCTGCGGCTCCCGCACCGCAAGCGCCTGCCTCCACCGATCCGGTGGACCATCCGTGACCGGCTCGATCTGGGCGATCGTGCCTGCCGCCGGACGCGGCACCCGGTTCGGTGGGCCCACGCCCAAGCAATACCTGCACGCGGCCGGGCAGCCGCTGATGGCCTACACCCTGGCGGCACTGGCCGCACACACGGCCGTGGCCGGCATCCTGGTGGCGATCGCTGCCGACGATGTCGACTGGCCGGGCTGGACGGCGGCGCAGTCCAAGCCGGTGCTGACCTGTGCCGGCGGTGCGACGCGCGCTGCCTCCGTGCTGGCCGGCCTGCTGGCATTGCCCGACAGCGTACGCGCGGACGATTTCGTGCTGGTGCACGATGCGGCGCGCCCGAATCTGGCGTTGGCCGATCTGGACCGATTGCTGGAAATCGGCCGCGGCGACCCGGTGGGCGCTATTCTGGCGGCACCGGTGCGCGACACGCTCAAGCGTGCCGGCGACGATGGCGGCATCGATGGCACCGAGCCACGCGAGCGCCTGTGGCGCGCTCTCACTCCGCAATTGTTTCGCCGGCATCAGCTGATCCGCGGCCTCACCGAGGCCTCGGCCGCCGGGGTGGACGTGACCGACGAAGCGATGGCGATGGAGCGGCTGGGATTGCGCCCCTTGCTGGTGGAAGGGGCCGAAGACAACTTCAAGGTCACTACACCGGCAGATCTGGCGCGTTTCGAGTTCGAACTGGCGAGGCGGGACAGGGGACCCGGGACCCGGGACCCGGACAGCCTCGGTCCACCGTCTACCGTCTTGGCATCTGCCGTTCCGGGTCCCCGGTCCCGGGTCCCCGGTCCCGAAGAGATCTGATCCATGTCATTCAATTTCCGCATCGGCCAGGGCTATGACGTCCATGCGTTCGGTCCTGGCGACCACGTGATGCTCGGCGGCGTGCGTGTGGCGCATAGCCACGGCGTGCTCGCCCACAGCGACGGCGACGTGGTGTTGCACGCGTTGTGCGATGCCATGCTGGGCGCGCTGGCGCTGGGCGACATCGGCCAGCATTTTCCGCCCAGCGATGCGCGCTGGAAGGATGCCGACAGTGCGCAATTCCTGCAGCAGTGCGATCAGTTGCTGCGCGAGCGCGGCTGGCGGGTCGGCAATGCCGATATCACCGTGATCTGCGAGCGACCCAAGGTCGGCCCGCACGCGCTGGCGATGCGCGAACGCATTGCCGGCCTGCTGGCGATCGAACTCGATGCGGTCAGCGTCAAGGCCACCACCAGCGAAAAGCTCGGCTTCACCGGCCGCGGCGAAGGCATCGCGGCACAGGCGGCGGTGCTGCTGGGCAAGATCGCTGCTTGATCCACTCCTGCCTGTCGGCCCCATCCGGCAGGCCAGGCGACATTCCGCGCCGAGCCATCGGCCCACAGCGCACGCTGCGTCGGCGCGAAGGCAAACCACTACATGAGCGAGACCTCCGTTCTTCCACGCGCACACGGCGCAGCGGTGCTGCGTGCGGTCATGCGCAGCACGCCGGAGGACTTCCAGGTGGACGAGCAGCCGGCATTCGAGCCCTCCGGCGAGGGCGAGCATCTGCTGCTCACCATCCGCAAGCGTGGGCAGAACACCGCCTATGTCGCCAAGGCGCTCGCGCGTTGGGCAGGCATCGCCGAGATGGGGGTGAGCTACGCCGGCCTGAAGGATCGCCATGCGGTCACCACGCAGCGTTTCAGCGTGCACCTGCCCAGGCGGGTGGCGCCGGATCTGGCCACGCTCGACGACGCGCAACTGCAGGTGATCGATAGCACCTGGCACAACCGCAAGCTGCAGCGCGGCGCGCTGCTGGGCAATCGCTTCGTGCTGACCCTGCGCGAGGTGCACGGCGAGCGCGAGGCCATCGAGCAACGCCTGCAGGCGATCGCCGCGCGCGGCATTCCCAACTGGTTCGGCGAACAACGCTTCGGCCGCGACGGCGGCAACGTGGCATCGGCGCTGGCGATGTTCGGCCATGTACAGCACGCCGACGGCAGCCTGGCGCCGGCGCCGCCATCGAAACGGCGGCTGCGCAACGACCAGCGCTCGATCCTGCTGTCGGCGGCGCGCTCGGCGCTGTTCAATCGCGTATTGGCCGCGCGCGTGCAGCAGGGCAGTTGGGACGCCGCGCTGGAGGGCGAAGCCTGGATGCTGGATGGCTCGCGCAGCGTATTCGGTCCCGAGCCCTGGAGTGAGGTGCTGGCCGAGCGGCTGGCGCGCTTCGATATCCACCCCAGCGGCCCGTTGTGGGGTGCCGGCGAGCTGCGTTCGACCGGGCAGGCGGCGGCGCTGGAGCAGGGCGCGTTGTCCGATCCGCAATCGGACGTGCTGCGACACGGCCTGGAGGCCGCGGGCTTGAAGCAGGAGCGCCGCGCACTGCGCTTGCGTCCGCAGCAGTTGGAGTATCGCTGGTTGGAGGCGGACAGCCTGCAGATCGAATTCGCACTGCCGCCGGGCTGCTACGCCACCGCGGTGCTGTGGGAGCTGGGCGACGTCAGCGATGCCGGGCGTCTCGATGCCGGCCTGCGTTCCGATGCCTAGGCCTGTCCGGTGGTCGTCGGCGGCCCGGCAAACACGTCATCGTCGTAGGAGCGGACCTGGCCGCGACAGGCCTGCCCGTCAACGCGTCCTTTGCGCAAGCGCATGCCACACCGGCGACCCATCGCCCAATCGGCGCTAACGCCGCGCCAGCAGCACCAGCAACGCACCGGTGCCGCCCTGCGTGGGCGGCGCAGAATGGAACGCCAGCACGTCATTGCGCTGGCGCAGCAAGCGGTCCATCAGGTTCTTCAACACCGGCGCGCCGTTGTCCGATTGCAGACCCTTGCCGTGGATGATGCGCACGCAGCCATGTTCGTGCGCGTGCGCCTCGAGCAGGAACTGGCGCAACAAGGCCTCGGCCTGCGCGGCGCTGGCGCCGTGCAGATCCAGTTCGTCCTGCACCGAGAATTGCCCGCGCTTGAGGCGCTGGAACAGCCGGGCAGGCAGCGTGTCGCGCCGATAGCTGGCGATGTCGCCGGCTTCCAGCGGCGCGCTGTCGCGCAGCAGGCGGGCGAATTCGGTGTGTGCCTGCGCCTCGTCGCGCTCGGCCATGCGCGCGCGCGGCTTCGGCCGCGGCTTGGCATTGGCCGGCGGCGCCACCTCGCGGATCGGCTGGACCGCGCCAATGGCCGCGCGGAACAGCGCGCCCTCGTCTTCGTCTTCGGAATGCGACATGGGTACAGCCTAACCGTTCCAACCCCAGGCGCACGCGAAGATCAAGCGGCAAGCCCGTGGACGCATCCGGTATCATGACCGGGTTTTCCGAGGAGTCCCATGCGCGTACTGGTTAGCAACGACGACGGTGTCGACGCCCCCGGCATCCAGATCCTGGCCGAGGCACTGCGTGGTGCCGGTCATGAAGTGATGGTGGTCGCGCCCGATCGCGACCGCTCCGGCGCCAGCAATTCGCTGACGCTGGATGTTCCCATTCGTACCCGCCGCATCGACGCGCAGACCTGCGCGGTGGCCGGCACGCCGACCGACTGCGTGCATCTGGCGCTCACCGGCATGCTGGATTACGACCCGGATATCGTGGTCTCCGGCATCAACAATTCGGCCAATCTGGGCGACGACGTGATCTATTCCGGCACCGTCTCTGCCGCGATGGAGGGCCGTTTCCTGGGCCTGCCCGCCGTGGCGGTGTCGCTGGTCACGCAGAATCACCAAGCGCACAACTACGAGACCGCCGCACGCGCTGCAGTGGAAATCGTTGCGCGGTTGAAGGCCGATCCGTTGCCGGCCGACACCATCCTCAACGTCAACGTGCCGGATCTGCCCTGGTCGGATGTGCTCGGTTTCGAGGTTACCCGGCTCGGCAACCGCCACCGTTCCGAGCCGTGCGTGCCGCAGCGCGACCCGCGCGGCCGCACCGTGTACTGGATCGGCCCGGCCGGTCCCGAACAGGACGCCGGCGCCGGCACCGATTTCCACGCCGTGCGCACCGGGCGGATTTCGATCACGCCGATCCATGTCGATCTCACCCGCTACCAGGCGCTGGAGACCGTGGCCGGCTGGGTCGGCGGCCTGACCGCCGCGCTGGACGGACCGGCATGACGCCCAGGCTGCGCCTGCAACCGGAGTCGGTGGGGATCGGCATGACCTCGCAACGCGTCCGCGACCGCCTGGTCGAGCGCCTGCGCGAGGCCGGCATCCAGGACGAAGCCACACTCAATGCGATGCGCACCGTGCCGCGGCATTTGTTCATCGATGAAGCGCTGGCCTCGCGCGCCTATGAAGACACCGCGCTGCCGATCGGCCATGGCCAGACCATCTCCCAGCCCTGGGTGGTGGCGCGCATGACCGAAGCGGTGCTGCAGGTGGCGCCGACCAGGGTGCTCGAAGTGGGCACCGGTTCCGGTTACCAGGGCGCGATCCTCGCCGCGCTGGGGCTGGAGGTCTATACGGTCGAGCGCATCGGCGATCTGCTGCGACAGGCGCGCAAGCGCTTCCGTCACCTGGGCATGAATGTGCGCAGCAAGCATGACGATGGCCGCATCGGCTGGCCCGAGCACGGACCCTACGATGCCATCGTGGTCACCGCCGCCGCGCCGGCGCTGGTCGATGCGCTGGTCGATCAGCTGGCGGTCGGCGGTCGGCTGGTCGCACCGGTCGGTGGTGCGTCCTCGCAGTCGCTGGTGCAACTCACCCGCGCTGCCGACGGGGCGATCGAGCAACAGGTTCTGGCCCCGGTCACGTTCGTCCCGCTGTTGTCGGGCATGCTGGATTGACCCCATGAGAGTTCCACGATGAAGATTTTCGGGCCGTTGTACGACGTGGCCATCCGTTGGTCGCGCCACCGCCGCGCACCCGCGCTGCTGACCGGCCTCAGCTTCGTGGAGGGATTCATCTTCCCGGTGCCGCCGGAGGTGATGCTGGCGCCGATGTCGCTGGCCGAGCCCAAACGCTCGCTCTGGTTCGCCACCTTGAGCCTGATCGGTTCGATCTGCGGCGCATTGGTCGGCTATCTATTGGGCCACTTCGCTTTCGCCGCACTGCAGCCGTTGATCGAATGGCTGGGTTGGAGCACGAAGATCCAGGCGCAGATCGAGACCCTGCGCGTGCTGGTGGCCGACTCGCCCTGGAAGGCCTTCTGGGCGTTGGTGCTGGTTGGCTTCACCCCGATCCCGCTGAAGATCTTCACCTGGGCGTCGGGCGTGGTCGGCGTGCCGATCCTGCCGTTCATCGCCAGCATGCTTGTGGGGCGCGGCAAGCGCGTGTACCTGGTGGCCGGTGCCATCCGCCTGGGTGGCGCGCGGGCCGAGGCCGCCTTGCACAGGTGGATCGAGCCGCTGGGCTGGGTGGCGATGGCGGTGCTCGCGGCCGGCGCAGGCTGGCTGGTATGGAAGACAACGAACGGATGAGCAAGACGCAGATGAATTCGGTACGCAAGACAGCAGTCATGCTCATGGTCGCCATCGGGCTGACCGCCTGCAGCAGTGCCACGGTGGTGCGTTCGCCCGGTGCCGGCGGCGGTTCCGGGTCGTCGCGCCCTGCGGCGCCGCCGCGGCCGTCGGTACCGCGCCCCGGTGCCACCGTCACCGTGCAGCGCGGCGACACCCTGTATGCGATCTCGCGCCGGACCAATATCACGGCCGCCGACCTGGCCACCTGGAACGGCCTGTCGTCTCCGAACACGATCTATCCGGGGCAGACCCTCAAGCTGTATCCCGGCGGGGCGAGCAAGCCCGGCAGCAATGCCCCGGTGGCTGGCGGTACCGTAGTCCCGGCGCGTCCGGCCGCACCGGTCGCCGCGCCGGTCAGCAGCGGTTTTTCATGGCGCTGGCCTGCCGATGGCGTGGTGGTCGGTACGTTCGTGAGCGGCGAGACCACCAAGCAGGGTGTGGATATCGCCGGCACCAGCGGCCAAGCCGTGCGTGCGGCCGCCGATGGTGTCGTGGTCTATTCCGGCGCCGGCCTGGTCGGCTATGGCGAACTGATCATCATCAAGCACAACGACCAGTGGCTGTCGGCCTACGGCCACAACCGCAAGCGCTTGCTCAACGAGGGCCAGAACGTCAAGGCCGGCCAGCAGATCGCCGAAATGGGCCGCAGCGGCGCCGCGCGCGACATGCTGCACTTCGAGATTCGCTACAACGGCAAGCCGGTGGATCCGTTGCTGTATTTGCCCAAGAAGTGATTCGGGAATGGGGATTCGGGATTCGGGATTCGAAATTTGGGATTCGCAACAGCGCCTGGGCGGGCGCCCTGCGCGGGGTGTGACGTTCGATCGCTCGGTGGTCGTCAGCTGCAGCGCGTCATCGGCGAGTCGGCCTGGCAGCACGCGCAAGCGCGAAACACTGCAGTAGTCCGCTCCTGCGAATCCCCAATCCCGACGCCCTAATCCCGCCCTTCCAGAATCATCGCCAGCGCCACCCGGCGGCCTTCGCTGGCCAGCACGTTGTAGGTGCGGGCGGCTGCGGCGTTGGTCATCGCTTCCAGGCCGATGCCGCGGGTCAGGCAGGCGGCCAGGACCTGGGCATTGGGAAATTGCTGGCGGTCGCCAGTGCCCAGCAGGATCACGGCCGGGGCCAGCGCCAGGACCGCGTCCATGTGGCTGGCCTGCAGGTGCGCCAGATCCTGCACCGGCCAATGGTCGACCAGTTCGTCCGGCATCAGCACGAAGCTGCGTTGCAGGATCTGCTCGTTCACCTTGGCATGGCGGCCATCGGCCGCGCGCAAGGCGTAGGTGTAATCGGGGTGTTCCTGGCTCAAAGGCATGAAGGCACTCGCAGGTTCAACCGCGCGGCAGCACGATCTGGCGCTTTTCCTTGCTGGGGCGGTACAGGATGGCGATGTGGCCGATCCGCTGTACCAGGGCGCTGCCGGTCTGTTCGACCAGTTCGGCGATCAATGCATCGCGGGTCTCACGGTCCTCGGAAGCCACCTTCACCTTGATCAGTTCGTGGCGCTCGAGCACTTCCTCGAGTTCGGCCAGGAATGCCGGCGTGACGCCCTTGCCGCCGGTCTGCAGCAGCGCCTTGAGGTCGTGGGCCTGGCCGCGCAGGAAACGGGTCTGGGCGGAGGTGAGAACGATGGACATGCAGGATCGAAGGGCAGCAAAGGGTGTTCAGGGTATCATGGCGGCCCGTTCGGACCCCTTTGCCAATGCCTTCCCGCAGTAAAAGCAGCCAGCGCTGGCTCAAGGAACATTTCGCCGACCCTTACGTCAAGAAGGCCCAGGCCGAGGGCATGCGCTCGCGCGCGGCCTACAAGCTGGAGGAGTTGCTGCAGCGCGACCGCCTGCTCAAGCCCGGCATGGTCGTGGTGGACCTCGGCGCCGCGCCGGGCGGCTGGTCGCAGCAGGTGCGCAAGTCCATGGGCGACAGCGGCCGGGTGGTGGCCTTGGACATCCTGGAGATGCCCGCCCTGGCCGGCGTGGAGTTCCTTCACGGCGACTTCAGGGAGCAAGCCGTCCTATCGCAGTTCGAAGCGCTGCTGGGCGATGTGCCGGTGGACCTTGTGCTGTCGGATATGGCCCCCAATAAGAGTGGCATGGATGCGGTCGACCAACCGCGGATGATGCACCTGGCGGAACTGGCGATGGACTTTGCCGACTCCCACCTCAAACCGGGTGGGGCGTTCCTGATCAAGCTGTTCCAGGGTGTGGGGTCCGACGACTACATTCGCGAGCTTCGCCGCCGCTATGACAAGGTGACGATCCGCAAGCCGGCGGCCTCGCGCAAGCGCTCCCCGGAAGTTTATGCACTCGGTCAGGGCAAGCGTGTCCAGATCAAGTAAGCTGGCAGTGACCACCGTGTTTCAAGAATTAAAGAGTAGAGGGCACCGGAGCCAATGAGGATGAACGACTTGACCAAGAATCTGCTGCTGTGGGTGGTCGTCGCGGTTGTGCTGATGGTCGTCTTCCAGAGCTTCTCGCCGCGGATGGCGGGCGGTGTCGGTGTCGACTCGATCACCTATACCCAGTTCCTGAAGGAAGTGGATTCCGGGCGCGTCAAGTCGGTGGATTACACCGACGAGACCAACCTGGCCGTCAACGCGATCCGCTTCAAGCGCACCGACGGCAGCGAAGCCACCGTCTACGGTCCGCGCGACGACAAGCTGGTCGACGTGCTCTACAGCAAGAACATCGAAATGACCCGGCAGAAGCCCTCGACCGGCCCCGGGTTCTGGTCGCTGGTGCTGAATTTCCTGCCGGTCATCCTGATCATCGGCTTCTGGCTGTTCATCATGCGCCAGATGCAGGGCGGCGGTGGCGGCGCCAAGGGCGCGATGAGCTTTGGCAAGTCGCGCGCCAAGCTGCAGGGCGAGGACCAGGTCAAGATCACCTTCGCCGACGTCGCCGGCTGCGACGAGGCCAAGGAAGAAGTGGGCGAGCTGGTCGAATTCCTGCGTGACCCGACCAAGTTCACCAAGCTGGGCGGCAAGATCCCGCGCGGCGTGCTGATGGTAGGTCCGCCGGGTACCGGCAAGACCTTGCTCGCCAAGGCGATCGCCGGCGAGGCCAAGGTGCCGTTCTTCAGCATTTCCGGTTCGGATTTCGTGGAAATGTTCGTCGGCGTCGGCGCCAGCCGCGTGCGCGACATGTTCGAGCAGGCCAAGAAACATGCGCCTTGCATCATCTTCATCGACGAAATCGATGCGGTGGGCCGTCACCGCGGTGCCGGCCTGGGCGGCGGTCATGACGAGCGCGAGCAGACCCTGAACCAGTTGCTGGTCGAAATGGACGGCTTCGAGGGTGGCGAAGGCGTGATCGTGATCGCCGCGACCAACCGTCCGGACGTGCTGGACCCGGCGCTGCTGCGTCCGGGCCGCTTCGACCGCCAGGTCGTGGTGGGCCTGCCGGACGTCAAGGGACGCGAGCAGATCCTGCGCGTGCACATGCGCAAGCTGCCGCTGGCCGACGACGTGGCGCCGATGTTCATTGCGCGTGGGACGCCTGGCTTCTCGGGTGCGGACCTGGCCAATCTCTGCAACGAGGCGGCGCTGTTCGCCGCGCGCGAGGCGGTCAAGGAAGTGCGGATGGATCATTTCGATCGCGCACGCGACAAGATCCTGATGGGCGCCGAGCGTCGTTCGATGGCGATGAGCGAAGAAGAAAAGACCAACACCGCCTATCACGAAGCCGGCCACGCCATCATCGGCCGCCTGGTCCCGGATCACGATCCGGTCTACAAGGTGACCATCATCCCGCGCGGGCGTGCGCTGGGCGTCACCCAGTTCCTGCCCGAGGGCGATCGCTACAGCTCCACCCGCGAGAGCCTGCATAGCCGTCTGGCCACGCTGTACGGCGGACGCGTTGCCGAAGAGCTGATCTTCGGCGCGGACAAGGTGACCACGGGCGCCTCCAACGACATCGAGCGCGCCACCAAGATGGCACGCAACATGGTCACCAAGTGGGGCTTGTCCGATGAGCTCGGTCCGATCGCCTATGGCGAGGAAGAGGACGAGGTATTCCTGGGGCGTTCGGTGACGCAGCACAAGAGCGTGTCCGATGAAACCGCACGCAAGATCGACGATGTGGTGCGCGACATCCTGGATGGTGCCTACAACCGCGCCAAGACCATCCTGACCGAGAACATCGACAAGCTGCATGTGATGGCCAAGCTGCTGCTGGAGTACGAAACCATCGACGTGCCGCAGATCGACGCCATCATGGAAGGCCGCGACCCGCCGCCGCCGGCCGGTTGGGGCAAGTCGGACAAGGACGGTGGCAACAACAACGACAAGGGCAGCCCGCGTCCGTTGCCGCCGATCGCAGGTCCCGCCGAGCAGCTATAAGCTGCCGCTGACCAGCGTGACGTAACAAGCGTCGGGGCCAGGAAGCGATTCCTGGCCCCGATGCGTTGCAGCGTCAGGCAATGTGGGAACGTCTGCGGGAAGGGCGGCAATACGCATACCGTGTTGGTGGTGCGCAGGCTGTGGTAACCGGATAGGCACGCGCGGTTGCGCAAGATGCCAGATGCCACGCGCTGCGCGACAATGGCCGACACGCTGGCCGCCCGCCGCAGCGCTGGCCGGCTGCGATGACACGACACGGCGGCCGTTGCCGTCGCCATCGCTGCAGTACGCTCATGCAAGAGCGGCGTGCCCATGACCTCGTACCACCGATGCAGGAGCTTCCCGATGTTCGACACCGCCCTCAAACTGGATTGCGCCGGTCGCAGCCTGCGACTGGATGCGCCGCAGGTGATGGGCATCGTCAATGTCACGCCCGACTCGTTCTCCGACGGCGGCCAGCACGCGACTTGCGATGCGGCAATCGCCCATGGCCTGCGGTTGGTGGAGCAGGGCGCGGCGGTACTGGATATCGGCGGCGAATCCACCCGTCCCGGAGCAGCGCCAGTGTCGCTGGACGAGGAGCTGCAGCGCGTGATTCCGGTGATCCAGGCGCTGGCGCATCAGACGACGGCGCCGATCAGCGTCGATACGTTCAAACCGGAGGTCATGCGGGCGGCCGTCGCGGCTGGTGCCGGCATGATCAACGATGTGCATGCGCTGCGGTCGCCGGGCGCATTGCAGGCGGTGGCAGAGTTGCAGGTGCCGGTGGTGTTGATGCATGCGCGCAACGCGCCGCATGCGATGGAGCAGGCCCCGCACTACGACGACGTGGTGGGGGAGGTGCATCGTTTCCTCGCCGAGCGCATCTTCGCCGCGGAAATGGCAGGGATCGACAAGCGTCGGCTGCTGCTCGACCCCGGCTTCGGTTTCGACAAGACCACCGCACACAATCTCACCGTGCTGGCGCAACTGCAGCGCCTGCAGGAGTTCGGTTTGCCGGTGCTGGCGGGGCTATCGCGCAAGCGCAGCATCGGTGAGGTGACCGGCCGCGAAGTGGCCGCCGAGCGGGTACACGGTTCGGTGGCCGCGCATCTGATCGCCGCCCAGCACGGCGCGCTGGTGTTGCGCGTGCATGACGTGGCCGCGACCGTGGACGCGCTGAAGGTCTGGAGCGCGGTCGCTGCGATCCCGGTGCCACGGGTGACAGCGCCGGCTGCGCCGACGATCCGCTGGCCGGACGAGGACTGATGCCAGCGGACCGCCGCCCGCTGGCGATCGCGCTGATGGGCCCTACCGCCAGCGGCAAGACCGCGCTGGCGGTGGAGGCGGCGCAGCGCTGGAATGGCGAGATCGTCAGCGTCGATTCGGCGCTGGTCTATCGCGGGCTGGATATCGGTGCGGCCAAGCCGGACGCGGCAATGCGCGCGGCGGTGCCGCACCATCTGATCGATCTGCGCGATCCCTGGCAGACCTATTCGGCCGCCGAGTTCGCCAGCGATGCGCGGCGCGCGATCGACGACATCCTTGCGCGCGGCAAGCTGCCGATCCTGGCTGGCGGCACCGGGCTGTATTTCCGCGCGCTGCTGGAGGGCCTGTCGCAATTGCCCCAGGCCGATCCGGCGGTGCGCGCGGCGATTGCAGCGCAGGCCGAGCAGCTCGGATGGGCCGCCCTGCATGCGCAGCTGGCACGGATCGATCCTGTTGCCGCGGCGCGCATTCATGCCACCGACCCGCAACGCATCCAGCGCGCACTGGAGGTGCATCGCATCAGCGGCCGGCCGCTCAGCTACTGGCAGAGCCTGCCGGCGCCGCCACGGTTGCCGGTGCGGGTGCTGAAGCTGATTCTGGCCCCGCGCGAGCGGGCGGTACTGCATGCGCGGATTGCGCAGCGGCTGGAGCAGATGCTGGCGCAGGGTTTTCTCGGCGAAGTGGAAGCGTTGCGGGCGCTGCCGCAGATGCGTGCGGTGGCCGCACCGCTGGATCTGCCGGCAGTGCGCGCGGTGGGCTACCGCCAGGCCTGGGAGTATCTGGACGGCGCCGGCAGCCTGGCGGAGTTTGGCGACAAGGCGGTGCAGGCGACCCGGCAACTGGCCAAGCGGCAGCTCACCTGGCTGCGTGGCGAGCTCGACGCGCGCTGGTTCGACCCGGAGCGTGACCGACATCAATTGGAGGACGCACTTGTCGGCTTCCTCGCCCATTGTCCCCCTGTACGGCAGGCTTCAGGCGTGTAACATCCCGTTTCCGGGACCGGCTGGGGATGGCAGGTGTCGACCGGGACAATAAGAACAATAATGAACAGGAGTTTTCGATGGCTAAGGGGCAATCTTTACAGGACCCGTTCCTCAATGCGCTGCGGCGCGAGCGGGTGCCGGTGTCTGTGTATCTGGTCAACGGCATCAAGCTGCAGGGCACGATCGAGTCGTTCGACCAGTTCGTGGTCCTGCTGCGCAACACCGTGAGTCAGATGGTCTACAAGCACGCCATTTCCACGGTCGTGCCGGCGCGCAACGTGCGTGTGGGGCCGGGTGGCGGGTATGTGCAATCCAATGAAGGCAATCAGGCGGAAGATGACGACGTCGAGCAGTAATGGAGTAGTGCGTGTTTGATCGCTCACGCAAGGGTGAACACGCGTTGTTGATTCAGACCCACTCCGGTGGGCCTGCCGAAGAAGATGTGCTGGAGGAGTTCGCCGACCTCGCAAAGTCGGCGGGCGCCACGGTGGCGGCGACGCTCACCGCGCGCATCGACAAACCCAGCCCGTCGACCCTGATCGGCAGTGGCAAGCTGGAAGAGGTCAAGGCGGCCGCCGAGGCCACCGGCGCGGATCTGGTGCTGGTCAACCACACCTTGTCGCCCGGCCAGGAACGCAACCTGGAGCGCTATCTGGAGCGGCGCGTGATCGACCGCACCGGGCTGATCCTGGACATCTTCGCGCAGCGTGCGCGCAGCCACGAAGGCAAGTTGCAGGTGGAACTGGCGCAGCTGCGGCATATGGCCACCCGGCTGGTGCGCGGCTGGACCCACCTCGAGCGCCAGCGCGGCGGTGCGATCGGCCTGCGCGGCCCTGGCGAAACCCAGCTGGAAACCGACCGCCGTCTGCTGCAGAAGCGGGTGGAGCAGTTGCAGAAACGGCTGGAAAAGGTCGAGGTGCAGCGCAACCAGATGCGCCGCGCGCGGCTGCGCAGCGAGCTGCCGCGCATTGCGCTGGTTGGCTATACCAATGCCGGCAAGTCCACGCTGTTCAATGCGTTGACCGGCGCCGATGCGTACGCGGCCGACCAGTTGTTCGCCACGCTCGATCCCACCGTGCGGCGCATCGCCTTGCCGGGAGGCAGCGCGATCCTGGCCGATACGGTCGGCTTCGTGCGCGATCTGCCGCACGAACTGGTGGCCGCGTTCCGTTCGACCCTGTCCGAGGCGCGCGAGGCCGATCTGCTGCTGCATATCGTCGACGCCGCCGACCCGCTGCGCGAAGAACGCATCCTGCAGGTGGACGAGGTGTTGCATGCCGTAGGTGCCGGCGATCTGCCGCAGCTGCTGGTGTTCAACAAGATCGACAGGATCGAAGGTGCGCAAGTGCGCCACGACGCCCAGGACGGCATTCCCGATCCGGCGCGCCGCGAGCGCGTATGGATTTCCGCGCGCGATGGCCGCGGGCTGGAAGAACTGCAACACGCGCTCGGCCAGCGCCTGGATCTGCGCCATGTGACCGGGCAACTGCGGCTGCCGCCCTCGGCCGGCCGCCTGCGCTCCAAGCTGCATCAGCTGGAAGTGGTACGCGGCGAGCAGGTCGACGAAGACGGCTGGCTGCTCGAGGTCGATCTGCCGATGGTCGAGGCCGAGCGTCTGGCCGCCGGCGACGACGGTGCGCCCCTGCGGGCGATGTTGCCGGATCGCCGCGAAGACTGGGAAACCTGATCCCCGCGCCCGTCCGGCCTGCCGGGCGGTGGACAGCAACCGGCCAACCAATGGCCTGCTGTGCCGGGTGTGGTGGAACGCACGCCGCATCCGGCCGGTCGTGTGCTTCACCACGCAAGGGCGGGGCGATCGCCAGCGACATGGCCTGCCACCGCGCTGCCCTGCGCAAGCTCGAAGGCGATGCGGTGCGCGTCAGGAAACGCCATCGACGCCAGGCAGCGAGCAGCCGATCGTGGAGCGGTGATGCATGCACAGCGTGCAGCTGCATGCCATGCCACCTGCTGCGGCAAATCAGCGGTGGCCGCGCATCGTGGGCACGCGTGGGCAATCTGCAACCGTCGTCCAGCCGATGGTAACGACAGGCGTGCGGCCGATCATCGGGCGCACGGTGCGGGGAGACAGCACGCACAAATTCGGATAAAAGTGATCGCTGCCCATGCCTGATCCCCGCAATGACGTCTCCCACTGATCACGATCTGCTGCAGCTTGCCCAATCCCTGAGCGCGCAGTTGCGCGCGGCGCGCGAGCGTCTGGTGACCGCGGAAAGCTGTACCGGTGGCTGGATCGCCAAGGCCATGACCGATATCGCCGGTTCCTCGGACTGGTTCGATTGCGGCATGGTGGCCTACAGCTATGAGGCGAAACAGGCCCTGCTGCGGGTGCGTCCGCAGACCCTGGAAGTCCATGGCGCAGTCAGTCGGGAAACGGTGATCGAAATGGTGTCCGGCGCCCTGGTGACCTCCGGCGGCAGCATCGCGGTGGCGGTGACCGGCATCGCCGGCCCGGGCGGCGGTAGCGAGGACAAGCCGGTGGGTACGGTCTGGATCGGCTGGAAGCGGCGCGGCGGTTACGCATCCGCACAGTTGTTCCGGTTCGACGGCGATCGTGATGCCGTGCGTCGTCAGACGGTGGTGGCTGCGCTCCACGGGTTGAGCGCGCTGCTTCAGATGTAACTGCTGCGGCTGCTTGGCGACGGCTGGATGTGGTCGCAAGCACATCGACTCGTACTGTGATGAGCCGGTCCGGCGCATGGTTTGCATGCGCATTGGCGCGCGGTCGGGTTCGCCACGCGCACGGCGCATTCGGTTCGTTGCATATGACGCGCTGCGCAATTGAACGATGATGGAGCTTCGTGTGCGCATGCAGGGTCGGTGGCACTGCCTTGTTCGCGCCTTCGCCGGGGGAAACGCATGAATCTGCAGCAGCAACCTCGCGCCGCATTGGCGCTCGCCTTGCTCATGGCGCTGCCTGCGCCTTGTCTCCATGCGCAGGTCGCCTCGTCCGCGGAGCAGTCAACTACGGTGCCCTCCGAACCTGCCACCTTGGCGGCGCTCAGGGTCACCGCACAAAAGCGCGAGGAAGCGCTACAGAACGTCCCTGTCGTGGTATCGGTGTTGCCCGAGCAGCTGCTGCAGGACAGTGGCGTGCATGACATCAAGGAACTTCAGGTACTGGTGCCTGGCCTGATCGTCACCAGTTCGCAAAGTGCGGCGCAGACCACCGCGCGCATTCGCGGGATCGGCACGGTGGGCGACAACGCCGGGCTGGAATCGTCGGTGGGTGTAGTCATCGATGGTGTCGCGCGTGCGCGCAATGGCGTGGGCTTCGCCGATCTGGGCGAGCTGGAACGCATCGAGGTGCTGAAGGGGCCGCAAGGCACGGTGTTCGGCAAAAATACCTCGGCCGGCGTCATCAACGTGGTCACGCGCCGGCCCAGTTTCACCCGCAGCGCCGATGCCGAGGTCACGGCCGGCAACTTCGGCGCGCTGGGAGTGGCCGCTGCGTTCAACGACGCCCTGAGCGACAGCGCTGCGTTGCGTGCCTATGCCGCCAGACGGCAGCGCGACGGCTTCGAACAGGTGGTGACCGGCGCCGGCCCGCGCACGGCCACCGATGACGGCGACCAGAACCTGCGCACCGCACGCGTGCAGTTGTTGTGGGAGCCGAGCGCCGATCTGCAGATCAACCTTGCCGCCGATGCCACCAGCCGCAAGGAAAACTGCTGCGGCACCGTGACCACCGAGCGTGGCCCCACCGCCGCCCTGATCGATGCGCTGGCGCCGGGCGGGCAGGGTACGAGTCCGCGTGCCGAGCCGCAACGCCGGCGTGCCTACAGCAACCGCAGCACGGCGCAGGACATTCACGACAAGGGAGTGTCGGCGCAAGTCGATTGGACCACGCCCTGGCTCGAAGATGCGGTGCTGACCTCGATCACCGCACTACGCGACTGGAAGTCGGTCAACGGCCTGGACTTCGACTATGGCGCGGCCGACATCTTGTATCGCGACGCGCGCGAGGATGAAATGCTCACGAAGTTCAGGACCTTCAGCCAGGAACTGCGCTTTGCCGGTTCCACCGAACGCGTGGACTGGCTGGTGGGCGCGTTCTATGCCGATGAAACCCTGCATCGCAACGAGTCCTACCGCTTCGGTGACGCGTACGAACCGTATCTCTCCAGCGTGCTGCTGGCGCGCATCAATCCGGCCTTGACCGCACGTGCCGATGCGCCGCGTTTTCTCGCCGACGTCACCGGGCTGCCGACGGGAAGCCTGTTTCGCGGCCAGGGCAGCCAGGACCGTTTCCGTCAGGACGGTACCAGCGCGGCGCTGTTCACCAACAACACCTGGCACGCTACCGACGCGCTGGATGTGGTGGTCGGCCTGCGCTACACCTACGAACACAAGGCGCTGCGATCGGCCTTCGCCAACCCCGATGGCAGCCCTGCCTGCGCCCGCTACTTTTCTCCGAAGGGGCAGGTCGACCCGGCGGCCGTGCGGCGCATCGGCGCGGCGCTCACCTCGCGTGGCGTACCTGCGGCCGCCGTGCCGGCCATCGCACCGCAAGTCATCGGTTTCACCTGTCTGCCCTGGGCCAACATCGCTCACGCCGGTCGCCTGACCGAGCAGCGCCGTACCGAGCGCGAGTGGTCCGGCACCGCCAAGCTGGCGTATCGCTGGAACGAGGCGCTGATGACATACGTCTCGGCAGCGCGTGGCTACAAGGCCGGTGGATTCAACCTGGATCGCGTGCAATCGTCCGATGGCCTGTCCAGCGGTGTGCAGGGCATCGTGCCGGTGGACGACACCTCGTTCCCGGGCGAGTTCGTCGACAGCTATGAGCTCGGCGCCAAGAGCACCTGGCTGGGCGGCAACCTGTTGTTGAACGCGACGCTGTTCTACCAGGACTTCAGCGATTTCCAGCTCAACAACTTCCTCGGCACCAGCTTCGTGGTGCGCTCCATTCCCACCGTGGTGTCGCGGGGCATCGACACCGAGGTTCTGTGGCAGGGCGCACTTCCCGGGCTGATGCTGCAAGGCGGGCTCAGCTATGCGGACACCACCTATGGCAACGACCCGCTGCCGGATGCGGAGCTTGCACTGTTGCCAGGCAGTCGCCTGAGTTTTGCGCCGCGTTGGTCGGCCAACCTGTCGGCGACCTACGAACACGCGATAGGCAGCCGATTGACCGGCCGTGTCAATATCGGCGCCAAATACACCTCCGAATACAACGCCGGTTCGGATCTTGATCCGCAGAAGGCACAACCGGGCTACACCTTGCTCAACGCGCGCGTGGGCATCGGGGCCACCGACAAACGCTGGCTGCTGGAGGCATGGGCGGAAAATCTGGGCAACGAGACCTATCGGCAGATCGTCATCGACACGCCGTTGCAGGCCGGCTCGTGGAATGCATTCCTGGGTGCGCCGCGTACCTACGGGCTGACGTTGCGCTTGCGCTACTGAGCCGTGCTGCCACCTGCGTGCAACGGCACGGCGCCAGCATGCAGCCCACTGCGCGCTGAGTACCGATCGGTCCGGGGCGCGACATTGGCGGATGGATCGGCTACAAACAAGGTCTCATTGCCAACGCTGCGTGCCGATGTTTTCGTTTCCTGCTGCAGTGCCCGACGCCTTGCCGCCTCCTGTTCTGCATGAGCGGCCAGGTGCGCGGATCGGTTGGTCTGCATCGCCTGTCCAGGCTGCGATGGCGCAAACGGACGACCGTCATGGCCCGGTCTTGCGCCTGCGCGATGCGTGCGCATCTGTCCGGATGCGGCGGTTCGCTCATGGCATCTCGCGGCGGTGCCGGCTGATTGCCGGGCGCATGCGGGCCGTGCAGCCGAGCGCCCCGCAGTCCCGGGTGTGTGCGTCGCAGCAGGCGGTGCGCTGATGTGGGAAGCGCTTGGCACGGTGCGGGATCTGGGGCGCCTGCAGGAAATCGCATCCGTCCTGATTCGCTATGGCTTTGGCGATGTGGTGCGCCGCATCGGGCTGGCCGATGTGCTCGATCGCGCCGGCAGGTTGCTGCACTGGAACAACGTCGAAGGCCGCCTGCGCATGTCGGCCGCGCTGCGCGTGCGCCGCGCGCTGGAGGAACTCGGCCCCACCTTCGTCAAGCTGGGGCAGGTGCTGGCCACGCGCGTGGACCTGCTGCCGCCGGACTGGATCGAAGAGCTCAGCGAACTGCAGAACGCGGTGCCGGCCTTGCCGTTCGACCAGATCCGGCCGCAACTGGTGGCCGCGCTGGGCGCGGAACCGGAGGGCGTGTTCGCCCGGCTGGACGAGCAGCCTCTGGCGGCTGCCTCGCTGGCGCAGACCCATCGTGCCTGGCTGGCCGACGGCACGCCGGTGGTGCTGAAGATCCGCCGCCCCGGCATCGGCGACACCATCGACGCGGATCTGCGCCTGCTCGCGCGGCTGGCCGACATCGTCGAAACCCGTGCTCCGGACCTCAAGCGCTATCGCCCGGCCGAAGTGGTGCAGCAATTCACCGTCTCGCTGCGGCGCGAGCTGGATTTCGCTGCCGAGGGCCGCAACGCCGAGCGCATCGCCGCCAATTTCGCCAACGATGCGCAGGTGGTGGTGCCGGCGGTGTATTGGGAGTGGACCTGCGATGCGCTCAACGTGCAGGAATTCATCGATGGCATTCCCGGCCGCGACATGCCGGCGGTGGATGCCGCAGGCCTGGATCGCCAGGCATTGGCGCGCGCCGGCGCCGGCATCGTGCTCAAGATGGTCTTGCAGGACGGCTGTTTCCACGCCGACCCGCACCCGGGAAATATTTTCTATCTGCGCGACGGTCGTATCGCCATCATCGATTTCGGCATGGTCGGCCGGGTGTCCGAGCAGCGCCGTTTCCAGGTGGCGCAGTTGCTGCACGGCATGGTGAGCTACGACGCCGACGCGGTCATCGATGTGCTACTGGAGTGGGCCGGCACCAGTCTGGATATCGACGAGGCGCGCCTGCAGCAGGACATCGGCGCATTCGTCTACGAATACCGCGGCGTGCCGCTGAAGGAACTGCGCATCGGTGCGATGCTCGGCGATGTCACCGCCATCCTGCGCGACCATGGGCTCACGCTGCCGTCGGATCTGGCGCTGATGATCAAGGCGTTTCTTACTCTTGAAGGCATGGGACGCCAGCTCGACCCGGACTTCGACATGGCCACCGAAGCGCGGCCGTATCTCGAACGCGTGGTGCTGCAACGCTATGCGCCCAGTGCCATGCTGCGGCGCAGCCGCCGTACCGTGACTGGCGCGATCGACCTGATCGGCGACCTGCCGCGCGATCTCAAGCGCCTGATCCAGGCGGCGCGTCGCGGCAAGCTGCAATTGCATGTGGAGACGCGCGCCCTGCGCGAATTCGGCGAGCAGGTGGATCGCGCCGCCAACCGGCTCACCATGGGGATCGTGACTGCCGCGCTGGTGATCGGCTCGTCCATCGTGATGAACAGCGTCGGTGGCAGCGCAAGTCGCTGGCTGCTTGGCCTGGGCGTGGGCGGCTTCATCGGCGCCGGACTGTGCGGCATCTGGATCCTGTTTTCGATCTGGCGCAGTCGGCGCTAGCCGGGGCCATCGACACGTGCTGCTCGGCTGAGCGGGCCGGGAGGGGATTGCACACTGCGCGGTTAGTAGTAATACTACTAACCATGGACCTGACCGATACCCAGCACGCCATCCTTGCCTTGATCGCCGAGCGCATCGACGCCGATGGCGTCCCGCCCTCGCAGACCGAAATCGCCCGTGCGTTCGGTTTCAAGGGCGTACGCGCGGCGCAGTATCACCTCGAGGCCCTGGAGCAGGCCGGCGCGATCCGCCGTGTACCGGGGCAGGCGCGCGGCATTCGCCTGGCCGGGCAGGGCGCGGTGGCGCGCATGCCGGCGGTGAGCGCACCGCCGCGCGAGGACGTGCTGCGGTTGCCGGTGCTGGGGCGCGTGGCGGCCGGCCTGCCGATCGGTGCCGACATCGGCTCGGACGACTTCGTGGTGCTGGATCGGGTGTTCTTCTCGCCATCGCCGGACTATCTGCTCAAGGTGCAGGGCGATTCCATGCGCGACGAAGGCATCTTCAACGGCGACCTGATCGGTGTGCACCGCACCCGCGATGCGCGCTCCGGGCAGATCGTGGTGGCCCGGATCGATGAAGAAATCACGGTCAAGCTATTGAAGATCGGCAAGGACCGGATCCGGCTGTTGCCGCGCAATCCCGACTATGCCCCGATCGAAGTGCAGCCAGATCAGGACTTCGCCATCGAGGGCCTGTATTGCGGGCTGCTGAGACCCAATCGCTGAGCGCTGTACCGATGCCTGCGCTGGTCGTTTTCCCAGCCGGCATTGCAGTCTTTTCCGCTGCCTGGGAACGGATCGCATCGTTACTCTGAGTGTGTCGCCTGCAGTCTCAGCCTGTGCGATACACCACCGCTACATTGGCTCCACACCGAAATCACTGACAAGGATCACCCAGATGGATGAGAACAAGAAGCGCGCCCTTTCCGCCGCACTGAGCCAGATCGAAAAGCAATTCGGCAAGGGTTCGGTGATGCGCATGGGCGACCGTGTGATCGAGGCGGTCGAAGTCATTCCGACCGGCTCGCTGATGTTGGACATCGCACTGGGGATCGGCGGTCTGCCGAAGGGCCGGGTGGTGGAAATCTATGGCCCGGAATCTTCGGGCAAGACCACCTTGACCCTGCAGGCGATTGCCGAATGCCAGAAGAAGGGGGGTACCGCGGCCTTCATCGACGCCGAGCACGCGCTGGATCCGATCTACGCCGCCAAGTTGGGCGTCAATGTCGACGATCTGCTGCTGTCCCAGCCCGATACCGGTGAGCAGGCGTTGGAAATCGCCGACATGCTGGTGCGCTCTGGTTCGGTCGATATCGTGGTGGTCGACTCGGTCGCCGCGTTGACGCCAAAGGCGGAAATCGAAGGCGAGATGGGCGACCAGCTGCCGGGCCTGCAGGCCCGCCTGATGAGCCAGGCGCTGCGCAAGCTCACCGGCAACATCAAGCGCTCCAACACCTTGGTGGTGTTCATCAACCAGTTGCGCATGAAGATCGGCGTCATGATGCCGGGCCAGAGCCCGGAAGTGACCACCGGCGGCAACGCACTGAAGTTCTACGCCTCGGTCCGCCTGGATATCCGTCGCATCGGCGCGATCAAGAAGGGCGACGAGATCATCGGCAACCAGACCAAGATCAAGGTGGTCAAGAACAAGCTGGCGCCTCCGTTCAAGCAGGTCGTCACCGAGATCCTCTACGGCGAAGGCATCAGCCGCGAAGGCGAGCTGATCGATATGGGCGTGGAAGCCAAGCTGGTTGACAAGGCTGGTGCCTGGTACAGCTACGGCGACGAGCGTATCGGTCAGGGCAAGGACAACGCGCGTGGCTATCTGCGCGACAACCCGCAGGTGGCAGCCAAGCTCGAGGCCGAATTGCGCGAGAAGTTCCAGCCCGCCGAAGCGCCGCGCGAAGAAGGCGACGACGCCGAGAAGGAATAAGCGGTATCGGTGACCGGGCACGCTGGCGACGGCTGGCGCGACCGGCAGGCTGCGGCGCGTTGCTCTCCAGGGCGGTGTGGCAGCCTCGGCCGCTCTGCTTCTTACCGATGCAGTGCGTGAGGTCGTTTCAGGTTTTTCTATCGCGGGAACGGCGGAGTCAGTGCCGTCGCGTCCCGCGGTAGATCTATCGAGGGCCAGGAGGGCAGGCGCCAGGGACGGCGCATTGATGCAGCAATCGAGGGATACGTCACGATGGACGAGCAAGAGCCCGCACCCAAGCGGGGCCGCCGGTTCAAGGAGCAGACGCCGGTCCAACGCGCACTGGGGCTACTGGTGCGGCGCGAGCACTCTCGCAAGGAATTGAATCGCAAGCTGCTGGCGCGCGGGATCGAGCCGGACGCCGCGCAGGCGGCCGTTGATCGCCTGGCCGGCGAGGGGTGGCAGGACGACGCCCGGTTTGCCGCTTCAGTGGTGCGGAATAAGGCAAATTCGGGCTACGGCCCATTGCATATCCGTGCCGAACTCGGTACCCATGGCCTGGACAGCGAGGCCATCAGCGCCGCAATGGCGACGTTTGAGGGCGATTGGACCGAAAATGCGCGCGAGCTGGTCCGCCGCCGGTTCGGCGAGCAGGGACCGGTGGATCTGCCTCAGCGGCGCAAGGCCGCCGATCTGCTGGCCCGGCGGGGTTTCGACGGCAACAGCATTCGCAGCGCCACGCGCTTCGACCTTGAGGACTGAGGGCGTCAGGCCTGCTACCCTTCGTGGTTTCAGGTTGTTCCGCTCATCTGCGCCCACATCTCATTGGGTGACCGGGACTGCCGCCCGCCCAATGCCAGCACATGAACGCACCTGCCAAATTCAGCACTTCCCAGATCCGTAGCGACTTCCTTGCGTTTTTCGAGGGCAAGGGTCACACCATCGTGCCCTCCGCACCGTTGGTGCCGGGCAACGACCCGACCCTGCTGTTCACCAATTCCGGCATGGTCCAGTTCAAGGACGTCTTTCTTGGCGCAGAGAAGCGCAGCTATGTGCGAGCCGCAGACGTGCAGCGCTGCCTGCGTGCCGGCGGCAAGCACAACGACCTGGATTCGGTGGGTTACACCGCGCGTCACCACACCTTCTTCGAGATGCTGGGCAACTGGTCGTTCGGCGATTACTTCAAGAAGGACGCCATCGCCTGGGCCTGGGAGCTGCTGACCCAGGTCTGGAAGCTGCCGGCCGACCGCCTGCTGGTCACCGTCTACCACACCGACGAAGAAGCCTTCGCGCTGTGGCGTGACATGATCGGCATTCCCGAAAGCCGCATCGTGCGCATCGGCGACAACAAGGGCGCGCCGTACGCCTCGGACAACTTCTGGCAGATGGCCGACACCGGCCCCTGCGGCCCCTGCACCGAGATCTTCTTCGATCATGGCGACCACATCGCTGGTGGCCCGCCGGGCTCTCCGGACGAAGATGGCGACCGTTTCATCGAGATCTGGAACCTGGTCTTCATGCAGTTCGACCGCCAGCCCGACGGCACCCTGGTGCCGTTGCCGGCGCCGTGCGTGGATACCGGCATGGGGCTGGAGCGGCTGGCCGCGATCCTGCAGCACGTCCACACCAACTATGAAATCGACCTGTTCCAGACCCTGATCGGCAAGGCCAGTGCGCTGACCGGCGTCAGCGATCTGGAAAACAAGTCGCTGCGGGTCATCGCCGATCACATCCGCGCCTGTTCGTTCCTGATCGTCGATGGCGTGCTGCCGTCCAACGAAGGGCGAGGCTACGTGCTGCGCCGGATCATCCGGCGTGCGCTGCGGCATGGCTGGATGCTGGGCGTGCGCCAGCCGTTCTTCAGCAAGATGGTGCCCACCCTGGTCGAGCTGATGGGCGAAGCCTATCCCGAACTGGTGGTGGCCAAGGACACCGTCTCCCGCGCCCTGGTGGCCGAGGAGGAGCGCTTTGCCGAGACGCTGGACGCCGGCATGAAGATCTTCGACGACGTGGCCACGCGGTCGCAGGACGTCATTCCGGGTGAAGATGCGTTCCGTCTCTACGATACCTATGGGTTTCCGGTTGATCTGACCGCCGATATCGCGCGCGAACGCGGCATGCGCGTGGATATGGAGGGCTTCGAATTCGCCATGGAGCGCCAGCGTGAAACCGCCCGTGCCGCAGGCAAGTTCGGCGGCGGCGTCGCGTTGCCGGCCGACCTGGTCGCCACCATGTCGCCGACCGTCTTCCTGGGTTACGAGGCGCATGACGCCGACACGCTCAAGGTCGTCGCCCTGCTCAAACAGGGCCGTCCGGTCGAGCGTGCCGAGTCCGGCGACGAGGTCATCGTGTTCACCGATCGCACGCCGTTCTACGCCGAGTCCGGCGGTCAGGTCGGCGACAGCGGACAGTTGAGCAATACCGATGTGTCGATCGACGTCACCGACACCCAGAAGTTCGCCGGCCAATTCCATGGTCACGTGGGGCGCATCACCGAAGGCGCGCTTGCGCTGGGCGATGTGCTGGCGGGCGGCATCGATGTACAGCGGCGCGGCAAGACCATCCTCAATCACTCGGCAACGCACCTGCTGCATGCCGCGTTGCGTGAGGTGCTGGGCACGCATGTGCAGCAGAAGGGTTCGTTGGTGGCGCCGGACCGGCTGCGTTTCGACTTCTCGCATTTCCAGCCGATCACGGCCGACGAACTGGCGGTGATCGAAGGCAAGGTCAATGCCGAGGTGCGCACCAACCATAGCGTCGAAGTGCACAACATGGCCATGCAGGAAGCACTGGATTTCGGTGCGATGGCGCTGTTCGGCGAGAAATACGGCGAGCGCGTGCGCGTGCTGAAGATGGGCGGTTATTCGACCGAGCTGTGTGGCGGCACGCATGTGAGCCGCACCGGCGATATCGGTCTGTTCAAGATCACTTCCGAAGGCGGCGTGTCCTCGGGCGTGCGTCGCATCGAAGCGGTGACCGGGCAGGGTGCACTGGATTACGTTGCCGACCAGGAGCGGCGTTTGTCCGAGGCAGCCGGCCTGCTGGGCGGCAATGCCGGCGAAGTGGTCGACAAGGTGCGTGCGCTGACCGAGCGTCAGAAACGCCTGGAGCGTGAGCTGGAATCGCTGAAGGCCAAGTTGGCCTCCGGCGCGACTGCCGATCTCGGCGCCGGTGCGGTCGATGTGGCCGGGGTCAAGGTCATTGCCGTGCGTCTGGAAGGATTCGATGCAAAGGCCTTGCGCGAAGCGATGGACCGCCTGAAGCAGCAGCTTGGCGACTCGGTGATCGTGCTGGCCGGTGCATCGGCGGGCAAGGTCGCCCTGGTTGCCGGCGTGAATGGGAGCCCAACTGGCAAGGTGAAGGCGGGGGAACTCCTCGGCCATATCGCCAGTCAGATCGGGGGCAAGGGCGGTGGCCGTCCGGATCTCGCCCAGGGTGGTGGCGAGGACGGGCCCGCCCTTGCGACCGCTCTCGACGGTGTGCCCTCCTGGGTCAAGCAACACTTGGGCTGAACACTTGTCCTGCTATGCCTTGCTGGCTAGCAGGATGTCCCGCTACCATTTCTGGTCTATTCCCTTACCTAGGGCGCGTCTCACTCAGGAGGCCGTCGATGCTGGTGGGAAACCCACCGGTTCCAGGAGATTTGCAAAATGTTGATCCTCACTCGCCGGGTAGGCGAAACCTTGATGATCGGCGACTCGGTCACTGTTACCGTGCTCGGCGTCAAGGGTAATCAGGTGCGTATTGGCATCACCGCACCGAAGGATGTTGCTGTGCACCGCGAAGAAATTTACCAGCGCATCCAGCGTGGGGACGAGCCGGTGGCTTCCGGCGCGCATCACGGCGACGATTCTTCGAATTGATTGTCATAAAGGGTTTACGTTAGCCCCTCTTACCCGGTATTCTTCGCGGCCTGCCACGGACATCGCGGCAGGACGCAAAAAACTGGAGCGATGCCCGAGTGGCTGAAGGGGCTCCCCTGCTAAGGGAGTATAGGGTCAAAAGCTCTATCGAGGGTTCGAATCCCTCTCGCTCCGCCAGTGTTCTAGACGCCCGCAAATCAATGATTTGTGGGCGTTTTCATTTCAGGTGTTTGTTGTTCGATTCGGAATGCCGTCGGCAGCTACCTGATTTCGGAAGAGCTGCCAGTGCGTCCGGATGAGGCGGCGTTGCTGCGTTCTCGCGCGCTGATCAAACGACGAACAGTGTCTGGACGCGATGCAACGGTCCAACCTGGCCGCGTATTTGTCGCAGGCAGATGCGGCCGGCGACGGGCAGCCCGGCGTGCGATAAGCCATCTGCTCTGCGCCATCGTCGTATTCGTTCAGTGCGATGCGGCGGGAGCATGAACTTCGCGCGTCGTGAGAAGCGGGTCTGAATCACGCACTGATGCGTTGGGCGAACAGGGTCAAGTTCTGTGCAGATGTGTCGCTAAGGACGTGACCCATATCTCGGATTTCGACGTGATGCGCCTACCGCTGCTTGGACGCTTGTTCTCTTCCTCAAGTCGCGGCCTGCAGCACAAGGCCAATGCGGTGGACCGGGTGATGGCGGTGATCGAATTCGATCTGGAGGGGCGCATCCTGGATGCGAACCAGAACTTCCTGTCCTTGATGGGATACCGGCTGGAGGAGGTGGTCGGCCAGCATCACCGCATCTTCGTCACCCCAAACGACCGCGACAGCGAGAGCTATCGCCAGTTCTGGGACGCGTTGCGGCGCGGCGACTTCAATGCCGGGCGCTTCTGCCGGCTGGACAAGCGCGGGCGCGAGGTCTGGATCAATGCCTCCTACAACCCCTTGCTCGATCGTTCAGGCAAGGCGTATCGCGTGGTGAAGTACGCCACCGACATCACCGAGCAGGTGCGCCAGACCGCCGATTTCGAAGGGCGGATCGACGCGATCGACAAGGTGATGGCCGTGATCGAGTTCTCGCTCGATGGCACGGTGCTCGATGCCAACCAGAATTTCCTGCAGGTCATGGGATACCGGCTGGACGAGATCCGCGGCAGGCACCATGGCATGTTCGTGGATGCGGCCACGCGTCAGTCGGCGGCGTATCGCGCGTTCTGGGAATCGCTCGGGCGCGGCGCGTTCGACGCCGGCCGCTACAAGCGCGTCGGCAAGAATGGCCAGGACGTCTGGATCCAGGCCTCCTACAACCCGGTGCTCGACGAGCACGGGCGGCCGTACAAGGTGGTCAAGTACGCCACCGACGTGACCCGTCAGGTGATCGAATCGGCCGATGCGGATGGTCGCATCCAGGCCATCGACAAGGTGATGGGGGTGATCGAGTTCGATCTGGATGGCCGGGTGCTGACTGCCAACGACAACTTCCTGGCGATCCTGGGCTATACGCCGGAGGAGGCGATCGGTCAGCATCATGGGATCTTTGTCGATGCGGCCTTTCGCGCGTCCGAAGACTACCGGCATTTCTGGGCGAAACTGGCGCGTGGCCAGTTCGACGCTGGGCGTTACCGCCGCCTGCGCAAGGATGGCAGCCCGGTGTGGATCCAGGCGTCCTATAACCCGATCCTGGATGTCTCCGGGCGGCCGTACAAGGTGGTCAAGTACGCTACCGATGTGACCGATCAGGTGCGCTCAGCCGAGCGCATGCGCGACCTCATGCGGCAGACCATGAGCATTGCGCAGAACGTGCAACGCGAATCGCACCATATTTCCGTCAGCAACCAGGAACTGGTCAAACGCGCGTCTGCGCAGTCCGGCGCGGTGGCGCAGACCTCCAGCACCATCGATCAGCTGGCGGCCACCGTGCGCACCAACTCCGAGAACGCCGGCTCGGCGCAGCGCATGGCCGAAGAGTCTGCGGCAGTGGCACGACGCGGCGCCGATGTCATCGCCGGAGTGGTGCAGACCACCGCCGGCATTCGCTCGGCCACCGACCGGATCGGGCAGATCATCGAGGTCATCGACGGCATCGCCTTCCAGACCAATATCCTGGCGCTCAATGCGGCCGTGGAGGCCGCGCGTGCCGGCGAACAGGGGCGCGGGTTTGCGGTCGTGGCCACTGAAGTGCGCAGCCTGGCGCAGCGCTGCAGCGTGTCGGCCAGGGAGATCCGCTCGTTGATCGACAATGCGACCGACCAGGTGGGCGACGGCTCGCGGCTGGCCGAGCAGGCCGGTGTGGTGATGCAGGATCTGGTGACATCGGTGCTGCGCGTCACCGCGACGGTGGAGCAGATTGCCGCTGCCAGCCATGAGCAGGCGCAGGATATTTCCACCGCCAACACTGCCTTGCAATCGATCGGCGTGCAGGCGCGCGACCAGGCGCAGATGGTGGACGACCTGGCGCGTTCGGCGCGCGTGCTGGAGGCCGATGCCGATGCGTTGTTCGCGCTGGTCAACGGCGATGCCGAGGGCGCCGTGCCGCAAGCCGTCAGTGCGGACGCCGCGGCGCAGCGGGTCCGCCCACAGGCTGCATGACGCTGAGCGGTCTCGGCCTCGGCCTAGGCGTCGCGTCACCGACACGGCGCCCCAGCAGTGCGCAAAGACAGGCCCATGGCCTATAAGCCGGCATGGACGAATCGAGGCTTCACTCCATCCGTTCGGCCTGCCTGCAGGACTTGGGCGATCGGTCGCCTTCCCGGTACATCCAGCTCACGCCGTCGCCGCATCGCCACTGCCAATGCCGGGCGCGGGCGATGGCTGCAGATCAGCGCAACCGCAAACGGCCAGGCAGGCCGGTGCCTGCGTAAGACAAAAAGACGGCGCCTCACCGAAGCAAGGCGCCGCTCGTTCTCTGCGTCCCTCAGCTGTCGGCAAGGGGAGTGTGCGCGTCTGTCCGGTTACTTGGGCAGATCGAACACCAGCACTTCGGCATCGCGGGCGTCGGCCAGGATGATCTCCGGTTCGCCGATGACCTGCACCGCATCGCCGGCAGACAACGCCTGCCCGTTGATGGTGAGGCTGCCGCGGGCCACTTGCACGTAGCCGATGCGGCCTTCCGCCAGCGGTTGCTGCAAGCGGACGTCGCCATCGAGGATCGACGCATACAGCCGTGCATCCTGATGCAGGCGCAGCGAGCCATCGTCACCGCCCGGCGAGGCGATCAGGCGCAGCTGGTTGCGCTTGCTGTCGGTATCGAAGTGCTTTTCTTCGTAGCTCGGCTCGATCCCGGCGCGTTCGGGCATCACCCAGATCTGCAGGAAGTGCACCGGCTCGCTGGCCGAATGATTGAACTCGCTGTGGGTGACGCCGCTGCCGGCGCTCATGCGCTGCACATCGCCGTAGTGCAGAACCGACCCGGTGCCCATGCTGTCCTTGTGTTCCAGCGCGCCGCCCAGGACGTAGGAAATGATCTCCATGTCGCGGTGGGCGTGGGTGCCGAAGCCTTCGCCCGGGGTCACCTTGTCTTCGTTGATCACCCGCAGCGGGCCGATGCCCATGTGGCGCGGGTCGTGGTAACTGGCGAAGGAGAAGGTATGGCGCGAGGACAGCCAGCCATGCTCGGCGCGGCCACGGGTTTCGCTCTTGCGGACATTCAACATGCTGCTTCTCCTTGGTAGATTCGAATTGGCGCCGGGGTGTGAATCGGTGTGCCAGCGGCTTGATGCGTAGTCTCCGCCTCTGCGTAAGGAAGAAAAAGCGAGTAGATTTGGCCACTATCATCGAAAAAATCGAACAATGAAAATCAGCCTGGACGCGTTGCAGATCCTGGATGCGATCGACCGCCGTGGGTCATTTGCCGGCGCCGCCAAGGTGTTGTTCAAGGTGCCCTCGACCATCTCCTACACGGTGGGCAAGCTGGAAGAGGATTTGGGCGTGCAGCTGTTCGAGCGCTTCGGGCCGAAGGCGACCCCCACCCAGGCCGGGCGCGAACTGCTGCGCGAAGGCCGCCACCTGCTGCGTGCGGCGCAGGAGCTGGAAGTGCGGGTGCGGCGGGTGGCCTCGGGTTGGGAATCGGACTTTGCGATCGGGCTGGATGCGATCCTGCCTGCGGCGCTGCTGCAGGTGCAGATCCTGGCGTTCTACCAGGTGGCCGACAGCACGCGGCTGCGGGTGCTGAGCGAATCACTGTCAGGCGGTTGGGAGGCCTTGCTGGACCGGCGGGTGGACCTGATCGTGGCGGCAGGCGAGGGGCCAAGCGGTGGCGGCTATGTCGCCGAACCGATCGGCAGCGTGCGGTTCGTGTTCGCGGTGGCGTCCAGCCATCCGCTGGCGGGCGCCAACCTGCCGGGGCCGGCCGAGCTGGCCGATCACCGGGCGATCGCGGTGGCCGATTCGGCACGGCGGTTGCTGCCGCGCACCGTGGGCCTGTTGTCCGGGCGCGATGTGCTGACCGTGCCCGACATGCACACCAAGCTGCTGCTGCAGCTGGCCGGTGTGGGCTATGGCTTCCTGCCCGAGCCCTATGCGCGCGGCGCATTACAGGATGGGCGCCTGCAGGAGGTGCCGGTGGAGACAGGCAAGGCCGATGAAACCTTCTACCTGGCGTGGCGGCCGGGCGAGGAGGGCGAGGCCCTGAACTGGTGGCGCCAGGCGCTGCGTCGCCCGGGGCTGTTCGAGCGCTGGTCGCAGTCGCTGGCTGAAACGTATCGTTCCGTTGCCGCCGGGCAGTCGCGCGGTTAGGCAAGCGCGGATAATGCCTGCTTGCCGTCGCGCAGGATCCCCGCATGCAAGGCTTGATCGAACAGTACGGATTGGCGCTGGTGTTCGCCAACGTGCTGGCGTTGTCGCTCGGGCTGCCGGTGCCGGCACTGCCGACGCTGGTGCTGGTGGGCGCAGGCTACGCGCTGGCGGGCGGCGGCGATGCCTGGCTGGCAGGCCTGGCGGCGTGGGGGGTGTCGGTGCTGGCGAGCCTGCTGGGCGATCTGGCCTGGTATCTGGCCGGCCGCCGCTTCGGCAACCGCACCTTGCAGTCGCTGTGCCGCCTGTCGTTGTCGCGCGACACCTGCATGAAGCAGACCGAGCGGTTCTTTTCGCGCTGGGGCGTGCGCGTGCTGGCAGTGGCCAAGTTTGTGCCCGGTCTGTCGATGGTGTCGGTGCCGATGGCCGGTGCCAGCCAGGTACGGCTGGCGGCGTTCCTGCGCTACGACGCGTTCGGGGCCGCGCTGTGGGCGCTGGCCGGCCTGAGCCTGGGGGCGCTGTTCGCCGACCAGGTGCAGGACGTGTTGGCGTTCCTGTCCGAGCTGGGGTCCGGTGCGGTGGTGGTGCTGGCGATGCTGCTGGCTTGCTATGTCGGTTGGCGCTGGTGGCGCCGGCATAGCCTGCTGCGGTCGCTGGAACAGGCGCGCATCGCGGTGGACGAACTGCTGCCGTTGCTGGATGGCGATGCGCAGCAGCGCCCGACGGTGCTGGACATTCGTGCACCCGGGTACCGCGATCTGCAGCCGTACACGATTCCCGGTGCCGTGTTCGCCGATGAGCGACAGCTTGCGCAGATCCTTGCCAGCGTGCCGCGCGAACGTACGGTGGTGATCTATTGCGCGTGCCCGGGCGAAGTGTCTGCCGCATGGCTGGCCGGGCGCATGCGCGCGTGCGGCTATCGCGACGTGCGGCCGTTGCTGGGCGGGCTGGACGCATGGCACGCCGCCGGCTACCCGGTGACCTCGTTGCCGCCGGTGGTGGTGGCCGTCGACGTGGAGGCGCGAGGTGCGACGATGTGATCATCGGCGTGCGCGTGCGTGAAAGGAGCGTGGCGATCAACGACCGACGGTGACGCGGCCTGCGCGGGGNCAGGACGACGGGCAAAAAAAAGACCAGCAAGCTGGTCGTTTTCTTCAAGATTGGTGCGCCCGGAGAGATTCGAACTCCCGACCGCCTGGTTCGTAGCCAGGTACTCTATCCAACTGAGCTACGGGCGCATATCTTGTTTTTGTCTTGCGCATCCGATGCGTTGCAAGCGGACGTTTAACTGAAAAAACAGCGCTTCACTGCTGTCTTTTTGTACTTCCTGAAGATGGTGCGCCCGGAGAGATTCGAACTCCCGACCGCCTGGTTCGTAGCCAGGTACTCTATCCAACTGAGCTACGGGCGCCTCGTCAGGAGCGGAATTATGCGGATGCCCGCATGGGTCGTCAATCCCTTTGTGAACTTCGGCTGCTGTCGACCGCGTTGTTTCGCATCCCCAGCAGCGCCGCAGCCACCGCGGCGGGCGCCTTCATCCAGGCGAAATGATCGCTGCGCACGCCAAGTTGTAGATCGTCCAGCGGCTGCACAGCGGCTGGTGCGCGCGGCATCTTGCGCAGCAATGTCTGTAGCGCTGCAGGCGGGCCGAAGGGATCGCGGGCAAGGGTCACCGCCGTGATCGGCACGGTGAGCGCGCCCAGTGCGCGTTCCAGATCCCATGCGGTGCCTGCTGCGCGATAGCGATTGCTGCGACCGACCCGGGCCCAGTCGGCGATCAGGCTGCGCGCCTCGGTGCCGGCAAAGCGCAGCGAGCGCCCAGGCAGCACGCCTTGCACGCGTGCCAGCCAGGGCAGGAGTCGATACGCCACTGGCAGCCCGTAGCGCATGGGGCGCGGGAACCGCCGCCAGTACGGCGAGCCGCTGGCGACCAGCCACAGCTGCGCGATCCGCGCCGGCTGCAAGGCTGCATGGCAGCAGGCCAGCTGCCCGCCCAGGCTGTGGCCGCCGACGATGTGGGAGTGCTGCGGATCGTGCAGCGCCATCAGCGCATGGCTGGCCGGAATGTCATCGGCCAGCAAGCTGCGAAAGCCCCAGTCGTGCTGGCGCGATGGGCGCAGCGTGCTGCTGCCGTTGCCGCGCCATTCGTGCAGATGCACCGCGATGCCGGCGGATGCCAGTGCTGTTGCAAACGGCAGGTAATGCCGTGCCGCCACGCCCAGCGCCGGCAGCCACAGCAGCGAGGCGACCGGCTGTGCGGGCGCGCAGCGGATCACCTGCCAGCGATGTCCATCCGCCGCACTGGCGGTCAGGCTGTCGCTGTGCACGCTCATGCGCCGGGCGCGGCGCCGAAGTGGTCGAGCACCAGCACCTCGCCATGGCCCGGGCGCTGGCCGATGCGGATGGCGCGCGCCACATAGTCGATGCCCGCTTCGCAGGCGTTGAGCAGCGACAGGCCCTGGCACAGCTGTGCGGCGATCGCCGCCGACAGGCTGCAGCCGGTGCCGTGCGCATCCACCTGCAGGCGCGGATGCAGGAACACGTCCTGGGTGACGCCGTCATCGAAGCGATCGATCACGCGCGCGCCCTCCAGCAGATGACCACCCTTGAGCAGCACCGCCTGCGCGCCGAGGTCGAGCAGGGCCGCGGTGGCATGCTCGGCGGCATCCGCATCGTCGATGCGGCGGCCGGTCAGCAGCTCGGCTTCGGGCGTGTTGGGCGTGATCAGCGTTGCCAGCGGCAGCAGGCGGCTGCGTAGTGCGTCCAGCGCGGCGTCCTCGAGCAGGCGCGCGCCGCTGGTGGACACCATCACCGGGTCCAGCACCACGAACGGGGGGCGATACGTTTCGAGCAGGTCGGCCACGCAATGGATGACCTCGGCATTGGCCAGCATGCCCAGCTTCACCGCCTGGATCTGGAAGTCGTCGAAACAGGCCTGCACCTGCGCCTGCAGGAAAGCGACCGGCGGAACATGCACCGCGGTGACCGCACGGGTGTTTTGCGCGGTCAGCGCGGTGATGGCAGACAGACCATGCACGCGGTGCGCGGCGAAGGTCTTCAGATCGGCCTGGATACCGGCACCACCGCCGGAATCGGAGCCGGCGATGGTCAAGGCGGACAGCGTGCTGGGCGTGGTCATGTGCCGATTCTGCACTGCCCGGGCGGCGCCTGTGCACAAGCGGATGCGAGGCATGCGCCCGCTGGCGCGAAGCAGCCTCGCGTCAGGGACTGCCGTTGACGGCGATTTCCGAAAACGCCCCGGTCTGCGGGTCGTACAGCGCACCCCAGAACGCGCTGCCACCGTCGCAGACCCGGATCGCCTCCCGGGCCGGCTTGACCGGCGGGTCGTTGGGCAGCTTGAAGGCGTTGATGTAGATCAACTGCTGGCCCTGGATCACCACGCCCACGTACTGGCGGTCGTACTCGCGCGGTTCGGCAATGGTCGGGGTCAGCGCATCCTGGCGCGACTCCAGCAGTTCGATCTGCTGCTGGCTGGGTGCCCAGTAGCCACTGATGCGTCCGGGCTGGCGGGCGGGGCTATCGCGCGAGCAGGTGTCCAGCACCTGCTCTGCGATGCCCTGGCGGCTGATGATCCAGGACTGCCCGCTCTTGAGGTTGGTCGGCACGCTGGACGGCGAGGGCGTGGTGGCGCAGCCGCCCAGCGCGATCGCCGCAAGCGCCAAGGCGCCGCGCAGGGGGCGCATCACAATACCTCCGAGGCGAAATCGGCCAGGCGCGAGCGCTCGCCACGGCGCAGCGTGATGTGCGCGCTGTGCGGCCAGGCCTTGAAGCGGTCCACCGCGTAGGTCAGGCCCGAGGTGGTTTCGGTGAGGTAGGGCGTGTCGATCTGTTCGACATTGCCCAGGCAGACGATCTTGGTGCCGGGACCGGCGCGGGTGATCAGCGTCTTCATCTGCTTCGGGGTGAGGTTCTGCGCCTCGTCCAGGATCAGATAGCGCGACAGGAAGGTGCGTCCGCGCATGAAGTTCATCGAGCGGATCTTGATGCGGCTGGCGAGCAGGTCGTTGGTGGCCGCGCGGCCCCATGAGCCGCCTTCCTGGTTGTGCGTGAGCACTTCCAGGTTGTCGGTCAGCGCGCCCATCCACGGGGTCATCTTTTCTTCTTCGGTGCCGGGCAGGAAGCCGATGTCCTCGCCCACGCTGACCGTGGCGCGGGTCATGATGATTTCGCGGTAGCGCTGCTGGTCCATCGTCTGGGCCAGGCCGGCAGCCAGCGCGAGCAAGGTCTTGCCGGTGCCGGCGGTGCCGAGCAGGGTGACGAAGTCGATCTCCGGGTCCATCAGGGCATTGAGCGCGAAATTCTGCTCGCGATTGCGCGCCGCGATGCCCCACACCGCGTGCTGGGTGTGGCGGAAGTCGTCGACCAGGCACAGCGTGGCCTTGCCGCCGCCGACCCGCGCCACGCGCAGTTCCACCTCGTCGTCGCCCGGCAGGTACAGGTACTGGTTGGGATACCAGTCCTCGTCCTCGGCCAGCACGATCTCGTAATGGGTGCGGCCACGCTCGTTCCAGCTACGCAGGTCTTCGTTGTGCTTCTGCCAGAAATCTTCCGGCAGTTCGACCGCGCCGGTGAACAGCAGGCTGAAATCGTCCAGTGCGCGGTCGTTCTGGTAGTCCTCGGCGACCAGGCCGCTGATATAGGCCTTGATGCGTAGGTTGATGTCCTTGGACACCAGGATGACCGGCACATCCGGATTTTCTTCGCGCAGCGCCAGCACCGAGGCCAGGATCTTGTTGTCCGGCAACATCGCGCCGAAGGTACGGCCGGGGTCGATCGGGTGGATCTGGAAGTACAGCCGGCCGATCGCCGCCTGGCCCTTGAGCTGGATACCCTGCGGGTGGCTGAGCAGGATGCCGGCCTGGATCTGCTCGGCATTGGTGTTTTCCAGCAATTCGTCCAGGAAGCGGCTGACCTGGCGCGCGTTGCGGCTGACTTCGGAGGTGCCCTTCTTGGCGTTGTCCAGCTCCTCGATCACCTGCATCGGCAGGAACACATCGTGTTCCTCGAACTTGAACAGCGCGGTGGGATCGTGCATCAGCACGTTGGTGTCCAGCACGTAGATGCGCTTGCCTCGGGTCATTGGGTCTTCCAGGTGATGGAGCAGGGGCGAGCCATCACGCCTGCCGGGGCAGGGTGATGGAGGACGCGGGAAACGAGGGATGTCACTGTTTGGCGTGCGCCTTCAACGCAGCCAGCACGGCGTCGGCATGGCCGGCCACCTTGACCTTGCGCCATTGCTGCACGATGCGCCCCTCGGGCGAGAGCAGGAAGGTGCTGCGCTCGATGCCGAGCACCTGCTTGCCGTACATGTTCTTTTCCTTGATCACGTCGAAGGCGCGGCACAAGGCCTCGTCGCCATCGCTGACCAGCGGGAAGGCGAACCCCTGCTTGGCGCAGAAATTATCGTGCGACTTCACCGAGTCGCGCGAGACGCCCAGCACCGCCGCGCCGGCCTTCTTGAGCTGCGGCAGCAGCGCATTGAAGTCCAGGCCTTCGGTGGTGCAGCCCGGAGTGCTGTCCTTGGGATAGAAGTACAGCACCAGCCACTTGCCGGCGTAGTGGCGCAAGGTGGTCTGCGCGCCGCCGGACAGGGCCAGCGGCAGGTCGAGGGTTGCGGCGGAAAGTTCGGTTGCTGCGTCGGTCATCGTTGCTTGGCCTTGAAGGGGAAAGGCGGTCGGCGGCCGATCAGGCCGGGCCGACATCCATCCCATCATAAGCAGCCACATGGAAACGTTTGGCGAGCGCATCGAACTCGGCATTGCGCTGATTCAGCGACTCCAGCGTGTGGTGCTCGCGCTTGTCCACGTGCAGGAAATACGACTGCTCGTCGTCGCCATCGTCTTCGTCGCGTTCGCCGAGGAAGATGTCGATGACGCGGTAGCCGTCCTTGGTCAGTTGTTCGGCCAGCTGTTGCAGCGGCTGTTGCGCCGGGTCGGCGAAGAAGTATTCCCAGCGCAGCGGACCGTCCAGATTCCAGTCGGTTTCCGAGCGGATGTGGTCGAACATCTGTTTCAGCGCGGACAGTGCGATGGCCATGGAGAACTCCTGCCTCAGAACTTCATCGGGTCCATGATCGCGTCGAGATTGAGGTGATCACAGAATTCCAGGAAATCGTCGCGCAAGGCGGCGATATGCATGTTGGCCGGCACGCCGATGGTCACCTGTGCCGAGAACATCTCCGCGCCGGTCTGCATCGCGCGGTAGCGGGTGCTCTGCAGGTTTTCGATGGTGATGCCCTGGCGGTCGAAGAAATCGGCCAGCTGGAACAGGATGCCGGGCTTGTCGGCGGCAATCACTTCGACGATGTAGGGCAGCAGGTTGGACTGCGCCTGCTTGGGGCCGGTGCGGTACCACACTAGTTTCAGGCCTTCCTCGCGCTCGAGGCGGGTCAGCATGGCTTCGAGCTTGGCGACCGAGTCCCACGAGCCGGTGGCCAGTGCGGTGACCGAGACATCGCGCCCGACCGTGGCCAGGCGGGCGTCCACGAGATTGCAGCCGCTGTCGGCGATGCGGCGGGTGACGGGCAACAGGGGGGACTCCGGATGCGTCGTGTAGGCGTTGATCAGGAGGTGGTTTTCGGTCGGCGAAGGCCGGGGAGTGGAGTCGGTCAAAGGGGCTTCCGGCATTGCATCAGGCTGAATGGCCGCCCGGGCAGGCGCCCTGGCGGTGACCAGCATACTTGCCCGTGCTTTCGCGCCGCAAGTAACATGCAGGTGGTCTCAACCCGCGCCCGCGCGGGCCTTTCCTGTCACGTAAGAGCAGCAGAATCTTGTCCCTTTCCGGCATCATCACCGCGCTGGCGACCCCCTTCGGTCCCGATGGCGCACTCGACCTGGATGCCTGGCGGCGGCTGCTGGAGCAGCAGCTGCACGGTGGTGTGCAGGGAATCGTGGTCGCTGGCTCCACCGGCGAAGCGGCCGCCCTGAGCGACGACGAATACGACACGCTGCTGCGTGCAGCGGTGGCCCAGGTGGCCGGCCGCGTGCCGGTGCTGGCCGGTACCGGCCTGTCCGGCACCGCCAAGACCATCGCGCAGACGCGCCGCGCCGCCGCGCTGGGCGCGCAATACGCGCTGGTGGTCACGCCGCCGTACGTGCGCCCGACCCAGGCCGGGTTGAAGGCGCATTTCCAGGCCGTGGCCGACCAGGGCGGGCTGCCGGTGGTGCTGTACAACGTGCCCGGCCGCACCGGTTGCGACCTGCTGCCGGAGACGGTGGCCGAACTGGTCGATCACCCCAACATCGTCGGCATCAAGGAGGCGCGTAGCGAATCCGAGCGCGTGGCCGCGCTGGTGGCGCTGCGCAGTGGCTCCTTCGTGGTACTCAGCGGCGACGATGGCAGTGCGGCGCAGGCGATGCTGGCTGGCGCCGATGGTCTGGTTTCGGTGGCCTCCAATGCCTTGCCTTCGGCCTACCGCCGCCTGTGCGATCTGTCGCGCAACGGGCGGCGCGAGGCCGCCTTGGCCTGGGACGCACGCCTGAGCGAGTACCACAGCTTCTGCGGTATCGAATCCAATCCCATCCCGGTCAAGGCGCTGCTGCAACGCGCCGGGATCGGGCAAGGCCTGCGCCTGCCGCTGCTCCCACTTTCCGCGGCGCACCAGCCTGCCGCCGACCGCCTTGCCGCCGACGCCATTGCGTTGGAAGCGCTTTCCAGCCGCGAAATGCTCGCGGCCTGACCCAGGAGATCTATCGATGCGTCATTCCGTTTCCCCCGTCCGCGTGCTGTCGCTCGCGTTGCTGGCGACCGCCACTGTCGCTGCCACGAGCGGTTGCAGCTGGTTCAAGAAGGGCGCGCGCGGCGACTATGCGCTGGCACCGGAAGCCCGCCCGCTGGAAGTGCCGCCGGATCTGAACCTGCCCGACACCTCCGGTGCGATGAAGGTGCCGACCCTGGCCTCCACCGCGCAGCAGAACACCAACACGCCGCCGTCGGCGAGCGCCAACAGCGGCTTCAACGTGCCGGGCGAGCGCGACGAGGTGTTCGCCAAGGTGGGCGCCGCGCTGGCCGATATTCCGGGCCTGACCATCGCCAGCAAGGCGCAGATGCTCGGCTCCTACGACGTGAGCTACGAGGGGTCCAGCTTCCTGGTACGCGTAGTCAAGGTGGAAGCCGGCAGCTACGTGTCGGCGGTGGACCCGCGTGGCATGCCGGCCACGGCGGCCGCGCCGGTGGCGGTGATCTCCTCGCTGAAGAGCAAGCTCGGCGGCTGAGTGGTTGCAGCACGGCCGGACAGCGAAACGGGCGCCTGGGGCGCCCGTTTCGTTTTGCGTCGCTTGTGGTGATGGCGCTGTGCGATTGCGCCAGGAACAGGCGGCCTCAGCGCTGCAGCAGCGGCAGCTTGTTCGGCTTGCCATCCCATTCGGCGGCATCGGGCAGCGGCTCCTGGCGCACGGTCAGCACCGGCCAGGCCTTGGCGAGCTCGGCATTGAGCGCGACGAAGGCCTCCTGGCCTGCCGGCACATCGTCTTCCGGATAGATCGCGTTGGCCGGGCATTCCGGTTCGCACAGGGTGCAGTCAATGCACTCGTCCGGGTCGATGACCAGAAAGTTCGGGCCAACGTGGAAGCAATCCACCGGGCAGACCTCGACGCAGTCGGTGTATTTGCACTTGATGCAGTTTTCGGTGACAACAAAAGGCATGGCGGAATCCGGCGTTTAGCCTGTCAATTCTAAAGCAGTCGGGGGACGGGTGTGGAGTTGGTGATCTTTGGGGATGCGTGCGATTTTTGCTGCGCCGGCTGCGTGCCGTCCTGCGCAGGTGGTGCCTGTCGGTTAGTCAGGTTGGCTGACGGCGGTGCGCGCTTGGAGCGGTGTTGGGTGAGTTCGTCAAGTCGGCTGTCTGCCGCCGTACCCTCACCCCAACCCCCGCTCTGCGCCCCGGCCCGCGTCCGCGGCGCTGGCGCTCCAAGGCACACGCGCCAGTGGCGCGTAAGCCGTGCTTTCTCGCCCCGCGGGAGAGGGGCTTGCCTCAAGCCAGCCCGCGTTGCCTGGCCAGCGCGAACAACCCTGCCGCAGCCAGATCTTCCGGGTGCAACTGGCTGTCGACGCCCACATGCTGCAGCGCCAGCGCGTAGCGTTGCGCCAGGGCGGGGCTGCCGACCAGGTGCACGGTGGTGTGCGTGCCACGGTGTTCGCGCAGTTCGTGGCCGATCAGCAGGCCGGAGAGGTAGGACGGCAGTGCCGCAGGGGACAAGCGGTCGAACAGGCCCAGCGTGCGGGTGCCGAACAGATGGTGGCTCAGCCCGCCCGGTTCGGCGCTGCGCTCGATGCCGAGCAGGAACGCGGGCGCGTCGAGCTCGGCGTGGGCGTCGGGGATCAGCTTGCCGAGGATGCTGTGCTGGCACAGCACCGCGTACAGCTCGCCGGTCATGACGGTGGCGAAGTCGGTCAGCTGTCCGTTGGCGAGCGTGGCCCACTTGCTGTGGGTGCCGGGCAGGCAGGCCACGTGGTCGCCCTCTCCCAGGCTGGCGAGCAGGCCGACCAGCTGGGTCTCTTCGCCGCGCATCACGTCGGGCACGCCGGTCCGCTCGCCTGTGCTGACGCCGGGCACGAACCACAACGTGCGGCCGGGCAGCAGGTCGTCGTAGCGACGCATGGCCGCGGCCAGGGTGGCGGTGTCGGTCGGGCAGGGCAGGTAGGCCTGTTCGACCCAGCCATTGCGGCTGCCGATCATGCCCGAGAGCAGCACCGGACCCTCCCAGCTGTCGATCAATGCGCTCAGCACGTCGGCAAAACGGCCCTGGCAGGCGAGGATGCCGTCGCTGCCGCGACGTTGGTCGAGCACGGCGCCACTGGCGTCGAGCAGGTAGGCGCGCAGGCTGCTGGTGCCCCAGTCGATGGCGATCATGCGCTGGCCACCCGGCTTTCGGGCAGGCCGGCGATGGCGAGGTCGCACACGAACAGGCTGCCGGCCTCGGGCATGCGCGCCAGTTCTTCGGCGCTATGGTCCAGGCGCGAGGAGATCACGTGCAGGCGATCCAGCGCCGCGCCGCCGAACGCACTGCAGGTGGGGTGCTTGATCGGCAACTGCACGATGCGCTCCACGCTGCCGTCGGGCCGGTAGCGCACCACGCGGCAGGCGCGCCATTGCGCATTCCACAGATGGCCTTGGCTGTCGATGATCGAGCCGTCCGGTTCGGCGTCGTCGCGGTCCAGGGTGGTGAACACGCGCGTATTGCTGGTCTGCGCAGTCTCCGGGTCGTAATCGCAGCACAGGATCTGCGGGCGCACCGAATCGCAGTAGTACAGGGTGCGGCCGTCGAGGCTGAAGCAGATCGAGTTGGGGATCGACACGCCCGGCAACGGCAAGGCGCGCAAGCCGTGCTTGAGCGAAAACTGGTAGAACGCGCCGCGTGCGGCCTTGCTGTCGTGTTCGTCCATGGTGCCGAACACCAGATTGCCGTGCCGATCCACGCGGCCATCGTTGCTGCGCGTGAGCGGGTTGTCGGCTTCGATGTCGGCCAGCTTCTCGAAGGGCAGCGCGTCTGCCTCGGTATTGTCCGGGTCGACGATGCCGATGGCCTTGGCCAGCGCGACCAGCACGCGGCCATCGTCCATCAGGCCCAGGCACCCCGGGCGATCGGGCAGCGTCCAGTAACGCGATTGCGCGGTGGCCGGATGATGCCGCCACAGGCGCTTTTCAACGATGTCGACCCAGTACAGCGCCTGGCGCTGTTCGCACCACAGCACGCCTTCGCCATGGGTGCAGCGGCTGTCGACCGCCAGTACGGCGGTGTGTTCGGGCGTGCTCACCATTCGGCGATGCTGCCATCGGCGTGACGCCACACCGGGTTACGCCAGTCGGGCGGATTTTCGTTGGCGCGCTTGAGCATGTCTTCGTCGATCTCCACACCGAGCCCGGGCTTGGGCAATGCGGCGATACTGCCATCGATACACTGGAAATCGTCCTTGTTGACGACGTAATCGAGCAGGTCGGCGCCTTCGTTGTAGTGGATGCCGATGCTCTGTTCCTGCAGCACCGCATTGTGCGAGACGAAGTCCACGTGCAGGCAGGCGGCCAGCGCGATCGGGCCGAGCGGGCAGTGCGGGGCGAAGCCCACATCGTAGGCCTCGGCCATCGCGGCGATCTTGACGCATTCGGTGATGCCGCCAGCGTGCGACAGGTCTGGCTGCACCATGCCGATGCCACCGGCGCACAGCACGTTCTTGAACTCGAAGCGCGAGAACATGCGCTCGCCGGCGGCCAGCGGAATCGAGGTGCTCGCGGCCAGGCGCGGGTAGTACTCGGCCTGTTCGGCCAGCACTGGTTCTTCGACGAACAACGGCTTGAACGGTTCCAGCTCGCGCAGCAGCGCCTTGGCCATCGGTGCGCCGACGCGGCCATGGAAGTCGATGCCGAAATCAATGGCGTTGCCGAAGGTTTCGCGGATCTCGGCCACCTTGACCACCGCCGCATCGACCGCGCGCGCGCTGTCGATCAGCTTCATTTCCTCGGTACCGTTGAACTTGAAGGTGTCAAAGCCCAGCGCACGGTAGTCGGTGATCTGCTGGATGATGGCGCCGGGGCGGTCGCCGCCGACCCAGCGATAGGTCTTCATGCGATCGCGTACCAGCCCGCCCAGCAGCTCGTACACCGGCACGCCCAGCGCCTTGCCCTTGATGTCCCACAGCGCCTGGTCGATACCGGCGATGGCGCTCATCAGGATCGCGCCACCGCGATAGAAACCGGCGCGGTACATGGTCTGCCACAGGTCGTTGATGCGCGCCGGGTCCTTGCCGACGATGTAGCCGGCCAGTTCATGCACGGCGGCCTCAACGCTGCGCGCGCGACCTTCGATGACAGGCTCGCCCCAGCCGGTGATGCCCTCGTCGGTCTCGACCTTGAGGAACAGCCAGCGCGGTGCGGCGTGGTAGGTGGTGAGGCGGGTGATCTTCATCCTTGCAGTTCCTGGTAGGCCTGCACGAACGCGCGTGCATGCGTCTGGGTTGTTTCGAGGGATTGGCCGGGTTTGTACAGTTCGCCGCCGATGCCGGCGCCGGCCGCGCCCTGGGCCATGAAGCCGGCCAGGGTCTGCGGGCTGACGCCGCCGACCACGTAGACCGGGATGTGCGTGGGCAGCACCGAGCGCAGGGCGCGCACATGTGCCGCGCCATAGGTGGCCGCCGGGAACAGTTTGAGGATGGTGGCACCGGCGTCGATGGCGTCGAAGGCCTCGCTGGCGGTGGCAAAGCCGGCCACCACGGTCAGCCCGCGCGCCACTGCATGGCGGATCAGGCTGGGACGCGTATTCGGGGTGACGATGAAGCGCGCACCGATCTCGGCAAGGGTGTCCACGTCTTCGTTGCGCAGCACGGTGCCGGCACCGATCCAGGCGCGCTGGCCATAGGTCTGCTGGGCCAGGGCGATGCTTTGCTCCCAGCGCGGCGAATTGAGCGGAATCTCGATCGCATCGAAGCCGGCCTCGATCAGCGCGCCGACATGGGCAGGCGTCTCTTCCGGCGTGATGCCGCGCAGGATGGCGATCAGCGGCAGGGCGAACAGGCTGGCGGTGGTGTCTGAGGTCATGCGGTTACTCGCGATAGAGCGGAAAGCGGCCATTGGCGGCCAAGCGGCCGGCAACGTCGGGGGAGCTTGCGCAACTGCGCAGGCGACAGGTCGCCGCCGATGCGCAATCCGGGAAGAAAAACGAAGTGCGGTGGCAGCGCCGCGATGCGATGCCGATGGGCACGCCCGGCATGCACACGCATGCAGCTACGGCCCGCAAGCGGCCGGCAAGTTGCCGTCATCGTCGTCCACCTCCGCGGTCATGGCGTACGTGTTATCGCCTGGTCGAGGCGGGTCACGTCTGTTCTGGCCGCGCCCGGGAGGTAGGGGCTCCTGTTGCGGCGAGCGCTAGCCTCGCGCGGTGAGATATGTGCTGCAAATGAAATTTTCGGCATATTCTATTCCTCCGACGAATACACGGCCGCAACCGCACCCCATGGCAAATTCCGGTACTCCCTGGTTCAACGCAGCCCGCCTGAAAACCCGTCAACTGTTGCTGCTGCTGCATCTGCACGAACAGCGCTCGGTCCTGCGCGCGGCCGAGGCCGCCAGCATGACGCAACCGGCCGCCTCCAAGCTGCTGGCCGAAATGGAGGACATGCTGGGGGTGAAGCTGTTCGAGCGGCATGCCCGGGGTGTCGAGCCGACCTGGTACGGACATGTGCTGATCCGGCGCGCCCGCGCGGCGATGTCGGAGATCGGCCGCGCGCAGGAGGAAATCGCCGCCCTGCGCGCCGGACGGATGGGGCAGGCGTCGATCGGCACCGTGGTCAACCCGGGCACCAACCTGGTGCCGCAGGCCATTGCCGAGGTCAAACGCGAGTTTCCCGACATCCTGGTGCGGGTGGAGATGGACTACAGCCGCCCGTTGGTGGCCAAGTTGCTGGATGGCCAGCTGGATATCGTGATCGGCCGCATCCTGGGGCCGGAAGGGGTGGGCGAGCTGGAGTTCGAGCCGCTGGCCGACGAGCCGCATTCGGTGATCGCCCGCGCCGGCCACCCGCTGGCCAGCCGCGCCGGCCTGCAGCATGCCGATCTGGTGCGGCATGGCTGGATCCTGCCGCCGGCCGACAGCGTGCTGCGCGCACGGCTGGATTCGATGTTCATGGAGCATGGCGTGCAGACGCCGACCAATGCCATCGAAACCTCGTCGCTGCCGGTCACCTCGACCCTGCTGCGTGGCACCGACATGCTGACCGCCTTGCCGGTGGAGTCGGTGGCGCCGCTGATCCAGGCCAAGCTGCTGACCGTGCTGCCGATCGAGTTGGGCGTGCGGATGGAGTCGTTCGGCATCATCCGGCGGCGCGATTACATCCTCCCGCCGGGTGCCGAGCGGATTTTGCAGGCGCTGCGCACCACCGCCAGGCGCCTGTACCCGGCGCTGCGCGGGCCGGAATCCTTTGCTTAACAGGCTCTTCCATTTGTATTCCTTGAGGTAATACCAGGATGTGAATTTTTCATTGGCTGGCGCTAGACCGGACGCCTATATCTGTGCACCAGATCGCACGCTGAAGCGCACGTGAAGTCGGGCAGGTGATCGGCGGCCAAGCCGCCTTGTAGGAGTTAAGTGAGGGCGGGCGCCAGCGTCTGTTCTGCTCGATCACGCGGCGCGCCCTGCGTCGCGACAACCAGTCTTCAGTCGTCTTGCGTCCTGGGAGGGATTCAGATGTTCAAGTTTTCAAGCCATGCCTCGGCGGGAACGGGCGTGCGCGCGCGTTGTCTGCCACCGTTGCGTCGTTCGGCCATGGCCATCAGCATCGGGCTGCTGCTCGCTGCGCCGGCGTATGCCCAACAGGCCGCGTCCCAGCAGAGCGCACCCTCGGGCAACGCCAGCAGCGCGGTCGATCTAGACACGGTGGAGGTGCGCGGCGTGCGCGCCAGCCTGATCAAGTCGCAGGTGATCAAGCGCGATGCTGCGCAGATCGTCGATTCGGTCAGTGCCGAAGACATCGGCGCGCTGCCCGACCGCAGCGTCACCGAAACCCTGCAACGCGTCAGCGGCGTGACCATCGACCACTTCGCCGCACGCAGCGACCCCGATCACTTCTCGGCCGAAGGCAGTGGTGTGATGATCCGCGGCCTGACCCAGGTGCGCGGCGAACTCAACGGGCGCGACATCTTCAGCGCCGCCAGCGGCCGTGGCCTGAGCTTCGAAGACGTGCCGGCCGAGTTGATGGCCGGCGTGGACGTGTACAAGAATCCCTCGGCGGAAATCATCGAAGGCGGGCTGGGCGGCACGGTCAACCTGCGCACGCGCATGCCGTTCGACAACCCGGGCCGCATCGTCGGCGGCAATGTCGACGTCAACTGGGGCGACATGAGCAAGAAGTACAAGCCGTCGGCGTCGTTCCTGTTCAGCGATCGCTGGCAGACCGGCGTCGGCGAGATGGGCTTCATGATCGACATCGCCCATTCGGAACTGGCGACCCGCTCGGACGGCATCCAGGTCGAGCCATACGTGCGCCGCACCGACGACGCGGTGCTGGCCGGCAGCGGCCGCAGCGAAGTGTTCGTTCCGGGCGGGGTCAACTGGCGCCAGCTGGATTTCGAACGCAAACGCGACGGTATCGCGGCCGCGTTCCAGTGGCGGCCCAGCGACCAGACCGAGATCTATGCGCAATACCTGCGCTCGCGCTACGACATGAACTGGCAGGAGCGCGCGGCGTTCTTCAACGACAGCAACAACAGCATCAGCCCGGCGCCGGGCACCACCTTCCAGTACGACCAGAACGGCGTGTTCCAGCGCGGATCGCCGGTGTCCAACTCCTGGCGCGGCCTGCTGACCGGCGACGGCGTGCGCTTCAATACCGACAACCGCTATTCGGATCAGCAGACCACCACCTCCGACCTGTCGGTGGGCTTCAGCCATTACTTCAACGACAACCTGCAGATCAAGGGCGATGTGCAGCTGGTGCAGTCGGAGAACGACCAGCTGGACTTCACCGTGTTCAGCGCGACCTATCTGCCTGGCCTGACCTACGACGTATCGGGCAAGTATCCGAGCGTGCAGATCGCCAACCAGGGCTTTACCCAGGACCCGTCCAACTACTTCTGGGCCGCGGCGATGGATCACCTGGGCCACAACCGCGGGCGGCAGCTGTCCACCCGCGTGGATCTGGAATACACCTTCCAGGACAGCAGCTGGCTGCGCTTTGCGCGCTTCGGCATGCGCGCCACCGACCGCAACCAGACCAACAAGAACTCCGGCTATAACTGGGGCGTGCTGTCGGACAACTGGGCGGCCATCCCCGGTAGCGCCAATGGCCTGGCCAACATGTCGCAGTACCTGCCGAACGAGTCCTCGCAGTTCACCTTCTCCAACTTCTTCCGCGGCGGCGTGAACGTGCCGACCACCTTGATCGTGCCCAATGGCGGGCTGGTCCGGAACTACGGACGCGCATCGGATCTGCTGCAGCAGCAGATCGTGGCGCTGCGTGGGTGGGGCTGGGCACCGGATACCTATCAGCCGCAGGACACCAACCGGCAGTTCGAACGCACCCAGGCCGCCTATGCGGCGCTGTACTTCGGCAACGAGGAAGCGCTGGGGGTGCCGGTGGACGGCAACGTCGGCGTGCGGATCGTGCAGACCAAGACCCAGGCCGAAGGCTTCGGTCAATTTCAGGATCTGTCCGGCCTGAACGTGTCGCCCGAGCTGCAGGCGCGCTACACCGGCCAGTATTTCGACAACAACTCGCAGGGCAGCTACACCAACGTGCTGCCCAGCCTGAACCTGCGCGCGCGTTTCACCGACAGCCTGCAATGGCGCTTTGCCGCATCCAAGGCGATGGCGCGCCCGGACTACACCCAGCTGCAGCCGTATGTGCTGCTGAACGTGGAAACCGACGACGCCGGCAACGCCACCAACTTCGTCGGGACTGCGGGCAACCCGACCCTCAAGCCGATGCGGGCCAATCAGTTCGACACCGCGCTGGAGTGGTACTTCGACACCAGCGACATGCTCTATACGACGCTGTTCTACAAGAAGGTCAAGGACTACTTCTCCACCCAGACCCGCGCCGAGACCTACGACAACCGCCAGTGGCTGGTGACCCGGCCGTACAACACCGACGAAGGCACCATCCGTGGCGCCGAAGTGGGCTACACGCAGTTCTTCGACAGCCTGCCGGGCTGGATGAGCGGCTTCGGCGTCAATGCCAACTTCACCTTCGTCGACAGCAAGGGCGGCGCCAATACCGCCATCGATCCTTACACCCGGACCACCGTGGAGGGTGTCGACCTGCCGCTGGAAGGCCTGTCGCGGCGCAGCTACAACCTAGCCGGCATCTACGAGAAGGGTCCGCTGTCGTTGCGCCTGGCCTACAACTGGCGCTCGCGCTACCTGTTGACCACCAGCGACGCGGCGACCCGCCTGCCGACCTGGGCCGACGATTATGGTCAGCTCGATGGCTCGTTCTTCTATCGCTTCAACGAGCATCTGCAGCTGGGCGTGCAGGCCAACAACCTGACCAACACGGTGACCAAGGTGCTGATGGGCCCGACCTCGTACGAGGGCGGCGAAGTGGACACGCGGCTGTACACCCGCTCGTCCTTCGTCAACGACCGGCGTTATTCGCTGGTGCTGCGCATGAACTGGTAAGTGTGCGCAGTCACGCCTCGACTGTGAAGCCAGCCGCGCAGTCGAGGCTGTTTCGCGCTGATCGGCAGGTCTGGCCGCAATGCCAGACCTGTCAGGTTTCGCGCGGTTGCTATAGGTTTAAAGAATAGATTTCCAGGAATATTTCATTGGTGTGGCATGACGGCCGCACCCTATGCTCCCGCCGCAGTCGCAGGTCTGCCCGTCAGGGCGACCACGCATCCGCATGACCGGCAATGGCCGGATGGCAGATGCAGGCCAGCAACAACGACGGGCAGGGCGTTTGCGCACCGGCCCGCTAAAACGAGCAGTACATGCGTCCTGGGAGGGAGCACCATGTCAGTGCAACATCGCCACATTCCGGCAGGCCGGGCTGTGGGTCAGCGTTCGATCCGTGATTTCCGCCGCTCCGTGATGGCCATCAGTGTGGCCACGCTGTTGAGCGCGCAGGCCTATGCGCAGGATGCGACCACCACTGCTGCACCGGCGTCGGATGCGACCACCCAGCAGCTGGACACGGTGCAGGTCACCGGCACGCGCAGCAGCGTCACCAAGGCGCAACTGGTCAAGCAGAATGCCGAACAGATCGTCGACTCCATCGTCGCCGAAGACATCGGCAAGCTGCCCGACAACAACGTCGCCGAAGCATTGCAACGCATCTCCGGCATCCAGATCTCGCGCAACTACGGTGAAGGCAGCTCGATCGCCATTCGTGGCCTGACCCAGGTGCGCACCGAGCTCAATGGCCGCGATATCTTCACCGCCAACGACGGCCGTGGCCTGAGCTTCGAAGACGTGTCGGCCGAACTACTCGGCGGCGTCAACGTGTACAAGAACCCGTCGGCCGACATGATCGAAGGTGGCCTGGGCGGCACCGTCGACCTGCGCACGCGCCTGCCGTTCGACTATGAAGGCCGCAAGATCGCCGGCAGCGTCCAGTACAACTATTACGACTTGGCCGACGACGGCAAGCCGGCGTTCTCGGGCTTGTTCAGCGATCGCTGGCAGACCGGCATCGGCGAGATCGGCATCCTGGTGAACTACTCGCAGCAGAAGAGCCCGTTCCGCCAGGACACCATCTCGATCGAGCCGTGGTACACCCAGACCGATCTGCCGGGCTACGAAGGCCAGGGCATCTCGGTGCCGCACGGTGCAGGCATCAATACCACCATCGGCGAGCGCGAGCGCAAGACCGGTGCGTTTGCGATGCAGTGGCGTCCCAACGACGATGTCGAGGTCTATACGCAGGTGCTGCGGTCGGACTACGACTTCAGTTGGCACGACTATTCGTTCTTCGCGCTGACCGGCGCCAACCCGATGCAGGGCTTGCCGGGCATCCAGGTCAACAACCGCAACGAATTCGTCAACGGCTCGTTCCAGAACGTGCCGACCGAATCCAATACCAGCCTGACCGAGCGTCACTCGGTGACCACCGACTACTCGCTGGGCGCCAAGTGGACGGTCAACGAAAAGCTGACCCTGAGCACCGACTTCCAGTATGTCGATGCCACCACCAAGGGCACCCGCTACATCATCGCCACCGGGCAAGACACCAGCCCGCAGTTCAACGTCGACTTTCGTGGCGATCTGCCGCGCCTGTCGGTGACCGATGCCAGCGGCGCAGAAGGCTACCTGGCCGATGTCAACAACTACGATGGCTGGCGCTGGCACCTGGACAACAAGGACGACAATAAGGGCACCGAGTTCGCCTGGCGTTCGGACATGGATCTGGCGTTCGACAGCGATTTCGTGCGCAGCTTCAAGGCCGGCGTGCGCTACACCGACCGCGATGCCGAGACCAAGGGCAACGTGTGGCGCTTCATGTGCATCAACGATTGCTCGGGCACGCCGTTCTCGCAGTTCCCCAGCATCGGTCTGGTGGCCAACCCCATCACCGACTTCTTCCGCGGTGAGAGCAGCACCTTCGGTCGCACGCTGACCGCCTCGGACGCAGCGGTGGCCAATTACGAACAGAGCCTAGCGACCTTCGGTGCCAGCCCGCTGGAATTTGCGCCCAACAACATCAACACCCAGAACGAGAAGACCTACGCGGCCTACGGTGTGTTGCGCTTCGGCGTGGATGGCGACATCCCGTTCGACGGCAACATTGGCGTGCGCGTGGTCCGTACCGAAGTCGGCTCGCAGGGCGTGCGTACCGGCACCGATGCCGAAGGCGGCGGCCTGATTCCGGTCGATGCGCAGCAGACCTATACCGACGTGCTGCCTAGCCTCAACTTGCGCTGGATGCTGAGCGACCAGCTGCAGTGGCGGTTTGCGGCCTCGCGCGGCATTTCGCGCCCGACGTTCGACAAGCTCAACCCCAACCTGAGCCTGAGCACCGGTACCTCCAACGGCGCCTCGACCTTCACTGGCAACGCGGGTAACCCGAGCCTGGAAGCGGTCAAGGCCGACCAGTTCGACACCGCGCTGGAGTGGTATTTCGGCCAGGGCTCGATGATGTACGGCACCGTGTTCTACAAGAAGGTGGAAGGCTTCATCGCCAACGCCGTCTTCAACGAGGTGTACGACGGCCAGGTGTGGCAGATCACCCGTCCGGTCAATGGCGACTCGGGCAAGATCCGCGGCGCGGAACTGGGCTATACGCAGTTCTTCGACTTCCTGCCGGGCTGGCTGAGCGGCTTCGGCCTGCAGACCAACTACACCTACGTCGACAGCGAGGCGCCGAGCCCCACCGCCACCGATACCAATGGCCAGGCGCTGACGGTACCGCTGGAAGGCCTGTCCAAGAACAGCTACAACGCGATCCTCAGCTACGAAAACAAGCGCTTCCAGGGCCGCGTGGCCTACAACTGGCGCAGCGACTGGCTGGTGACCACCGCGGGCAACGGCACCGGCAACCTGCCGGTCTACAACAAGGGCTTCGGCCAGTTGGATGCCTCGCTGCGTTTCAACCTCAATGATGTGTGGTCGATTTCGCTGGATGGCGTGAACCTGCTCGATACCCGCCGCGAGAGCTATCTGGGTGTCGAGTCGCGCTACCGCGACTTCGTGATCAACGATCGTCGGTATGGCCTGACCTTACGGGCCAGCCTGTAGAACGCGCCGTAGGAAGTGCGTCTCCGGTCCGGCGAGCTGTGCAGGCAGCTCGTCGGGCCGGTGTTTTTCCTATCGATGGCGATGCCATCGATCGCGAGGGGAGCTGGAGGAATGATCGCCATGATCGATCCGCCTACTGCTAAGCGCCGCCTTTCCGCAGCACATGCGTGGCTGACTGCCGTTTGCCTGACGCTGGTGTTGCCCTTCATGACGCCCCACGTGTCTGCGGCCGAGCCCGGCACGCCCGGGCCGTATCACTGGCGCAGTGTCGCCATCGGCGGTGGCGGATTCGTCACCGGCGTGCTGTTCCATCCCGCCGAGCGCGATCTTGCCTATGCACGCACCGATGTCGGTGGCGCGTATCGCTGGGACGCGCGAGCGCAGCAGTGGATTGCCCTGACCGATTGGCTGGGTGCGAACGACTGGAACCTGATGGGCATCGATGCCTTCGCCATCGACCCTGCCGACCCCGAGGCCATCTATCTGGCGGCGGGCACCTATATGCACGAACGCGCCGGCCATGCGGCCCTGCTGCGCTCGTTCGATCGCGGCCGCAGTTTCCAGCGTGCGGACCTGCCGTTCAAACTGGGGGGCAACCAGCTCGGCCGCGCCAATGGCGAGCGGCTGGCGGTGGACCCCCACGATGGCCGCGTGCTGCTGCTGGGCTCGCGCGATGCCGGCCTGTGGCGCAGTGAGGATCGCGGCGCGCACTGGTCGCGCGTGACCAGCTTTCCGGCCGAGGCGTTTGCAGGAGCGCACGCGCGCAACCATGTCGGGCGCGAACAGGCGGTGGGCGTGGCGTTCGTGGTGTTCGACGCGGCCAGCGGCAAGCAGGGGATGCTGACGCCACGCATCTATGTCGGGGTGTCCACCGAACAGACCAGCCTCTACGTCTCCGACGATGCGGGCCGCACTTGGTCTGCCGTAGCTGGACAACCCAAGGGCCTGCGCCCCAGCCACATGGCCGGCGGCAGCGACGGACACTGGTACCTGAGCTACGGCGACCAGCCCGGCCCGGACCTGATGGCCGGCGGCGCGTTGTGGAAGTACACCCCGGCGCAGTCGCGCTGGGACGAGATCAGCCCGATCGCGCAGCCGGCCAGCGGCGATGGCTTCGGTTGGGGCGCGGTTGCGGTGGATCCGCAACAGCCGCAGGTCGTGCTGGCCAGTACCTTCCGCCGCCGCACGCCACGCGATGAGCTGTTTCGCAGTACCGACGGCGGCCGCAGCTGGACGCCCTTGCTGGCGGACTCGCAGTTCGACCACAGCACTGCGCCGTGGACCGCGCAGGCAACCCCGCACTGGATGGGCGCGCTGGCGATCGATCCGTTCGACAGCAACCACGCGCTGTTCGTCACCGGCTATGGCATCTGGGCCTCGCGCAATCTGCAGGAGTTCGCGCGCACGCAGCAGCCATTGCACTGGTGGTTTCAGGACCGCGGGCTGGAGGAAACCGTGCCGCTGGATCTGCTCAGCCCGATGGCCGGTGCGCATCTGCTCAGCGCGCTCGGCGATATCGATGGCTTTCGCCACGACGATCTGGACAGCGCGCAGCTGCAATATGCCGGCCCGCGCCTGACCAATGGCGAGAGCATCGACGCCGCCGGCCAGGCGCCGTTGACGGTGGTTCGCAGCGGCACCGTGCGCAATCGCCGCAACAACGAAATCCGCGCGCTGTACTCGCGCGATGGCGGTGCGCACTGGCGTGCATTCGCCAGCGAGCCGCCGGCCGGGCAGGGAGCCGGCACGATCGCCATCGGTGCCGATGCGGCGCAGGTGGTGTGGGCGCCGGAGCACGGCGGTGTGTGGCGCACTGCGGATTTCGGTAGGCACTGGCAGCGTGTGCAGGGCCTGCCCGAGACCGCGGTGGTGGTGGCCGACCGTGTCGATGCGCAGCGCTGGTACGCCGCCGATGCGCTCAGTGGGCGCCTGTACGAGAGTACCGATGGTGCGGCCAGTTTCCGCGATACCGGGCAGGCGCTGGGCACGCCGGCGCGCGACGAGCGCAGGCGTCCGCAGTTGCGGCCCGATCCCTGGCGCGCAGGCGTCGTGTATCTGGCCAGTCCGGCGCGTGGCGTGATGCGCTGGCAGGACGGCCGCCTGCAGACCCTGTCGACACCGGACGAGGCACGCTCGCTCGGCATCGGCAAGCCGCTGCGCGACGGCGCGCCACCGGCGCTGTACCTGGCCGGTCGCGTGGCCGGGGTGGATGGGGTGTTCCGCTCCGACGACGACGGTGCGCACTGGCGGCGCATCAACGACGACGCGCATCGCTTCGGCAAACCATACAGCGTCACCGGCGACCCACGGCTTCCCGGCCGGGTGTATTTCGCGACCGGCGGACGTGGCATCTTCTACGGCGACCCGCGATGAGCGCGCCGTCCCTATGCGTGTCATCGCGTTGTCCTAGCGTGTCCAGCTTCGTCCCCCGTTGCCTCGTTGCGCGCCGACTGGCCGCGCTGCCCCTGGAGATCACTGCATGACCGTCACCTTCGTTTGCCGCGCCTGCCTGCTGGGCCTGGCGCTGGTCAGCCCGCTCGCAGCGGCGCAGCCGACCCTGCCACTGTTGTTCAGCGATGGCGCGGTACTGCAGCGCGACCAGCCGATGCCGGTCTGGGGCTGGGCGACACCGAATGCATCCATCAGCGTGAGCCTGGACGGCAAGCGCGCCACCACCAAGGCCGATGCGCAGGGAGCATGGAAGGTCAGCCTGCCGGCGCACACGGCGGGCGGCCCCTACGTGCTGAGCGTGCAGGGCGACGGTGGCCAGCTGCAGGTGCGCGATGTGCTGGTCGGCGATGTCTGGCTGGCCAGCGGTCAATCCAACATGGAATGGCCGTTGGCGCAGGCCAGCGACGGCGCGCAGGCGGTAGCGGCGGCCAACGATCCGCAGCTGCGTCACTTCAAGGTCCCCAAGTCGTGGTCGGTGCAACCGCAAGCGCGCCTGGCCGGAGGCGAGTGGAGGGCCGCCACGCCTGCCAACGCCGGCGAGTTCACCGCAGTGGGCTACTTCTTCGCCAGGGAACTGCGCGCCAGTACCGGCGTGCCGATCGGCATCATCAACAGTACCTGGGGCGGCAGCGCGATCGAGGCCTGGATGGACGCCGCCTCGCTGGGCTTGAACGCCACTCAGAATCAGGGCGCCATCGAGGCGATCAAGCAGCGCGATGCCGCGGCGCAGGCCGCCACCGGCAAGCGCATCGCGCGCTGGCCCAAAGTCGATGGTGACACGCCGCAGTGGCGTGAGCCGGACTTCGACGACAGCAACTGGGACAGCATCCCGACCAGCCAGCAATGGGAGGCCAGCGGTTTCGATGGCATGGATGGCATTGCCTGGTACCGCACCACCTTCACCTTGACTGCGGCGCAAGCCAAGGCCGGCATCGCGCTGGGCGTCGGCCAGATCGACGACTCGGATATCACCTACGTCAACGGCCAGCAGGTGGGCAGTACCGAAAAGCAGTGGAACCTGCCGCGCGTCTACCAGGTGCCGGCAGCGGCGTTGAAGGCCGGCGTCAATCACATTGCGGTGCGCGTGGAAGATCTCAGCGGCGGGGGCGGCATGCATGGCCCGGACGAGCAGCGCTTCGTGCAGACCAACGACGGCGCCAAGCATGCATTGAGCGGCTGGAAGTTCCGCCCCGCTGCGGTGCGCGTCTCGTTGACCGACAACAAGAACCAGCTGCCGACGCTGCTGTACAACCAGATGATTCACCCGCTGCAGCCGTTCCCGGTCAAGGGCGTGATCTGGTACCAGGGCGAAACCAATGCCAGCGAGAGCGGGGCGGTGAAATACCGCGAGCAGTTTGCCGCAATGATCCAGCAGTGGCGCGCCGAACGTGGCCAGAAGGCCCTGCCGTTCCTGTGGGTGCAGCTGGCCAACTTCAAGGCCGGCGGCGACCAGGGCGAGCTGAGTCCATGGGCGCTGCTGCGCGAGTCGCAATCCAAGACGCTGGCACTGCCGGCGACCGGGCAGGCGGTGATCATCGATATCGGCAACCCCACCGACATCCATCCCACCAACAAGCGCGATGTCGGGCATCGCCTGGCGCTGGCTGCGCGGCACGTGGCCTATGGCGAGAAACTGGTGTACAGCGCGCCGGTATTCAAGCGCGCGCGTTTCGACGGCGACAAGGCGGTGCTGACGTTCGATCTGCAGGGCAGTGCGCTGCAGGTGCGCAGCGGCGGTGCGGTGCAAGGCATGCGTATTGCCGGTGCCGATCAACGCTTCCATCCGGCCACCGCGCAAATCGACGGTGACCGCATCACCGTGCACAGCGACGAGGTGAGCGCGCCGGTTGCGGTGCGCTATGGCTGGAGCGAGAACCCCGACGACGCCAACCTGATCAGCCGCGAGCAGTTGCCCGTTTCCCCCTTCCGCACCGATACCTGGTGACACGGAGTCTTATGACCATGCATTCCCCCGTCACGCCTGCAGCCTCCCGTTCCAGTGTTCGTCACTGTCTGCGTCCTCTGCTGCTGTCCGCACTGACGCTGGCCCTGGCGGCCTGTCAATCCGGCGAGCAGGACAGCGCTGCCAAGCCCGACACCGCCACTCCCGCGGCAACTGCGCCAGCCACTCCACCTGCCTCTGCGCAGGCGCCTGCCACGCAGACGCCGATGCCGCAGTTCGTCAGCAAGGACGGCAAGCATGCGTTGCTGGTCGACGGCGCGCCATTCCTGATCCTGGGCGCGCAGGTCAACAACTCCAGCAACTATCCCGGCGTGCTGGACAAGGTATGGCCGGCGATCAAGGTGATGGGCCCCAACACCGTGCAGGTGCCGATCGCCTGGGAACAGGTGGAGCCGGAAGAGGGCAAGTTCGATTTCTCCTTCGTCGATACCCTGCTCACCCAGGCGCGCGAGCACAAGGTGAAGCTGGTGCTGCTGTGGTTCGCCACCTGGAAGAACAATGGCCCGGCGTATGCCCCATTGTGGGTCAAGGCCGACAACCAGCGCTTCCCGCGCGTGATCACCCGCGAGGGCAAGGCGATCGGTTCGTTGTCGCCGCATGCGCAGGCCACACTGGACGCCGACCGCAAGGCGTTCGTGGCCTTCATGCAGCACCTGAAGAAGGTGGACCCGCAACACACGGTCATCATGATCCAGCCGGAGAACGAGCCGGGCACCTATGGCAGCGTGCGCGACTTTTCGCCGATGGCGCAGAAGCTGTTCGACGGGCCAGTGCCGGATGAGCTGATCAAGCGCTTGAACAAGCAGCCGGGCACCTGGGCGCAGGTATTCGGCGCCGATGCCGATGAGTTCTTCCATGCGTGGTCGATCGGCCGTTACATCGACCAGGTGACTGAAGCCGGCAAGGCCGAATATCCGCTGCCGATGTACGTCAATGCCGCGCTGCGCGGGCCGTTCAATCCGGGTCAGCCCGGGCAGTACGCCAGCGGCGGCCCTACCGACAACGTGCTCGATGTCTGGAAGGCCGCCGGCCCGCATATCGATCTGCTGGCACCGGACATCTACATGCCCGAATACCGCATGTACACCACGGTGCTGGAGCGCTACGCGCGCCCGGACAATGCCTTGTTCGTGGCCGAAACCGGCAACCGCCCGGAGTACGCGCGTTACCTGTATCCCACGCTGGGCCACGACGGCATCGGCTGGTCGGCCTTCGGTATCGACTTCACCCGTTACTCCAACTACCCGCTGGGCGCCAAGCACGTCAACGAAGAGACCCTGGCGCCGTTCGCACTGGGCTACAAGGCGGTCAGCATGGGCATGCGCCCGTTCGCCAAGGCCGCGTCCGAAGGCAAGTTGCACGGCACCGCCGAAGAACCCGGCCAGGCCGTGCAGGAACTCAAGCTCAACGATCGCTGGAGCGCCACCATCACCTACGGCGTGCCGCAGTTCTGGTTCAAGGGCGATCCACCGGGCAATCCCGAACCGATCGGCGCCGCCCTGATCGCCGAACTGGGGCCGGACGAGTTCCTGGTCACCGGCTACCATGCGCGCGTGACCTTGCACCCGGCCAGCGACGCCACCGCCAACATGTTCTACGACCGCGTCGAGGAAGGCGTGTACGAGGGCACGCAGTGGCAGTTCCAGCGCAACTGGAACGGCGACCAGACCGACTACGGGGTCAATTTCTCCAGCGTGCCGCAACTGCTCAAGATCAAGCTCGCCACCTACAAGTAATCGCCACGTGAGACGGCGCCGCCTTCGGGCGGGCGGCCGCTGCGCGGAATCGCCATGCAGCACGTCGATTCCGCCGCATCGACAGGGCTTGCCCGACCATCGCCGCCTTGCGTGCTGCTTCATAAACGAAAGCCATGCGCTGCCGCCCCCGCAGCAGCGATTCGACATTCAAAGGGAGTGACCATGCAAACCACCATCCGTTCCGCCGGCCCCGCGCCTGCCAATCGACGTACACCGCTTGCCCATTGCCTGGCGTTGTCGCTGGCCCTGCTGGCCAATGCCGCGCACGCGCAGGAAGTACGCAAGGCCGCCGATGGCGTCACCGTGGTGCCCAGCACCAAGGGCGCCGCACCGGTGCGGCTGCAGGTGGTCGATGCCGGCATCATTCGCGTCAGCGCCGATCCGGATGGCGACTTCGCGCGCAGCCCCAGCCTGATGCGCGTGCCGGTGCAGGGCGACACCGCGTTCCAGCTGGCCGAGCAGGGCGACAGCGTGCAGCTGAAGACCGGCAAGGTCACCGCCACCGTGTCCACCGTCGATGGCCATGTCAGCTTCGCCGATGCCAACGGCAAGCCGGTGCTGGCGGAAGTGGCGGGCGGGCGCAGCTTTGCGCCGCTCAAGGTCGAAGGCAAGCAGTATCTGAGCGTGCGCCAGCGCTTCCAGTCGCCCGACGACGAAGCCTTGTACGGCTTCGGCCAGCACCAGCAGGGCTGGATGAACCAGAAGGGCCGCAACGTCGAACTGCAGCAGAACAACATCGACATGGCGGTGCCTTACCTGGTGTCCAGCCGCAATTACGGCCTGCTGTGGGACAACAACTCGATCAGCCGTCTGGGCGACCCACGCGGCCTGCAGCCGCTGCCCAAGACGCTCAAGCTGTACGACGCCAAGGGCAAGGCCGGTGCGCTGACCGCACGCTATGCCATCAACGGCAAGCAGGTGCTCGAGCGTCGCGAGAAGGAGGTGAACTACCAGTACCTTAGCGACCTGACCAAGTTCCCCAAGAAGGCGATCACCAAGGACAAGGACAGCCGCATGCAGGTCAGCTGGGAGGGCGAGATCGAAGCGCTCACCGGTGGCGAGCACAGCTTCTCGCTGTACTCGAGCGAGTACGCCAAGCTGTACGTGGACGGCAAGCTGGTGATCGATCGTTGGCGCCAGAACTGGAACCCGTGGAATCATGAGTTCACCCTCGATCTGCAGCCGGGCCAGCGCCACACCGTCAAGATCGAATGGGACCTTATCGATCCCAGCTACATCGCGCTGCTGCACCGCGATCCGCTGCCGGCCGCCGAAGCGAAAGACCTGTCGCTGTGGTCCGAAGCCGGCCAGATGATCGACTATTACTTCGTCTCCGCCGATTCCTACGACCAGGCCGTGGCCGGCTACCGCGAGCTCACCGGCAAGTCGGTGATGCTGCCCAAGTGGGCCTACGGCTTCTGGCAGAGCCGCGAGCGCTACAAGAGCCAGGACGAGCTGGTGGGCGCGGTGGCCGAATACCGCAAGCGCAAGCTGTCGCTGGACAACATCGTGCTCGACTGGTCGTACTGGCCGGAAAACGCCTGGGGCTCGCACGATTTCGATCCGCAGCACTTCCCGGATCCGGACGGCATGGTCAAGGCCGTGCACGACATGCACGCGCAGATCATGATCTCGATCTGGCCCAAGTTCTATCCCACCACCGCCAACTACAAGGAACTGGATGCCGCCGGTTTCATGTTCAAGCGCAATGTGGAAGTGGGCGAACTGGACTGGATCGGCAAGGGTTACAAGAACTCGTTCTACGACCCGTACTCGGAGAAGGCGCAGGCCATCTTCTGGCGCCAGGTCAACGAAAAGCTCAACAGCAAGGGCTTCGATGCCTGGTGGATGGACGCCGACGAACCGGACGTGCATTCCAACCTGGACATCGGCGAGCGCAAGGCGCGCACCACGCCCAACGCGCTGGGCACGTCCACCGAGTACTTCAATTCGTACCCGCTGCCGCACACCCACGGCGTGTACGTGGGCGACCGCGCGGCCGACGACAAGCGCGTGTTCATCCTGTCCCGCAAGGGCTACGCCGGTACCCAGCGCAATGCGGTGGCGGTGTGGAGCGGCGACATCGTGTCGCGTTGGGACGATATGCGCGACCAGATTTCCGCGGGCGTCAACATGGCGCTGTCGGGCCTGCCCAACTGGACCTTCGACATCGGCGGTTTCGCGGTGGAGAAGCGCTACGAGAACCAGGATCCTGCGCACCTGCCCGAATGGCGCGAGCTCAATACGCGCTGGTTCCAGTTCGGTGCGTTCGTGCCGATCTTCCGCTCGCATGGCCAGTTCCCGTACCGCGAAATCTGGAACATCGCCCCGGAAGGCACGCCGTTCTACGAGAGCATGGCCTACTACAACCGCCTGCGTTACGCCTTGCTGCCGTACATCTATAGCCTGGCCGGCGATACCTATCAGCGCGATGGCGTGATCATGCGCGGCATGATGATGGACTTCCCGGATGACGCGAAGGTGCGCGACATAAACGACCAGTACCTGTTCGGACCGGCGTTCCTGGTTGCACCGGTGACCCGCTTCGGCGCCACCTCGCGCCAGGTGTACCTGCCGGCCGGCACCAGCTGGCTGGATTTCGCTACCGGCAAGCGCTACGAAGGCGGCCAGAGCATCGAAGCGGCCGCGCCGATCGAACGCATGCCGCTGTTCGTGCGTGCCGGCTCCATCGTGCCGACCGGCCCGGTGCAGGAATACGTGGACCAGACGCCGGATGCAGCGCTCACCGTGGTGGTCTACACCGGTGCCGATGGTGCGTTCTCGCTGTACGAGGATGACGGCAAGGGCTATGGCTACGAGAAGGGCGATTTCAGCCGCATCCCGCTGGTCTGGAACCAGGCCAAGGGCGAGCTGAGCATCGGCAAGCGCGAGGGCAGCTGGACCGGCATGCAGGCCAAGCGCACCATCAACGTGCGTTTCGTCGATGGTCCACGCAGCGATGCCGGTGCGCTGGAGCCCAAGTCCGATACCAGCATCCAGTACGACGGCAAGCCGGTCAGCGTGTTGCAGCGCAAGATTGCGTCCGGCAAAGCGCGTCGTCGATGATCGCAGGCTGTCTTCAGTCGATGAGCGAGCAGATGCCGGAACGCCGCAAGGCAGTCGCGGGCGGGTCCGGTGAGGCAGCACGGCGGTGGCCGTGCTGACCCGGCGCGAACTGTGCAAGGCCAGCGGGGCCGCGCTTGCGGTCCTGGGTGCCGCACCGGTGGCCGCAGAGGCCGCACGCTCCGGCAGCGACGCGGGGTTGCCGGCCGTGGCGCCGGCAGACGCCCTGCAGCTGTGGTATCGCGAACCGGCCAACGAATGGGTGCAGGCCCTGCCGGTCGGCAATGGCCGGCTCGGCGCGATGGTGTGGGGCGGTATTGCCCACGAGCGCCTGCAACTCAACGAAGACACGCTCTACGCGGGCGGGCCCTACGATTCCACCAGCCCGGAGGGTCTGGCCGCGTTGCCGCAGGTGCGTGCGCTGATCTTCGCCGGCCGCTATGCGCAGGCCGAGCAACTGGCCGACGCCAAGCTGTTGTCGCGCCCGCTCAAGCAAATGCCTTACCAGCCGTTGGGCGATCTGTTGCTGGATTTCGATCGTGCCGATGGCATCAGCGACTACCGCCGCCAGCTGGATCTGGACACGGCGGTGGCCACCACCACGTTCCGCTCCGGTGGTGCGCTGCATCGGCGCGAAGTGTTCGTCTCCGCGCCGGCGCAATGCATCGTGGTGCGTCTGTCCTGCGATCGGCCGGGCGGCATTTCGTTGCGGGTCGGCATCGACAGCCCGCAGGGCGGCGAGGTCACGGTGGAGCAGGGCGGCCTGCTGTTCAGTGGTCGCAACGGTGGCTTTGCCGGTATCGACGGCAAGCTGCGTTTTGCCCTGCGCGTAGTGCCGAAGGTCACCGGTGGCACCGTCACCCATGTGCGCGACCAGCTACGTTTCGACGCTGCCGATGAAGTGGTGTTGCTGCTGACGGCCGCAACCAGTTTCCAACGGTTCGATGCGGTGGATGGCGATCCGCTGGCGTTGACCGCAGCAAGCCTGCAGAAGGCCGCTAACTCCGATTACCCCGCATTGCTGCGCGCCCACCTGGCCGATCACCGTCGCCTGTTCCGGCGCGTGGCGATCGACCTGGGTACCAGCGAGGCCGCACGCCTGCCCACCGACGAACGCGTGCAGCGGTTCGCCACCGGCAACGATCCGGCCCTGGCGGCGCTGTACCACCAGTACGGCCGTTACCTGCTGATCTGCAGCTCGCGGCCCGGCACCCAGCCGGCCAACCTGCAGGGCATCTGGAACGACCTGATGCAGCCGCCGTGGGAAAGCAAGTACACCATCAACGTCAACACCGAGATGAACTACTGGCCCAGCGAGTCCAACGCACTGCACGAGTGCGTGGAGCCGCTGGAATCCATGCTGTTCGACCTGGCCCAGACCGGCGCGCACACCGCGCGCAAGTTGTACGACGCGCCGGGCTGGGTGGTGCACAACAATACCGATCTGTGGCGCCAGGCCGGGCCGATCGACGGTGCCAAGTGGAGCCTGTGGCCGATGGGCGGGGTCTGGCTGCTGCAGCAGCTGTGGGACCGCTGGGACTATGGCCGCGACCGGGCGTACCTGAGCAGGATCTACCCGCTGTTCAAGGGCGCAGCCGAGTTCTTCGTTGCTACCCTGGTGCGCGACCCGCAAACCGGCGCGATGGTCACCAATCCATCGATGTCGCCGGAAAACCAGCACCCGTTCGGCGCGGCCGTGTGCGCAGGTCCCACCATGGACGCGCAGCTGTTGCGCGACCTGTTTGCGCAATGCATCGCCATGGGCAAGCTGCTGGGCGTGGATGACGAACTGGCACAGCAGTTGGCACGCCTGCGCGAGCAATTGCCGCCCAACCGCATCGGCAAGGCCGGGCAGTTGCAGGAGTGGCAGCAGGATTGGGATATGGACGCGCCGGAGATCCATCACCGCCACGTCTCGCATCTGTACGCGCTGCATCCTTCCAGCCAGATCAATCTGCGCGATACGCCCGAGCTCGCCGCTGCCGCACGGCGTTCGCTGGAAATCCGTGGCGACAATGCCACTGGCTGGGGCATCGGCTGGCGCTTGAATCTGTGGGCACGGTTGGCCGACGGCGAGCATGCGTATCGCATCCTGCAATTGCTGATCTCGCCCGAGCGCACCTATCCGAACCTGTTCGACGCACACCCGCCATTCCAGATCGACGGCAACTTCGGCGGCACCGCCGGTATCACCGAGATGCTGCTGCAAAGCTGGGGCGGCAGCGTGTTTCTGTTGCCGGCCCTGCCCAGCGCTTGGCCGCGCGGCAGCGTGCGTGGCCTGCGCGTGCGCGGCGGTGCCAGCATCGACCTGGAATGGGATGGCGGTCGCTTGCAGCAGGCACGCCTGCACAGCGATCGTGGCGGGCGCTATCAACTGTCCTACGCAGGGCAGACCCTGGACCTGGAACTGGGCGCGGGCCGCACCCAGCAGGTGGGACTCAACAACAACCGATTGGTGAAGCAATGAGCTTGTACGTAGGACTGGACGTGGGCACGCAGAGCGTCAAGCTGGTGGCCTACGATCCGCAGGACCGCGCCGTGGTCGCCACCATCGCAGCGCCGATGGAGCTGATCAGCCGCGACGATGGCACCCGCGAGCAGCAGGCGCAGTGGTGGATCGACGGCATCGTGCATTGCTTCGCGCAGCTCGATGCCGGGCAGCGCGCGCAGGTGCGCGGCATTTCGGTGTCCGGCCAGCAGCACGGCTTCGTGCCGGTGGCTGCCGACGGCAGCGTTACCGCGCCGGTGAAGCTGTGGTGCGACACCAGCACTGCATTGGAATGCGAGGAGATCATGGACGCCGTGGGTGGCGCGGCAGGCAGCGTGGCGGCCGCAGGCAACCCGATCCTGGCCGGCTACACCTCATCCAAGCTGCCGTGGACGCGCAAGCATCGCCCCGATGCGTACGCGGCCATGACCACGGTGATGCTGCCGCACGACTACATCAATTTCTGGCTCACCGGCGAGCGCTTTGCCGAAGTCGGCGATGCCTCCGGCACCGGCTGGCTGGATGTGCGCACGCGCCAGTGGTCCGAGCGCATGCTCGGTGCGGTGGATGCGCAGCGCGATCTGCGTACCGCACTGCCGCCGCTGGTGGACACCGGCGCGGTCTATGCCTTGTCCGACGCGGCGGCCGAGGCGCTGAACCTGCCGGCCGGCGTGCGCGTGACCACCGGCGGTGGCGACAACATGATGGCCGCCATCGGTACCGGCAACGTGGTGCCGGGCCGCCTCACCATGAGCCTGGGCACCAGCGGCACCTTGTTCGCCTACGCCGATCACCCGGTGGTGGACGACGAGGCGCGCTGGGCCGCGTTCTGCTCGTCCAGCGGCGGCTGGCTGCCGCTGATCTGCACCATGAACTGCACTGTCGCCACCGAAGCGGTGATGCGCATGTTCTCCATCACCCGCGAGCAGACCGAAGCGATGATCGCCGACACCGCGCCGGGCGCCGACGGGCTGGTGTTGCTGCCATTCTTCAACGGCGAGCGCACGCCCAATTTGCCCGATGCGCGCGGCTGCCTGTTCGGCATGGATCTGCACAACACCACCGCTGCGCATTTCTATCGCGCCGCGATGGAAGGGGCGACCTACAGCCTGCGCAATGGCTTCGATGCCTTCGTCGCTGCCGGCCTGCAGTTCGATACCATCCTGCTCACCGGCGGCGGCAGCAAGAGCGCGCAGTGGCGGCAGATGGTCGCCGACGTGTTCAACCTGCCGGTCGTGGTGCCGACCCAGCCCGAGGGCGCCGCCTTTGGTGCCGCCTTGCAGGCGCTATGGGCCTGCGACCGCGACGACGGTGGCACCGATGCGTTGTCGGATGTGGTGCTGGAGCACCTGCAGGTGGACGCCGCGCTGGCCGCCCAGCCGGATCCGCAGCGCGTGGCCCGCTACCAGCAGCATTACCAGACCTTCCTCAAGCACCTGCACGTTGTCAGCCCGCTCTACGCTGACTGATTCACTCCCCCAGAACCAAGGACATCACACCCCATGAGCAACACCGTCTACATCGGCGCCAAGGAATACTTTCCCGGCATCGGCAAGATCGGCTTCGAAGGCCGCGATTCGGACAACCCGCTGGCGTTCAAGGTCTACGACGCCAACAAGACCATCGGCGACAAGACCATGGCCGAGCACCTGCGCTTTGCGGTGGCCTACTGGCACAGCTTCTGCGGCAATGGCGCCGACCCGTTCGGCCCGGGCACGCGTGCGTATCCGTGGGATGTGGGCAATACCGCGCTGGCACGTGCCGAAGCCAAGTCCGATGCCGCCTTCGAGTTCTTCACCAAGCTCGGCGTGCCGTACTACTGCTTCCACGACGTGGACCTGGCGCCGGATGCCGATGACATCGGCGAGTACGAAAAGAACCTGACCCACATGGTGGGCATCGCCAAGCAGCGCCAGGCCGACACCGGCATCAAACTGCTGTGGGGCACCGCCAATCTGTTCTCGCATGCGCGCTACATGAATGGTGCATCGACCAACCCGGACTTCAACGTGGTCGCGCGTGCGGCGGTGCAGGTCAAGGCCGCCATCGATGCCACCGTTGCATTGGGTGGCGAAAACTACGTGTTCTGGGGCGGCCGCGAAGGCTATGCCTGCCTGCACAACACCCAGATGAAGCGCGAGCAGGACAACATGGCGCGCTTCCTCACCCTGGCACGCGATTACGGTCGCGCGATCGGCTTCAAGGGCAACTTCCTGATCGAGCCCAAGCCCATGGAGCCGATGAAGCACCAGTACGACTTCGACAGCGCCACGGTGATCGGCTTTCTGCGTCAGCACGGCCTGGACCAGGACTTCAAGCTCAATATCGAAGCCAACCACGCCACGCTCTCGGGCCACAGCTTCGAGCACGACCTGCAGGTCGCCTCCGATGCCGGCCTGCTCGGCAGCATCGATGCCAACCGCGGCAACCCGCAGAACGGCTGGGACACCGACCAGTTCCCGACCGACCTGTACGATACCGTCGGCGCGATGCTGGTGGTGCTGCGCCAGGGCGGGCTGGCACCGGGCGGGCTGAATTTCGATGCCAAGGTGCGCCGCGAATCGTCCGACCCGCAGGACCTGTTCCTGGCGCATATCGGCGGCATGGACGCGTTCGCACGCGGGCTGGAAGTGGCCAATGCGCTGCTGACCTCCTCGCCGCTGGAAACCTGGCGCGCCGAGCGCTACGCCAGCTTCGACAGCGGTGCCGGTGCGGATTTTGCGGCGGGCAAGAGCACGCTGGCGGACCTGGCCAGCTACGCCGCCGGCCATGCGCCCACGCAGATCAGCGGCCGCCAGGAAGCCTACGAAAACCTGATCAATCAGTATCTGACGCGTTGATGTCCCGTGGCTGGCGGCGCATTGCGTCGCCAGCCGATGGCGCCCACCCCCGTGGCCGCTCCCTTGCATGTTCCCAGGTGAACCCATGTCCAGTGTTTCCATTGACGGCGCCCCCGATGCCGGCGAGAACACCCGTTTCATCATCCTGATCAGCTGCGTGGCCACCATCGGCGGCTTCCTGTTCGGCTTCGACAGCGGCGTGATCAATGGCACCGTCGATGGCCTGAAACAGACCTTCCACTCCACCGCCGCCGAGACCGGTTTCGAGGTCGCCTCGATGCTGCTGGGCTGCGCCATCGGCGCCTTCTTTGCCGGCCGCCTGGCCGACCGCTGGGGCCGCCGTGCGGTCCTGATCATTTCCGCCGCGCTGTTCCTGCTCTCGGCCATTGGTGCCGGCGCCTCGCACAGCTCTGGCTTCTTCATCTTCGCCCGCGTCATGGGCGGCTTCGCGGTGGGTGCGGCCAGCGTCATCTCGCCGGCCTACATCGCCGAGGTCGCTTCGGCGCGCTATCGCGGTCGGTTGGCCACCATGCAGCAGATCGCCATCATCAGCGGGCTGTTCTGCGCGTTCCTGAGCAATTACCTGCTGGCCAACGCCGCCGGTGCCTCCACCGAGCCGCTGTGGGCGGGGCAGGCCGCCTGGCGCTGGATGTTCTGGATGCAGGCAGTTCCCTCGGTCCTGTTCCTGGTGTTGCTGCTGGTCATCCCTGAGAGCCCGCGTTTTCTGGTGGTCAAGGGCCGCCGCGAGCAGGCGCTGGTGGTGCTCAAGCGCCTGTACGGCAACGCGGCCGCGCAGACCAAGCTGAGCGAGATTTCCGCCTCGATGTCGGCCGACCAGCACAAGCCCAAGTTCTCCGACCTGATCAACAAGGCCACTGGCAAGATCCGCCCCATCGTCTGGATCGGTATCGGCCTGGCGGTGTTCCAGCAGCTGGTCGGCATCAACGTGGTGTTCTACTACGGCGCAGTGCTGTGGCAGGCGGTGGGCTTCTCCGAGCAGGACGCACTGCTGATCAACGTGCTCTCCGGCGGCCTGAGCATCGGTGCCTGCCTGGTCACGGTGATGCTGGTGGACAAGATCGGCCGCAAGCCGCTGCTGTGGATCGGCTCGGCCGGCATGGCGGTATCGCTGGCACTGGTGACCTACGCGTTCGCCACCGCCTCGCTGGACCCCAACGGCAAGCTCGCCATGTCCGATTCCATGGGCATGCTGGCGCTGGTGGCGGCCAACGTCTACGTGGTGTTCTTCAACGCCTCCTGGGGCCCGGTGATGTGGGTCATGCTGGGCGAGATGTTCCCCAACCAGATCCGCGGCTCGGGCCTGGCCATCGCCGGCGCCGCGCAGTGGACCTCCAACTTCGCCATCACCGTCAGCTTCCCGATCCTGCTCGGCAGCATCGGCCTGGCCGGCGCCTACGGCATCTACACCGTCGCCGCGTTCATCTCCGTGTTCTTCGTGCTCAAGTACGTCTACGAAACCAAGGGCAAGGAATTGGAGCAGATGGAGGGTTGATTTCAGTGCGTTGTGCCGATATCGGCATGGGAAGCGAAGAAGGCCGCGCATTGCGCGGCCTTCTTCGTTAATGATCCCGCATGAGGTCTTTCCAAAGTCCCGCATACCTGCATCGCTTCAGGCGCCTCGACTGCCTGCAGTGATGGCCTGCGCTGTGTCAGGCCGCTTGATTCCGCGTGGCCCAACGCACCAGCAAAGTGCAATGCACATCTTCAACGGCGATAACCGCCTGGAAGTGCACCGGCTCTTTTTGCAAATTGTGCGCCACCGCTATACTCCAGTAGGCAGTTTCCCTCCAAACTAGGGCGAATCGTGGGACCAAGGAGCGGTGGTATGGCGGTAGCTAAAGAGCTTGTCAGGGGCATGCTGATCAGCGTGTGCTACTGCTTGGTGTTTCTGATGCTTTGGCGTTTGTCGATCGACCAATGGTATCTGCCGGTTGGTTTGCGTGTAGTCACCTTGCTCTTCCGGCCTTATCGTGAATGGCCTTTTCTGTTGGCAGGTGACGCTGCGGCAATGTTGTTCTTGCGTATTCCGCTTGGAGAATTGCAAGGCTTCAATCCATTATGGTCATATCTGAGTCCCTTCCTGCATGCGCCTTTGATTGCTGGGGCGATTGGCCTGCTTCGGTACCAGGTCCCTCACATTGTCAAAAGCCAGCAATGGTTTATTCCTGCTGTTCTTGTCGTGGCTCTCTGGAATGCTATATGTAGCTTGGTATTAAATTCGACCCTAGGCGGACCGCGGGCTGACCCCGTGCTTGACCTGCTATTGCGCTATTGGTCGGGCAGCTATCTGGGCATGCTGGTCTTGGTTCTTCCTGCGATCTTGTGGTCGAACTGGAACGATGGTCCTGTACGCCTGACTCTTCAACGAGATCTCGCAATCGCGGTAGCTGTTATTCTAAGCCTGTTTTTCTTGTTGGGGGTTTCACAAGATCCATCGACCCGAAACATCTTGATGATTGCGATGCTTGTGCCAATGGTCGTGTTGACTTTCAGGCATGGGTGGAGAGGCGGCGCTCTTGGATCACTATTGGCAAGCTTCGCAATTGAGTTCTCGCTTCCTCGGGTGTATCAGATCGGGTTCTTTGATCAAGAGGTTTTTAGTATCCAGTTGCTTTATGCGGTCACCACGACAGCTCTTTTTGTCTTCAATGCTCGTTTGCGCGAGCCTGCCCGCGATAAGGTTTCGAATCAGCCAGGAGATGACGCCTTCACGCTAGCCCGGGCGAGCTATTCCAGCGCTGAACGCATGCTGCGCAATCGGGTACTCGAATACTCGGATATCAACGTGCAGATCAACAAGATGCGCAAAGACGTGGTAGCCGATTTGAGGCTGAAAGGGCAACATTCTGTGGCGATGGAAATGACGCGAGTCGGTGTTCTTGAGTCGCGATTGCTTCAGCAGTATGTGGCTGCGCTGTACCCGCTGGAAATCGAGACACATGGGCTGTATCAGGCGTTGCGTTCGCCAGCGCTTGAACGTTTCTGCCAATCTCAGTTTCAATGCGTGTTTCGTGGTGACTGTAGGAAACTATCACTGGAACTACAGTTGAGCGCTTATCGCAGTGCGCTAAATTGTGTTGAGCTCTTGCCATCGGCTGGTAGACACTTCATCCAGGCTCGTGCGTGGACAGGGAAAGGTGCTAGAGGCGTTTTGCTGCGTGTGATTTCGGATTCGTCGTCAGCTAAAGCGGCCAAGTGCGACACAAACGATGCAGAGGCCGAACTGAAGGCGCGATTGAAAGCGCATGGCGGCATATTTCGCCGCCGCCATGCCTCGGTTCTAACCTTTATGGTTGCCGAGCCCATCTCCGTTGAAGTCAGGGGGAGACTATCCAGTATTCCCCAGTTGCTTCCCGCCGGTTGAACACCGTGAAGTTCTTTGTCTTGTAGACGAGTCGTGCTTGATCGCTCTGAGTTGCATCAACCACCGTCGGATTGTTTGAACTCGTGCTTGCCGAAATCCTGTTTGCTGCAGGCAACACGACGCGTTCTACATCCTTGCCCATTGGCAAGGTCCAGAGTGCGTTGTCTACTCTTGCTACCACTGCGTGGACGACTCCCGTTACATCGTTGATCTGAAGATATGTCACTCCATCACGATGGAGTTCATAAATGGCAAACGAAGGGTCCATGGTCAGGTTGGCAGCCTTGGGGTTGCTATCGCCAAGTCCTGTCGTTGCATGTATGCCGACACCACCATTGCCACAGCACTGAGCCATGGTCACGCCTGATGCCAACATTCCAGAAATGGCGCAAAAAGCCATAAGCCAAATTTTTGCGTTCTTCATGATTTTGCCTTCCCCCTGCATGGGGCAACTCCGCCTGCGATTCAGGCGCCTATACGTTACGTGGTGAATGGCACATTTTGTTGATCGTTTGTCGCAGAAAATCGTTGCGGCATACCGTTCTCCGATCAGCGAGCAATAGTTAACCGTGTCAGCTGTTAGTTGGACTTATCCGATCAAGCGCAATGTACGTTGCTGAGGCGCGCTATCTAGCGACTTGGCTTGAGTTCGCCATCTGCACGCTCAAACCATGCAATCACCCGCCGGTGATGAGGTTCGCCCCAGCGACGCAGGAATTGCTGGGTGTGGTGCTCCCTGGGATCGCGCAGGCTGGCGAGCCGTTGGGCGATGAAAGGCGCGGTCAGTGGCTGGGCGCAGTCGACTTCGATGCAGTGGCGCCAGGCGCTATAGCTGGCTGGGATGACAGCGGATATCGTGATGCTCTCTGGTAAGAGTGAACGTCGGGGTATTGGCGGTGCGCGGTGGGCTTGATTTTGCGCCGAAAGTGTTACTTTATAACACTTGATCTGTCATTTCTTCTGGTCACCTTGTGTCGCGTTCCTTGCTGCCGAGTGTTGTTTGCCTACTCACCATGCCGGACCTTCCATGCTCCAAGTGGGGCGGTGGCTGCGCCCGCTCTTCGGGATTGGCCCGATGAGGCGGCGGCAGGTCTTGGGTTTGGCAGGCGCAGCCTTGGTGCTGTCGCCGAGCCTGGTCCATGCGCAGTCGCTGCCGAGGCTGCGCACCTTCGACCTGCAGCGTCAGGATGGAGGGCTGCGGCTTCGACTCGCTCTGGGTACGCAGGTCGCCTACCGCAGTTTCAGCTTGTCCAATCCGGCGCGCTTGGTCGTCGACCTGTCGGGTATTTCGACGCAGGCACCGCAGATGGATCCAGTGCCCGAAGGTTTTGCAGTCACCGCCATCCGCAGCGGCCCGCATGGTGATGGGCTGCGCGTCGTGCTCGATCTGGCGCAGCCGCTGACGGCCACAGCGCGATGGGAGGACAGCGTGCTGGTGTTCGATCTTGCTGCCGCTCCCGGCGCTGCGTCGTTGCCCGCGGCGGATCCGGCTGCTGCGACGGCAGCGGTCACACGCTCGCGCCTGCATCCGTACGTGATCGCCATCGACGCTGGCCATGGCGGCAAGGATCCTGGCGCGGTCAGCGCGGATGCGCGTTACGAAAAGCATGTGGCCATGGCGGTGGCAGGGCGGCTGCATCGGCGGCTGGCCACCGATCCGCGCTACCGGCCGACCATGATTCGCAGCGATGACAGCTTCGTGCCGCTGCACGAGCGAGTCATGATCGCGCATCGCCGCAATGCCGATCTGTTCGTCTCCATCCATGCCGATGCGGCTCCGAATGCGCAGGCGCGCGGTGCGTCGGTGTTCGCCCTGTCCGAAAACGGTGCCAGCTCGGCGCTGGCGCGCTGGATTGCCGATAGCGAGAACGCTGCCGACGCTATGGGCAATGCCGCGCGCCGGTTGCGGGTGCCCAGCAATCCGGTGCTGTCGCAGGTGCTGGCCGACCTGTCGTTGAGCGGCACCATCGCCAGCAGTGTGGCGTTCGGCAAGTTGATGCTCGGGCGTCTGCAGCAAGTCACGCACCTGCATCAGGGCGAGGTCGGGCAGGCCGGTTTTGCGGTGCTGAAATCGCCGGATATTCCGTCGTTGCTGGTGGAGACCGGCTTCATGAGCAATCGCGACGACTGTCGACGCCTGTGCGGCGACAGCCATCAGGACGAGCTTGCGCAAACGCTGCACGCCGGCATCGACGACTACTTCGCCCTCAACGCCCAGCACATCAGCCGCTCTTAGGCCTTCCCCGCTCGCGTATGACGCGTACTCCCACTTTTTGATCGACGAGTTTGCAATGTCCGCCACGCTTCCCGATGTTGCCGTTTCCGAACCTTCCGTGCCGGGCGCGCCGTTGCGCTGGGTGGGTATGCATGACATCGCCATTCCAGTGCGCCTGGACGAGGCCGCACCTAGCGGGACAGTGAATGCGCGCGCCAGCGTGCAGGTGGATCTGCCGCGCGCCGACCTCAGGGGGATCCATATGTCGCGGTTGTATCGCCTGCTGGACCGGCACCTGGAGCAGCCGGTGGCGCCGGCGATGCTGTCGCAGTTGCTGCAGGTCTTGATCGACAGCCACGCCGATTGCGGTAGCCGTGCCGCGCGGGTCTCGCTGGCGTGCGAGGTGATGCTTCGCACGCCGGCCTTGCTCAGCGAAGGCCTTTCCGGCTGGCGCGCATACCCGGTGCGCATCGATGCACAGCGCGTGGCAGGGCGCTGCCAGCTGCAGCTGCAGATCGAGGTCCTGTACGCCTCGACCTGCCCGTGCTCGGCGGCGTTGTCGCGGCAGCTGTTGAGCGAGGCGTTTGTGCAGCACCACCACGGCCGCACCGCGATGCCGCTCGACGAGATTGCGCAGTGGCTGCAGGCACACGGTTCGTACGCCACCCCGCATAGCCAGCGCAGCGTGGCGCAAGTGCGCGTTGATCTGGACGATAGCGCATCGCAGCTGGACATTCGTGCGTTGGTCATGCTGTGCGAACGCGCACTCGCTACGCCGGTACAAGCTGCGGTACGTCGCATCGACGAACAGGCATTTGCGCGGTTGAACGGCGCCAACCTGATGTACGTCGAAGACGCCGCCCGTCGGCTGCGCGCGGCATTGGCCGAGCGCCACGCGGCATTCCACGTGGCAGTGCGCCATCTGGAAAGCCTGCATGCGCACGATGCCGTTGCCGAAACCGGCAGCGATCGCGCCGACATCCATCCGCTGTCCAGTTGAGGAGTGCGCATGTTTTGCAAAGGCCGCAGACGCATCACACCCACGCCGCGCAAGCGCGCGGTGTCGTTCAGTGCAATGAAGTGTGGCGAACATGCCTTGCGTGGCGCGTTGTTCGTCGATCCTGCCGTGCTGCTGGCACTGATGTGGCTGGTGTGAGCGACGCCGCTGGTAGGCGCGCCGGGATAGGGCGCCGGGCTCGGGGTGGAGCGGCCATCGCAGGTCGAACACGCTGGTGGGCCACAGGACGTGGACGAGAACCGGCCTCGACCATACAGTTCCAAGCAGCATGCACCAGATCCGAGCCGCGCGTGCCGTTGCCGCGGCGCTGCCGCCGCCTGTAGTGGCGTGGCGGCTCGCCTATCGCAGGACACCGGTGCCATAACGCAAAAACCCCGCATTGCGGGGTCTTGGCGTCCTCTGCGGCAAGACCAACGTGGCGCTCCCTAGGGGGCTCGAACCCCTGTTTTAGCCTTGAGAGGGCCACGTCCTAACCACTAGACGAAGGGAGCGTTTTGTCGCGTCTTGTGCAGCGCGCTAGTATAGTGAGGTAATAGCCGTTGGGCAATCCTGCAACACAAGACGGAAGCGCCATCATCGAACCCTCAGTTACATCCCCGTTCACGCTGCGCGTCATTCCACGCGATCAGCACACCATCTCGCGCAAGGACATCAGCCCCAACGCGCTGCGCGTGTTGTACCGCCTGCGCGAATCGGGCTTTGGCGCCTACCTGGTCGGCGGCGCGGTGCGCGACCTGCTGGTCGGCGGCCATCCCAAGGATTTCGACGTGGCCACCAGTGCGACGCCGGAAGAGGTCAAGGCGCTGTTCCGCAATTGCCGCCTGATCGGCCGCCGCTTTCGCTTGGCGCACGTGGTGTTCGGCCGCGAGATCATCGAGGTGGCCACCTTCCGCGCCAACAGCGACGATGGCAGCGGCGACCGCGAGCTGGATAACGGCCGGCTGGTGCGCGACAACGTCTACGGCACCATCGAAGACGACGCGATCCGCCGCGACTTCACCTGCAACGCGCTGTACTACGCCATCGAGGATTTTTCGGTGCGCGATTACTGCGGTGGCTTCGAAGACGTGCAGGCGCGGTTGATGAAGCTGATCGGCGATCCGGAACTGCGCTACCAGGAGGATCCGGTGCGCATGCTGCGCGCGGTGCGGCTGGCGGCCAAGTTGAATTTCGAGATCGAGGCTGGCACGGCCGAGCCGATCCCGCGCCTGGCCGGGCTGTTGTCCGAAGCTGCGCCGGCGCGCCTGTTCGAAGAAATCCTCAAGCTGTTCCTGTCCGGGCATGGCGTGGCCAGTTTCGAAGGCCTGGAACGCTATGGCCTGCTCGGCGTGCTGTTTCCGGAAAGCGCGGCGGCGTTGAAATCCAACCGCAGCGGCGCGCTGCGCGCGATGGTGCTGGAAGGCTTGCGCAATACCGATGCGCGGGTGGCCAACGACGAGCCGGTGTCGCCGGCGTTCCTGTTCGCGCTGCTGCTGTGGCCGGCGTTCTGCCGCACGCTGATGGGGCTGCAGGCGCAGGGCGTGCAGCCGGAAGATGCGCAGCGCCGCGCGGCCGACCGGGTCACCTTGCACCAGCTGGAGCGTGTGGCCCTGCCGCGCCGTTTTTCGTTGCCGATGCAGGAAATCTGGCTGCTGCAGACGCGCTTCTCCTCGCGTCAGCGCAAGCGCGTGTTCCGCACCCTGTCGCATCCGCGCTTTCGTGCCGCGTTCGATTTCCTGGCCTTGCGCCAGTTCGCCTCGCCCGATCATGCGGCCGATGTCGAGTTCTGGCGCGAGGCGCAGAAGTCATCCGGCCAGGAGTTGGTGGATGCGATCGAATCGGCGCAGGCCGACCACGAGGGCGAGGACGGCGCGCCGCGCAAGCGTCGCCGCCGCCGTCGGCGCACCGGCACACCGGCAGGCGAGTAGAGCATGCACACCGCCTTTGTCGGCCTGGGTGCCAACCTGGGCCCGGCCGAGGCCAGCGTCCGTGCGGCCATCGCCGCGCTGGCTGGGTTGCCGCAGTCCACGCTGGTCGCGGCTTCGCGCCTGTATCGGACCCCGGCCTGGGGGCGCGAAGACCAACCCGATTTCATCAATGCCGTCGCCCAGCTGCATACCGCGCTGGCCCCGCTTGCGCTACTGGAGGCCTTGCTCGGCATCGAGCGGGCCTTTGGCCGCGAGCGTCTGGCCGGCGAGCGCTGGGGCCCGCGCACGCTGGATCTGGACCTGCTGCTCTACGCCGACCAGATGCTGGACCTGCCCCGGCTGCAGGTGCCACATCCGCATCTGCACGAACGCGCCTTCGCCCTGCTGCCGCTGTCCGAGCTCGCGCCGGAGGCGATCATTCCGGGGCATGGAACAGTGCGGCACGCCCTGCAATCCATCGATGCCTGCGGGCTGGAGCCGATTGGGTAGATAATGGCCGGCTCATCACCCCACGTAATGACTTCATGAGCAGCCATAGCGACAGCAAGCCCTGGACCGTGCCCGCCCTGGCCGAGGCCAAGCGGGCGGGTCGAAAACTGGTCATGTTGACCGCCTACGACGCCGGCTTTGCCCGCACTTTCGACGCCAATGGCGTGGACCTGATCCTGGTCGGCGACTCGCTGGGCATGGTGGTGCAGGGGCACGATTCGACCTTGCCGGTGACCACTGCCGACATGGTCTATCACACCGCCGCGGTGGCACGGGCGCTGCGGCAGGCACTGCTGGTGGCCGATCTCTCGTTCCAGGCCGACGCCACGCCCGAGCGTGCGCTCGATGCGGCCACCCGGCTGCTGCAGGCCGGTGCGGAGATGGTCAAGATCGAAGGCGCCGGGCACAAGCTGGAGGTCATCCGCTACCTGGTCGAGCGCGAGATCCCGGTGTGTTCGCACCTGGGGCTGACCCCGCAGTCGGTGCTGCGCTTCGGCGGCTACAAGGTGCAGGGCCGTGGCGAAGCCGGCGAGCAACTGCGCCGCGACGCACAGGCGGTGGCCGATGCCGGCGCCAGCCTGGTGGTGCTGGAATGCGTGCCGACGCCGATCGCCGCGCAGATCAGCGCCGAGCTGCAGGTGCCCACCATCGGCATCGGCGCCGGCCCCGGTTGCGACGGCCAGGTGCTGGTGATGCACGACATGCTGGGCCTGGACAGCGGCCATCGCCGTCCCAAGTTCGTCAAGGATTTCCTGGCCGAGGGCGGCTCGGTGGCGGGCGCGGTGCGTGCCTATGCACAGGCTGTGCGCGATGGCAGTTTCCCCGATGCAGAGCACGCGTACGCCGCATGATCCAGACCATTACCGATCTTTCCGCCCTGCGCGCCCTGGTCACCGGCTGGAAGCGCGAGGGCCTGCGCGTAGCGCTGGTACCCACCATGGGCAACCTGCATGCCGGGCATTACTCGCTGGTGATGCTGGCACGCCAGTACGCCGACCGGGTGGTGTCCAGCGTGTTCGTCAACCCGACCCAGTTCGGCCCGAACGAGGATTTCGCCCGCTACCCGCGCACCCCCGAGGCCGACCTGCGCGGCCTGGAAGATGCCGGCTGCGATGCGCTGTGGCTGCCGGACGTGGACACGATGTACCCGCTGGGTACGGCGCTGGCCACGCCGATCCACGCGCCGGGCGTCAGCGACGTGCTCGAAGGCGTGTGCCGGCCAGGCCATTTCGACGGTGTCTGCACCGTGGTGGCGCGCCTGTTCAACCAGGTGCAGCCTGACGTGGCGGCATTCGGCAAGAAGGACTACCAGCAGCTGGCGGTGATCCGGCAGATGGTGGCCGACCTGGCGTTCCCGATCGAGATCCTGGGCGGCAGCATCGTGCGCGAGGCCGACGGCCTGGCGATGAGCTCGCGCAACCAGTATCTGTCGGCCGACGATCGCCCGGCTGCCGCGCAGATCCGCAAGGTGTTGCTGCAGATGCGCGACAGCTACACCGCCGGCACGCCGCGTGCGCAGGTCGAACAGGCCGCCACCGGCGCGCTGCAGCAGGCCGGATTCCAGGTCGATTACGCGGTGGTGCGGCTGCCGGACCTGAGCGAGCCGGGCGAGGGCACCTCCGGTGCACGCGTGGCGCTGATCGCCGCGCGGCTGGGCGGCACGCGGCTGATCGACAACCTGGAATTCTGATCCGGCCGGCCGGCCGGTCGTGCGCCAGCCGCCGGCGCTGATGTCTGGCTGCGTGGCCTGCTCTGGGCGAGGTCAGGCCGTTGCCTCGGCAGCGGCCTGAAGCCCTCACGACCGCCTGCAGCGCAGACCGGTGGGCGCGGGCGCTTTCCGCTAAAATGCCGGCTTTCCTTTCGTTGTTGCCTTCCGTCCATGCATCTGTCCCTGCTGAAAGCCAAGATCCACCGCGCCACCGTCACCCACTCCGAGCTGAACTACGAGGGCTCGATCGCCATCGACGGCCTGCTGCTGGAAGCGACCGGCATCCGCGAATTCGAACAGGTCCACATCTGGGACGTCACCAACGGTGCGCGCTTCAGCACCTACGCCATCCGCGCCGAAGAGGGCAGCGGCATCATCTCGCTCAACGGCGGCGCCGCGCGTCACGTGCAGGTGGGCGATCTGATCATCGTGGCTGCGTTTGCCAGCATGAGCGAAGACGAAGCCAAGACCTTCAAGCCCAATCTGGTATATGTGGGCGCGAACAACGCGATCTCCCACACCAACCACAGCATCCCCACCCAGGCCGCATGACACATACCAACGGATTCGACGCGCTTCACGCCCACGCCCAGCGCCTGCGCGGCGCTGCCATCCCCGCATTGCTTGCCGCCGAGCCGCAGCGGCCTACGCAGTACGCCAGGCAAGTCGGTCCGTTGTATTTCAATTTCGCGCGACAGAAGTACGATCGCGCCGCGCTCGACGCCTTGTTCGCCATCGCGCGCGAGCGCGATCTGGCAGGCGCGTTCCAGCGCCTGTTCCGTGGCGAGCAGGTCAATGTCACCGAGCAGCGCGCCGCCTTGCATACCGCATTGCGTGGCGATCTGACCGACGCGCCGGTGGCATCGGAGGCGTATGCCATCGCTGCAGAAGTGCGGCAGCGGATGGGTGCGCTGATCCAGCAGCTCGAAGGCACCGACGTCACCGATATCGTCAGTGTCGGCATCGGTGGGTCGGACCTGGGCCCGCGTCTGGTGGCCGATGCACTGCGGCCGGTCTCCGGTGCGCGCTTTCGCGTGCACTTCGTTTCCAACGTCGACGGTGCCGCCATGCAGCGCACCCTGGCGACGCTGGACCCGGCGCGCACCGCCGGCATCCTGATCTCCAAGACCTTCGGCACCCAGGAAACCCTGCTCAACGGCAGCATCCTGCACGCCTGGCTGGGCGGCAGCGAACGCCTGTACGCAGTGAGTGCCAATCCCGAGCGCGCCGCCAAGGCCTTCGACATCGCACCGGGCCGGGTGTTGCCGATGTGGGACTGGGTTGGCGGCCGCTATTCGCTGTGGTCGGCGGTGGGCTTCCCGATCGCGCTGGCGATCGGTTTCGAACGTTTCGAACAATTGCTGGAGGGCGCCGCGCAGTTCGACGCGCATGCGCTCGACACCCCGCTGGAAGAAAACGTCGCGGTACTGCATGGGCTGACCGCGGTGTGGAACCGCAATCTGCTCGGCAGCGCTACCCATGCGGTGATGACCTACGACCAGCGCCTGGCACTGTTGCCTGCCTATCTGCAGCAGCTGGTGATGGAGAGCCTGGGCAAGCGCGTCAAGCTCGATGGCTCGGCGGTGGACAGCGACACCGTCTCGGTGTGGTGGGGCGGCGCAGGTACCGATGTGCAGCACAGCTTCTTCCAGGCGCTGCACCAGGGCACCAGCGTGGTGCCGGCCGATTTCATCGGCACCGTGCACAACGACGACCCGTATGCGGAAAACCATCTGGCGCTGATGGCCAACGTGTTGGCACAGACCGAGGCGCTGGCCAATGGCCAGGACAGCAGCGACCCGCACCGCAGCTATCCGGGCGGCCGCCCGAGCACGGTGATCCTGCTCGATGCGCTCACCCCGCAGGCGTTGGGCGCGTTGATCTCGATGTACGAGCACAGCGTGTACGTGCAGTCGGTGATGTGGGGCATCAATGCGTTCGACCAGTTCGGTGTGGAACTGGGCAAGCAGCTGGCCAGCCAGTTGCTGCCGGCGCTCAAGGGTGAGTCTGCCGATGTCGCCGACCCGGTGACGCGCGAGCTGCTGGGCAAGCTGCGCGGCTGAGCGTTCGCGCAGTGCTCGTGAAAGACGACGGGGCCTGCGGGCCCCGTTTCGTTTCGAAATGGCTGGCAGTCGTGCAGCCATTTAGAAATGGCCAAATTTCCCAAAATGGGACGTCAGGAGTAGGCTGGTGACCAACGCCGCGCGCAGGACCGTCTCATGTCTCGCCTCCACGATCTGCCCGAGCTCGAAAAATCGCCCGCCGCCGACATCAAGGTGAAGGGCTGGCCCAGCCTGATGCGCAAGGTGCGCTCGCATGGAGCGGTGGTCATCACCAACCACAATCACCCCGAGGCGGTGGTGGTGGATGCGGAGGAATATCGCCGTTTGGTGAGTCAGGCAAGCGCGTCGGACCAGGCGCTGGCGCGCGCGCAGGCATTGCAGGCGCTGCAGGCCCGGTTCGATACGCATCTTGCCGCGCTGAGCGATGGCGCAGCGTTGACCCAGGCGATCGTCCGGCCGGCGCACCGCGGCAGGAAGGTGAAGCTGGGGCCTTCGCTCTGACCCATGGGCAACATCCTGGTACCGGCTGGCGTCAACGGCGCCGGCAAGAGTTCGCTGCTGGGGCAGATGCTGCAGGAAGACGGCGCCACCTGGTTCAATCCGGACGCGTTCACCCGGCAACTGGTGGAGCAGGGGTGGGCGCACGACGAGGCGAACGCGCAGGCCTGGCAGGAAGGCGTACGGCGACTGCGCCGGGCCATGGCCGATGGCAGCGATTTCGCATTTGAAACGACGTTGGGCGCGAGGACCATTCCGCGTCTGCTGCGCGAGGCCTGCGCGCAGCACACGGTGGCGGTCTGGTTCTGCGGGCTGGCGACAGTGGACCTGCACCTCCAGCGCGTGGCAGCGCGGGTCGCTGCCGGCGGCCATGCCATTGCTGAGCATAAAATCCGCGAGCGTTACGACGCATCGCGCGCCAACCTGATCGCGTTGCTGCCGCATCTGGCAGTACTGCATGTCTACGACAACAGCGCGCCGGCCGACGCGGCGGGGCAGGCGAGGCCAATGCTCGTGCTGGAACTGGACCGCAGCGGCCTGCACTACCCGCAAACGCCGGCCGAATTGGCGCAGGTGCCCCATTGGTCCAAGCCCATCGTGATGGCGGCATTGGAAACGCGCGGCGTGTCTTGACGCGCGTCCGGTCCTGCGAGCGGTGAGGGCGCCATGCGCACGACTCACTCAGCTTCTGACTGTATCCAGACACTGCGACGACGCAACTTCTTGGCTGCTTTTACATGTTGTGTCTGGATGGATTGGACGTTTCGGATAGACCAATGCTGAGCGAATGATTTGCAGCTTGGCTGCAGGGCCCTTGCCCGCCCACCATCGCGGGACACGCCGTGAATCCGTCCATGGAGGCTCATGCGGCATCCATGCCGCATAAGGTCACGCGACGGTGAGCGGGCAAGGACCAGTCGAGATGGTCGGTGTGCATGTTTTCCAATGAAGCAGCCAGCAAACTCTCTGGTGCGGTGTCCTTACCGTTTGCGGGACCCTGTGGTGGCATGGATGCCGCCACGGAGCCTACAGGGACGTACTTGCGGCGTGTCCCGCGAGCGGTAAGGGCACCGCGCTCTCGACGCATCAGGCGTTTGACTGCATCCGAGAGGATGACGACATCCTGCGCAGCGCTGTTCAATGTGGCAGGAAAATCCAGTGGATGCTTCAGTCACTTAGCGATAGGGCCGCGGCTTGGCTGCAAGGCCCTTGCCCGCCCACCATCGCGGGACACGCCGTGAATCCGTCCGTGGAGGCTCTTATGCGGCATCCATGCCGCATAAGGTCCCGCGACGGTGAGCGGGCAAGGACCCGTCGGGCAGGTCGGTGTGCAGAGTTTCACTGCAACGAGTAACCCTGGACCGCGCGACCTGATGTCCTTTGCTCTTCAACGAACCACCAGCCAACTGTCTGGTGCGGTGTCCTCGCCGATTGCGGGACCGTGTGGCGGCATGGATGCCGCCACCGAGCCTATAGGGGCGTACTTGCGGCGTGTCCCGCAAGCGATGAGGGTGCCGCGCTCTTGACGCTGCGCGATGGCCATACATCCGCAGGCCCTCATGCAAGCCTCCGTCGCGCAGTGATACGACGGACGAAAGACGATGCCGCTCGCAGCGCCTTGCCAGTACTGCGAGCGACACCATCTGCGCTTACGCCTTGCTCAATTGCACCGCCACCGGGTCGCCAGTGAGATAGCCCACCGCGGCCCCGAAGCGGTCCTTGTAGTTGGCGCGTACCAGCGGATCCAGCGTGGCCTTGACGGTATCGTGCAGCGGGCTTTCCCAGTCGCCTGGATGCTGGAAATTGCTCATGACATAGGTCCAGCCGTGGATCTGGTCCACCGCGTGCAGGCCGGTGGATTCGGCGCCCGCCGGCACCGATAGCAGCCGTGTGAGCGTGCCGTTGTCCACGTGGTAGGCCCACAGGAAATTGTTGACGTGCAGGCTGCTGTCTTCGCCGATGAACAGGGTGCGCAGTGATTCGGAGAACTTGAGGTTGTCCGGGTTGGCCAGCCGCTCGGGATCGGCCAGATTGCCCAGCGCGTCGGGCTGCGCCAGGTCGTGGCCGGTCAGCGCGGCAGGCGCGGCCATGTCGATCGGCACCCAGTCGCTGTGGATCGGTGCACCGCTGCTGTCGCGGCGCCCGCCGCGCAGATTCAAGGCATACACCGCGCCGGCATCCGGGCCCTCCACTTTCACGTCGCCCGAGCCGTTGCGCATGCTGGTGACGATGTAGGACATGGCCATGTAGGCGATCTTGTCGCGGGCGTTGACGGTGGTGCCTTCGAGCTTGGTGAAGCCCAGGCTGCCACCGGCCAGTGCGGCATAGCGGTGGGTTTCCAGATAAGCGGCGGCCTTTTCCATGCCCGGCTTGATGCGGATCCAGTTGAAGGTGCCGTTGAACGGGATCTTGGTGAAGCTGGCATCGCCTGGGTCGCTCAGATGCACGTCGAGGATGTCGGCGGCGGTGAGGCGGTCGGCCAGCGCTTGGATCTCGGCGCTGGTGGCGTGGCCCAGCCTGATCCAGCTCAGCGTGGCCGCGCCCGGGCCGACGCCGGAGGTCTGGTGCCACTTGCCGACATACAGGGTGCCGGCGGAAAGGTCCGCCTTGCGGTCGGCGATGAACATGAAAAGTCCACCATTGGTGGCGTCGTCGCCCATCAGCACGGTGCGTTGGTCGGGCATCACCTGCACCAGCTCATGCGAAATGCGGCCCAGGCAGTAGTGCTTGCGCACGCTGCCGGTGCCGTCCGGATGCACGGTGATCTCGGGCAGGTGGCCGTAGTGATAGGGGTTGGCCTTTTCCGGGTCGCCGTACAGATGCGTGCTGTAGCTACGGAACTGGGTATTGCCAGCCAGCGCAGTGGCGTCGGGTTCGTACTCTTCGCTGGACAGGTGGGTATTCCACGGCGACAGGCTGGCGCCGCAGGTGGTCCACAACCCGTGCACCGGCGCGGTGTCGACGTTGTGGTACTTCACCAGCGACAGCTTGCCGGTGGCCGGGTCCTGATCCAGGGTGAGCACGGCGATGGGCGCGGGCAGGTGACGATTGGTGTCGTTGCCGGCCTGGTCGCGGGTGGTGTATTCGAACTGCACCACCGCGAACACGTGGTTGCCCTTGACGCCCGGGACCTTGGCGTTGGGCAGGGTCAGCAGCGAGGAGCCGTCCGGGCAGTCGGAAAAGAACGGGCGTTCGGCACCGGGTTTGGAGCGGTCGATGATGGGGCGGTGCTGGATGTCGTAGTAGCCGCCGGCCAGCACGGTGCCGCCCTTGCCGTCGGGCACCTGGTCGCCGGTGACGAAGAACGGGTGGTAGGCCAGCGCGTAGCGCTGGGTGGTGCCGTCGTTGCGGGCAACGCTCAGCGACGAGCCCACCGTGGTGGTGGCCATGGCGGCAGGATTGGCCAGGCTGGGGGCAGGCATGCCATGGAAGGTGGCCGACACCAGTCGGGCCGGGGTTTCCGAAGGCCGCAGCGGGCGCGCCGCCAATGCGGCGCTGCCCAGCTGCTGGAGTGCGGCGGCGCTGGCGCTGCCGAGCGGCAACAGGGGAACGGCTGCCATCACTTGCATGAGGCGGCGACGGGTAGGGTCGGGGGAGGCGGACATCGAAACTCCAGGCAAAGGCGACGATCAACGGTGGCGGGTACACCGGCAGGCTGGTCACGCTAGGCTCGGCAGATGACGCTTGTTTGACAGCGAGCTCACCCGTTGGCTTGCGTTGGGATGTGCTGGGCCGGGCAAGCGCCATCGCCCGTATGGTCGGCGACGGCTGCGCACTACGGCGCTCGTCGGGTGGTGCGATGCAGCAAAGTGGGCTTCCGCCCAATCCCAGGCGGCGCGCCGGATTCAGCGAATTTCCGTGGTTTGACAGCAGCTGCCGGTATTCCAAGGCTATAGCTCCGGCCAATAAGTTGGCCGTGATTTGGCATAGGGGCGAGCGCGGTTGACAGGGTAGGGGATTCACGCAAGCGTACGCCGCCTAATGGCCTGCGGCGCACGCAGCGTCGTGGGAGAACCACCCTGGAGACCCGTATCTTGGACATGTTGCTTCGTCGTACCGCCGCGCCCGTCGCGCGTCGCGCGCTCTCTCTGGCCACCGCCGCAGCGGTGCTGATGCTGGCCGCGTGCCAAGGCAAGGACACCGCCTCCGCCGAGGCCGGCAAGACCGCGCCGGCTGCAGCGCCCGCCGAGGCCTCCACCACCATCCATCCGGACCAGTGGCCGTCGCCGAAGTGGCCGTTCGCGCAGGACGCCGCGCTGGAGCAGCGCATCACCGATGTGATGTCCAAGATGAGCGTGGAAGAAAAGGTTGCCCAGACCGTGCAGGGCGACATCGCCAGCCTGACCCCGGACGATGTGCGCAAGTACCGTATCGGCTCGGTATTGGCTGGCGGCAATTCCGATCCCGGCGGCAAGTACAACGCCAGCCCGGCCGAATGGCTGAAGCTGGCCGACGCCTTCTATGACGCCTCGATGGATACCTCCAAGGGCGGCAACGCGATTCCGATCATCTTCGGTATCGATGCGGTGCACGGCCAGAGCAACATCGTCGGCGCCACCCTGTTTCCGCACAACATCGGCCTGGGCGCCACGCGCAACCCGGAACTGATCAAGAAGATCGGCGAAGTCACCGCCGCCGAAACCCGCGTCACCGGCATGGAGTGGACCTTCGCGCCCACCGTGGCGGTGCCGCAGGACGACCGCTGGGGCCGTAGCTACGAAGGCTATTCGGAGTCGCCCGACGTGGTGGCCAGCTTCGCCGGCAAGATGGTCGAAGGCGTGCAGGGCACGCCAGGCACACCGCAGTTCCTGGATGGCAGCCACGTGATTTCGTCGGTGAAACATTTCGTCGGCGACGGCGGCACCACCGACGGCAAGGACCAGGGCGACACCAAGGTGTCCGAAGCCACCATGCGCGACATCCACGCCGCCGGCTATCCGCCGGCCATCGCGGCCGGTGCGCAGACGGTGATGGCCTCGTTCAACAGCTTCAACGGCGAGAAGATGCACGGCAACAAGGTCATGCTGACCGACGTGCTCAAGGGCCGGATGAACTTCGGCGGCTTCGTGGTCGGCGACTGGAATGGCCACGGCCAGGTCAAGGGCTGCACCAAGGACAACTGCCCGGCCTCGTTCATTGCCGGCGTCGACATGGCGATGGCTGCCGACAGCTGGAAGGGCATCTATGAAACCGAACTGGCGGCAGTGAAATCCGGCCAGATCAGCACCGAGCGCCTGGACGATGCGGTGCGCCGCATCCTGCGCGTCAAGATGCGCCTGGGCCTGTTCGAGGCCGGCAAGCCGTCCAAGCGCCCGCTCGGCGGCAAGTACGAATTGCTGGGCGCGCCCGAGCACCGCGCCATCGCCCGTCAGGCGGTGCGCGAGTCGCTGGTGCTGCTGAAGAACCAGGCCGGCATCCTGCCGCTGGATCCGAAAAAGCGCGTGCTGGTGGTCGGCGATGGCGCTAACGACATGGGCAAGCAGTCCGGCGGCTGGACGCTGAACTGGCAGGGCACCGGCACCAAGCGCAGCGACTACCCCAACGGCAACACCATCTGGGAAGGCCTGGACAAGCAGATCAAGGCCGCCGGCGGCAAGGCCGAGCTGGCAGTCGATGGTGCGTACAAGACCAAGCCCGACGTGGCGGTGGTGGTGTTCGGTGAGAACCCGTACGCCGAGTTCCAGGGCGACATCGCCACCCTGCTGTACAAGCCGGGCGACGACAGCGAGCTGGCACTGCTGAAGAAGTTCAAGGCCGACGGCATCCCGGTGGTGGCGGTGTTCCTGAGCGGCCGCCCGCTGTGGATGAACCAGTACATCAACGTGGCCGATGCGTTCGTCGCCGCGTGGCTGCCGGGTTCGGAAGGCGAGGGCATTGCCGATGTGCTGCTGCGCAAGGCCGATGGCAGCGTGCAGAACGACTTCAAGGGCAAGCTCAGCTTCTCCTGGCCCAAGACCGCGGTGCAGTTCGCCAATAACGTGGGCCAGAAGGACTATGACCCGCAGTTCAAGTTCGGCTACGGCCTGACCTATGCCGACAAGGGCGATCTGGCGGCGCTGCCGGAAGAATCCGGCGTGTCCGGCGAGCAGTCGGTGGGCGGGGTGTACTTCGTGCGTGGCAAGCCGGCACTCGGCATTGCGATGCAGCTGTCCAACGCCGGCCAAGCCAACATGCCGGCAACCACGCTGCCGGTGGGCCTGTCCGATGGCAGCCTGAAGATGACCGCAGTCGATCACAAGGCGCAGGAAGACGCGCGCCGCCTGGTGTGGTCCGGTGCCACGCCGGCCAGCGTGCTGCTGGTGTCCGGCAAACCGTTGGACGTGTCGCGCGAGAGCAATGGCGATGTGCAGCTGCAGCTGACCGTGCGTCGCGACAGCGCGGTGACGGCGCCGGTATGGCTGGGCGTGGGCTGCGGCGACAAGTGCGGTGGCCGCGTGGACGCACAGAAGACCCTGGCCGCATTGCCGCAAGGCCAGTGGAAGGTGGTGGGGGTGCCGCTCAAGTGCTTCGCCGCAGCCGGTGCCGACGTGACCAAGCTGACCCAGGTCGCCAGCATCGAGAGCGGCGCGGCGCTGGACCTGTCGGTGTCGAGGGTGGCGCTGGGCGCGCTCAACGAAGCCGAAGTCACGGTGGATTGCCCGGTCAAGTAAGCCGCAGGTCCGCAGGCTTGCCTGCGGACGATGCGTCGATTCATTGGAACAAGCGCGTCGCCGACATCGGCGACGCAACTCAGCGGCCACCGATCGCGGTGGCGTCATCAGCCGCCGCGGGGGCGGTGTTGTCGATCGGCCGGGACGGCCTGCAGACGCGGTTCGCCGCGCTGCCATTGCGCACCTGTTGCGCGGCGGCGGCATTCTGCAGCCCTGCCTGATCGGTCGGCGCATACCCCAGAGCCAGACAGGAGAGTGCAGTGGGTTTGGCGACGTTGGATATCGTGATCGTGCTGGTCTACCTGACCGGCATCTTCGTGCTCGCGCAAGTGGTCTCGCGCGAGAAGGCAGGCCACAGCAAGAGTGCCGAGGATTACTTCCTGGCCAGCAAGTCGTTGCCGTGGTGGGCGATCGGCGCGTCGCTGATCGCCGCCAACATCTCGGCCGAGCAGATCATCGGCATGGCCGGGTCCGGCTATGCCATCGGTCTTGCGATCGCCTCCTACGAATGGATGGCGGCGTTGACGCTGCTGATCGTCGGCAAGTTCTTCCTGCCGATCTTCCTGCGCAACGGCATCTACACCATGCCGCAGTTCCTGGAGCAGCGCTACGGCAAGTGGATCCGCACGCTGATGGCGGTGTTCTGGCTGCTGCTGTACGTGTTCGTCAACCTGACCTCGATCCTGTGGCTGGGATCGATCGCGGTCAGCCAGGTCACCGGCATGGACCAGACCCTGGCGCTGGCGCTGATCGGCGTGTTCGCGCTGGTCTATCAGTTGTATGGCGGCCTGAAGGCGGTGGCGCTGACCGACATCGTGCAGGTCACGCTGCTGGTGCTGGGCGGGCTGCTGGTGGCCGGGCTGACGCTGGCGCGGATCGGCGATGGCGGCGGCGTGCTGGCCGGCTTCCAGCATCTGTGGAGTGCGCACCCCGAGCACTTCCACATGATCCTGAGCAAGGACAACCCGTTCTACAAGGATCTGCCGGGCCTGAGCGTGCTGCTGGGCGGGCTGTGGATCATGAACATCAGCTACTGGGGTTTCAACCAGTACATCATCCAGCGCGCGCTGGCGGCCAAGAACATCGGCGAGGCGCAGAAGGGCATGGTGTTCGCCGCGTTCCTGAAGCTGCTGATGCCGCTGGTGATCGTGGTGCCGGGCATCGCCGCGGTGGTGCTGGCGCCGGATCTGGCCAAGCCCGACCAGGCCTATCCGACCATGATGCAGCTGCTGCCCACCGGCATCCTGGGCCTGGTGTTCGCTGCGTTGGTGGCGGCGATCGTGGCCTCGCTGGCCTCGAAGATCAACTCGGTGGCGACCATCTTCACCCTGGATTTCTACGCCAAGTTCCGCCCCCACACCGAGCAGAAGACGCTGGTGCGCGTGGGCCGCATCGTGGCCGCGGTGTCGGTGCTGATCGGCATCCTCACCGCGCGGCCGTTGCTGGGCAACTTCGACCAGGGTTTCCAGTTCATCCAGGAATTCACCGGCTTCTTCACCCCGGGCGTGGTGGTCATCTTCATGCTCGGCCTGTTCTGGAAGCGCGCCAACGAAGCCGGCGCACTGACCGCGGCGATCGGCTCGGTGGTGTTGTCGTTCGCGCTCAAGTTCGCGTGGCCGGAACTGCCATTCATGGACCGCATCGGGGTGGTGTTCCTGGCCGCGCTGGTGCTGGCGGTGCTGGTCTCGCTGATGACGCCGGCCACGCAGGCGCGCGACCTGATCCGTACCGACGATGTGGCCTATGGCACCACCCTGGGCTTCAAGCTCGGCGCGGCCGGCGTGATCGCGATCCTGATCGTGCTGTATACGGTGTTCTGGTGAGCCAGACCGGTTTTCGGGAGCGGCTGACGCAGCATGGTCAGCCGCCCCGATCTGCACCTTGACGGAGCGGCATGCCGATGCCGGGCTGCGGCGCGTTCGAGCGCCGCAACCGGCACCGGCCCCGGCGAGTAGCCCATGCGCCGGGCAGGGACACGGCGGTCAGGCGAGCGCTTCGCCACGCCATGGCCATCGCCGCCGTGCCGCCGTCCACTGCTGCTGCCGAATCCCGACCAACGCTGCCGACGGCCGTCTGCGCTCAGACCCGCGCCGCCGCCATGTTTGCTGCAAGCAGCGTGACCGGCGCGGCGAACTGCGCCTGCCAGGGCGTCTGCAACCAGGCTTCCAGCGCGGCGGCCGGCATGGGTTTTGCGATCCAGTAGCCCTGGCCTTCGTCGCAGCCCCAGGCGCGCAGTTGCGCATAGGCCTCGGCCGATTCGATGCCTTCGGCCACCACGCGCTGGCCCAGGCTGTGGCCGAGCTGGATCATCGCCGGCACCAGGGTGCGGTCGGTGCGATTGTCCGGCAGCGAGCGGACGAAGGATTGATCGATCTTCAACGAGCTGGCCGGTAGCTGCTTGAGATAGCTGAAATTGCTGTAGCCGGTGCCGAAATCGTCGATGGCGATGTGCACGCCCAGCGCGGCCACGGCGGCGAGCTGTTCGGCCAGCTGTTCGGGGTGGCGGATCATCGCGCTTTCGGTGAATTCGATTTCCAGCCGGCGTGGATCCAGCTTGTGGCGTTCCAGCCCGCGCCGCAGCAGCAGCGCAAAGCCGGGGCGGTCCAGGTCGGCGGCCGACACATTCAAGGCCAGGTTGAAGTCCAGGCCTTGCTGCTGCCAGCGCGCGGCCTGGGCGATGCCGTTATCGATCACCCAGGCGGTGATGCGGTTGATCAGCGCGGTCTTCTCGGCCATCGGCACGAAGTCCGACGGCATCACCGGGCCGATCATCGGGTGCTGCCAGCGCAGCAGCGCTTCCACCGCCACGCAGCGATGGTCGTGCAGATCCACGCGCGGCTGGTAATGCAGGCGTAGCTGGCTGGCGCTGTCCAGCGCGGCCGGCAGCGCGGCGAGCAGGCGGAAGGTGTTGCGCTGGGCCACGTCGTGCTTGCGTTCGTACATGCTCCAGGTCAGGCCGCGCTGGCGCGAGACATCCACCGCGGTGGTGAGCGAACGGATGGTGTCGGACGCGCCATAACTGGTGTGCAGCGACACCGCGCCGATCGAGGCCACCGCGGTATGCGGGATGCCCTGGTGATCCAGCGGTTCGGTGAACGCCTTGGACAGCCTGTTGCACAGGCCGGACAGACGCTGGTTTTCGGCTGGGGTGAGAAAGCCGAAGGTGGTCGGGTCCAGCCGGTAAAGCAGGGTGCCGGCGGGCAGGTAGGCGGTCAGGCGACGTTGCGCCAGCGCGACGTACCCATCGGCGTAGTCCCAGCCCAGCGCCTTGACCATATCGCGGAAGTAATCGCTGCCGCAGACGTCGATGGCGACCGCGGTGGTGGCCGGCGCGGTCTCGCGCTGGGCCAGCCAGGTATCCAGGTCTTCGCCGAAGCGCGAGCGATTGGGCAGGCCGGTGGCGCCATCGCGATAGGTGGTGCTGCGCAGGTTTTCCACCCGCAGCACGGCCAGGTCGCGCAGCCCCTCCAGATGCAGCAATGCCTCCGCATCCAGACCCTCGCGTGGGCTGGTGCCGATCACGCACAGCGTGCCGATGCGGTGGCCGTCGCGCAGTTGCAAGGGCGCGCCGGCGTAGAAGCGGATGAAGGGCGGGCCCAGCACCAGCGGGTTGTCGCTGAAGCGCGGGTCCAGTTGCGCATCCGGCACCACCATCACCTGGTCGGAGTGGATCGCATGCGCGCAGAACGCCTGCTCGCGCGGTGTCTCGGGCGCCGGCAGGCCAACGCGTGCCTTGAACCACTGGCGGTGCTCGTCCACCAGCGACACCAGCGCAATCTCCGTGCCCAGCGCACGTGCGGCCATCGCGGCGATGGTGTCGAACACCGGGTCCGGTGGCGAATCCAGCAGGCAGAGGCCACGCAGGACGGCCAGACGGGTGGATTCTTCGGACATGGGGGACGGCTGACTGACGGGGGCGGGCACGGAGGGCATGTGGCTGTATCGGCCTCGGCCGTATCCACTTGACGTGACCGCACCGGCTTATTCAGCTGCCAGCAGCGCAAACGCATGGTGCAGTGCGAGGCGTCGGCATCCGTCGTACCGGCAACCGCCGGTGCGTTTCGCGCTGCAGCACAGCGCTGCGCAACACGACGCGGCAGCAAAACGCTGCGCTCTCGGGCTGGGCGCCCACCCAGGCCAACCTGAGCGGGCGCGCGGTTGTACAGAAGTTAACGTTACCAGCCCTGCGGCGGTGCGGTCTGAGCACTTGGTCCGCATCCGCGGCTTTTGTCGATTCTGTGACCGGGCCGCAGATCGCCGCAGGGCACGGCGGGCACGGTCGGCGTGCGCGGGACAGCCCATGCGATGGCATGTCGGTACGTCCGCGGCACCCACCCTCAGGAGCGACTCATGACACTCTTCACTCGCCTGACGCAGCGCGCCGCGCTGCTGATCCTCGGACTTGCGCTGGCATCGGCCGCACACGCCGGCTTATCCGTTTCCGGCACGCAATTGCGCGAAACCAATGGCAACACGCTGGTCCTGCGCGGCATCAACCTGCCGCATGCCTGGTTTGCCGATCGCACCGATGCCGCACTGGCGCAGATCGCTGCCACCGGCGCCAACAGCGTGCGCGTGGTACTCAGTTCCGGTCACCGCTGGACCCGCACGCCCGAAGCGGAGGTCGCGCGCATCGTCGCGCGCTGCAAGAGCCTGGGCCTGATCGCGGTGCTGGAGGTGCACGACACCACCGGCTACGGAGAAGAAGGCGCGGCCGCCACCCTGGCCCATGCCGCCAGCTACTGGACCAGCGTGCGCGGCGCGCTGGTGGGGCAGGAGGACTACGTCATCATCAATATCGGCAACGAACCGTTCGGCAACCGTCTCAGCGCCAGCGAATGGGTGACCGGCCACGCGCGTGCGATCGCCACCTTGCGCAATGCCGGCCTGACCCATGCGTTGATGGTGGATGCACCCAACTGGGGCCAGGACTGGCAGTTCTACATGCGCGACAACGCCGCGGCCTTGCTGGCCCAGGACAGCCGCCGCAATATCGTCTTCAGCGTGCACATGTACGAAGTGTTCGGCAGCGATGCGTCGGTGGACAGCTATCTGCGCGCGTTTCGCAGCAATGGCCTGGCGCTGGTGGTGGGTGAGTTCGGCGCCGACCATCGCGGCGCGCAGGTCGACGAAGCGGCGATCATGCGGCGCGCGCGCGAGTACGGGGTCGGCTACATGGGCTGGTCGTGGTCGGGCAACGACAGCAGCAACCAGTCGCTGGATATCGTGCTGGGCTGGGATCCGACCCGCCTGAGCAGCTGGGGGCGCAGCTTGATCGACGGCCCCGACGGCATCCGCGCCACCTCGCGCAGGGCCAGCGTCTTCGGTCCGAGGCGTCGCTAGATCCAGGAGCGGCTGACAGACCTACGGCGCAACCGTCAGGTGGGCGCGGTTGGTGTTCGGAACCGGCGTGTACCGCTCGTACGCTCCGGTTCCTGCGCGCTGCCCGCCTGCGATCAGCGTCCGGGTTCGCGCTGCGGTCCCGGGCTGGGGCGCTTGGTCAGCTTGCGCTGCAGCGAGCGGCGGTGCATGCCCAGCAACCGTGCGGCCGCGGACACGTTGCCGCCGGTTTCGTGCAGCGCCTGCTGGATGTGTTCCCACTGCAGGCGGCTGAGCGGGGTCATCATTTCCTGCGCGGTTTCTTCTTCGTCCGGCTCGGGCAGGTCGTCGTCCTCCTCGCCCAGCGCGCGCATGATGGTGGGGATGTTGGCCGGCTTGGGCAGGTAGTCGTCGGCGCCGAGCTTGATGGCCTCCACCGCGGTGGCGATGCTGGCGTAGCCGGTGACCAGCAGGATGCGCATGTCGGCGCGGATCTGCCGCAGCGGCTGGATCAGGCTCAGGCCGGAATCGTGGCCGAGCTTGAGGTCGATCAGGGCGAAATCCGGCAATGCGCTGCGCGCGGTGGACAGCGCGCTGTCCGCATCGGTGGCGGTCAGCGTTTCCACGCCACGCCGCGCCAGGCTGCGCTGCAGCGTGCGCAGGTACAAGGTGTCGTCGTCGACCAACAGGCCGGTACGGATCGGGGTGCTTGTCATGCCAGGGCCTCGTGTTCGGAAAGCGGCAGGCGGAACCCGACGCGGGCGCCGCTGCCTTCGGCGGGCAGCATCCACAGCTCGCCCTGCAGGCGTTCGACGGTGGCATGCGACAAGGCCAGGCCCACGCCCATGCCGTCGTGCTTGCCGCTGTTGAACAAGGTGCCGGGCAGCATGGCTTGCGCGGTGTCGAAGCCGGGGCCGTAATCGCGTACCTCGCCGCTGAGATGGTCGTCCTCCACCCGCAGCGTCAGGTCGATCTGCGGGCGGCCGGCGCGCTCGCCGGCATCGGCGGCATTGTTGAGCAGCACCATCAGCAGGTGGCTGACGCCGGGTTGCAGCATCAGCCGCATCGGTGCGTCCTCGTTGCGGCGTAGCTCGATGGTGGGGCGCACCAGCCGCCATTGTTCCAGCACGTCCTTCACCGCCACCTCGCGGCTCAGATGGCCGTTGTCGGCCGGTGCGGCCAGCGCCAGCACGCGCTCGTGGCACTGCACCAACAGCTCACGCAAGGTGTCCAGATCCTCGCGCAACTCCACTTGGTCGCACTGGTCGGCGATGTCGTCCACCAGCAGCGTCATCGTCGCCAGCGGGGTGTTGAGTTCGTGCGCCACCGAGGCCGCATGCGTGGCCAGCGCCACGATGCCCTCGTTGCGGGCGAAGCGCTCGCGCAGGGTGGAGATTTCGCGTTCGCGTTCGCGCATCGACAACGCCAGCCGCGTGGCGAACGCCAGCACCACCACGGTGGACAGCAGGAAGTTGGCCGCCATGCCCCACATGTGCAGGCTCAAGGGGTCGAAGCTGCCGTACGGCAGTGGCAGGCCGAATGCCGCGCTGACCACGTAGCCGGCCACGCACGACGCCGCCACCGCCATCGCCCAGCCCAGCGGCAGGGCCAGCGCGGCCAGGGCGATCAGCACCAGGAACAGCGAGCCGAACGGGTTGGCGATGCCGCCGCTCCAGCCCACCATCCAGGTCAGCACGGTCACATCGACCAGGATGTGGCCGAACTCGGTGGCCGGGCTCACCGCGCCGCGATGGGCCACGCGCAGCTGCGCATACAGGTTGAACACCGCCAGCGCGGCCACGCCGGCCCACAGCGGTTGCTGCGGCAGGTTCAGGCCCATCAGGCCGGTGGCGACCAGGATGGTGGCGGCCTGGCCGGCGGTAGCCAGCCAGCGCAGGCTGCACAGGGTCCGCAGGAAGGAGGCGTCGGAGCTGTTCATCATCGCAATGCTATGCGCTTGGGGGCGTGGCAGCCTGCGACAAACCGTCGCATCGGCCCGGAATGCCGGCCGCAGCACGCTTCAGCTGTGAGCGGACGGAGGACAGGCTAAAATACCGCGATGCATGACGCCGTGACCCGCCCAACCCCTCCCGCCGACGCCACCGCCTGGCCGCGCCGCATCACCCAGGCCGTCAGGATCGGCAGCGTGATCGTGGGCGGAGGCCACCCGGTGGTCGTCCAGTCGATGACCAATACCGACACCGCCGACATTGCCGGCAGCGTCAAGCAGGTGGCCGAGTTGTGGCGCGCCGGCTCGGAGATGGTGCGGCTGACCGTCAACAATCCCGAGTCCGCCGCCGCCATCCCGCGCATCGTCGACAAGCTGCGCATGATGGGGATCGAGGTGCCGCTGATCGGCGATTTCCATTACAACGGCCACCAGCTGCTCGCCGCCGAGCCGGCCTGTGCGCAAGCGTTGGCCAAGTACCGCATCAACCCGGGCAACGTCGGTTTCGGCAAGAAGAAGGACCTGCAGTTCGGGCAGCTGATCGAATTCGCCATCAAGTACGACAAACCGGTACGCATCGGCGCCAACTGGGGTTCGCTGGACCAGTCATTGGCCGCGCAGCTGATGGATGAGAATTCCCGGCGTGACTCGCCGTGGGATGCCGGCCGCGTGCTGCGCGAGGCGTTGATCCGTTCGGCGGTGGACTCGGCCGAGCGCGCGGTAGAACTGGGCCTGCCGCGCGAGCGCATCATCCTGTCGGCCAAGGTGTCCGGTGTGCAGGAGCTGATCGCGGTGTATCGCGACATGGGCAGCCGCTGCGACTTTGCGCTGCACCTGGGCCTGACCGAAGCCGGCATCGGTAGCAAGGGCATCGTGGCTTCGGCCGCGGCGCTGAGCGTGCTGTTGCAGGAAGGCATCGGCGACACCATCCGCATCTCGCTGACGCCCGAGCCGGGGCAACCGCGCACCCAGGAAGTGGTGGTGGCGCAGGAACTGCTGCAGACCACCGGGCAACGCGCGTTCACTCCGATGGTCACCGCCTGCCCGGGCTGCGGCCGCACCACCTCGGAGTTCTTCCAGGAGCTGGCCGGCGTGGTGCAGAACCACGTGCGCGCGCGCATGCCGGAATGGAAGATCTCCAATCCCGGCGCGGAGAACATGACCCTGGCGGTGATGGGCTGCGTGGTCAACGGGCCGGGCGAATCGCGTCACGCCAACATCGGCATCTCGTTGCCGGGCACTGGCGAAGCGCCGTCGGCGCCGGTGTTCGTGGATGGCGAAAAAACCGTCACCCTGCGTGGCGAGAACATCGCGCAGGACTTCATCGCGCTGATCGACCAGTACGTCGAACGCACCTATGTCCGCCGCGCCGGCTGAGTCGCCGGCCGGATTCAGGGGATGGCTGCGCAACAATGCGTGGCGCATGGCGTTGCTGTTTGCCGGCGTGTTGCTGCCGCTGGGGCTGTTCGTGGACCTGGCCGACGAAGTCCACGAGCTGGAAAACTTCTACTTCGACGAACCGCTGCTTTGGAGCCTGCGCAGTATCGCCACCCCGGAGCTAAATACGTTTTTCGGGGTGATCTCCAAGATCGGTTATCAGTACGGCGTGATTCCGGCCGACATCGCCATCGTGCTGGTGCTGCTGGCGCTGCGTCGCTGGCGCGAGGGGACCTTTGCCGCGCTGGGCTTCGGCGGTTCGGCGCTGCTCAACATGGGAGCCAAGCAGTTCTTCCAGCGCGACCGGCCCAGCCTGTGGGAGTCGATCGCGCCGGAAAGCACCTTCAGCTTTCCCAGCGGCCATGCGATGGGCTCGATGACGCTGGCGGCGGTGGTCATCGCGCTGGCCTGGCGCACCCGCTGGCGCTGGCCGGTGACCATCGTGGCCAGCACGTTCGCGTTGCTGGTCGGCGTGTCGCGTATCTACCTGGGCGTGCATTATCCCTCCGACATCCTGGGCGGCTGGTCGGCGGCGCTGGTGTGGGTGGTCGGCCTGTACCTGGTGATGTTCCGCGGTGCGCGACGCCCGCATTGGCGCCGCACCGCCGCATCGGTCTGACTACCCGGCTGTGCGGCTTGCACGCCATCGCGCTTCGGCGCGTGGCGCGATCGCACGGCGTGGTTGCACCCGTGGAAATCAGCTCAGTCTGGCGTCCATGCCCATCGCGGCGGCGTCACGCACCAGCCGGTGCAGTCTGGTTCACGCGGCGTGCGTCGGGCGATGCGGGTGCGCCGGTGACCTGCGCCAGAGCCCTGCGCCGATCGCGCTGCCGATCAACGCCAGCAGCATCACGTAATAGCCCGCGCCCATCGGGTGCTGCTTGACCAGCATCACCACCAGCAGCGGCGTCAGCCCACCGAAGACGGCGTAGCCCAGGTTGTAGGCGAACGACACGCCGGACAGGCGCACGGCCGGCGGGAACGCCTCGACCATGATGCGCGGGATCACGCCCAGGATGCCCAGTGCCGCGCCCAGTAGCGCATACAGCGGAAACACCAGTTGCGGATCGCCGGCCAGGCGGTAGAACAGCCACGCCGCCACGCCGAGAAATAGGCTGCCGATGAGCAGCACGCGTGCGTTGCCATGGCGGTCGGCCAGCGCACCGGCCACCACCGAACCCAGTGCCTGCAGCACGATCGCCAGGCTGTTGGCCTGCAGCGCCACCGCCGCCGGGTAGTGATAGCTGCTCTGCAACAGGCCGGGCGTCATCAACGACACCACCAGCACGCCACCGGCCACCATCCAGGTCAGCGCCAGCGACAGCAGCACGCCGCGCCGGTGATCGCGCAGCACCAGTTTGAGCGGGGTCTCGCGCGCGAGCGCCCGCATGGCGACCAGCTCCGCGAACACCGGCGTCTCGTGCAACCAGCGCCGCAGATAGACCGACACCAGCCCGAACACCCCGCCGGCCAGGAACGGCAGACGCCAGGCGTAGTCGGCGATCTCGGCAGCGCTGAAGTGGCGGTTGAGCGCGCCGGCGCCCAGCGAGCCAAGCAGCACGCCACCTGCCAGGCCGGCAGTCAGCGTGCCGCAGGCCAGCCCGGTGCGGTGTGGCGGCACATGCTCGGCCACGAACACCCAGGCGCTGGGCACTTCGCCACCGATCGCCGCGCCCTGCAACAGGCGCGCGGCCAGCAGTAGCAACGGTGCAGCCACACCAATCTGCGCATAGCTCGGCAACAGGCCGATGCACAGTGTGGGCAGCGCCATCAGCAACAGGCTCAGCGCGAACATGCGCTTGCGGCCGACCAGGTCGCCGAAATGGGCCATCACCATGCCGCCGAGCGGGCGCACCAGGTAGCCGGCGGCGAAGATGCCGAAGGTCTGCAGCTGCCGCATCCACTCCGCAATGCCGGGCGGGAAGAACAGCTGGCCCAGCACGCCGGCAAAGAAGATGAAGATGATGAAGTCGTACAGTTCCAACGCCCCGCCCAGCGCCGACAGCGCCAGGGTCTTGTAGTCGCTTGCGCGCAGGGGCCTGGGAGTGGTGGGCGAGGGCGAGTCAGTGGTCACTGGCAGGCATCCTTGTAGGCGTGGACGCGCGCAACGCCGCGCGTTGGTATGCCGCCATGCTAGCGCGGCCCCGCGGGCGCTGCGGCGCGGCGTACTTGCCGGCGTGTGCGCGAACACGAATCGGCCGCCACGCTCAGCCCAGACTGGCCCGCGCTGCCGCCTCGGCATGCAGGGCGGTGGTATCGAACAGCGGCACCTGGGCGTCGCTGGCGTCCACCAGCAGCGCGATCTCGGTGCAGCCCAGCACAATGGCCTGCGCGCCGTCGGCGGCCAGGCTGGCCATGATCCGGCGGAACAGCAGGCGCGAGGATGCCTGGATCACGCCCTGGCACAGTTCTTCGTAGATCACCCGGTGCACCTGCACGCGCGCCTCTTCCGGCGGGACCAGTACCTGCAGGCCGCGTGCTTGCAGGCGCTGGCGGTAGAACGGCTGCTCCATGGTGAAGCGCGTTCCCAGCAGCCCCACGCGGGTGATGCCTGCGGCATCCAGCGCATCGGCGGTGGCGTTGGCGATATGCAGCAGCGGCATCGGCGTGGCGGCGGTGATGGCATCGGCCACGCAGTGCATGGTGTTGGTGCACAGCACCAGCAGCTCGGCACCGGCTGCCTGCAGCGCACGCGCGGCGTCTGCCATGGCATCGCCGGCCGCGTCCCAGTCGCCGGCCTGTTGCAGCCGTTCGATGGTCTGGAAGTCCACGCTGTACAGCACCAGCCTGGCCGAATGCAGTCCGCCACAATCGCGCCGCACCGCCTGATTGATCAGCCGGTAATAGGTCTGGGTGGATTCCCAGCTCATGCCACCGATCAGGCCGAGCGTCTTGACGGGTTTCAACGCGGTGGATGCAGGTGGCATGCCGTAAGGCCCTGGAGTGGCGAACACAACATTGCGAGCGGTTGTCGGGTGGGCGTGGACGATGCATCCAGACCCGGGAGTGTACGAGCGCCGCGGAAGATTTCGCGCATCGGCCGCGCCGCTGCGGTGTTGGCCGCGTTTATTCGCCGGGTTTGGCGCCTTCCAGCGGTGCATGGGTGGCGGCGCGGCGCGCCAGCACCGCTTCGCGGTGGGCGATGTAGACGTTGGCGCCGATGATGATGGCCGCACCGATCAGGGTATGCCGCTCGATCGCCTCGCCGAACAACCACCAGCCCAGCAGCGCCACCAGCGGCAATTGCATGAAGCTGATCGGCTGCAGCGCCGAGACCTCGCCCAGCTTGAGCGCGCGGGTCCAGAACAACTGCCCGGCGGTGCCGAAGATGCCGGTGGCCACCAGCCATAGCCAGTCGATGCCCTGCGGCCAGCTCCACTGGAACAGCGCGGGAATCAGCGACATCGGCACCCAGAACACGTAGGTGTAGAACACCACCGTGTCGGAGTCGTCGCTGCGCGAGAGCTGCTTGATCTGGATTGCCACGATGGCGCTGATCACCGCGGCCAGCAGCGCCACCAGCAGGCCCGGGCTGAAGGTGGACGAGCCCGGCCGCAGGATCACCAGCACGCCGATGAAGCCTGCCGCCACCGCCAGCCAGCGCCGCATGCGCACCTGTTCCTGCAGCCACACCACCGCCAGCACGGTGACGAACAGCGGCGTGGAGTAGGACAGCGAAATCGCCTGCGACAGCGGCAGGTGCCCGATCGCCCAGAACCCGCACAGCATCGAGGCCAGGCCGATCAAGGTGCGGGCGAAATACTGCGGCAGCTGGCGCGTGCGCGGCAGCGGCTTGCCCGGACGCACGATCAAGGGCAGCAGCGCCAGCAAGCCGAAGGCATTGCGGAAGAACGCAATCTCGGTGGTCGGGATGTGCGCTGAGGCAAACCGGATGCTGATGGCCATCAGGCCGAAGGCGAGCGTGCTGATCAGCATCCAGATGGCGGCGCGCACCGGCGCCGACGCTGCCCTCACCAATGCGCTCCGATGATGCGCGGCTCCGGTTCCAGGATCACCGAATAGCGCTCGCGCACCGACTCGGCAATGCGCCGCGCGAAATCCAGCAACTGCGCGCCCGTGGCGGTGCCGTAATTGACCAGCACCAGCGCATGCTCGGGCGACACGCCGGCATCGCCTTCCCGCTTGCCTTTCCAGCCGCATTGCTCGATCAGCCAGGCGGCGGACAATTTGCCCTGGCCGGCCTGCTCGCCCGGATACACCGGCATGTCGGCAAAGCTGGCCTGCAAGGCGGCAATCTGTTCGCTCGGCAGCAATGGGTTCTTGAAGAAGCTGCCCGCATTGCCCAGCACATCCGGGTCCGGCAACTTGCGGCGCCGGATGTTGATCACCGCCTGCGCCACATCGGCCGCGCCCGCCAGTTCGGCGCCCATGCGCGCCAGTTCCTCGCGAATGCCTGCGTAGTCCAGTCGCAGTTCGTGCAGCAGCGGTAGATTGAATTCCACCGCCACGATCAGATAACGCTCGGGCTGCTGCTTGAACACGCTGTCGCGGTAGCCGAACGCGCAATCGGCCGCATCCAGCCGCACGAACTGCTGGCTATGCCGGTCGAAGGCTTCCACCACGTGGATGAAGTCGCCCACCTGCGCGCCGTACGCGCCGATGTTCTGGATCGGGCAGGCGCCCACGGTGCCCGGAATCAGTGCCAGATTTTCCAGCCCCGACAAGCCCTGCTGCAGCGAGTACAGCACCAGCGCATGCCAGTTCACGCCGGCGCCGGCCCGCACGATGGCGTGGTCGGCACGGTGCGCGATGATGGACGTCTGGCGGTTGTCGAAGCACAGCACGCAGCCGGGCGGATCGCCGGCCAGCAAGACATTGCTGCCGCTGCCCAGCACCAGCAACGGTTGTCCGGCGATCTCGGGCGCGGCCAATGCCTGCGGCAATGCCTCGGGCGCGTGGACGTTGAGCAACCAGCGCGCGGTGGCCTCCACATGGAAGGTGTTGAGCGCGCGCAGCGGCGCCTGTTCGCTCAGCTGCCAGCCTGTGTGCACTGCATCTCTCATAACGGCGACACCGCACCGCCGCTGGGTGCTTCGCGACGGCGTCGGATGGCGTTGACGCATTCGCCGATGAGCTGCGGGCCGCGGTACACCAACCCGCTGTAGCACTGCACCAGGCTCGCACCGGCTGCCATCTTGGCCACCGCATCGGCGCCGGAGTTGATGCCGCCCACGCCAATCAACGGAATCGATTCGGGCAGGCGCGCGCGCAGGCGCCGCAGCACCAACGTGGATTGCCCCAGCAGCGGCGCGCCGGACAGACCGCCGGCTTCGGCAGCCAGCGGGTGATTGGCCACCAGTGTGCGTGTCACCGTGGTGTTGGTTGCGATCACGCCATCCACTGCCAGGTCGGCCAGCACGCGTGCGGCGGCATCGATGTCGCGGTCGTTGAGGTCCGGCGCCACCTTGACCAGCATCGGCACCCGTTTGCCGTGTTGCGCGCTTAGCACTTCCTGGGTTTCGCGCAAGTCGGAAATCAGACGGCGCAACGATTGTTCTTCCTGCAACTCGCGCAAGCCTGCAGTATTGGGCGAGGAGATGTTGACCGTGATGTAGTCGGCCAGCGGATACACGCGCTCCATGCAGTAACGGTAGTCACTGGTGGCCTCCTCGTTGGGCGTGTCCTTGTTCTTGCCGATGTTGATGCCGAGCAGGCCTCCCGTGCGGCGTGCGCGCTGCACGTTGGCCACCAGCGCATCCACGCCCAGATTGTTGAAGCCCATGCGGTTGATCACCGCCTGGTATTCCGGCAATCGGAACATGCGTGGCTTCGGGTTGCCCTCCTGCGCGCGCGGCGTCACCGTGCCGATCTCGACAAAGCCGAAGCCCAGCGCAAACAACGCATCGATGTGCTCGCCGTTCTTGTCCAGCCCGGCACCCAGCCCGACCGGGTTGGGGAACATCAGGCCGAAGGCCGGAGTAGGCAGCGGCACCGGGCGCCTGGCCAGCAATGCCGTGGTGCCGGTGCGGTAGGCGGTGTCGATGGAGCGCAACGCCAGCGCGTGGGCGCGCTCGGCATCCAGGGAAAACAGAAAGGGGCGGGCAAGCGAATACATGCGGGTCAGTTCAATCTCCCGGCGAACACGCGGGTTTGGTATTGGAAGTCGATCAGCCCATCGTGCGCATATGCATCGAACAACGTGCGGAGTGCGGCGAGCATCGGGGCATGACGTGGGTCGTGCGCAAGCGGGGCGTACGAGGACGATAGCAGGCGGCCGCGCAAGCTCTCGAAGTCCAGCCGCTGCACGTTCGGAAAGCGCGCCATCGCGCAGAAGCCATCGCCGAACCACGCCTGCATGGTGGCATCGTCTTGATACCGCTCGGCCACTGCGGAATAGTCGGTGCCGTAATCCAGCAGCAACTGCTCGTAGCCGCGCAGGAACGCGGTGCTGTCCAGTTCGCGCGAATTCCAGTACACCACCGCCAGCCCGCCGGGCTGCAGGATGCGCGCCCATTCGGCGTGCACGGCCTGCATGTCGAACCAGTGGAAGGCCTGCGCCGCAGACACCAGGCCCACGCTGGCATCGGCCAGCCCGGTGGCTTCGGCGGTGCCGTCGATCGCCTGAAACTTGGGAAATTCCGCCAACCACTGCAGCGCCGCGTCACGCATGGCCTGGTTGGGCTCCACCGCCGTCACCGCATGCCCGGCTTCCAGAAACAGGCGGCTGGAAATGCCGGTGCCGGCGCCGATGTCGGCCACTGCCGTTGCGGGCGTCACGCCCAGTTCGTCATGCAGCCAACGCAGCAGCTGCGGCGGGTAACTGGGCCGGTAGCGCACATAGGCCGCTACGCGGTCGTTGAAGCGCTGGGCGGAGGAGGGCGTGGCCATGCTCAACTGTTGGCGGCCGCAAGCCAGGCCATGCCGCCAAAGAACAGCAGGAAAAACGCGATTCCCACCACCCAGAGCGCCACCGCCAGCCAGCCCATGATGAGGCCGCCGATGGCCAGGCCGTCGCCGTCCAGACCCTGGGGATTGCGGCGGATTTCCGCGCGGGCCAGATGCCCGGTAATGATGGCGCAGATGCTGCCCAGGAACGGGATCAGCGTCCAGCCGAGAATGCCCGCAACCAGGCTGACGATCGCCATGGCGCTGGTCTGTCGAACGACAACGTTCATCATGAACTCCTTGAAAGGCGGGCAGCCGAAGGCTGGCGTCGCATGATTATCCCAGAGCCGCCGGGCAAAAGGCGTGCCGTTTGCGGCCAAACGTCGTTGCGGGGCTGGTTTTGCGGGCGGGAGCGGCTGAAATGGCTGCTCGTGCGGGTAGGGCGTGGTCATGCCCGTCGAGACGCGTCCTGCCGGACGCTGGCTGTCGGTGGTGCCGAACGGGCGCCATGTGGCCCGGCGGGTTCAAGCCGGGCCGGTGCCACGGGGCGCCTGCGTTGTATCGCCGGCGGACGCTGCGCCCCGTGCAGAGGTGGCGTACGTTGCACAGAGCCGGATCGGCGAACGTCGCCTGCCGCCGCCGGCGCTTCCTGGCTGCCACTGCCGCTGCGATGGCGAGAACCACCGGATTGTGTGCGTCGGCTACGCAGCGCGGGCCGCTGCAACAGGCTCGTTGCGACCATGCGGCGCGCCGAGCATATGCCCGGCGCGCCATGCAATCTCGATCAAAGATCGAACTTGATGCCCTGCGCCAGGGGCAGCGAATCGGAGTAGTTGATGGTGTTGGTCTGACGACGCATATACACCTTCCACGCATCCGAGCCAGACTCGCGCCCGCCGCCGGTTTCCTTCTCGCCGCCGAACGCGCCACCGATCTCCGCACCCGAGGTGCCGATGTTGACGTTGGCGATACCGCAGTCGCTGCCTGCCGCCGACAGGAACTTCTCGGCGGCCTTGAGGTTCTGGGTGAAGATCGACGACGACAGGCCCTGCGGCACGCCGTTCTGCAGCTCGATCGCCTCATCCAGCGTGCTGTACTTCATCACGTACAGGATCGGCGCGAAGGTCTCGTGCTGCACCACTGCGTCGCTGTTCTGCAGCCCCGTGACAATGGCCGGCAGCACGAAGTTGCCCGGGCGATCGATCGCCGTGCCGCCCACTTCGACGGTGCCGCCGGCCGCCTTGGCCTTGGCGATCGAGTCCAGGAACTGCGCAACGGCGCCCTGGCTGTTGAGCGGGCCCATCAGGTTTGCCGGGTCGGTGGGGTCGCCGATCTTGCTGTCGAGCTGCTTGTACGCCTTGACCAGCGTCGCCAGCACGGTGTCATAGATGGAAGTGTGCACGATCAGGCGGCGCGTGGTGGTGCAGCGCTGCCCGGCAGTGCCGACGGCACCGAATACGATGCCCGGGATGGCCAGCTTCAGATCGGCGGTTTCGTCCAGGATGATGGCGTTGTTGCCGCCCAATTCCAGCAGGCAGCGGCCCAGGCGACGGGCGACTTTCTCTGCCACCACGCGGCCAATCTGGGTCGAACCGGTGAAGCTGATCAGCGGCACGCGGGTGTCTTCGACCAGCTTTTCCGACAGCGCCGTGCCGGCATCGTTGATCAGGAAGAAGATGTCCGGGAAGCCGGCGTCCTTCAGTGCCGCGTTGCAGATCTTCATCGTCGCGATCGCGGTCAGCGGCGTCTTGTTGGACGGCTTCCAGATGCAGATATCGCCGCAAATCGCCGCCAAAAACGCATTCCAGGCCCACACCGCCACCGGGAAGTTGAACGCGCTGATGATGCCCACCAGCCCCAGCGGCTGGTACTGCTCGTACATGCGGTGGCCGGGGCGCTCCGAATGCATGGTGTAGCCGTAGAGCATGCGGCTCTGGCCCACGGCAAAGTCAGCGATGTCGATCATCTCCTGCACTTCGCCGTCGCCTTCTGGCTTGCTCTTGCCCATTTCCAGCGCCACCAGCGAACCGAGCGCATCCTTGTGCGCACGCAGCGCCTCGCCGCACAGGCGCACGGCCTCACCGCGACGCGGCGCCGGCGTGGTACGCCACACCTTGAAGGCTGCCTGGGCGCGCCGGACGATCAACTCGTAATCTTCCGGCGTGGTGGCCTGCACCTCGGCGATCACCGCATTGGTGGTCGGATTGAGCGGCTGCAGCACCCCGGCGCCGGTGGCCTGCGACCAGGTCGCCTCGCCAAGATAGGTGCCGGAATTGGACGCAGCGAGGTCGAGCGCCTTGAGCAGGTCAGCGGACATGGGATCTCCTGGAAACAGTGGCGGTCACGGTGGCCGAGCCATCCGCAACACGGTAGCCGGCGATTTTAGCAGGCTCCACCCACCCCGGCCGGCTTGGCAAGCTGGCTGAACATGCGACAATGCCGCCCTTGGCCCCGTAGCTCAGCTGGATAGAGCGTCCCCCTCCTAAGGGGAAGGTCGCCCGTTCGAATCGGGCCGGGGTCACCAGACCGAGCGCCTCTGTTCCAGATGGCCGCAAGAGCTGGCAGGACGATAGGGGCCTGCCAGCTGCCGCGTTGAGAAGGCAGGGCGTTGACGGCACCGCGTCCGTAGAGGCTTGCGCATCGTTTCCCAGGTCAGCGCATTGGGCTCAGATCGGCTGCCACAACTCTGCCTTGTTGCCGTCGGGGTCGATGACCCAGGCAAACAGCCCGAATTCCGAGGTGGTGACGGTCTCCGACACCTGGCAACCTGCAGCTCTCAGCCGTTCAACCAGCGACTCCAGATCATCGACCCGATAGTTCACGATGAACGGGGCTGTGGTGTTTTCGAACTGAGTGCTCGCCTGATCATGAATTGCCCATGCCAGCGGGTTCTCGGGGCCTCCCTCTCGCGATCCTGCATCGAACACGGTTCCGCCCCAGGCTTGTACATCGATTCCCAGCTGCGTTGCATACCAGGTGCGTAATGCAGCTGCGTCCTTGGACTTGATGATGATCCCGCCGATCCCGTTCACTGCGTGCATGCCCGATTCCTTTGACTGAGTGGGTTGACGACCAACAGCGGAGCCGCTCCATGCATCCCGACTCGGCTGCCGCGCAACGACGATAAAGTACTGCGCGTTCAGCCGCTTGCCAGATCTTGCTCAGATGACGATCAGCCAAACGCCATCCCTCACCACGATCCAGAGCGTGAATCGTGCGCTCGACTACATCGAGGTCAATCTCGCCGGCAAGCTTTCGCTGTCCCTGATTGCTGGCGCTGCCTGTGTGTCACCTTTTCATCTTCAGCGAATCTTTCGTGCCGTGATGGGTGAAACCCCTCGCGCGTTCGTGCTGCGTAGAAGGCTGGAAAACGCCTTGGGCGATATGTCTCACCAGCCGGGCCGGCCCCTGACGGAAATAGCGCTGGCCCGCGGGTTTTCTTCGCTGTCGGATTTCTCGAGAAACTTTCGAAAGCACTTTGGATATTCGCCCGCCAGGTTGGATCTCGGCGCCTGTCTGGATGCGCGCCAAAGCGCACTGGATGCCACCCTGGCACTGACCTCGCATGGCGATGGAGGTGGCGCCGCCAACGACTGGGAATTTTCGGTCAATCTTCGCGAGATTCCCGAACGCACGGTCCAATACGTGCGCGTGCATCGCCATTCGAGCAGGGCGCGGTTCGGGCGGCGGCCCTGCGCCTGCTGGCGTGGGCGCGAGATGCCGGCGTAGCACACCATCAGTGGCTAGGCTATCTCTGGGATCAACCGCGACTGGCATGCACCGGCGACTGCCGTTATGACGTCGCGGTGGAAGTGACGCATGGGCGGCCCTACGGCGATATCGGCCTGTTCCGGTTTCCGCCGATGAAGGTGGCTGAAGTGGTGATTCGCGGGGATTTGCAGCTGGAGGCGCGCGCCTTCACCTGGCTGCGTACCGTCTGGCTGCCGGCAAGCGGCTACCTGCCAGCAGACTTGCCCGCCTTCGAGGCATGGCTGGGGTTGCGTACGCACACGGGGACGATCACTTCGAGCTTGCGTGCCAGCTTCCGATCCGAGCCCGGTACCGATCGGATGGATTTGCTCTGGGTTGATGAGATCTTCATCGATCTAACCCGCTTGCAGTGCGAAGGACATCCGCTCTGAGGTCAGGGAGGTCACTGCGGGATTCTGGCGATCACCAGTTGATGCCTGGGCAAGGCAGGCAACAATCCGGTGGGACCCTTCATGAAAACTGTCATGCCTTAAGAGCATTGCTCGAATTAGCTTCTTGACCGCCTGTTGGCCGAACTTCATCCCTCTGGATGCCCCGCATCAAGCCGTTGCAGCGATCCTGCCGCGGCTGCATCCAACTATTTTAGTGATATCCATCACATTAGTCTGATTGTCGGGTTTTTCTTACAGGGTGGCCCCTACAGCAAGCGTTGACGTTTCGTTAACGCTACAGCAAAGTCCCGCAGCACTCGCCGCGCTGACGGGTTGTGCCGCCGTTTTGGCGGCCAGGCGCGGTGGTGCGAGTAACGGCATGTCACGGCATGACCGTTGCACAGGGGGCATGACAGATGTGGATGCGATCGCCGCCATTGGCGCTGGCGGCTTGCCTATGGGCGGTCGCCGGGCTGGCGGCTGCTCAACAAACGGCACCTTCCAGCCTGGATCGGCAGGAACAACTGCGCCAGGCCGAAGAGATCCAGCGCCGGCAGGAGCAGGAGCGCCAGGCGCCCTTCGCCGGCCCGCGCGAGGATGCCGAGCGCGTGGATGCACGTAGCACCGCATTGCCCACGGAAGAGCTGTGCTTTGCCATCACGCGCGTACGCCTGTCCGGTGCGGGCGATGCAGCGGACCGTTTTGCCTGGTTGTGGAAGTCCTTGCGTCGTTATGAGGGCCGCTGTATCGGACGCGCCGGGATCGACATCATTCGCCGCCGCGCACTGGATCGCCTGGTGGCACGTGGTTTTGTCACCACCCGGATCGGGGTGCCCGAGCAGGATCTGTCGCGTGGAGAACTACGTTTCGAATTGATGCCCGGACGTCTGCGTGCGGTGCGTGTGGTCTCCGATACCGAAGGCGCGCACTGGAAAACCGCCTTGCCGTTACGCAGCGGGGATCTGTTGGATCTGCGTGCGATCGAGCAGGCGGTGGAGCAATTCAAGCGCCTGCCATCGCAGGACGCCAAGATCGATATCGCGCCCGGGCAAGCGCCAGGTGAGTCGGATCTGGTGATCACGCTGCAGCACGGCCGACGCTGGCGTGGCGTGGTCAACGCAGAAGACTCGGGTGTGGAGGCCACGGGCCGCGTGCAGGGTGGGCTGGATCTTTCGCTGGACAATCCACTGGGGCTCAACGATCTGCTCAGCGTGGGCTACAGCCACGATCTGGCCACGCGCGACGAAGAGCGCGGTACCCGCGGCAACAGCCTGAGCTATAGCCTGCCCTGGGGTTGGTGGACATTCGCATTGTCGGCGTCGTCGTATCGGTATCACCAACGCGTGGATGGCTTCCTGCAGACCTTCCAGTCCAGCGGCCAATCCAGCAACGCCCAGCTGGATATCCAGCGCGTGCTGCACCGCGACGGCACCAGCAAGACCTCCGCTGGCGTGACCATCGGGCGGCGCCGCGCACGTAGTTATCTGGATGGCGTGGAGATCGGGATCCAGCGGCGCGATACCAGTAGCGCGGAATTCTATTTCGCGCATCGTCGCTATCTCGGCGCCATGCAACTGGATGCGCGTATCGCGCATCGGCGCGGAACGCCCTGGTTCAACAGCCAGTGGACCGGATACGACCCACAAATCGGCTTTCCGACCTTCCGCTATGGCGTCACCACGCTGGACATCAGTACCGCGCTGCCCTTCAAGCTTGGCCCGGTGCCGATGGCCTGGGAGAGCAGCCTGCGTGCGCAGACGGCCGGCGAACTGCTGCTGGGTTCGGAATTCGTCACCATCGGCGGCCGCTACAGCGTGCGTGGCTTCGACGGTGAAGCCACCTTGGGTGCAGAAAAGGGCGCGTACTGGCGCAATACCTTGAGCTTTCCGGTACAGCGGATCGGGCTGACGCCCTACCTGGGCCTGGACGCCGGCCGTATCGATGGCACCAGTGCGAGCGGGCTGCGCGGACGCAGCCTGGTGGGTGGTGCGGTGGGACTGCGCGGCGGATGGTTCGGCGCCAGCCTCGATGCTTTCGCCGGTTGGGCGATCCACCGGCCTGAAGGTTTTGGAAGCGCGCAGCCAGCCTATGGCGCGCGGGTGATCTACCAGTTCTGACATGGATCGCGCAGCCAGCCGGCCGCGCGCTAGCGGATTGATGCCGTCCACAGGCGGCCAGAGAGAAACGATGGATATCGAAGCGATGAGCGTGCGTGGTTACGTGGTCGAGCAGGGCAAGCGCGCCTTGGCGCTGCTGCTGTGCGTCACCATCACCTGGACCTCGTTCCCGGCCTGGGCCCAGGTTGCACCCACGCCCAATCCCGGTGGGCAGACCCCCGGCCAGCAGGTCGCTGCCAATGGGGTGCCGGTGGTGGACATCGTCGCGCCCAATGCGCGCGGCATCTCGCACAATCGCTACAGCAATTTCAATGTCGGCCCGAACGGGCTGATCCTCAACAACAGCGCGCAGATCTCCAAGACCGAGCTGGGCGGCTATGTCGCGGGCAACAACAACCTGCAGCGCAGCGGCGCGGCCTCGCTGATCCTCAACGAGGTCACCTCGGCCAGCAGCCGGTTGCAGGGCTATACCGAGATCGCCGGTGCCAAGGCGCAGTTGGTGATCGCCAACCCCAATGGCATTTCCTGCGATGGCTGCGGCTTTCTCAACACCTCGCGCGTCACGCTCGCCACCGGTACGCCGACCCTGGGAAGCGATGGCGCCTTGAATGGTTTCACCATTACCGGCGGCGCACTCAGCATCGGCAGCAATGGCCTGGATGCGTTCAACGTGGATCGCCTGGACCTGCTCTCGCGGCAACTCAGCGTCGACGGCTCGATCTGGACCAGGGAACTGGTGGCCAGTGCAGGCACCGGACGTGTCAATGTCGATGGCATGTTGCTGGAAGTGTTGCCCGGCACCGATGGCGCAGCACCGTCGATCGGCATCGACGTGGCGCAGCTGGGCGGCATGTACGCCGAGCGGATTCGCCTGATTGCCACCGAAGCCGGTGTTGGCGTGGTCAGCCGCGGCACCCTGGCGGCACAGAGCGGCGATCTGCAGATCGACAGTGCCGGCCAGGTGAGCCTGAGCGGCACCACCGTGGCGCGCGATGGATTGAACGTGCGTGCCGCCGGTGACCTGGACCAACGCGGCGTGCTGGGCTCGCAGCAGGGCGATGTCAACCTGCGAGGGGCGCAGCTGCGCCTGTCCGGCGACCTGGTGGCCGCCGGAGCGTTGACGGCGCAGGCCGGCGGGACCTTGCAGCATGCCGGCCGCAGCAGTGCCGGCGCGATTCGCCTGTTTGGTTCGGAGTTGAATGCTGACGGCAGCCTGCATAGCACCGGCGCACTGGAGCTGGGAGCCGATGGCCTGTTGCGCAGCGGCGGTGTCGCGTATGGCGGCGCAGGCGCGGACCTACGTGCGGCAAGCATTGCGCTGTCCGGTACCTTGCAGAGCGGCGGTGCGATTGCATTGAACGCAAACACGATCGACGCGCTTGGTACGCTGGATGCAGCGACCGCGTTGCGAGTGACCGGCAGCGGCGATGTGCGGATGGGCGGGCTGGCGCAGGCCGGGCGGGACGCGCAGGTGCAGGCCGGTGGCCGGCTGGGGCTGCAGGGGCAACTGGTCGCTGCCGATGCGGTTGCGTTGAGTTCCGGCGCGCTCGATGTTGCGCAGCGCGCTGCCGTGTCTGCGGGAGCCGATCTGGATCTGCGCAGCACTGCCGCGCTGAATAACGCGGGCAGCGTTTACGCCGGTCGCGACCTGCGGCTCCAGGCGGGCACCGTGGCCACCGCCGGCAGCATGACCGCTGCGCGCGATGCGCAGGTTGCTGTCGCCGGAGGCTTCGTCAACAGCGGCACGGTGGTGGCCGGAAACGCATTGACGGTGGACGCCGCACAGTTGGAAAGCCGTGGCGACATCGGCAGCCAGCGCGGCGATACCACCCTGCGCGCCGGTAACGGCGTCATTTTGAGCGGCAACACCGTGGCGGGCGTGGCGCTGGCAGTGGATGCCGGCACCACGGCGCAACTCTCCGGGGAAGTCAATGCTGCGAGCATGGCCTTGCGCAGTGGCGGCAATGCCGAGGTATCGGGCACCTTGCAGACCACACGCGGCGACGTCGCCATGGTCGCCGGCGGTGAGCTGGTCAACGCTGCGCTGGTGAGTGCTGCGGACGCGATCGACCTGCAGGCGGATGGCGCGCTGCGCCAGCGCGGCCAGCTGCGCAGCGCCGGCGCTTTGCAATTGCGTGGTGGCACGGTCGAGCACGAGGGGGCGATCGATGCCGGTGCCGATCTGCGCGTTGCAAGCGCCGCCGATCTGGCGTTGAACGGCACCTTGCAGAGCGCAGGTGCTATCACCTTGCAGGCGGGCAACGCGCTGGAAAATCGCGCAAACGTGGTGGCGAATGGCGCGCTGCAGGTCGATGCGGCCTCGCTGCGCAATGCGCAGGGCGCGGCACTCTCCTCCAACGCCGGTGCGGTTGTAAGAACTAGCGGGGTGCTGGATAACGCTGGCAGCCTTTACGGCGCTGATGCAGTGCAGCTGGCGGCTGGCACGCTGCTCCAGAGCGGCCGGATTGGCAGCGGCAATACGCTGACGGCAACGGTTGGCGATGCGTTCGACAACACCGGTAATGTGGTTGCCCGAAACGCGCTGCAGATCGACGCTGCCAGCCTGCGCAGTGATGGTCAACTGGGCAGCGAGGCCAGCAGCGTCCGGCTGGCGAGCCTGGGCGACATGCGGGTGCAGGGCGTCACGGCAGCAGCGACGTCGCTACAGGCCAGTGCTGGTGGCGATCTGCAGCAGGCGGGCGCGCTGACGGGACAGTCGGTCGCCTTGGTGGCGGGGCGGGATCTCACCACGGCCGGCACAGTGCAGGCGTCGACGCTGGATCTGCAGGCGCAGCGTGCGCTGACGTTTGCTGCACAAGCCCAGGTACAGGGCAATACATCCGTGCGTGCGAACAGCGTGACGACAAGCCAGGACGCCGTGCTGCATGCTGGCGGCGCCTTGACCTTGGAGGGGGGCGCCATCGACAGTCGTGGCACGCTGGACGCTGGCACCGATCTGCAGATCCGCAGCCAGGGAGATCTCACGCTGGCTGGCGTGGCTCAGGGCGGCCGCGACGTGCATCTCACCGCCGCCAATGCGGTAAGCAACGCTGCGCATGTCGTGGCTGGACGTGATCTGACCCTTCAGGCGCAGCAGCTGGACAACGCTTCCGCCGGCGTCCTGGCCGGCGAGAGCGATGTGGCGTTGACCACGGTAGCGCAGCTCGCCAACGCCGGCCGCGTGCAAGCCGGCGGCAATGTCCAGCTCACCTCGGCGGCGCTGGACCAAAGCGGCAGTGTCTCCGCGGGCAAGGCCTTGAAGGTTGCGGTGGCTGGCACGCTGGATAACCGCGGTAGCCTGGTGGCCAGGGACGCGTTGCTGGTCGACGCAGCAAGCCTGCGCAGCAGCGGCCAGCTTGGCAGCGAACGTGCCGATGTCACGCTGGCCAGCCAGGCGGATCTGCAGTTGGACGGCGTGGTGGCTGCCGCGACCGCACTGCGCGCCAACGCCAGTGGCGACTTTCAACAAGCCGGCACGCTCACTGCGCAGTCGCTTGCGCTGCAGGCCGGCCGCGACCTTGCCGTCAATGGCGCCGTCCAGTCTGCCTCCACTCTGGATCTTCAGGCGCAGCGCACGCTTGCGGTGAACGGGCAGGCATCGAGCACAGGCAACGCCGTGCTCACCGCTGCGGCCATCACCACTGGCAGCGCGGCCGTGGTGAAGAGCGGCGCCGACATCACCCTGGACGGCAGCGCCATCGATAGCCGCGGTGCACTCGATGCAGCCGCCGATCTGAGCGTGCGCAGCACAGGCGATCTTGCACTGGGCGGTGTGGCCCAGGCCGGGCGCGATGTCACCCTGACGGCCGACGGTGCATTGCGCAATTCCGCGCAGGTGATTGCCGCGCGCGATCTCGGCGTGCGCGCGGCCAGTGTCGACAATGCAGCCGACGCAACCCTGGGCGCATTGCGCGATCTGCGTATCGACGTGGCTGGCACGCTGCAGAACAGCGGCACCCTGCATGGCGAGCGCGGGCTTGCAGTGTCGACAGGCGCGTTGTTGCAGCGTGGCCGCCTGTACAGCGGAGAGGCGATTTCCATTGCTTCGAGCGGAGCCTTCGAGAATGTCGGGCAATTGGTGTCCGGCAAGGACCTGACCATCGGGGCGAGCAACATCGTCAGCAACGGCCAGCTCGGCTCGGTGACGGGCGCACTCACGCTGACCAGCCAGAACGCCATCGACCTGCGCGGCGTCGTGTCTGCCGCCACTGCGCTGCAGGCCACCGCAGCTGGCGACCTGCTGCAGGCGGGCACGCTCGGTGCGCAGAGTGTCAGCTTGCAGGCAGGGCGCAACCTCACTGCCGGCGGCACGTTGCAATCCGCCTCCACGCTGGATCTGCAGGCGCAGCATACGCTCGCCTTGAACGGCCAGGCGCAGGCAGGCGGTGTTGCCGCCCTGCGTGGCGACAGCATTACGACCGGGGAGGCCGCCGTGCTGAAAAGCGCTGGCGTGATCACCCTGGACGGCGCAGCCATCGACAGCCGCGGCACGCTCGATGCGGGCAGCGATCTGCGCGCGACCAGTACCGGTGGCCTCGCCTTGGCAGGGGTGGCGCAAGCCAACCGCGATGTGGTGCTCAACGCAGCGGGTGGCCTGAGCAATGCGGCTCAAGTTGTTGCAGGCCGCGATCTTTCCGTGCAGGCAGGCACGGTCACCAACGCCGGGTCCGGCGTGCTGGCTGCCGAGGGTGTCGTCACCCTGACGACCGGTGCGTTGCAGAACGCCGGCAACGTGCAAAGCGGCGGCGACCTGCGTATCACTGCAGCCAGCCTGGATCAAAGCGGTTCGGCGAATGCCGGCAAGGCGTTGACTGCCACTGTCACCGGGTTGCTGGACAATCGCGGCAGCCTGATCGCCGCCGACCACCTGGTCGTGGATGCAGGCAACCTGCGCAGCAGCGGCCAGCTCGGTAGCCAGACAGCCACTGTCGATCTGACCAGCCGTGGCGAAATGACGCTGCAGGGCTTGGTTGCGGCTGCGACCACGTTGCAGGCAACCGCGGCTGGCGATCTGCAGCAAGGCGGTTCGCTGAAGGCGCAGTCGGTTGCACTGCATGCCGGGCGCGATCTGATCGCGGCAGGCACCTTGCAGTCTGCCTCCGGGCTGGACCTGCAGGCGCAGCGCACGCTCGCATTGAACGGGCAGGCGTCCAGTGGTGGCGATGCCACCCTGCGCGCTGCCACCATCGGCACGGCGCAAGCGGCGGTGCTTCAGGCCGGTGGCGCGATCAGCCTGGATGGTGCGGCGATCGATAGCCGCGGCGCCCTCGATGCATCCACCGATTTGAATTTGCGCAGTACCGGCAACCTGGCCGTTGCCGGAGTTGCGCAGGCCGATCGTGCCGTGGTGCTGAGCGCTGCCGGGACGCTGGCCAATGCCGCGCAGGTCGTTGCCGGCCAGAACCTGAGCGCTACCGCCGCCAGTGCAAGCAACACCGGTACCGGCGTGCTGCTTGCGCAAGGCGATACCACGCTGACCATTGCCGGTTTGCTCGACAATGCCGGCGCCATCCGCGCAGGCAATCAGCTGACGCTCGGCGTTGGCGCGCTGCGCCAGAGTGGGCAGGCGTACGGCTTGCAGCGTCTGGGCCTGACGGCATCGGGTGCGGTGGACAATCGCGGTGACCTGATCGGCGGCAACGGCCTGCGCGTGGAGGCCGAACAGCTGAGCAGCAGCGGTCAACTGGGCAGCGAGCGCGGCGATGTCGCGTTGATCAGCCGCGGCAACCTGCAGCTGGACGGTAGTCTGGCTGCGGCTGGCGCCTTCTCGGCGCAGGCCGATGGCGCCTTGGCGCAAAGCGGCAGCTTGAGTGCTGGCAGCACGTTGGACCTGCACTCCAAGGGCGATCTCACTGTTGCAGGGCAGCTCTCTGGTCAACAGACCACGCTGGCAAGCGATGCGGTGCTGCGTCAGCAAGGTGTCGTCAGTGGCGCGACAGTGGGTCTGCAAGGTGCACGCATCGACCATGCAGGGCAGACCACGGCAGCAGGCAACCTGAGTCTGCGTGCCGGCGATATCAATGTCGCCGGTACCGTGGGCGCAGGCATCGCGGCCGATGGCAATCTGGGGATGGGAAGCACCCTGAGCCTGGTCGCAGACCGCCAGCTGGGCGTGTCCGCCAAGCTGCTGGCCGGTGGCAACCTGGTGGCGCAAGGCGGTCAGCTCGACCTCAGCGGTTCCAGCACGCGGGCCACCGGTAACGCCTCGCTCACCACTGCGGGCAGCCTCGCTCATCGTGGCGGCGATCTTCTCGCGGGCGGCACATTGAGCGTCCAGGCCGGCGGCACGATCGACAACGGCCGGCTCAACACGGTTGGCGGCCAGATGCAGGCCACCCAGCTCAGCATCGATGGCGGCAGTTTGAACAATGCCGGTGGCCGGCTGGTGCAGAGCGGCGCTGGCCTCACCCGGGTCAGCATCGGGGGCGCCATCGAAAACACCGCTGGCACCTTGGCCAGCAATGGTCAGGATCTGACCATCACCGCGGCGAGCCTGGAGAACGCGCAAGGCCGGATCGAGCATGCCGGCACCGGCAATCTTTCGCTCACCAGTCGCGGCGCGATGGGAAATGCCGATGGACGCATCTTGAGCCAGGGCCAGCTCACCCTGGGTGCGAGCAGTGGCTTGAACAACCAGGGCGGCGCCATCGCCGCAGCCGGCGATGCAACGCTGACGGCGGCCAGCCTCAACAACATTGGCGGCTCGGTCGCCGCACGTGGGCTGACTGTCCAGGCCGGCGGCACCACCGATAACCGCAGCGGTTTGCTGCAGGCCAGTGGTGGTGCGCTGACACTGCGTGCCGATAGCCTGAGCAATGCCGGCGGTACCGTGCAGGCGGTTGCCAGCGGCGGGGCAGGCGGCAGCCTGCGGGTGGAACTCAACCGTGGCCTGGATAACGGCAACGGCATCATCGGCGCCAGCACCGATGCGGTGATCACGGCAGAAAACATCGCCAGCGCCGGCGGTAGCCTGCAAGCGGCGCGCGACCTCAGCGTCACTGCGCGCGGCCAGCTGGACAATCACCAGAACGCCAAGCTCAGCGCCGGGCGCGATCTCAACGTCGCTGTGGCCGGGGCGCTGCTGAACAGTGGTGGACAGCTCGATGCCGGCAATACCTTGACCGCCTCAGGCGGGCTGATCGACAACACGCAAGGCAGCATCGTCAATAACGGAGCCGGGCTGACGCGCATCACTACCGGCGGCGCCCTGACCAACAGCAGCGGCAATCTGGGCGGGCGCGGCAGCGTGGTCATCGATGCGGCCAGCATCGCCAACAACAGCGGGCAGCTGGTGGCCGGTGGCGATCTGATCGCCAATACCAATGGCCTGAACAATCAGGGCGGCAGCGTCTATGCGGGCGCGAACGTGCTGCTGCAGCGCGCAGGCGCGACGCTGGACAACCGCAACGGCAGGATCAAGGCCGAACAAGCGGTCCGCCTGAACCTGCAGAGCCTGAGCAACGCAGGTGGACAGATTGGCGCAGGCAGCACGACCGGTGGGGCCGGCGATGTGGTGATCGATACCGTGGGCTTCGATGGTGGCGGCAGCATCCTGGCGCAGAATCTGCTCGACCTGACCCTGCGCAGCGACTACACCCATCGCGCCGGTGCCGACCTGGTCAGCAACGGCAATTTCAACCTGCGCGTGGGTGGCAACCTCGTCAACGAGTCCACGCTCAAGGCCGCACGTGCGCTGGACATCACCGCCAGCAGCATCACCAACCGTGCCGGCGCCAGCATCCTGTCCAACGATACCCGCCTCAATGGCGGTAACGTCATCGATAACGCCGGCAGCATTTCCGGGAACGGCGCCTTGTCGCTGGTTGCCAATAGCGTCTACAACACCGGCAGCGTCGTGGGTGGCACTGTGGCGGTGAATACCGGCACGCTGGTCAACGGCGCCGATCTCGGCGGCGCGACCGACAATGCCGCCTACGGCTCGGCCTTGCTCGGCTCCACCGGCAACATGAACCTGGTCGTGCGCGACCAGTTGCTCAACCGCGACGCGCGTATTTTCAGTCTGGGCAATATCGCAATTGGTGGCGCGCAGGATGGGGGCGGCACCCTGGTCGCGCGTACGGGTGTGGTGAATAACCTCTCGGGCAGTATTGAGGCGGATGGGAGCATTTTGATTGCGGCCAATCAGCTGAACAATCGTCGGAGGGTGATCAATACGACCAGCGTGTCGACCGATCCTGGTAGCGACGATGTCTACTCGGGTGGCGAGCTTATCGAAAGCAAGGCGATCCGGAACATACAGGGCGCACGCGCGCCCTATCCCTACACAGGACTCGCACCTGGTATTTATCGCAACTATCAGGTGATTCAGCAGGAACAGCTGTCTTCCGCAAGCGCAGAGGGGAAGATTGCAGCGGGTGGAAACATCTTGCTGTCGGGAAGCGTTACAAATAACGCCTCGACCATCGCTGCAGCCGGCCTGTTCGCTGCCAATCAGCGAGGTCTTGGTGGGCTCTCGGATGCGATGATCAATGGCGGTGAGCAACTGCTCAACCAGGCGCTGGCGTTGAATCAGGTGGTCCGGCAAAGCGATGTGGAACACATCGTTACCGCGATCACCAATGACTGCATGCAGCCGGTTGGGCAGAAGGTCGTTTGCTACTACGAGGAAGAGGACCAGAGGCTCAGCTCTTCAACGACGAGTAACAGCTATCTCGCCCTAGGCGCCAGCATGACCGGCGGTCAAGGCGTGAGCATCAATGGCGCCAATATCAGCAATGGCGCTGTCGGTAGCGACGGGCGGGCAGTCAGTGGTGCATCGCTTGCCGCAGTCGGCGGCCAGGGTGGACTCAGCGGACGTGGCAGGCAGACTGCTGGAAGCGTCGGTGGCCAGACGGTCGTCGGTCGTGCCAACGGGGGCGCGGACAGCATCCGTGTTGCCACCGGCACTGCCGGTAACGCAGGTGCTCAGGTCGGCGCCAACACGCAGGACGCCACGCTCGCCACTTCGGGCGGCATCGTCAAGATGTCGGTCGCACCGGTGATGTCCAACGACAGTGGGCTGGTGCGCAGCACGGTCGATCAGGCAACTGTGCAACCCACCGCAGCTGGTAGCGGTGTCACGGCAGGTGCGAACGAAACGCGCACGCGTGTCGACCCCGCCACCATCCCGGTGGCCAACATCGTGGGCGGCGGGCAGACCTCGCTGACGCAGATCGATCTGCCTATCGGCGGCTTGTATCGCCTGTCCAATGGCACGGCGACTGACCGCACGGCGATGGGCCGTGCGGCAACCGGCCTCGGTGGCATCAACGCCTGGCGCAGCAATGGACCGGGCCGTCGCTATCTGATCGAGACCGATCCGCGCTTCGTCAACTACGACAACTTCATCAGCAGCGACTTCCTGCTGGACAAGCTGGGCGTGGATCCGGAGTGGACCCAGACCCGCCTGGGCGACGGCTTCTATGAGCAGCGCCTGGTGCTGGACCAGATCACCCAGCTCACCGGTCGTCGCTACCTGGGCAACTACGCCGATGGCGTGGCGCAATACCGCGCCTTGCTCGAGTCTGGCGTGGCTGCTGCAGGCCAGCTGCAACTGAGCATGGGCGTCGGCCTCACCGCCGCGCAGGCGGCTGCGCTCACGCAGGACATCGTGTGGATGGTGGAGCAGGACTACCAGGGCCAGAAGGTACTGGTGCCGGTGGTCTATCTGGCCTCCAACTCGCTGCAGTTGCGCGGCAATGGCGCCTTGATCGCCGGCGGCAACGTCGAGCTCAACGCCACCAACACCATGAGCAACCAGGGCGTCATCGCCGGTGCCGATGTCAGCGTTACCGCCGGCAACCTGCTCAACCAGGGCCGTATCAGCGGCACCGGTACCGTGGCATTGGAAGCGCGCAACGACCTGCTTAACCAGGGCCAGATCCAGGGCCGCGATGTGGGGCTTGCGGCCGGCAACAACCTGGTCAGCGAAGCGGCCAAGGCCATCAATGGCGCGGGCATCCTGTCCGGCATCACTGCGACCAACAGCCTGCAGCTGTTCGCCGGCAACGACATGACACTGACCGGCACCCGCGTGCAGGCGGGTGGCAGTGCGGCGCTGATTGCGGGCAATAACCTGAGCCTCACACCGAGTGCCTTGCGCGACGACAATGGCCTGCTGCGTGGCGGTGACGCTGTGTCGCTCGTGACCGGTAAGGACCTGATCGTGTCCGCAGGCAACGACCTGCAACTGCATGGCGTCAGCATCAATGCGGGCGGCAGCGCGGCCTTGCAGGCGGGCAACAATCTCTCGCTGACCCCGACCACCGGTCTGGATGGCAAAGCCGGTACGCGCACCAGCATCAGCACCGGCGACAGCCTGCAGCTGACCGCCGGCAACGACCTGACCATCCGTCAGGCCGAGGTCAAGGCCGGGGGTGATCTGATCGCCGCAGCAGGCAATAACCTCACTGTCGAGTCCGTGCTCAACGACAGCGAGAGCAACAGCTACAACTCGCGCAACGGCAAGACCCGCGTCACTACCACGACCACGACGCAAACCATCGACCAACAGGTGCTCACTGCCGGCGGCAACCTGATCCTCAGCGCCGGTAACGACGTCAATCTGGTCGCTGCCAAGCTCGATGCAGGCAAGGGCGTGGGGATCAGCGCCGGCAACGACATCAACGCCAGCACGCTGACCACGGTGGACACCAGCGATGTTCTGGAGACGCGCAAGCGCTTCAAGCAAACCACCAGCACCCGCGACGAAACCGTCCACGGCACCGAGTTCAGTGCCGGTGGCAACCTCGCCATGCAGGCGGGCAACGACATCAGCCTGACCGCCGCATCGGCCGCCACCAAGGAAGGCGGCATCACCCTGGCTGCTGGCAACGACGTCAATCTGCTCGCCGCCAGCGAGCAGCACGATGCCGTGCAGGACATGACCAAGAAGAAGAAGGGCACGTTCAGCAGCAAGACCACGACCACGCATGATGAGTGGCACGACAACGTGGCGGTCACCACCACGCTCAGTGGCGATACGGTGCAGATCGCAGCGGGTAACGACTTGCTGTCGCAAGGTGCGCAGATTGCTGGCACTGGCGATGTGATGTTGGCCGCCGGCAACAACCTCACGCTGGACACGGTGCAGAACACCCGCAGCGAAGAGCATGAGAAGACCGTCAAGAAGTCTGGTCTCTACGGCGGAGGTGGCTTCAGTGTCGCTTTGGGCGTGACCAAGAAAACCGATGGTCTGGATGTTACCGAGGTCACCAACACCGGCAGCCTGGTCGGCAGTACCGACGGTGCGGTGACGATGACTGCTGGCAACAAGGTGGCCATCACCGGTAGCGATGTATTGAGCGCCACCAGCACCACCATCGTGGGTAAGGAAGTCACGATTGCTGCTGCAGAAAACACCGTGGATACGGTGCAGACGTCCAAGCAGCAGAGTGCGGGCATTACGTTGGGTATCAGTGGTGGCGTGGTCGATACTGCATTAGCAGCCTATGGTGCTGCCAAGCGAATTTCCGATGTGGACGACGATAGGCTGAAAGCGCTCTATGCAGCACGGGCTGCTTACGCGACAGGTGCGACGGTCGATCAAGCCCAAACAACCTCCGACAATTTCTTGGCTGGATATAACGGTCAAGCGGTCGGTGGAAATGTGGCGAAACCTGGCAAGGACCCAGCGAGTGGACTTGAAGGCGCGGGCGCCGCAACCGGCATGAGCTTTCGTCTCGGCATTGGTGCCAGTAGTTCGTCAAGCAAGACCAGCACACACGAAGAAAGCACCGGGGGCAGCCGCATCCTCAGCAACGGCGATGTCACCATCGCGGCGACCGGTAGCGATCTCAATGTCATCGGCAGCAAGATTGCCGGCAACAACGTTGCATTGGCTGCAGCAAACAACCTCAACCTGCTCAGTAATCAGGAAACCAACACCACCAAGTCGGAAAACAAGAACGCTGGCGGCGAGATCGGTGTCAGCGTTGGGGCGACGACGGGCTACTATCTGACAGTGTCTGCAGGCAAGGGCAGCGCCAAGGGCAATAGCGATCTGCGCGCGGAAAGTGTGATCACGGCCAACGACAGCTTGACCCTGGCCAGCGGCAACGACACCACCATCCAGGGCGCACAGGCCATCGGCAACAAGGTGCTGGCCAATGTCGGCGGAGACCTGCTGATCAAGAGCGAGCAGGACACCAACGAGTACAAGAGCAAGCAACAACAAGCCAGCCTGACGCTGGCGACCGGCTCGGGCAGCGGCGGCAGTTACAGCCAACAGAAGGTCAACAGCAGCTATACCAGCGTCACCGAGCAGAGCGGCATCCAGGCCGGCAATGGGGGCTTCGACATCACGGTGGGCGGCAGCACGGCCTTGGTCGGCGGTGCGATCGCCAGTACGGCCGCCGCTGGCAGCAACCGGCTGTCCACCGGCAGCCTGACGGTCGAGGACCTGCAGAACAAGGCCGAGTACAAGACCAGCGGCGTCTCTGTGGCTGGCGGCACGGGCAGCAGCATGGCGAGCGTGGCCATCGGTACCGGGCTGAGCATGCTGGGCAACGCCAGCGACAGCTCGAGCAGCACGACCAAGAGCGACATCGCTGCCGGCTCGATCCAGATCCGCAATGGAGATGAATCTGCGCTTGCAGGTCTGGATCGCAGTGCAACCGAGTTGCAGCAGTCTGGGCTGAAGGGAATCTTCGATCAGAAGAAGATCGAGGATCAGAAAGAGCTGATGGGGCTGGCTGGAGCGATCGGGTTCCGCGCAGCGGGTGATATCGCCAGCAGCATGCAACAACGTGCGCTCAGCGAGTACGCGACTGCCTACAGCACGAACAATCCGCAAGGAATGGCTGACGCCCAGGCGAAGATGGACAGCTGGGCCGACGGGGGCCTGAACAAGACACTGCTTCATGGTCTCACCGGCGCCGCGGTGGCCGCGCTGGGCGGCGGCGATGTGGCGGGAGGCGCGCTCGCTGCCGCTGGTGCCGAGAAGGCGAAGCTGGCGATGGCCGGGTACCTCAGGGATCAGGGGGTTGCCAGTGATAGCGAAACCTATCGAGCCCTGATGGAACTGGGTAGTGCGGCCATTGGTGGAGCGCTGGGCGGCGTAGCAGGAGCCAACACCGCGTTGGCCGGCGATCAGTTCAACCGGCAGCTGCACCCGGACGAAGTGAAGTGGATCAAGGACAATGCTGCGGGATTCGCCTATCAGCAGGGCATCTCGGAAGAGAGTGCCAAGCAGATCCTGCTCATAGAGGCAGCGTCGTACGTAGATTCGACAATTCAATCGGCACTAAAGGATACGCCGATGAATGAAGCGGCGGTCAAGTTCCTTGGGACGAACAACAACGAATACGACGGCGTAAAAGCCTTCGATACGAGCGATCGAGACAACTTCCACCTCTACGGCAAAAAACTGGCAGGCACGCCGGAGAATTTCAAGGAAGTCTTCAATGCGCTTGGTGCCGCAGGCCTGAAAGAGGACGAGCTGCAGTTGCTGTACCAGCCGGAGCTGTTGACTTATGCAGGAAAGGGTATTGGCAGAGACAGCCGCCTAACCGTCGCTGTTCCAGCCACGGGAGCCGCGATCGGCGTCGCCGCGGTAGGTGGCGGGGCGTGCGCATTAAATCTTGTTGCCTGTGGCCGACTAGTAGTAGGTGCGCTTGACGCGATCGCAACCGAGTGGACCGGTGGACACTCTCTTGCGATTTCTGGGGGAGGGGCGCTTGGCTCAGTTGCGGCGCAGAAATTTGATGATTTATTGGCTAGCCCTGGGTTTACGGTAGATGATCTTGTACTAGCTTATAGAAGGCTTATTCCGCTTAAGGCTGATGGAAAATCAGATGCTGCAGCGGCTGCCAACCTTTTAAAGGATTTGATGAGAAGAGAGACTCATGATCCCTTGATTGGACGGATACTTGAGCCAGGCCGGGAGACTGTCAAAGTCACCGCTGAGGCGAGTGTGGCAGGTAATAAAATTATAGATACGAATCAGATGGCACGTCCCGCAGCAATGGCAGATAGTTCGAAGTCTACGTTGATTGCCGATTTAATTCCTCCGGGCGCTCCTAATTCAAATATGAGCAATGCCCATGCGGAAATTGCTACTATCCAACGAGCTTACGATTCGGGCTTGACGCAAGGGCAGGAAATGTCAATGGTAGTGAGGGGGGAGGAAATTTGTTCTTATTGTAGTCAATCAACCAACTTGGCGGCTGCCGCCGAGAGGTCTGGGCTAAGTTCGTTGACTGTCTATGATGCTACTACTGGGAAAACTTGGATTTGGAGTAGGCGGAAAATTGGTGACGGTCTGGTCGAGCTGAAGAGGGCTACTGGTGGATAATAAGTACGAATTTATACTTTCCTTCGGCGTTCCCGGTATGCGTGCTGTTTGCACTGAAGATCCCGCATGGGAAAGGATTGTTGCGGGAATTGAATCTGTCTTTGTAGATGGCGGGCGAGCATCTCTTATCATGCATGATTATAATGGAGTTGATAATTCAAGTGATAAAATTAAAGCTGTTGTTATGGAGGGAGTTAAAGGAATTTATAGAATTTTGCTGAGGGTTGATTCGAAGGACCCGAAGCGTGAAATTTTGCAGTGGTGGGGGGGAGATGAAGGTTGTAGTGGAGTTGATTTTGTAAGCTATTTGGATCAGAAGTGGGATCCGAGAGGTTGGTTGTCTGATTTGGATTTGGCCAAAAAATTGATGAAGGTTTTTTTTGACAAGGGTAGATTGGATGATATTTCGAATTTTAGATCTCTTTGGGATGTGGATTTTTCATTTAGGACTTGATGAATAAATCTGCCAAGAACGTGGTCAGGTGTAATTAGTAGGTCAATCTGACCCTGAAGTTTGCAGATTGCTTCAATGGCGGCGCGGACAGCATCCGTGTTGCCACCGGCACCGCCGGTAATGCAGGTGCTCAGGTCGGAGCCAACACCCAGGACGCCACGCTCGCCACGTCGGGCGGCATCATCAAGATGTCGGTCGCACCGGTGATGTCCAACGACGGTGGGCTGGTGCGCAGCACGGTCGATCAGGCCACGGTGCAGACCAGCGCGGCCGGCACCGGCATCGTCGTGGGTGCCAACCAGAGCCGGGTGGGTGTCGATCCGTCGACCATCCCAGTCACCGATCTGGTGGGCGGCGGCCAGACCTCGCTGACGCAGATCGATCTGCCTATCGGTGGGCTGTATCGCCTGTCCAATGGCACCGCCACCGACCGCACGGCCATGGGACGCGCGGCCACCGGCCTCGGCGGCATCAACGCCTGGCGCAGCAACGGCCCGGGCCGTCGTTACCTGATCGAGACCGATCCGCGCTTCGTCAACTACGACAATTTCATCAGCAGCGACTTCCTGCTGGACAAGCTGGGCGTGGACCCGGAGTGGACCCAGACCCGCCTGGGCGATGGCTTCTACGAGCAGCGCCTGGTGCTGGACCAGATCACCCAGCTCACCGGTCGCCGCTACCTGGGCAACTACGCCGATGGCGTGGCGCAATATCGCGCCTTGCTCGAGTCCGGCGTGGCTGCTGCAGCGACGTCCCCCCGATTTTGAGTAGCACCGCAGTTTGGAGTCCAATTCCCTACCCGACGGAGATTGGACGTGAAGAAACGTTTTAC
>NZ_MDEC01000009.1 GCF_002939785.1 Xanthomonas codiaei
CTTGCATCTGCTCCGATGATCAGTCGGAAGACATAACGCTGTTAGGCGACCATGTCCAGATACAAGGAGCGCACCCGGGCGCGACGAAGCCTTACCGGGAAAGCCTCGTCGCGCCCGGGTGCGCTCCTACGGCACGGGTTGCTCAGCGGTGTGCCGATGTGCTGCAGGTGGCGCGCCCATGCCGAGCCTGTGCGCGTGAGATGTGGCAGTGGTGGCAGACCAGCGCGCAGCTCCGCGCAGGAGCGCACCCGGGCGCGAGGGCGTACCGGGAAAGCTTCATCGCGCCCGGGTGCGTTCCTACGAGGCTGCGATGCCGAGGTGTCGCAAGAGCACTCTCACTTCTCGACGAACGCACGCTCGAAGACGTAGTGCCCCGGCGTGCCGATGCGCGGCGAGGTCTGGAAACCGCGGCTGTCCAGCAGGGTGCGCAGGTCGGCCAGCATCTGCGGGCTGCCGCAGATCATGAAGCGGTCGTTGGCCGGATCCAGTGTGGGCAGGCCCAGCGTCTGCTGCATGCGGCCATCGGCCATCAGCTCGGTCAGGCGGCCCTGGTTGGCGAAGGCTTCGCGGGTCACTGCGGGGTAGTACAGCAATTTGTCGCGCAGGATGTCGCCCAGGAATTCGTGCTGCGGCAACTCGCGCTCGAAGTAGTCGCGATAGGCCAGATCCTGTTCGAAGCGCACGCCGTGGGTGAGGATCACCTTGTCGAAACGCTCGTAGGTTTCCGGGTCCTTGATGATCGACAGCCACGGCGCCAGCCCGGTGCCGGTGCCCAGCAGGTACAGGTTGCGCCCCGGGTGCAGGTCGCTGATCAGCAACGTGCCGGTGGGCTTCTTGCCGACCAGCACCTGGTCGCCGGGCTGGATGTGCTGCAGCCGCGAGGTCAGCGGGCCATCGGGCACCTTGATGCTGAAAAACTCCAGCTGTTCTTCCCAGTTGGCACTGGCGATCGAATACGCACGCAGCAACGGGCGCGTTTCGGTTTCCAGGCCGATCATCACGAACTGGCCGTTCTCGAAGCGAAAACCGGGGTCGCGGGTAGTGGTGAAGCTGAAGTAGGCATCGGTCCAGTGACGGACCTCAAGCACCGTTTCGGCGCCGAAAGCGGAAGACATACCGGTGAGTGTCGTGGGAGGAGTACCCGGCAATTCTACCTCAAGCCGTCCAAATGAGATGAACTCTCATTTGGACGGCCGGGATTCGGGAGTCGGGATTGGGGATTCGTGGCTGCTTGCCAATTCGACCCTTCGCTGCCATCGAGCCCCGAAATCCGCTCCAACGAATCCCCAATCCCCAATCCCGAATGCCGAATCCCCAATCTCACCGATACCCCGCCGCCTGCAGCTCGAACAGCTCCGCATAGCGCCCGCCCTGGGCCATCAACTCTTCATGGGTGCCGGCGGCCTCGATGCGCCCCGCCACCAGCACCAGGATGCGGTCGGCCATGCGCACGCTGGAGAAACGGTGCGAGATCAGCACCGCGGTGCGGTTGTCCGACAGCTCCTTGAAGCGCTGGAACACCTCGAACTCGCTGCGTGCGTCCAGCGCGGCGGTGGGTTCGTCCAGGATCATCAACTGCGCGTCGCGCATGTAGGCGCGCGCGATGGCGATCTTCTGCCACTGCCCACCGGACAGGTCCACGCTGTTCTTGAAGCGGCGGCCGATCAATTGGTCGAAGCCCTGCGGCAGCCCGGCGATCAGTTCGCCGGCCATCGCGCGCTGCGCGGCGGCCTGGATGCGGCCGGTGTCGTCCATCGCATCCACCTGGCCCACGCCGATGTTCTCGCCCACGCTCAGGTGGTAACGCACGAAGTCCTGGAAGATCACCCCCAGATTGGCGCGCACATCGTCCAGATCGTAGTCGCGCAGATCGCGGCCATCGAGCAGGATGCGGCCTTCGGTCGGGTCGTACAGCCGCGCCAGCAGCTTCACCAACGTGGTCTTGCCGGCGCCGTTCTCGCCGACCAGCGCCAGCACTTCGCCGGCGCGCAGTTCGAAGTCCAGGTGCCGCACCGTCCATTGCTCCGCCTCCGGGTAGCGGAAGCCCACGTCCTGGAACACGAAGCCCTGGCGGATCGGGCGCGGCACCGGCAATGCGTCCGGGCGCGAGCGGATCTGCGGCACGATAGTGAAGAACGAGTACAGATCGTCCAGATACAGGGCTTGCCCGGCCACCTGCGAAAAGCCGATCAGCAAGCCTTCCAGCAACTGGCGCAGGCGCAGGAAGCTGCCGGCCAGGAAGGTCAGGTCGCCGATGCTGAAATCGCCGCGCACCGTGCGCCAGGCAATGTAGCCATAGGCGGCGTAATAGCCCAGCGTGCCCAGCGCCGCCAGTAGCGCGCCCCACAACGCCCGCTTGCGTGCGAGCGCGCGGTTGGCGTGGAAGAACTTGTCGGCCAGCCGGCGGTAGCGCGCGATCAGGAAGCGGTGCAGGTTGAGGATCTTGACTTCCTTGGCGGTCTCCACGCTGGCGCCCACCTGGCGCAGGTAGTCGAGCTGGCGTCGCTCCGGCGTCCACTGGAAGTTGAGCGAATAGCCCAGTGCATTGAAGTGCGCCTCGCCGATGAACGCCGGAATCAGGGCAATGGCCAGCAGCACGATCAGCCACGGCGCATACACCACCAGGCCCACCGCCAGGCTGATCACGGTGATGGCGTCCTGCACCTGGCCGAACAGCTGGCTCATCAGGTTCATGCGGTTCATGGTCTGGCGCCGCGCGCGGTCCAGCTTGTCCTGGCGGTCCGGGTCTTCGAAATCCTCCAGATCCAACTGCGCGGCGTGTTCCATCAGGCGCACGCTGGCGGCGTTGTTGAACAACTCCGACAGCAGCGCATCGGCATAGCCGACCATGCGCCCGAGCAGGTCCGAACCGATCGCCAGTGCCAGTTCCAGCGCCAGCAATTCCAGCAGCCGGTTCAGGCGGCCGCTGCCCAGCGCCTGGGCGAACGACTCGAACGCCGGCGGCTGGCCCACCAGGTGGACCGCCTCGTCGATGATCAGCTTGCCGATGTAGAGCGTGGCGATCGGCATCAAGGCGCGCAGCACGCGCAGGCCGATGCTGCTGGCGCTCAACCAACGGCTGGTCTGCCAGATCTGGCGCAGGAACGGGGGCAGATTGCGCAGCGCATCCAGGCGTTCGCGCAGGGTGGGGCCGGTACGGGGAGCAGGCGCAGTGGCGCCGGAGTGGGAAGCTGACATGCGCATAGTGTGCCGGGCGCAGCGTGCGCCGGGAGTGTTGGGCGCTGTCGGGAGGGCAGGCCGCCGCTCAGGCCTGTTGGCCCACGTCCTGGCAAGGCGATGGACGCAGGGCCGTGCCGTGGGGCGCCTTCCGCAACGCAGCCTTCCCGCGGCCGCGTCGGCCCGGCCGGCGGTTTGTTCTAAAATGCCGGGATTGCCCCCCGCCAGCCGTAGAGCCAGCCGTGACCTCGATCAAGCAGGAAGACCTCATCCAGTCCGTCGCCGATGCGCTGCAGTACATCAGCTACTACCATCCGGTCGACTACATCAAGAACCTGTCCGCTGCCTACGAGCGCGAAGAATCGCCGGCCGCCAAGGACGCCATCGCACAGATCCTGATCAACTCGCGCATGTGCGCCGAAGGCCACCGCCCGATCTGCCAGGACACCGGCATCGTCACCGTGTTCCTGGAAATCGGCATGAACGTGCGCTGGGACGACGCGACGATGGGCGTGGAAGACATGGTCAACGAGGGCGTGCGCCGCGCCTACAACCACCCCGACAACAAGCTGCGCGCCAGCGTGCTGGCCGATCCGGCCGGCAAGCGTGCCAATACCAAGGACAATACGCCCGCAGTGGTCAATACCAAGATCGTGCCTGGCGAGCATGTCGAGGTGATCGTCGCGGCCAAGGGCGGCGGCTCGGAAGCCAAGAGCAAGTTCGCCATGCTCAACCCGTCCGATTCCATCGTCGATTGGGTGCTCAAGACCGTGCCGACCATGGGCGCCGGCTGGTGCCCGCCGGGCATGCTCGGCATCGGCATCGGCGGCACCGCCGAAAAGGCGATGCTGCTGGCCAAGGAAGCCCTGATGGAGCCGATCGACATCGTCGACCTGCAGGCGCGCGGCGCCTCCAATCGCGCCGAAGAACTGCGCCTGGAGCTGTACGAAAAAGTCAACGCGCTCGGCATCGGCGCGCAGGGCCTGGGCGGCCTGACCACGGTGCTGGACATCAAGGTCAAGGATTACCCCACCCACGCCGCCAACCTGCCGGTGGCCTTGATCCCCAACTGCGCCGCCACCCGCCACGCCCACTTCACCCTGGACGGCAGCGGCCCGGTGATGCTGGACCCGCCGTCGCTGGAAGACTGGCCCAAGCTCACCTACAACCCGACCAATGCGCGCCGGGTGAACCTGGACACCATCACCCGCGAAGAAGTCGCCAGCTTCAAGCCGGGCGAAGTGATCCTGCTCAACGGCAAGCTGCTGACCGGCCGCGACGCCGCGCACAAGCGCATGATCGACATGCTCAACCGCGGCGAAACCCTGCCGGTGGATTTCACCAACCGCTTCATCTACTACGTCGGCCCGGTCGACCCGGTGCGCGACGAAGTGGTGGGCCCGGCTGGCCCGACGACCGCCACGCGCATGGACAAGTTCACCCGCCAGATGCTGGAGCAGACCGGCTTGCTGGGCATGGTCGGCAAGTCCGAGCGCGGCGATGCGGCGATCGATGCGATCCGCGACAACAAGGCCGTGTACCTGATGGCGGTCGGTGGCTCGGCCTACCTGGTGTCCAAGGCGATCAAGGCCGCGCGCGTGCTGGCGTTCGAGGACCTCGGTATGGAGGCGATCTACGAATTCGAGGTCAAGGACATGCCGGTGACCGTGGCGGTGGATTCCACCGGCGAGTCGGTGCACAAGACCGGCCCGCGGCAGTGGCAGTCGCGTATCGGCAAGATTCCGGTGCTGGTGGAATAAGCGCTGCGATCGGACCGGCTGGGTTGCCGTCAGGCAGGCGTGGCCGGCTTCCATCAGCGGCATGGCCTGCGTCCAATGCGCGTGATCTGCATTGGATACCTCTCACCGATCGACTGCCAGGCTGCGCGCGTTGCCACTGACGAGTCTGATCTGGTGGGCGAGGCCATGCCGGGTCACACCGTTTCCCGCAGCCACCCCGACCCACCTGGTTGCAATAAACGACAGGCCTTCGCGTGCCGGGAATCGGCGGGCAGTCGATGCATCTCTGCAGTGTCGCTTCGTCGAGATGAAGCGCCCTGCGACACACCGACAGTGCAGGTACCCGGGCGCGATGCGGGGTTGCCTGTATCGCCCCGTCGCGCGCAGCTATGCTCCTGCGCGATGCTGGCGAGCTGGCCGAGCGAGCTGGCTCGCCGACGCGTGCCACCGCCGTGCAGGAAGCGGCTATGCTCGGCGCACCAGCTGGTCCCCAGGGAGAAAGGGAATGCTCCGCCGCATCTGCATCGTGCTGCTGTCGTGCCTGAGTTTGGGTGCGTTGGCGCAGCAGCAAAAGGCGCCGACGGTGTTGTTTCCATCCAGTGACTACGCGCCGCCGCCCGCGGATCCGGTGCCGTTCCAGGAGCGCAAGCCGCCCAAGCAGGGCGATGCCGCCACGCGGTTCAACGGGCCGGCCGTCGCGGACCGCTGCATCGCGCAATGCAATGACAGCGCCAGGCAATGCCGCCGCGCCAGGCCCAGCGAGGCCAGTTGCAGCAGCCGGGCGGCACCGCGTGGGCAGCGCTGCGACGAGGTGCAGAACCCGGCGCAGCGGGCCAACTGCCTGGCGCAGGTCTTCGATTGCACCCAACAGAGCGAGAACACCCGCTGCGAACCGCGCAAGCTTGCCTGCCTGCGCGCCTGTACCAACTGACCCCGGAGCACGCATGGTCGCCACGCTGTACCACACCCCCAGCACCGCGGCCCTGGTCGTGCACTGGCTGTTGATCGAACTCGACGTGCCCCACGTGCTGCATCCGTTGGACTTCGACCGACGCGAGCAGAAATCGCCCGAGTATCTGGCGCTGAACCCGGCCGGGGTGGTGCCAACCCTGGTGCTGGACGGGCAGGTGCTGACCGAAGCGGCGGCGATCGTGTTGCACCTGGCCGACCTGTACCCGCAGGCCGGGCTGGCCCCGCCTGTCGCTTCGCCCGAGCGTGCCGCCTATTACAAGTGGATGTTCTTCTGCGCCAATACCTTGCAGCCGGCGTATCGCGCCTGGTTCTACCCCGACGAACCGGCAGGTGCCGCGCACGCCGATGCTGCGCAGGCGCAGGCGCGCGCCAGGCTGGAAGCAGCCTGGGCCCAGGTGGATGCGCATCTGCAGGCGCATGGCCCGTACCTGCTGGGCCAGCAGCTGTCGGCGGCCGACTTCATGCTGACCATGCTGATGCGCTGGTCGCGCAACATGCCACGGCCGACCGACACCTGGCCTGCGTTGCAGGCACATGCGCAGCGTATGAAAGCGCGCCCGGCATTTCAGGAAACCTATCGCCGCGAGGGCTTGATCGACTGGACCTGAATGGACGGCTCGTGGCTGCGAAGTTCTGTGCGCAGAACCTCTCAATGAATCGTTTTGGGCTCGTTGTCACATAGTACGATCGCCGCACCAACCAGAGAGCAGGGGCTCGTCCATGTCGCACTCCGTATCCCGTCGAAAGCTGCTGCAGTGCGCCTGTTGCGCGCCGATTGCCGCGGCCACCGCGTCGCTCCCGTTTGCGGTGCGTGCCGCACCGTCGAAGAAGACCGATCTGAATGCCGACCAGGCGCTGCAGGTCCTGCGCGACGGCAATGCCGCCTTCGTCGAAAACCGCCCCAAGAAGGTGATTTCCGACAGCCGCCGCCGGCTGGAGCTGGCGCTGGGCCAGACCCCGTTCGTGATCCTGGTGTCGTGCTCGGATTCGCGCGTGCCGCCGGAGCTGCTGTTCGGCCGCGGGCTGGGCGAGATGTTCATCGTTCGCAACGCCGGCAATACCGTGGACACCACGGCGCTGGGTTCGATCGAATATGCGGTGAGCCAGCTCGGCGTGCCGTTGGTGGTAGTGATGGGCCACGAGAGCTGCGGCGCAGTGGCGGCGGCGGTCTCGGTGGTGGAGCAGAACGCGTTTTTCCCGGGCGCGATCGGCGCCATGATCGAACCCATCGTCCCGGCCGTGCTGACCGCCAAGACCAAGGGAGGCGACGACCTGCTGGCTGCCTCGGTCAAGGCCAACGTCAAGCGCACCGTCGATCGCCTGCGCGGCGCCTCCGAGCCGGCGCTGCTCGAACCCCTGCGCACCGGTGCATGCAAGGTGGTCGGCGCCTATTACACCTTGAAGGACGGCAAGGTCGATTTCTTCGACGTCTGATCGTCGCTCCGGCCGCAACGCCGCGCAAGGCGATCGCCCTGCGCGGCGCGGCCATGTCCACCGACCGCGCTGGCCCGGGAGCGCCATGGCACCCGGGCAGCCGCCAGCCCGCGTCGGCTCAGGTCCGGGCGATCGTGCTCAGAACCATTCCAGCAGGGACACGCCCAGGCCGATGTAGGTGGCCTTGTGGTTGTAGTCGATCAGGCTTTCGCCATAGCCATCGAAAACCTGCACGTGGCCGCGCAGCAGGTTGGTGATGGGGAACCCGTAGTCCACCTGCAGCGAGCCGTGCGAGCGGTCGCCACCGCGCAGCGAGTGGCGCGCGATCAGCGCCACTTCGTGGCCGTTCTTGTTATAGACCAGGGTCGCATCGCCACGGCCCATGTAATCCTCGATGTCCGGATTGTTGTCGTCGGCGCGGTCTTCCTTGATGCGGAACCACGGGCGCAGGGTCAGTGCCCAGTTCTCGCGATCCAGCCCGATGTTGAGGATCACCCGGTTCCAGGAGCGCGACAGCGGGTCGGCGCGGCCGTTGGACATGTGGTTGAGGCTGATGCCGCTCATGCGGCCCTTCCAGCCGAAGATGCTGTAGTTGTTGCGGAACACCAGCATCGCTTCGGGTTCGTAGTTGGTCTCGCGGAAGGGACGCGAGGCCTCGGAGTTGTAGGCCTGCCAGCGCGAGCTCTGGGTGTAGCCCATCCAGATGTCGCCGTTGTCGCCGACCAGGTCCTCGGCCACCTTGGTCTTGAAGCTGAGCTGGAACTTCAGTTCCGCACTGTCCAGCTGCTGCGGCGTGGACACCGAGTTGGCCGGGTTCGGCGACTGCGGGGTGCGGTTGGTGTCGCTGGTCCAGAACGCCGGCAGCAGGTACACCGGCTTGTAGCCGCGCAGTTGGAAGGTGCCCAGCTTGGAATCCTTAGCCAGTTCCCAGCGGCGGTCCAGCAACGAGCCGCGCCCGGCATTGGCCACGGCTTCTTCCTTCGACGGGTCCTGGCCATCGGCGCGGAAGAAGTCGCCCACGCGGCTGAGCGTGCGGGCGTCGTCGGGCTTGGCGGCGGCCTGCTTGGCCAGTTGCGCTGCCGCGTCTGCCTGCTGGACGGCCTGCGGGGTATAGCCCAGCGCCTGGTCATAACAGGCCAGGCGCGCCGCATCCGAGGTCACCGAGGTGCAGGCCTGCGGCGAGGCGGGTTGCGGTGCGATTTCCTGCGCGTGTGCCAGTGGAGCTGCGGCCAGGGCAATCAAGATCAAGGGGCGGGTGTGGTGCGTGGACATGGCGGTCTGGCCGAAGTAAGGGCGCCAGGCCGGCGCGAAGAGGCGCAGCTTAACGGTCGCGACTGCATACGCGATGTGTACACAAGCGCATAACATGCGGCAGCGAACGCGCGGCCACCCATTCTCTCGCACCGCAGTGCCCACGCCGCGGCGTACGTGGCGCGCCTGTGCCGATGCGCGTTGTGCGATCTTCCGATCAAGAGCAGTTAGCAAACCTATTGCGCGGCCGCCAGGCGGGCGCGGTCGGTGCTCGGTGCGCATGTGCCACGCGTGCACTGCGGTTCCTCCGCGCCGTCCGCACCCGCCTGACGAGCGCTCGCTACGTTTTGTTGCCGCTCCAAGAAGAGCCAGGATTCAGAAGAACCAGGCGATCGCGAACACGCCCAGCATGCACAGGCCCAAGGCCAGCTTGGTCGCCGTGCCGAGCACGATGCCCAGCCAGGTGCCGATGCCCACCTTGGTGGCCTGATCGGTCTTGCGGGTCTGGTAGTACTCGCCGATCCAGGCGCCGGCGAACGGGCCGACGAACAGGCCGATCGGCATGAAGAAGATGCCGGCGATGGCGCCGACCACCGATCCCCACAACGCCATCTTGCTGGCACCGACGCGCCTGGCGCCATAGACGGTGGCCAGAAAGTCGATCAGGAACGACAGCGCGGTGATCAAGCCCAGGATCACCAGGGCGATCCATCCCACGTGGGCGAAGCCGTCGGCCCAGGCGCCGAGCAACAGCCCGGCAAACACCAGTGGCAGGCCCGGCAGGGCGGGCAGGATGACCCCGGCCAGGCCGATCAACACCAGCGCCCCGGCCAAAACGTAGTAGACGGCAGTCGTGTCCATGATGGTTTGAAAATGTCCTATTTCAGGCTTGACGGAAATACGCAAGGGATGCTTGAAAATTCATTTTGTGCGGGTTAAGTTGCAGCCGCTGCTGTTTGCAAAGGTCACCGTGAATCGTGGCCTGATGCGGTAGATCGTCCGATCCGCTACATCCTTGTACCTCGCTTCCTCCTTGCAATCACAGCCACCACCGCCAGTCCATCACAGTGTCGTAGGGAGTCAGTCGAGATGTCCAACATCGAACGCGAGAATGGTGTCGTGAAGTGGTTCAACGATGCCAAGGGCTTTGGATTCATCAGTCGCGAAAACGGCGAAGACGTCTTCGTCCATTTCCGCGCGATCCAGATCCAGGGCTTCAAGAGCCTCAAGGAAGGCCAGAAGGTCAGCTTTACCGTCGTGCAGGGTCAGAAGGGCCTGCAGGCCGATGCGGTGCAGGTGGTCTGATCGGCCGCGGCATCGGGACAACGCGCAGACAGCAGAAAGGCCCGTCACCGGGCCTTTCTGCTGTCTGCCACAGGCGTGGTGCGCTGATCAGCGCAATACCACCCGTCCGTTGACCACGCGCACGTATGCGTTCTCGCGCACGCCGGCCAGGTCGCGCTGGTTCACCACGATCACCCGGCCGTCGTCCATGCGCACCTGCACATCGAAGCTGCTGCTGGTGACGTTGTTCTGGATGGCGTTGCCGGCCAGTGCACCGGCAGCGGCGCCAGCGACGGCCGAGACATTCTTGTTGCCCTTGCTGCCGCCGGTTTCCTTGGAGATCTGGCGGCCGGCCACTGCGCCGACGATGCCGCCCAGCACTGCGCCGGTGCCGGTCGGCGCGGTGCGGGTGGGGCCGACTTCATCGATGCGGGTGACTATGCCGCAGTCCACGCAACGCGGTGCCTGCTGCGAATACCCCTGGTCATAACCACGGTCGCCGCGATAGCTGCCGTACTGGGGCTGGGACGTGGCGCAGCCGACCAGGGTGGCGGTTGCAGCCAGGCCGATAACGAGCAGTCGGGTCTTCATGAGGTGTCTCCGGAGGTTCTGAAGGCGGTCGGGGCCGCGGCGACGTCATCCTCTGACGGTACAGGTGAACGGTTTGCCAACTGGATCACTGCTGGCTTAACGAAACCCGATCGTCCCGTTCATCGAAAGTCACGGTGGCAGGCGTCGCAAGCATCGGAAATCGGCGCTATCAGGCGCGCAACCGCCGCGCAATCGGTAGCTGGCGCGCGCTGCGCGCGGTCCAGCGCGGCGCGCAGCATGTCGACATGTTCGCCAAAGCGGCGATCCTCGCCGAGGTTCGCAAATGCGGGCTCCAGTTCGTCGGCGAGCAGGCGCAGCGAGCGCAGGCGCGCCTGTTGCTGCTCCGGTGCGCAGGTCGAGCCGGGCGGCTGCAGCACGCGCAACTGGTAGGCCATGACCTGCATCAGGCTGTCGGGGACCGGGTCGCGTCGGGCCTGCAGCACGCGCGCCACCATCACCGTAGTCACCAGCCCGATCAGCACGCCCAGCACCAGCATGAAGGCATAGCGCGCCGCGCGTGATTGATGCGGTTGATGGGCAGGGGAGTCGGTCATGACGAATGCTCCGGCGGCGCGGCGTGCGGTTGGGCGGACGCGCCGCGGATGGCGCGCGTAAAATAGGGCGATGAAAGCACAATGGCGTGAACGCTTTGCCGGTATCGACCGGCTGTATGGAGTCGGCACGGTGGAGCGCCTGGCCGCCTGCCGCGTGGCGGTGGTCGGCATGGGCGGGGTGGGCTCGTGGGTGGTGGAGGCGCTGGCGCGCACCGGCCTGGGTCATCTGCGCCTGATCGATGCGGATGACCTGTGTGTGTCCAACACCAATCGGCAGTTGCCGGCGCTGGCCGGGCACTACGGGCGCAACAAGGCGCGCGCGATGGCCGAGCGCTGCCTGGCGATCAATCCCGAAATCGACGCCGATGCGGTGGAGTCCTTTCTCACCGCCGGCAACATCGACACACTGCTGGGCGATGGCTTCGATCTGGTGATCGATGCCTGCGACAGCTTCCGGGTCAAGGTGGAAACCATCGCCTGGTGCCGCCGGCGCAAGCTGCCGCTGCTGACCGTGGGTGCCGCCGGCGGGCGCACCGATCCCACCCTGGTGCGGGTGCGCGATGTCTCGCGTACCGAGCACGATGCGATGCTGGCGCTGATCCGCAAGAAGCTGCGCAGCGAGTTCAACTTCCCCAAGAATCCACAGCGTTATTTCGGTGTGCCGGCGGTGTATTCGCTGGAGAACGTCAAGTATCCGCAGGCCGACGGCAGCGTGTGCGGGATCCGTCCGCAGCTCGATGCCGATGCCACGCTCAAGCTGGACTGCGGCGCCGGGCTGGGTGCCGCCACCCATATCACCGGCACCTTCGCGTTCGTGGCGGTAGGCAAGGCGCTGGAGATGCTGCTCAAGCCCAAGGCCGGTGCCGCCACGCCGGCGGCGGCGATCGCCGCGGCCTCGTAATCGCAGCAGGCATGCCGCCCTGCGCAGCGTGCGGGGCCATCAGCTGGGCGGCAAGCCGAACAAGCGGCGTGCGTTGGCGGTGGTCTGAGCCGCGATCACCGCGGCATCTTCTCCGCGCAGCTGGGCGATGCAGTCCAGCACCGTGCGCAGCTGGGCCGGCTCGTTACGCTGGCCAAGGATGCTGGCGTCGGGCTGATCGGGCGCGTCGGTTTCCAGCAACAGGTGCTGCAGCGGCATTGTCGCGGCCAGCCCGCGCAGGCGATTGGCGCGCGGGTAGGTCACCGGCCCGCCGAGGCCGATCATGAAATCCAGTGTCCATAGCTGCCGGGCCTGTTCGGGGCTGCCGGCAAAGCTGTGCACCACGCCGCGCAGGCCGCCGATGGCCTTGATGCGGGCGATGACCTCTTCGGTGGCGCGGCGCGCGTGCACGATCAGTGGCAGGTCGAAGCGTTTTGCCAGACGCAACTGGCCATCGAAGCAGTTGCGCTGCGCCTGCGCATCCAGCCCGTCCAGGTAGAAATCCAGCCCGCATTCGCCAATGGCACAGGGGCGCTCGCGCTCGATCCAGTCCGCCAGCGCTTCCAGGTGTTCGGGGCGATGCTGGTCCAGAAAGATCGGGTGCAACCCGTAGGCCGGATACAGCCCGGGCGCCTGGCTGCACACCTGGCGCAGGCCCGGCCAGCTGGCCGCGGTGATGGCCGGTATCACCTGCTGCACCACGCCGGCAGCGCGTGCACGGGCGATGACCGCAGCGCGATCATGGTCGAATTCGCCGGCATCCAGATGGCAATGGCTGTCGATCAACTCCATCACAGGCGGCGCGCCGGTGCCGGCAGTGGCGCCTTGCGGGTCTTCCAGTTTGCCAGCAGCAGCGTGGTCAGGCCGAACAGCAACTCGTCCAGGAAGGGAAGCGGGTCGGGTAACAACAGGTCCACCGCAAACAGCACGACCACCAGTTTGAACAGCGTGGGGTAGCGCAGCTTGCCGGCCCATTCCAGCGCGCGCGTGGTCAGAGGATTTCGCATGCATTGGCTCCCACTGTTAGAAGTGCATGAAGTAACCGCTAGCTGAACTTAACCGCGCCATTCATGAGCGAGGGCGTTTTCGTTCAGGGTTCCCATGCTGGAATCACGCCGTCAACAACGCGGTGTGTCCGCAGGGAGCTGGTAATGAAGAGCAATACGACAACTATACTGGTCGCTGCTGGTGCCTTGCTGGTTGGAGGCGTGGCCACGGCTGCCTTCATGAACAACCGTCCGTCGTCCGGCGACTTCGTTGCCAACGGCCAGCCGGCCCCGCGCGGTCTGGAATACGCCGACGTGGTCCGGGTGGCGCCGATCACCCAGCGCGAGCCGCAGTACGCGCAGGTCATCAATACCAATGCGATCCGCGAAACCACCACCAGTTCGTCGCCGCGTGAGGTGTGCCGCGACGTGGTGGTACAGGAGCGCCTGCCCGAGCGCGATGGCAATGTCGGCGGCACCGTGGCCGGCGCCGTCATCGGTGGCCTGATCGGCAACCAGGTCGGTGGCGGCAACGGCCGCAAGCTGGCGACCGCCGCCGGTGCGGTGGGCGGCGGCTTCATCGGTAACCGCGTCGATCGCAACCATGTCGGCGGCCGCGTGGTGGATCGCACCGAGCGCCAGTGCCATACCGAAAACGCCAATTCCTCGTCTTCGCGCGTGGTCGGTTACGACGTGACCTATCGCAATGCCGACGGCACCACCGGCACCATGCGGATGGACAGCAAGCCGGGCGAGCGCATCTCGTTGGGCGACGCCGACAATGTGGTGGCCTACGACGTGACCTACCGTTACGACGGGTTCGAAAAGACCGTGCGCATGAACGACAAGCCGGCCAGCGATCGCCTGCCGGTGGTCGATGGCCAGCTGGTGACCCAGACTGCGTCGGCCGTGGGCGACTCCGGCATCCGTCAGGACGCGGTGAGCAGCCGTCAGTAATCGACAGCGGCGCGGTGGGTGAGAAAGAGCCGGCATTGCCGGCTCTTTTTTTGTGCGCGGCCGGCGTGTCGACACGGCGATATCGATCCGGCAACTGGCAGATAATTGGTCCCTGTCTCCTGGCTGGAAACGACGATGCCGCTGCGTCCTGACGATCTGTTCGATGTGCGTGCACTGCTGACCGACGAAGAGCGGGCGGTGCAGGAGGCGGTGGCGCGCTTTACCGACGAGCGCGTGCTGCCGGTGATCGGCGCTGCCTTCGATGCGGGGCGCTTCCCGCGCGAATGGGTGCCGGAACTGGCCGGACTGGGGTTGCTCGGTGCCAGCCTGCCGGTCAGCGACGGCGGTGCCGGCCTGGGCGCGGTGTCCTACGGACTGATCTGCCAGGAGCTGGAGCGCGGCGACAGCGGCGTGCGCAGCTTCGTCAGCGTGCAGTCGTCGCTGTGCATGTATCCCATCCACGCCTATGGCAGCGATGCGCAGCGGCAGCGCTGGCTGCCGGAGATGGCGGCCGGCCGGGCGATCGGTTGTTTCGGCCTGAGCGAGGTGCAAGGCGGCTCGGACCCGGCGGCGATGACCACGCGCGCGGTGCGCGATGGCGACGGCTGGCGCTTGAACGGCGCCAAGATGTGGATCACCAACGGCAGCATCGCCGCGCTGGCCATCATCTGGGCGCAGACCGACGATGGCGTGTGCGGCTTTCTGGTGGAGACCGACAGCCCCGGCTTCAGCGCGCAGGACATCGCGCACAAGATGAGTCTGCGCGCCTCGGTCACCTCTGCCCTGTTCCTGGACAACGTGTTCGTGCCCGAGCAGATGCGGCTGCCGAACGCGGCCGGGCTCAAGGCGCCCCTGGGATGCCTGAGCCAGGCACGTTACGGCATCGCCTGGGGCGCGATCGGCGCGGCGGTGGCCTGCCTGCGCGAGGCCCTGGCCTATGCCGGCGAGCGCATCCTGTTCGGGCGGCCGCTGGCCGCCACGCAGAGCGCGCAGATCAGGCTGGCCGAGATGGCGCGGCGGATCTCCACCGCGCAGCTGCTGGCGCTGCAGCTCGGTCGCCTGAAAGAGGCAGGTACGCTGCGGCCGGAACAGATTTCGCTGGCAAAATGGAATAATTGCCGCATGGCGCTGGACGTGGCGCGCGAGTGCCGCGACCTGCTGGGCGCGGCCGGCATCACCACCGACCATGCGGCGATCCGGCATGCGCTGAACCTGGAATCGGTGATCACCTATGAAGGCACCGAAACCGTGCATCAGCTGGTGGTGGGGCGTGCGCTGACCGGACTCAATGCGTTTTGACGGGGAGCAGGGATTGATCGGCAAGGATGTGATGACGCGCGTGCCGGGCATGGCCCGGGTGATGTGGGCGATGTGGGTACTGGCCGCCATGGCGATCGCACCGGCGTTGGCGAACGAAGCGCCGAGCATGGCGCCGACGCCGGCCTGGGTGGTGGCCGATGCCGTGCCCGACAGCGTGCCCGGCGCAGGCGGGCTGCGCTATGAGCTGGTTTCCGACCAGGTCGATCTGACCGGCCGCGCCGCGCGCGCCTATCGGCGCCTGAGCTATACCGTGCTGCGCGCCAAGAGCCTGGACGAGGCCGGACAGATCTCCATCGACTACCAGCCGCAGTACCAGACGCTGGAACTCAACAGCCTGGAGGTCTGGCGCGATGGCAAACGCATCGACATGCGCAACCGCGCGCATTACGCCAGGTTGCGCCGCGAAAGCGGGCTGGAAGACGGCCTGATCGACGGCGCGCTGACCTTGTCGATCACCCTGCCGGATCTGCGCGTCGGCGACCGGGTGGACTATGGCGTGACCATCACCGGCAGCAATCCGGTGTTCGGCAAGGGCTATTACGACGTGTTCGATGCGCGCTACGGCGTGCCGCTGGGCGAGCGCCGGGTCCGGCTGCGCTATCCCGCCGATATGGCCTTGCAGTGGCGGATCAGCGCGCCGGGTTTCAGCCGCACTGTCAGCAAGGCCGATGGGGTCACGCAGTTGAACATCGCAGCGAGCAAGCTCGCTGCCGTGCACGAGGAAAAAGACGCGCCCGACGATGTGGACCAGTACGGCCTGATCGAAGTCTCCACCGCCGGCAATTGGGCCGCGGTGGCGGACTGGGCGGTGCAGTTGTATCCGGATGCCTTCAAGGACCGGCAGGTGGCGGCCGGGATGCTGCAGAGCCTGCAGTTGCGCCGCGACGATCCGCAGGGCGCGCTGCTGCGCGCGGTGGCCTTCGTGCAGGGCGAGATCCGTTACGTCGGCCTGGACATGGGCGAGAATTCGCACGCCCCGCATGCGCCGGAGGCGACCTTGCGCAACCGCTACGGCGACTGCAAGGACAAGGCCACGCTGTTGATCGCGCTGCTGCAACTGGCCGGCATCCGGGCCGAGCCGGTGCTGGTCAGCAGCGACAAGGGCAGTGCGTTGGACAAGCGCCTGCCCAGCCCGTATGCGTTCGATCATGTGGTGGTGCGCGCGCACCTGCCGCAGGGCGAGGTGTGGGTGGACGCCACCCGCGACCGCGAAGACGGCCCGCTGGCGCAGCGCCGGCCGCTGCCGTTCGTGCGTGGGTTGCCGGTACTGGCCGGGCAGAACGCGCTGGTCGCGGTGCCCTCGCCAATGCCGGCGTTGCCGCAGGTCGAGGTGAACCAGGACATCGTGATCTCGCTGCGAACGCCGCAGCGGGTGGCGACCTTCACCGTGGACACCATCTATCGGCAGGGGCGCGGCGAACGCGTTGCCGCCAGCTTCGAGAGCGACGGCGCGCAGACGATCGGCGCGCACTATCTGGAGTTCATGCAGCAGTACTACACCGCGCTGACCCAGGTGGACGTACCGACCATCGACGCGACCGATCCGTTGAACGTGCGCACGCGCGAGCACTACCGCCTGCAGTGGCCGTCAGAGGAGGGCGACGAGCTCGGGTTTCCGTTGTTCCAGCTCAGCGATTGGATGGATTCCTTGCCCAAGGAGGCGCGCAAGAGTCCGCTGGCGCTGGGCGGTCCGCGGCTGGCGCGGCAGACCGTGCGCGTGCAGGTGGACCCGCCGGTGCAACTGAAGGCGGACACCCAGACCGTTGCCAACCCCTGGTTCCGCTTCACGCGCACGATCTCGCAGCGCGATGGCCGCATCGTCATCGTCGGCGAATGGCAACGCTTCAGCGACCGCATTCCCGCCGATGGCGTGGCGCGTGCGGCGGCCGACATGGAGCGTGCGCGCGAACTGGTGTACTTCGATCACGACCTCGAACCACAGCGCAGCAGGCAGCCGACCGACTGGCGCGCGCTGGGCTTCCCGCTTGCCGCGTTGCTGGCGCTGCTGGTGGCGGTGCTCGCCTGCCTGCCCTGGTGGCGCCGCGGTGGGCTGGGCGGGATGCTGTTCGACCCGCACGGCACGGTGCAACGCATGCCGCAGCAGGGCAGCCTGCGGCGCGGCGCCTGGGGGGTGTTCGCACTGACCACGCTGGTGTCTGCATGGATGTGGTTGCAGGCGCTGCCGTGGTGGCTGCAGGTCGCCGGCGCCATCGCGGTGGCCGCGCTGCTGGCGTTGGGCTGCGTGTTGCTGATGTACGTGCTGCGCTGGATGGGCAGTGCGGCGCAGCTGCAGCGCCTGTTGCCGGCGATGGCAGGCAGCGTGCTGCCCTGGCTGGTCTGCGTGTTCGCCGCACTGGTGGCGTTGCAGGGCCGGGTGGCGCTGCTGCAGACCGGTGCGAGCGATCCGGCCGGCATGGCGCAATTGGCGATGTGCATCCTGCTGCTGTTGCTGGGCGGGCTGTGGTGGTCGGTGTGCTCGGTGCAGGCGCTCGCTGGCGCGACCGGCTGTGCGCGGTCCCGCGCCTTCGGCGCCTGGGCCTTGACGCTGTCGCTGCTGGGTGTGGCGAGCGCGGTGCTGGGCGTGCCGGTGGCGATCGTCGCGATGGGGTAGCGACGGGCGCCAGATCCATGCCGCCCGCGCTGCGGCCCAGTGGCGATGGCCGCCGGCCACTGCCGCTGCGCGCAGGGCTTTGCAAAGGCGCACGGGGCTGTGACACTGCCAGCCCCCTCGTCGCTGCCGCGGAGCCAGCTTGATGTCGACCGTGCGTCCCCCGTTGACCGTCCATGGCATGTCCAGTTCCGGCAACTGCTACAAGGTGCGCCTGCTGCTGGAGCAACTGGGCAGTCGCTATCACTGGGTCGAGGTCGACAGCGTGGCCGGGCAGACCCGCACGCCTGAGTTCCTGGCCATCAATCCCAACGGCAAGGTGCCGATGGTGGAGCGCGACGACGGCCGCGTGCTGACCGAATCCAATGCGATCCTGTTCTGGCTGGCCGAAGGCACCCCGTACCTGCCCACCGACGCCTGGCAACGCGCACAGGCGCTGAGCTGGATGTTCTTCGAGCAATACAGCCATGAGCCGTACGTGGCGGTGGCGCGTTTCATCAGCCTGTGGACCGCGCCCGATGCGGCGCGGCGCGCCGAGCTGCCGCAGCTGCGCGTGCGCGGCGAGCAGGCATTGGCGGTGATGGAGCGGCATCTGCAGCAGCAGGCCTGGTTCACCGGTAGCGACTACGGCATTGCCGATATCGCGCTGTTTGCCTACACCCATTGCGCCGAAGACGGCGGCTTCGACCTGGAACGCTGGCCGGCGATCGGCGCCTGGCTGCACCGCGTGCGCGCGCTGCCTGGATTCGTGCCGATGCCTGCCCCCGGGTCGGTGACGGCATGAGCGGCCTGCGCCAGCCCGGCACGGCCGTGTGCGCGACGCCGCCGCTGTGGCGCGCGCAGGGCCGATCTGCTGCGCAGCTCGGCGCCGGCCGCGCCGAGCGAGCTCCCGGCGTTGCCGCGACCGCGCGATGGTGCGTTGTCGGCAGCACCGCGCGTTGCGGGGGACGCTGACGATGTGCGGATTGGCAGGATTGCTGATGGCCACGCCGCGGCTGCATGGCGAACAGCTCGAGGCACTGGTGGGCCCGATGGGCGCCGCACTGCGCCACCGTGGCCCAGACGATGCCGGCAGCTGGTGCGATGCGCAGGCAGGCGTGGCGCTGGCGCATCAGCGCCTGAGCATCCTGGACCTGTCGCCGCTGGGCCATCAGCCGATGCGCTCGGCCGATGGCCGCTACGTGCTGGCCTATAACGGCGAGGTGTACAACTTCGCGCAGCTGCGTGGCGCCCTGTCGGCGTTGGGGCATCGCTTCCGCGGCCATTCCGATACCGAGGTGCTGCTGGCGGCGGTGGTGGAGTGGGGACTGGACGACACCCTGACCCGCTGCAACGGCATGTTCGCCCTTGCATTGTGGGATGAGCGCGACAACTGCCTGTTCCTGGCGCGCGACCGCGTCGGCAAGAAGCCGCTGTACTACGGCTGGGCCGGCGACACGCTGGTGTTCGGTTCCGAGCTCAAGGCGCTGTGGCAGCATCCGGACTTCGACAACGGCGTCGATCGCGATGCGCTCACCCTGCTGCTGCGGCTGGGCTATATCCCGGCGCCGGCCTGCATCCACGAGCGTACCTTCAAGCTGATGCCGGGCCGGGTGTTGCGGATGGATGCGCAGGCCGTGGCCGCGGGCGCGGCCGCGCATCGGCCCGACCAGGCGCAGCAACCGTTCTGGAATGCGCGCGAGGCGATGCAGCGCGCGCTGGCAGCGCCGTTCACCGGCACCGATGCACAGGCCGAAGACCAGCTGGACAGCGTGCTGCGCGATGCGGTGGCGCTGCGCATGGTGGCCGACGTGCCGGTGGGCGTGTTCCTGTCCGGCGGTACCGACTCGTCCATCGTCACCGCGATGATGCAGGCACAGAGCGCACAGCCGGTGCACACCTTCAGCATCGGTTTTGAAGGCTCGCACCACGACGAGGCGCCGCTGGCGCGCGAAGTGGCCACGCATCTGCAGACCGACCACACCGAGCTGTATGTTAGCGGCGCCGACGCGCTGGCGGTGGTGCCGAGCCTGCCGGACATGTTCGACGAGCCCTTCGCCGATGCCTCGCAGGTGCCCACCGCGCTGGTGGCGCGGCTGGCGCGCGGCGGGGTGACGGTGGCGCTGTCCGGCGATGGCGGCGACGAACTGTTCTTCGGCTATGGCCGCTACCAGCGTGCGCTGCGCAACTGGCGCATGCATGGGCTGGTGCCCGGGCCGTTGCGTCGGCTGATGGCGCTGGCAGCCCGCCGCAACGGCGAATCCTCACGTACCGGTGGGCTGGCTGCGCTGGTGGCCGAAGCCGGCGCACGCGGCATCGGCGACATCTACCGCAACCGTATCTCGCGCTGGCGCGATCCGGCCGCGGTGGTGCTGGGCGCCACCGAGCCGGACAGCTTCTACAGCCTGGCCGATCCATTGCACGGCTCGGGCACGCCGGCCGACGCGATGATGCTGGCCGATTTCGCCGCGTATCTGCCCGACGATCTGCTGTGCAAGGTGGACCGCACCACCATGGCGGTGGGGCTGGAGGCGCGCGCGCCGCTGCTGGACTGGCGCGTGGCCGAGTTCGCCTGGTCGCTGCCGCTGTCGCTCAAGTACCGCGACGGTGTCAGCAAGTACCTGCTCAAGCGCGTGCTGTGCCGCTACCTGCCCGACCCGATGGTCTATCGCGGCAAGCGCGGCTTCGGCGCGCCGGTCAGCGCCTGGCTGCGCGGGGACCTGCATGGCTGGGCCGACGATCTGCTGGCGCACGGCACGCTGCAGCGCGAGGGCGTGTTCGCGGCCGATACCGTGGCCGGGTTGTGGCGCGACTTCAACGGCGGCGAACGCAAATGGCATACCCACCTGTGGACGGTGCTGATGTTCCAGGCCTGGCAGGCGCACTGGCGCGAACGACGCGCGGCCATCGCGCGCTGATCAGGGGCGCGGCGACCCGTCGTGGAGGTGCTGGAGATGGCACTTCGGTGCGCGGGGTATTGCTGTTGCTTGTCGCTGCGGCTCGCACATCGGGCCGAGCACAGCCAGTGTTGGTTCGCGGTGGCGCTGCGGCCGGAGCCGCCGCGCCGTTTCACCAGCCCTGAGCATGGCGATGGGTAGGGTGTGGCCCTGTTTCCACGGAGCGTATCCATGAGCAAGCTCACTATCGCCGTGCTGGTTGGCAGCCTGCGTGCAGAGTCCTACAACCGCCAGCTGGCGCGCGCGTTGGCGCATCTGGCTGGCGACCGGGCGGTATTCGACTACCTGGAGATTGGCGATATCCCGCTGTACAACCAGGACCGCGATGGCGACTTCCCGGCCGAAGGCACGCGCCTGAAACAGCAGATCCGCGCCGCCGATGCGGTGCTGTTCGTGACTCCCGAGTACAACCGTTCGATCCCCGGCGTGCTCAAGAACGCGCTCGACACCGGCTCGCGTCCCTATGGCGACAGTGCGTTTGCCGGCAAGCCGGCGGCGGTGGTCGGCATCTCGGTCGGTGCGATCGGCACCGCCACCGCGCAGCAGCACCTGCGCAATGTGCTGGCCTATCTGAACATGCATGTGCTCGGCCAGCCAGAGGTGTTTTTGCAATACAAAGATGGCCTGTTCGGGCCGGGCGACACCATCGCCAATTCCGACAGCCGCACCTTCCTGCAGGGCTTCGTGGACGCCTTCCTGGGCCTGGTCGGGCACCTGAAGCGCTGAGTTGATCACAGCCTGTGGCGCCCGCGCGGCAGGCCCCGGCCGGGGCGCGCAAACCCAGGCAAGGCAAGGGTCGCGGCCGGTGCGACAGGGGCGGCGTAGAAGACTGCTGCACCGGCTGTCCACCAGTTATCCACAGAGTTGTGCGTGGCCGTCGGCGGCGCCGATGACTATGCTTCCTGCCCTCGTGTCCCTGCGTCAGGTCTGTTTGTCCCATGTCCGCTCGTCCTGGTTTCCGTTCCAAGCGCAATCGCGATCGCGACGACGACGATTACGATCGTCCCGAGCCGCGTCTTGACCAGCTGCGGGTGCCGCCGCATTCGGTCGAGGCCGAGCAGGCGGTGCTCGGCGGGCTGATGCTGGCGCCGGATGCGTTCGACCGGGTCAACGACCAGCTCACCGAAAACGACTTCTACCGGCGCGATCACCGGCTGATCTACCGCGCCATTCGCGAACTGGCGGAAAAAGACCGCCCGTTCGATGCGGTGACCCTGGGCGAGTGGTTCGAATCGCAGGGCAAGCTGGAGCAGGTCGGCGATGGCGCCTACCTGATCGAGCTGGCCAGCACCACGCCGTCGGCGGCCAACATCGCTGCATATGCGGAAATCGTGCGCGACAAGGCGGTGTTGCGGCAGTTGATCGAGGTAGGCACCACCATCGTCAACGACGGTTTCCAGCCGGAAGGCCGCGAGAGCGTGGAGCTGCTGTCGGCGGCGGAAAAGGCGGTGTTCAAGATCGCCGAGGCCGGCGCGCGCGGGCGCACCGACTTCGTGGCGATGCCGGGTGCGTTGAAGGACGCCTTCGAGGAACTGCGCAACCGCTTCGAGAACGGCGGCAACATCACCGGCCTGCCCACCGGCTACAACGATTTCGACGCGATGACCGCCGGCCTGCAGCCGACCGACCTGATCATCCTGGCCGCGCGTCCGGCCATGGGCAAGACCACCTTCGCGCTGAATATCGCCGAATACGCCGCAATCAAGTCCAAGAAGGGCGTGGCGGTGTTTTCGATGGAAATGTCGGCCTCGCAGCTGGCGATGCGCCTGATCTCCTCCAACGGGCGCATCAACGCGCAGCGCCTGCGTACCGGCGCGCTGGAAGACGAGGATTGGGCGCGCGTGACCGGCGCGATCAAGATGCTCAAGGAAACCAAGATCTTCATCGACGACACCCCGGGTGTGTCGCCGGAGGTGTTGCGCTCCAAGTGCCGCCGGCTCAAGCGCGAACACGATCTGGGTCTGATCGTGATCGACTACCTGCAGCTGATGTCGGTGCCGGGCAACAGCGAAAACCGCGCGACCGAAATTTCCGAAATCTCGCGCTCGCTGAAGGGCCTGGCCAAGGAACTCAACGTGCCGGTGATCGCCTTGTCGCAGCTCAACCGCTCGCTGGAAACGCGTACCGACAAGCGCCCGGTGATGGCCGACCTGCGCGAATCCGGCGCCATCGAGCAGGACGCGGACATGATCGTCTTCATCTACCGCGACGATTACTACAACAAGGAAAACTCGCCGGACAAGGGCCTGGCCGAGATCATCATCGGCAAGCACCGCGGCGGCCCGACCGGCTCGTGCAAGCTCAAGTTCTTCGGCGAATACACCCGCTTCGACAATCTGGCGCACGACTCGGTGGGCAGTTTCGAGTAGTTGAGTCGATCAGATCACCAGTGCGCTCGCCGCTACGCGCGGGGGCGCCAGCTTTGCGCGGGGACGGTGCGGATGTGTCAGGTATAGAGCGTGCGATCTGCGGCTTGGCTGCGTGGTCCTTGCCCGCCTACCACCGCAGGACACGCTGCAAGTACGTCCATGCAAGCTCTTTGGCGGCATTCATGCCGCCAAAGGGCCCGCGACGGTGAGCGGGCAAGGACCAGTCAAGTTGGTCGGTGCGTAGAGCGTTCAAAAACCACCAGCCAACTGTCTGGTGCGGTGTTCTCACCGATTGCGGGACCGGTGGCGGCATGGATGCCGCCACCGAGCCCCCATGGACGGGTTAACGGCGTGTCCCGCAAGCGGTGAGGGCACCGCGCACTCAAGGTCTTGGCGTTTGCTGCAGGGATCTTGCCGCGGCAGAAACGCCGCCGCCATATCGCGCCATCGTTGCATCTGCTGGCTTATGCTGCGCGGCCTCACCTGCCGCTGCCGAGTCCGCATGTCCTACGCCATCGTCTGGTTCCGTCGCGATCTGCGCCTGGAAGACAATCCGGCCCTGCGTGCCGCACTCGATGCCGGGCACCACCCGATCCCGCTCTATATCGATGCTCCGCACGAGGAAGGCGAGTGGACACCGGGCGCGGCCTCGCGCAGTTGGCGGCATCGCTCGCTGGCAGCGCTGGATACGTCCCTGCGCACACTCGGCAGCGGCCTGGTGATCCGCGCCGGCAACAGCGCGCAGGTGCTCGACGAGGTGATCGCGCAAACCGGTGCGGCGGCGGTGTACTGGAATCGCAAGTACGAACCGGCCACCCAGCCGCGCGATGCACAGATCAAGCGCAGCCTGCGTGAGCGCGGGATCGAGGTGCAGAGCTGCAATTCCGCGCTGCTGCTGGAGCCCTGGCAGCTCACCACCCAACAGGGCGGTCCGTACAAGGTGTTCACCCCGTTCTGGCGCAATGCGCTGACCCAGTTGCAGCTGCCCGACCCGGTGCCGGCGCCGCGCAGCCTGCCGCCGCTGCCGGCCAGGCTCAAAAGCGAGGCGCTGGACAGCTTGGGACTGCTGCCGGCGCTGAACTGGGACCAGGGCTTCTGGGAGCACTGGCAGCCGGGCGAGGCCGGTGCGCAGGAGATGCTGGAGATCTTCATCGATGGCGCGCTCTCCGGTTATCGCGAAAATCGCGACCGGCCCGATCGTGTCGGCACCTCGCAACTGTCGCCGCACCTGCACTTCGGCGAGATCGCGCCTTGGCGGATCGCCGCTGCGTTGAACGCACAGCGCAATGCGCGCAACGGCGCGGAGATCGATGGCTATCTCCGCCAGCTGGGCTGGCGCGATTTCGCCTATCACCTGCTGCACCACTTCCCGGAGACCACCAACCAGAATCTCAATCCGCGCTTCGAAGGCTTCGACTGGGCCAAGGCCGATCCGGTGACGTTGCAGGCCTGGCAACGTGGGCGCACCGGCATTCCCATCGTCGATGCCGGCATGCGCCAGCTCTGGCACACCGGCTGGATGCACAACCGCGTGCGCATGATCGTGGCCAGCCTGCTGTGCAAGCATCTGCGCGTGCACTGGGTCGAAGGCGCGCGCTGGTTCTGGGACACGCTGGTGGATGCGGACCTGGCCAACAACACCATGGGGTGGCAATGGGTGGCCGGTACCGGCGCCGATGCCGCGCCGTATTTCCGCGTGTTCAATCCGGTGACGCAGGCGGAAAAATTCGACCCGCAAGCGGCCTACATCACCCGTTGGGTGCCCGAGCTCGGCAAGCTGGCGGTGAAGGAGCGCTTCGCGCCGTGGCAGCATCCGTTGTCGCTGGCACGCCTGGCACCGGAGTATCCGCGCTCGCCCATCATCGGGCTGTCTGAAGGGCGCGATGCGGCCCTGGCGGCGTATGCGAAGACACGCCGATAGCGCATGTGCGCGGCGCGCGTGCGTTGCCGGGCGCAGGTGCGAACACGCGTTCCGCATGCCGGCGACAGCGATGTGTGCAACGACGGCGCAGCGGATTTGATCGGCGTTCGATTGAAGTCCCGCATGGTCGTATCGCAGTCCAGCTCGCGACCACCCGTGAGGTCGGCGCGCCGTCTGAAAGTGCAGGCGCTCACCATCCGGGCTTTTCTGCGCGGCTTCTCTGTGCCCGATGGCTGCAGGCGCGCGTTGACAGGATTCTCGCTATGCGCCGCGGAAAACGTTTTCCTGAATGGTGAGCCAGCTGCACGCCATCAACGCGTGCTTTCATCATGTGCCGGTCGCGTGACGCTGTTTATCCTCGCCCCACGATTGAGTGCCGGACGTTCCGGCGATAGGAGAACAGCATGTCCTCAGCAGCCACCAAGAGTCTTGCCGTTGCGCTGGTCAGCGCGATCGCGTTGTCCGCCTGCGCTACCGGCGGTTCGTACGTGCAGCGCGACCAGTACGGCGACCAGACCCAACAGCAGAACCGCACCGGGCGCAACGCGCTGATCGGTACCGCCATCGGTGTGGCTGCCGGCCTGCTCACCGGCGACAGCGCCACCGAGCGTCGCCAGCACGCGATGATCGGTGCCGGTATCGGTGCGCTGAGTGGCGCGGCCGTGGGCCAGTACCAGGATCGCCAGGAGCGCGCGCTGCGTGAGCGTACCGCCAACACCGGCATCGATGTGCAGCGTCAGGGCGACAACATCACCTTGAACCTGCCCGACGGCATCACCTTCGATTTCGGCAAGTCTGCGTTGAAACCGCAGTTCTACAGCGCGCTCAATGGGGTGGCCTCGACGCTGCGCGAGTACAACCAGACCATGGTGGAAGTGGTGGGCCATACCGATAGCGTGGGCAGCGATGCGGTGAACCAGCGCCTGTCCGAAGAACGCGCCAGTGCGGTGGCGCAGTACCTGACCGCGCAGGGCGTGCAGCGCGAGCGCATGGAAACCATGGGCGCCGGCAAGCGGTATCCGATTGCCGACAACAGCACCGATGCCGGCCGTGCGCAGAACCGTCGCGTCGAAATCCGCCTGATTCCGCTACGTGCCGAAGGCGCTGCCAGCAATACCGGCATGCGCTGAGCTGCCGCAGCCGTGCCAGTCCTCGGCAGGTCTGTTCGCCAGGATGGGCCGCACCAGCGGCCTGTCCCGGCGGCAGTGACGCAAGCCCGGTGCCATGGTGGTAGCGCTTGCACGATGCTTCAGCGATGTGTCGTGGACACGGCTCAGAGTCCGCGCAGGATCAACCTGCCCACCGCCAGTTCGCTGGAAAAATAGCTGCAATAGCGCGGCGCACCGTCCGGCATGTCATGGACGCGACGGTGGTAGAAGATATCCATGCGAACCGGTGGAAGCGGCGTGCCGGTGTCGAAGTTGGCGACAGGGATGAACATCACCTTGAGCGCGCCGGCGCCGGCAATCTCGATCACCGGTTTGCCGCACACGCGGCACGTACCGCGATCGAAGTTCGGCGGCGAGCGGTGTTTCTTGAATGCGATGTTGCCGGCATGATGCAGCACCACGTCCTTGCCGCGGACGGCCACCACGTCCGCGTAAGGACTGCCGTTGAACGCTTGGCAGATCAGGCAATGGCAGCGGAAACGCGCGTTTGCATGCGCATGCACGTCGAACGCACAGGCGCCGCACTCGCAGCGGCCGTGCAGCGGCAAGGCGGGGCCGACCATGGTTGACGCCGGCTCGGATGCGTTGGAATGGCGCATTGGGATCACCGCAGTATCAGGTTGAGAAGGGTGTCGACCGGTTGCTTGAACGGCGCATGCAGCAGGCGCGCAAGGTTCCAGCGTCCTTGCTCGTAGATGCCTTTGGCATGGCTGAAGCTCCGGAAGCCTTCCACGCCGTGGTAGGCGCCCATGCCGCTGGGCCCCACGCCGCCGAAGGGCAGGTCGTCCTGGGCAATGTGCATGATGGTGCCGTTGATGGTGACGTTGCCCGAGGTCGTCTCGGCGAGCACCTTGCGCCGTCTTTCATCGTCAGGACCGAAATAGTAGAGGGCGAGTGGACGGGGCCGTGCATTGACGAAGGCAATCGCCTCCTCGATCCGGCTGTAGGCGAACACCGGCAGGATCGGCCCGAAGATCTCTTCGTGGGCGATCTGCATGCTGTCGGTCACGCCGAGCACCACGGTCGGCGCCATGGTGTTGGCACGCGAGGCCGCCGTCTGCGGTCGATGTCCGACTTCGATCACCTGCGCGCCCTTGGCGCGGGCATCCTCGAGCAGACCCTGCAGCCGTGCGTAGTGGCGCGCATTGAAGATCGCGGTGTAGTCCTGGCTGGTGGGGCCGTCCGGATAGTAGTCGGCCACTTTTCGCCCATAGGCGGCGACGAAGGCATCGATGTCCTGCTGCGGGACCAGTGCGTAATCCGGCGCGATGCAGGTCTGGCCGGCATTGAGCAGTTTCCCGAATGCAATGGACGCGGCGGCCTGGTCCAGGCGATGGCCGTTGGCGACGATCGTCGGCGACTTGCCGCCCAGTTCCAGCGTCACCGGAACCAGGTGGTCGCTGGCGGCCTTCATCACCGAGCGCCCCACGGCCGTGCTGCCGGTGAATACCAGATGGTCGAACGGCAACGCGGAAAACGCCCTGCCCACGTCCGCATCGCCAGTCACGACGGCGAACTGGTCTTCGGGAAACAGCTCGCCCAGCATCCTGGCGATCAGCGCATTGGTGGCCGGGGTGAACTCCGAGGGCTTGAGCATCACCCGGTTGCCCGCCGCGATGGCGGTGATCGCCGGAGCCAGGGCAAGGTTCACCGGGTAGTTCCAGGGCGACATGACGCCGACCACGCCCAGTGGCTGGTACTGGATGCGCGCCGTGCCTGCCCGCATGGGCAGCGCGACATGGCGGCGGGTCGGCGCCATGAAGCGGCGCAGATGGCGCAGCAGGTAGCTGGTCGTCTCGGCGACGCCGCCGACTTCCATGATCGCTGTTTCGTGCCGTGACCGGTGGCCGAAGTCGGCGCTGATCGCCGTTTCGATTTCCCGGCGATGGCCGATCAAGGCGGCCCGAAACCGGGTCAGGTCGGCGCGTCGCTGCGCCAGGGAGGGAGCGCCATCGCGCAGGAAGGCTGCGCGCTGCCGTCCGAGCAGGGCCGGCAGCGGAGCTGGCTCTGGGGTGACTTCGATCGCGTTCATCTCGATTCCAATGTAGACAGTGGAAACTTCCACGGCGCGACCTTATGCGCTAAAGTAGACGGTGTCAACATATGTTCGAGGCGCCATGCAAGCTCCATCCGACCGTCCCTATCACCACGGCGATCTGCGCCGCGCCCTCGTCGACACGGCGCTGGACCTGCTGCAGGAAGAAAACAACTGGCAGTTCACCCTTCGCGAAGTCGCCCGCCGCGCAGGGGTGAGCCATGCGGCCCCGTACAAGCACTTTCCCGACAAGTCCGCCTTGCTGAGCGAGCTGGCCACCATCGGCTTCGAACGGTTGCGCGGCGCGTTGCTGGCGGCCGGGACCAAAGTAGGCACGACGCTGCTGGAGGAGGTCAGTGCGGTCTCGCGCGCCTACATCGCGTTCGGAGCGGCGAACCCGGCGCTGTATCGGCTGATGTTCAGCGCCGAAGAAGGCCGGGTGGTGGGCGTGCATCTGGACGCGCCGGCGATGGCCGTGTTCCAGGTCGTGGTCGATCTGCTCCAGCGCGGGCAGGTCGAGGGCAGGGTGCGCCAGCAGCCGCTCGATGGACAGGCCGCCGCGTGCTGGGGCATGGTGCATGGCATGGCCATGCTGGCCATCGATGGGCTGCTGGTGCCGGAAAAGGTCGGGCCGTCTCCCCTGGATGCTGCCTTGATCGTGCTGGTCGGCGGGCTGGCGATCCCCGGCAACTGAGCTGCGTGTCCGACGCGTGCAGTAGCTGTTTGAGGTCGATGGAACGTGCACCCGGCTGACATCCAGCCGATTCGCGGTGTTGCTTGGAACCGATATTCCTCCGTGACCCGCGGTGGGCGGCGCCTGACGCCAGACCGACACGCCGAACGGCTTCGGCCGCCGTGAGGAATCGGTGGGCCATCGTCTCCCATCGCCGCAGTCGCCGTGGTGCGCTGGCACGCAGCGACTGCGGGGCCGGTCTCAAGTGCCCGGGAGCGGATGCTGCATCCCGCGCGACATGCGCAGCGGCGTCCTTGCCGGCCGCTGCAAGCGCCGGTGCAACGGTTTCGTGCCGCTCTTCGTTACGCGGTGACGTTCTCCAGGATGCGCTTGCCTTCCGCACGCTCGGCTTCCAGTTCGACTTCCACCTCTGCCTCGCTGTGGGCCTTTTGCGCGGCCAGCCGGGCAGGGCATTGCGCCATCATGTAGTCGGCGTCGAAGTTCATGCGCGTGACCAGGAAGTCCACGAACGCGCGCACCTTGGGCGAGACCAGTCGCCCGCCGGCAAACACGGCGTTGAAATCCACTTCCGGCCCGGTCCAACCAGCCAGCACGCGGCGCACCAGGCCCGATTGCACGAACGGCTTGGCCATCACGTCGCCAGTCAGCAACAGGCCTTCGCCGCACAGTACTGCGCCGTTGAGCGCAGCCGGATCGTTGGCCACCATCAGCGGATTGACCGGGAAATCGCGCACGTCGCTGCCATCGCTGAGCGACCAGAAGAAGCGGTTGTTGTGCACGTTGCGGTTCTTGCGCAATGCCAGCGTGCGGTGGAATTGCAGCTCGTCCGGATGCAGCGGTTCGCCATAGCGCTCGATGTACGACGGGCTGGCGAACACCTGCGTGCGCAGGCTGCCGAGTTTGCGCGCGACCAGGTTGGAATCGGGCAGGGCACCGACGCGCAGCGCCAGATCGGCTTCGCCACCGATCAGGTCCAGCTTCTCGTTGCCCAGATGCATGTCCAGCTGGATTTCAGAATATTGCGCATGGAATTCGCCCAGCAACGGCGCGATCCAGGTGATGCCCAGCGAATAGGGCACGGTGAAACGCAACCAGCCGCGTGGGCCGGATTGCAATTGCCCCACCGCGCTTTCGGCCTCCTCCAGCTCGCGGGCGATGCGCTGGCAATGTTCGTGGTACACCGAGCCGGCTTCGGTCAGCCCGATGCGGCGCGTGGTTCGATGCAGCAGGCGCGCGCCCAGGCGCGTTTCCAGCTCCTGCACCTTGCGGCTGACGGTGGTCTTGGGCAGGCCAAGCGCGTTGGCCGCGGCGATGAAACTGCCTTGTTCGACCACCTTGACGAAGATCAGGGTGTCGTTCAGATCGTGTGTCATGGGACTGCCTTCCGGGGGTCAGGAGGGATTAGACCGCTTACGGGACGATTATTCCCCTAAATCCGGACTAATCAAGTGCTGCTTTGAGGCCTAGCTTATGCGGCATCCCTTCCATCCAGGAGCACGGCCATGTGGTTGTGCGATGTCTTCGGCTTGTCCTCTCCCTCCCGCAGCGCCATCGAAAGCGCCTTCGATCCCGTGCTTTCTCCAGCAAAAGTCCAGCGCGCCAGCGGTTCGCGCAGCTTCGCCACCTCGCCGAAGCGGCAGGCCGGCGGTGCGCCGACGAAGCGGACTGGACTAACCACGCGTTGGGCACAGCGCGGCATTGTCCCGATGTCGGGAACAAAAGTCCCATGAGCGGGATGGTGCAATCCGAAACGGCCGTGATCGGCGGCGCGGGCGATGTAGGCGCCGGCATCGTCGCCGCATTGCTCGATGCCGGCATGCCGGTCCTGGCGATCGGACGCGATGCCGCCAGGCTGGCCGCGCTGCGTGCCCGGCATGGCGATTCGGCGTTGCTGGACACCATGCAGGGCTCGGTGGCCGACGACGCCTCCGCGCAGCGCCTGGCCGTCGAACTGGCCCAGCGGCCGCGCCCGCTGGGCGCGGTGATCGCCAGCCTGGGTAGCCCGCCCAAGGCCGGGCGGCTGCTTGACCGGCCGGTGGCCGCACTGCGCCGCCGTCTGGAGCGCGACGTGCTGCCGCACCTGGCGGCCGCCCGCCATCTGCTGCCGCTGCTGGCCGAAGCCGATGGCGGCGGCCGCTACCTGCTGCTCGGCAGCCCATGCGCGCTGCGTGCATGGGCGGCGCATGGCGATCGCTCGGTGGCCGCGGCCGCCAACCGCATGCTGGCCCAGGTGCTGCACGAGGAAGCCAAGCCGCTGGGCGTGCGCGTGCACCTGTTGTCGGTCGAGCAGCCGGTGTGCACGCCGGGCCGTGCCAAGGACGCGTGTCCGGAATGGATCCGTGCCGTGGATGTCGGTCGCGCCGCCGTGTCCCTGATCGCCGGGCCTGGCCAGCCCGGACAACCCATCGTGACCGTCAGCCGTCGTCCGCATGCCGCCCCGTCGGCGGACCGGCTGGCCGGTCTGCATTTGCCTAACACCACTCGAGAGATCTCCCCATGACCCCGAACGCCACCCCGTTCCGTTTTCCCGTGCGCCCGGTGCTGACCGCCGCTGTCCTTGCGGCCGTGCTTGCCGCCTGCGGTGGCGGTGCCGCGCAGACCGGCGCGCCGCCGCCGCCCAGCGTCAGCGTCGCTCCGGTGCTGCTGAAGGACATCAGCCAGTGGGACGAATTCAGCGGCCGCATCGAGCCGGTGGAAAGCGTCGAGCTGCGCCCGCGCGTGTCCGGCTACATCGACAAGGTCAACTACACCGAAGGCGCGGAAGTGAAGAAGGGCGACGTGCTCTTCAGCATCGACGACCGCAGCTACCGCGCCGATTTCGCGCGTGCCAATGCCGCGCTGGTGCGTGCGCGCACCCAGGCCACCCTGGCCCGCAGCGAAGCGGCCCGTGCGCGCAAGCTCTCCGAGCAGCAGGCCATTTCCACCGAGATCTGGGAGCAGCGCCGCGCCGCCGCCGATCAGGCCGATGCGGACCTGCTGGCCGCGCAGGCAGCGGTGGATACCGCCAGGCTCAACCTGGACTGGAGCCGCGTGCGCGCACCCATCGATGGCCGCGCCGGCCGTGCGATGGTCACCGCCGGCAACCTGGTGACCGCCGGCGACAGCGCCAGCGTGCTGACCACCCTGGTCTCGCTGGACAAGGTGTTCGTCTACTTCGATGCCGATGAGGGCACCTTCCTGCGTTATTCGCAGATGGCCCGCAACGGCGAGCGTCCGGACGAACGCGGCGGCCAGTTGCCGGTGCGGATCGGCCTGGTCGGCGAGCAGGGCTTTCCGCATACCGGGCGGGTGGACTTCCTGGACAACCAGGTGACCCGCAGCACTGGCACCATCCGCGTCCGCGCGGTGCTGGACAACGCGCAGCGCCAGTTCACGCCAGGGCTGTATGCGCACGTGCAGCTGCTGGGCAGCGGCCAGTTCAAGGCCATGCTGGTCGACGAAAAGGCCGTGCTCACCGACCAGGACCGCAAGTACGTGTACGTGGTGGACAAGGACGGCAAGGCGCAGCGCCGCGACGTGGAGCTCGGCCGCAGCGCCGATGGTCTGCGCATCGTGCGCACCGGCTTGGCCGCCGGCGACCGCGTCGTGGTCGACGGCGTGCAGAAGATCTTCATGCCCGGCATGCCGGTCGATGCCAAGACCGTGGCCATGGCCGCCGCTCCGGACAAACGCACCGCCTCGAACTGATCCATCGCTGCAGCGCGCCCTCGACCGCCGACCCGCATTCCGGGCCGGATCGGGATCGCCATGCCGCGCCGCCACCCGGCGGCACTCTCTTTCAGGACCACCCCAATGGACTTTTCCCGTTTTTTCATCGACCGGCCGATCTTCGCCGCGGTGCTGTCGATCATCATCTTCGCGGCCGGCCTGATCGCCATGCCGCTGCTGCCGATCAGCGAATACCCCGAAGTGGTACCGCCGAGCGTGCAGGTGCGCGCGGTGTATCCGGGCGCCAATCCCAAGGTCATCGCCGAGACCGTTGCCACGCCACTGGAGGAAGCCATCAACGGCGTGGAAAACATGATGTACATGAAGTCGGTGGCCGGCTCCGATGGCGTGCTGGTGGTCACCGTGACCTTCAAGCCCGGCACCGATCCGGACCAGGCCCAGGTGCAGGTGCAGAACCGCGTCAGCCAGGCGCAGGCGCGCCTGCCCGAGGACGTGCGGCGCCAGGGCGTGACGACGCAGAAGCAGTCGCCCACGCTGACCATGGTGGTCAACCTGACCTCGCCCAAGGGCAAGTACGACTCGCTGTACCTGAGCAACTACGCCACCTTGAAGATCAAGGACGAGCTGTCGCGCCTGCCCGGCGTGGGCCAGGTGCAGATCTTCGGCGCCAGCGACTACGCCATGCGGATCTGGCTGGATCCCAACAAGGTCGCCGCGCGCGGGCTGACCGCCAGCGACGTGGTCGCCGCGATCCGCGAGCAGAACGTGCAGGTCTCCGCCGGCCAGCTCGGCGCCGAACCGATGCCCAACAAGAGCGACTTCCTGCTCTCGATCAACGCCCAGGGCCGGCTGACCACCGAAGATCAGTTCGGCAAGATCGTCATCCGCAGCGGCAACAGCGGCGAGATCGTGCATCTGAGCGACGTGGCCCGGTTGGAGCTGGGCGCGGGCAATTACACCCTGCGTTCGCAGCTGGACAACAAGAACGCGGTGGGCATGGGCGTGTTCCAGTCGCCGGGCGCCAACGCGATCGAGCTGTCGGACGCGGTGCGCGCCAAGATGGCCGAGCTGGAGAAGCAGTTCCCGCAGGACGTGGCCTGGTCGGCCGCCTACGACCCCACCGTGTTCGTGCGCGATTCGATCAGCTCGGTGGTGCACACGCTGCTGGAAGCGGTGCTGCTGGTGGTGCTGGTGGTGATCCTGTTCCTGCAGACCTGGCGCGCGTCGATCATTCCGCTGCTGGCGGTGCCGGTGTCGGTGGTCGGTACGTTTGCCGCGCTGTACCTGCTGGGTTTTTCGATCAACACGCTGAGCCTGTTCGGGCTGGTGCTGGCGATCGGCATCGTGGTCGACGATGCGATCGTGGTGGTGGAGAACGTCGAGCGCAATATCGAGGAAGGTCTGAGTCCCTTGGCTGCCGCGCATCAGGCGATGCGTGAGGTGTCCGGGCCGATCATCGCCATCGCCCTGGTGCTGTGCGCGGTGTTCGTGCCGATGGCGTTCCTGTCGGGCGTGACCGGCCAGTTCTACAAGCAGTTCGCGGTCACCATCGCCATCTCCACGGTGATCTCGGCGATCAATTCGCTGACCCTGTCGCCGGCGCTGGCCGCCATGCTGCTGAAGGCGCATGACGCGCCGAAGGATGCTCCGTCGCGCTTGATCGACCGTCTGTTCGGCTGGCTGTTCCGTCCGTTCAACCGCTTCTTCAACAGCAGTTCGCACAAGTACCAGGGGGCAGTGTCGCGGACCCTTGGCAAGCGCGGTGCGGTGTTCGTGGTCTATCTGTTGCTGCTGGTCGGCACCGGGGTGATGTTCAAGCTGGTGCCGGGCGGCTTCATCCCGACCCAGGACAAGCTGTACCTGATCGCCGGCGCCAAGCTGCCCGAAGGCTCCTCGCTGGAGCGTACCGATGCGGTGATTCGCCAGATCACCCAGATCGCGCTGCAGACCGAGGGCGTGGACCATGCGATCGCCTTCCCGGGCCTGAATCCGCTGCAGTTCACCAACACGCCCAATACCGGCACCGTGTTCCTCACCCTCAAGCCGTTCGGCGAGCGCAAGCGCAGCGCCGAGCAGATCAACGCGGAGATCAACGCACGCATCAGCCAGATCCAGCAAGGCTTCGCCTTCGCCTTCATGCCGCCGCCGATCCTCGGCCTGGGCCAGGGTTCGGGCTACAGCCTGTACATCCAGGACCGCGCCGGGCTGGGCTACGGCCCGCTGCAGCAGGCGGTGACGGCGATGTCCGGGGCGATCTCGCAGACGCCCGGCATGCAGTTCCCGATTGGGACCTACCAGGCCAACGTGCCGCAGCTCGATGCCCAGGTCGATCGCGAAAAGGCCAAGGCGCAGGGTGTGCCGTTGACCAACCTGTTCGACACGCTGCAGACCTACCTCGGCTCGGCTTACGTCAACGACTTCAACCGCTTCGGCCGCACCTACCAGGTGATCGCCCAGGCCGACGGTCCGTTCCGCGACAGCGTGGAGGACATCGCCAACCTGCGCACCCGCAATGCCGCCGGCGAGATGGTGCCGATCGGCAGCATGGTCACGCTGGGCCAGACCTATGGTCCGGATCCGGTGATCCGCTACAACGGCTATCCTGCTGCCGACCTGATCGGCGAAGCCGATCCGCGGGTGCTGTCTTCCACCGAAGCGATGCAGAAGCTGTCGTCGATGGCGCCGCAGGTGCTGCCCAACGGCATGAACATCGAGTGGACCGATCTGAGCTACCAGCAGTCCACCCAGGGCAATTCGGCGCTGATCGTGTTCCCGCTGGCGGTGCTGCTGGCCTTCCTGGTGCTGGCGGCCCTGTACGAGAGCTGGACCCTGCCGCTGGCGGTGATCCTGATCGTGCCGATGACATTGCTGTCTGCGCTGTTCGGCGTGTGGCTGACCGGTGGCGACAACAACGTGTTCGTGCAGGTTGGCCTGGTGGTGCTGATGGGCCTGGCGTGCAAGAACGCGATCCTGATCGTGGAGTTCGCCCGTGAGCTGGAGATGCAGGGCCGCAGCGTCGTCGATGCCGCGCTGGAAGCCTGCCGCCTACGTCTGCGTCCGATCGTGATGACCTCCATCGCCTTCATCGCCGGCACGGTGCCGTTGCTGGTCGGCCATGGCGCCGGCGCCGAAGTGCGCTCGGTCACCGGCATCACGGTGTTCGCCGGCATGCTGGGCGTGACCCTGTTCGGCCTGTTCCTGACCCCGGTGTTCTACGTGACGCTGCGCAAGTGGGTGACCCGTCGCGGGCCCGCCGCACCGGCCACCGTTCCGCATGATGCCGTCAAGGCGTGATTTCCCCCCATTTTTAAGGACTGACACCATGAGCAACACCAAGATCGCACTGGTCACCGGCGCCACCCGCGGCATCGGCCTGGAAACCGTCCGGCAACTGGCCCAGGCCGGCGTGCACACGCTGCTGGCCGGGCGCAAGCGCGACGACGCCGTGGCCGCCGCGCTCAAGCTGCAGGCCGAGGGCCTGCCGGTGGAGGCGATTCAACTGGACGTCAACGACGACATCAGCATCGCCGCAGCCGTCGGCACGGTGAAGGAGCGTCACGGCCATCTGGATATCCTGGTCAACAACGCCGGCATCATGATCGACGACGTGCAGCGCAAGCCGTCCGAGCAAAGCCTGGACACCTGGAAGCGCACGTTCGACACCAACCTGTTCGCGGTGGTCGGCGTGACCAATGCATTCCTGCCGTTGCTGCGCCGCTCGCTGGCCGGGCGCGTGGTCAACGTCTCCAGCATCCTCGGTTCGCTCACCCTGCACAGCCAGCCCGATTCGCCGATCTACCACTTCAAGGTGCCGGCCTACAACGCCTCCAAGAGCGCCTTGAACAACTGGACCGTGCATCTGGCCTACGAACTGCGCGACACCCCGATCAAGGTCAATACCGTGCATCCGGGCTACGTCAAGACCGACATGAACAGTGGCGAGGGCGAGATCGAGGTAGAGCAGGGCGCGCACAGCAGCGTGCAGATGGCGCTGCTGGACGCCCACGGCCCCACCGGCAGCTACACCCACCTGGGAGAGACCTTGCCATGGTAAGAAGATTGCTCGGCACGGCGCTGGCCGCGCTGGTGCTCAGCGGTTGCGCGGTGGGGCCGGATTACCGGCCCGACCCGCCCGCCTCGGTCACGCTGCAGGGCGCGCGCGACGCGTCCTTCAGCACCGAATCGCCGGTCGGCAACTGGTGGTCGCAGTTCGACGACCCGGTGCTGGAAACGCTGGTCCGCGATGCGCTGTTCGCCAACCACGACCTGCGTATCGCGGTGTCGCGGGTCAAGCAGGCGCGTGCGGTGTTCGTCGAGCGTCGCCTGGACCAGGCCCCGCACATCACTGCGCAAGGCAGCTTCGATCGTCGCGAGCAGCAGCAGGTGATCGCCGGCAACCAGCGCTTCCTCACCGAACAGACCACCCTGGGCCTGGATGCGGCCTGGGAACTGGACCTGTTCGGCCGGCAGCGCCGTGCATCGGAAGCGGCGCGCGCCGACCTGGACGCCGAACAGGCCAACCTGCAGGACGTGCAGGTCACCGTGGCGGCGGAAGTGGCGCGCAACTACTTCGAGTTGCGCGGCACGCAAAAGCAGCTGGACGTCTCCAAGCGCACCCTGGGCAACCTGCGCGACACCCAGAAACTGACCCAGACCCGTCGTGATCTGGGCGCCGGCAGCGAACTGGATGTGCAGAGCAGCCTGGCGCGCCTGAAGGCCATCGAGGCGGATATTCCGCTGCTGGAAACCGCCGAGGCGCAGTACCGTCACCGTCTGGCGGTATTGCTCGGCCAGCAGCCCAATGCGCTGGATGCCACCCTGGTGGCACGCAGCATGCCTGCGTTTGCGCGCCCGTTGCCGCTGGGCGATACGGCCGGATTGCTGCGTCAGCGCCCGGACGTGCGTAGCGCCGAACGCCGGTTGGCGGCGGCCACTGCGCAGGTGGGCGTGGCCACGGCCGATCTGTTCCCGCGTATCAGCGTCAGCGGTTTTGTCGGCTTTCTGTCCGGCGATGCAGCACGGCTGACCGAGGGCAATGCCAAGGCCTGGTCGGTCACCCCGTCGATCAGCTGGGCGGCGTTCGATTTCGGCACCGTGCGGGCACGCTTGCGTGCCAGCAAGGCGCAGGCCGAAGGTGCGCTGGCGCAGTATCAGCAGACCGTGCTGCTGGCGCTGGAAGACACCGAAAACGCCTTGATCGGCTACGGCCGGCAACAGGCGCGCCTGGCGATCGTGGTCGAACAGGCCAATGCCGCACGGCGTGCCGAACAGCTGGCGCAGATCCGTTACCGCGAAGGCTCGGAAGACTTCCTGACCCTGCTGGATGCACAGCGCACCCAACTGGCGGCCGACGATGCCCTGGCGCAGGCCGAGGCGGCAGTCAATGTCGGTGTGGTCGGCGTGTACAAGGCCTTGGGCGGCTGGAAACAGGAGCAGGCGCCTGCCGCCCCGGTGGCCGTGGTCGATCGCCAGATGTGATCGCTCGGCAGGTGGTTCATCCGGGGCTGGTCTGGACGATGGGCGCTGCCAGGCCAACCCAGCGCCCAGGCGCCCCGGATGAACCTGTTTGAAGATGCCTGGTTGACGCCATGAGGCTGCGCCTTGCCCGCTCGGCGCAGCCTGGTGCAGTTGTGGTGCGTCGCCACTGCGCCGAGCGGCTTCAGTGGCTTGCAGAGATCGTGCGACCCGCTTGCAGGCACCGACCTTTCAGCGGGGCAGCCCGGCGTGGCCGCCCGTGGTCGCTGGACTCAGTCGGCAACCCGTACGCTGTCGCGGCCGCTGTTCTTGGCCAGATACAGCGCCGCATCGGCGCGCGAAAACCAGTCCTGCCAATGCGTCTCGCCATCATGGCGGGCCGCGCCCAGCGAGACGGTAATGCGCCCGCCCGGGCCGCGCAGCCCGTTGCGGATCACCTTGCGCAACCGCTCGGTGGCCGCCTCCAGTTCGGCCAGCGAACCGGCCCGCAGCAGCACCACGAATTCTTCCCCGCCAAAGCGGAACACCTGGTGCGGCTCGCGCACTTCGAAGCGCAGGATGGTGGCCAGATCCGACAGCGCCGCATCGCCGGCAGCGTGTCCGTACAGATCGTTGACCTCCTTGAAGTGATCCAGGTCCAGGATGATCAGGCTGTTGAGCCGCTCCTGCGGCTGGCGCTGGTCGATCTGATGGGTGAGCGCGCGTTCGAGCATGCGCCGGTTGGGCAGGCCGGTGAGCGCATCCAGCGAGGCCAACTCTTCCAGATGTACGCGGTCGTCCTGCATGCGCAACGAGAACGAGTACCCCACCGCCAGCGTCACCAGCGTCACCACCACGGTCGATACCCCCTGGCCCGGGCTGACGATCAGGCCGGGCAGGAGCAGCAGCGCGGCCATCAACGGCAGGCTCAGCAAGACCGCCCGCTGCGGCCCGCACAGGAAATAGTTGGTGGCCAGCACCGGGAACAGCCAGGGCAGGGCGCCATCGCCACCGGTCCAGCAACCCACCAGGCAGCCTGCGACATTGATCGATGCCAGCCAGAGGCCGCCGGTGCCGGTGCGCTCGGCATTGCGCATCTTCCAGCCACGCCAGATCGCCAGCATGCCCAGTGCGGCGGTGATCAGGCACGTCACGACCTGGCCGGTGACGGCCAGATACACCGCATAGAGGCAGAGCAACAGCGCGGTGATTGGCCCGAGCATCTTGACGATGCCAAGGCGGAAATCCCGCCGCAGGTGGAGGATCACATGGAAGGTTCTGTAGGAGTCGGCCTCATTATCGGCCGCCCGCTGCAAAAGTTGAGCATGCGCGATACCGCCGCAGCGGGTAGGAAAATGAAGCGTTCTATGGCAAGGCTTCGCGCATCCTTGACGGCCCCGCCGCAACCGTAGTGCGCCTGTCGTTGGAGTTCGCTATGCCTACACGCCAAGAGCTCGATGCCTGCCTGGATGCGCTGCAGAACGCACTGCCGCAGCTGTCTGCCGACGAGGACGCAGACTTTGACTACCTCGATTTCCAGGCGCGTGCCGAAGCGGTGCTACGTAGCGCCGGGCATGACGACGCGGATTACGTGCGCAGCCGCATCGACGGCATGCTGGCCGGCGCCGGCCTGATTCCGGGTGATGAGGATGGTCAAGCCCCGCGTTGAGGCGCGCGGATCCTGGGTCCGCGATCGGTCGATCGGGCCATTGTCGTGATGCGCGACAGGCGCGCTGCCTGTATGTACGCGATGCGCGAGCGTTTTCGGGCAGCGTAGTGCGCGCAGGCAATCGTTGGCTGGACGCAGCCGTGGGGGCTATGAGTCAAGACGCATAGCGAGGCCGAAGTGGTCCGGTAACGACGGTCGTTTCAACGTCCTTGCCAGCCCGCCGAGGTGCAGCGTGCGGCGCATGCGCCGCTGCTCGCGCACTCGGAACTCCGGGGGGCTGCCCCGCACTCGTGCAACAGATCGTCGACCTGCACCAGCGGCAGGTTTACCAGGCGGCGGTGCGCTGCGCCGTTGCACGGGAGTGTCCTGCATCAGCGCTTTTAGCTGCGCGATGCGCTCGGGCAGGCGCCAGATCGCATCGGCTACACGCCGGGAGACGCCTCTTGTCGGTCAGCACGTGCCTGCGCACCGACGACTCTGCCGACAGCAGGCCCGCCTGGATTTCGTCGATACCGGCAAGCACCTCCTGTGGATGCGCCGCCCGCCCGGCATTGATCAGCGAGCGCTGGGTGGCGAGGTAGCCGCCCACGCCGATCACGAAGATGGCGTCACTCAGCAGCAAGGCCCCTGCGGTGCCGCGTTTGGCTTTCCTGGTCAGCATCGTGCTCCCGAGACCGATGGTCTGGTTGAGTCGAGGCAAGCGGCGTGCTCGCACGTAGCGGCCAGTCAGCTGGCAGATGGGGCCGCACTCGCCGTCATGCCTGTGCGGCGGTATGCTCGGCGCACTCCGTCGAGCCGAACACCCCTTGGTCATTTTTCTTGGAAGCTATCGGTTGACCTGCCGCGCGGCGCAGTGCAACGACACGGCCATGTCCTGGAGCGCAGGCTGGCGCATCGACCAGATCGGCGCCGGCAGGGCCGGCGAATTGGCAGGCGCCAGCTTGTCGCACACCTTTCCCACCCATCGCAGCGCCATGGCCGCCGCCCGCGTCGCGGGCATGGTCACCTTGGAAGCGATGCACGCCGAAGCCCTGCGGCAGCTCGAATACGTCTGATCGTACGCCGCTGGCTGTCCGCTGAGCGGCGCGCCGTTCGACGGCACGGCCCATCGTGGCCACCGTGGTCGTCGCCGTGCTGGTAGGGCTGTTTCGCCGAAACATCTTTGCCCCCGATGACGGTGATCCGTTGGGTCTCACAGCGCCAGGCTAGGCAGGGCAGGGCACGTGGGTGCGGTCCGATGAAAGGTGGCTTCACATGACCGGCCTGGCCAGGTTGGCATGCAGTTTGCTCCGATCGACCAGGACGCTGGGGAGCGTCGTCGGAGCAGTGGAATGGATGAACCCAACAAAAGCGCCCTGGTCCTGCTGCAGCAGGAAGCCACCGAACTGCTGGCGCTGTTCGACCGACTCCGTGGCGACAAACCGGCGCCACTGGCGCATGCAGGCCAACGCCAGGGGCTGGCGACCGCCACCAACGATCCGCCCACCCGCGTCAGTAACTGACGCGCGGCGCGCTGTCGTGGGGCCCGCGCCGTCCAGGACGCCGCGCAGGCGGTCGGTTCGGCCACGAAAAAGGCCGGGAATCCTCCATATCGAGAATTCCCGGCCTTGGTCGGTCGTCTTAGGACCGTGGTGTGGTGGAGGTGGGCGGAATCGAACCGCCGTCCGGAAGCACTCCATCCCCGGCACTACATGCTTATCCCTCCGTTAGATCTCGTCCCCAGGCAGCACGGCGGGCAAAGCGCACCTGAGAACCAGCCTGCTTGATCTGACCGGCAGCTGACAGGCAGCCACTACCGGCGGTTCCGTGATAATGACCCTACATCTACGAGCACGGGCACAAGTAGTTTCGGGGGTTCGCCTTAGGCGGCTGTAGAACTACAACTAAAGCCAATTAAGCGGCGATAGCGAAGTCCGAACCGTAGTTGTCGTCGTTGGCAACTAAAAGTTTGCTGCTGGATTAACGAGGAAAGCTGCCCCCTCGGCATGCGCCAAGCGACTTCGCGACCCCCGTCGAAACCAGTGCACCCCCGGGGAAAGCATCAAACGCTGACCCGATCAGTGTAGGGATCGGCGCGCCCTGTCACAAGTGGTGCGACTTCCAGCGCTTACAGTTGCTTCAGTCCGTACCGAACGGAAAAGTCCGGAAGCGAAGGAGCGAAGCGATGGCGACAGGCAAGCCCCCACGTCCACGATCGGCACGCGCGGCGCCGCGCAGGACTACCAGGCCCGCTCCCCGGCAGCGCGACAAGGCGGCCTCGCCAGCGGACAAGGTGCAGCAGGCTACGACCACCCGCGTGCAAGGCAGGGCGCGTACGGTGATCTACATCCACGGCATCGGCAACAAGCCGCCGGCCGAGGTGCTGCGTTGCCAGTGGGACAAGGCCTTGTTCGGGCGCCCGATGGGCGAGCGCACGCGGATGGCCTACTGGGTCAATCGCGAGCGCTATCCGGTGCCCGAGCCGGGAAGCTGCGACAGCCGCGATGTGGGGCCGGCGCTGAACCAGAGCGTGCAACGGGCGCTGAGCACCCTGGGCCTGGTGCCGGGCACGCAGGACCTGCATCTGCTGGCCGACGCATTGGCCAACAACGCACAGGAACGCGCGGAGTTGCATCGCCTGCTGGACGAACTGGAAGGTGCCGGCACAGCGGGCAGCGTGCAGGTCAAGGGCCCGATCGATGCCATCAACCGGGTGCTGCTGCGGCTGATCTCCGCCGCGCTGCTGCAGGACGTGCATGACCTGTTCTTCGTGCCCGAACGCGCGGCGCTGATGCGCGAGAGCCTGGCACAGCGGCTGCGTGCCGGTGGCGGGCCGTTCGTGGTGGTCGCGCACAGCCAGGGTTCGATGATCGCCTACGACGTACTGCGGCAACTGCAGGCAGCGGAGTGCGAGGTGACGCTGTTCGTGAGCGTGGGGTCGCCGCTGGGCTTGCCGCAGGTGCGCAGCATGTTCAAGCGCTGGACCGGCACCCGCAAACTGCCGTTTCCCGACTGCGTGCAACGCTGGCTCAACGTGGCCGATACCCGCGACCCGATCGCGTTGGACCCCGATCTCACCGACGACATCGGCAATGCCAAGGGACGCTTCGAAAATCTGGCCGCCGCGCGCCTGAATACGGATTGGCAGGACAACCCGCATTCGGGCTCGGGATATCTGTCGATTCCGCAGGTGCGCGCGGCGGTGCGTCAGGCGGTCGGCGTCGGGTTCGATCAGCCGGTGTCCAACGCGGTGCTGATCAAGGATCTCAGCGAGCAGCTCGAAGCGCATGGCGCCGAGTATCGGCACGAGGTGCTGATCGAGCTGGATCGGCGGGTGCTGGGCACGGACCCGGGCGGCGTGCGCGCCCAGTTGCTGGCGCACTTGCGGCAGATCGCCGGGCATAGCACCGGCTTGAAGGGCGATGCGCTGGACGAGGCGATCGAGCTGGAGGATGGCTTGCAGCGTTTCGTCTCCGCACGGCTGACGCGCTACGAGATCGAGTCGCTGCAAGACCGCTACCGCGCACTGGGCTTTCGCCGGGTCTGGCGCGATGCCGGCAAGCGCGCGCTGATCCACGTCTCCGGCAACGTGCTGCACGCCGATGCGGCACGCACCGCGTATCGCGCACGCGGGCAGCAGATCGGTTGGGCGGTGCTGGACACCGGCATCGCGGCCAGCCACCCGCATTTCTACGTCAAGGGCCAGCGCGACAACGTGGTGGCGCAGTGGGATTGCACGCGGCGCGGCGCGCCCAGGCAGCTCACCCGTGCCGACGGCGAAACGTTTGCCGGGCTGGACCGGCATGGGCATGGCACCCACATCGCCGGCATCATCGCCGGCCACTGCCATGCCTCGATTCCCGACCCGCAAGGCAATCCCGGCAGCCCGTTGGAATTTGCCGGCATGGCGCCGGACACCCGCCTGTATGGCTTCAAGGTGCTCGACGATGCCGGAAACGGCCGCGATTCGTGGATGATCAAGGCGGTGCAGCAGGTGGCCGCGATCAACGAACGCGCCGGCGAGCTGGTGATCCACGGGGTCAACCTGAGCCTGGGCGGTTGCTTCGATCCCGAGAGCTACGGCTGCGGCTTCACCCCGCTGTGCAACGAATTGCGCCGGCTATGGCGGCAGGGCGTGCTGGTGGTGGTGGCAGCCGGCAACGAGGGGCTGACCTGGCTGATGCAGAACGACGGTGGTGCGTATCCGGCCAATATGGACCTGTCGATCAGCGACCCGGGCAATCTCGAAGAAGCGATCGTGGTGGGCTCGGTGCACAAGAGCAGCCCGCACAACTACGGGGTGTCGTATTTCTCATCGCGCGGGCCCACCGCCGATGGCCGCGGCAAGCCCGACGTGGTGGCGCCGGGCGAAAAGATCGTCTCGGCCTACTATGACTTCGACCCGAAGGATCCTGCCAGCCTGATGGTGGAGATGAGCGGCACCAGCATGGCCGCACCGCACGTCTCCGGCGTACTGGCCGGCTTTCTGTCGGCACGCCGCGAGTTCATCGGCTTCCCGGACCGGGTCAAGCAACTGATGCTCGATACGTGCACCGATCTGGAGCGCGACCGCTATGTGCAGGGCAGGGGAGTGCCGAACTTGATGCGAATGCTCGGGGCGACGTGATTCGGGAGTCGGGATTGGGGATTGGCAAGAGCAGCAAGGCCACGCCTTGCCTTGATACCTAAATGGATCGCAAGCCAGCGGCGTGCCAGTTCACGCACAACCGCTGTAACGAATCCCCAAATCCCGAATCCCGAATCCCCGCCCCTCAGGCATCGCGGTTATGTCGGCGCATCACGCGCTGCTTGTCGCGCTGCCAGTCGCGGTCCTTGGCGGCGTCGCGCTTGTCGTGGTTCTGCTTGCCCTTGGCGAGCGCTATTTCCAGCTTGACCTTGTTGCTGCTCCAGTACAGCGCGGTAGGCACCAGCGTGTAGCCCTCGCGCTCGACCCGGGTGAGCACCTTGTCGATCTCGTTCCGGTGCAGCAGTAGCTTGCGGTCGCGCCGCTCCACCGGCACGGTGTGGGTGGAGGCCTGGATCAGCGGGGTGATCTGCGCGCCGATCAGGTAGATCTCGCCTGAGCGGACGTAGGCGTAGCCATCGACGATGTTGGCGCGGCCGGCTCGGATCGCCTTGACCTCCCAGCCCTGCAGCGCCAGGCCGGCCTCGTAGCGTTCTTCCAGGTGGTATTCGTGGCGCGCACGCTTGTTCAACGCGATGGTTTTCGTGGCCTTCGCGCCGTTTGCTTTATCCTTGGATGGTTTCTTGCTCATGACGCCATTGTCGCCGATTCGGTGTCGTCAAACGATCTTCCACAAGTTAGCGAATGCCTACCATCCGTCGTAGCGCCCTGGTCGAACACAGCGCCTCCCGCATGTTCGATCTGGTCAATGATGTCGCCGCCTATCCGCGCCGCTTCGGCTGGTGCGATGCTGCCCATGTGCTCGAGCAGGATCAGGCGCATATCGTGGCGCGGCTGGATCTGGGGCTGGGCACGTTCCGCACCTGGTTCACCACCGAAAACATCCTCGAGCGCCCCGAGCGCATTGCGATGCACCTGCGCGACGGGCCGTTCAAGCGCCTGGAGGGCCTGTGGGAATTCCAGGCATTGGGCGAGAACGCCTGCAAGGTCAGCCTGACCCTGGAAGTGGAGACCAGTTCGCGCCTGCTGGGTCCGGCCCTGGCGCTTGGTTTCCAGGGCCTGGCCGACCGCATGGTCAACGATTTCGTGCGGGTCGCCGATCGCGGCGAGGCGTGAAGTGACGGTGCAGGTCGAGGTGGTGCTGGCCTGGCCGGACCGCTACAGCGCGGTGCAGCTCCAGCTGCCGGAGGGTGCCACGGTGGCCGAGGCGGTGGCCGCGTCGGGCCTGGCACAGCGGCATTCGCCTGCGGCAATCGCCATCCACGGCCAGGTCGTCCAGCCGACCCAGGAGGTGCGCGACGGCGACCGGGTGGAGTTGCTCAGGCCGCTGCTGCTGGACCCGAAGGAGGCGCGTCGCCGACGGGCCGGGCCAGGCAAGCGGGCAGGCGGATAGCGTCCGGGGGCAGGTCTGCGGTCAGGCGTCGAACGCCCCCTGACCGAGCGCATCAACGGCCGCGCTGCTTCTTCTTGTCGCGTGCCAGATTGCGGCCGAACTGCTTGGGTGCCGACTTGGCCAGTTGCTCGTCCTGCGACGGGAAGTAGTCGCCTTCCCAGCGCGTCACCTGGTCGTTCTCGAAGAACACGGTGAAGTTCTTGATCTCGGTTCGCGCCAGGCGGTCCACGCGTTGGGTGGAGGTGTAGTCCCAGCGCTGTGCATGAAACGGGTCGGGGATCGACGGGGTGCCCAGCAATGCACTGACCTGCTGCTTGCTCTGGCCTACCTGCAGTTGCTCCACGGCGTTCTGCTTGATCAGATTGCCCTGGTAGATCGGCTGCTTGTAGATGATGCCGCAGCCAGCGGTGGACAGAGCAACGGCGGCGACCAGCAGGAGATTGCGCATCGGGGAGTAAGTGCTGAGGAAATCACGCCGATGATACACTCCCACCAGTCGCCGCGACCCGTTTGAAGGCAGCTGGCGCTAAATCGCCAATGAACGGAGAACACATGGAAACCCACGACCTGCGCAAAGTCGGGCTAAAGGTGACCCATCCGCGGATGCGGATCCTGGAGTTGCTGGAACAGAAGAGCAACCAGCACCACCTCAGCGCGGAAGACATCTATCGCCAGTTGCTCGATCACGGCGACGAGATCGGGCTGGCCACGGTGTACCGCGTGCTGACCCAGTTCGAGGCTGCCGGCCTGGTGCTCAAGCACAATTTCGAAGGCGGCCAGGCCGTGTACGAGCTGGACCGCGGCGGGCACCACGACCATATGGTCGATGTGGACACCGGCCATGTCATCGAATTCGAAAGCGAAGAGATCGAGGCGCTGCAGCGGCAGATCGCGGCCAAGCACGGCTATGAGCTGGAAGAGCATTCGCTGGTGCTGTACGTGCGCAAGAAGCGTACGCGCTGAGTTTGGTGTCTGCAGATATGTAATGACAGGGCGGCTTCGGCCGCCTTGTGCGTTCTGTGGAGTGTTGGTGGTGCAGGCCCATGCCCCCATCCGCCCTTCGGGCACCTTCCCCCGCAGGCGGGGGAAGGGAGGGGTGAGTGGTCAGTTGCGGTGCAATCGTAGAGATCACGTGCGGCATCGCTTCTCCCGCTGGCGGGAGAAGGTGGCGCGTAGCGCCGGATGAGGGGTGCCACCGGTTGTGCTTGTCGCGCCTGTGGTGGTCGCCTCGCAGCGATGCTGCCCCCATCCGCCCTTCGGCACCTTCCCCCGCAGGCGGGGGAAGGGAGTGGTGGGTGGTCAGTTGCAGTGCAATCGAGAGGTCACGCGCGGCCAGGCATCGCTTCTCCCGCTGGCGGGAGAAGGTGGCGCGTAGCGCCGGATGAGGGGCAACACCGTTTGCGCTTGTCGCGCCTGTGGTGGTCGCCTTGCAGCGATGCTGCCCCCATCCGCCCTTCGGGCACCTTCCCCCGCAGGCGGGGGAAGGGAGCGGTGGGCGGTCAGTTGCGGTGCAATCGAGAGGTCACGTGCGGCCAGGCATCGCTTCTCCTACAGGTGGGGGAAGGGAGCTTCGTCGGCGTGGATGGGAACGGGCCTCCGACTTTGCAGGCTGCTCGCTGCGGTCAGGCGCTCTGCAGCAGCTTGCGCGCTGCTGCGCGGGCTTCCTTGCTGACTTCCACGCCGCCCAGCATGCGTGCCAGTTCTTCCTGGCGGGCCTGCGGGCCGAGCAGTTCGACCGCGCTCTGGGTCATGCCGTCCACCGGCGCCTTGCTGACCCGGTAGTGCGCGTGGCCCTTGGCCGCGACCTGCGGCAGGTGGGTCACGCACAGCACCTGGCGTTCCTCGCCCAGCGCGCGCAGCTTCTGCCCGACGATGTCGGCCACCGCGCCGCCGATGCCCGAATCCACTTCGTCGAACACCATGGTCGGTACGCTGTCCAGGCCGAGCGCGGCCACTTCGATCGCCAGCGAGATGCGCGACAACTCGCCGCCGGAGGCGACCTTGCGCAGCGCGCGCGGCGGTTGGCCGGCATTGGCGGCGACTAGGAATTCCACCCGCTCGGCACCGTTGGGGTCCGGGCGCAGGGTGTCCTGGGGTTGCAGCTGGATCAGGAACTGGCCGCCGCCCATACCCAGCTCGCCGATCAGGGTGGTGGTGGCGTCCGACAGGGCCTGCGCCGCGCTCTGGCGGCTTGCGCTGAGCGCGCCGGCGGCGGCCTGCCAGGCGCCGGTGGCGGTGTCGATATGCTTGTCCAGCTGCTGCAGGCGCTCGTCGGCGCCGCGCAGGCTCTCGACCTCGGCATTCAAATGATCGCGGTGGGCGGCCAGCTCGTCCGGGGCGACGCGGTGCTTGCGGGCCAGATCGTGCAGGCGGCCGAGACGGCGCTCCATGGCCTCGAACTGGGTGGGGTCAGCATCCAGGTCGTCGCGCACCCGGTCGAGCAGGGCCAGCGCTTCTTCGATCTGGATGACGGCGCTGTCCAGCAGCGCGTCCACCTCGCCCAGCCGCGGTTCGTGCTCGGCCACGCGGGACAGGTCGTGGCGGCTGTCCTGCAACAGGCCCAGCGCGCAGGCGCCATCGTCGCCGTTGAGCTGCCGGGCCACGCTATCGCAGGCGCCGATCAGCGCGGTGGCATGGGCCTGGCGGCGGTGGTTGATGTCCAGCGCGGCGATCGCCGCCGGGTCCAGGTCTTCGCGTTCCAGCTCGGCCAGCTGGTGTTCCAGAAAGCCGATCCGGTCGGAGACGTCGCCCTGCGCCGACAGCGCGTCGCGCTCGTCCAGCAGCGCCTGCCAGCGCTGGGCGGCGTGCCGCACCTGTTCGCGCTGGGCGCCGTTGCGGGCGTAGGCGTCGAGCAGGGCGAGCTGGCTGTGGCGGGCCATCAGCGCCTGGTGTTCGTGTTGGCCGTGGATTTCCACCAGCCGCGCCGCGAGCTCGGCCAGTTGCGAGGAGGTGACCGGGCGGCCGTTGATCCAGGCGCGCGAGCCGCCATCGGCGCGGATGATGCGGCGCAGCTGGCATTGGGCGTCGTCGTCGAGCTCGTTGTCGGCCAGCCAGGCCAGGCCGGGGTGCTCGGCCGGCAGCTGGAATTCGGCCGACAGTTCGGCGCGGTCGGCGCCATGGCGCACCACGCCGCTGTCGGCGCGCAGGCCGGACAGGAAGCCCAGCGCGTCCACCATCAGCGACTTGCCGGCGCCGGTTTCACCCGACACCACGGTCATGCCCGGCCCGAATTCGAGCTCGGTGGCGCGGACAACGGCGAAATCCTTGATCGAGAGATGTCTGAGCATGAGGGTCGAGAGTGAATGCGTTGGGGAAGCTTAGGGCCTGAGGGTGTGGGCAGGGAGTCGGACGCTTGCCATCCCCGGGGCCAGACATTATCTATGCCCAGTCTCACCGGATGATCCCATGCGCGCGTCCCAGTCCCCAATGCTCGACCCTCGCGCCCGCCAGTTGCTGCGCACGCTGATTGCGCGCTACATCCGCGACGGCGAGCCGGTGGGCTCCAAGACCCTGGCCCAGCATGCCGGGCTGGACGTGAGCCCGGCCACCATCCGCAATATCCTGGCCGACCTGGAAGACGTGGGACTGCTCAGCTCCCCGCACACCTCGGCCGGGCGGGTGCCGACCGCGCATGGCTACCGGGTGTTCGTCGACAGCCTGGTGCAGATGCAGCCGCCGGGCGAAGAAGAGGTGCGCCGGCTGCGCGCGGAGCTTGCCAGCGGCAATGGGACCCAGTCGCTGCTGGGCAGCGCCTCGCAGATGCTGTCGGCGATGAGCCATTTCGTGGGGGTGGTCAGCGCCCCGAAGCGCGAGCAGTTCGCGTTCCGGCATATCGATTTCGTGTCCCTGGATGCGCGGCGGGTGCTGGCGATCCTGGTGTTTGCCGACAACGAGGTGCAGAACCGGGTGATCGAGCCGCGCCGCGCCTACGAGCCGGCCGAGCTGGAGCGGGTGGCCAACTACCTCAATGCGCAGTTCGCCGGGCGCGCGCTGGCCGACATCCGCGCCAGCCTGCTGCGCGAGCTGCGCATGGCCAAGAACGAGATGGAGCAGCTGCTGGCCCATAGCGTGGATCTCGCCAGCGAGGCGCTGGTGCCGGCCGAGGCCGACGACATGGTGATGGCCGGACAGACCCGGCTCATGGGGGTGCAGGACCTGTCGGACCTGGACCGTCTGCGTGAGCTGTTCGAGGCCTTCGCCAGCAAGCGCGAGATCCTGCAGCTGCTCGAACGCACCATCCAGGCTCCGGGCGTGCGCATCTTCATCGGCGAGGAGACCGGCATGGTGTCGCTGGAAGACGTCTCGCTGGTCACCGCGCCGTATGCCGCCGGCGGGCAGGTGCTGGGCGTGCTGGGGGTGATCGGCCCCAAACGCATGGCCTACGACCGGGTGATTCCGCTGGTGCAGACCGCCGCCCAGGTGCTGGGCGCGGCGATGGAGCCGCCCGGGACGCGATAACTGCGCTCGATCGCGGCGATGGGGTTTTCGCTTGAAACGCGCGCCGGCGCCCACATACGGGGTGACGTTGGGGCGGGCGTTCCGCTTGCCCGGGAACTGCATATGAATCAAGACCACCCCGAGTTCGACTCCGAAGACCTGTCCCAGAACCCGCCCGAGACCGATCCGCTCAAGGCCGAGATCGAATCGCTGCGCAGCGAGATCGCCCTGGTCAAGGCAGATGCCCTGCGCGAGCGCGCCGACCTGGAGAACCAGCGCAAGCGCATCGCGCGCGACGTGGAAAACGCCCGCAAGTTCGCCAACGAGAAGCTGCTGGGCGAGTTGCTGCCGGTGTTCGACAGCTTGGACGCCGGGCTGACCGCGGCCGGCAGCCAACCCAGCCCGCTGCGCGATGGCCTGGACATGACCTACAAGCAATTGCTCAAGGTCGCCGCCGATAACGGCCTGACCCTGCTCGACCCGGTGGGCCAGCCGTTCAATCCGGACCAGCACCAAGCGATCAGCCAGGGCGAGGCCGAAGGCATCGCGCCCGGCCACGTGGTGCAGGTGTTCCAGAAGGGCTACCTGCTCAACGATCGCCTGCTGCGCCCGGCCCTGGTGGTCGTGGCCAAGCAGGACTGATCGATAGCGCCGGCTGAACTGCCAGGCGCACGGATGAAACACAGATGCGCACGGGTGGCTTGAACACCTGCGCGCCACCCCCACATCTCAGCCAGACCCGGCGTCGCCGGACACAGCTAAAGACTCATCAGGAGCGTATCCATGGGCAAGATCATTGGTATTGACCTCGGCACCACGAATTCGTGCGTGGCGATCATGGACGGCGGCAAGGCCCGCGTCATCGAAAATTCCGAGGGCGACCGCACCACGCCCTCCATCGTCGCCTACACCAAGGACGGCGAAGTGCTGGTCGGTGCCTCGGCCAAGCGCCAGGCGGTGACCAACCCGAAGAACACCTTCTACGCGGTGAAGCGCCTGATCGGCCGCAAGTTCACCGATGGCGAAGTGCAGAAGGACATCTCGCACGTGCCGTACGGCATCCTGGCGCACGACAACGGCGACGCCTGGGTGCAGACCAGCGATTCCAAGCGCATGGCGCCGCAGGAAATCTCCGCGCGCGTGCTGGAAAAGATGAAGAAGACCGCCGAAGACTTCCTCGGCGAGAAGGTCACCGAAGCGGTGATCACCGTGCCGGCGTACTTCAACGACAGCCAGCGCCAGGCCACCAAGGATGCCGGCCGCATCGCCGGTCTGGACGTCAAGCGCATCATCAACGAGCCGACCGCCGCGGCCCTGGCCTATGGCCTGGACAAGAACGGCGGCGACCGCAAGATCGCCGTGTACGACCTGGGCGGCGGTACCTTCGACGTGTCGATCATCGAGATCGCCGAAGTCGATGGCGAAAAGCAGTTCGAAGTGCTGGCCACCAACGGCGACACCTTCCTGGGCGGCGAAGACTTCGACAACCGCGTCATCGAGTATCTGGTCGATGAGTTCAACAAGGACCAGGGCATCGACCTGCGCAAGGATCCGCTCGCGCTGCAGCGCCTGAAGGACGCCGCAGAACGCGCCAAGATCGAGCTGTCGTCCACTCAGCAGACCGAAGTGAACCTGCCGTACGTCACCGCCGATGCCTCGGGCCCGAAGCACCTCAACATCAAGTTGACCCGTGCCAAGCTCGAAGCGCTGGTGGAAGATCTGGTCAAGAAGTCGATCGAGCCGTGCCGCACCGCGTTGAACGACGCCGGCCTGCGCGCCAGCGACATCAACGAGGTGATCCTGGTCGGCGGCCAGACCCGCATGCCGAAGGTGCAGCAGGCGGTGGCCGATTTCTTCGGCAAGGAACCGCGCAGGGACGTCAACCCGGACGAAGCGGTGGCCGTGGGCGCGGCGATCCAGGGCGGCGTGCTGGCCGGCGACGTCAAGGACGTGCTGCTGCTGGACGTGACCCCTCTGTCGCTGGGTATCGAGACCATGGGCGGCGTGTTCACCAAGATCATCGAGAAGAACACCACCATCCCGACCAAGGCCTCGCAGACCTTCTCCACTGCCGAGGACAACCAGTCGGCGGTAACCGTGCATGTGCTGCAGGGCGAGCGCGAGCAGGCCCGCTTCAACAAGTCGCTGGCCAAGTTCGACCTGTCCGGCATCGAGCCGGCGCCGCGCGGCATGCCGCAGGTGGAAGTGTCCTTCGACATCGACGCCAACGGCATCCTGCATGTGTCGGCCAAGGACAAGAAGACCAACAAGGAACAGAAGGTCGAGATCAAGGCCGGGTCGGGTCTGTCGGATGAAGAGATCCAGCGCATGGTCGCCGACGCGGAAGCCAACCGCGAGGAAGACAAGAAGTTCCAGGAGCTGGTACAGGCGCGCAACCAGGCCGATGGCCTGATCCACGCCACCCGCACCGCGATCACCGAGCATGGCAGCAAGGTCGGCGGCGATGTGATCGGCAAGGTGGAAGCGGCGCTGGCGGATCTGGAAACCGCCATGAAGGGCGACGACAAGGCGCAGATCGAAGCGCGCAGCAAGACCCTGGAAGAAGCCGGCCAGTCGCTGTATGCAGCGGCCGCCGCGGCAGAGCAGGGCGGCAACGCCGATGCGGCCAGCGGCAATGCGCAGGCCTCCAAGGCCGCCGACGACGTGGTGGACGCCGAGTTCACCGAGGTCAAGGACGACAAGAAGTAAGCCGTGATTTGGGAGTCGGGAGTGGGGATTCGCACGCCGCCGTGCGGGTGAGTCCCCACCCCGATATCCTCTACGCGTCGCGTCGCCAAGGCGGACCAGCACACGCTGTCCGCTTTTGCGTTTCAACGAATCTCGAATCACGAATCCCGAATCCCGGTTTATGAGCAAACGCGATTACTACGAAGTGCTGGGCGTTGCCCGCGGCGCCAGCGACGAGGAGCTGAAGAAGGCTTATCGGCGTTGTGCCATGAAGCACCACCCCGACCGCAATCCGGGCGATGCTGCTGCCGAAGCGGCGTTCAAGGAGTGCAAGGAAGCCTACGAAGTGCTGTCCGACGGCAACAAGCGTCGTGCCTACGACGCGCACGGCCATGCGGCGTTCGAGCACGGCATGGGCGGTGGTGGCGGGCCGGGCGGCCCGGACATGGGCGATATCTTTGGCGATATCTTCGGCAATATTTTTGGCGGTGGCGCCGCCGGTCCGCGCGCTGCGCGACGTGGTGCCGACGTCGGTTACGTGCTGGAACTGGATCTGGAAGAAGCCGTCGCCGGCATCGAGCGGCGCATCGAGATCCCGACGCTGATCGAATGCGCGCCCTGCTACGGCAGCGGCTCGGAAGACGGCAAGGTCGAGACCTGCGGCACCTGTCATGGGCGCGGCCAGGTGCGCATCCAGCGCGGCATCTTCGCCATGCAGCAGAGCTGCCCGCATTGCGATGGCCGCGGTACGCGGATCCAGAATCCGTGCAAGACCTGCCATGGTGCCGGTCGCGTGGAAGAAGACAAGGTGCTGTCGATCAAGGTGCCGGCCGGCGTGGATACCGGCGACCGGATCCGTCTTGCAGGCGAGGGCGAGGCCGGTCCGGCCGGCACCCCGCCGGGCGATCTGTACGTGGAAGTGCGCGTGCGCGAGCATGCGATCTTCCAGCGCGACGGCGACGATCTGCATTGCGAAGTGCCGATCCGCATTTCGCAGGCGGCGTTGGGCGATACCGTGCGTGTGGCCACCCTGGGCGGCGAGGCGGAAATCCGCATCCCGGCCGAGACCCAGACCGGCAAGCTGTTCCGCCTGCGCGGCAAGGGCGTGCGGTCGGTGCGCAGCCGCAGCGAGGGCGATCTGTATTGCCGTGTGGTGGTGGAAACCCCGGTCAACCTCACTGCCGACCAGCGCGAACTGCTGCAGCAGTTCGAGGCTACGTTCACCGGTGAGGACGCCCGCAAGCATTCGCCCAAGTCCGCCACGTTCATCGATGGCGTCAAGGGCTTCTGGGACCGGATGACGTCGTAGGCGACGTCTGCTTATTGCTGGAGAGCTATTGGCGTGAGGGCACCGACTCGCGGAAGCGGTCCCCGCGAGAAGTGCCAGCAGAACGACACCCTTCTCCCGATGGGAGAAGGTGCCCGAAGGGCGGATGAGGGTAGGGCGCGTACCGACTGTCAGCCCAGCGCCAGCCCGCAACCGGCACCGTTGCTCTCGAAAGGTGCCGGTTACGCAGGCGATGCAAAGCGTTGATGCGTTCGGCCGCGCTTGCAAAGCAGGTCGACGTGGAGCGGCGGACAAAACGTGGCGAGGTCGCCAGGTGGGTGCGGATGGCGCGGAGGAGCGGGAGGGTAGGCGTGGTACATGCCGATTCCGAGCATCGGCCGTGCAGTAGGTTTGTCGGCCGCTCTTGGACGTCAGCGCCGTCAAAAGATCGCATCCGATTCGGGACGCACCTCGACCACGCATCGCGTTAGGCACTCCACGCGCTAACGCTGGGCGGCGGATAATGTTGCTCTCTTCTTACGACGGCGCCTCCCATGAGCGATGCAACCGACAGCCATCTCGTCCACGGTCGCCGCCAGCGTCCGGAGGGGCCTTCGCCGATCGATGTGATCTCGGTGCAATCGCAGCTGGTGTACGGCCATGCCGGCAACAGCGCCGCCGTGCCGCCGTTGCGTGCGCTCGGTCTGCGCGTGGCCGAGGTACCCACCACGCTGCTGAGCAATGCGCCGTTCTACGCCACCTTGCGCGGGCGTATCCTGCCGGCCGACTGGCTGGCCGATCTGTTGCTGGGCGCCAGCGAGCGTGGGCTGCCGCAGCGCGCACGCATGCTGGTATCCGGCTATTTCGGCAGCGTGGACAATGGCCAGGCGTTTGCGCACTGGCTGGAACAGACCCTGCCGCAGGCGCCGCAGCTGCGCTATTGCCTGGATCCGGTGATCGGCGATACGCATACCGGCCCTTACGTCGAGCCGGGGCTGGAGCGTGTCTTCGCCGAACGCCTGCTGCCGCATGCCTGGCTGGTGACGCCCAATGCGTTCGAACTGGGGCGATTGACCGGCCTGCCTAGCCTGCAACAGGACGATGCCCTCGCCGCCGCGCGCGCCTTGCTCGCGCGTGGGCCGCAGTGGGTGCTTGCGCATAGCGTGGCCGGTGCGGCAGGCGAGCTGGTCACCCTGGCGGTCAGCAACGACGCGGTGTATCGCTGGGCGACACCGCATTTGCCAGTGGACGTGGCCGGTACTGGCGATGTGTTGATGGCCTTGCTGATCGGTTTGTTGCTGCGCGATGTGCCGTTCGAGCAGGCGGTGGGCCATGCGCTCAGTGGCGTGCACGGCGCGCTGGAAGCGACCCTGGCGGCAGGGCACGAGGAGTTCGATGTGCTGGCCGCCACGCCGGCCGCGCTCGCGGCGTCGCCGCGCTTCGCCGTCGAGCGGCTGGCATGATGGCCCAGCCGGTTGTCGGCATCGTCGGCATCGCCGGCGCGTACGGACGCTGGCTGGCCCAGTTCCTGCGCACGCGCATGCAGCTGGAAGTCATCGGCTTTGATCCTGCAGACAGCGGCGGCATCGACGAAGCCACTCTGGCGCAACGGGCGGACGTGCTGATCTTTTCCGCGCCGATTCGCCACACTGCCGCATTGATCGGGCGCTATGTCGAGCTCGCTGGCGCCCGCGCTGCATCGCAACTCTGGATGGATGTCACCTCGATCAAGCAGGCGCCGGTGGCAGCGATGCTGGCATCCCGTGCCGAGGTGGTCGGCCTGCATCCGATGACCGCGCCGCCCAAGTCGCCGACCTTGAAGGGCAGGGTGATGGTGGTTTGCCAGGCGCGCCTGCAGCACTGGTCGGCGTGGGTGCAGACGCTGTGCACGGCCTTGCAGGCGCACTGCGTTTACGCAACTCCCGAGTACCACGACCGGGTGATGGCACTGGTGCAGGCGATGGTGCACGCCACCCATCTGGCGCAGGCCGGCACCTTGCGGGATTACGCGCCGCTGCTGGGCGAGCTGCAGACGCTGATGCCCTACCGGTCGGCCTCGTTCGAACTGGATACCGCGGTCATCGCGCGCATCCTCTCGCTCAATCCGGCGATCTACGAAGACATCCAGTTCGGCAATCCCTACGTTGGCGAAATGCTCGACCGGCTCCTGGCGCATCTGCAGCAGTTGCGCGCGCTGGTGGCGCAGGGCGATGACGCGGCGCGTGCGCAGTTCCGCCGCCGCTTTCTGGACGACAACGCGCAGGCCCTGCAACAGCATGCGCTGGCTGCCGGCAATTACACCTACGAGCGGGTGGGCTACCTGCTGGCCGACCTCACCGAGCCGTTGACGCTGAGCGTCTACCTGCCCGAAGACCAGCCCGGCTCGTTGCGCGCACTGCTGCATGTTTTCGAGCGGCATGGGGTGAACCTGGCATCGATCCATTCCTCGCGCACGCCGGCAGGCGAGCTGCATTTCCGGATCGGTTTCGAGCAACGCAGCGATCGTGGCGCTCTGGCGTGGGCGGCCAGCGAGATCGATCACAGCAAGATCGGACGTGTGCTGGAGCGCTCGGATCGGGCTGAATGAGTGCAGCACGTTGGTTGGTGGATGGCGTCTGCAGGATCGCTGTGTGCGCCGTTACACCGCGCCGCTGGCACGCGACGTGGTATCTCGGGTTCGAGCTCGCATCCAGCCGACGCTTGCTGCGACGTCGTCGACGTGGGCGGCAACTCCAACGCCGCGCGCCGCTGACGGCCCCTGCCGGACATGACAGCCGGATACAGTGCTCGGAGCACTGACATTACCGAGTTTCCAACAGGCAGCGCCAGGATGCGTCTGGCGTGCTGGGCACGGCCATTTCATCCACATCGGGTGTGGATGAAATCTGCACAAGCATGTGGATAACCCGATCCAGCCCTTGCTGCGCAAAGGCCGGTTGCGGTGTGGTCAAAAAATGACCAGGGGAGGGTCAGGCGGCGGAAAGCCGCAACTCGCCACCTTCGGTAACGAAGCGCTGGCCCTGTCGCTGCAGATGGCGACCGTCGGGCAACTCGTAGCGTGGAGCGGACAGGGTGTTGGATCGGGAAGTCTGCTCGTCGCGAAACTCGACGATCACATAGGGTTCGCCATCTGCATCGACCGCGGGAAATTGACGGAAAGACATGGTGACCTCCGAAGACTCCAGGGTTGCAGCGCATCGCACCGGGAGCGCTGGGCTGCAGAACCGAGCATGCGCACGCCCATGTTATCGATGCGTCATTGCGCCGTGTGTGCGAGGAAACGCGTTTGTCCCAGGCTCCGCATGCCGAAGACGCTCTCGACCGTGCTGGCTGGTCGTGGTCAGGTGCATTGCTCCATCTGCATCGAGGGGCGCGGATCGATCATGAAGTCGGGGCCAGATCCGCGATCATCGGGCCTGGAGCGGCACCGGTGTCGCACACGCACGGTGAGCCGACACGCCTGCAGTGCCCAACTGCCTGGGTTCTCGCCTACACCTGTGGCACAGGCGCAGCCGCAGAACACCGCCGATGAGTGCCACGGGTTCGATAGCCCCATGACGGCCCGTTCGTATCGCTCAGACCGGTCGTGCGGTGATTGCCGTTGGTATGGCGACTGCACCGGCTGGTCGCGCAGATCCTGCCACTACGACGCAACGCCTCCGGGCGCGCTGCTTCAACGGCGCCCGGTATCGGAGGCTGGCGGTCCAATGCGACCCCGCTGGATCGCGGTACCGTCACTGCATCGAGCCCGCTGGATCCGATTGCTGCTGCCCGCTTGCGTGCAGACAGGCCCGACACGCTCAGCGGCGCAACTGCAGCGCATCCCGGTCGGCGGTGGCCGCCGCCAGTTCGGCACGTGCCGAGGCGATGCGTGCCTGCGCATCGATCAGGCGCACGCGTGCATCGTTGGCGGTTTCTTCGCGCTGGTTGACCAGGAAGAAGTCACCCGACCCCAGTTCGAAGCGGCGCCGTTCGGCAGCGGCCAGGCGGTCGGCCAGGCTGCGTTCTTCTTCGGCGATCCTGGCCAGGCGTTCGGCGGCATTGAGCGAGATCACGATGGATTCCACCTCCACCGAGATCTGGTCGCGCAGGTAGCGGCTGCGCTGATCCAGCGCTTCGATCTCGGCACGCGCTTCGGCCACGCGACCCTTGGCGGCGCGGTTTTCCAGCGGCACGCTGAAGCGGAAGCCGATGATGGCATCGGTGGGCGAGCGGTTGGGGCCGCCCACGCCAGGCGGGCCCAGGTCCTTGCTGACTTCCACGCTCACATCCAGGCGCGGCTTCAGGTCGTTCTGCGCCAGCATCAGCCGCGCGGTGGCCTGGTCGATACGGGTCAGCACGGCGCGATAATCCGGCCGCTCGACCGGCGCGGTGATCTTGCTGGCGCCGGCCAGCCCTTCCAGCGCGGAGGTGTCGGCTGGCAGGCGCTGGTCGGAGACGATCATCGGCATGCCGGCGTCATCGCGCAGGTACAGCGACAAGGCATTGACCGCGTTGGCGAAGTCCTGCTCCGAACGCACCACCAGCGCGCGACGACGTACCAGGTTCTGGTCGTTCTCGGTCAACAGGATCGTGGGACGTGCGCCCAGCGTCACCTGCCGCGAGATCGCGTTGCGGCGGCGTTCGGCCAGGTCCAGCAGATCCCTGTAGGCGCGCAGTTTCAGGCCGGCAGCGACCCAGCTCTGGTAGGCGTCGACCGCACGCCGTTGCACCCCGATCGCCACCATCTCCGCTTCGTACTGGGCAACGTCGATGTCGGCGCTGGCCACGCTGCGCCGGGTGCGGCGTTCGTCCACCACGCGGTCGCGTAACAGCGCATACAGTGCGCCGACCTTCACTTCGCCGCCGCGGTCGGTGTACGACTTGTCTTCGTAGACCGGAAACGCGCCGCGCGAGGAGCGGTAGCCGCCGTAGTAGTAGCCGCCGTTTTCCTCGAACGGGCGCTTGACGCCGGTTTCGATGGTGCTGCCGTCGTAGTAGCCGGCCTCGCGCGAACGGCCTTCGATATCGAACACGGTATCGAAGGCACCGTCGGCGGAGATGCCCTTGCCTTCGGCCTGGCGGACCTTGGCCAGCGATTCGATGATCTGTGGCGCGGAGCGGGCCGACGATTGCAGGACCTCGTCCAGGCTCAGTGGCGTGGCCTGGGCGAATGCCGCACCGGGGCAGAGTGCGATCAGCAGGGCAACAAGACGGCGCATCACTTCTTGCCCGTCGCGTCGTCTTCGGACTTGTCGCCCGCTGCCGGCTTGGCCTTGCCCTCGTCCTGCATGGTGGCCGAAGGACGCCGCCCGAATTCCAGCGGGAAGTTGTTGAGCTGGCGCCACAGTTCGTAGCCCACCCGCACCGTTTCGCCCTGCACCCAGCCGCGCACCTTGCCGCCCTGGCGGGCGAATTCCTGCGCCGGCCAGGCCGGCTTGCCCGGCATCGGCTCGACCAGGATGCGGAACAGGCCATCGGGTGCGGCATTGGGGTCGATCGCCCGCACGCGGCCGTCGAACATGCCATGCGCCACCGATGGCCAGCCGCTGAACTGGATCGCCGGCCAGCCTTCGAACTCCAGCCGCACCGGGCGGCCGGGACGGATCAGCGGCACGTCGCGGCCGTCGATGTACAGCTCCACCGCGCGCTCCACGCGCTCGGGTGCGATGACGGCCAGCACGGTGCCCGGCGACACCATCGCGCTGCCGCTGGCGGCGTTGAGCTGCTGTACGCGGCCATCGCGCGGGGCGCGCACCAATTGCGCCGACTGGCGGTTCAACTGGATATCGATGCGGGTCAGCTTGGCACGCGATTCGGCCAGCTTGGCATCGGCCTCGGCCACCTTGATCTGGGTCAGTTCGAAGTCGCGGCGGCCGGCCAGGCCTTCGGCAAGCAATTGCCGGCTGCGTTCCACATCGATGCTGGCGACCGCGCGCGATTGCTGGAGGGCGGCGATCTCCGCAGCCACCTGCGCACGCTCGCTGGCAAGCCGGGTGAGCAGGTCCGGGTCCAGGTCGCTGACCCGGGCGATCGGGTCGCCCTTGGAGACGTGCTGGCCATCGTGCACATACCAGCGCTCCACCCGGCCAGGGACGAAGGCGGTGACCTGCTGCTGGCGGTCGCCCGGATCCAGCGAGACCACCTGGCCCTTGCCGCTGGCGGTCTGCACCCAGGGCGCAAACGCCAGGATGGCACCAGCGATGGCGATGCCGATCAACAGCATCCAGGCCAATGCCTTGGCGATGCTGGGCGGGCGCATCGCCGCCAGGGTAGGGAAGTGCGCGATCCGGTCAGAGACGTGCTGCATCGTTCGCCTCCTGCGTGGACGCGATCAGCTCGGCGCGCGTGGCATAGCGTTGCTGGCGCTCCGGTTCCAGCCGGAACCAGCCATCCAGGGTGATGTCCTCCGGCCGGCCGGTGCACAGCAGCACCGTGGTGCCGGCATCCTTCAGGCGTCGCAGTATCTGGGTGAGGCGTTCTGCCGGCAGCAGGTCGTACAGCTGCGACAGCATCAGCACGCGCGGACGCACCAGCAGCGCATTGGCCAGTTTCAACGCCATCACATCGCCGATCCACAGCGGATAGCCGGACGCGGCAAGCCGGGTGTCCAGGCCTTGCGGCAAGGCGGCGATGCGCGCGCGCAACCCCACCGCATCGATGGCCTGGAGCATGGCCTCGGACGTCACGTTGGCCGAGGCCATCGCCAGGTATTCGCGGATGGTGACTTCCACGATCGTCGGCCGATCGAGCACGGTCACCTCCGAGCGCAGCAGGTACATGTCGAACGTGGCCATGTCGGCGCCGCCGACCATCACCAGCCCGCGATCGGGCACGACGTGGCGCTTCAGCACCATGGCCAGCAGACGTTCGGCGCCACCACCTGCCAACGTCACCAACTGCTCGCCGGCCTCCAGCGCGAAATTGAAGCGCGCGCCCTCGATCACCACGTCGTCCAGGCGCACGGCGCTGTTGCTCGGGGTCTCGCCTGCGGCAGCCACCGGGCGCTCCTGCGGGATGGCGTACAGCAGCGACAATTCCTCGGCGCTGGCGACCAGGTCGTAGAACACGTCCAGGTAGCTGCCCAGCTGCGCGATGCCGTAGAACACCGCGCTCAGGATCAGCTCGGCGGCCACCAGCTGGCCGATCGACAGCTCGCCGCGCAGGATCAGGCTGCCGCCCAGCGCCAGCAGCGCCGCGCTGGCCACCGCATAGGTCAGCAGGAAGGCCACTGTCTGGGTGAAGGTGTAGCGGAAATGGCGCCGATGCCGCGCCACGTAGGCTGCCGTCACCGCTTCGGAGCGTTCCATCGCGAAGTTGAGGTGGCGGCTGGATTTATAGAACCCGTTGGAGCCGCCAACGCTTTCCAGCCAGTGCGCGGCGTTGTGCTTGGCATGGCTCAATTCGACCGCCGAGCGGATCGAGCCGCGCGACCAGATCATCCAGATCGAGAAGATGGTCAGCAGCAACAGCGCGTTGAAACCCAGGAAGAAGGGATGATAGAAGCTGGTGACGATCAGGCCCACCGCCGACTGCAGCACGATGGTGAAGGCGCCGACCGCCAGGCTGGGCACCGCCTTTTGCACCACCACCAGATCGAAGTAGCGGTTGAACATGTCGTTGCGGTTCTGATCGGCGAAGAACGGGTTCTGCGCATGCACCGCGCGCACGGTGATTTCCGCCACCACCCGCGCGAACAGCCGGCGCTCGAACAACGCCATCACCCACACCCGCATCGCGCTCAGGGCCGCCACCAGCAGCAGCAGGCCAAGCAACAGGCCCGACAGGGTCCATAACGGCGTGGGCAGCGCGGTGTTGGCGACGCTGTTGATCAGCAATTGCACCGAGATGGGAGTGGCCAGCGACAGCAGGCTGATCGCCACGCCATACACCAGGGCAAGACGCACATACGGCATGTCCGGCCCGACGATCTCCGCCAGCCAAGCTACCGCTTCCCGCCATCCGATCCGCTGCGCCGCCATTGAATGTCCATTGATGAGTTCAGTAAAGCATTGACGAGTTGCGGCGACAGGACAAGGCCGGCGTGCTTATCCGTTGTATAGGATTTTCCTATGCGGCCGCCGCGCGCAGCATGTCGGCGATCAAACCGAACGCTGGCGCACGCCCCGCGCCCTGGCGCCAGAGCAGGCCGATATCCCGGTAATAACGGCCTCCCTTGATCGGGCGGACCACCACATCGTCGCCTTCGCGGATTTCCTGGCGCACGTACAGGTCCGGCAGCAGCGCCAGGCCCATGCCCATGCCGGCCATTTGTCGGATCGCATCCAGACTCGTGCCTTCGTAATCGCGCAGCACATGCGCGCCGACGTCCATCGCAATCGCGGCCACTTGTTCGGCCAGGCGATAGTCCGGCATCAGCGTGAGCAGGTTGGCGCCGCGCAAATCAGCCGGGGTGATGCAGCGTTTGCTGCGCAGCGGGTGATCGGCGGCCATGGTCACGTGCAACGGTTCGCGGAACAGGCGCTCGCTGTGCAGGCTGCGTCCGGCCACCGGCAATTGCGCCAGCACCAGGTCGTGCACGCCGTTGGCCAGGTCGCTGGCGAGCACGGTCGGCAGGCCTTCGCGCACGTGCACGCGCAACGCCGGATGCTCGCGGTGCAGGCGCGCCACCAGGCTGGGCATCAGGTAGGCGCCCAGGGTCGGCGAGACGCCGAGCCGGATCGTGCCGATCAGGGGATCGGCCGAGGTGGCACGCACGTCCTCCAGGTCGGCCACGTCCAGCAGGATGCTGCGCGCGCGGTCGTGCAGGTCGCGTCCCAGCGGGGTCAGGATTGCCGGCACGCCGCGTTCGAACAGCGGCGCACCGATGATGGTCTCCAGTGCACGGATCTGCTGCGACAGCGACGGCTGGGACACGCCCATCTGCTCGGCAGCGCGGGTAAAGCTGCCGGTGTCGGCCAATGCGACGAAATAGCTGAGCTGGCGGATGGTGGTTCTGGGGCGGGCCATGGCGAGCTCAATGCGTTGGTTGGAGCGGAGCACGGCGCCTGCGTCCGGTCGCCATGCGAAACATCGCGGCCGGCGTGGGCCTCACCCAGGCGGTCATTGATCGATGAACTGCAGCCGCGCCAATTCCGCATACAGGCCTCCCTCGGCGATCAGCTGCGCGTGGGTGCCCTGCGCGACGATGCGGCCGGCGTCCATGACCACGATGCGGTCGGCCTTGAGCACGGTGGCCAGGCGGTGCGCGATGACCAGGGTGGTGCGGCCCTGCATCAGCCGGTCCAGCGCCTGCTGCACGGCGCGCTCGCTCTGCGCATCCAGTGCGCTGGTGGCCTCGTCCAGCAGCAGGATCGGCGCGTCCTTGAGCAGGGCGCGCGCGATCGCCACGCGTTGCTGCTGGCCACCGGACAGGCGCGCGCCGCGCTCGCCCAACTCGCTGGCGTAGCCCTGCGGCAGCGCACGGATGAAGACGTCCGCTTCGGCGGCCGCGGCGGCGGCTTCCACCTCGGCATCGCTGGCCTGCAGCCGGCCGTAGCGGATGTTGTCGGCGGCGCTGGCGGCGAACAGGGTGGGCTGCTGCGGCACCAGCGCAATATGCTCGCGCAGGCGCACCGGGTCGGTGTCGCGCAGATCCACCTCGTCGATGCGCACGCGGCCGCTCACCGGGTCATGGAAACGCAACAGCATCGACAGCACCGTGCTCTTGCCGGCGCCGGAGGGGCCGACCAGCGCCACGGTCTCGCCGGGGCGGACATGCAGGTCGAAGCGATCCAGCGCCGGTGCATCGGGGCGCTGCGGGTAATGGAACACCACCTGGTCGAAATGGATCGCGCCATGCAGTGGCTGCGGCAAGGGCGTGGGCGTGGCCGGCGCCACGATCGCCGGCCGTTCGTCGAGCAGTTCGCCGACCCGGCCCATGCCGCCGGCTGCGCGCTGCAGCTCGTTCCAGACCTCGGCCAGTGCGCCGACCGAGCCGCCGCCGATCAGGGCATACAGCACGAACTGGCCCAGCGTGCCCGGGGTCATGCGGCCGGACACCACGTCGTGCGCGCCCAGCCACAGCACGCTGACGATGGCGCCGAAGATCAGCATGATGGCCACTGCGGTCACGCCTGCCTGGGTACGCACCCGTAGCCGTGCGGTGTCGATGGCGGACACCAGCGCCTGGCTGAAACGCTGGCTCTCGTAATGCTCGCGCGCATGCGCCTGCACGGTGCGCACCGCGCTCAGGGTTTCGGCGGCCAGCGTATTGGCATCGGCCACGCGGTCCTGGCTGGCGCGCGAGATCTTCTGCAGCCGGCGCGCGCCCAGCACGATCGGCAGCACCGCCAGCGGGATGCCGATCAGGGTGAAGCCGGCCAAGCGCGGGCTGGTCACGAACAGCATCACCATGCTGCCGATCACCGTCACCGAACTGCGCAAGGCCACCGACATGGTGGTGCCGATCAGACCGCGCAGCAATTCGCTGTCGGCCGACAGTCGCGACACCAGTTCGCCGCTGCGGCTGCGGTCGTGAAAGCCGGCGTCCAGCCCGATCAGATGCGCATACAGGCGGCCACGCAGGTCGGCGACGACCTTTTCGCCCAGCAGCGAGACGAAGTAGAACCGCGCCGCCGTGGCCAGTGCCAGCACCACCGCAACCGCGAACAGCAGGGCGAATGCCTGGTTGATCTGCGCCCCGCCGGAGAAGCCGTGGTCGATCATGCGCTTGACCGCGGCCGGCAGGCTCAGCGTGGCCGCCGAGGAAATCGCCAGCGCGATCAGCCAGGCGGCGAACAAGCCGCGCTGGCGCTGCACGAACGGCCACAGGGTGCGCAGGCTGCCAAGCTTCCGCAATGGATTGGGCCTGGCGGCGGCTGGCTGATTCATGCGGCTTCCGGTGTTGAGAGATGGACACGGTTGCGAGTGGCGTCGCACAGACGGGTTTTCAAGCCTGCAAGCCGATCCGCGGGCAATTGCACCCGCAATGCCGCACCATCGGCATCGAAACGTTCGTCCAGCCTGTGGGCATGGAAGGCGACCAGGGCGGCATGCACCAGCCCCAGGTCGTCGAACCGACAGCGCAGATCGAGCAGCGTCAGTGCGATCAATGGCCGCCGCGTCGCCAGCCGCAGGCACTCGGCCGCGGCGCCGCCATAGGCGCGCACCAACCCGCCGGCGCCGAGCTTGATGCCGCCGTACCAGCGGGTCACCACCACCACGGTGCGATCGAAGCCCTGGCCATCGATTGCCGCCAGGATCGGCCTGCCCGCCGTCCCGCCGGGCTCGCCATCATCGCTGGAGCGATAGTCCTGCCCGAAGCGGTAGGCCCAGCAGTTGTGGGTGGCATCGGGCATCGACACGCGTTGCACGATCTCCAGCGCCTGCGCCGGAGCGTCCAGTGCACAGGCGTGGGCCACAAAGCGGCTGTGCTTGATGTCCAGGCTGTGGTGCGCGTCAGCGGCAAGGGTATCGAGCATCGCCGTCATTCTATGCGAGGCGGTGGGTGCCGCCCGCTGCGGTCATGGTGATTGCCGTGGCCGGCATGCCACTCGACGATGCCATGGACGACTGGATGCGCCTCAGAATGCCGACGCATCCTGGTGCGGCGCCGGTGGTCGCCGCTTACACCAGCGTGGAGCGGCGCTTCTCGTCGATCCACTTCGAGGCCTGGGCCGGCGTGTAGTGCTGCATCCATTCCAGCATCTGCTCGATGTCGCTGCCGTACCACAGGTCGGTGCGTTGATCCGGATGCAGGAAGCGCTCTTCCACCATGCGATCGATCATGCCGATCAGCGGCGCATAGAAATTTTCGATATCCAGGAAGGCGCAGGGCTTGTTGCCGATGCCGAGCTGGCGCCAGGTCAGCATTTCGAAGATCTCTTCCATTGTGCCGAAGCCGCCGGGCAGGGCGACGAAGGCATCGGAGAGTTCGAACATGCGCATCTTGCGCTCGTGCATGGAACCGACGATTTCCAGCGTGGTCAGCCCGCGGTGCGCTACTTCCCAGTCGGCCAGTTGCTGCGGAATGACGCCGGTGACTTCACCGCCGGCAGCAAGGACCGCATTGGCCACCGTGCCCATCAGTCCGACATTGCCGCCGCCATAGACCAGACGCAGACCTTGCGCAGCGATGCGCTGGCCCAGCGCGGTGGCGCGTTCGACATAGGCGGGTTTGTTGCCGGCGTTGGAGCCGCAATAGACGCAGATGCTTTTCATGGGATTCGGGATGTGGGAGTGGGGATTCGTAAAAGCTTGGCGCGGCGCGTCGATGTCATCTGGAACGCCGTGGAGTGCGCCTTGCACGACTGTTTTGACTGGGCCTGAAAAACATAACGCCGGAATCTACCCGGCGTTATGTCATGGCTGGGAAATCGTCGGAGGCGGGAACCTCGGTTGCCAATCCCCACTTCCGAATCCCAAATCCCGGCCTCAGTTGGCCTTGTGGATCGCGCGCTTGCTCACCGCCATCGCGGCGTCGTGGATCGCTTCGGACAGCGTCGGGTGCGCGTGGCAGATACGTGCCAGGTCATCGGCCGAGCCGTTGAATTCCATCGTCAGCACGCCTTCGTGCACCAGTTCGGACACGCCCACGCCCACCAGGTGCATGCCCAGCACGCGGTCGGTTTCGGCATCGGCGATCACCTTGACGAAGCCGGCCGGCTCGCCCATGGCCACCGCGCGGCCGATCGCCGCGAACGGGAAGCTGCCGGCCTTGTAGGCGACACCCTCGGCCTTCAACTGCTGCTCGGTCTTGCCGACCCAGGCGATTTCCGGCTCGGTGTAGATGACCCACGGAATGGTGTCGAAGTTGACGTGGCCCGGCAGGCCGGCGATCAGCTCGGCCACCGCGATGCCTTCCTCGAAGCCCTTGTGCGCCAGCATCGGGCCGCGCACGCAGTCGCCGATCGCCCAGACGCCGTCGACGCCGGTATGGCAGTGCCCATCGACCTCGATCTGGCCGCGGTCGGTGACCTTGACCCCGGTACCATCGGCCAGCAGGTTCTTGGTGGCGGCCTTGCGGCCCACGGCCACCAGCAGCTTGTCCACGGTCAGGGTCTGCTCGCCGGCGCCGTCGGTGTAGCTCAGCACCACTTGCTTGGCATCGCCGCTGCCGGTGATCTCGGTCTTGCTGACCTTGGCGCCGAGCTTGATGTCCAGGCCCTGCTTCTTGAATTCCTTCAGTGCGGTCTTGGCCACTTCGGCGTCGGCCAGGGCCAGGAAATCCGGCAGCGCTTCGAGGATGGTGACCTCGGCGCCCAGGCGCTTCCACACGCTGCCCAGCTCCAGGCCGATCACGCCGGCGCCGATCACTGCCAGGCGCTTGGGCACGGCGGTGAAGTCCAGGCCGCCGACGTTGTCGACGATGGTGTCGCCATCGAACTTGGCGAACGGCAGTTCGATCGATTCCGAACCGGCCGCCAGGATCACGTTGGTGCCCTTGAGCTCGACCTCGCCGCCTTCGTGCTGGGTGACCTTGACGATGTTGCCCGGCTGCAATTGGCCGAAGCCGTAGTACGGGGTGATCTTGTTGGCCTTGAACAGCATCGCGATGCCGCCGGTGAACTGCTTCACGATCTTGTCCTTGCGGCCGATCATGGTGGGCACGTCCATCTTGGCGTCGTTGAAGCTGATGCCGTGGTCGCCGAACAGGTGACCCATGTTCCAGAACTGGCGCGAGGAATCCAACAGCGCCTTGGACGGAATGCAGCCCACGCGCAGGCAGGTACCGCCCAGGGCGGGCTTGCCGTCCTTGCCCAGTGCCGCGTCGATGCAGGCGACCTTCATGCCCAGCTGGGCCGCGCGAATCGCCGCGTGATAGCCGGCCGGGCCGGCACCGATGACGACGACGTCGAATTGTTCTTGTTCGCTCATTCTTCGCTCACGAGATTGGGGATTGGGGATTGGGGATTCGCAAAGGCGGGGTGCTCAGGAGGGGGCAGCTCTCGCTGATCCCCAATCCCGAATCCCCAATCCCGGCTTTCATCACAGACCGAACAACATCCGGCCCGGGTTTTCCAGCTGATTCTTGATGTCGACCAGGAACTGCACCGAGTCCTTGCCGTCGATGATGCGGTGGTCGTAGGACAGCGCCAGGTACATCATCGGGGCGATCACGACCTGGCCGTTCTCGGCGATCGGACGTTCCTTGATCGCGTGCATGCCCAGGATGGCGCTCTGCGGCGGGTTGATGATCGGGGTGGACAGCAGCGAGCCGAAGGTGCCGCCATTGGTGATGGTGAACGTGCCGCCCTGCAGGTCGTCCAGGCCCAGCTTGCCGGCGCGCGCCTTGGCGGCGTAGTCGGCAATTCCTTGCTCGACCTCTGCAAACGACTGGCGCTCGACGTTGCGCAGCACCGGCGTGACCAGGCCCTTGTCGGTGGACACCGCGATAGAGATGTCGCTGTAGCCGTGATAGATGATGTCGTCGCCGTCGATCGACGCGTTGACCAGCGGGAAGCGCTGCAGCGCGTTGGCGGCGGCCTTGACGAAGAAGCTCATGAAACCGAGCTTGATGCCGTGCGCCTTCTGGAACTCGTCCTGCAGTTCCTTGCGTGCGGCCGATACCTTGGCCAGGTTCACTTCGTTGAAAGTGGTCAGCATCGCGGTGGAGTTCTTCGACTCCATCAGGCGCTTGGCGATGGTCTTGCGCACGCGGGTCATCGCCACGCGCTCTTCCGGGCGGGCGCCCGAGGCCTTGCCCACGCCGCCGGCCTTGGCGAAGTTGACGATGTCTTCCTTGGTCACCGCACCGCGGCGGCCCGTGCCTTCGACCTGCGACGGATCCACACCCTGGGTGATGGCGGAGAACCGCGCACCCGGGGGCAGCGCATCGGCGGCGGACTTGGACGCGGGAGCCGGCGCAGCGGCGGCCGCCGGTGCCGGAGCCGGCGCAGCAGCGGCAGGTGCCGGAGCGTCGGCCTTCTTCTCTTCGGCGGGCGCGGCAGCGGCCACGGCGCCTTCTTCGATGATCGCCAGGATCTGGTTGCTGGTGACCGTGCTGCCGGTGTCGAACTTGATTTCCTTCAACACGCCGTCGACCGGCGAAGGAACTTCCAGCACGACCTTGTCGGTTTCCAGGTCGACCAGATTCTCATCGCGCTTGACCGCTTCGCCGGCCTTCTTGTGCCAGCTGGCGATGGTGGCGTCGGAAACGGATTCGGGCAGTACCGGAACTTTGACTTCGGTGGCCATTCGGGGAGCGTCCTAGGGTTTTCGTTCTTTGGGGAAGAGGAGTTATTCAGCGACTTGGTCGTTGAACGGATTGAGCAGCGCATCGGCGACCAGCTTCTGCTGTTCGACGATGTGGTCGGCCATGTGGCCGGCAGCAGGCGAGGGCGAGCGGGCGCGGCCGGCGTAATGCAGGCTCTGACCGCCGGCCAGGCAGAAGTTCAGATGGTGGCGGATCTGGTACCACGCACCCTGGTTCTGCGGCTCTTCCTGGCACCACACCACGTCGGTGGCGTTGGCATAACCCTTGAGCTCGGCCGCCAGCTGCGCACGCGGGAACGGATACAGCTGCTCGATGCGGACGATGGCGACATCGTCCTGGCCGCGCTTGGTCTGGTCTTCGAGCAGGTCGTAATACACCTTGCCCGAGCACAGCACCACGCGCTTGACCTTGGCCGCGTCGGCCTTGGCATCCGGGATCAGGTGCTGGAACTGCCCATCGGCCAGTTCTTCCAGGCTCGATACCGCCAGCTTGTGGCGCAGCAGCGACTTGGGCGTCATCACCACAAGCGGCTTGCGGGTGGTCATGCGCATCTGGCGGCGGATCATGTGGAAGCACTGCGCCGGGGTGGTCGGCACGCAGACCAGCATGTTCTCCAGCGCGCACAGCTGCAGGAAGCGCTCCAGGCGTGCGGAGCTGTGCTCCGGGCCTTGCCCTTCGTAACCATGCGGCAGGAACAGCGACAGGCCTGCGATACGGCCCCACTTGGCTTCGCCGGCGGCGATGAACTGGTCGATCACCACCTGCGCGCCGTTGGCGAAGTCGCCGAACTGCGCTTCCCAGATGCACAGCGCGTTCGGGTCGGTGGTGGAGTAGCCGTATTCGAAGCCCATCACCGCTTCTTCGCTGAGCAGCGAGTCAATGACGGTGGCGTCTTCGGGGTTCTGCACCAGCTGGCGCAGCGGCAGGTAATAGTTGTCGGTCTTCTGGTCATGCAGGATCGCGTGACGGTGGAAGAACGTGCCGCGACCGGCGTCCTGGCCAACCAGGCGCAGCTTGTGGCCTTCGGCCAGCAAGGTGGCATAGGCGAGGTTCTCGGCGAAGCCCCAATCGCCAAGCTGGTCGCCTGCCGCCATCTTGACGCGATCTTCGTAGATCTTCGCCACGCGGGCATGCAGCTCGACGCCTTCGGGAATGGTGGTGATCAGCTTGGCCAGGCGGTCCAGCTGCGCGCGCTGGACGCGCGTATCGACCGGATCGGCGGCGGTGCCGACCAGGTACTTGGACCAGTCGATGGCGAATTCGTCCGGCTTGCGCTTGGCAAGCTCGGTGGTGTATTCGCCCGAATCGAGCTTGTTGCGGTAGCCGTCCACCAGCGCCTTGGCCTCGTCGGCGCTCAGCACGCCTTCGCTTTCCAGCCTGGCGGCATACAGCTCGCGGGTGGTCTTGTGCTTGCGGATGGTCTGGTACATCACCGGCTGGGTCGCTGCCGGTTCGTCGGCCTCGTTATGGCCCCAGCGGCGGTAGCAGACCAGGTCGATGACCACGTCCTTCTTGAACTGCTGGCGGAATTCGTAGGCCAGCTTGGACACGAACATCACCGCGTCCGGGTCATCGCCATTCACGTGGAAGACCGGCGCGCCGATCATCTTGGCGACGTCCGTGCAGTACAGCGTGGAGCGGGCATCGTCGCGGGTGCTGGTGGTGAAACCGATCTGGTTGTTGACCACGATGTGCACGGTGCCGCCGACCGCGAAACCGCGCGCCTGCGACATCTGGAACAGTTCCATCACCACGCCCTGGCCTGCGAAGGCGGCGTCGCCATGGATTAGGATCGGCAGCACGGCCTTGCGCTCGGCATCGCCAAAGCGCTCCTGGCGCGAACGCACGCTGCCGACCACGACCGGGTCGACGATTTCCAGATGCGAGGGGTTGAACGCCAGTGCCAGATGCACCTGCTTGTCGCCGCCGACTGCGATATCGGCCGAGAAACCCATGTGGTACTTGACGTCGCCGGTGTGCGCGCGGTCGTCATGGGCATGCTCGAACTTGCCTTCGAACTCGTCGAACAGCTTGCGCGGATTCTTGCCCAGCGTATTGACCAGCACGTTGAGGCGGCCGCGGTGGGCCATGCCGATCACGATGTCCTTGACCTGATCGTTGCCGGATTGACGGATGATCTCGTCCATCATCGGGATCAGCGAATCGCCGCCTTCCAGCGAGAAGCGCTTCTGGCCGACGTACTTGGTGTGCAGGTAGCGCTCCAGGCCTTCGGCGGCGGTGAGCCGCTCCAGGGTGCGCTTGCGGCTGGCCGCATCGCCGGCGATCTTGCCGCCGGCATCTTCCAGGCGACGGTAGATCCACTGGCGCTGGTCGAATTCCTGGATGTGCATGAATTCGGCGCCGATGGTGCTGGCGTAGGTCGCCTTCAGGCGTGCCAGCAGGTCCTTGAGCTTCATGCGCGGCTGGCCGCCGACGCCGCCGGTGCTGAACTCGCTGTCCAGATCGGCCTGCGAGAGGCTGTGGAACGGCAGGTCCAGATCGGGCGGGTTGACCGGTGGGGTCAGGCCGAGCGGATCCAGCTGCGCGCCCAGGTGGCCGCGTGCACGGTAGGCGGTGATCAGGCGGCCGACGTTGCGCTCGCGCTCGTCGCTGGCGCCTGCGCCGGTACCGGCATGGGCGGCCTGCTTGGAGGCGGTAAGAATGTGGGCGATGGCGGCCGAATGCGGCACATCACCGGCACCGCGACCCTCGAAGCCGTCGAAATAACTCTTCCACTTCGGATCGACACTGTCCGGGGCGACGAGGTACTGCTCGTACAGATCCTCGATGTAGGCGGCGTTGCCGCCGGCGAGCTGCGATGACTGCGCGAAGTGCTTTAGGAGATTATCCACGATGGTAAGTCGGGTCTGCTGTGGGGATGATTGTGCGGAAGCGGCAGGGCAAGATGCCTTGCCGGTCGGTCTCAAATCTCGAAAAATTATACCCCCTTGCGCTTGTGAGGGGGCGTCTGCAAGCTGACCGGCGGGGTAGACCAATCGCTTGCGCGCCTATTTGCGAATGGCATTGCGCCATCAGATGCCGAGTGCGCGCGGTTCGTTCCAAAGTGCGCTGCGCTCCCATATCTGCGCGAATTCGCGCTCCAGCTGGCGGCTGCGGGCCGCGCCGGACAGCCAGGTTTCGCCGTCGTCGTAGCGATGACCCGTTGGACGAAAGTAGTAGGCGTCGTCGCCGACCACGTAGGCCGATGCATAGCTGGTATCGACCGGATCGCTGACCGCCCGGAACCGGAACACGCTGGGCAGGCGTTGCGCCAGGCGTAGCATCGCGCTGCTGCTGGCAGTGGCACTGGCGGTGTCCTGCACCAGCACCTGCACCCGCTTGTCGTGACGGGCGGTGGCGAAGCGGCGCAGTGCGTCCAGCACCGCGGCGTTGTCGAACAGCGGCGGGTCCAGGGCACGGGTATAGATCAGTACCTGCCGGCGCGCGCTGCACAGCAGGCCGGTGGTGGCGGCCAGGGCCGCGCCGAGGGTATCCACCGCCATGGGGCCGTCGAGCCGGCGATGGAGCGGCGTGCCGGGTGGATCGCCGGCATCGGTGCTGCTCTCGGGTGGCAGGTCCGCAGGGCCGTCGGGAAGAAAGCCCTGGCGTGCGAAGACCGCCTCGGCGCTTGCGCTCACACGGGCCTGCAGGCTGGGCCAGCCACGCTGGACGGCGCTGGCCACTGCGGCGGCAAGCAGCTGGTCCGACAGGCCGCAGCGGCGCCAGTCCGGCACCAGGCCGAGCCGGTCGATGCGCCGGTCTGGGGTCAGCCGGACCGAGGCGACCAGTTGGCCCTCCCCGGTGCGCGCGGCCAGGTGCAGGCTGAGCGGGTCCAGCGCGTCCCACTCGGCCTCGGCCGCACCGCCCGGGGCCGTGCCGCCGCAGGCCAGGCGCAGCGTACGCAGGGCGGCAGCGTCGGTGGCCGGGTCCAGCGAAACGATCTGTGGCCTGCCGTGTGGGCTCATGGGCGCGGAGAACTGCCTGGGTCTTGGTCGTCGTCCGAGGCGTCTTCGTCGTCGTCCCCGTTCTCGTCCTCGCCGAGCTCCTCCTCGTCGAGTTCCGCTTCGGCGGCATCGACGCGCTGCTCCGGGGTATCCGCGTCGTCGGCCACCTCCTCGACATCCGCAGCGTCGTCGATGGCATCGTCGGCGTCCACGGTAGCGGCATCGTCATGCGCGTCGCCGTGATCGGCCGACACGCTCAGCGCAGCTGCCTGTGCGTCGTCGATGTCCTCGATGTCCTCGTGCGTGTCGTCGTGGGCGCGCTGGTAATGTCCCTGGGCCAGCAGTTCGAGCACGACCTCGCGGCCACGCGCGGACAACTGCCCGTAGAGCGTGCCATCGATCTGTTCGGCTGCCGCCAGGCGAGCGGCGTCCTTGGCAGAGAGCGCAAATTCCAGCCCGCTGCAGAACAGGGTGGCGCCGCGCTTGGCACGCCGCCAGGCCAGCCGCGACCACGGGTGGCGATACAGCACCACGCCTTCGTCCAGTGCCTGTTCCACTGCCTCGCGCGGGATCGGCTCCGGTGCCGGCACCACGTCGCCGGAGGCGCGGTAGGTGGTCATGAAGCGGCCGAACCAGTCGCCCAGACGATCCGGGTCGTTCATGCGCAGCGCATTGAGCGCGGCGACCACGCGGTTCATCGCGGTGACGTCGATCTCGTACGGGTCGGCCGGCACCTTCAGGTCTTCGTCGTGGTAGCGCACCGCCTCGTCGGCATCGGCGATCAGGGTATCCAGGTAGTCGCCGATCAGCTCGGCCGAGGAGGGCGCGCGGGTGCCGATGGAGAAGGTCAGGCACGGATCCTGCGCCACGCCGTGATGCGGCACCAGCGGCGGCAGGTACAGCATGTCGCCCGGGCCCAGCACCCAGTCGTGGGTGGGCTTGAACTCGCGCAGCAGCTTGAGGTCGACATCGTCGCGGAATGCCTGCGGCGTGGGCTTGCGGCCCTGCGAGGCGCGTGCGTCGATCTGCCAGCGGCGGTGGCCCTGGCCCTGCAGCAGGAACACATCGTAATGGTCGACATGCGCGCCGACCGAACCGCCGGTGGCGGCGAAGCTGATCATGATGTCGTCGATGCGCCAGCGCGGCAGGAAGCGGAACTGCTCCAGCAGGCCGCGCACATCGGCGTCCCATTTATCCACGTCCTGCACCAGCAAGGTCCAGTCGTGGTCGGGCAGGCCGGGGAAGTCGGTTTCCTGGAACGGGCCGGTGCGCACGCTCCAGTCGTCGGTGGCGCGGTCGTGGCTGATCAGCCGCGCCAGCACGCCATCCTCGCAGGCCAGCCCGGCCAGGTCTTCCGGCTGCAGCGGCGAGACGAAGTCCGCGAAGGCATTGCGGATCAGCAGCGGGTGCTTGTGCCAGTAGGTGCGCAGGAAGCGCTCCACCGGCATGCCCAGCGGCTGGCCCGGGCGGGCCTGGACTTCGATGACGGGAGGGTTTGCCTTGCGTGCAGCCATGGGGGTTCCTTGCAGGGGATCGATGAAGTGCCAGCGGCGCAGGCCGGGCCGGCGCGTACCGGGGCTATTGTCCGATGCCTGCGCCGGATCTGCACCTGCAGGCGGGGACGCGAACAGGCAAGGCTTCAGGGAGGCGGTGGCCGGCGATCGACGATCCCGATGCCGGCCGGCTGGGGCGAGACGGGCACTGCCGTGCGCACGCCGATACGGCCTGGCCCTGCAGGTGGAGACGATCGGCGAGGCCGCGGTGACGGTTTGGCCACCGATGAGGCGCCCGGAGCCGGATCCGGGACTGATCTTGGCGGTAGGGTGCCCGATGGCACATGAGTCCGCCGCGGACTGAGCCACACACTGCATTGCCGCAGCCGCTTCGCTGCGTTTCGACAAGGATGGATGTGATGCGTCATTGGAGACTGGGTGCGCTGGTGCTGATTGCCACCTTGGGGATGAGCGGCCTCGCGCAGGCCGCCGAAGAGAAGGGCTGGTTCGGCTTGAGTTTTGCGGTGGAAAGCGAGGGGTTTTCGTTCAATCCCACGCTGACCTCGGTGACCATCGACTCGGTCAAGCCGGCATCGCCTGCCGCGGCGGCCGGCCTGCAGGTGGGCGATGCGATCGTGGCGGCGCAGGGCATCCCGGTGGCGGGCAGCAAGGCCGATGTGCTCAAGACCGCGGTCGATCGCAAGGTCGGGGAATCATTGCGCTTCATGATCGTGCGGGGGACCGCCAAGCCTCGCGAGGTGACGCTGGTGGCGGCGCGTCGCCCCTGAGTGGTGGCAATGCCGGGGGCGCTGTTGTCCGGTGAGCGAGACTCCTCGTTGCAACGTGGCCCTTGCCGAAGTGGCGATAGCGGCGTAAGCCATGGCCACGGCAACAGCTCTTGATTCCACGGGTGTCTGCCGCCAGAGCGCAGCGTCGGTAGCGGCGCTGCGCCCCAGTGCAGCCGGCAATTGCTGTGCAGTCGCCAGGCGGGCGCGGCCAGTGTGCGGATTGGCATCGGCCACGCATACGTTCCGATTCCGAGCGCGCCGTCCATCTGCGCGACGACTGCTCGCCACGTTCTGTGAGCGGCTTGGAGGTGAATCACATCACCTTGTTGCCACTGCCGCTGTCGTCCAGCGTCGGTTTGCTGGATGGGTTGACGGTGTTGTCGTTGCCGGAAAACCGGACGTGCTTCACTTCGCGCGCCAACACCAGGTTCTTGTTGCCCTGGATGTCCACGTTATCCACATTGGTTAGATTCAATGTGTTGTCGTGACCGGTCACGCTGAGCTGGCCGAGCTGCCTGTTGAGCACGGTGAAGTTGCTGCCTTCCACGCGGATGCTGCGGGCATTGTCCAGATTCATCGCGCCGCGCGAGGCGGTGATGGTCACCGCGCCGCAGTCGCCATGCAGGATCCACTCACTGTCGTTGCGGGTCAGGCGGACATCCTTGCCACTGCAGTCCGCGCCGCTGGCCGGGTCGGTGAGGGCGGAGGACATGGGCGATACCGCGTGTGCGGCCGGGCCATCGGCACCGCAGCCGCTCAATGCGGCGATGCTGGACAGGGCTAACAGCGGCGCGATATTCCGAACTGCACGCATGGGTGGTCCCTCACTTGGATGAGGCCGGCACCATAGCAGCCAGGCCGGAAGGCGTCGTTGACGCCGGCTCGACGCCTGGGCATTGCCGGCCAATCCGGCCACGCTTCCCGTTCGGGACGGCGGCAGACGCGAAGATCCACTGTGCATCAGCAACGACCGCGCCCGCCCGGCACGGCCATTGTCTGCATTTCATCGGCTTGGAGCGACGCCAAATCATGGCCGGCAGTGGCCAGGTGGGATGGGTGGCGTGATCGGAACCCGAGCGTTACCTGCGCCTCATGTCGATCCCGGGCGCCACTCGCGCCCGTGCGGTGTTGCGCAGTCGTTTCGTTGCCCCGTCTAGATCGCGCGGGCCAACTGTTCGGCCAGGCCGGTGTAGCCGCCCGGGGTGAGCGCGCGCAGGCGCTGCTTGTCTTCTTCGGGCAGTTGCAGGCTTTCCACGAAGGCCTGCATCGAGGCGGCGGTGATGCCCTGGCCGCGGGTCAGCGCCTTCAGTTGCTCGTACGGACTGGGCAGGCCATGGCGGCGCATCACCGTCTGCACGGCTTCGGCCAGCACTTCCCAGGCCGCGTCTAGGTCCGCGTCCAGGCGCTCGGGGTTGACGGTCAGCTTGCCCAGGCCCTTGGCCAGCGAATCCAGCGCGACCTGGGTGTGGCCGAACGCGGTGCCGAGCGCGCGCAGCACGGTGGAGTCGGTGAGGTCGCGCTGCCAGCGGCTGATCGGCAACTTGGCGGAAAAATGCTCGAACAAGGCGTTGGCGATGCCGAAATTGCCTTCGGCATTCTCGAAGTCGATCGGGTTGACCTTGTGCGGCATCGTGGACGAGCCGACTTCGCCTTCCTTGAGCTTCTGCTTGAAATAGCCCAGCGAGATATAGCCCCAGATGTCGCGCGCCAGATCGATCAGGATGGTGTTGGCGCGGCGTGCGGCATCGCCGATCTCGGCCACGTTGTCGTGCGGCTCGATCTGGGTGGTATAGGGATTGAACACCAGGCCCAGGCTTTCCACGAAGCGCTGCGCGAACGCCGCCCAGTCCAGCTGCGGGTACGACACCAGGTGGGCGTTGTAGTTGCCGACCGCACCATTGATCTTGCCGGTCAGCTCGACCGCGGCGATCTGCTTGCGCTGGCGCTCCAGGCGCGCCACCACGTTGGCGATTTCCTTGCCCAGCGTGGTGGGCGAGGCGGTCTGGCCGTGGGTGCGCGAGAGCATGGGCTGGGCGGCCTGCGCATGCGCCAGGGCGCGCAGCGAGGCGACGATGCCGTCCAGCGTGGGCAGCAGCACCTCGCGGCGTGCCTGCTCCAGCATCAGGCCATAGCTGAGATTGTTGATGTCCTCGCTGGTGCAGGCGAAATGCACGAATTCCAGCGCCGGGCCCAGTTCGGCGTCGTCGGTGAGCTGCTCCTTGATGAAGTACTCCACCGCCTTGACGTCGTGGTTGGTGGTGCGCTCGATCTCCTTGACGCGCGCGGCGTGGGCGACGCTGAAGCCGTCGGCCAGTGCACGCAGGCGCTGCACGGCGGTGTCCGAGAACGGCGCCAGCTCGGCGATGCCCGGTTCGGCGGCCAGGGCCAGCAGCCACTCGATCTCGACCTTCACCCGCGCCTTGATCAGGCCGTATTCGGAGAAGATCGGGCGCAGCGCGTCCACCTTGGAGGCGTAGCGGCCGTCGAGCGGAGACAGGGCGAGCAGGGCGGAATCCGACATGGGCAGGGCACTGGGAAGCTGGCGGGGCCGGTATTCTACGCCGCCCCGGCCCCGGCTTCGCCCAGCGGTCGTACCGTGACCGCCTGGATGCGATGGCCGGCCATGCGCCGCACGGTCAGCGCGTGGCCGTCCAGTTCCAGGGTTTCGCCTTCTTCGGGCAGCCGCTGCAGCTGGTGCACGATCAGCCCGCCGACCGAATTGACGTGGTCGGGCGCGCTCAGGTCCTGGCCGAGCAGGCGTTCCAGGCGGAAGATCGAGGTGCTGCCGGCCACCAGCAGCGAACCGTCCTGGCTGCGGACCGGAGCATCGCGCACCACGTGGCGGTGCTCGTCCTCGATCTCGCCCACCACCACTTCCAGCAGGTCTTCCAGGGTGAAGAAGCCCATGATGCGGCCTTCGTCCTCCACGCACAGCGCCAGATGGGTGGTGCCGGTGCGGAATTGCTCCAGCGCATTGGGAATCGGCGTTTCCAGGGTCAGCAACGTGGCCGGGCGCAGCAGCGGGCGCAGGTCGTCCAGCTCCTGGCCGCGCGCCATCGCCACCAGCAGGTCCTTGGTGTGCAGGATGCCCAGCACCTGCTCGCCGTCGGTATCGAACCACGGGTAGCGGCTGTAACGCGATTCGCTGAACTCGGCGAGCAACGCATCCAGGTTCATGCCCTCGCGCAGGCTGCGCATGTGCTCGCGCGGGCGCATCAGGTCGCCGGCCACCAGGTCCGGTAGCTCCAGCGCGTGGCTCATCAGCGCCAGGCCGTGATCGGGCGCGGCCGCGTTGGGATCCTGGCGGCCGACGATGAGCTTGAGTTCTTCGCGCGAGTAGCGGTGCGACTGATGTTCGACATTGCCCCAGCCCAGCAGCCGCAACAGGCCGTTGGCACTGGTATTGAGCAGCCAGATCGCCGGGAACATGATCCAGTAGAAGACATACAGCGGCGCCGCGGTCCACAGCGACATCCGCTCCGGGCGTCGGATCGCCATGGTCTTGGGCGCCAGTTCGCCCAGCACGATGTGCAGGAACGAGATCAGGCTGAAGGCGATCGCCAGCGCGGTGAACTGCGAAGCGTCCGGCGACAGTCCGAGCAGGTCGAACAATGGCTCCAGCAGGTGCGCGAATGCCGGTTCGCCCACCCAGCCCAGGCCGAGCGAGGCCAGGGTGATCCCCAATTGGCAGGCCGACAGATACGCATCCAGGTGCGCATGCACGCCCAGCAGCAAACGTCCGCGCCAGCCATTGTTCTGTGCCAGCCCCACCGCCTGGGTATGCCGCAGTTTGACCAATGCAAATTCGGCGGCAACGAAGAATCCGTTCAACAGCACCAGCAGCAGCGCGACGAACAGCAGCAGGACGTTACCGAGCATGTCCGCCTCCGCAACGATCGACTGCGGCGCCCGAGCGCATCAACGTGGGCAGCGGCGTAACGGTGGTGTGTGCAATGAAGCACGACACGCGCGGTGCGTTTCTACAGTCAGGCTCGTCGCCCATGGCGGCGTGGTTCCTCGGATGGAATGAGCCGGCAGTCTAAAGCGTGTCATGTAGGTGGAGGTGAGCGCGACACGGCCGGCGGCGTGTCTTGCAAGGGGGGCGGCGCTGCCCTGGGTAGCCGCCGGGGCGCGAGATGCGCTGTGTCCTGGCATCGCAATGCGCCGGACCTCGCAATGCCACGACACAGTGCAACGTGCGTAGCGAGTATCGTAGACGACCTCGCCAGCGTGGGTGCGCCCGCGGCCAGCCATTGCGTCACCACAAATCACCAATTGCGGAGAGTGCAGATGAGCGAACGTTTCAGGACCGAACACGACAGCATGGGCGAGTTGCAGGTGCCCGCCGAGGCGTTGTGGGGCGCGCAAACCCAGCGCGCGGTGCAGAATTTCCCGGTGTCCGGCCAGCCGATGCCGCGCGGCTTCATTCGCGCGCTGGGCTTGATCAAGGCCGCTGCGGCGAGCGTCAATGCCGACCTGGGGCTGCTGCCCAAGGCGATCGCCAAGACCGTGCAGGATGCGGCCTTGCAGGTGGCCGAAGGCGCGCATGACGCGCAGTTCCCGATCGATGTGTACCAGACCGGCTCGGGCACCTCGTCCAACATGAATGCCAACGAGGTGATCGCCACGCTGGCCACGCGTGCCGGCAAGGCGGCGGTACACCCCAACGACCACGTCAACCTGGGGCAGAGTTCCAACGATGTGGTGCCCACCGCGATCCGTGTGTCTGCACTGCTTGCAGTGCAGGAACAGCTGCAGCCGGCGCTCAAGCACCTGCGCAAGACCATCGACAAGCGCGCCAGATCGCTGGACAAGGTGGTCAAGACCGGGCGCACCCATCTGATGGATGCGATGCCGCTGACCTTCGGGCAGGAATTCGGCGCCTGGTCTGCACAGTTGAGTTCCGCGCAGGAACGGATCGACGACGCGCTCAAGCGCCTGCGCCGGCTGCCGCTCGGTGGCACAGCGATCGGCACCGGCATCAATGCAGATCCGCGGTTTGCCGCCAAGGCTGCCAAGGCCTTGTCGACCTTGAGCGGGGCGAAGTTCGAGAGCGCCGACAACAAGTTCGAAGGCCTGGCCGCGCAGGACGATGCGGTGGAGTTGTCCGGCCAGCTCAATGCGCTGGCGGTGGCGCTGATCAAGATCGCCAACGACCTGCGCTGGATGAACGCCGGCCCGTTGGCCGGGCTGGGCGAGATCGAATTGCCGGCGCTGCAACCGGGCAGCTCGATCATGCCGGGCAAGGTCAATCCGGTGATTCCGGAAGCCACCGTGATGGCCTGCGCCCAGGTCATCGGCCACCACACCGCGATCACGGTGGCGGGGCAGACCGGCAACTTCCAGTTGAACGTGACCCTGCCGCTGATCGCCTACAACCTGCTGGATTCGATCACGCTATTGGGCAATGTGTCGCGGTTGCTGGCCGATAGCGCCATCGCCGGATTGAAGGTGCGCCAGGAGCGTGTGCGCGAGGCGCTGGACCGCAATCCGATCCTGGTCACCGCCTTGAATCCCATCATCGGTTACGAAAAGGCAGCGGCGATCGCCAAGCGCGCCTACAAGGAACAGCGACCGGTGCTGGAGGTGGCGCTGGAAGACAGCGGGCTCAGTGAGGCGGATCTGCGCCGTTTGCTGGATCCGGCTGCGCTGACCCGCGGTGGCATCCAGGCCGGCAGCACTGGCGGCGGTGGCTGATCACCGCAGTGTGCGCGCGTAGGAGCGCCCCCGGGCGCGACAGGGCGTTGTCGATAAAGCCCCGTCGCGCCCGGATGCGCTCCTACACGGCTTGCGCGATCCAGGGCTCAATGCCGCTCAGCCTGCACGTTGCCGAAGCTTTCGCGGTAAGGCTGCAGTGACGGGATATCCTTGAGCAACTCTTCGCTCAGTTGCTGGATTTCCGGCGTCGCGGTCAGCTTGATGGACTTGTAATCCGGGTCTGGGCCGGCGTCGTTGACCGCCTGCTGGCGCAGCATCTGCAGGTGACCGAACAGCAGCTGCAGCTTGGCGCGGGTGGCTTCCTGCTGCGGCAGCGCGATATCGTCGATCTTGAGCGTGCCGTCCGGAGTGATCTCCGCGTTGGCGGCTGGCGGGCGACGGATCATCACCGACTGCGTGGTGATGGCAACGCGCGGCTTGCCACGTTCGGCACGCCGGGACGACTGATCGCCGCAGGCGGCGAGTGTGCATAGCAATAGCGCCATGCAGAGCATCACGAACTTGTTCATCGGATCGCTGGGTCGAGGGGAGCGCATTAGTGTAATCCCGCCACAGTCTGCGAGTGCCCGCGCGTCTGGCGGCCGGGGCGGACAAAACGTCGCAGGCCTGCGTCCATTGGCGGTGCAGTACGCCCCTCGGTGCCGCGTCGGCCAACAGGCTCACGCCGCCCTCACTCGCGGCAGTCGGCAACATCCTTCTGGCTGAGATTGGCGTAGGGGCCGAACTCGGGCACGGCGCTGGCCGCCGCATCCTGCGCGCCGCGCAGCTTGTCCAGCTGGTCGCAGATCAGCATGGCCTTCTGTTTGAAGGTCTCCGCTTCGGCTTCGATCTTGTCGCCGATCTGGTCCGGGTTGCCGCTCAGTACGCCCTTGAGCGCTTCACCGGCGGCATGCGCGCCGAATGCCGCGCCCTGCGTGCCGATATCGATGCCTTTGGCCGCAACACCCTGGATCTGCGCGTAGTAATTGCGCATCGCCCGATGCTGCACGTCGTTCAAGGTCACCGGCTTGCCGTCGATGCTGAGTGCACCGTCGGCACTGATGGTCGCCGCCGGCATGCCGCTGCGCTTGAGCGTCACGCTCTGGCCGTTGAAGGTCACCCCGCCGCTGTCGTTCTGGCCCGACACCACGACCTTGGGCTCGGACTTGCCGCAGCCCACCAGCAACACGCTGGCCATTACCGCAGAAATAAGCAGTTTCATGAGCTATCCCCCCCGATTGAAGAGTTATTTGTCTGCCGGCACGCGCACGGCGCCGCCCACATCGCTGGCGCTGATGTCGCCGCTGCCCTTGCGCGCAAGGCTTACGTCGCCACTGACCTTGCGCACCTGGATCGAGCCGGACTTGATCGCCTCGATCACGACGCTCCCCTGCACATCCTCGATCTCCACATCGCCCGATCCCACGGTGCCGACGCTCACGTTGCCTGCCATGCCACGCAGTTTGACGTCGCCGGAGCCGACCGTGCCGACCTCGGTTGCGCCATGGATCTGCCTGGCCTTCAGATCGCCCGAGCCGACTGCCAGTGCACGCAGCGATCCGATGTCCTCCAGTTCGATGTCGCCGGATCCCACCTTTGCGGTGACGCGGCCCTTGCTGCGGCGAATGGCCATATCGCCCGAGCCGACGTCGGCGCTGACGGCGGCGGCGCCGGTGATCTCGGCATCGCCGGAACCCACATCGAACTGCACCAGCAGGGTGTTGGGCACGCTGCCGCGCAGGTCCAGATACGAATAGTTTTCGCCGATGGACATGCGGATCAGTCGGTCTTCGGCCAGGGTCACCACCAGCTTGTCGCCGACCCGCTTCTGGGTCACGTTCAGATGCTTGAGCAGCTCGGACTTGGCCGCACAGGCGCGCCCGTGCAGGCGTCCGCCGGTGCCGGGCGCTGCATCCAGACGCAGGTCATTGGAACCGACCTCGAACAACACCGACTTCACTCCCGCCAGTTGCAGCTCCAGGCTGCGCGGCTCGGAGAACTTGCATTGCTCTTCGGCAGCTGCGGCGCCGGGCAATGCGAACAGGACGGCCAGGGTCAGGGGTAGGCGCATGCGATGTCCTTCAGGCTTCGGAGCGCCGGCGGCGCAGGTAGATGGAGGCGACGATCAGGGCCGCACCGATGGCGGCACCGATCCAGATATCGGCGTTGCCGTAGACGCGTGCGCTGTCGGTGTGCTGCAGGGCCCACTGCACCAGGTCGCTGGGGTTCTGCATGGCGCTGCTGTCCAGGTTGCCGCTGACCGCACGCGGCGACCAGGTGCCAGGCAACACGCTGAGCAGGCCGCGGTAGCACACGATGTACCAGATCCAGCCGATCGGCAGCGACACGCCGGGCATCGCCGACAGGATGCTCAGCATCACGCAGGCCAGCAGCGGGAACAGCACCGCCCACAGGAACGGCTTGCTGTTGGCCCAGGCCGAGCAGAACATCAGCCAGCCCACGGTCGGCAGCGACCACATCAAGCTCATCGGCACGGTCTTGAGCAGCAGCCACAACAGCGAGAACGGGTGCGAGTGCGTGGCCATCGCCCACGGGCTGGGCGCACCGGCGATCAGGGCACCGCCGATGGCGATCAGCCACAGCGCCAGGCCTACCACCAGGCCGATCGCGATGGCGATCAGCGGCGCCAGCAACAGCGCCCAGGCGGCCTTGGACAGCACCGTCTGCACATCCGAGACCGGCAACGATTTCCAGAACAGCACGCTGCGGTCGCGGCGGTCGTCGTACAGGCTGCCCAGTGCGTAGAAGAACACCACAAAAGCCAGCACCACCGAGGCGATACCGATTCCGCCCAGCAGCAGGCCGTCGCCAACCTGGCCAAGGGTACGGGTGTATTCGGCCATATCGTCCAGGTTGACGCTGTTGCCGACCATGTTGCGGCGCGCGGTGATCGCACCGATCACCGCACCCAGCAGCGCGAAGAACACCGCGATGCCGCCAGTGATCACCTGCGCCCAGACGAAGCCGCCGCGGTGTTCCCAGTATTCGCGTTTGAGCAGCCAGCCGAAGGCGCGGGCGGGCGATGCGTGGTTGGTCATGGCGTTCATGCGTAGGTCCCCTTCATGACGGCAACAAACAGGTCGGCCAGGCCGGGATTGCGGGTTTCTCCAAAGCCGGCGAGCTGTGCCTTGGGCACCCCATCGAACAGCATCACGGTCTTGCCGAACGGCAGGCTGCGCTCGTCGATCGGCTTGAGCGCGCGTGCGGCATCCAGGTGCTCGGCGCCGACCAGTACTTCGGTATAGCGTTCGGCCACGTCTTCCATGTCGGCGGTCAGCACGATGCGGCCATCGCGGATGAACATCACATCGGTCAGGATGTGTTCGATCTCTTCAACCTGGTGGGTGGTGACGATGATGGTCTTCTGCTCGTCGAAGTAATCCTCCAGCAGGCGCTGGTAGAACTGTTTGCGATACAGGATGTCCAGCCCCAGGGTGGGCTCGTCTAGCACCAGGATGCGTGCGTCGATGGCCATCACCAGCGCCAGGTGCAGCTGCACGATCATGCCCTTGGACAGCTCGCGCACCCGCGACTTGCGGTTGAGCTGGGTGTTGGCCAGGAAACGCTCGCATTTGGCGCGATCGAAGCGCGGGTGTACGCCGGCGACGAAGTCGATCGCTTCGCCCACCCGCAGCCAGCGCGGCAGCACCGCCACATCGGCGATGAAGCAGACCTCGTTCATCAGCGCATTGCGCTCGGTGCGCGGGTCCATGCCCAGTACGCGCAGCTCGCCGTCGAAGTCGGTCAACCCCAGCACGGCCTTGAGCGCGGTGGTCTTGCCGGCGCCGTTGGGGCCGATCAATCCGACGATGCGGCCGGCGGCGATGGTGAAGCTGGTGTTGTCCAGCGCCAGCCGGTGTTTGTAGGCCTTGCGCAGGCCGCGGGCGTCGACGACATGGTCGGTGGAGACGGCGGTCATGGTGTTTTCCCCTGTGGCAACAGATCGTCGATGGACAGGCCCAGCCGCTGGATCCGTTCCAGCACCGCCGGCCATTCTTCATTCAAGAAGCGCTCGCGTTCGCTTCCGAGCAGCTTCTGCGCCGCTTCCGGGGTCATGAACATCCCCAGGCCACGACGCTTTTCCACCAGGTTCTCGTCGGCCAGTTCCTGGTAGGCGCGCGAGACGGTGATGGGATTGAGTTGATAGTCCGCTGCCACCTGGCGCACCGAGGGCAGGGCGTCGCCTGGCTTGAGGATTCCATCGAGCATCATGGCAATGACCCGTTCCTTGAGTTGGCGGTAGATGGGAGCGCCGTCGCTCCATTGGATGTCGTTCATGGTCAGCTCCGTGGGCGCAGAACCTGCGCGAAGGAGAAATAGGGCATCGACAGCGAGGTGCGCAGGTGCCGGCCGGGCCGGGTGCGCTCCTCGGGGGGAGGTGTCGGGTTTTCCGTAACCGCCTCCGACACGCCATAATCGGCGCCGGACTCCGTCACCTGACTGGAAGCGGCTCCCAGCCAACCAAGAACCAACAGGGTGCTGCCGAACAGCAACAGCGGAACTGGTCGCGTGACACGTGTGCTGTTCATGCTTTCCCCTGCGTTGGATGACTGGTGTTGTATTCAACTATAACACCGACACGCAGGCAGTCAACTGCCTGTCATACCCAACTGATGGCACCCCGCATGCGGCGGGGCGCCCTAACACTCCCGAGGACCTGTCCATGATGTTGAAACGTCTGTTGGCCGTTGTATTTGCTGGCGTTTTTGCGAGTGCGGCAGTGGCCGCCGGTGCGCCGCTGCTGGATCTTGAGTACCGCCCGTTGGCCGGCAAGACGCCAATCAACCTGAACCGTAGTTACGGCGGCAAGGTGCTGATGGTGGTCAATACCGCCAGCAAGTGCGGCTACACCCCTCAATACGAAGGCCTGGAAGCGCTCAACCAGCGTTTCGGAAGCCGGGGCTTTGCGGTGCTAGGCTTCCCATCCAACGATTTCCAGGGACAGGAGCCGGGATCGGAGAAGCAGATCCAGGAATTCTGCACGCTGACCTATGGGGTCAAGTTCCCGATGTTCGAGAAGGTGCACGTGCTGGGCAAGGACGCGACGCCGCTGTATCAGCGGCTGACCCAGGCCACCGGCGTGGCGCCGGGCTGGAACTTCCACAAGTATCTGATTGGTCGCGATGGACGCGTGGTGGCGCAGTTCCCCAGCAAGATCAAGCCGGACGATCCGAGCGTGCTGGCGGCCATCGAACGCGAACTGGGTACGCCGTCGCGCTGAGCGCCGCTCTCGCAACGCCGCGTGCGCATGCGACAATGCGTATTCAACGCCGTCGGTGGCGTGTCTTTTCACTTTCGGGAACTGCATCGAATGAAGATGGGAAAGCGCGGCGCAGCGGCGTCGCTACTGATGGTGGCAATGGCGGCTTCGATGCCGGCGATGTCGCAGCAACCGGCCGCAGCGGCCACCAAGGAGAAGCCAGTTTTGAATGCATCGTCTGAGAAGAGCACGCGCGACGACGTGAGCTACGCCATCGGCATGGATGTGGCGCGTTCGTTCGAGCCGATTGCCCAGGACATCGATCTGAGCGCAATGCAACGTGCCATCGAGAATGCGTTCAAGGGTGGCAAGCCGCTGCTGTCCGACGAGCAGACCCAGGCCACCGACACCGCCCTGCGCACCGCGCTGGCGGCCCGTAACGGCCAGCAGGTGCCGGGCATGGCGCCGGGTTCCGCGCCGGCCGCGCCGTCCAAGGAAAACGTCGGCCTGATGCTGGGCGACCGTGCGGTCGGCCCGTCGCTGGCCGGCATCAAGGACGAGATCGACCTGTCGATCCTGATGGAGGCGGTGCGTACCGTGTTCGCCAAGGGCACCACGCGCCTGACCCAGCAGCAAGCGGCCGCCACCATGCAGGCCTTCGCCGCTGCCAAGCAGGGCGCTGCCGGTGCCAAGAACCGCGAAGAAGGCAATGCCTTCCTGGCCAAGAACAAGACCGAGAAGGGCGTGATCACCACCGCGTCCGGCCTGCAGTACATGGTGTTGCGCCAGGGCAGCGGCGAGCGCCCGATGCGCACCAACAAGGTTCGTGTGAACTACGAAGGCAAGCTGCTCAACGGCCAGGTGTTCGACAGTTCCTACCAGCGCGGCCAGCCGGCCGAGTTCGGCCTGGACCAGGTCATTCCCGGCTGGACCGAGGGCGTCGCGCTGATGCCGGTCGGCTCGAAGTACCGCTTCTGGATCCCGTCCAACCTTGCCTACGGCCCGAACGGCACGCAGGGTGGACCGATCGGACCGGATGCAACCTTGACGTTCGATGTCGAACTGATGGGCATCCTGCCCTGACTTTCCGCGGGAGCCATTGCATCCATGCGCGTTGCGATCTTCGGCACCGGCTATGTGGGCCTTGCCACCGTTACCTGCCTGGCGGAAGTCGGGCCTCAGGTCGTTGGCGTGGACATCGGCCATGCCAAGGGTGAGGGCCTCGATCGCGGCATGGTGCTGGTGAACGAACCCGGCCTGGCGAAGATGGCGAAAGCCGGCCACGCCCGCGGCCGGGTGCGCTTTGGCCGCGACGTGGTAGCCGCGGGTCGGGAATACCCTCATCGCCGTGGGCAGGCCGCCGCACCGGGACGGCGGCGCGCTGCTGCATCCGCGATGCCGGCGATCAGGATCGGTCGCAGGAATGCGGCCGCCACCATCGCCGAGTACCTCGGTACCGACGTCGAGCAACTGCGCAGCGGGCTCGGCATCGCGGCTGCCGGTCCGGCTCGTGACGCCATTGGACGAGGTCGTTTGCTGTATGCATGAGCAACTCCCGCTGCACGACCGCGCGCTGGAAGAGCGGTTGATCGAACTGGAAACGCGGCTGTCCTTTCAGGAGCATGCGCTCAATGAACTGAGCGAGGCGCTGGCCGATGCACGCCTGACCGGTGCACGCAATGCCGAACTGATCCGCCACCTGCTCGAGGATCTGGGCAAGGTGCGCTCCACGTTGTTTGCCGACGGCGCCGACGAACCGCCGCCGCCGCACTATTGATTGCAGATTGCCAGCCCTATGAGCGATACCTTACGTGACCAGTTGCTTGGCCTGGGCTTCAAGGCCGCACCCAAGCCCGAACGCAAACCCGATGCGCGGCCTGCCGCGCGTCCGCATGGCAAGGGTGGCAAGCCCGCACCAGGCGGCAACACGCCCGGTGGCCACGGCAGGGGACCGCAGCGGCCGCACGCCGCAGCATCGACCGATGCAACTGGCGAACGCAAAGGCGATGGCAGGCCTGGCCGGCGCCATGATGGCAAGCCTGCAGGGTCGCCACGCCCGCAACATCCCGGTGCAGACCGGCGCGGCCCAAGGCCTGCGCGTACGCGCGAGGACATCGACCTGGCCAAGGCCTATGCGATCCGTGCGCAGCGCGAGAAGGACGAGCGCATCGAAGCCGAGCGCGTGAAGCAGGAGCAAGCGCGCCTGCGTCGCGAGGCCAAGGCCAAGCTGGAAGAATTGCTCAAGGACAAGGGCCTGAACCACGCCGATGCGGATATCGCCCGGCATTTCCCGTACGGCGGCAAGATCAAGCGCATCTACGTCAACGCCGATCAGCTCAAGGCACTCAACGCCGGCGAGCTGGGCGTGCTGCAGCTCAACGGGCGCTACCTGCTGGTCACCGCCGAGGTCCTCGCTGAAGCCGAAGCGGTGTTCGCTGCCTCGGTCGCATTGAAGGTGGATCCCAATGCGCCTGCGGGCGACGACCCGTATGCCGACCCCAAGTACCAGGTGCCCGACGATCTGGTCTGGTAACGCTTGGGTGCAGGTTGGAGTGTTTATGGGCACCTGCGGGTGCCCATGGTTTAAGCAGGCGGTGACGAGGCTGCTATTTCCGCATCGCCTTGTCGCACCGCGACTGGCAGACGCGGTGCGACAGGCCCGGTGCCGCTGCGCCGAGTGACGGTATCTGGGCGGACGGCCACGAGTGTCGACCATTGCCTGGATCACATCAATCAAGGATCAGGATGACGCGCTCAGTCGCAGGGAACGGTTACTTCGCCCATATCGATGGCCTGCGCGCGCTGGCCGTGTTGTCGGTCATCGTCTATCACCTGGATTCGGGCTGGTTGCCCGGCGGGTTCACCGGCGTCGACATCTTCTTCGTCATTTCCGGATTCGTGGTCAGCACGTCGGTCGATCGGCTGCCGCGCGTGTCGGTGGCTGCGGAACTGGCGCGTTTCTACGCGCGCCGATTGCGGCGGATTGCGCCGGCGCTGCTGGCCTGCCTGGTCGCGACCGCGCTGGTGTCGATGCTGTTCATCCCCGAATCGTGGCTGAGCGAGTCCAGCAGCAAGACCGGGCGCATGGCCTTGTTCGGATTGAGCAACTGGGTGCTGGCCAGCGTGGGGCAGGATTATTTCTCGCCGCGCGCGGAGTTCAATCCCTATACGCAGACATGGTCGCTCGGGGTCGAGGAGCAGTTCTATCTGCTGTTTCCCTGGATGTTTCTGGCCTGGATGCGGGGCGGTGCAGGGCGTGTCTGGTCGCTGGGCGTGTTCGCGCTCGCCAGTGCTGCCTCGCTGGGGTATGCCTGGCAGCGCACGCAGCTGCCAGGACATGAGATCACTTCGTTCTACCTGACCACCGCGCGGTTCTGGCAGCTGGGGGCAGGCGTGCTGCTGTACCAGGCGATGACGCTGCTGGGACGCCGCGGCGGACAGTCGTTGTTTGCCACCGGCATTGCGTTGCCGGCTCCGCTGCGCACGTTGCTGGTGATGCTGGCGCTGGCCGCGATCGGTCACGGAATGTGGAATGCACGCCCCGGCCACTCGCCGTGGAGCGACGGCCTGTGGCCGGTGCTGGGAACGCTGGCCTTGCTGGCCTTGCTGCATCGCCATGCCGATGGCTGGGCAGGACGCGTTCTGTCGGCCAGGCCAGTGGTGGCGATCGGGCGCATCTCGTATTCGCTGTATCTGTGGCATTGGCCGGTGCTGGTGGTGCTGCGCTGGACCGTCGGGTTGGAATCGATGGCCGCCAGGCTGGTGGCGGTAGCGCTGACCTTCGCGTGTGCGGCTGCCTCGTATCGCTGGGTGGAAGTGCCCTGGCGCAGCCGGCGTGTCGGGGCCTGGTCGAATGTGCGCGTGGTGTGCGCCGGCTTGGCTGCGTTGGTGCTGGCCGCAGGGGTGCAGTCGCTGTTGATCGAGTCGGCGCCTTACGTATCGCTGAGCGTGGTCAGCCGGCATCCGCTGGATTGGTATGCGTACGCGCGCGGCCTGCGCAAGGAACTTCCGGAGTGCCGTCTGCAGGCAAGCAACGCCGCGGTCAATGGGCAGCCGGTGCGGATCTTTGCGCGCGGGCAATGCACACGGCCTGCCACGACGCAACGACAGGTATTCGTGATGGGCGATTCGCATGCGCTGGCCTACAACGAAATGTTGCGGCGTTTTCCGCTGCTCGAAGGTGGCAGCGTCCGCCTGTACGGCGTGGCCGGTTGTTCGGTCGCGTCGATGCAGCCGGGCGGGCAGTTGCCCGGTTGCGAGGCCTTCGTCCGCCCGGCGCTGGAGGATGTGATGGCCCACGCGCGTCCGGGCGATGTGCTGTTCTTGCCGGGGCTGCGTGTGCCGCGGCTGGCAGAGCAGGACGCGCTGTTCGATCTGGACAGCAACCTTGCCGCGTTGCACGGCGCCCAGGCGCAGGCCGAGCGCGATGCCATGGTTGCGGCGACGATCGCACTGCTGGCACCGGTGCAGGCCAAAGGCGTGCTGATCGTGTTCGAAGCGCCCAAGCCGGTGCTCAAGGCGCCCCCTTACCGGTGCTCTGACTGGTTCAATCGCAGCAACGCGATCTGCCGCAACGGCATGCAGATCGAACGGGCGGTGATGGAGCGCTATCGCGCACCCGCGCTGGATGGCTTGCGCCATATTGCGGCGGGTTTGGGCGGCGCCAGCGTCTGGGATCCGTTGCCGCTGCTGTGCGATGCGCAGTGGTGCGCGCCGACCCGGCAGGGCAGGCCGGTGTTCTTCGATGCCGACCATCTCAGTGGCTACGGCAACCGCGTGCTGTTGCCCGACTTCGCCGCACATCTGCACGGGCTGCCGGCGAATGCGGCTGCGCAGAGCGGGCCGGGACCGCGATAGACAACCCGGTCACGGCCGGGGCGGCACCATGCGGGCCGTTGCCGGTTGGCGCAGTCGGGCATAAGGTCGACTGCGCTGCTGCTCACTTCCTGCCGATGGTGCTGCATATGTCCCAGTTTTCCGATGCACTGCAAGCGCGCGCGGGTGCGGCGCGGTGGTCGATGCCCGCTGAGGTGGCGTGCGATAGGCGTGTGCCGACAGGTCGCACTCTGGCGCTGGCCGGTGCGCTGCTGGCGCTCTGCGTGACCAGCGGGAAGGTGGCCGCGCAGGCGGAGGAGCCGCCCGCATTCGATCGCCCCGGTATTCCGTTTGCCGCCGAGGTACTGCAGCCCGGTGCGTTCGCCTGGGAGCAGGGCTTGCCGGATGCGAGCACCGACCGTGCCGATGGCCAGCGCACCACGCTCTACACCGCCGACACCGTGCTGCGTCTGGGGCTATCGCAGCATGTGGAGCTGCAGCTGGGCAGCGACAGTTATAACTGGCAGCACGGCGGTGGTATGCGCGTGCGTGGCGGGGGCGATAGTCATGTCGGCCTGAAGGTCGCCTTGCCCTCGCGCTCGGACAGCTTTCACTGGGCGGCGCTAGGCACCTACAGCGTGCCGACCGGCAGCCCGGCCTTCAGTGACGGCAATGCGCGCGAGCTGGGGCTGACCGCATCCTGGGACCTTGCGCAGCAGCGTGCGCTGGCGCTGTACGTCAACTACGCGCGCGACGACGATGGGCACACCTGGACCTTCGCGCCCAACTACACGTTCTTTTCCGGCGAACGCTTCAGCAGTTATGTGGAAGCGGGCGTGGAGACCGGCAGCGAGCACTCGCGTGTGGCCGGTGCCGGCGGCGCCTGGCAATTGCCGCATGCCATGCAGCTGGATGTGTCGGTGTTGCGCGGGCTGACGTCGGACAGCCCGGACTGGCAGGGTGGGATCGGGTTGTCGATAGCCTTCCACTGACGGGTCTGCCTGGCTCAACGCAGGGGAGGCGTCGAGCCGCAAGACCGGTAGGCCCGGGTAGCCCCGGGAGCCGTTGTGCTACTCGATAGCGCTGCCGCCGACCGCCGACCGCCGACCGTGGCATTCGATGCTGCACTGCCGCATGCATTGGGTGCGGGGAAGAGGCTTAATTGGATCGATCCAATTTCAGTCCATTGCATGCACGATTTCCATTCAGCGGGGGCGGGCGCTTGACGCGTTCCGGGCAGGCACCGGCCACGCCGGAGGCGGGCGAAACGCGTGCGTCGCGTCGCGGTGCGGTGACGCTGCGCGACATTGCCAGCGCGATCGGCGTGTCGCGCGCCACGGTGTCGCTGGTGCTGCGTGGCAGCCCCTTAGTGCATGCCACCACCCGCGCGCGGGTGGAAGCCGAGTTGGATCGGCAACATTACGTTTACAACCGCGCCGCGGCCAACCTGCGGCAGCGCACCTCGTCCAGCATCGCGCTGATCATCAACGACCTGTCCAACCCGTTCTTCGCCGAGTTTGCCGCTGGTGTCGACGAGGCGCTGGGCGCGGCCGGGTATGTGACCCTGCTGGGCAGTACCGGCGAATCCACGCAGCGCCAGCACGCTGTGTTGACCTCGCTGATGGAGCACACGCCGGCCGGCATCATCCTCTCGCCTGCCGAGGGCAGCCAGGCGCAGGCGCTGGCGCAGGTGTTGGGCCGCCAGCGCAACGTGGTGCTGTTCAACCGCGAAGTGGACGGCGCGGGTTGGGATCTGCTGGCGCTGGACAACGAGCAGGGCGCCTTGCTCGCCTGTACCCATCTGATCGCGCAGGGACACCGGCAGATCGTGTTCTTCGGCGGCCATGCCGATTCCAGCTCCTGCCGGCAGCGCCGTGCCGGCTATGCGCGGGCGATGTCCGCGGCCGGGCTGGCGGTGCACTACGTCGAATCGGCACCCAACCGCCAGCATGCGGCGCTATGTGGCGCAAACATGCTCGACGGCGGCGCGCATGGCATCACTGCGGCGGTCTGCTACAACGACAGCGTCGCGCTGGGCCTGATGGCGGCCCTGGCGATGCGCGGCATCGTGCCGGGGCGCGACTTCGCGGTGACCGGCTTCGACGATATCGCCGAGGCCGCGCTGTTCACTCCCGCACTGACCACGCTGGCGGCCGATCCGCGCGCGCGCGGCCGCCAGGCTGCGCAACTGGTGCTGCAACGTATCGGCAGTCCCGATCTGGCGGCGCAGCGGCTCATCGCCGCGGTGGCGCTGCAGATTCGCGCCAGCAGCGCCTGTGCACCGACACCGGCGATTCCGCCCGCTCCGTTGCATCGCTCTTCCACCCATTCCCCCACCAAGGCCTCCGGCCGCTGACCAGGCAACTCCTATGGTTTCCCTTTCCACGCAATCCACCGTGCCAAGCGGCAACAAGGCGCCCGTCAACAACGGCGTCGCGTTGTCGGTGGTCACCACGATCTTCTTCATGTGGGGCTTTCTCACCTGCCTCAACGACATCCTGATTCCGCATTTGAAGTCGGTGTTCGAGCTCAACTTCGCGCAGGCGATGCTGGTGCAGTTCACCTTCTTCGGTGCGTATTTCCTGATGTCGCTGCCGGCCGGTTGGCTGGTGAACCGGTTGGGCTACAAGCAGGGCATCGTGGCCGGGCTGGCAGTAGCGGCGGTCGGCGCGCTGGGCTTCTGGCCGGCGGCGGAGCTGCGCGTGTACGGTGCCTTTCTGGGCGCGCTGTTCGTGCTGGCCACCGGCATCACCATCCTGCAGGTCGCGGCGAATCCCTATGTTGCGTTGCTGGGTCCGGAGCGCAGCGCGTCCAGCCGGCTGACCCTGGCGCAGGCGCTCAACTCGCTGGGCACCGCGATCGCGCCGTTGCTGGGCGGTTGGTTGATCCTGTCCAACACGGTGATGAGCAGCGACGCGCTCAAGGCGCTGCCGGAACCCGAGCAGCTTGCCTACCGCGTGCAGGAGGCGCAGGCGGTGCAGGGCCCGTACATCGGCCTGGGTGTGGTGCTGTTCCTGCTGGCGATCTTCGTGTTCCTGTTCCGCCTGCCGGCGCTGACCGATACCGGTGCGCAAAAGAGCGACAGTACTCATTCGCTGCTGGACGCGTTGCAACATCCGCATGTGCGCTTCGGTGTGCTGGCGATCTTCTTCTATGTCGGTGCGGAAGTGGCGATCGGCAGCCTGATGGTCAATTACTTCTCGCTGCCGCAGATCGGCGGATTCACCGAGCGTGAGGCGACCAAGTACGTCTCGGCCTACTGGACGCTGGCGATGATCGGCCGCTTCATCGGTTCGGCGCTGCTGGCCAAGCTGTCGCCGCGCGTGCTGCTGTCGGTGTTCGCAGCGATCAATGCGCTGTTGCTGGGGCTAACCATGGCCAGCGGGGGCATGCTGGCGGTGTATGCGCTGGTGGCGATCGGTCTGTTCAACTCCATCATGTTTCCGACCATTTTCACCCTGGGCATCGAGCGCCTGGGTCCGTTGACCGGCCGCGCCTCCAGCCTGTTGATCATGGCCATTGTCGGCGGCGCGATCGTGCCCTACCTGCAGGGCCTGCTGGCCGACAGCATTGGCCTGCACGAGTCGTTCGTGCTGCCACTGCTTTGCTATCTGTACATCGTGTTCTACGGCATCTGGGGTTCGCGCCTGCGTGGCGCCCTGGCGGAGGCACGCGCATGAGCACCATCAGGAATCAGGTGATCTGCTTCGGTGAAGCCTTGATCGACATGCTGGCCCTGCCGCAGGCCGCCGGCGACGATGCGCGCACCTTTGCGCAGTACGCCGGTGGCGCGCCGGCCAACGTGGCGGTGGCAGTGGCCAAGCTTGGCGGCGCGGCGCATTTTGTCGGCATGCTGGGCCGCGACATGTTTGGCGACTTCCTGCTGCAGAGCCTGCAGCAGGCCGGCGTAGCCACCAATGGCATCGTGCGCACCGACCAGGCCAAGACCGCGCTGGCCTTCGTCGCCCTCGATGCGGCGGGCGAGCGCAGTTTCAGTTTCTACCGGCCGCCGGCGGCGGACCTGCTGTTCCGCGCCGAACATTTCGCCGCCGACGGCTTCGCCCAGGCCGCGGTGCTGCACGTGTGCTCCAACAGCATGACTGAGCCGGAGATCGCGCAATGCACGCTAGATGGCATGCGCCGCGCGCGCGCAGCCGGTGCCATCGTCAGCCTGGACCTCAACCTGCGCCCGATGCTGTGGCCGCAGGACGTGGATCCGGCGCCGGTGCTGTGGGAGGCGCTGGCGCTGGCCGATGTGGTCAAGCTCTCGCGCGAAGAGCTCGACTATCTGGCCGGCACCTTGCACGCCGATGCCGGCGCGGTGACGCAGAAGCTATGGCAGGGGCAGGCGCGCTGGTTGTTGGTCACCGACGGCGGTGGCCCGGTGCACTGGCAGACCCGTACCGATGCGGGTCAGGTGCCGACCTTCGACGTGCAGGTGCGCGACAGCACCGCGGCAGGCGATGCCTTCGTCGGTGGGCTGCTGTATCAACTGGCTGCGCGCGCGATTCCGCTCGAGCAGCTATGCGGCGATCCCACGGCGATGGCCGAGGTGATCCGTTTCGCCGCTGCCGTCGGTGCATTGGCGGTCACGCGCAAGGGCGCGTTCGCCGCGATGCCCGGCATCGATGACGTCCATACCCTGATCCAGGAACAAGCATGAGCCCGTTGCCCGCATCCCCCGCACCCGATTTCCGTTCGGCCGACGTCCTGCGCCAGCACATCGCCGACACCATGGCGTTCTACCACCCGCACGCGATCGACCCAGCCGGTGGCTTCTTCCACTATTTCCGTGACGACGGCTCCATCTACGATGCCGGCCACCGGCATCTGGTGAGCAGCACGCGCTTCGTCTTCAACTATGCGATGGCCTACCGCGAGTTCGGCAACGCCGAGTACCTGGAGGCGGTGCGCCACGGCCTGGATTACCTGCGCAACGTGCACCGCAACGCCGCCACCGGCGGTTATGCCTGGACCTTGCGCGACGGCGTGGTGGAAGACGACATGAACCACTGCTACGGCGTGGCGTTCGTGCTGCTGGCGTATTCGTGCGGGCTGAAGGCCGGCATCGCCGAGGCGCGTGCGTGGATGGACGAAACCTGGCAGCTGCTGGAGAGATATTTCTGGGAGCCGGAATTCGGCCTGTACCGCGACGAAGCCGATGCGCAGTTCAACTTCACCACCTATCGCGGCCAGAACGCCAACATGCACATGTGCGAGGCGATGATCGCCGCCTACGAAGCCAGTGGCGAGCAGCGCTATCTCGATCGCGCGCTGCAGCTGGCCGACAACATGACCCGGCGCCAGGCCGCCAAGGCCGATGGCCTGGTGTGGGAGCACTACGACCCGCAATGGAATATCGACTGGGACTACAACCGCGACAATCCCAAGCATCTGTTCCGGCCCTGGGGCTTCCAGCCGGGTCACCAGACCGAATGGGCCAAGCTGCTGATGCTGCTGGATTGTTATGCACCCACGGACTGGTTGTTGCCGACTGCCCGGCACCTCTTCGATGTGGCGGTGGAGCGCTCCTGGGATGCGCAGCGCGGCGGGCTGTACTACGGCTTCGCCCCGGATGGCCAGGTGTGCGACGACGACAAGTATTTCTGGGTGCAGGCCGAATCCTTGGCTGCCGCGGCCTTGTTGGCACAACGCAGCGGCGATGAACGCTATTGGCAGTGGTACGACAAGCTGTGGAATTACGCGTGGACGCACATGATCGACCACCGCTACGGCGCGTGGTATCGCATCCTGGATGCGGACAACCGCAAGTACAGCGACGAGAAGAGCCCGGCCGGCAAGACCGACTACCACACCATGGGCGCCTGCCACGAAGTGTTGAACGTGTTGCGGCCGGCAACGTGATGCTAATGAAATTCGTCGGCGCCGAGATCATCGGTGCCGCGGCTGTGTAGAAGCGCACCGGGGCACTATGGGGCTTTATTGGTAAAGCCCTTTCGCGCCCGGGTGCGCTCCTACATTGGTTTGCTGGTGCTTGCGATGATGGGGACCCGCTCTTATTCCGGGTCGTAATCCAGGTTCGACGCGAGCCAGCGCTCGGCCAATGCCAGCGTAATGCCCTTGCGCCTGGCATAGTCGGCCACCTGCTCCTTGCCCAGCCGCCCGACCACGAAGTACTGGCTCCTGGGATGGCTGAAGTAGTAGCCGGACACCGCGGCGGTGGGCAGCATCGCAAAACTCTCGGTCAGCGACATTTCGGCATTGCGCTCTGCGTCGAGTAGGTCGAACAGCGTGCGTTTCTCGCTGTGCTCGGGGCAGGCCGGGTAACCGGGCGCCGGTCGGATGCCGCGATAGCGCTCGGCGATCAACGCCTCGTTGTCCAGGTCCTCGTCGTCCACGTAGCCCCAGAATTCGGTGCGCACACGCTGGTGCAGGCGCTCGGCCAGCGCCTCGGCCAGGCGGTCGGCCAATGCCTTGAGCAGGATGGCGTTGTAGTCGTCGTGCGCGGCCTCGAAGCGGGCGACGTGCGGATCGATGCCAAGACCGGCAGTGACCGCGAACGCACCGATCCAGTCCTGCTTGCCGCTGTCCTTGGGCGCGATGAAATCGGCCAGGCAGAAGTCCGGGCGATCGATGGGTTTGTCGACTTGCTGGCGCAGGAAATGCAATAAACGCCGGGATTCGGGATTGGGGATTGGAGATTGGCTGGGCTGCGGCGACTCCCCACTCCCGATTGCCGAATACCGGTGGTCTGTCAGGACCACTTCAACGTCATCGCCCACGCTATTGGCCGGCCATAGCCCAAACACGGCCTTCGCCGTCAGCCACTTCTCGTCGACGATCTGCTTGAGCATGCGTCGTGCATCGCGATACAGCTCGCTGGCCTGGGGGCCGACGATCTCGTCGCTGAGGATGGCCGGGAACTTGCCGGCCAGTTCCCAGGCCTGGAAAAACGGGGTCCAGTCGATCAGCTCCACCAGCTCGGCCAGCGGGTAATCGTCGAAGACGTGCAGGCCGGGTTGGCGCGGAGCGGGGGGCGTGTAGTTGCTCCAGTCGCCATCGAACCTTTGCGCGCGCGCCTTCTCCAGCGATACCAGCCGCTTGGCGTCGCCACGGTTGCGATGGCGCGCGCGGATCTCCGCGTAGTCGGCATCGTTGGCGGCGACGAATGCCGCACGCAGATCGCGCGAGATCAGCGATTGCGCCACGCCTACGGCACGCGAGGCGTCCTTTACCCACACCGTGGGCGCGGTGTAGTGCGGGTCGATCTTCAATGCCGTGTGTGCCCGCGAGGTGGTGGCACCACCGATCAGCAACGGAATCTCGAAGCCCTGGCGCTGCATTTCGCGCGCCACGTGCGACATCTCTTCCAGCGATGGCGTGATCAGGCCGGACAGCCCGATCAGGTCCGCATGTTCTTCGCGCGCGCGGTCCAGGATGACCTGCGCGCTGACCATCACGCCCAGGTCGACCACATCGAAATTGTTGCAGGCCAGGACCACGCCGACGATGTTCTTGCCGATGTCGTGCACGTCACCCTTGACGGTTGCCATGATGATCTTGCCGTTGGACTTGCCGACATCGCCGGTACGCAGTTTTTCCGCCTCGATGAAAGGCAGCAGGTAAGCGACGGCCTTCTTCATTACGCGCGCCGACTTGACCACCTGCGGCAGGAACATCTTGCCGGCGCCGAATAGGTCGCCGACCACGTTCATGCCGTCCATCAGCGGGCCTTCGATCACATCCAGCGGGCGGGTGGACTGCTGGCGCGCTTGCTCGGTATCGATGTCCACATAGGCGTCGATGCCGTGCACCAGCGCATGCGCCAGACGCGCGCGTACCGGCTTGTCGCGCCAGGCCAGGTCTTCGGCTTTCGATGCGCCCTTGGTGCCCTTGTAGCGTTCGGCGATGTCCAGCAAGCGCTCGGTGCCATCGCGGCGGCGATTGAGGATCACGTCCTCCACGCGCTCGCGCAGTTCCGGGTCCAGCTCGTCGTAGATCGGCATGCCGCCGGCATTGACGATGCCCATGTCCATGCCGGCCTTGATCGCGTGGAACAGGAAGACCGAATGGATCGCCTGGCGCACCGTCTCGTTGCCGCGGAACGAGAACGAGACATTGGAAACGCCGCCCGAGACGTGGCAATGCGGCAGCGTGTCCTTGATGATGCGGGTGGCTTCGATGAAGTCCACCGCATAGTTGTCGTGCTCCTCGATGCCGGTGGCCACGGCGAAGATGTTCGGGTCGAAGATGATATCTTCCGGCGGGAAGCCCACCTGCTCGGTCAGCACGTTGTAGGCGCGCGTGCAGATTTCCACCTTGCGCGCGCAGGTGTCGGCCTGTCCCGCTTCATCGAAGGCCATCACCACCGCGGCCGCGCCATAGCGCAGCACCTTGCGCGCCTGTTCGATGAAGACCGCTTCGCCTTCCTTGAGCGAGATCGAGTTGACCACGCTCTTGCCCTGCAGGCATTTCAGGCCCGCTTCGATCACGCTCCACTTGGACGAATCCACCATCACCGGGATGCGTGCGATGTCCGGCTCGGACATGATCAGGTTGAGAAAGCGGGTCATCGCTTTTTCGGAATCGATCAGGCCTTCGTCCATGTTGACGTCGAGGATCTGCGCACCGTTGGCGACCTGCTGGCGCGCCACCTCGACCGCCTCTTCGTAGCGCTCTTCCTTGATCAGCTTGCGGAACTGCGCGCTGCCGGTGACGTTGGTGCGCTCGCCGACGTTGACGAACAGCAGGTCCGGAGTGATGACCAGCGGTTCCAGGCCCGACAGGCGGGTGTAGCGGGGAGTGCTCATGCAACGCTCTGCTGGACGGTGATGGCGCGATCGGTCTTGGTGGGGTGGTGCTTGGGGCCGAACGATGGGGCGCGGTGGAATGCGGCCCTCATCCGGCGCTGCGCGCCACCTTCTCCCGCAGGCGGGAGAAGGGCAGTTCGTCGCGCACGGCGCGTCCGTGTGGCAGCCCAAGCGCCGCGCTGTCCTTCTCCCGCCAGTCGAGCCATGCGCCGTCCTTCTCCCGTTTGCGGGGGCATGCGCCGTCCCTCTCCCGCTTGCGGGAGAAGGTGCCCGAAGGGCGGATGAGGGCGAGCCTGACGCATCACGCCGCCAGCTCCTGCGCGCCAGGCAATTGCCGCGGCTGCAGGTCGGCCACCGCCGCGGCGATGGCGCGGATATGATCCGGCGAGGTACCACAACACCCGCCGACCAGATTGAGCAGGCCGGCCTGGGCGAACTCGCGCAGCGTGGCCGCCATTTCTTCCGGGGTTTCGTCGTATTCGCCGAAGGCATTGGGCAGGCCGGCATTCGGATGCGCGCTGACATAGCCGTCGGCGATCTGCGCCAGCGTCTCCACATGCGGGCGCAAGTCCTTGGCGCCCAGTGCGCAGTTCAGACCCACCGACAACGGCCGCCCGTGCGCCACCGAAGCATAGAACGCTTCGGCGGTCTGCCCGGACAAGGTGCGCCCGGAAGCGTCGGTGATGGTGCCGGAGATCATCACCGGCAGACGCCCGCCGCGGGTTTCGAAGACTTCTTCGATGGCGTAGAGCGCGGCCTTGGCATTGAGCGTGTCGAAGATGGTCTCCACCATCAAGGTATCGGCACCGCCATCGATCAGGCCTTCGATCGCCTCGCGATAGGTCTGCCGCAGTGCGTCGAAGCTGGTGTTGCGATAGCCGGGGTCGTTGACGTCCGGGCTGATCGACGCGGTACGGCTGGTCGGGCCAAGCACGCCGATCACGAAGCGCGGCTTGTGCGGGGTCAGCGCTTCGACGGCATCGCAGCACGTGCGTGCCACCTGCGCGCCGGCCTTGTTCAACTCGTAGACCAGATGTTCCAGGTGATAGTCGGCCTGGCTCACCGACGTCGCGTTGAAGGTGTTGGTTTCCAGCAGGTCGGCACCGGCATCCAGATACGCGCGGTGGATGCCGGCGATGATCTCCGGGCGGGTCAGCAGCAGCAGGTCGTTGTTGCCCTTCAGGTCATGCCCTTCCGGCGCGTGTGCGTGATCGCAACCGGGCCCGTGCACGTGCGCGCTGTCGTAGCCCTCGGCAAAGCGGGTGCCGCGGTAGTCAGGCTCCTGCAGATCGTGGCGCTGGATCATGGTGCCCATCGCGCCATCGATGATGAGGATGCGCTCACGCAAGGCGGCAGTAAGCTTGGCGGCGCGCTCCGGATGCAGCCACGGCAATGCAAACGGGATTGGGGATTGGGAATTGGGGATTGGCGCGTGCGTCATGGTCAGGTTCTCCTCGCCGCAGTGTCTTTGTTTCCCACCAATCCCGACTCCCGATTCCCCAATCCCGGCTTCACCGCAATCAACGAGATCACCTCGAAATGCGGCGGCCGTTTTTCGCGCGTCACCGTCTCCAGGCTGGACACGTCCAGCCCGGCTTTCTCGACGAACCTGCGCAATTCCTTGGCGGCAAATCCCAGATTGACGTGGCCGTAGGCATGCACGGCCGCGCGGTGTTCGTGCTTGGCCAGGCTGCACAGCAGCAGGCGGCCGCCGGGGCGCAGTACGCGCGCCGATTCGGCCACCGCCTGCGCCGGCTTGGCGGCATAGGTCAGTGCATGCATCAGCACCACCAGGTCGAAGCTGGCATCGGGGAACGGCAGCGCATGCATGTCGCCTTCGCGCACTTCCACGTTGCCCAGCTTGCGCAGGCGCTCGCTGGCGGCGGCCACCACGCGCGCACTGGTGTCGATGCAGATGTAGCGGGTGGCGTGCGGGGCCACCAGTTCGGCCAGCACGCCGTCGCCGGAGGCGATGTCCAGCACGTCGCCGGCTTCCAGCAGGGGCAGGGCGGTGCGCGCCAGCGCTTCCCAGGTGCGCCCGGGCGAATAATGGCGCTCCATGTCGCCGGCCACCGAATCGGCCCAGTTCTGGTCGGCGGCGCGATTGGCGAGCACGGCGGCCACGCGCTCGGCATCCTGGCGCAGCAGCGGGTCGTCGCTGCCGGTGCTCAGTGCCAGCCATAGCGCGCGTTGGGCCGGGTCCAGCGAGACCTCGTCGAAGCGGTAATACGCGGACACGCCGGCGCGGCGGTCGCGCACCAGGCCCGCTTCCTTCAGCTTGGCCAGGTGGGTGGACACCCGCGGCTGGGCCAGGCGGGTGATGGCCGACAGCTCGGCCACGGTGAGTTCTTCCTGCTCCAACAGGGCCAGCAGGCGGACACGGGTAGCGTCGGCGAATACTTTCAGGCGGGCCGACCAGTCTTCCAGATCCATGAATATCTCTATATCGCGATATGGAGATATTTTCGGCCGGTCAGGGGGTGAGGTCAACTACATACGCATGCGAATGGTTGTGGCTACAATGGACGCACAGTCAATACCCGGGAGGGGTCGAACGTGGATTTCAGCTTTACCGAAGAACAACTGATGATCCAGGACGTGGCCCGCCGGATCGGCCAGGAAAAGATCGCCCCCAGCGCCGAGCACTTCGACCGCAGCGGCGAATTTCCGCTGGAGAACATCCAGCTCCTGGGCGAGAACGGACTGATGGGCATCGAGGTGCCGGCCGAGTACGGCGGTGCCGGCATGGACCCGATCAGCTATGCGCTGGCGATGATCGAGATCGCCGCCGCCGACGGCGCGCATTCCACCATCATGTCGGTCAACAATTCGCTGTTCTGCACCGGCATCCTGAAGAACGGCACCGAAGCGCAGAAGCAGCTCTACGTGCGCGCGATTGCCGAAGGCACCCACATCGGCGCCTTCGCACTGACCGAGCCGCAGTCCGGTTCCGATGCCTCGGCGATGCGCTGCCGCGCGGTCAAGCAGGGGGATGGCAGCTTCGTCATCAACGGCAAGAAGAGCTGGATCACCTCCGGCCCGGTGGCCAAGTACATCGTGCTGTTCGCGGTGACCGAACCGGACAAGGGCTCGCGCGGCATCACCGCCTTCATGGTCGATACCGAGCGCGCCGGCTTCCACCGCGGCAAGACCGAGCCCAAGCTGGGCATCCGCGCCTCGGCCACCTGCGAGATCGAGTTCGCCGACTACGTGGCACAGCCGGACGAGGTGCTGGGTGCCGAGGGCGAGGGCTTCAAGACCGCGATGAGCGTGCTGGATGCCGGGCGCATCGGCATCGCCTCGCAGGCGGTGGGCATCGCGCGTGCCGCCTATGAAGCCACGCTGGCCTATGCGAAGGAGCGCAAGGCGTTCGGCGCGGCGATCGGCACCTTCCAGATGACCCAGGCCAAGGTCGCCGACATGAAGTGCAAGCTGGATGCGGCGTTGTTGCTTACGCTGCGCGCAGCTTGGCTCAAGGGGCAGGGGCGCAAGTTCGGTACCGAAGCGGCGGTGGCCAAGCTCACCGCCTCCGAAGCGGCGATGTGGATCACCCACCAGGCGGTGCAGATCCATGGCGGCATGGGTTATTCGAAAGAGATGCCGCTGGAGCGCTACTTCCGAGATGCCAAGATCACCGAGATCTACGAAGGCACCTCGGAAATCCAGCGCCTGGTGATCGCGCGCGGCGAGACCGGCTTGCGCTGAGGTCGGCCGCACTCCAGCGCTGCCGCAGATGCGGCAACGCTGGAGCGCTCTCCGCGATGCCAAGATCACCGAGATCTACGAAGGCACCTCGGAAATCCAGCGCCTGGTGATCGCGCGCGGCGAGACCGGGCTGCGCTGAGGTCGGCCGCACTCCAGCGCTGCCGCAGGCGCGGCAACGCTGGAGCGCTCTCCGAGATGCCAAGATCACCGAGATCTACGAAGGCACCTCGGAAATCCAGCGCCTGGTGATCGCGCGCGGCGAGACCGGGCTGCGCTGAGGTCGGCCGCACTCCAGCGCTGCCGCAGATGCGGCAACGCTGGAGCGCTCTCCGCGATGCCAAGATCACCGAGATCGACGAAGGCACCTCGGAGATTCAACGCCTGGTGATCGCGCGCGGCGAGACCGGGCTGCGCTGAGGTCGGCCGCCCTCCAGCGCTGCCGCAGATGCGGCAACGCTGGAGCGCTCTCCGCGATGCCAAAATCACCGAAATCGACGAAGGCACCTCGGAGATTCAACGCCTGGTGATCGCGCGCGGCGAGACCGGCTTGCGCTGACCTCGGCCACGTTGCGTAGGCGCGTCATCGATCAGTGCGTCGGCTGGTTAGTGAGAGTTCCGGGACTGGGCTGAGATCGCTTGGTAGGAGCGTGCCCGCGCGCGACGGAGCGTTCTCGATAACGCCTCGTCGCGCGCAGGCACGTTCCTACATATAGGCTGGTGCGTGCAGCTGGGATGCAGCTGCGTCACCGGGCCGCCAACCTGCATCGACCATCGCGCGGCGTCTGCTGGCAGGCGCTGCGCGCTGACGCTTGTCGTTCGCTGCGCCCGCGGACCACAATCCGTGCTTCTCCCCGTCGCTGGTGCGCGCATGTTCCGCTCGTTGCACGCTGTGCTCTCCCGCCCTTCGCTGCCTGCCATCGCGCACGCGCTGGTGTGCTGGGGGCTGTTGCTGGTCTGCGCCACGGCAGGTGCGCAGACGCCACCACCTTCGGTCGTGCCCACCGACCGGCTGCAGGAGCCCTGGTGGGCGCAGCGGCATGCGCAGGTGCTGGAACAGGTGAGGCAGCAACCGGACACCAGGCTGCTGCTGATCGGCGATTCGATCACCCAGAACTACGAGAAGGCCAGGGCGCCGGACCAAGACTTCCAGCCCACCTGGCAGACCTTCTACGGCAGCCGTGGCGCGCTCAACCTGGGCTTCAGCGGCGATGGCACCGAGAACGTGCTGTGGCGGCTGGCCAATGGCGAAGTGGACGGCCTGAATCCCAAGGTCGTACTGCTGCTGATCGGCACCAATAACACCGGTCATCTCGGCCAGAGCGCCGAGCAGGCCCAGCTCGGCATCGACGCGGTGGTCGCCGCGATCGAACAGAAACTGCCGCGCACCCACATCCTGCTGCTGAGCGTGCTGCCCAGTGATGTGTCGGCAGAGAAGTCGCGGCGCGACGCGCAGGTCAACCAGGGCCTGGCGGTACGCTACGGCGACAACCCGCGCGTGAGCTATCTGGACGTCAGCTCGGTCTTCCAACGTGCAGGCAAGCTGCGCACCGAGCTGTTCTACGACACCCGCTTCCAGCCCGCTGCCGGCGCCCTGCATCCGGATACCTCGGGTCAGCGCATGCTGGCCGAGGCGATCGAGCCGACCCTGGCGCGGCTGCTCGGCGAGCCGCCGGTCAAGCCGGTGGCCGAGCTCGGTCGCGATGCGGTCACTGCGCTGATGCCGGTCGATTGGCTGGAGCAGGATTCTTACGACTGGTACGCCCGCCACCATGCTGCGCTGGCGGTGGCGCGCACGCTCAAGCCGGAGGTGGTGATGATCGGCGACTCGATCACCCATTTCTGGTCCGGCCCGCCGCAGGCCACCCGCGTCAGCGGCGCGGAATCCTGGCAATGGCTGTACGGCAAGCGGCGGGTGCTGAATCTGGGCTTTGGTTGGGATCGCACCCAGAACGTGCTGTGGCGCATCAGCCAGGGCGAACTCGACGGCCTGGATCCACGTTGGGTGGTGCTGCACATCGGCACCAATAACCTCACCGGCACCGCACAGTCGCGCGCCAGCACGCCGGCCGAGGCTGCCCAGGGCGTGGAGGCCGTGGTCGCCGAGGTGCGTCGCCGCTTGCCCAACAGCACATTGATCCTGATGCAGATCATGCCGCGCGGCTTCCGCGCCGACAGCCCGCTGCGCGCACCGATCGCCGAGACCAATCGCCTGCTTGCCGCCCGCTTCGCCAAGGACCCGTCGGTGCGTCTGCTGGATATCGGCCCGCAGATGTTGCAACCCGATGGCTCCCTGCCCGAAGCCCTGATGCCAGACAGCACCCATCCCAGCGAGGCCGGTTACCGCATCTGGGCGCAGGCATTGCGCGCTGCCGGCATCACGGCAGCGCCATGACGCGGCGAGGGCAGGGGCCGGTTCTGTCACGGGCCGGCGCAATGGTGATGGCGCCGCTGGTGCTGGCGAGCGCTGGTCGCACTGTGTGCCGTCGCCCGCGCTCGCTTGTGGCAGTCGAGATCCCGTAGCGCTGAAAATCAGGGTGCGCCGACTCAATGACGTCGGCGTGCAGGCCTCTGGTGGAAGCGCCTGGCAACGGTGATCTGAGCGCCTTGCAGCACGCAGGCGGGACAGGCCGGCAGAGTTTGCGCGTCGGTACGGGCGGCAAGCTCGACGACGTGCGAGTGCGTGGTGGTGGTTCGCCTGCGCGTCTCGCTCAACACGAAGCATCGTGTTGCTGAGGTTGCATGAACCGGCGCGCGCTGATCGAGGCAGTGAGGCTGCAGGCGTGCTTGCAAGCTGCGGCGTCGTGCATTGCGTAGATGCCAAAGCGCGCTGCCTAGGCGCAGTGCCATGCGTGGCCTGTCTTCCCACGCAGCGTCCAACCGGCGTCACAGGGTACTGATGATCGCCGGAGGTGCTGGCGATCCATGCGGCCGGTGATTGATCAGGGCATCGCAGGAACTCAGACCCCAGAAACCAGAAGACCCCCGATCGCTCGGAGGTCTTTTTAGACTGGTGCCCAGAAGAGGACTCGAACCTCCACGAAGTTGCCCCCGCTAGCACCTGAAGCTAGTGCGTCTACCAATTCCGCCACCTGGGCAGGTGAGCCGCGAATTTTGCAGATTCCTGGCGGCCTTGTCAACGGGTTTCGCGCATCCGTCGCCGACCGCCGGGGGTGCCTGCCGCCCACGTCGGGACCACAGGGGGTACCATTAGGGCAATGACAAAGAAAACCCCCCAAGATTCCGCCCGGCCCAGCCGCCGTAAATCCGCCAGCCCGGGCGACTCCTCCACCGCCGAACAGCAAAAATTGCCGGGGTGGATGCCGGACTTCCTGGTTCGCGCCGCTGCCGGCGCATCGACCAAGTCCGCCAACAAGCGCGCTGCCGCCAAGGCGGCACCGCAGCAGCCCTCCGCTCCAACGCCTGCCGCCCCGCGCGCGCCGCATCCGCGCAAGAGCGGCCCGCCGGCCCCACCGCCAGAGCGCTTTGCAGAGGCCGCTGCAGCGCCTGCCGCCAGCTTCAAGGATCCGCATGCCGATCGCGAGGCGCTGCGCTATGCCGAGCCGATCGCCAGCCGTGAGGCCATCCTGCAACTGCTGGACACGTGCGACGGCCCGCAAACCGCCGAAGAGATCGCCGAACAGCTCGGCCTGAGCGACCGCATCGATGCGCTGGGCAAGCGCCTGGCCGCGATGGTGCGCGAGGCGCAGCTGGTGCAGAACCGCCGCGGCGGCTACGCCCCGGTGCAGCAGACCAGCCTGATTGCCGGCGTGGTGATCGCCAACCCGGAAGGCTTCGGCTTCCTCAAGCCGGACGAGGGCGGCGACGACCTGTTCCTGCCGCCGTTCGAAATGCGCAAGGTGATGCATGGCGACCGTGCGCTGGCCAATGTCACCGGCATCGATCGCCGCGGCCGCCGCGAAGGCGCCATTGCACGGGTGCTCGAGCGCGGCATGTCGCGCATGCTGGGGCGCTTTTTCTACGAACACGGCGTGGCCTACGTCGATCCGGACGACAAGCGCGTGCAGCGCAATGTCCAGATCGCCCCGGAGGGCATCGGCGAGGCGCGCGAAGGCCAGTTGGTGGTGTGCGAGCTGATCGCGCCGCCGGATGCGCGCCGCCCCGCCATCGGCAAGATCATCGCGGTGCTCGGCGACAAGCTGACCCCGTCGCTGGTGGTGGAAATGGCCATCCATGGCCATGAACTGCCGCACGAATTCCCGCAGGAAGTGCTGGACGAAGCCGCGGCCGTGCCGCTGGTGGTCCAGCCGCAGATGATCGGCGGGCGCGTGGACCTGCGGCAGATGCCGCTGGTCACCATCGACGGCGAAGACGCCAAGGACTTCGACGACGCGGTGTATTGCGAACCCAACGCCGACGGCTTCCGCCTGGTGGTGGCGATCGCCGACGTGTCCAACTACGTGCGTCCCGGTACGCCGCTGGACGACGAAGCGCAGAAACGCGCCACCTCGGTGTATTTCCCCGGTTTCGTGGTGCCGATGCTGCCGGAGACCCTGTCCAACGGCATCTGCTCGCTGATGCCCAAGGTCGACCGCATGTGCTTTGTCTGCGACATGCAGGTGGGACGCGATGGCGAGGTGACCGGCTCGCGTTTCTACGAAGCGGTGATGAATTCGCACGCGCGCCTGACCTACAACCAGGTCTGGAAGGCGGTGGGCGAGGACGATGCCGACACCAAGGCCTTCATCGGCCCGCTGCTGCCGCAGGTGCAGCGCCTGCACCAGCTGTATCACCTGCTGTCGAAGGCGCGCACGCACCGCGGCGCGATCGAGTTCGAAACCTCCGAAGTGCGCTTCGTGCTCGACAACACCGGCGAAGTGGCCCAGGCCGGCATGCTGGTGCGCAACGATGCGCACAAGCTGATCGAAGAATGCATGATTGCCGCCAACGTCGAGGCCGCGCGCTATCTGTTGAGCGTGCACGTGCCTGCACCTTACCGCGTGCACGAGCGCCCGCCGGAGAGCAAGTACGAGGACCTGCTGGAGTTCCTCAAGGAATTCCAGCTCAGCCTGCCGGCCTGGAGCAAGGTGCGCCCGGGCGATTACACCAAGCTGCTGAAGAAGGTGCGCGCGCGCCCGGATGCGGCGTTGCTGGAATCGGTGCTGCTGCGCAGCCAGAGCCTGGCGGTGTATTCGCCCGACAACCACGGCCACTTCGGCCTGGCGCTGGAGGCGTATGCGCACTTCACCTCGCCGATCCGCCGTTATCCGGACCTGCTGGTGCACCGCGCGATCAAGCACGCGCTGACCGGCGCCAGCCCGGAAACGTTCATCTATTCGCCGCGGCAGATGGCGGCGCTGGCGCTGCAGTGCTCCGAGCGCGGCCGTCGCGCCGACGAAGCCGAGCGCGAGGTGGACGAGCGCTATCGCGCCGCCTGGATGGAGAAGCATGTCGGCGGCCAGTTCGATGGCGTGATCAGCGGCGTGACCGGCTTCGGCCTGTTCGTGGAATTGAACGAATCCAAGGTCAATGGCCTGGTGCATGTCACCCAGTTGCCGCAGGACTATTACCAGTTCGACCCGATCCGCAAGACGCTGAGTGGCGAACGCCGTGGCCGCGAGTTCCGTCTGGGCGACCCGGTGCGCGTGCTGGTGCTCAAGGCCAGCATGGAAGAGCGCAAGATCGATTTCCGCCTGGCCGAAAATAGCGACCCCGGCGAGGCGCCATTGCCGCCGCGGGAAAAGCCCGCCAAGCGCAAGAAGAAGTCGCACTGATGTGAGGCATGACCTTGCCGGTGGCCCCGTGCCGCCGGCAACCCGTTGGATCGGCAGGTGGAGTGTGGTGCCGCCAGGACTGCTCCATGTCCACGGCGGCGATCTTGGCAGGCTGGTGTGCGGAGAAGGCAATGGATGCAACGAACGACTACAGCGGCGGTTGCCAGTGCGGCGCCGTGCGTTTCCATGTGCGCGGCAAACTGACCGACGCCTCGATCTGCCACTGCCGGATGTGCCAGAAGGCCTTCGGTGCGTATTACGCGCCCCTGGTGTCCGTGCGCGGCAGCGAGTTTCGCTGGACCCGTGGCGAGCCCAGGCGCTTTGCATCCTCGTCGGTGGTGCAGCGCGGTTTCTGCGCCGATTGCGGCACGCCGCTGACCTACGAAGCGCCCGACGGCGTGGCCATTGCCGCCGGGGCATTCGATCACCCCGAACAGCTGCCGCCGCAGGTCCAGTACGGACTGGATCGCAAGCTGCCCTTGGTCGATACCCTGGCGCAGCTGCCCACGCGTCCACCCGAAGACGATGCCGCCGCGGAGGCTTTTTTGGCCAGCGTGGTGTCGCGGCAACATCCGGATCACGACACCGAGCACTGGCCGGTCTGAGGCGCGGTCCCGGCGTCGTGCTGCCGCTCCTGCCGCCTGAGCATTCCGGTACGGGGCGTCAGGACGCTTGCTGCGGTTGGTCGCTGCCGTCAGCCCCCCATGCCTGGTCTGACAGCCAATCCGTCGGCACGATGGTCTGCATGGCATTCAGGCGGTCAGGCCGGGAGTGCGTCGGCGCGATCCGCACACGCCCCGCGTGGAATTCCGGTGTCATCGCGGCACCGTTTCGCCGGTGCCGTCCAGGTCCTGCATGTCCCGGCCGTGACGTGACCGGCCGCAGGCCCTACCATTCCCCCTCCATTTTCGTAGCACCGGCGCAATGAGCAAGAAGAACCAGTGGATCGTCGGCGTCAACGCCGTCGCCTCGTCCGTCGAGAACGACGCCGACAACGTGCGCGAGATCCTGATCGAGGCCGGCAGCAAGAACCCGCGGCTGACCGAGATCGAGGAACAGGCGCGCCGCAAGGGCATCGACGTGCGCCGGGTCAGTACCCAGGCGCTGGATGGCGTGGGCGGGCAGGTGCGCCACCAGGGCGTGGCCGCACGCTATGCGGCCGCGCGGCTGTGGGCCGAAAACGAGCTGGAAGGCCTGGTCGAGGCCGCCGAAGGGCGTGCGCTGGTGCTGGTGCTCGATGGCGTGCAGGACCCGCATAACCTGGGTGCCTGCCTGCGCAGCGCGGCGGCGGCGGGCGTCACCGCAGTGGTGATCCCCAAGGACAAGTCGGCCACGGTGAATGCCACCGTGCGCAAGACCTCGGCCGGTGCTGCCGACCGTATCCCGGTGGTGGCGGTGACCAACCTGGCGCGCTGCCTGCGCGACCTGCAGAAGCAGGGCGTGTGGCTGTACGGCCTGGCCGGCGAAGCGGAGGCCTCGCTGTACAGCGTGGACCTGCGCGGAAATGTCGGGCTGGTGCTCGGTGGCGAGGCCGATGGCCTGCGCCGGCTCACCCGCGAGCATTGCGACGGCCTGGTCAAGATCCCGATGCCGGGCGAGATCGAAAGCCTCAATGTGTCGGTGGCTACCGGCGTGACCCTGTTCGAGGCCGTGCGCCAGCGCCTGGGCAAGTGACCTTCCAAGGTTCGCACAGCGGGTGAAGCGCTTGGAGCAGCGAACAACACTGCTGCGCTCACCGCCAGGCGGGCGGGGCCGGTGTTCGGTGCGGCATGTACCGCTCCTACACACGGGTTCCTCCGCCTCGTCCGCACCCACCTGACGACCGCTCGCTACGTTTTGGTAGCCACTCATGGAGTGCCGAATGCGTGCCGCTCACGCGCGTGGGCGACGATCGAATCTGCGCAGATCGCCGCCTGGAGTCGGTTGATGCGGCCACGCAGGATGCGTACGCAACGCTGCTGGATCAACGCTTGCGGCGCCCGGTGCCGCAGGCGCGCAGCGCACACGCGGCTTTTTGCCTACCATATCGGCAGCAAACGGCGTGTCGTGTCTGATGAAACTTGGGGTGGGCGCCTGCGGTAGGGGCGAGAATGGGGACGCCGGCCAGGCGTCGGCACGACGGCATAGGCAGTGGCGGCGCTGGCTCGGTGCCGGTGTGTGCGTGCTGCTGATGCTGTGCGCGCTTGCGGCGAGCGCAGCGCCGGTCGCCACCGCGCCACTGCGCGACTACGCCATCGACAGCTGGAGTTCGCGCAACGGCCTGCCGCACAACTCGCTGCGCGATATCGCCCAGACGCCCGACGGCGCGCTGTGGTTCGCCACCTGGGAAGGGCTGGTACGCTACAACGGCCTGGAATTCAGCGTCATCGACCGCAGCACCCGGCCCGGACTGCCCGATAACGGCGTGGGCGCACTGTATGTGGATCGCGATGGTGCGCTCTGGCTCAGCGATGCGCGCGGCAATCTGGTGCGCCGTAGCGCCGACGGGCAATGGCGGCACTGGCAGCGTAGCGGGCAGTGGCCGCAGGCGCTGATCCACGCGATGACCATGGATGCCGACGGCCGCATGTGGCTGCTGTTCGAGGGCCACGGGCTGGGCTGCCTATGGCCGGATGGGCGCTTTGACTATTTTCCGCCGCGCGACGGTGTGCCGCTGCAGAGCAGTTTTCCGCGCATGCTGTTCGACGATCGTGGCCGGCTGTTGATCGGCACGCTGGATGGATTGATCTATCGCGAGCCGGACGGACGCATGCACCGCGCGCCGGCGGCATTCGGCTTGCCGCCCGGTCTGGCCTGGCCGTACCGCGCCCCAAACGGCACTCTGTGGGTGGTGGCGGGCGAGGGGTTGTACCGGTTGCACGATGAACGCGCCGAACGGGTGCATCGGGTGCCGGGACAGGGCCACTTCACCGCGATGCTGCAGGATCGCAATGGCGATCTGTGGCTGGGCAGCGAAAACCAGGGCCTGCTGCGCATCGGCAGCCATGGCGTGGAGTACCTGCCTGCTGGGCGTAGCCTGCCCACCGGGCGCATCGTCAGCCTGCGCGAGGATGCCGAAGGCAGCATCTGGGTGGGCGCCAACGGCGGCCTGTTCCGTCTGCGCGAGACCTTGTTCAGCAGCTACAGCCAGCGCGACGGCCTGAGCGGCGACTACGCCCGTGCGGTGCTGGAAGACCGCGATGGCAGCCTCTGGATCGCCGGCACCGCGGGCCTGGACCGCATGTTGCCGGATGGCCGGATCGTCCAGGTGCCGGTGGCCACGCCATCGGGGCGCCGGCTATCGGTGCTCAGCCTGGCGCTGGATCGGCGCGGCGATCTGTGGGTGGGCACCTACGCCGACGGCGTCTTCGTGCTGCGTGATGGACAACTGCTGCAGCACGTCGGTGAGGCGCAAGGCATTCCCAGCGGCCATATCCGTGCTATCGCGATCGACGCGCAGCAGGCGGTGTGGCTGGCCACCCAACGCGGCGTGGTGAAGCTGGTGGATGGCAAACGCGTGCCGTTGGCGATCGCCGGTCTGCCCGATGGCGTGATCACCGCGCTGGCCAGCGTCGATGGCGCGTTGTGGATCGGCTCGGTCGACGGGGCGGCGGTGTTGCGCGATGGCAGGGTGCAGCAACTGGATCTGGAACGCCTGGGTGGCGCGCGCAGCGTGTTCGGTTTCCAGGCGATCGGCGACGCGGTCTGGATCTCCACCGATCGCGGCCTGTACCGCGTGCGTGGCGGCACGCTGGCGCGCGTGGGCCTGGAGCAGGGCATGCCGGTGGACACCGTGTTCCAGCTCATCGACGACCGCCTGGGCAATGCCTGGATCAGCAGTAACCGGGGCGTGCTGCGCACCGGGTTCGCCGCGCTCGATGCGGTTGCCGACGGACGCGGCACGCTCGCCATCGAGCGCTATGGCGAGATCGACGGCATGGGCAATGCGCAGGCCAACGGTAGCTCCGGTCCGAGCATGATCGAACGCGCGGATGGGTCGGTGTGGGTGGTCACGGCCGGTGGCGTGAGCATGGTCGATCCCGCGCGGCTGCAGCGCTTTCGCGAACGGCGCCCGCCGCCGGCGGTGATCGAAAGCGTGCAGCAGGACGGCCGCCCGCTGGCCTGGCGGCAGCAGGCGCAGTTGCCAGGCGGCGACCGGCTCAACATCTCGTATGCGGGCATGAGTTTTCTGCTGTCCGAGCGCATCGAGTACCGCACCCGCCTGGATGGGCTGGACAACGTGTGGATCGACCGCGGCCGCCAGCGTAGCGTGGAATTCATCGGCCTGCCGCCGGGTCACTACAGCTTGCGCGTGTCCGCGCGCCACCCGGGCGGGGCATGGAGCCGGCAGGAAGCGCGCTGGACCTTCGAGGTGCTGCCGTTGTGGTGGCAGCGCCAGGACGTGCGGTTTGCCGCCGTGCTGGGCGCGCTGTTCGCACTGGCATTGCTGTATCGGATGCTGCTGCATCGCTACAAGACCCATAACGACCGCCTGGCCGAGCTGGTCCGCAAGCGCACGCAGGACCTGCAGCTGCAGGCGCAACGCCTGCTGCAGGCCAATCAGGAAAAGAGCGAATTGCTGACCCGGCTGCGCATCAAGTCCGATGTGTTCGAACGCCAGGCGCACGAAGACGCATTGACCGGGTTGCCGAACCGCCGCCATTTCGATGAAGCGCTGGCGCGCGATCTCAGCCGTGCACGCCGCAGCGGCCGGCCGCTGGTGCTGGCGATCCTGGACATCGACCATTTCAAGCGCATCAACGACCGCTATTCGCATGCCAGCGGCGACGCGGTGCTGCACGAGGTGGGCGCGCTGCTTACCGCCGCCGCACGCGCTTCGGATCTACCAGCCCGCCTGGGCGGCGAAGAGTTCGCCCTGCTGCTGGCCGATACCACCCTGGCCGATGCGCACGCGTTGTGCCTGCGCATTCGCGCGCTCTTCCACGCGCGAAACGACTGGGGTGGCGTGCAAGGCCTGCAGGTGACCTTCAGTGCCGGCATCGCCGAACTGCGCGACGAGGACACCGGCTCGTCGCTGATGCAGCGCGCCGATCACGCCTTGTACGAAGCCAAGAGCGCGGGGCGCGACCGGATCGGCGGGGCTTAGGGGCGGGGATTGGGGATTGGGGATTTGGGATTCGGGATTCGGGATTTGTGAAGCGTGGCGTTGACGCTCTTTGTGTCCGGGCGGAAGACCGGACGCTTTCATCAAATGAGGGGTTCGAGCCGATGGCGAAGATGCGCCTGTGAAAAGCCATGCGGGCTATGCATCGGTTGCTCTGAATTTTTAGCATGCACGCCGACTTTCAGCCCAAGCGCAGCACGCCCTTGCCAATCCCGAATCCCGAATTCCCAATCCCGACCTAAACCGGCCCAGGCCACGCATTGGCGATCGTGCAGAACAGCCGTGCGGTCTGCTCGGTGTCGTAGACCGCGCTGTGCGCGTCTGCCGTGTTCCACTCCAGCCCGGCCGCCTGCGCGGCGCGCGCCAGCACCGTCTGCCCGTAGGCGACGCCGGCCAGGGTGACCGTATCGAACACGCTGAAGGGGTGGAACGGGTTGCGCTTGTGCCCCACGCGCGCCACCGCCGCGTTGAGGAAGTTCAGGTCGAAATGCGCGTTGTGGCCGACCAGGATCGCGCGTTGGCAGCCGTATTTCTTCACCGCCGCGCGCACTGGAGCGAACACGTGGTCCAGCGCGTCCTTTTCCTGCTTGGCGAAGCGGAACGGGTGATCGAGCACGATGCCGGTGATCTCCAGCGACTTCGGGTCGATCTCCAGTCCGGGAGCCGGCACCAGATGCGCGCTGGCGGTCTGACCGGGGAAGAACCGTCCCTGGTCGTCCATTTCGATCGGCACGCAGGCGATTTCCAGCAGTGCATGCCTGTTCCAGTCGAAGCCACCTGTCTCCACATCGACCACCACCGGCAGATAGCCGCGGAAACGCCGTGACATCGGCAGGAAAGTGGCAGCAGGCTGTGGGTCGACCGGTTCGTTCATCCGCATAGCCTAGCAGGTCGCACCCCGGGCCTGACTGGCTCATCGTCGGCCATCTCCGCCCTGGCGTTCGGCACGTCCAGCCGGTGGGTTGCGGCCCTGCGTCGGCAGGCGCGCGCGCTGGGCGCGGCGAGCAGGGCGTACGCGGTCAGAAAGTGGGGACCTCCGTGGTGCCGAACCCGTCGCCCGTAGCGGCGACGCGCAGCGCGATCGAAAAAAGAAGGCCCGACCCAAGTGCCTGCGGGTCGGGCCACTCTAACGACGCTGTGAGCGACAGGCGGCGATCGGCGGGGCAGGCGCTCGCGCGACGGCGCTAGCCGGGCGTGCCGTGCGCGCGCCTGTGCAGCGGCTCAGATCACGCCGGTCGTGCTGGTGTCGTCGCGCTTGACGCGCGGCGGCAGCGGCTGTTCGCCGTGCACCAGGAACCACACGTTCTCGGCGATGTTGGTGGCGTGATCGCCGATGCGTTCCAGGTTCTTGGCCATGAACAGCAGGTGCGTGCACGGGGTGATGTTGCGCGGGTCTTCCATCATGTAGGTGAGCAGCTCGCGGAACAACGCGGTGTACTGGGCATCCAGGCGCGCGTCTTCGTCGCGCACCCGGATCGCGGCGTTGGCGTCCTTGTCGCGGTAAGCCTGCACCGCTTCGCGCACCGCATCGGCGGCCATCTGGCCGAGCGCGCGCAGGCCCACGGTCTGCGGCAGCGGCGGTGCGGCATTGAGCGCGATCGAGCGCTTGGCCACGTTCGCGGCGTAGTCGCCGATGCGTTCGATATCGGCCGGAATCCGCAGGCCGGCCAGGATTTCGCGCAGGTCGCGCGCCATCGGACCGCGCAGGGCCAGACGCATCACGTCATGGCTGATCGCGTGTTCCAGCGCGTCGATCGCTTCGTCGTTGACCACGATGCGGTGTGCGGCGTTGTCATCGCGACGCTCGACCACGTCCAGCGCCGCCTCCAGCTGCGCCACCGCCGTATCGCCCATGCGCACGATCTCGGCGACGAGACGGTGCTGCTCCTCGTCGTAGCTTTTGACGATATGGTCGTTGAGGTGCTGGTTCATCGTGGTCTCGTTCGTGGCAGTGGTGGATGTCCGCCGTAACCTTGGCGACATGGCACAGGATGCAAATGTCGTGCCGGGCGGTGCGGCGGAACTGCGTCAATGCGGCGTTGCGCTGGCGCGCCTGACATCAACCGAACCGGCCGGTGATGTAGTCCTCGGTCTGCTGCTTGGAGGGCTGGGAAAAGATGGTTTCGGTGCGGTCGTGTTCGATCAGGTCGCCCAGGTACATGAAGGCGGTGTAGTCGGATACGCGCGCGGCCTGCTGCATGTTGTGGGTCACGATCACGATGGTGTAGTCGCGCTTGAGTTCTTCCACCAACTGTTCGATGCGGCTGGTGGAGATCGGGTCCAGCGCCGAGGTCGGTTCGTCCAGCAGCAGTACGTCCGGCCGCAGGGCCACCGCGCGTGCGATGCACAGGCGCTGCTGCTGGCCACCGGACAGGCCCAGCGCGCTTTGTCCCAGCTTGTCCTTGACCTCGTCCCACAGCGCGCCCTGGCGCAGCGCCTGCTCGACGCGGTTCTGCATGTCGGCCTTGGAGAGTTTTTCGTGATGGCGGATGCCGTAGGCCACGTTCTCGAAGATCGTCATCGGAAACGGCACCGGCTTCTGGAACACCATGCCGACCTTGCTGCGCAGGCGGTTCATCGGGTACTTCGGCGACAGGATGTTCTCGCCGTCCAGCAGCACCTCGCCGCGTGCGTCCATCTTCGGATACAGCGCATAGATGCGGTTGAAGATGCGCAGCAGGGTCGACTTGCCGCAACCGGAAGGCCCGATCAGCGCGGTGACGCGTTTTTCCGGGATTTCCAGGTTGATGCCTTTCAGTGCGTGGTACTTGTCGTAGTAGAAATCCAGATTGCGTGCGGCCACCTTCACCGGCGTCTGCGCAGTCGGCGCCCCCTTGGCGGCCGGAACAGCGATGCGATGCATCGGCTTGGCGTTTTGGAGATCGTTCATGTCAGGTGTCCGGAAAGAAAGGTCAGTCATTGGAAATCTTGGTGCGCAACAGCAGCGCGCGTGCGCCCAGGCTCACCAACAACACGAAGACGGTCAGCACCAGTGCGCCGGCCCAGGCCAGCGTCTGCCAGGACTCGTACGGGCTGCCGGCAAACTGGTTCATGATCACCGGCACGCTGGCCATCGGCTGGAAGATATTGCTGTTCCAGTACTGATTGCCGAACGCGGTGAACAACAGCGGCGCGGTTTCGCCGCTGATGCGCGCCAGCGCCAGCAGCACGCCGGTGACGATGCCGGCCGAGGCGCTGCGGTACAGCACCTGCACGGTCACCTTCCACTGCGGAATGCCCAGCGACAGCGCCGCTTCGCGCATCTGCGCCGGCACCAGCCGCAGCATCTCGTCGGTGGTGCGTACCACCACCGGCAGTACGATGAAGGCCAGCGACAACGCACCGGCAAACGCCGAAAAGCGCCCGCCGGTCTGCATCACGTACAAGGTGTAGACGAACAGGCCCAGCACGATCGACGGCGCCGACAACAGGATGTCGTTGACGAAGCGCACCACGATGCCGGCCTTGCGTGCATTGCCGTATTCGGCCAGCCAGGTGCCGGCGGCCACGCCCAGCGGAGTGCCGATCGCCAGCGCCAGCCCGCACATCACCGCGCTACCGAAGAAGGCATTGAGCAAGCCACCTTCCTGCATCGGCGGCGGGGTCATCTTGGTGAACAGATTGATATCGATGCCGGGCACGCCCTTGGACAGCAGTGTCCACAGGATCCAGGCCAGGAAGAACAGCCCGAACAAGGCGGTGATGCACGACAACAGCAGCGCCACCGCATTGGTGATGCGGCGCCGGTTGTACAGCGATTGCGAAACGGAAGAAGCGGACATCAGTTGCCCTCCCGGCGCGAGAGCTGCATCAGCATGAAGCGCGCAATGGCCAGCACGATGAAGGTCACGATGAACAGCACGAAGCCCAGCAGCAACAGGGCCGAACGGTAGGTTTCGGTGGCCTCGCCGAAGTCATTGGCGATCAATGCAGCAATGGTGGTGCCCGGCTCCAGCAGCGACGGCGACAGCCGCACCGTGTTGCCGACCACGAAAGCGACCGCCATGGTTTCGCCCAGCGCACGCCCCAGGCCCAGGAATACGCCGCCGATCACCGCCGAGCGGGTATAGGGCAGTACGATGTCCCAGCTCACTTCCCACTTGGTGGAGCCCAGCGCGTACGCCGATTCCTTCAGGCGCGTCGGCACGGTCAGGAACACTTCGCGCATCACCGAGGAAATGAAGGGGATCACCATGATCGCCAGCACGAAGCCGGCGGTCAGCAGGCCGATCCCCAGCGGCGGGCCCTGGAACAGGGGGCCGATCAGTGGCAGCGTGCCGAGATGGTCGTTGAGCCAGGGCGTCACGTGCTCGGTCATCACTGGCACCAGCACGAACAGGCCCCACATGCCGTAGATGATCGACGGAATGCCGGCCAGCAGTTCGATGGCGGTGCCGACCGGGCCACGCAGCCAGCGCGGCGCCACCTCGGTCAGGAAGAAGGCGATCCCGAAGCTCACCGGCACCGCGATCACCATCGCGATCACGGCCGTGACCAAGGTGCCGTAGATCGGCGCCAGCGCGCCGTACTTGTTTTCCACCGGATTCCAGTCGGCGGAATAGAAGAAACTCAGGCCCTGCATCTGCAGGGCATGGCGTCCGCCCCACAGCATCGACAGTGCCGCGCTGCCGAGCGCCAGCAGCACGAATACGACAGTGGCGGCCAGCGCAAGCTTGAACAGGCGATCGGCGCGCGCATCGCGCAGGTCGCGGCCGCGGGGTGCGGTCATCGCTTCGGGGATTGCGGTGGCATTCATTCGATTGAACCCGTCACCCGCGCGGTGGCGGGAGCGTGAGACATCAGGAACGGCGAGGCGCCCTCAGGCACCCCGCCACCGCGCAGCCCGCCGCGCAGGCGGGATGCAGGCATTACTTGAACTCGCTGCCCCAGTAGGCTTCGATCTGCTTCACCAGCTCCGGCGGCAGCGGCACGTAGTGCAGCTCGCTGGCCTGGGCCTGGCCGTTTTCCAGCGCCCACTTGAAGAAGTCCAGCGTCGCCTTGCTGCGGGCGGCATCCTTGGCCTGCTTGTGCATCAGCATGAAGTTGGTGGCGGTGATCGGCCAGGCCTTCTCGCCCGGTGCGTTGGTGATCACCAGGTTGAAATCCTTGGCGTTGGCCCAGTCGGCGCTGGCGGCCGCGGCGGCGAAGCTGTCCGCATTCGGTTCCACCCACTGGCCGGCCGCGTTCTGCAGCGAGGTGTAGGGCATCTTGTTCTGCAGCGCGTAGGCCAGTTCGACATAACCGATCGAGCCCTTGATCTGCTGCACGTACGAGGCGACGCCTTCGTTGCCCTTGCCGCCCACGCCGCCCGGCCACTGCACCGAGGTGCCTTCGCCGACCTTGCTCTTCCACTCCGGGCTGACCTTGGACAGGTAGTTGGAGAAATTGAAGGTGGTGCCCGAACCATCCGAGCGGTGCACCAGGTTGATCTTGGTGGCCGGCAGCGTCACGCCGGGGTTGGCCGCAACGATCGCCGCGTCGTTCCACATGGTGACCTTGCCCAGGAAGATGTCGGCCAGCAGTGCGCCGGTCAGGCGCAGCTTGCCCGGTGCCATGCCCTCCAGATTGACCACCGGCACCACGCCGCCGATCGCCGACGGGAACTGGCCCAGCCCGGCCTGCTGCAATTCGGCGCTATCGAGCGGCTTGTCGGTCGAACCGAAATCCACCGTGCCGGCCTTGATCTGCGCGATGCCGCCGCCGGAACCGATCGACTGATAGTTCACCTTGTTGCCGGTGGCGGCGTTGTAGTCGGCCGACCACTTGGATACCAGCGGGTAGATGAAGGACGCGCCGGCACCGGAAATCTCGGCGCCCTTGCTGTCGCTGGCCGTGGCGCCGGCGCTGGGAGCGCCCTTGGCGGTGTCGCCGGACTGCGCGTCCTTGCCGGGCGAGCATGCAGCCAGGGCAAGGGCGATGGTGAGGGACAGGGCGGTCAGGCTGGCCGACTGCAATTTCATGGAAGCTCCGAGGCTGGATTGGCCGGGTGTCCGGCAGACCACGCTATGAAATGATGTTTTTGTTACACGTGCATGACAGTGCCTTCTGGCGAAGGCATCACAAAAAAGACGCGGACCACGGAGGGCATCGCACCCTCCGGGATCCGCGTCCCGGTCCCGACGCCGGGGAGAGAGACGGCGCCGTTCCTGTACGTTGTCAATCCGGTCCTCGGACAACGGCAGCCCGGGGGCCCAGGCGCCATCCGGTACCGGCATGGCCATGTCGCGTGAACTGGAGTGTCCGTGTCGATGGAGGGCTGGTGACCAGCCGCCTATCGCGCCCGCCGCGCAGGCTAGATCAACGCGGCAGGTTCTTGGCCCAGTAGGCCTCGATCTGGGTCACCAGGCTGTCCGGCAGCGGCACGTAGTCCAGCTGCTTGGCCTGCGCATCGCCCTTGGTATAGACCCAGCGGAAGAAGTCCAGCGTGTTCTTCAGGCCGGCCGGATTCTTGGGCTTCTTCTGCACCAGGATGAAATTGGTGGCGGTGATCGGCCAGGCGTTGTCGCCGGCGGCGTTGGTCATCACCAAATAGAAGTCCTTGGCCGTGCCCCAGTCGGCGCTGTTGGCCGCCGCGGCGAAGGTCTCGTCGGACGGCTGCACGAACTTGCCGGCCGCGTTCTTCATCGCGGTATAGGCCATCTTGTTCTGCAGCGCGTACGACAGCTCGACGTAGCCGATGCCGCCCTTGATCTGCTTCACGTACGCGGCCACGCCCTCGTTGCCCTTGCCGCCGATGCCGGTCGGCCACTGCACGGCGGTGCCTTCGCCGACCTTGCCCTTCCAGTCCGGATTGACCTTGGACAGGTAGTTGGTGAAGTTGAAGCTGGTGCCCGAGCCGTCGGAGCGATGCACCACGGTGATCTTGCTTTCGGGCAGCTTCACCCCCGGGTTGAGCGCGGCAATGGCCGGATCGTTCCAGGTGCTGACCTTGCCCAGGAAGATGTCGCCCAGGGTCTTGCCATCGAGCTTGAGCGCACCGGCAGCGATGCCGGGCACGTTGACCACCGGCACCACGCCGCCGATCACCGAGGGAAACTGCGCCAGCCCGGCTGCGGCCAGTTCTTCCGGCTTCAGCGGGGCATCGGAGGAGCCGAAGTCCACGCTGGCGGCCTTGATCTGGGCGATGCCGCCGCCCGAGCCGATCGATTGGTAATTGACCTGCTTCTTGGTGGCGGTGTTGTAGTCGGCCGACCACTTGGACATCACCGGGTAGATGAACGAGGCACCGGCGCCGGTGACGTCGGCGGCGTGGGCGCACAAGGCCAGCGAGGCGGCCAGGACGCCCACGGCCAGACGGGTCTTGAAGGAATGGGTCACGGAACAGCTCCAGTAGGGTTGAGGTCAGGACGTCCCGCAGGCATGCCATTGCAGGGCAGCGGCATGACCGCGCGGTGTCGAAGAGATGACAGGACAATGACGCGCAGGCGCGAACGCCTGCAGGATCGGGGGCGGCGCGGATGGGGGCCGGGCGTGCTCGGCAAGCACGCCCGGCGACCGACGCAGCGGATGGCTTACCAATAGAATTGCGCGCGCGCCTCGATGATCGACGGGTTGTCGTCGACCAGGCCACGGGTGGCACTGTTGTAGCGGGTGCTTTCCACCTTGGCGTAGTCCAGGGCGAACTTGAAGTTCGAGCGCCAGTACCAGTTGGCGCCGACCGTCCATACATTCATCCTGCCGCCCAGCACGCCATCGACGAACGGCGTGGTGCCGTTGGAGACCAGGTGGCCGTCGTTGAGGTCCAGGGTGTCGTAGCGCACTGCCAGCTGCCACATGCCCGAAGCCGGTTCGTTGGGCAGCGGGGTGGTCGGCACGCCGGCCTTGTAGCCCCAGGTTTCGCCGGTGATGTTCCAGACGCCGCTGACGTACCAGCCGTCACTCTTATAGTCACGCGCGTTGGCGCCGATGCGGTTGGCGTTCTCCTGGAAGTACTCGCTCTGCAGCTTGAACGGGCCGGTGATCCACATCGCCTCGGCACCGGCCACGCCCACGTCGTCGACATTGGTGATGGCGCCGCTGTCGATCAGGCGGATGGTGGTCAGGTCGGCGTCCGGGCGGGCACGCAGGCGCAGGGTATCGTCGTCGGTGTCGTAGGCCAGGTAGCTGAGACCGACGTGCAGCACGTTGCCGGTCTCGTTGATCGGCGCCCAGGTGCCGCGTGCGCCGTAGCCGCTGCCGTGCGCCTGGTTACGGGTCAGTTCGCGGCCGAACGCACTGGCGGTCAGGCTCCAGTTGTTGTCGCCTATGCCATAGGCCACGCCCAGACGGCGCGAGATGCCGTAGGTATTGGTCACCGATGCCTTGGAGACGAAGTCGTTGTTCTTGGTGCTGGACAGTTCTTCCAGGCTGTTGGGTTGCTTGAACTGGCCGATCTGCAGGTAGTTGTTGGCGTTGCCGCCAAACTTGTACTTGATGTTGTTGTCCAGAAACCGCCCGGTGCTGCGAATGGTGGTGCCGCGGATGGTGACGTCCTTCAACACGCTCGGATCGTAGCCGGCCACCCACTCGAAGTTGCCCGGACCCTTGCCCTTGAGCACCAGCTCGGCGCGGCGGATGCTGAATTCGGAGTTGTCGCCATTGGCACCGATCGGGCCGTTGAGATCCTGCACATCGTTATGGAACCAGTTGCCATCGGCCTGGACCAGGCCCTCCAGCGAGACTTCCGAGCCTCCGATCACATCGATGGCGATTTCGGCGTGTGCTGCCGGAGCGGAAAGCGCCAGCAGCAGCGCGGAGGAGAGCAGGGTAGGAGCGAGTTTCATGGATGCCTTGCGACCTGAGAAAGTGGGCGCAGGCTATGGCGTGAAAGTTGCGTTAATGTGACAAATCAGCAAAGACGTCACAATTGATTTTTGCCAATAAAGACAAGAGTTTACGAACGCTTCAACTGTGTCGTCGTGTGTCAGAAATCGGAATGCAATCGTTTTATGACAGCGCGTGGATCAGGGCCATAGACGCTGTTTTGAGGTCTGCGTCACTGGCGACCTGAACCGCAACTATTGCAGGCTGAACATATATGTCGGTTTGTGCGACGCACCACTTGCGCATGCCTCGCCTAAATTGTTAGTTTCGAGGCCATGTTTCCTCGATTCCTCCAACTGTTGCTGGTTTGCCTGCTCGCGCTCGGCGCGTGGTCGGCGGCCAGTGCACACACGCGCATCCAGGATGCGCTGGTGGGCGACGGTCTGGCGGTGATGGTGGATGCTGGCGAAGCACGCGATGCAGCAGAAGATCCGCAGGACGACGGCGATACCCAGAGCCAGGTCGATACCCAGCTTGCGGACGATATCCCCTTGCTCTCCCAAGCATGGCCGATGCTGGCGCGGTATTCCCCTTCCTGGCACGCGCACCACGCGCCGGTGAGTCACAAACGCGACCTGATCCCGCAACTGCGTCCTCCAAACGCGTTGCTTGGCTGATCCCCAGCGGTCGTTGTAACCGGTGCACTGCGCGCCGGATTTTCTCTTTCGTTTTCTTTTTGCGACCTGCGGTTTGCGCCGCGGGTAGCCATCCGTTGCCTAGAAGGAATCTCCCATGGAAAGTTTGCTCGAAGGTTTTCGCCATTTCCGTAAAGAAGTCTATCCACAGCAGAGCGCGCGCTTTCAGGAGCTGGCCGGCGGCCAGAGCCCGCACACCCTGTTCATCACCTGCGCCGACTCGCGCGTCATGCCGGAGCTGATCTTCTCCGCGCAGCCCGGCGAACTGTTCGTCTACCGCAATATCGGCAACGTCGTGCCGCCGTACTCCCAGCACGTCAGCGGCGTGGTGGCAGCGATCGAGTACGCCATCGCCGTGCTGGGCGTGCGTCACATCGTGATCTGTGGCCATACCGACTGCGGCGCCATGAAGGCCGTGCTCAAGCCGGAATCGCTGGAAGACGTGCCTTCGGTGGCGGCGTGGCTCAAGCACACCGATGCGGCGCGCCATGTCACCGCCCATCACGGGCACGATCCGGCCAGCCCGGACGCGCTGAGCTGCATGACCGAAGAGAACGTGGTCTCGCAGCTGGACCATCTGCGCACGCAACCGGTGGTGGCTGCGCGTCTGGCCGCCGGTACCCTGCGGATCCACGGCTGGATCTACGACATCGCCCACGGCGACATCCGCGCCTTCGATGCCGAGAAGGGTGGCTTCCGTCCGTTGCTGGGCGAGAGCACCCCCGAGGCGACCCCGCGTCCGCGACTGCAACAAGTCGTCCGCGCTGAACTGGCCTGACGGAGCCGATCATGAACACATCGGGTATCGGCGGATATTTCCGCCAGGGACTGTTCGGGCGCGATTTGCTGTCGTCGGTCGTGGTCTTCCTGGTCGCATTGCCCTTGTGCATGGGTATCGCGATCGCCTCCGGCATGCCGCCGGCCGCGGGCCTGATCACCGGTATCGTCGGTGGTCTGGTCGTCGGCTTCCTGGCGGGCTCTCCTTTGCAGGTGAGCGGGCCGGCCGCCGGCCTGGCTGTGTTGGTGTTCGAGCTGGTCCGTGAGCACGGCGCCGCCGCGCTCGGTCCAGTGATCCTGGTGGCCGGCGCGATCCAGCTGATTGCCGGTCTGTGTCGGGCGGGCGTGTGGTTCCGCATGACATCGCCGGCGGTGGTGGCCGGCATGTTGTCGGGGATCGGCATCCTGATCGTGGCCTCGCAGGCGCACGTGCTGATGGATGCGGCGCCCAAGGCACGTGGTCTGGAAAACTTCGCCGCGCTGCCTGCGGTGCTGTGGCAGGCCATCAGCGAAGGCACCGGCCGCACCGCGTTGTTCGTGGGTCTGGCCACCATCGGCATCATCCTGGCATGGGACAAGCTGCGTCCGCAGCGTCTGCGCTTCCTGCCTGGTGCATTGATCGCAGTGGTCGCAGTCACCGCCACGGCGCAGCTGCAGGGCCTGGACGTCAACCGTGTCGACGTGCCCAGCAACCTGTTCTCCGCGATCAGCATCCCCAGCGTTTCCGAGATCTTCGGCGTGTTCAATCACACGCTGCTGGTATCGGCGGTGACCTTTGCCTTCATCGCCAGTGCTGAGACCTTGCTCTCGGCGGCGGCGGTGGATCGCATGCACCAGGGCGCTCGCACGCAGTACGACCGTGAGCTGGCGGCGCAGGGCGTGGGCAATATGTTGTGCGGCTTCCTGGGCGCGTTGCCGATGACCGGCGTGATCGTGCGCAGTGCGGCCAATGTGCAGGCTGGCGCGGCCACCCGCGTATCGACCATCCTGCACGGCAGCTGGCTGCTGGTGTTCGCGATGCTGCTGCCGTGGCTGTTGCGGATGACGCCGGTGGCGTGTCTGGCCGGCATCCTGGTGTACACGGGCGTGAAGATGATCAAGATCGGGCAGGTCAAGGAGCTGGCGACCTACGGTCGTGGAACGGCTGCGATCTACCTGGCGACCACCTTCGCCATCGTGGCCACCGACTTGCTGACCGGCGTGCTGATCGGCTTCGGCCTGTCGCTGTTCCGCCTGGCGCTGCATTCCTCGCGTCTGAAGGTCGAGGTGCGCGAGCACGCCGACAAGAAGGACGAGATGCATCTGACCCTGCAGGGCTCGGCTACCTTCCTGAAGGTGCCGGCGATGGCACGTACGCTGGAAAGCGTGCCGCCGAACACCGCGCTGCATCTGGACGTGGCCAAGCTGCACCACGTGGACCATGCCTGCATCGAGTTGCTGCGCGACTGGAGCCGGAATGCGGCCTCGCGCGGATGCGAGCTGGTGGTGGACTGGAAGGAGCTGGAGCGGCGCGTGGAAGGCCAGCGCGCCGTGGAAAGCGCGCCGGTGGTGGACCCGCGCAAGGCGGCATAAGCCTGTTGTCGTCCCGGCGTTCGCGCCGGGAGCAGTTCTGTCGTGACCGGATGATGCATGGCGCCGAAAGACGCATCATCCGGTCGCGATTTTTTTGGGGCCGGGATTCGGGATTCGGGATTGGGGAATCGTAAAGGCATACGGCCTTGCGTTTGCTGGGTGTGGATCGGGGTTCTCTACTGCGCTGTCGCCTTGCTGCGGGCTTGTGTTGATGCCATAGCCGCATCATTCATCGTTTTTGTTTTCCGCTCTGGGGCCGGCGGGGTCTTGTCGGGGTAGCGGCACAGGTCGTGGATCACGCAGCCTGGGCAATCCGGTTTGCGCGCCTTGCAGACATAGCGCCCGTGCAGGATCAGCCAGTGGTGGGCGTCATGCAGAAACTCTGCAGGGATGACCTTGACCAGTGTGTCCTCCACCGCGCGCACGTCCTTGCCGGGTGCAAGGCCGGTACGGTTGGCGACCCGGAAGATATGCGTGTCCACCGCCATGGTCGGCTCGCCGAAGGCGGTGTTGAGCACCACGTTGGCGGTCTTGCGGCCGACCCCGGGCAATGCCTCCAACGCCGCACGATCGTGCGGCACCTCGCCACCGTACTGCTCCAGCAGAATGCGGCAGGTGGCGATGACGTTCTTGGCCTTGGCATTGAACAGGCCGATGGTGGAGATGTAGCGCTTCAGGCCTTCTTCGCCCAGGTCCAGGATGTCGCGCGGGGTGTTGGCCACCGGATACAGCTTGCGGGTGGCCTTGTTGACGCCGACATCGGTGGCCTGCGCCGAGAGCAGCACGGCGATCAGCAATTCGAACGGCGTGGTGTATTCCAGCTCGGTGGTGGGATGCGGATTGAGTTCGCGCAGCCGCGCGAACATTTCCTGGATCTCGGGTGTGCGCATGGTGCGGCCGCGGCGTGGCGCGGCGGTGGAGCGAACGGGAGTCAAGACTGCGCGCCTCCGGCGGCCTTGGCCTTGGCACGCGCCAGGATGGCGGCGGCCAGCGGCGGCAGTGCGGGCACGGCCGTCTGGCTGGGAGCCGGGGCAGGCGCACGTCGCGCCTCGCGCTCGGCAGCACGGCGTTGCAGGCGGGCTGCGCGTGCGCGGTAGCGTTCGCGCGCGGCCCAGGCAGTGCGCAGGCGCTGTTGCGCGGCGAGCAGTGCGGCGACGACGTTGGCTGGCGTGGCGTCCGCACCGTCTTGTTGCGGCGTCGGCTGGTAGTCCATCAGTCCGAGTGCAAGCGCACGATCGAGATCGTCCGCCCGCACGCAGTCGAACAGTTGCAGCGGCAGCGCGTGCATTTCCGGTGTGGGGTTGGGCGGCATGATGCGTCAGCGATTGCGGAACTGGGCGGGGCGCTTGTCGAGAAAGGCGCGGGTGCCCTCGCGCATGTCCTGGCTGGCAAACAGCAGTGCAAATTCCGCAGTTTCCAGCTGCAACCCCTCTTCCAGGCCGCATTCGCCGCCGAACACCACTGCGTCCAGGATGCCGCGCACCGCCAGCGGTGCCGAGTCGGCCAGGCGCTGCGCCACTGCCAGGGTTTCTTCCTGCAGGGCGTCGGCTTCGACCACGCGGTTGACCAGGCCCAGCTGCAAGGCGCGCGCCGCATCAATGGGCTGGCCAAGCAGGCACAGCTCCAGCGCGGCAGCTCGTCCGGTCAGGCGCAGCAGGCGCTGCGTGCCACCGAAGCCGGGGATCAGGCCAAGATTGATTTCCGGCTGGCCTAGTCGTGCGCTGCTCGCGGCGATGCGCAGGTGGCAGGCCATGGCCAGTTCCAGCCCGCCGCCCAGCGCGAAGCCGTTGACCATCGCAATGACCGGCTTGGGCATGCGCTCGATCCGGCGCATCAGTTGCTGCCCCACCAGCGAGAAGTCACGGCCCTCCATCGCCGACAGCTCACTCATTTCGGCGATGTCCGCGCCCGCCACGAAGGACTTGGGCCCGGCGCCGGTGAGGATCACCACGCGCACCTCGTCGGCCTTGGCCGCGTCGGCGAAGGCCTGGTCCAGCGCCAGCATGGTGTCGCGATTCAAGGCGTTCAGTTTGTCCGGCCGGTTGACCGTAATGGTCCGGACACTGGCGTGATCGGCGATCAGAATGACGTGATTGGACATCGAAAACCCTTGTGAACGTAAAAAAATAGTAAATGCGGAACTTCCGAAAGCCTTGCTGGTCCTAGCTTTCGCGATAAGTAGCGGTTCGCTAGCGCGGCCGCTATCCTAGCGCGTCATCTCAGGCGGCAGACCCGTCCTGTGCCACCACCCTGGAGAATTGTTTGATGAAGTTGCGTTCTATCGCGGTCGCTGTGGCGGCCCTGGCCCTGACGGGCAATGCACTGGCCCAGGACACGACGTCCGAAAAGGGCAAGTTGAGCTATTACTTCGGCTACGACTACGGCAATAACCTTGCCGAACTCAGCGGTCGTGGCGAGCAGCTCGACATCAACTCGGTGGTCAAGGGTCTGCAGGACGCCTATGCCAAGAAGCAGCCGGCGATCACGGCCGATCAGCTGAAGCCGGCGGTCGAAGCGTTCCAGAAGCGCGAGCAGGGCCGTGCCCAGCAGGCCAAGGCCGAGTACGACAAGGCCGCTGCCGCCAACAAGACCAAGAGCGATGCGTTCCTGGCCAAGAACAAGGTCACCGCTGGCGTGCAGAGCCTGCCGAGTGGCGTGCAGTACCGCGTGATCGAAGCCGGCAAGGGCGCCAAGCCGACCCAGGCAAGCACCGTGCAGCTGGAAGTGGCCGGCCCGTTCCCCTTCGGCGACCGCGAGAAGGCGCGTCCGGCGCAGCAGATTCCGGCCATCAAGGTCAGCGAAGTCGAAATGAAGGCGATGCGCGAGACGCTGCTGCAGATGCCGGCCGGCTCCAAGTGGGAAGTGACCCTGCCGCCGGAGCAGGCCTATGGCGCCGATCCGCGCACGCCGTTCCCGCCGAACGTGGCCGTGCAGTTCGAGATCAAGCTGGTCAGCGTGAAGTAATCGCGTTTGCCGTGTTTGCTGTTGCAGTGACGACGCCGGCCACCAGGCCGGCGTCGTCGTTTTGGACCGTTAGACAGGCGCGAGCAGAGCGATGGACAGATCGCACCACCGTGGCAGCAGCGACCGATGAGCCAGACCGATTCGGCCGGTGCGCCGCTGCCCAGTCCCTGCATCGGTGTATGTTCGTTGGACGCGCAGTCGCACTGCGTCGGCTGCCTGCGCAGCCTGGATGAAATTGCACGCTGGATGAGCATGAGCGACACCGAACGCCAGGAGTTGTTGCACACCGTCTTGCCGGCGCGCGGGCTGATCGCTGCGCTGCCCGAGCATGCGCGGCTGCGGCGGGCGCTGTATCCGCTGGACACCGCACCCGATGGGCCGGGCTGGAACCATGCCGAGCTGATCGATCTGAGCGAGGGCGGTACCTGCGCCGAAGCGGCGGTGCTGTGCGGACTGGTGCCGCGCGCGCAGGGCACCACGGTGCTGCTGACCCGGCGCACCGACAGCCTGCGCCATCATGCCGGGCAGGTCAGCTTTCCGGGTGGGCGGATGGAGCCGTCCGATGCCGACGCGGCGGCGGCGGCCTTGCGCGAGAGCTGCGAGGAAATCGCGCTGGGCGCGGGGCAGGTGCATGCGCTGGGGTACCTGGATCCCTTCCTGACCGTGAGCGGCTTTCGGGTGACGCCGGTGGTGGCGGTGATCGACCCCGGTTTCGTGGCGGTGCCGCAGCCGGAGGAAGTGGCCGAGGTCTTCGAGGTGCCACTGGCCTATCTGATGGACCCGGACAATCTGCGCAGCGTGGAGCTGGAATTCCGCGGGCGGCCGCGCCGCGTGCTCGAGTACGACTGGCCCGGGCAGCGCATCTGGGGCGCCACGGCCGCCATTCTTCTCAATCTTCGTCGTCGCCTGGAGCAGGTCGCATGAGTGCAGAGCCGAACTGGACCACCCTGGTGGACACCGCCACGTTGGCCGGCGCGTTATCGCATCCGCAGCTGCGCTTGCTGGATGCGCGCGCCGCGCCGCCCACCGCACCCGACCCGGATGCGGCACGCAAGGCCTACGCGCAAGGGCATCTGCCCGGTGCGCACTACGTGGATCTGGATCATGACCTGGCCGATCTGTCGCGGCCCGGGCAGGGGCGGCATCCGTTGCCGCACAGTGCCGACTTCGCCAGTCGCCTGGGCGCATGGGGCATCGCTCCGGAGAGCCAGGTGGTGGTCTACGACGCCGGCGATGGCAGCATGGCGGCCGCGCGCGCCTGGTGGATGCTGCGGTTGATGGGGCATCGCCGGGTGGCGGTGCTCGATGGCGGGCTGGCAGCGTGGCGGGCCGCCGGCCTGGCGGAGACCACCGAGCCGCCTGCATTGCACGCCGGCCCTGCGTATCCGGGCAGTTTCGATGCCGATGCGGTGGTGGAGGCCGAGCAGATCCAGGCCCGGCTGCAGCAGGCGCCGGGCTGGCTGCTGGATGCGCGGGCCGGCGAGCGTTTTCGCGGCGAAGTGGAGCCGATCGATCCGGTCGCCGGACATGTGCCCGGCGCGCTCAGTCGCCCGTTGGGCCTGAGCCTGCGCGATGGCCGTTTCAAGCCGGCCGAGGAACTACGTGCGGAGTTGTCCGCATTGCTGGGTACGTACCGGCCGGAGCAGGCGGTGGTGATGTGCGGATCCGGCGTGACCGCCTGCCATCTGTTGCTGGCGCTGGAAGTGGCCGGGCTGTCGGGTGCGCGCGTGTACGCCGGTTCCTGGGGCGGATGGCTGCAGGACCCGTCGCGTCCGGTCGCGACCGCTGCCTGATCAGGCACAATGCCGGCAGGAATGGTGTCTGTGGGGACGCAGGCTCGCGGCGCGGAGCGCGGATTCTTGCAGGGTTGGTCGTGACATGCGGTTGCACTTGCAGGTCGGCGTCGTGTGCGCCGCGGTAATGTCGATGGCGGCGTGTTCGGCGGGGTCCACCGCCGACGCAGACGGCGTGCGGATGAGCGGTCGCCACGATGCGGACGGGCCGCAGGTCTATCAGGTTGCGCTGGAAGACGCGCGTGCCCGGCGGCTGGACCAGGTGCGCGCACCCGATGGCTGGCTGAGCTACACCGGCTCCGGTCGCCTGCGCGCCGGCCGTTACCGGGTTGGTAGCGATCCGCACAGCGATCTCGTCCTGCCGGCCGGGCCGGGGCAGTTGGGCGAGCTGAGCCTGGATACCGAAGGGCACGTGCGTTTCCGCGCTGCGGCCGGGGTGCCGGTGCGCTTGAACGGGCAGCCGGTGGTGGAGGTCGGTCTGGAGCCCGAACGCGCGGGGCAGCGCGGCGACCGGCTGGATGTCGAGAACCGGCAGTTCTATCTGGTGCAGACCGGCACGTTGTTCGGCTGGCGCTTTCGCGACCCGGGCGCAGCGGCGATCCGCCGTTTTCAGGGCTTCGACTATTTTCCGACCGACCCGCAGTGGCGGGTGAAGGCGCGCTGGCAGCCGTATGCCACGCCACGCAGCATCACCTTGCTGACATCGATCGGCACGCCGTTGACGGTGGATGTGCCGGGCGAAGCCGTGTTCAAACGCGATGGCCGGGAATATCGCCTGCAGCCGATCATGCAGGACGACGGCAGCGGGCTGTTCTTCCTGTTTGCCGACCGTACCAGCGGCAAGGAAAGCTATGGCGGCGCACGCTACCTGTTCACCGCGATGCCAAGCGATGGACAGGTGACCCTGGATTTCAATCTGGCCGAAAACCCGCCCTGCGCCTTCACCCCGCATGTGGTCTGCCCGATCGCGCCACTGCAAAACCGGCTGGACGTGGCGGTGGACGCGGGCGAAAAGACCTATCGCGCGCCGGACCTCTGATCGCTCGGGCGTTGCACGCCCTGACCCGGCATGCGTTCAACGCACCGCATGCGACCAGTGGACCGCCGCTTCGATGCGGGGCCACGGAAACAGTGGGCCAGGATCGAGCTTGCGCTGGATCTTGCGCGCCGGATCGTCGCTGGCCGCTTCCAGGGTGGTATCCAGTTCCTGGTGACCGGCGATGCGGCGCACCGAAGGCAACTGTTGTTGCAGCCATTGCAACAGTGTGACAAGCGCGGCGATCTGCGCCTGCGGATATGGCTCTTGCATCAGCTGATGGCGCGAATCCAGCCAGTGCGGATACCGCCCGCTGTTGACCAGTTCGATGCCCAGCGTGTGCGGATTGTGCCCGCGCACATGATGGGCGATGCGCTCCAGCGCAACGTACTGCTGGATGCTGCCATTGCGGTCGATGTAGTAATGGCCGCTGTTGCCGGTGCCGCTGTCGTAGAGCACGCGCTCGCCGTAGTCGCGCGCCATCGCCATGTCCGGCAATTCGGTGCAATGGATGACCACCATGTCGATCTGGCCGAGTGCGCGGCGGGCCAGGCGCGATTCGTAGGGCAACGGCGCGTAGGTGATCGGCGGCGACGGCAGGACGGCATCGGACATGAAGCGGATGCTAGCATTGCCCGATGGCTTTGAATCCCGACAGCCCCCTGGGCAAATTGATGGCAACGCTGCCGCAGACCGGTCAGGTGACCTGGATCGGCGTGCGCCCCGCGCGTGATGTGGCGATGCTGGAAGTGGACGCGGCACAGGCCACCACCGGCGTCGGGCTGGTGGGCGATCGTTACAAGGGCGGCAGCGGCAAGCGTGGGGTCACCCTGATCCAGGCCGAGCATCTGCCGGTGATCGCGGCGCTGGCCGGGCACGCGGCGATCGCGCCGGCCACGCTGCGACGCAATCTGGTGGTCAGCGGGATTCCGTTGATCGCCTTGAAGGGGCGGCGCTTTCGCATTGGCGATGTCGAGCTGGAAGGCACCGATCCCTGCGACCCCTGCTCGCGCATGGAAGACGCGCTGGGAGCCGGTGGCTACAACGCGATGCGCGGGCATGGCGGTTTGTGCGCACGCATCCTGCGCGGCGGCGTGGTGCGGCTGGGCGATGCGGTGCAGGTGCTATGAGCCGCGGTCACTGCATTCTGGCGCACGGTTTCGAAAGTGGCCCGGCGGCACGCAAGGTCACCGCGCTGGCCGAGGTGGCCGAGCGTCTGGGCTGGAGCCACGAGCGCCCGGATTTCACCGATCTGGATGCGCAGCGCCAGATCAGCCGGCTTGGCGATGTGCAGGGGCGGCTGCTGCGGCTGTTGCAGACTGCGCGTGCAGCCGCAGATAAGGGCCCGCTGGTGCTGGCCGGTTCCAGCCTGGGGTCGTATATCGCCGCACAGGTGTCGCTGCAGGTGCCCACACAGGGCCTGTTCCTGATGGTGCCACCCACCACGATGGGCCCGATGCCGGCGCTGGATGCCGCGCCGGTACCGATCTCCATCGTGCATGCCTGGCGCGATGCGTTGATCCCGGCGGCGGAGGTGATTGCCTGGGCGCAGGCGCGGCGTGCGCGCTTGTTGCTGGTCGACGACGAACACGATCTGGCCGCGCATGTGGATGCGGCGTCGGCCGCATTCACCGACCTATTGAACAGCCTGTGATGCACGTGTGCCGTGACTGGCGCTGCCAGCGAGGTGAGCGATGGACGTGCTGATTCGCGAGGCCGGCGAAGACGATGCGGCGGCCATCGAGATCCTGACCATGGTCGCGTTCATGCGCGATGACCACAGCCGCCACGACGAGCAGTACGTGATCGCGGCGCTGCGCGAGGACGGAGCGTTGGCGTTGTCGCTGGTGGCCGATCACGACGGCTACGTGGTCGGGCATCTGGCGGTGTCGCCGGTAGTGCTGTCGGACGGTTCGTCCGGCTGGTATGCGCTGGGGCCATTGGCGGTCGGGCCAGGGCATCAAGGTCGGGGTCTGGGCACGCGGCTGGTGCAGGCGGCGCTGGCGAATCTGCGCCAACGCGGGGCGGCCGGTTGCCTGGCGCTGGGGGCACCGGGCTTCTTCAAGCGACTGGGATTCGCGGTGGAGCCCGGCCTGAGCCTGCCCGAAGCGCCGGTGTCGGAACTGCAGGCGCTGGCCTTCGGCGACCGCCTGCTGCCGCTGGCCGATGTGGCGTATCACCCGGCATTCGGACTGGGCTGAGAGCGGCGGCGACAACGTTACGGTCTGCCCTCCGTTGGATATTGGCGGGGTGCGTCGCAACCGGTGCGTAGCCGGTGCGATTGCGAACGGTGGCCCCAGCGTCGTGGGGTGACGGCCTGGTGCGGGCTGCAATAGCTACCGCGCGGATTGGGCGGTATCGACGGCAGCCTGCGCACCGACACTAGCGATGCGCGCCGTATCCACACCGGCATCGCCATCGCGCACACCCTGCAAGCGCAACAACGCACGCTTTTACGATTCCCGATTCCCGATTCCCGAATCCCGAATCCCGAATCCCGAATCCCGAAATCAAGCTGCGGCCCCTCACTCATGAGCGGCCGGCATGCACGCATCGGCAATGATTCGTTTCGCGGCAATTGGCCTCGTCTTTCCGACCACCGCACGGTGTCGGGCTCGGCAACCGTGGGCACGACGATGCAATCCCCCATTGCCGATGCGGAGGCGGACCATGCAAGACAACGACCTGCACCCGGGCCAATCCACTTCTCGTGGCCAGCTGATTTCCCATTCCGCCGAGCCCCCGCCGCAGGACGAGGCGTTGTTGCAGGCGGTCCGCGCGCGTCTGCGAGCCACCGCCAGCGGCGCCGATGCGCACGTGGACGAACTGCTCGCCCTGGTCGACGAGCTATGGACCTTCGCGCTGGGTCGCTTTCTGCTCATCAATCGCGGGCTCAATGCCGAGTGGGCGCACCAGATGGTGACCCATCCATCGGGAACCCTGGCGAAGGAGTCGACACCGGCGCTGCAGTACGCGTTGTTCGAGTCGATGCCCTCGCTGCTGGCCACGCGCGAGCGGTTCGGCATTTTTCGTCAACAACTGCAGGCGTTGCTGCGTCCGGGCATCACCCTGGCATCGATCCCCTGCGGCTGGATGGGCGAACTGCTGCTGCTCGACTATCGGGAGTGCCCCGGCGTGCGCCTGATCGGCATCGACCTCGATCACGAGGCGCTGGAGGGGGCACGTCGCCTCGCCAGCCAGCATGGTCTGGATGGCCAGCTGTCGCTGCAGCTCGACGATGCCTGGGCGCCGGGAGAGGCGGCCAGCGTGGATGTGCTGACCAGCAATGGCCTGAACATCTATGAGCCGGACGACGAGCGCGTGGTGGCGCTGTACGGCAGGTTCTACGAGCGCTTGCGCCCGGGTGGAACGCTGGTGACCAGCGCACTGACGCCTCCACCTGGCGTGTCTGCCGAGTCTCCCTGGAATCTGGACGCGGTCGATGCCGAGGGCCTGCGTCTGCAGACGCTGGTGCTTGCCGAGATCGTGCAGGTTGCCATCTCGTTCCGTACCCACGCGCAGACCCGTGAGCAGCTGGAGCGCGCAGGCTTTGTGGATGTGCGCTTCATCGACGACAGCGCCTGCGCGTTTCCAACGGTGATTGCGCGAAAGCCTGCTGACTGAGCGCCGCTGCGTCGAAACGCGAGTGCTCCATGCTGCCAACCGCACGCCGATCTCCTGTAGCCCGGCAACACGCCATTGCTTGAACGCGTGGCCGCATGCAGGCATCTGCGGAGCCGGATGCCTGGGGTGTTGCACCGCTCGGCGCGCGCGTAGACTGGGCGCACAGCCCGCCATGTGAGATCGGTCCGATGCGCCATTGATGCCGCCGTCGTGAAGACGGCCATACCCGTTGCCGTTCCGCCCGGAACGCGACGTGTCCTGGCATGCAGTGGAGACGCCGATGACCTGTCCGTCGTTGACGCTGGAAAGCGTGACGTATGTGCTGCCCGACGGCAGCATGTTGTTTTCCGATCTGAGCCTGCACATCGATCAGCGCCGCACCGGCCTGGTCGGCCGCAACGGCGTGGGCAAGAGTGTGCTCGGTCGCCTATTGGCCGGCCAGCTGGCACCCAGTGCCGGGCGCTGCCTGCGCAGCGGCAGCGTGCATTACCTGCCGCAGCGGGTGAGCGCGATGCCGGGCCAACGCATCGCCGACCTGGCCGGCGTGGCGCCGGTGCTGGACGCGCTGGAGCGCATCGAACGCGGTAGCGTGGCGCCAGCCGATTTCGAATTGGTGGGCGAGCGCTGGACGGCGCATGCCGACTTTGCTGCCGCGCTGCAGCAGCACGGGCTGGACGGGCGCGATCCGCAGTCGCCGGCCGCCCGCCTCAGTGGCGGCGAGGCGATGCGGGTGGCGCTGGCCGGCGCATGGCTGCTGCAACCGGACCTGCTGATCCTGGACGAACCCAGCAATCACCTGGATGGCCTGCAGCGGGAATGGCTGATGACGCAGTTGCAGACATGGCCGGGCGGGGTGCTGGTGATCAGCCACGACCGCATGCTGCTGGAGGGCATGCAACGCATCGTCGAATTGTCGGCGCAGGGGCTGCGCAGCTACGGCGGCAACTACACCGATTACGCGCAGCAGCGCGCTCGCGAGCAGCGTGCGGCCGCCGAATTGCTGGCGCAGTGCAAACAGGCCCGCGCACGTGGCCAGCAGGCACTGCAGGCGCAGCTGCAGCGGCAGCAGCAGCGCCAGGCACGCGGGGCGCGCAGCGCCGCGCAGGCCAACCAGGCGCCGATCCTGCTCGGCGCGCAGAAGCAACGCAGCGAGGCCAGTGCCGGCAGACTGCAGCATCGCCAGCAGGCCGAACACGCCCGCCTGAGCGCGGCAGTGGTGCAGGCCGCGGCGCAGGTAGACGAGCCGCAGGCCATCGCCGTACTGGCGCCGGCACGGCCGGCCATTGCGTCGCAGCGGCTGGCAACGCTGCAGCAGGTGGAACTGGGTGACGGGCACTGGGGCGGGCGACGGCTGGACCTGCTGCTGCACGGGCAGCCGCGCATCGGCTTGGTCGGCCCCAACGGCAGCGGCAAGTCCTCGCTGTTGCAGCTGCTGGCTGGGCGGTTGAGCCCGGCATCGGGCCGTTGCCAGGTGCGTGTGCCGGTGGCCTATCTGGACCAGGACCTGGGCATGCTGGACCCGGCGCACTCGGCCTTCGCTCACCTGTACGGCGCAGACCCCGATACCGCGGAGCATGTGCAGCGCCTGCGGCTGGCCCTGCTGGGGCTGGATCAGGCGCGCGCGGATCTGCCTTGCAGCCAGCTCAGCGGCGGGCAGCGGCTCAAGGCCGCGCTGGCCTGCGCGCTGTACCGGGCACGGCCGGCGCAGCTGCTGTTGCTGGACGAGCCCAGCAATCACCTGGATCTGGCCTCGGTGGAGGCGATCGGGCAGCTGCTGCGCGACTACACCGGCGCGCTGCTGGTGGCCTCGCACGATGCCGCCTTCCTGCAGCGGCTGGGCCTGCAGCAGCGTCTGGACACCGCGCAGCCACAGTGGCGGCTGGCGCCTTGGTGAACCGCGCGGCGGCCGGCGGGGGTGGTAATGCCGGCCGCGATGGCCGACCATTTGCGCCCGTCCACGGCGGCCACGGCATTGCCCTCTGCGGGCGCCGGCCCGCCGTCCTTCTCCCACGCTCGCCGCCACGGCCAGCGTCTTTATCGATACCTGCCCACGTGAAATTCTTCGCATCCTGCGCCAAAGGCCTGGAATACCTGCTTGCCGACGAGCTGCTGACGCTCGGTGCCAGCAAGGCCACCGCCACCATTTCCGGTGTCAACGTCGAAGGCCAGTTGCGCGATGCGCAGCGCGCCGTGCTGTGGTCGCGCCTGGCCAGCCGGGTGCTGTGGCCGCTGACCGAGTTCGATTGCCCGGACGAGGACGCGCTGTACGCCGGTGTGGCCGCGCTGCCCTGGCACGAGCATCTGGCGGTGGGGCATACCCTGTCGGTGGATGCGCACGTCTCCGGCACCGCCATCACCCATGCCCGCTATGCGGCGCAGCGCATCAAGGACGCGGTGGTCGACAGCATGCGCCGGGAGGGGCTGGAACGTCCGTCGGTGGACGTGGACAGCCCGGACCTGCGCCTGAACCTGTCGCTGCGCAAGGGCCGCGCCACCATCTCGGTGGATCTGGGCGGCGGCCCGCTGCACCGGCGCGGCTGGCGCATGGCGCAGAACGAGGCGCCATTGAAGGAAAACCTGGCTGCGGCAGTGTTGCTGCGGGCCGGCTGGCCGCGCGTCTATGCCGATGGCGGCGGCCTGCTGGATCCGATGTGCGGCAGCGGCACCTTGCTGATCGAAGGCGCGCTGATGGCCGCTGACGTGGCGCCGGGCCTGCAGCGCTATGGCAGCGATGTACCCAGTCGCTGGCGCGGTTTCGATCGCGAGCACTGGCAGCAGCTGGTAAGCGAGGCGCGCGATCGCGACAGCGCCGGGTGTGCCGCGCTCAAGCAGGTGATCCATGGCAGCGACATGGACCCGCATGCGATCCGCGCCGCCAGGGAAAATGCGCAGGTGGCCGGGGTGGCCGAAGCGATCTGGTTCGGCGTGCGCGAGGTCGGCGACCTGCAGACCCCGCCGCAGGCCACCGGCGTGGTGGTGTGCAATCCGCCCTACGACGAGCGCCTGGCCGCCGATGCGGCGCTGTACCGCCGGCTCGGCGACACCCTGCAGCGGGTGGTGCCGCAGTGGCGTGCGAGCCTGCTGTGCGGCAATGCCGAGCTGGCCTATGCCACCGGGTTGCGCGCCGGCAAGAAATACCAGATGTTCAATGGCGCGATCGAGTGCGCGCTGATCGTCTGCGACCCGATCGCGGTACCGCGTCGCACCCCGCTGGCGGCGCCTACCGCGCTCAGCGAAGGCGCGCAGATGGTGGCCAACCGGCTGCGCAAGAATCTGCAGAAATTCAAGAAGTGGCGTGCGCGCGAAGGCATCGAGTGCTTCCGCGTCTACGACGCCGACCTGCCGGAATATTCCGCTGCCATCGACGTGTACCAGCAAGCCGATGGCGACCGGCGCATCTTCCTGCATGTGCAGGAGTATGCCGCGCCGGCGACCATTCCCGAGGCGGATGTGCGCCGTCGCCTGGGCGAGTTGCTGGCGGCGGCGCGCGAGGTGTTCGAGGTGCCGGCCGAGCGTGTCGCATTGAAGTCGCGCGAGCGTGGCAAGGGCGGCAGCAAGTACGGCCGCTTGGAGCAGCGCAACGAAATCATCAACGTGCGCGAGCACGGCGCGCTGCTGCGGGTGAACCTGTTCGACTATCTGGACACCGGCCTGTTCCTGGATCACCGCCCGTTGCGCGGCAGCATGGCGCAGCAGAGCAAGGGTCGCCGCTTCCTCAACCTGTTCTGCTACACCGGCGTGGCCAGCGTGCAGGCGGCCGTTGCCGGTGCCAGTGCCACCACCAGCGTGGACCTGTCCGGCACCTACCTGCAGTGGTGCGCCGACAACCTGGCCTTGAACGGCCAGGCCGGCAGCAAGCACAAGCTGGTGCAGGCCGATGCGCTGGCCTGGCTGGAAGCCGAGCGTGCGCATTTCGATGTGATCTTCTGCGACCCGCCGACCTTCTCCAACTCCGCGCGCGCGGAGGATTTCGATATCCAGCGCGAGCATGTGCGCCTGTTGCGCGCTGCGGTGGCGCGCCTGGCGCCGGGTGGGGTGCTGTATTTCTCCAACAACTTCCGCCGTTTCAAGCTGGATGAAGACGCCGTGGCCGAGTTCGCGCAATGCGAGGAAATCAGCCCGCGCACCATCGACCCGGATTTCGAGCGGCATGCGCGCATCCATCGCGCATGGCGGTTGACGGCCTGAGCCCAGCCCGCTCGTGTTGGATGGAGCGCCGCATGCAGTGGCGAAGTCGCCAGCAAGCGCAGTTGTCGCATCGGCACACGGCGAGGGGCAGCCACCAAAACGACGGCGCTCACCGCCAGGCGGGCGCGGCCAGGGCTCGGTGCAGCATGTACCACGCGTACACTGCGGCTCCTGCGCGCCGTCCGCACCCACCTGACGACCGCTCGCACCGTTGTATTCGCCGCTTCAAGGCGTGGTGGCGCCTGAACGTGCGGACGCAATCGCGGCCGCGCAGGCCAGGGCAGGGCGCAGCGGCAACGAGCCCGCCACGGGGCTGCGGTATGCTGATTCGCATGTTCTGGAGTCGACGATGACCGCAGCACCCCGTATCGCTTTCCTGGCCAGCCCGACCGAGCCTGCGGCCAACGCGCGCGCGCGCCTGGTGCAGCGCTACGGCGATCATCCGCTGGAGACCGCCGAGGTGGTCTGCGCGTTGGGCGGAGACGGCTTCATGCTGCAGACCCTGCATCGCCATGGTGCTGCCGACAAACCGGTGTTCGGCATGAAGCTGGGCTCGGTCGGGTTCCTGATGAACCAGTACCGCGACAACGAAGACGATCTGCTGGCCCGTCTGCAACGCGCCGAGCCCGCCCACCTGCGGCCGCTGGAGATGCTGGTGCAGACCGAATCCGGTACCAGTGCCGGCTCGCTGGCCTACAACGAGGTCTCGCTGCTGCGGCAGACCCGCCAGGCCGCGCATCTGAGCGTGGACCTCAACGGCCAGACCCGCATTGCCGAGTTGATCGGCGATGGCGTAATGGTGGCCACTCCGGCCGGCAGTACCGCCTACAACTATTCGGCGCATGGTCCGATCCTGCCACTGGGCTCGCACACCCTGGCGCTGACCCCGATCGCGCCGTATCGCCCGCGGCGCTGGCGTGGCGCCATCCTCAAGGCCGATACCGAAGTGCGCTTCCGCGTGCTCGATCCCTACAAACGCCCGGTCAGCGTCACCGCCGATTCGCACGAGATCCGCGACGTGGTGGAAGTGACCATCCGCGAATCCACGCAGCGCCGCGTGACCCTGCTGTTCGACCCGGAACACAACCTGGAAGAACGCATCTTCAGCGAGCAGTTTGCAGTCTGAGCGGCGGGGATTGGGCAGTGGGGATTCGGGATTGGCCAATCACCTGCCCGCTGTCTGCAGTTGACGTGCGATCATCCTGACACGTGCAGCGGCGGTGTCCGCTTCAAACCAATCCCCAGTCCCGAATCCCGAATCCCAGCCCCAATGCCCGACAACTCCCCCAGACTCCTGACCGTCGCGGTGACCTCGCGCGCGCTGTTCGATCTCGAAGAGGGCCATGCCTTGTTCGAGGCCAGCGGGGTGGAGGCGTATTCGGCGTTCCAGCGCGAGCACGAGGACGACATCCTGCAGCCTGGCGTGGCGTTTCCGGTGGTGCGCAAACTGCTGGCGCTCAACCACGACGTGCCCGAAGAAACCCCGCGCGTGGAGGTGATCCTGCTGTCGCGCAATTCGGCCGATACCGGCCTGCGCATCTTCAACTCGATCCAGCATTACAACCTGGGCATCGTGCGCGCCACCTTCACTTCCGGCGAGCCGACCTGGCCGTACGTCAAACCGTTCGGGACCGATCTGTTCCTGTCGGCCAACCCCGAGTCGGTGCGACGTGCGCTGACGCACGGCATTGCTGCGGCCACCATCATGCCGCGTGCGCCGGGCGAACGTGCCGAGGCGGCTGCAGCGATTGTGGACAACGACGAGAGCCGGCTGTCCACGCAGTTGCGCATCGCCTTCGACGGCGATGCGGTGATTTTTGGCGACGAGAGCGAGCGCATCTCGCGCGAGCAGGGCGTGGAAGCCTTCGGGCGGCATGAGCGCGAACGCGCGCGCGAGCCGTTGTCGGTGGGGCCGTTTCGTAATTTTCTGTCGGCCTTGCATACGCTGCAGGCGGCGTTCCCGCCCGGCGAAGCCTCGCCGATCCGTACCGCGCTGGTCACCGCGCGCTCGGCACCGGCGCATGAGCGGGTGATCCGCACCCTGCGCGAGTGGGGCGTGCGGCTGGACGAAGCGCTGTTTCTCGGCGGCCGGCACAAGGGGCCGTTCCTGGAAGCCTTCGGTGCGGACATCTTCTTCGACGATTCGCAGCACAACATCGACAGCGCGCGGCAGCATCAGCATGTGGCGGCCGGGCACGTGCCGCACGGCGTGGCCAACGATCCGCCGGGCCGATGAGCAAAGCGCCGCCGCCGTTGGGTGTGGCGTTACGTCGCACCTGGCGCACGCTGGAGCTGTCCTTCAGCGACGACACGGTGCAGACCCGCATGGCGCGCTGGGCACCGCATCGGTTGGTGCTGTCGTATACGCGCAGCATGCTGGCCGCGTTGTGGCTGCAGCCGCATCCTGCGTGCATCGGGCTGATCGGTGTGGGCGGCGGCGCGCAGTTGAAGTTCTGCCACCGTTATCTGCGGCATGCGCGTATCGAGGCGGTGGAGGCCGATGCGCAGGTGCTGGCACTGCGCGATGCCTTCGCGCTGCCGCCCGACGATGCGCGGCTGGAGATCAGCCTGGGCGATGGCGCGCAGTGGATCGGCGGGCGCGCCGGGCGCTACGACCTGTTGCTGCTGGATGCCTACGACGCCGATGGTATTCCGCCAGCGTTGTGCACTCCCGACTTCTACGCGCGGTGCCGCGCCGCACTGACGCCTGACGGGGTGCTGGCAGTCAATCTGTACGATGTGCCGATTGCCGGGCCGCTGGCGCAACTGCGTACTATCTTCGACGGGTTGGTGCTGGTGCTGCCCGAGCCGGATCTGCGCAACCAGGTGGCCTTCGCCTGGAACCGCCGAGGTACCCCGGGCACGCTGCAGCAGGCCCTGACACCGTTGCCGTGGATGGCACGCCGCCAGTTGCGCCCCGCAATGCGACGGCTGCAGGCCGCGTGGCTGGAGCGGGCCTGGCGGTTTTCGTAACCCGGCCATCGGCCGCATGGCTTGGCTGCCTGGCGCGGCGCCACGTCACTGCGCCGGCGGCGAGCTGGCATCGCTTAGCGGCAGCTGGATGTCGGTCAGCCGCCAGCGCAGGCCCTGGCGGGTCAGCACGAAGACCACTGGCGCGCCGGTCGCGGTCTGGGTGGTGGCGGTGAAACGGCGGGTGGATTCGAAGCGTTGGCGCGCGCCCTGCAGTGGCCTCGCCGGTGCCGGCGGCGCGTAGGTATCGGCACTGACGGTATCGCCGGTCATGCGATTCCACACGCCATGGCCTTGCAGCAGGGCGCCGATGCCCAGCGGCGTCACCAGCGTATCCACGCCGGCGCTGCTGATGCCGCTGGCCAGTTGCAGGGCGAAGCCGCCCAGCAGGCTCGATTGCATGCCGCTGCCGGCCTGGCGCACCAGGTAGTCGTCCAGCTGCGCCTTCAGGTTGACGCGCAGGCTGGGGAAATCCACATGGCGTTCCAGCTGCGCGGCGTCGCGTTCGGCGATGGCCTGGCTGATGCCGCGGATGGCCAGATATGGCCCGGCCACCACGTAGCCGGCCAGCAGGATCACGGCTGCCAAGGGCAACAACCACCAACGTTTCTTCATCGTTCGCACTCCGTTGCCAGGTGGGAGGTGTCGGCGCGCAGCGGGCCGATGCTGGCGTGTGGGAAATCTCGAAGGTGATTCGGGGGCATCCAGGACGCCCGGTCGCGCCCGGGTGCGCTCCTACGGCGGGGTGTGGCGGCGGCTGCAGGCGTTTCGCCCGGCGATCGCCGAGCTACGCGACATTGGTAGCGGCACCTCCGGGCGCGATGGGCATTGCCGATTGCGCGTCGCGGGTGCAGGCGAGCGACTGTTCGCCTCGCCGGCCGCATCAGAATTCCAGATCCAGCGCCGCGCACAGGTAATCGACGAACGGCGCCAGGATCACCAGGTCCGCTTCGATGGTCTGGCGCAGGCGTGGTCCGGTCATGACGGCGTCGTCCAGGTGGCGCAGGTAGGCCCAGTTGCGATGCTTGAGGTCGTCGATGAATTCGAAATCGTTGGGAAAGCCACGCGGTGCACGCACCAGTTTCTCGCTGTCGTCCAACGCGAACTTGCGGCGTAGCTTGGGAGTGTGCGCAGCCGCTTTCCAGCTACCCGGATTGTCGAAGATGAACTGGCGCAGCTTGCGCTGGGTCTCCGGTTCCGGATGCCAGAGGCCTGCACCGACAAAGCTCTCGCCCGGCTGCAGATGGATGTAGAACGAGGGCGCTGGTACTTCGCGCCGGCGCGCATGGAACAGGCGCGCACCCTGCCAGTTCTTGTACGGCGATTTGTCGTTGGAAAAGCGCGCATCGCGGTAGATGCGAAACAGCGAGCCACCCTGGGTCCTGGGGTCGGCGCGATAGTGCTCGCTGACCTGCGCCAGGCCCGGCTGCAGGTCGGTGATCAACTGCAGGAACGGCTGGCGCACATGCGCCTCGTACTGGTGCCGGTGGTCGTTGAACCAGGTCTTGTCGTTGTGGCGGGCCAGGGCGCGCAGGAACTTGAAACTGGCATCGGAAAAATAGCTGGTCATAGCGTGCGTTGGAGGTCCGAACCCCAGGCGGCGAGCTGGTCGAGTAGGGCTTGCTTGGTAGCATCGTCGGGGTGAGCAAGCCGTAAATCCGCGATCTGCGCCTGGTACTGCGCCAGCGTCACTTCGCCCAGCCCGCGGTCTTCGAGCAGGCGCTGGCGGCGGTAGGCATTCCAGCGGTCCAGTTCCGCGATCGACAGCGTCTGCGGCCAGTTGCGCGCGCGGTAGCGGAACAGCAGCTCGATCAGGCGCGGCTCGCAGAAGCGCCCTTCCAGCGCGCCCAGCTCGGCCGGTGCGCTGGCGCGCACCTGGGCCAGCAGGCGCTTGTCGCCTTCGGCCAGGAAGCCGTCGTAGAGCGAGGCGTCGGCATCGTTGCCGGCCGGGTCGGCGCCGCGCTCGTTGGCGTACACCTGGCGGACCTTCTCGGCCAGGGCGGGGCCCAGTGCGCGCAGGCGCTCGGCCTTGGCCAGCACTGCGGCGCGGTCCACGCCCAGGCGCTGGAAATCGGCGTCGCGCAGATGCTGCCAAGCCACCAGCGCCGGCGACTTGTTCAGATGCACTTCCTTGAGCGCAATGCGTTGTTCGCCCTCGGGCAGATCGGCAGCGCGGATATACAGCCGCTCGGCGATCTCCTCCGGGCTCAGCCGCAGCAGCACCTCCGGGTCGCCGTCCAGGTCGAACACGATCACCCGGCTGTCGATGCGTGGATGCCGGGTCAGCGGCAGCACGACCGCCGCGCACAGGCGCGAGGCCGGATAACGCTGGGAGATGTGCAGCACCGGCTGCATGGCGATCACGTCCACCAGCGTGGCGGCAAAGCGCTTGTCGCGCAGGCGCAGCGCGTAGTCCCACAGCTTCGGCTGGTGCTGCTGGAATCTGCGCGCCATGCCGATGGTGGCGTACACATCGGACAGCGCTTCATGCGCATCGCCCTCGCGCACGTCGTTGGCATCGGCCAGGTGTTCGAGCTTGAACGAGGTGGCGCCGTCCTCGCGTTGCGGCCAGACGATGCCGTCCGGGCGCAAGGCATGCACCAGGCGCAGCACGTCCAGCAGGTCCCAGCGCGAATTGCCGCCGCGCCATTCGCGCTCGTAGGGGTCGTAGAAGTTGCGGAACAGGCCGCAGCGCACGAACTCGTCGTCGAAGCGGATCGAGTTGTAGCCCAGCGTGCAGGTCTGCGGGCGGCTCATCTGTTCGGCGATCCGCGCGAACGCTTCGGCCTCGTTCACGCCTTCGCGCAGCGCGTGCTGCGGCGTGATGCCAGTGACCATGGTGGCGTAGGGCGAGGGCAGCAGGTCGTCGGCCGGCTGCACGAAGAAGCTGATCGGCTCTTCGATCACGCGCAGCTGCGCATCGGTGCGCACCGCGGCGAACTGCGCGATGCGGGTGCGGCGCGGGTCCTGGCCGAAGGTTTCCAGGTCGTAGAAGAGAAAGGTCTCGGGCATGCGGTGGCGACATCCAGATCCGCGGCGCGCGGTGCAGGCGCCGCCTAGTGGCCGCTAGTATCCCTCATCGCCGAGCGGGTGCGCTGAGGCGCAGCTGTGCGACTGTCGGCGACAGCGGTGCAGGCGTGCGCTCCATGTGGCCATTGCAGCAAGGCGCGGCAGGCCTCAGTGCGCGCCCTCCAGCGGCTCCAGGCGTGCATGCACCACCGCTTCCAGCGCGGCCCAGTCGATCTTCGACAGGTCGCTGTGCCCGCGCGTGGCCTCGACCAGGATCTGGCGCTGGATCTCGCTGCGCGCCAGCGCGATCGAATAGCGCGTGCGCAGAAAGGTCACCATGGTGTAGTGCGGCACGAAGCGGGTGGGCCAGCGCGCCTGCAATTGCTGTTCGAGGTCGCGTTGCAGCAGGAAGTCGGCATCGCCGACGCGGTCGCGCATTTCCAGGTAGTTTTCCAGTGCCATCTGCTGGATCGCGGCGGCATCGTCACGGCGCGCCGCTTCGAACGCGGCGAACGCGCTGCCGATGTCGTCGTGCGCATCCATCTGCTCGGCCAGCGCCACGCAGTCTTCGAACGCGCAGTTCATGCCCTGGCCGTGGAAGGGCACCATCGCGTGCGCGGCATCGCCGATCAGCAGTGCGCGGCTGTCCAGGTGCCAGCGCTCCAGGGTCAGGGTGCCGAGCAGGCCGGGCGGATGTTCCTCCCAGTGCTCCTGCAGCTTCGGGATCAGCGGCAGCGCGTCGGGAAAATCGCGGGCGAACAGGGCATGGGCTTCTTCGCCGGTGCGGGTGGTGGCGAAGCTGGGCTCGCCGGCGTTGGGCAGGAACAGGGTGACGGTGAAGGTGCCACCATCGTTGGGCAGCGCGATGCACATGTAGCGCCCGCGCGGCCAGATGTGCAGCGCATTGCGTTCGATGCGGAAGCCGCCATCGGGCAGCGGCGGAATTTCCAGTTCCTTGTACGAGTGATCGAGAAATTCGATGCGCTCGCCCAGCGGCGATTTGCGCTGCATCGCCGCACGCAGCGCCGAGCCGGCGCCGTCGCTGCCGATCAGGCTCTGGAAATGGATCTCGTGTGGCTGGTCGTCGCGGTCGTCGATGAAGCGCGCATAGCCGGCATCGAAGTCCACCGTGTGCAGGCGGCGATGGAAGTGCACGCGCGCGCCGGCCTGTTCGGCCAGGTCCAGCAATGCGATGTTCAATGCAGCGCGGTGGATCGACCAGATCACCTCGCTGTCGTCGCGGCCATAGCGCTGCAGCTGCGGTGCCCCGCTGACCGGGTGCACCATGCGCCCGCGCATCATCACCGCCTTGGCCATCACTGCGTCTTCGGCACCGGCCTGGCGCAGCGCATGGCGGCCGCGTTCGGCCAGTGCCAGGTTGATCGAACGGCCCGATTCGTAGCCCTTGATGCGCGGGTCGCCGCGGCGTTCGTAGACGGTGACCTGCCAGCCGCGGCGCGACAGCAGGATGGCGAGCAGGCAACCGGCCAGGCCGGCGCCGATCAGGGTCAGGGAGCGAGGGGAGACTGGGCTCAATGCAATGTCCGGCAGCAGCCGGACGCAGCGCCGGCAAAAAGGGGGAAACAGCAACTCGCAACAGCGGCCGCCCTGGCATCAGCCATGGGCGGGGCTGGGAGTGTACGTGCGCACGCGGCGATTCCGCGTGCCGGCCGCGCGGCCTGGTGGCACGGCAGTCAGCCTGCCGCGCTCAGGCGGCGGCCCAGGCTTCCACCTGCTCCACGAAGGTGTGCAGATCGCTGAAGCGGTTGTACAGCGGCACCGGCGCAATGCGGATCACGTCCGGTTCGCGCCAGTCGCCAAGCACGCCGGCCGCACGCAGATGTTCGAACAGTGCGCGCCCCTGCGCGCGCCCGCCGGCCACCCGCAGCGACAGCTGGCAGCCGCGCCGCGCCGGTTCGGCCGGGGTGACGATCTGCAGCACCTGCGGCAGCCGCGCGTGGATCAGCTGTTCCAGATGGCCGGTGAGCCGTTCGGACTTGGCGCGCAACGCGGCCATGCCGGCCTGGTCGAACAACTCCAGCGACGCGCGCAGCGGCGCCAGTGCCAGCACCGGCGGGTTGCTCAGCTGCCAACCTTCGGCGCCGGGCGAGGGCACGAACTGCGGATCCATGCGGAACCGCGTGGGCTGCTCATGCCCCCACCAGCCGGCCATGCGTGGCAGATCGCTGCTGGAGTGCCGTTCGTGCACGAAGCAACCGCCCACCGCGCCGGGGCCGGCGTTGAGATACTTGTAGTGGCACCACACCGCAAAGTCGGCGCCATCGTCGTGCAGGGTCAGCGGGAGATTGCCCACCGCATGCGCCAGGTCGAATCCCACCGCGGCGCCCTGCGCATGCGCCAGGCGCACGATCTCGGCCAGATCGAAGGCCTGGCCGGTGCGGTACTGGATGCCGGGCCACAGCACCAGCGCCAGCCGCGGGCCATGCACGGCAATGGCCTGGGCAATGGCGGCCATCGACAGCGTGCCGTCAGTTTCGTCGGCCTGCACTTCGATCAGATGGGTGGCCGGATCCAGCCCGTGCAAACGCAACTGCGATTCCACCGCATGGCGGTCGGAGGGGAACGCGCCGGCCTCGATCAGGATCGCACCGCGCTCGGCAGTGGGCCGATAGAAGCTCGCCATCATCAGATGCAGGTTGACGCTGAGGGTATTCATCGCCACCACCTCGCCAGGCTGCGCGCCGACCACGCGCGCCAGCCCGTCGCGCACCAGCTGGTGATAGGTCAGCCACTGGGTGGGGCCGGTGAAGTGGCCCTCCACCGCCAATGCGCCCCACAGATCGAGCACCTCGCTCACCATCGCGCGCGCCTTGCGCGGTTGCAGGCCCAGCGAATTGCCGACGAAATAGGTCTGGTCGGCACCGGCATGCTGTGGGAACACGAAGGCATCGCGCAATGCGTGCAGCGGGTCGGCGGCATCCAGCGCCGCGGCATGGGAGCGGGACAGTGCGTCGGTGGTCATCGGGCTCGCAGTGGTCTGAATCGATGCGGCAGTTTACCCGCCGGCTCCATGCACGCCGTCATCCGCTGCCGCCGTGTCGGTCGAGGTCGCTCGGACGGGGCGCAGCAGATGGGTGAGCGTGCCGATGCTGTCGGTGACGCGGTCGATGGTGTCGGCCAGCGCAGCGGTGGTTGGCGAGCTCTCGGGCAAGGCGGCCAGCGCGTCGGACAGCGTGCGCTCGGCGCTGCGCAAGGTGGCCGCGGCCGGCGTGCCACCATCGGCCAGGCAGGCAATGAGCTCGGCCAGAGCCTGGTCGGCACGTTCGGCAAATGCCGGCAGCGCGTCCAGCGTGGGCAAGGGGTGGCCATCGCGCAACACCGCTTCCAGCAGCAAGGTGGCGCGGATCAGCCGGTTGCCATTGGCCAGCAACGATTCGGCCAGCTTGAGCTCCTGCAGGTTGCGCCGGCTGCGCGGCTCGCCACGCAGCCGCTCGATCGAGGCCTGCGTATTGGTCCGCGCCACGCGTGCCGCGGCGCGGCTGTCGTTCAGGCGCTCCATCCGCCTAAGCAGCAGGTTGTGCAGATGTTCGCGATAGGCGTCGAGCAACTGCGCCAGCGCGCTGCGGATCTGCCGACGTTCGCGCGTGGGCCACGCCGCGTAGGCGATCAGCGCGAGTGCGCTGCCGGCCACGGTGGCCTGCAGGCGCGCACCGACGGCTTCGCCGGGCGTGACGCCCCCGAAGGACAGCAGCAGCACCAGCATGCCGGTGAGGAAGGCCACGCCGATGCCGTAGTTGACCTGGGTCAGCAAGCGGAAGCCCAGGCAGAACAACGCTAGCAGGGCCAGGCGGATGCTGGCGCCATCCATCGCCAGATGCGCGAGCAGGGTGGCCAGCAGCAGGCCGACGAAGGTGCCGGCCACGCGCAGCGCGCCGAAGCTGAAGGTGCCGCCGAAATCCGGCTTGAGCACGATGGCGGTGGTCATCGGGATCCAGAATCCATGTGGAATCTGCTGCCAGCGTTGGAAGGCGATCGCCAGCGCCAGGCACACGCCGCAGCGCAGTGCGTGGCGGAACGCCACCGAGGACAGATCCAGGTTCGCACGCAGGGTCGCCCACCTGGCCGCTGGCCGCAGTGCCGCCGGCAGGCGCGCTTCGGCCAGTTGCGCCTGGATGTCGCCACGGCTGCTGGCCCAGTGCGCATTGCGGATCAGGGCGCGCAACTGCCCACCCAGGCCCTGCGCGCGGGCCACCGCCACGCGCACCAGGCGGCGCTCGCGGGTGTCGGCGTTATCGTGCTGGAACTGCGCCAGCGCGGCGACCAGATCGTCGAAGCCGGTCATCGATGCAGCGGCCGCCTTCGGGTCTTCGCCCGCCGTCATCGCATGCGCCAGTTGCTCCAGCACGATGGCGCTGCGTTCCAGCACGCGTTCGATCGCCGGGCGCGCCTGCGAATCGCTCAATCGGGTGTCGGCATCGGCCAGCGACAGCAGCTCCAGCCGCACGCGGTCGCACAGCTCGGCGATGATGCGAAAGCTCTGCACCGCGATCGCGCGCGAGCGGTGTTCGCCGTGCAGCATCACCATCGCATCCAGCGCTTCCTGGGTGGCCGGCGGTGCGGCGCCGGCGTCTGGACGCTGCCGGGCGATGCCGGCCAGTTGCCGCATCAGCTCGGCCAGCGCAAAGCGCTCCGGGCGATAGCGCTGCAGCGGCCAGGCCGCCAGCGCCAGCAGCACCTGCAGCAGGCCGCCGGCGAAGATCAATGCCGCCACGCCGGGCGCCTGCTCGGCCGGCAGCCGCATGTCGGCGCTGACCACCAGCAGGATCATGCTGGTCAGCCCGACCCGCGCCGCCACCGGTCCCAGCGCGACCAGCAGGCCGCCCCCCAGGCCGAGCAGCAGCCCGGCCAGTACCAACGCCGGCGTGTGGTGCCCGACCCACACGCCCAGCAAGGCCGCCAGGCCCGCCGCCAGTGCCGCCATCAGCATGCGCTGCAGGCGCGCGCGGTATGGGCCGGGCTGGTCGGAGAACGTGGTGTTGAGCGCGCCGCTGCACACCGCCAGCCCGGCGGCGACATGCCCGGTGGCGACCCCGACCGCCAGCGGCAACACCACCGCAGCGGTGTTGCGCAGGGCCACGCGCAATGGCACATCGCGCGGCTTGAGGTCGATCAGTGCGCGCAGCATGGTGCCGATGGGCGAGGTGACGACAGAAACAACGGCTGCGTGGGTGTCGGGTATACGACACCGTCACGTGCGGGTACTGCGCGCACCTGCGCATGGGCGATCGCCTGCATCGCGCTGCGCGTGCCCGCCGTGATCACGCCCCGCTGCCCACCGCCTGTTCGGCGGTGGCATAGCGCTCGGGCGCAGGATGCACGTGCCCGCATCGCGTACAGGTACGCAGCGCGAGCGAGCGATAGAAATGGTCGAACACCGGCGGAAAGTCGGTTTCGATATTGCGCAGCGGGAACATCGCTTCGTACAGCTGGTGATTGCACTGCGGGCAATACCATTGCAGCCCATCGTGCTCGTGCGGCAGGCGCTCGCGCTCCATCACCAAACCCACCGAGCCGGCGGCGCGCTGTGGCGAATGTGGCACTTTCGGCGGCAGCAGGAAGATCTCGCCGGCGCGGATCGGGATATCGCGCGCCACGCCTTCGTCCTGCACCTTCAGCACCATCTCGCCTTCGAGCTGGAAGAACCACTCCGGGCCTTCGTCGTAGTGATAGTCGGTGCGCGCATTCGGCCCACCGACGATCATGATGATGAAGCCATCCTGCTGGATGCACTTGTTGCCCACCGGCGGCTTGAGCAGGTGGCGGTGTTGCTCGATCCAGGCGTGCAGATTGATCGGCGGGATCAGCATCGGCATTTCTCGACAAAGAAGGCCAGCATAGCCAACCGGCGGCGCCGATGGGCACCGCGGTGGCTCACGTATGGGCGACGACTCAGCGTTCGGCGTGGTCGGCCTGGATCTGCGCCAGCGCCGCGTCGTAACGTTCCTGCAACAGCTCCGGGCGATCGATCGACATGCCCAGGTCGTGCGCATGCCCGTCGCGCAGGCTGTACACCCAGCCGTGCACGCACAACGCCTGCCCACGGTCCCAGGCATCGCGCACGATGGTGGTACGGCACACATTGACCACCTGTTCCAGCACGTTGAGCTCGCACAGGCGCGCGTGCTGCACCGGCAGATCACCCGCATCGTGCAGGCAGGCCTCGTGCTTGTCGGCCACATCGGTGACGTGACGGATCCAGTTGTCCACCAGCCCCATGCGCTTCTGGGTGAGGCTGGCGAACACGCCACCGCAACCGTAGTGGCCCACCACCAGGATGTGCTTGACCTTGAGCACGTCGACCGCGAACTGGATCACCGACAGGCAGTTCAAATCGGTATGCACCACCACGTTGGCGATGTTGCGATGGACGAATACCTCGCCCGGCGCCATGTCGATGATCTGGTTGGCCGGCACGCGCGAATCCGAGCAGCCGATCCACAGGTATTCGGGCGTTTGCTGGGTGGACAGCTTGGAGAAAAATTCCGGGTCCTCGCGGCGGATACGCTCGGACCAGGCACGGTTGTTGTCTAGCAGATGGTTGAGCTCGTTCATGGGGTCAGTATTCCAGAAAACGCGGTCGTGGTGGCCCCCTGCCGGGGCCCGGGATGAATCAGCTTTCAGGCAACGTAGTATCGGCGAATGGCCGATGTCCGGCTGTTGCACCGATGCGGAAACTGGCGCCACCGATCAATTCGACAGGTGGCGCCGATGGCTGACTTCAACGTGTTTTTCCCAACCCTGCTCAAGCACGAAGGCGGCTTCGTCAACGATCCCGCCGATCCGGGTGGGGCCACCAACAAAGGCATCACGCTGCTGACCTTCAAGGCCTGCGCCCAGAACCTGCTGGGCGTGGAGCCAAGCCTGGCGAACCTGCGTGCCTTGACGGATGCCCAGGCCGGGGTGATTTACAAGGCGCAGTACTGGGACCGGCTGCGCGCCGACCAGATCGCACTGCAGCCGTTGGCCAACATCCTGTTCGACTTCTATGTCAACGCCGGCGGCAACGCGATCAAGCTGCTGCAGACCGTGCTCAACGCGCAGACCGGCGGCTCGCTGGTGGCGGACGGGCGGATGGGACCGGCGACTTTCGCCGCACTGGCATCCAGCAACCAGCAAGACCTCTATGCACGCTACAGGGCCGGCCGCAAGGACTACTACCAGCGACTGGTCGCCGCGCGACCTGCGCTTGGCAAGTTTCTCAAGGGATGGCTGGCATGCGTGGATAGCTTTCCCGAGGCGGTCTGAGCCGGCACCGGCCCAGCGACATCTCCGACCAACGAGCCCAACATGGCGCAAATCTCTCTCAATGATCTGATCGAAGCGCTGGCCGGGGCGGTCATCGACGCCCAGGACCGGATCGAACAGCACCAGATGGCCAATCTGGGCGCGTTCTTCGACGAGGACAACCGTCCCAGAAGCGTTCTGATCCGCTTGCCGTCGCAGCATCCGGAAGCGGGTGAGAACGACGAAGACCTGTATCGCGCACCGCTGTTGCCGCTGGTGTCGTCCAACGTCCTGCGTATCAAGGACGTCGAGATCAGCTTCGATGCGCAACTCGGCGAGCTCAGCGAACTGGACGAAGCAGCGTTGCCGGCGTCGCTGGCGGTTCCAGCCGCCGCCGTCGAGGACTGGCATCCCAAGCCGCCGGCGCTGCCCGGCCAGATCGGCATCGACCTCGGCTCCAACGCAAAAAGTGCGCGGCACAGTGCGGTGCATGTCGTGTTGCGCGTGGAAGGCAGCGAGCCGACCGAAGGCGTGGCACGTCTCATCAATCGCCTTGCGCAGTCGCAAGGCGTGTTCAAGACGGTCAAGGGAGACTGACTCCCGCCGTCATCGATTCTTATGAAACATCACTCTTCAGGAGAGCACCATGAGCGATATTGTCAATATGTCCGACCAATTCAAGGGCCTGCCGATGGCGGACCTGATCGGCGCCCCGTTGCGTGCAGCCTGCGATGCGCAGGTCATGCTGGCCCGCGCCACCGCCGACTTCATCAAGGTCATCGGTTTCCTGCCGCCGACCGACCCTGCTGCCGATCCCAACGGAAACGGCGGCACACGGACTGCGCAGTTCAAGTTCAAACGCCCGGTCGAAGACCCCAGCGGTACCGGGATGGCCGAGGAGGAAGTGGAGATCGTGGTGCCGCTACTGACCTTGGTCAATGTTCCCAATCTGAGCATCCAGACCGTGGACGTGACCTTCGATATGGAAGTCAAATCCTCTTTCTCGGAAAAGGAAGCCGAAGACAAGAGCCTCAAGGTGGATCTGGAGGCAAGCGTCGGCTGGGGCGTGTTCAAGGCCAAGGTCAACGTGCAGGGATCGGTGTCCAGCCACAAGGAAAACACGCGATCTTCGGATAACTCGGCCAAGTATCACGTCGCATTGCACGCCGAAGATCGCGGCACCCCCGAAGGGCTGTCGCGCGTGCTCGACATCCTGCAGACCGCCGCAGCGCCACGCAAAGTCTCAGCGCCTGTGCAGGTGCCGTAAGCGTCGCTGCTGAGTCCTGTCCTTTCTATCACCCGAGTCGTTGCCGATGATCGATTTATCAGAAGTGAGCTATATCAAGCGCATCGTCGTCGGCAGCGACAACCCGGCAAAGATGCAGACCGCCGAGCAGGTCGATGCCGCGCAGCAACTGCTCAATCGCTGCCTCAGCGAAGCGCCCAAGGGAGCGATTCTCGGGATCGAGAAGAGCTTCAATATCCTGCAGCTGGGCGAGCATCAGGTGGTGCTGCAATGGTTGTGCTACCACGTTGGGTTCAAGCGCAAGCCGATCTGGCTGACGGAGTCGTAGATGGCACAGGCGAACTATTCCTTGGACGCCTTCGTGGAGTTGCTCGACCAGACCGTCCTACGAGCGCAACAGCGATGCCGCCAGCGCCACGCCGCACTGGTGCATGCTGCAGTGGCCGCCTGCGGCATGCAGGTTCGCTGCGTGGATGATGAAGAAACGGCCCATGGCAAAATGGAGACCGTGCTGTCCATTCCGGTCTGCCAGTTGCGCGCGCTGCGGCTATCGCAAATCAGCGAGTTTTCGTTGATGCTGGACGTGCAGATAGAGGCGGTCACGCAGAGCGACGGTGCTCCCGGACTGGCGTTGCGTATTGCGCCGCCACGCAGCCGTACGTCAAGCCACACGCTGAAAATCGGCTATCAGGGCAGCGCATGTCCGCGTGGCGTGCTTTGGTTCGATGGCATCGCGTTGAAGGAATGGACGCTTCATCCGTTCGTGGACGAGCCACCTTCCGATCCCGGAGTGTTGCCGTGAGGTTGCTGCTGTCAGACGCCGATGCCCGCGCGCTCGCCGAGCGGCTAGGAACCGATGTGGCGACCCTGCATGCGGATCTCCGCCGGCGGTCTTGGCGCCGGCGGCGATCCATCTTCATTATCTACCTGGTTGCCGTTCTGGTGATTGCTGCAGCCGGTGTGCTGAGCAGAAGCTTGATCGATCTTTCCATCCTGTCCAACTTCTTATCGGAGCTTTCTCATGTCTGGCCAACCTCATCATCAGCCTCACGTTCTCCGCATCGCCTCAGCCCTGGCCTTGTGTCTTTCGTTGACCGCAGTACAGGCCGCTCCGGCTGGCAGCATTCCGACGGGTGACTGGCGCGGAATCCTGTCCGCCAGCGGCGGTGCCGGCCCGGTTTATGTCCGCCTGAGCGGGCGCGCGGTGGAAGCTGACGGCATCCAAACGGCGGACGTGCGGTTTGGACCTCCGTTCAATTGTGCGCTGGAGCTAAGGGCGCAGCCGGACGGTTACGCGCTGCTGTCGCGCAATGGCGGCAGGTTTTGCGATGCGCTAGCTGGTGGCCGCGCCCAGCTTGAGGTGACGGAAGGTGCGAAGTCCGGCATGCAACTCACGCTGCTTGGCCGCGATTCGCCGTTGGTCGTTGCCTTGGACCAGAGCAGTGCAGGTTTGGCCGAAGCCGGGCGCTGGCGCGGGGCGGGCCTGATTTCCGCCCAGCTGGAGATCGTGGCGACCACAATCCGCCCGGGAGACGTGCTCGGTCGCCTGCGCTATGGCGCCCCCCGCGACTGTCAGGTGGAATTGCGCTATGCCGGGCGTGCAGCAGGCATGTTGAACGCCTGGGTCGGAGCCAACGATAGAGGCTACTGCCGCCAGCTCAGCGATGGGCAGGCCAGTCTGCGGATCCGCGACGATGGCAGTGCAGAGCTTGCTCTTATTGTGAAAGGTCAGCGCGATACGACACTGTTCGAGCGGATGCCCTGATGTTGGCTTAGGGGCGCGCCTGCACCTCGGGAATCACCTATGTGGAAGCGAACCAGGATGCGCGTCGGCCTGCGGCGACGCGCAGTGGCCCAATCCGTCTCGCCGGCAGGATTCACCGGTCCGGTGTTCTCCAGCGTGCTTGAACAACTGGAGCTCGAATGTCGGGCCATGGTGTCGTATGCGCTAAAGCAGGGGTTGGCTATGTCCCCCGATCTGCCTGGCCGGTTGGCGGAACTACGGGTGATGCCTGGCGCCTCCCTGCATGGCGAAGCCGGCGCGCGCGAACTGGCCGGTCTGCACCGACAGCTGGTTCGCGCGATCCAACCGGCAACTCCGCAAGCGGTGGTGCTGATCGAGCGGGAGCGGTTGCGCGGTGGTCTTTTGCGCTGGCTCGGCCCAATTCCGCTGATCCGCACCTTGACCTTGAGCTCGGTCGGCTGTCTTGCCACAGTGGTCGGACTGGCGATGTCTAGCTCGGTCAACGAGCAGAACATCGCGCTCGGGTTTCTCGATTCCTCGGGCAGCACGCTGGCCTGGAATGTGATGTTCATCCTAGCCTGTGCCGGGCTTGGTGCAGCGTTTTCTGCGCTGTTTCAGGCCCATCGTTACGTCGCCGACGCGACGTACGATCCGCGATTCGATTCTTCCTATGCCGCGCGCATGATCCTGGGCCTCATCGCCGGCCTGATTTTGGTGGAGTTGCTGCCGGAGGATCTGTTTGCCGAAACTAGCCTGGGCGCGTTCGGAAAACCCGCTTTGGCGATGATGGGCGGATTTTCGGCAAGTGCCGTCTATCGCCTGCTGCAGCGCATGGTCGAAGTCATGGAAACTGCCGTACGCGGCGATTCCAGCCAGCATACCGCTGCCGCGATCCAGTCGCAGCGCGCATCGGTCGAGTCCGAAGGCATCCGCGCGCGCGGCGAGCTTGCTGCAGGTCTGCTGGACCTGCAGCGTGAGATGGAAGCGGATCCGCGTTTGGATCAAGTGCGTCAGCAACTGGCCGGCCTCGCCAGGCAGATGATGTCCGGCGATTCGTGATCTTTGGCGGGTGCGCTGCAGCGAGAGCCGAGTTGGATTTATCTACAACCTTATGCAGAAACGATGTCTGGCGCAGCGTGCCGAGGATCAGGTGGGATATGTGTTGGTGTGGAGCGGCACAGTTCGCTTCGGCTGCGCTTCAACGTGTTAACACACCTTACGCAAACGTACCCGTCGTTGCGTCACACCGACATCTACACCGTCTTCAAAACCAGCAGTTGACGGTTTCCAAATCAGTCCAGGACCGATGGTTCCGAGGTGAGCGTATGACAAGCTCGCTCAAGTGCTCCTGCCGAGCATCTATCGATTCGCTGCAGCGCGCCGCTCGAAAGCCGCTGCACAGTGCGGTCCCCATTCGTGCAACCGAGGGAATGATGAAGACACGTATCGTCGTCGCTGCTGATCGCACCATCCTCGTGGAGGGTATGGTCGCTTTGCTGCAAAAGGTTCCGAATTTCGAAGTGGTAGGGCGCGCCGAAGACGGGCTGGCGTGTCTTCAGATCGCTGCCAGAGAGCAGCCGGATATCGTCCTGGTGGATGTCCTGCTCCCCGGCCTCAATGGCATAGATCTGACGCGACGTTTGATTCAACGTAGTCCCAATAGCCGGGCAATCTGCATTGCTCCATCTGATGCCTGCATGCGTGCCAGCGCAGTCTTCGAGGCAGGCGCAAAAGCCTATCTGGCGCGAACCAGCACCTTCGCCGAATTGTTGCGTGCAATTCAACTCGTTGGTCAAGATCAGATCTATATCAGTCCTCAGATGTCGCGTTCGCTGATCGCAGGATTGCGTCGAGCCGCCAAAGACGACTCCGCGTATACCCGGCTGACCTCGCGTGAGCGCGAAATCGTGCAGCTCTACTCCGAGGGTCTGTCCACCAGGCAGATCGCTACGCGCCTGCACTTGAGCGTGAAAACGGTGGCGACGCATCGCGAAAACTGCATGTTGAAGCTCAATATCCAAAGCATCGCCCAGCTCACCCGTTATGCAATCGCACAAGGGCTTTCTCCACTGGACCCTGTATCCGGCGGTGATGGCGAGCTATCGGAAGCATTCGTGCCGCAGCGGTCGTGCCAAGCTGGCTGAGTTGCCCAGTCTTTTGCAAAGACGGGTGCCAGTCACACAGTATTCGGCGCATGGCTGCGATGTCATCGCGAGAGCGGGTGCTTCGCTACGCCGAGAGTGATCGATGGATTTTCCGTTCCGGTCACGCGATGCTCAACGATGCGGTTTGCGAGCGCCTGCAGGAACCTTTCGGTGGCGCCAATCCTGTTGCGACAGTGAGAGTGTTGCGTCAACTTTTATCGCAGCGCCTCGTCGTCGCCGCGAGCAGTCACCGGCTTGCGCTTTGTCCAAAGCTGGCGCCGGAGCCGCTCCACTTGCAGTGTTGAGCGTTCTCCCGGCGGCAGGTCCGCGCATGCACCCTTGGATCTGGGTTCCTGACCGATACCGAAGGATGGTCGCCATTCGCACACTGGTGGTGCGTCCAGACGCGCAGAGGGCGCGCCCAGCGACGCAACATCATTCAATAGAGGATAAATCCATGAGCATTAACTTGCGGCTTGATGAAAAGGGCTATGCCGATGCACTGACAGCTGTGCGGCATGACAACGACCACCAGGACTCTGTCGAGGTGGTCTACGTGGATGAAAACGACAGCAAGAAAGTCTCGCGTTACTTCTTGAAGTCCCCGAACTTCGAATTGACCGCCTACGAAATCGGTGGCAGCAGGTACGACCTCAAGAGCTACCGGCACGTTGGCAAATTTCCTGGCGTCTCCTACGCCGATTTGGTCGCCGCGCTCTCCAAGGGCGGCGAGGGCGGTACCGACATGAATCAACGCTTGAGTGTCGTCGTGTGCCTGATTTGCGAGGCGGCGCGTTCCAAGCTGATTGAAGGCGCGATGCAGAGAGCCATCGCTGGGGAGCGCGTCGAACTGGAGCCGTATCGTGTGTTGATGAACATGTATGAGCACACGCTCAGGTTCAAGAGCACGAAATTCAAAGGCACCACACACGCTGCTCCGCCATTGCTGCCGTTGCAGTTGCAGGACTACATCGACTATGTCCAGTCCAAGGACTACACCGGCGACACGGGTATCGCAGACACCATTCGCGCGCTGAACTAGGTTGCCCGTTGCTATATCCATCAAGGCGCAACGGCGGCATGTGTCGTTGCGCATCAAGGAGAACAATATGAGCATGTCCGACAATGCCACTGCCACCGGGCAAGGTGGCAATCTGGAGTTCATTCAATCGCTGGAGCGGGTGCTTGCGCGTGATCGGGCTGGCACGCTGCTGCAGCCGCTTTCCGGCATGCCGGTTGCGCGGCCGATCTACCAGGTGCCGGCGACCGACGTGGCGGAACCGGTGCGGACGCTGGTCACCAGCATCTTTCGTGGCACAGGCGTCTACGATGCAGTGCCTGAATCCAAGCACGGCGAGAATGTGCACGGGTCCATGCGCGACGTGCACCAGAACGACGACCGGGGTCGCCGCTATCTTCCGGTTCTCGACTATCCAGCATCGCCGACGGGGCGGGCCAGGCTTTATCACGACTACATACTGGAGCGTGGCAAGGCATACGTCCAGAACCGGCAGCGGGAACGTTCGGGCACGAGCGATGTGCTGACCGGGTATGTGGAATACACGGTGATGCTGGAGGGCTGTAGCAATGTTCGACTGATCTTCGACTATCTCAATACCCGCTTTTTTATCTCTCCCAACCACTACAAACCGTGGGCCAGGGCAGATGCCTTGGCCGCACGTCGCAATCTGGGAGTCGATCCAGCGCGGTATCGACTCGCGCCGCACGAAGCGGGCATGGATGAGCAGAGCTGGCGCGACGACGAGTTGTACGGCCCGCATCTGCTGATCATGCTATGAGCGAAACGAAGGGCGAGGGCACCGCCTGGCGCAGGCCCAGCGCGATGTAATGACCTGGGCGCAGGTCGGTTCCGGCGTCGGCCAACACCGTGGCCGACGCCTCCCATCCTGTGGCGATCAGCCTTTCGCGTGAGCGGCTGCGGCCGTTTCAGCGCGTCGTATCGGCGTCCATGGCCGCCTGCATCAATGCGGCGATCGCGTGCGAGGCTTGGTCGGGTCGCTGCGCAAGGAACTGGCTGACGCTGCGCTGATTGGCGGCCGGATGGTTCTGGCTCAGCTTGAAGGTGAGTTCGACGCGGCTGGGCACGAAGCGAAAGCCCACGAGGCCGCGCAACTGGCGGCGATGGCTGTCGCGCTCCATCTCGAACTGCCAGTCGCTGCCGACACGCTGCTCGAAGTGCCGACTCATGCGACCGATCAGATCGCCCAGCGCCTGCTCGTCGTCCACCCGGCTGCAGTGGCCGTGCAGATGTGCAACCGCGTAATTCCAGGTCGGCACGCGCGCGGCGGCTTCCTTGTCCGGATACCAGGTGGGCGACACATAGGCATGCGGCCCGTGCACCACGATCACCGCATCGCCAGGGGCGCGGGCCTGCGGGTTGGGGCGTGCCCAGTGCCCCTCGATAAGGATTGCCTGTTCGTCGCGCCGGTACAGCACCGGCAGGTGCGAAATGGCCGGCACGCCGTCGTTGCCCGGACTGACCAGGGTCACGAACGGGTCGTGCGCCAGCAGCTTGTCCAGCAGCGCCAGATCGGTCTGTGCGAAGGCGCGCGGTGCGTACATCTCAGGCGCGGCCGCCCATGCTGATCACCATGCGTTCGCGCAGATCGGCATCGTCGGTGCCCTGCGGCGGCGAAATCTCGTGCAGCGAAAATCCGCGGATCAACGCGTCTTCTTCGTCCAGCCCGTCCAGCGCGACGAATTCGGCGTCGAACAGTGCGGCGCGCGCGCTGTCTTCGCTGTCGTAGGCCAGCGTCTTGCCATCGCTGTCCAGCACTTCGGCGGTGCCGGCGGCCTTGATGCGCAGGCGTGCCCAGATCAGGGTGCGGCCGATGCTGGCCAGCCACCACTGGTCGCGATCGAGTTCGGTATCGGGTGCAGCGTGAGTCATGTCAGAACCTTGGAAAGCAGGCCGAGCAGGGCCGCCATGCCCAGGCCGAAAAAGATGGTCAGCAGCGAGAGCCAGGCGGGCGTGGCCAGGCCGGACAGCGCACTGTCGCGGAAACTGCGGTAACGACGCGCCAGCAACCAGCGCAACGCCACGGGACTGATGAAGGCCGGGTCGCCGAAACTGTCCAGCGCGTCCGGGTGGCGGTCGCGCAGGTGTACCAGGGTCAGCGGCCAGAAGATCAGCAGCGCGGTCAGGCCGGCGACGGCGACGCCGACGAAACAAAGCGCGAAGAACAGAATCATGCATCGTGCTCCGTGGGCGGCGCATCGAACCGGCCGATGATGTCAACGAGACCGACGATATCGTCGTTCAGTGCATTCAGATCTTCGGCCCGAATCCACCGCTCGGTGTGGTGTGCACCGCCGGCTTCTTGAACGGCGCAGGGTTCGACGAACGTTGCACGAACTGCGAACTGCGCAACATGGCCAACCCCGCTGTGCTTGACGTTCCAGCGCGACGCGATCTCCTCGGCGTAGCGCTGATTGGTCACCGGATAGACCAGCGGTTGCTCCGGCAGCGGTGGCGGCCAGCGCCGAAAGCCGGAGTCGCGCACCAATGCGTATTCCTCCGGCCCCGCAGGGCGGTGCATCGTGACCGTGGCCGCCGCGTTGCCCACCTCAGAACTCGGCGCTGCCAGGCGCGCGCGGGTAGGGGATGGCATCGCGGATGTTGCTCAGCCCGCATACGTAGACCACCAGGCGTTCGAACCCTAAGCCGAAGCCGGCATGCGGCACCGAGCCGTAGCGGCGGAAATCGCGGTACCAGCCGTAGTGCTCCTTATCCAGCCCGAACTGCGCCATGCGCGCGTCCAGCACGTCCAGGCGCTCTTCGCGCTGGCTGCCGCCGATGATCTCGCCGATGCCCGGCGCCAGCACGTCCATCGCCGCGACGGTCTTGCCGTCGTCGTTCAGGCGCATGTAGAAGGCCTTGATGTGCTCGGGGTAGTTGGTCACCACCACCGGGCGGCCGATGTGTTCTTCGGTGAGCCAGCGTTCATGCTCGGTCTGCAGGTCCAGGCCCCATTCGACCGGGAAGTCGAACTTCTTGCCCGAGTTCTGCAGCAGCTTCACCGCCTCGGTGTAGTCGATCTGCTCGAACGGCGCATTGATGAAGGCCTCCAGCTTGCTGATCGCGTTCTTGTCCACGCGCTCGGCCAGGAACGCCAGATCGTCGCCACGTTCGTCCAGCACCGCACGGAACAGGTACTTGAGGAACTGCTCGGCCAGGCGCGCGTCTTCGGCCAGGTCGGCGAAGGCGATCTCCGGCTCGATCATCCAGAACTCGGCCAGATGGCGGGTGGTGTGGCTGTTCTCGGCACGGAAGGTCGGCCCGAAGGTATAGACCTTGCTCAGCGCCAGGCAGTACGCCTCCACGTTGAGCTGGCCGGAGACGGTGAGAAAGGTTTCCTTGCCGAAGAAGTCGCGGCTGAAGTCCACATTGCCCTTGGCGTCGCGCGGCAGGTTGACCATGTCCAGCGTGGAGACGCGGAACATCTGCCCGGCGCCTTCGGCATCGGAGGTGGTGATGATCGGCGTGCTGATCCAGTTGAAGCCGTTCTGGTGGAAGAAGCGATGTACCGCCTGCGCCAGGCAGTTGCGGATACGGGTGACCGCACCGAACAGGTTGGTGCGCGGGCGCAGGTGCGCCACTTCGCGCAGGAACTCCGGCTTCATCGGCTTGGGCTGGATCGGGTAGGTCAGCGGGTCTTCGACCCAGCCGACGATCTCCACGCCGCTGGCCTGGATCTCGAACGACTGGCCCTTGCCCTGCGACTTCACCAGCACGCCCTTGGCGATCAGCGAGCAACCGCTGGTCAGCCGCTTGATCTCGTCGAAATTGGGCAGGCTGTCGTTGGCCACCACCTGGATCGGCGCGAAGCAGGAACCGTCGGTCACGTTGATGAAGGCCAGTCCGGCAGATCCGCGCAGCGTGCGCACCCACCCCCGTACCGTGACTTCGCCGCCTTCGGGCAGCTTGCCCGCAAGCGCATGTTCAACGCTGACCACCGTCATGACTATTCCCCGCCGTTGCGATCTTGAATGATCGGCGAGTTTACTGGCTGCGGCCGCGCTGGCGCGAGCGTCTGAACGGCGTGCCGGCGGCTGCGCTTGTCGCAGGCGCACACCGCCCCCATCTGTTGCAGGCATCGCCGTTCAGCGTCCCCGCCTGGTTGTCGCGGTCTCGCTATACTTGTCACCACTGTTTTGGAGTGCCCTCATGGCCGTCAGTCTCACCCCCGCCGCGCTGGAGCGCGTGCAGCGTTTCGTGCAGCAGACCCCGGGTGCGCTGGGCCTGCGCTTTGGCGTGACCAAGACCGGGTGCTCCGGCTGGGGGCATGTCACCGACCTGGCGCGCGAGCAGCGCGACGACGATGCGGTGTTCGAGCAGGACGGGGTGCAGATCTTCGTCGACCCGGTCAGCCTGCCGCTGGTGGATGGCACCTGCATCGACTTCGGCAAGCACGGCCTGAGCGAGACCTTCACCTTCAGCAACCCCAATGCGACGGCCGAGTGCGGTTGCGGCGAGAGCTTCACGACCGAAGCCGAGCATCGCTGAGCCTGATTTCTTCTCCCGCCGGGAGAAGGTGCCCCGTAGGGGCGGATGAGGGTACGTGCGCAGCCGGGTGCTATTCGGCAGGTGAGTGGCTTCGCCCGTACCCTCACCCCAACCCCTCTCCCGGCGGGAGAGGGGCTCAAGCAGTCGTCGCGCAGGCGTCCTGTTCGTAGCTCGGCCCGGTTGCGGCTAAGCGCCTGAACTGCCATACTTTCCCGCTTCCTGCCCGGTCTTGGGCGGGAACCCTTGCTCCACCGGCCGTTTGCGCGGACTTGCGGGGAGCTGTCCGGCCCACGTGGCCACATCCGAAAGGTAAAACAACATGAGTCGTCATTACGAAGTCGTGTTCCTGGTCCATCCGGACCAGAGCGAACAGGTCCCGGCCATGATCGAGCGCTACAAGTCGCTGATCGAGGGCGGTAACGGCACCATCCACCGTCTGGAAGACTGGGGCCGTCGTCAGCTGGCCTATCCGATCCAGAACCTGGTGAAGGCGCACTACGTGCTGCTCAACATCGAAGTCGACCAGGCCGTGCTGAGCGAGCTGGTGGAAAGCTTCCGCTTCAACGATGCGGTGCTGCGTCACCTGGTCGTCAAGCGCGATGGCGCCGACACCGAGCAGTCGCTGATCATGAAGAGCAAGGACGAGAAGGGCGACAAGCCCGAGCGTAGCGAACGTCGTCGTCGCGACGACGAAGAGGGCGATGCCCCCGCCGCCAACGATACCGACGGCGACAACGCCGAAGCCGCTTAAGGAGCGCTGTCATGTCCAAGTTCTTCCGTCGTCGCAAGTTCTGCAAGTTCACCGCCGAGGGTGTCAAGGAGATCGACTACAAGGATCTCAATACCCTGCGTCAGTACCTCACCGAGAACGGCAAGATCGTGCCGAGCCGCGTGACCGGTACCAAGTCCAAGTACCAGCGCCAGCTGGCCACGGCCGTCAAGCGCGCTCGTTTCCTGGCGCTGATCCCGTACACGGACAACCACGACGTTTGATCCGAGTCCCTCGGAAGAGCCCGCACGGTTGTATGTGAATCCCTCACAAAAGCCCGCACGGATGTATGTGAGTCCCTCACAAAAGCCCGCACATCCATGTGCGGGTTGTTAATGGATAGAGTTCGGTCGTTCGAGATGCGGTGTTGATCGTGTTGTTGCGATTCCCAAATCCCGATTCCCGAATCCCGTCTTTTCGGACAGCACCCGTTGCGCCAGCCCATGTGCCGGCGCTAACGAATAACGGAGTACCACCATGGATCTGATTCTTCTGCAGAAAGTGACCAACCTGGGCAACCTGGGCGACAAGGTCAGCGTCAAGCCGGGTTACGGCCGCAACTTCCTCGTGCCGCAGGGCAAGGCCGTGCCGGCCACCGCCGCCAACGTCGAAGCGTTCGAAACCAAGCGCGCCGAGTACGAAGCCAAGGCCAACAGCATCCTGGCCGACGCACAGAGCCGCGCCGCCAAGTTCGAAGGCGCCAGCGTCACCATCGGTGCGCATGCATCGACCGAAGGCAAGCTGTACGGTTCGGTCGGCCCGCGCGACATCGCCGAGGCGTTCACTGCCGCCGGCCTGCCGCTGGAAAAGAGCGAAGTGATCCTGGGCGAAGGCGCATTCCGCAATGTCGGCGAGTACGACGTTGTGCTGCACCTGCACGCCGATGTGGAAACCACGGTCAAGGTCATCGTCGAATCTGACGCCTGATCCACGCCGCACGCAGTACCCGAAGGGCGCCTTGTTAGGCGCCCTTCGTCTTTTAGGCCGGCCGCAGTGCGGCGGCGACGCCCGTTATACTCATGCCCCATTGCCGGTTCCACGGCCCGCAGATCTTCTCGATCAAGGGTTTAGGTGCTGGCTCCACAGGAAACGCGCCTGCCGGCCATGTCCGCGCGGTGCCCGGAACCCAGCCGTCCATGCGCCTGTCCACGATCAAGCTGTCCGGTTTCAAGTCGTTCGTCGACCCGACGACCTTGCACCTGCCCACCAACATGACCGGCATCGTCGGTCCCAATGGCTGCGGCAAGTCCAACATCATCGATGCGGTGCGCTGGGTGATGGGCGAGAGCTCGGCCAGCCGCCTGCGTGGCGATTCGCTGACCGACGTGATCTTCTCCGGCTCCTCGGCGCGCAAGCCGGTGTCGCAGGCGACGGTGGAGCTGATCTTCGACAACTCCGATCACACCATCAGTGGCGAGTTCGCCTCGTTCAACGAGATCTCGGTCAAGCGCCTGGTCAGCCGCGACGGCAACAGCGCCTATTACCTCAACGGCACCAAGTGCCGCCGCCGCGACATCACCGACCTGTTCCTGGGCACCGGTCTTGGGCCCCGCAGCTACTCGATCATCGAGCAGGGCATGATCAGCCAGATCATCGAGGCGCGCCCGGAAGACCTGCGCGTGTACCTGGAAGAAGCCGCCGGCATTTCCAAGTACAAGGAGCGCCGCAAGGAAACCGAAACCCGCATCCGCCACACCCGCGAGAACCTCGACCGCCTGGGCGACCTGCGCGAGGAAATCACCAAGCAGCTAGCGCATCTGCAGCGCCAGGCGCGCCAGGCCGAGCAGTACCAGGCCTTGCAGGAAGAGCGCCGGATCAAGGACGCCGAGTGGAAGGCGCTGGAATACCGCGGCCTGGATGGTCAGCTGCAAGGCCTGCGCGAGAAATTGAACCAGGAAGAGACGCGCCTGCAGCAACTGATCGCCGACCAGCGCGATGCCGAGGCGCGCATCGAAACCGGACGCGTGCGCCGCGAGGAGGCCGCCGAGGCGGTGGCCAAGGCGCAGGCCGATGTCTACCAGGTAGGCAGCGCGCTGGCGCGGATCGAGCAGCAGATCCAGCACCAGCGTGAACTCTCCCATCGCCTGCACAAGGCGCGCGACGAGGCGCAGAGCCAGCTGCAGGAGCTGACCCAGCACATCAGCGGCGACTCGGCGAAGCTGAGCGTCCTGCGCGAGGCGGTGGCCGATGCCGAGCCGCAGCTGGAACAGCTGCGCGAAGACCACGAATTCCGTCAGGAAGCCCTGCGCGAGGCCGAAGCGCGGCTGGCCGACTGGCAGCAACGCTGGGAAACCCATAACCGCGACACCGGCGAGGCCTCGCGGGCCGGGGAAGTGGAGCGCACCCGCGTCGATTATCTGGACCGCCAGTCGCTGGAGGCCGAGCGCCGCCGCGAAGCGCTGGTCAACGAACGCGCCGGGCTGGACCTGGACGCGCTGGCCGAGGCATTCGAGCAGATCGAGTTGCGCCACGAAACGCAAAAGACCTCGCTGGACGGATTGAACGAGCAGGTGGAAGCGCGCAAGCACGCGCTGGCCGCGCTACAGGACCAGCAACGCGCCAGCCAGGGCGAGCTGGCCGAGGTGCGCAAGCAGGCGCAGGCCGCGCGTGGCCGGCTGTCTTCGCTGGAAACCCTGCAGCAGGCTGCGCTGGGCCAGGAGCAGGGCGCGGCAGTGGCATGGTTGAAGGCGCGCGGGCTGGATTCGGCGGCGCGCGTAGGCGAACGCATCACGGTGGAAAGCGGCTGGGAAAACACCGTCGAAAGCGCGCTGGGGCAGTTGATCGAAGGCGTGCTGGTGGAGGCGCCCGAGCAGCTGGTCGATGCGTTGGGCGAGCTGAGCGAGGGCCGCATTGCGCTGGTGTCCAGTGCCACCGACAGCGCGAGCTTTGCACCGACGTCGCTGGCCGCCAAGGTGCAGGGGCCGATCGCGATCCGCCGCCTGCTGGCGCGCCTGCACGCCGCCGAGGATCTGGACGCCGCGCGCGCGTTGCAACGCAGCCTGCCCGAAGGCGATTCGGTCATCACCCGCAATGGCGAACGCCTGGGCGAAGGCTGGGTGCGCGTGTCGCGCTCGGGTGCGGCCAAGCAGGGCGCGCTGCTGCGCGAGCGCGAAATCCAGGAGCTGCGCACCCAGATCGAAACCCTGCAGGAGCGCGAGGCCGATCTGGAACACCGGCTCGCCGGCTTCCGCGAGCAGTCGCTGGCGGCCGAGCAGCAGCGCGAAGATGCGCAGCGCCAGTTGTACATGGCCCATCGCAGCGTCTCCGAACTGGCCGGCCAGTTGCAGAGCCAGCAGGGCAAGGTCGATGCGGCGCGCGCGCGCATCGAGCGCATCGAAACCGAGCTGTCGCAGTTGCTGGAAACGCTGGACACCAGCCGCGAACAAGCCCGCGAGGCACGTGCGAAACTCGAGGATGCGGTCACCCTGATGGGCGACCTGCAGGGCACGCGGCAGGCGCTGGAAAACGAGCGCCGCCAGCTCACCGATGCACGCGATCAGGCGCGCGATGCCGCACGCGGCGTGCGCGATGCGATGCATGCGCTGGCGCTCACGCTGGAATCCCAGCGCACCCAGATCGCCTCGCTCAGCCAGACCCTGGAGCGCATGGACAGCCAGCGCGGCCAGCTCGACACGCGCCTGGAAGACCTGGTGGCCCAGCTCAGTGAGGGCGATTCCCCGGTGGAAACGCTGGAACACGAACACCAGGCCGCCTTGAGCGAGCGCGTACGCACCGAGCGCGTGCTCGGCGAGACGCGCACGCTGCTGGACAGCATCGACAGCGAGCTGCGCAGCTTCGAGCAGACCCGCCAGCAGCGCGACGAGCAGGCGCTGGCGCAGCGCGAGCGAATCAACCAGCGCAAGCTCGATCAACAGGCGCTGGTGCTCAACGCCGAGCAGCTCTCTGCTGCCGTGGTCAAGGCCGGCTTCGTGCTCGAGGACGTGGTCAACGGCCTGCCCGAAGCGGCCAACGCCGCCGAGTGGGAAGCGGCGGTGAACCAGATCGATGGCCGCATGCGCCGCCTGGAGCCGGTGAACCTAGCCGCGATCCAGGAATACGGCGAAGCTGCGCAGCGTTCGGAATACCTGGACGCGCAGAACCTGGACCTCAACACCGCGCTGGAAACGCTGGAGGAAGCCATCCGCAAGATCGACCGCGAGACCCGCGGCCGCTTCAAGGACACCTTCGACCGCGTCAATTCCGGTGTGCAGGCGCTGTATCCGCGCCTGTTCGGCGGTGGCCACGCATACCTGGAACTCACCGGCGAGGACCTGCTCGATACCGGCGTGACCATCATGGCGCGCCCGCCCGGCAAGCGCGTGTCCAGCATCTCGCTGCTGTCCGGCGGCGAGAAGGCGATGACCGCGGTGGCGCTGGTATTTGCGATCTTCCAACTCAATCCCGCACCGTTCTGCCTGCTGGACGAGGTGGATGCGCCGCTGGACGAGGCCAACGTCGGCCGCCTGGCCAACATGGTGCGCGAGATGAGCGAGAAGGTGCAGTTCCTGTTCGTCAGCCACAACAAGGCCACGATGGAAGCCGCGCGTCAGCTATCCGGCGTGACCATGCGCGAGCCGGGCGTCAGCCGCCTGGTCAGCGTGGACCTGGAAGAGGCCGCGCGTTTGGCGGGTGCGGCATGACGTGCCATGCTTGTCGGAATGACGACATCTGTCACTTTACTGCGGAGGCACGCTGAATGTCCGACATGGCCATGATCCGGATCGGCATCCTGATCGCCGGGCTGCTGCTGGTCGCAGCCATCTTCCTGTTCGGCCGCCCGAAGAAGTCGCCACAGGGGCGCCGGGTGGACAAGGACGAGGGACAGCCGCGCGAACGCCGCGAGCCGGTGATTTCCGGCGATGCAGGGGGTGAGGGCGAGGCATTCGAACGCAGCGAGCGCAGTGCCGAACAGAGCGAACTGGCGCTGGATGCGCAGGACGCCGCCGGCGGCAACGATGTCGGCAAGCGCCCGAACCAGGATTTCGACAAGATCGTGTCGCTGTTCGTCGCTGCCAAGGCCGGCCAGATCCTGCGCGGCGAAGACGTGGTGGTGGCCGCCGAAAAGACCGGGCTGGTGTTCGGCCACATGAATGTGTTCCACCGCCTGGTCGAGGGCCATCCCGAGCGTGGACCCATCTTCAGCATGGCCAGCATCCTCAAGCCCGGCAGTTTCGACATGGCCAACATCCGCGAGATGCAGACGCCGGCGATCGCCTTCTTCCTGACCCTGCCGGCGCCGATGACTGCGCTCGATGCCTGGGAAAAGATGCTGCCCACCGTGCAGCGCATGGCCGAGCTGCTGGATGGCGTGGTGCTGGACGATGGCCGCAATGCGCTGGGCCGGCAGCGGGTGGCGCATATCCGCGACGAATTGCGCGCCTACGACCGCCAGCATCAGGCACCGCCGCTGACCAAGTCGCCGCGCTGGTGAGTTGACATGTTGAGCCTGCAGGGCGTGTTGGCGGTGGCGTTGCTGTTGGTGCTGTGGGCGATCCTGGCGATGCCGCTGCTGTGGATATTCACGAGGATTGCCGCGCGCCTGCGCAAACGCCCGCGGCATTCGCGCTGGCTGGTAGGCGGCTTTGCGGCCGCGGTCGCGGTGGTGGTCGCGCCGGTGCCAACGCCCTTCGTCAGCGTGTTCATGCCGCACGCCATCGCCTTGTTGGATCGCCGCTATTACATGCATATCCTGCAAGGCCAACCGATGCTGCGCGAACTGCTGCTGTGGAATGCCGGCTCGATGCTGCTGACGTTTGTGATCAGCTATCTGTGGATCCGGCGCACGCTGCGCGCTAAAGCCCCTCTTCCTGCGGGGCGAGAAGGCACGGCTCCCGCGCCGTAGGCGCGCGGGCCTTGGAGCGCCCGCGCCGCAAGCGCGGGCCGGGGTNTCTGACGGCGCGTGGCGACGCGTTCGCCATTACAGACGCTGGCAGATTCCCGAGGCGCCCCTCATCCGCCCCTTGCGGGGCACCTTCTCCCCCATGAAGGACGACAATGTCCCAAGGGGAGAGCAACTGTCTTGATCAACCGACGGCGTCAGCCGCCAGTTGATCTCGCATCTTGGCGTTGAGGATGACCAGCAGCTTGCGC
>NZ_MDEC01000010.1 GCF_002939785.1 Xanthomonas codiaei
AAGACCGAAACCGCACTCGCCCTGGCCGAAACGCTGTACGGCGGCGAACAGAACCTGATCACCATCAACATGAGCGAGTACCAGGAAGCGCACACCGTCTCCTCGCTCAAGGGCGCGCCGCCGGGCTACGTCGGCTACGGCGAAGGCGGCGTGCTCACTGAAGCAGTACGACGCAAGCCCTACTCGGTGGTGCTGCTGGACGAAGTGGAAAAAGCCCACCCCGACGTGCACGAACTGTTCTTCCAGGTCTTCGACAAGGGCTGGATGGAAGACGGCGAAGGCCGCCGCATCGACTTCCGCAACACCTTGATCATCCTCACCAGCAACGCCGGTACCGAGCTGATCGCCAGCCTGTGCAAGGACCCGGAACTGATGCCGGATCCCGAGGGCATGGCCAAGGCCTTGCGCGAGCCGTTGTTGAAGGTGTTTCCGCCGGCGTTGCTCGGGCGCCTGGTGGCGATTCCGTACTACCCGCTGAGCAACGCCATGCTCGGGCAGATCGTGCGGCTGCAGTTGAACCGCATCAAGAAGCGGATCGAGGAGCGCTACAAGATTCCGTTCGAGTATGACGACTCGGTTGTTGAGCTGGTGGTGAGCCGGTGTACCGAGAGCGAGTCGGGCGGGCGGATGATTGATGCGATTTTGACCAATTCGATGTTGCCGGAGATCAGTCGGGAACTTTTGGCCAAGATAATCGAAGGCCAACAGGTGCGGAAGGTCGGTGTCGGGGCGGGGGAAGGCCACTTCTCCTACGCATTCTCCAGAGTGTAGAAGGACCAATATCATGTCGGAAATGTCCATCGGAGAGCTAAACTCTGGAACAATTTCGCAATTCATAGAAGACAAGTTTGGCGTTCCATCAGTGGAAAGCAAGAAGTATGCGAAGATCGCCGCCTATCTGTCCGACAAGAACAAGTTCTGCGAACACCTGGGCAAGGTCGACTCATGGCTTTCTGAGATATTCGCTAAAGCAAACGAAGCGGGAGCATTCGCGAATTCGCCACAAGGGTTCAATTATCACGACACAGCGAAGGGGTACAACATCACCAGTCGCCTCCTTAACGCAGCGGCCAACAGCGTTGGCTGGGGAACAGGCATAAATCTGGTGCTGTCGGGCTTCACCCATCAGCCGGACTTCGTGAATTTCGTCAAGAAAAAGTTAATGTGGAAGGACATGGTGGCCAGCGCCCATGGTGAGTTCACGCACTCGATCCAGTGGCTGATCGTTTACTCGTTCATGCACGAAGAAGCGCCGATGCTCTACGCCGGTGCTTGCGACTACAAAGGACTGGAAGGGGAGTGGAAGGACAAGTATCTGTGGGACTTCCTCGTCGATTGCTTCCCCCCCGCGCCGGACACCAACGTCAATTGGACAACCAGCGTGCAGTCCAACAGTGGTCGTTCTCCCACAATCGCCAATGCATGGATACAGGAAGCTAATGGTTTCATGGGGCAGAGACTCAAAGAGCGCTATGGCCGCAGGAGATGGGCTCCGCCAGCGTATACAGGCGGCACCCAGACCGTTGAGCACTCGCATCAAAAGCACTTGGCGGAAAGCGGAATCGGTGGTGGCTACAAGAAAGAAGGTCTTACTTCCGAGAACGTCAGGGTCGAGCGGAAGTTCTTTGACGGAAAAAACAACTATCGGGGGCTGGTCACGACCTACAACGGAAAACCGAAGACGCCGGATGACCAGAAGGAAAAGAAGACCGGAATCATATTCGAGCGTGACGACAGCCAGCTGATTCCCAATTCGGCCCTTATGGTCGCGGTGAGCCAGTGTCCGTTCCCAGGATAGCGAGTTTGAATAACAGGGGATGGCTCAGAACAAACTGCATTCGTCGAGCATGCACGCTGATCAGCTGCTTTGAACTGGGTGTATGTAGTTGCGGTGACGCAACGATCAGCCAAGGATCGCGCTCACATGATGCTGCTTTCAGGCTGATGAAGCACGTGGGCAACGGGGGCGGGCAACGGGCCAGGTTAACTTTATCCGCGAACGTGATTTTACGAGGAGCAAGCCAATGCAACCATCCGCTCGTCTGACCGACCTTAACAAAGCGTGTGGAGTTAATTAGGTCGCATGAAAAAGTGCTGCTTTGTGGACTTGATATGCGACCTGTGGGCCCAGCAGCTGAATGCCGTGAACGGCAATGGTTTGACTAACATTTGTGTATCCGGTGCGACCCCGCTATTTCATTCAATTCTAGGATCTAATCACGAAACACGAGGTGATTTATGGTTGACTTGGTATGTAGCGTCTGCAAAAAGACTGCCTTGGGATTGGTAACGAAGCCGGTGAATCCATCGGACCAGCGCCATCGTAAATGCATCGGTGCAACGGTGGTCGCTCAGCAGAGCGTGGTTGTTCAGAAGTCCGCGCTTGCCGCAGAGGGACGGGAAAAAGCGACGGCGCGCAAGGCCCTGACTGGCCGCGACCACCAAGGAAATCATGACAGCCTAACCAAACCGGAAGTGCGCGGAGGTCCCAAGGGCGACCGGCACGATCACGGACGTCGTCAGAATGGCTCGGCTGGACAAAACTGAAAAGCTTTAAATATTCGTCCCGGGTAGCGGGGTCAGGTTCACTTGTCCGGGACGAACTGGGTCAGGGCCACTTTAGAAGTCAACCTGACTTCGTCTCCACGACCCGGTTACCACAGCTATATCGAGCCTCCTCCGGGCACCTTCGGAATCGCCAACGAGGAGCATGGCCGCGGGCGGTGAACCGGTTGGCCGCGCCTGCGCGCCACGCCGACGCAAGGGTGCATGGGCGGTCAGAGACCACATTTCACTAGGGAGAGTGCCGATGGGAAGGTTGTTGCGCAGTAAAGCAAAGGTCGACTATGCGGCTGTGACCGGCAGATACGACCGGTATTCGTTTATCTCACCCAAGAAGCCCAAGCGACCGAAGATCATCCGCATCAATGCGGCTAACGGGCGGGCCAATGCGGCGCCCCCGCTAACGTCGTGGCCGCCGCACGGCATGCATCGCGACGTCGTCTACCACGACGATCTGAACAACGCCATCGGTTGGGGCGTCAGGGCCAACAACGAGATTTTTCTGCCGTTCGCTTGGCTGGACATCCATTCCGGTGCGATCTGGCAAGGCCTGGAGCAGGAGGTCGCTGGCCTGGGAGCCGACGCACAGGCTTGCCAGCACTTCGATGCGATCGCGCAGGACATGCGCGCACTGCTGGCCAATACGCGCATCACCGAATGCGTCGGCGAGGCCGCCGCAGCGACCTGCGTCCTGGAGCGTCACCCCGGCGGCAACATGATCTGGGGCTACCATCTGCACTCGGGCACCGGCATTGACCAGATCTGGGAGTATCCACAGGGCGGTGGCGTTTCTCATTTCCTTATCGTGGAGGCAAAGGGCCCAGGCGCGGGGTTGAACTTTTCACTCTTCGTGCCACCGGGCTACAGCCAGATGGAGGAAGGCTGGATCGCTAACCATCTCTACAGCATGAACCAAAACGGGCACGCAGCGGGACAGAGGATCGTGGCGGCGATGGGAATGCAGTTCGTCAATGCGCATCCGAACTACATGGGTGCTAGTAAGAGCTACTTCGGGCTGTCTCCGGCCAGCCCGCACAAAAATTCAGCATCGCGCGTCTATGGGATAGTCGTGACCGCGCAGTGGCGTGCCGATGGCCGATTGGGCTATTCCGCGTCGCAACTCACGCAGTACTTCACGTAATACGCTGTCCCGACGGTTGCAATAATGGGGCCAAGGGGTAATGGGGGTCAGGTTAACTTATCGGTCGACAACAGCGACTTGCGGTGCCGACAAGCCGCTCAATGCCCGCAAAGAGATGCGTCTACGGCCACTGTGCTTGCGCGTCGGCGGAAACTGCAGTTCTTTGCACTTCCATCGCCGGATGGAGTTGTCTCCGGCGCAACAAAGGGTACATGCGACATTGGTCAGCGAGCACCGTGCGTCCGCTCGGCGCTGCCATTGGCAAGGTGCCGGTTTTGTGGCGGTGCAAGCCGGTGGGTAACAAGCCGCCCAGCGCGCTTTACCCATCTTCGCCACCGAAGAACAGAACGCGTGCTCCAAGAGACAACGCTTCGCTCCCTGCTATCGGTAAGCTATGCCGTTGGGGGGGAGGCATCAATGAAAATAAGTCTTGCGATAGCGATGTGCATACTGACATTGCCGGCTGCGGCGCAGTCGGCCTATAAATGCAGCGATGCAAAGCTGGGAACGGTTTACCAGTCCACGCCGTGCGCCGACGGCGCCGAGCAGAAGCGCTGGAACAAGCAAGCCGGGCCAGCCCCGACCGCAACGGCTGCGGCGACGCAGGCAGGCCCGAACACGGCGTCTGCCACGGGCCAGGAGTCAAACCTGGGCTTACGCCTGATCAGTTACGAGCGCCAGCCGAGCCCGGAGGCGTGTACGCGCGCCACCCATGTGCGCGACAGCGCCCGTGCCGATACTACGATGCGTGGCGATGTGGATTTCATGCAGGCCGTCGAGCGAGCGGTCGTGCAGGCCTGTCGCTAGCAAGGGCGTACGAGTCGCGCATCTGCAATCAAGGCATGCCAAGGAAGATCGATGCAAGAACGTGAAGGAGCTTCGGCAAGATGGGGCGAGTTGTTGCTCGTGGTGACGATTGCCTTCGGGCTGTCGATCTGGTCCAGCCTTTCGGCAGTGGCGCGCGATGCCGTCGAGCCGGTCTTCTCCGACGCGAGCCTGTGGGGCATGGTGTTCTACGAACTGCTCGTTCTGGCGATCTTGTTGCCAATGCTGTGGTTCCGCGGCTGGAGGCCGCAGTCATTGGGGCTGCAGTGGCAGCTGCGCGATTTGGCGGCGGGGCTCGGCTTGCTGGCGGTGTGCCTGTTGGTCACCTATCCACTGACGCTATTGAACTGGAGCTCGGGCAGCAGCACGAATCCATTCGATGCGATGGTCGTCGGGCGGCTGTCGATCACGGCCGTGCTGGCGATCTCGCTGATCAATCCGATCTTCGAAGAAGTATTCGTGTGCGGTTACGTGATCCGCGCCTTGGAGCCGCGGCATGGCCGGGCCTTCGCGGTGAATGTAAGCGTGGCGATCCGCACCTCGTATCACCTGTACCAGGGTCCGATTGGCGCCATCAGCATCTTGATGCTCGGGCTGATCCTGGGTTGGTGGGTGGCCCGGCGAGGTCGACTGTGGCCGGCGATCCTGGCGCATGGCGCGCTGGATCTGCTGGGGTTGATGGTCTACACCTGACTGGCCTGGCGTCGCCGCGATGTCGCACACTTGCCGCTTGGTCGAACATAGGACGAGGCGATGGCACGGCGATATGGATGGTGCGGGATGCTGCTGGGGTTGGTGGCCTTCGGCACGGTGGCGGCTGGTCCGACGCCCGGCGAATACAGCACCAAGCACGGCTGGGGCAGCCTGCAGGTCAGCGACAAGGGTGGGGCGCGCCACTTCGAGATTCTCGCCATGGGCGCCAACGGCCACAGCTGTTCGCTGGAGGGCACGCTGCAAGGCGACAAAGCAGAAGTGAGCGATGCCAGCGACGCGCCTTGCAATCTCTCGTTCAAGCCGGTGGCCGGTGGCTTCAGCATCGTTGCACTCACCCCAGATAGCTGTCGCGACTATTGCGGCATGCGCGCGGGTTTCGAAGGTGACTATCTGCAGTTGCCGGCCGGCTGCAACCTAGCGGCCAGCAGCCGACGACGTGAGGCGTATTTGCGGGACTATCGCAGCAAGCGCTATGCCGACGCACTTGCCGGCATGCAGGCGTTTGCGGGCGAGTGCGGCGGGTTCGTCAACTGGCTCGATCGCGACCGTTTCGCCAACGACCGCGCGCTCACCCTGTTGCGCTTGAACCGTCCGCAGGAGTGCCTGACGGCGCTGGATCAGACCATGGCTGGTCGCAGCCGTGACGAGGCCTCGTTCCAGGCGGAACTGGACAAGAACAGCACGATGCTCCCGCCCAGCGACTGGGATGCGTATCTGCCCATCGCCAGGTCCACCTGGTTCAATCGCAAACTGTGCGAGGCGGCCAAGCGCTGAGCGTGAGTGGCCCGTGTCGCTGCGCGCCGGCAAGCAGTGGCGTATCGCCTGCGGAATGTCACGCGACATCCAGCCGTTTGCGTGTCTGCGTCCAACGACGTTTCGTGTGGAGTGCTCAGGGCCTCTTGGATGCTTGAGCACCGTATCGATGGACTGACTTGCACTATGTGCCTGGGCGGAAATCAGCATGGCTTGCACCGGTTTGAGCTGGATGTCTCATGACACGCCAGGGACACACCATTCGGAGCCGACAAGGACAGGCTTCGCAGGAGATGCGATACGGCGCTCCCGATACGCCTGCACCGAGTGCAGATCGGTGCCACGGCGTCGGCTTCATTGCACTGCGCACCACTTGGCTCACTGACGCTGCGGCCGCGAGCTGGACAGGCACTGTTTGAACAAGGCGCAGATCGCGCAACAATGCACGCATGCACAGACTCCTGCTCGCCCTGATCTGCATGCTTGCCTCCCCCACCGCCACCGCCACCGCCACTGCCGCGTCCGCTCCGGAGCGGATGCTGATCTTCAGCAAGACCGCCGGGTTCCGTCACGAGTCGATTCCGACGGCGGTGGCGACCTTGCGCCAGCTGGCGGCAGAGCAGGGCATGGCGGCCGATCACAGCGAGGACGCGGATGTCTTCACTGCCGACAACCTGGCGCGCTACCGCGTGGTGGCGTTCGCCAGCACCACCGGGGAGATTCTTGCGCCGGCGCAGCAGCAGGCGTTCGAAGGATTCGTTCGTCGGGGTGGTGGCTTCCTGGGCGTGCATTCGGCCGCCGATACCGGCTACCAGTGGCCCTGGTACGGGCAGCTGGTCGGGGCCTGGTTCAAGGGGCATCCGCCGGGGCTGCAGTCCACGCGTGTGCAGCCTGAGCGCGATGGGCAGGCGGTCGGCGAGAGCTGGCCGATCACCGATGAGATCTACAACTACCGGCGCAACCCGCGCGGGCAGGTGCAGGTGATCGCCACGGTGGACGAGCGGCTGTATGCCGGCGGCACGATGGGTGCCGACCATCCCATCGCCTGGTGCCATGCCTTCGACGGCGGGCGGGCCTGGTACACCGGGCTGGGCCACGATGCGGCGGTGTATGCGAATGCGCAGTTCCTGGCCCAGCTGCGGCAGGGCCTGCGCTATGCGGCCGGGCGTGAGCGTGGCTGCTAGGTGCGTGGGCCTGATGGGGCGGGTGCGCTGATCAAAAGGGATCGGTAACGCTTTGACCATGACGGTTTAGCTGGCTGCAAACGCCGCCGCCGGCCGGTCGCCGCGTGCCAGCCAGGAGCGGCTACCTAACCGTAGCGCGCGGTCGTCAGGTGGCTGCGGGCGGCGCGGAGGAACCGGCGTGTCCGCGCGGTACATGCCGCACCGAGCACCGGCCGCGCCCGGCTGGCGGTGAGCGCAGTCGTTCTGCGGGCGGCTCTTAACCGTTACGTCTCGCCTGTTCCGCTTGCTCGCCAATGCGGGATACTGCGCATCCACGCAGGCGAGAGGGACCTCGATGTCCGAGCTGCCGATCACCGAGTTGTTGCAGGCCTGGCAGCGCGACGAGCCCGGGGCGGGCGATGCATTGGCGCGGCAGGTCTATGAGGTGCTGCGGGCCACCGCCTTGCGCGAGCTGCGGCGCGACGGACGCGCCGGGTTGCAGGCCACCGATCTGGTGCATGAAGCCTGGCTGCGGCTGGAACAAGGCCAGCAGGCGTTCCGCTCGCGCACCCACTTCTATGCGGTGGCGGCGCTGCAGATGCGGCATCTGTTGGTGGACCTGGCGCGCCAGCAGGCCAGCGCCAAGCGGATGGGGCAGGCGGTGACGCTGACCATCAGCCTGTCCGATGGCGCGGCGCGACCGGAGGCGTTGATGCTGGTGGCCGATGCCTTCGACAAGCTGGCGCAGGTGGACGAGCGCAAGGCCCGCGCGTTCGCGCTGACCGAACTGGTGGGTTTCAGCGTGGCCGAAGCCGCCGAACAGCTGGAGGTGTCGGTGCCCACGCTGGAGCGCGACCTGCGCTTTGCGCGGGTCTGGCTGGCGGCGCAACTGTGAGCGTGGCCGCCACCACCTGGCAACGGCTGGAGGCCTTGTTCCACCAGGCCTGCGCGTTGCCGCCGGCAGAGCGCGAGGCCTTCGCGCGCGCGCAGGCAGGCGAGGATGCCGTGTTGCGCGATGAATTGCTGGCGATGCTGGCGGTGGAATCGCAGGCCACCTTGCGGATACGCACACCGTTGAAGCAGGCCGTGGCCGCCTTGCACGCACCGCTGCCGGAACTGCCGGCGGGCACGCGCTTCGGCGCGTGGGCGATCGACCGCCTGCTCGGCGCCGGCGGCATGGGTCAGGTGTACCTGGGCCACCGTGCCGATGGTGCCTACGAGCGCGAGGTGGCGATCAAGCTGATGGCTGCCGACGCGCTGGATGCGCAGGGCCGGGCCTTGTTCGAATTCGAATGCCGGTTGCTGGCGCAGATGGTGCACCCGGCCATCGCGCAGATCCACGACGTGGGCACCGACGCCCAGGGCCGGCCATACCTGGTGATGGAGTACCTGCGCGGCGAGCCCATCACCTGGTGGTGCGACCAACACCGGCTGTCGTTGCACGCACGCGTGCTGCTGATGCTGCGGGTGAGCGAGGCGGTGCAGCATGCACACCAGAAGGGCGTGATCCATCGCGATCTCAAGCCCAGCAATGTGCTGGTCAGCGACATCGACGGGCGGCCGATGCCGGGGGTGATCGATTTCGGCATCGCCATCGATGCGGCCAACCCGGGGCTGACCTCGGCGCATGGCCGCGGCACGCCCGGCTACATGAGCCCGGAGCAGGCGCGCGGCGCGCAGGAGGTGGACGCCCGCAGCGACATCTATGCGCTGGGCGCGATGTTCTACGAATTGAGTTGCGGGCTGGCGCCGGTGGCCGGCAGCGATGGCGTGCCGCTGCCGCCTTCGCAACGGGTGGCGGCGGTGCCGGCCGATGCGCGCGCACGCATCTGCGCGGCGCGTGCCACCAGGCCTGCGCAGTTGCTGCAGCAGCTGCGCGATGGCCTGGATGCGATCGTGTTGCGTGCCCTGGCGGCCGAGCCGGGCGCGCGTTATGCCTCGGTATCGGCGCTGCTGGACGATCTGCACCGCTGGCTCGACGGCTACCCGCCGCGCGCCCTGCAGGCCGGCCGCTGGCTGCGGCTGTGCAAGTTCATCCAACGCCATCGCAGCGGTGCGCTGGCCGCCGGGCTGGTGGCCGTGGCCTCGATCGGCGGCGTGGGCGCCACGCTGTGGTCGCTGCAGCAGGCCGCGCGCGATGCGCAACGCGCCCGCGTCACCGGCGATTTCATGAGTTCGGTGCTGTCCAGCGTGGATCCGGGCGTGGCGCAGGATCTGGACAAGACCTTGATGCTGCGCGTGCTGGAGCAGGCCTCGCAGCGCGCCGCACGCGAGCTGGCCGGCCAGCCCGATGCGCGCACCGATGTCGAACTGACACTGGGCCGTACCCTGATTGCGCTGGCCAAGTATCCGCAGGCGGTGGAGCACCTGCGCACCGCGCAGCGGCTGGCGCGGGAAAGCGCGGGCGAGGGCAGCCTGCCGGCGCTCAAGGCCACCTCCATGCTGGGCCAGGCGCTGCGCGGCGCCGGCCAGCGCGAGGAAGCCGCGCAGCTGCTGCGCCAGGGCATTGCGCAAGCGCAGCGCGGCGATGCGCAACAGCAGACCATGGGCAACGACATGCGCGGGTGGCTGGCCTGGACGCTGCGCGACCAGGGCCGCATCGCCGAGGCCATGAGCGAAAGCCGGCATGCCTACGTGGCGGCGCTGGCCAACCCTGCCACGGGTGCGGACCAGCGCATCAACGCCGGCAACGTCTACGCCGCGATGCTGGCCGAGGTCGGGCAGCTGGCACCGGCGATCGCCCTGCAGCGCGCCCTGTTGCGCGACCGCATCGCCCTGGACGGGGCCGAGCATCCGTTTGTCCTGTCGATGCGCAACAGCCTGTCGGTGTATCTGCTTATGCAGCGCGATTTCGCCGGCGCAGAGGCCGAGCTGGCGCCGCTGCTGCAGATCCACCGCAAGCTCTATGGCGACAACACCGCCGACACGCTGATGGTGGAAGGCAACCTGGCCGGTGCATTGCGGCAGCAGGGCAAGGTGGCCGAGGCCGGTCCGCATTACCGGGCGGCGTTGGAGCGCGCGCGCGCGGTGTTCGGCGAAGACGCGCCCGAGACGATCGCCTTCCGCAGCAACCACGCGTTCTGGTTGCTGGATGCCGGGCAGGCGGCGCAATCGCTGGCCGAACAGCGCGCCGCACTGACGGCCTCGCTGCGGGTATTGGGCCGTGCGCATCCGCAGACAGCCGAGATCCTGCGCGGCATGTCCGAAGCCGAGCGCACCCTGGGCCAGACAGCGGACGCACGCGCGCATGCGCAGCAGGCGGTGCAGATCCTCACCGGCATCTTCGGCAACGCCGAGGAGCCCCTGCGCGCCGCGCGCCAGACCCTGGCGCAGGTGCAACCGGCAACGCCGACGCCCGCCGACGCCGACGCAGCCAGTACCTCGGTGGTGGCGCAGCGCTGAGACGGATTGTCGGGTGGGCGGCGAACAGGCGCGCCACAGTGGCCGCCACCGATTGCATTGAAGCGTTGCCATGCAGCCCGCCGCGCGCCTGACCGACCTGCACGTCTGCCCGATGGTGACCGGGGTGGTGCCGCACGTGGGCGGCCCCATCCTCGGCCCCGGTGCGCCCACGGTACTGATCGGCGGCCTGCCTGCCGCGCGCATCGGCGATGCGGCGGTGTGCGTCGGCCCGCCGGACAGCATCGTGGCCGGTGCGCCCACCGTGTTGATCGCCGGCCAGCCGGCCGCTCGCCTGGGCGACAGCACCGCGCATGGCGGGGTGATCACCCTGGGCTGTTTCACCGTGCTGATCGGCTGAGCGCGGACGGCCGCGTGGCGATGCTTGCTGCACGTTCCCGGCGTGCGTGGAAACCACAGCCGCGATGCTGCGGCGGCATAGCGCCCGCAACAGGCGCAACGCCGGCGCGCAGTACGTGCTGACCGGTCACAACGCGTCATCGTCGAACATGCATCCGCGCCGCAGTACTCCTTCGTCATCTTGCCGCCCCTTTGGAGAGCCCCGATGCAAACCGCTACCCGCCTGCAGCCGGAGACCTTGCAACACGCCATCGATGCGCACCGCAGCGGCCAGTTCGACCGCGCCGCGCAGTTGTACAGGCAGGTACTGGATGCACAGCCTGCGCACGTGGGCGCACAGCATTTCCACGGTGTGCTGCTGCATCAGCGCGGGCACAGCGCCGCGGCCGTGGCCTCGATCACCCAGGCGCTGGCGCTGGATCCCGCCCAGCCGGATGCCTGCAACAACCTGGGCAATATCCACCGCGAATGCGGACGCCTGAGCGATGCCGAACAGTGCTATCGCCGCGCGCTGACGCTGGCGCCTGCCCATGCCGATGCACTGGCCAATCTGGCCGCGGTGCTGGAAGCGCAGCGGCGCCCCGAAGAAGCCTTCGTCACCTACGCGGCGCTGTTGCATACCTATCCGGAGTCGGCACAGGCGCACTATTTGATGGGGCTGTTCCTGCGCAACAACGCGCAGGCCGCCGAGCACCTGCAGCAGTCGGTGGAGTGCCTGCAGCAGGCCTGCACCCTGGCACCGGAGCATCTGCCGGCGCGCGAGGCGCTGGGCACCGGGCTCTATCTGCTGGGCGAGCACGTGCAGGCGCAGGCGGTCTACCGCGCATGGCTGGCGCGCGAACCGGGCAATGCGGTGGCCGCGCACATGCTCGCGGCCTGCGGTGGCGCCGCCGCCCCGCCACGTGCCGGGGACAGCTATGTGCGCGAGCTGTTCGATGGCTTTGCCGACAGCTTCGACGAACAACTGCTGCACAACCTGGACTACCGCGCGCCGCAGCGCCTGACCGAGGCGCTGGCGGCATGCCTGCCCGCGCCGGGCGCCGCGTTGAGCATCCTGGATGCCGGCTGCGGCACCGGGCTGTGCGCGCCCTTGCTGCGGCCATATGCGCACCAGCTGGTGGGTGTGGACCTGTCGCCGGGCATGCTGGCCAAGGCGCATCAGCGCGGCGGCTACGATGCGCTGGAGGTGGCCGAGCTCACCGCCTACCTGCAGGCGACGCCTGCCCGCTGGGACGTGGTGGCCTGCGCAGACACGCTGGTGTACTTCGGCGCGCTGCAAACGGTGCTGGCAGCGGCGGCTGCCGCCTTGCGGCCTGGCGGCGTGCTTGGCTTCACCGTCGAGGCGCTGGACGCAGACAGCGATCGGGTCGACCTGGATGCCAGCGGCCGCTATCAGCACAGCCATGCGCATGTGTCGGCCGCCCTGCACAGCGCCGGTCTGCAGCCGGTGGTGATCACGCTGGATGTGCTGCGCAGCGAGCGTGGCCAGCCCGTGCACGGATGGGTCGTGACGGCGCGCACGCCTGCGCAGCGCTGAGACGAAATGTCGGCTTTGCCCGCTGCCTGCATGGGAGCATCGCCCTGGCAGTGATGGCCCGTGACCGGCACGCAGCGGTGCGTGCAGGCCGGCGATTGCGCACTGCCGGCCGGCGCACCCCGCGTTGCCTACCCACCTGTGGATGCTTCGATGCCGCGCACCATCACGCTGCACTCCGACCTTGGCGAGCGCCTGCGGCTGCACCGCATGCAGGCGCACGAGGCCTTGGGGCAGCTGTTCGACTACCGCATCGACGCCCTGTGCACGGACGCGCAGCCCAACCTGGGTGCACTGCTCGCCACGCCGGTGGCCGTCCAACTGGCCGACGACAATGGCGAGCAACGCTGGTACCACGGCATCGTGGCCAGCTGCGCGCAGGCTGGCGTCACCGTCGTCGATGCGATCGCCTACACGGTGCTGGAGCTGCACCTGGTGCCGCGGCCCTGGCTGCTCACCCAGCGGCGCGATTGCCGCATCTACCAGGACCTGAGCGTGCCGGAGATCGTGTCCAGCGTGTTGGGCGAGATCGGCTACAGCGATGTGCAGCAGCAACTGAGCACGCAGTACCCCAAGCGCACCTACTGCGTGCAATACCGCGAAGACGATTTCAGCTTCATCAGCCGGCTGCTGGAGCAGGAAGGCATCTATTACTACTTCACCCATGGCCGCAATGCGCACACCATGGTGTTGTGCGACGCGCTGGGCGCGCATGCGCAGCGCAATGGCGTGGACAGCCTGCCGTACGTGCCGCCGGAGCTGGAAGACCGGCGCATCCTGCGTTCGGTGGTGAGCCGCTGGCGTAACGCCCGCGCGCTGCATTCCACCCAGCATGCGGTCACCGATTACGACCCGCAGCAACCACGCGCCTCGCTGGCAGCCGAGTTCGATGCCAGCGGCGCCGGTCTGCACCCGGTGGATGGCCTGGCCGCATTCGATTACCCCGGCCCGCATGCGCTGCAGGCCGATGGCAGCCGCTATGCGCAGGTCCGCACCGAGGCGCACAACGTGCAACGCGCCAGCCACCAGGCCACCACCAATGCCTGCGGGCTGATGGTGGGGGCGTTGTTCACCCTGCACGGCCATCCGCGCAGCGAGCTCAATCAGGAGTATCTGGTGCTCTCGGCACAGACCACGCTGGCAGCGCCCGGGCATGCCGACGCGCCACCGTTTTCCAGCACAGTGCAGGTGATGGAAAGCCGGCTGCCGTTTCGCAGCGTGGCGCGCACGCCCACGCCCAGCATCGCCGGCCTGCAGACCGCGGTGGTCACCGGCGACACCGACGAAGACATCGTGGTGGACGCGCGCGGCCGTGTGCAGGTGACCTTTCACTGGTCCGGCTCCGCACGCGCGCATGGCGCACCGTCGTGCTGGGTGCGGGTGGCCTCGATGTGGGCGGGCAAGGGCTGGGGCGCGATGAGCCTGCCGCGGGTGGGGCAGGAGGTGGTGGTGAGCTTCCTGGAAGGCGACCCGGACCGCCCGCTGATCGTCGGCAGCGTGTACAACGCCGATCACGCGCTGCCGTTCGCGCTGCCGGACAACAAGACCCAAAGCGGCGTGCGCAGCCGCAGCCTGCTCGGCGGCAGCGCGGATTTCAACGAGCTGCGCTTCGACGACAAGGCCGGCGCGGAAGAGGTCTACCTGCGCGCACAGCGTGACCTGTGCGAAGCGGTGCAGCACGACCATACCGCCACGGTGGACAACGATCAGGTGCTCACGGTCAAGCATGACCGCAAGGCGCGCATCGACAACAACGACAGCGTGGATGTCGGCAAGAAACTGCTGCTGCAGGCCGGCGAGGAGATCGAGCTGGTGACCGGCAGTGCGCGGCTGGTGATGAAGCAAAACGGCGACATCGTGCTCAGCGGCGTCAAGATCCTCGTCGATGCCACGTCCGAAGCCAAGACCACCTCCACCGCCATTAAGCTGATCGCCAATGCGCAGCTGCAGGCCAAATCGCCCGCCACAGAAGTGGCCGGCGATGCCACGCTGAAACTGTCCTCCGGTGGCATGCTCAGCGCCGAAGCCGGCGCCTCGGCCACGCTCAAGGGCCCGCTGGTCAGCATCAAGGCCGATGCCCTGGTGCAGGTCGGTGGCGGCCTGATCATGATCGGATGAGCGCGCCCATGCTCTCGCTGGCGCAGGCGTGTGCGGACATGCAGGTCTCCGCGCCGGCGCGTGCGCAGCTGGCCACGCCCATGGCGCCGCAGGCGGCGGTGCGCGCCCTGCTGGCGCATGGCCACGACGAGGATGCGATCAAGCTGCTCGCGCGCCTGCTGCCCAAGCGCTACGCGGTGGCCTGGCTGTGCCAGTGCGTGCGCGGCGAAGCGCTGGACGAGGAAGATCGCGCCGGTGCCGCGCTGGCGGAAAAATGGGTGCGCGACCCCAGCGAAGCGCATCGCCGCGCGGCGCAGGCGTTTGCGCATGCCGGTGGCTATGTGTCCCTGGGTGCGTGGCTGGCGGCGGCGGTGGCCTGGTCCGGTGGCAGCCTGGCGCCGCCCCAGCAGAGCACCGCGGTCCCGCCGGCCGAGCACCTGACCGCACGGGCGGTGGCGGCGGGCATCACCTTGCTGGCCGCGCGCCAGCCTGCCGCACTGGCTGCGCGTCGCAGCGGGTATGCCGCGCATGCGTTGGAGTTGCTCACCAGTGTGTGCGCGCCATGAGATCGCTTGTTGGTCATTGCAGCAAAGCGAACGATCCGGTGTGCGCAATGTTCTCCAGCCACTTCAACAGCGTGAAATCTGGGTTGTCGTGGGGCTTGGGCGCCATGATTGCATTGGCTGCAGGGCAGTGGGTCTGTGGTTGGGTTGCAGGGCCCTTGCCCGCCCACCGGCGCGGGACACGCCGTGGATCCTTCCTTGGAGGCTCTGGCGCGGCATCCATGCCGCTCAAGGTCCCGCGCCGGTGGGCGGGCAAGGGCCATTGGAGATGGTCGGCGTGTCTGGTTTGCAATAAAACAGCCAGCGGACTGTCTGGTGCGGTGTCCTTGCCGCTTGCGGGACCGTTGGCGGCATGGATGCCGCCAACGGTCCCCATGGACGGGTTAACGGCGTGTCCCGCGAGCGGTGAGGGCACCGCGCACTCGACCAACGCGGTTTGGGACTATCAAGGTGACCCCAAGGCGGCTAACAAAAAGCCACTGCGCAGCCGCTCGCTACCTTCTGTCAGCCGCACCACGTTTTTTTCTGAAGATCGATCATCATTTGCAGGAGCTCGTGTCGTGTCCAGTTCGCAGTTGATCCTCACCGTTGGCGGCGCGCATGCCGCACAGTTCGGACCCAATGCGCAGAAGCGGTTCGCCGGCACTGGCGGCAGCATCGGGCGCTCGGACGAGAGCGACTGGGTGCTGGCGGCACCGGGCGTGTCGCGCACGCATGCGGTGGTGCGTTTTCTCAACGGCATGTACTTCATCGAGGACCGCAGCACCAACGGCATGTCGCTCAATGGTGCGGCCTTGACCCGCTCCGACCCGTGCGCCCTGAGCGATGGCGACCGCCTGCAGCTGGACAGCTTCGAGATCCAGGTGCAGGTGCAACCGCTGGCTGTCGGAGCCGAGGCGACACCGGCCTTCGCCCCGCTGCTGGAGGCCATGGACGACCGTACCCAGGTGGCGCCGGCGCCCTCCCCGCTGCGCGCTGCACCGCCCGAGAGCCCATTGGATCTGCTGGATTTCGGTGCACCCTCGGCGCAGCGCAAGGCCACCGACGATTCCCTGGAAGGCTTGCTCTCAGGCAGCGCGCCGCGGGAGCTGGACCCCTTGCGCCTGCTCGACCCCATACCCGCCCCGGCGCCCAGCGTGGTACCCGGCGCGTGGAATCACAGCAGCGCCAGCCACGACCACTTCCGCCCGCCCGCCAGCGGCGACGCACGCGCCACCCTGCCGGAAAACTGGGACATGACCCTCGGCGACTTCGCACCGGCCGCCTCCACGGCAGCGCAGGCAGTACAGGCCGCTGCCGCTGCAGTCTCTGCGGCCAAGCAAACGCCTGGCAACGCGCCCGCCGGAATGCTGCAGCTGCCAGCGGAGCTGGATCGCATCTTCGCCATCGTGGTGGATGGGGTGATGGACGTGCTGCGCGCACGCGCGCAGATCAAGAACACCTTCCGCCTGCCGGTCACGGTGATCCAGCGGTCGGAGAACAACCCGCTCAAGTTCGCCGCCACCGCCGAGGACGCCCTGCAGAAATTGCTGGCCCCGCCCAGCCCCGCGTTCCTGTCCGGCGTGCCGGCATTCGAGGACGCCTTCGACGATATCCGCTGCCACCAGATGGCGATGCTGGCCGGCATGCGCGCGGCCTTCGACGCGATGCTGTTCCACTTCAGCCCGGACCGGCTGGAACAGGAAGCCGACGCCGGCGGCAAGCGTTTGAGCTTCGGCGGCAAGGGGCGCTATTGGGAGCGCTATCGCGATAACTTCGAACAGCTGCGCGGCGATCCGGACGACTGCTTCCGTCGCCTGTTCGGCGACGAGTTCGCCCGCGCCTACGAGGCGCAGCTGGCACGGCTGAAGTCGGCACGGCGCCAGCCTGCGGTGCGCGAATCGCAGGGATGACACGGCCGCGTTGCGATCGCAGCGGCGCAGGGCTTGGAGCGGCTACCAGACCGTAGCGAGCGGTCGTCAGGTGGGCGGCGGACCGCGCGGAGGAAGCGCAGTGCAGGAGCGGCACATGCCGATTCCGAGCACCGGCCCGCAATAGTCTTGCTGGCTGCTCTCAGTCAGGCAGCTGCTTGACGAACTCGATGAACGCCCGCAGCGCAGGCGGGGTGAGATTGCGGTTGGGGTAATACAGATAGGGGCCGGGGAAGGGCTGCCACCAGGGGCGCAGCACCGGTTCGAGCGCGCCCGATGCCAGGTGCGGCGCAAGCCATTGCTCGAACAGGTAAATGACCCCGTTTCCGGCGATCGCCGATTGGATCGCAAGGTCGAGGCCCCCGCCGATCTCCACCAGCAGTTGCCCACGCGGAAGGATGGTGACGATCTCCCCCTTGCGTTCGAACTCCCACTCGGCAATCGCGCCGCTGGGAAAACGACCACGGATGCAATCGTGGTCGATCAGCTCGCGCGGGTGGGTGGGCCGGCCACGCCGATCCAGGTAGCCGGGAGATGCCGCCGTTGCGCTGCGCTGCACACGCGGGCCGATCGGGATCGCCACCATGTCCTGCTGCAGCCGCTCGCCGTAGCGGATTCCCGCATCGCACCCGGCGGCGATCACGTCGACGAAGCTCTCTTCGGTCAGCACTTCGACGGTGATGTCCGGATAGGCCGCCAGGAACGGCGGCAGGATGCGCGGCAACACCAGCCGTGCCGCACTGACCGGCACGTTGAGGCGCAGCGTTCCGGCCGGCGTGTCGCGAAACGCGCTCACCACGTCCTTGGCGCCCTCCAGCTCGAGCAATGCCGGCTCGATGCGGGCCAGCAGCGCCTTGCCCGCATCGGTCAGCACCACGCTGCGCGTGGTGCGGTTGAACAGGCGTACGCCCAGCCAGGCCTCCATGCGCTTGATCGCATCGCTCACGTTGGATGCGCTCTGGCCCGCGCTCCTGGCCGCTTCCCGAAACCCGCCGGCGCGCGCGACCCGCACGAACGCCTCCATGTCGCCCAGGCGATTGCTCATTGTTCGGAAATCCGGACGGCCCGTTCGATTTGTACCCGATTGTCGCACAGAGGTCGCAGCCGTAGATTGCGGCAGCACTACCGAAGTGAAGCGTTTCCAGCCGCAGGCGCCGCGTAGCACAGCGTGTCCCCGATGCGCGTGCGCCGTTCCGCAGCGGCCGCTTCAACCCGATCGCAGACGCCGCTCCGCCCACCAACCCAAGGACATCCCATGACCGACACTCGACTCGGTGGCACCTTCACCCTGCCCGACACCACCCTGCAGCTCAGGCGCATGGGCTACGGCACCATGCAGCTTCCCGGTCCCCACGTGTGGGGACCGCCGCGCGACAAGGCCGGCGCGCTGGCGGTCCTGCGCCAGGCCGTTGCACTGGGCGCCAACCATATCGACACCGCCGAGTTCTATGGCCCGCATGTCTCCAATGCGCTCATTCGCGAAGCGCTGCATCCCTACCGCGACGATGTGGTGATCGTCACCAAGATCGGCATCGGCCGCGGCAGCGACGGTTCCTGGCATAGCGATCTGTCGCCGGACAGCCTCCGGCAGCAGGTGCACGCCAACCTGACGAGCCTGGGTCTGGAAGCGCTGGATGTGGTCAACCTGCGGCTGGGCGCGCTGGCCGACACCGACGACAGCGCGATCGCCGAGCCGGTGGCCTGCCTGGCCGAGTTGCAGCGCGAAGGCCTGGTGCGCCATATCGGCTTGAGCAACGTGACGGCGCGACAGCTGGAGCAGGCGCAGTCGCTGGCCAGGATCGTATGCGTGCAAAACCACTACAACCTGGTCAAGCGCGACGACGACGCCTTCATCGACGCGCTCGCCCAGCACGGCATCGCCTATGTGCCGTTCTTCCCGCTCGGCGGTTTTTCGCCGTTGCAGTCGGACGTACTCTCCGACGTCGCCAGCGCGGTGGGCGCTACGCCGCGGCAGGTGGCGCTGGCGTGGTTGTTGCAGCGCTCTCCCAACCTGCTGGTGATCGCCGGCACGTCCTCGCCGGCGCATCTGGCCGAGAATTTCGCCGCCTGCGAGCTGGTGCTGTCCGCAGACCAGCTTGCAACGCTGGATGGGATCGCTGCTCAGGCCCGCTCGGGTCACGACGCTCACCAATGATCCCACTCGGCTAGCGGTTGCAGTCACTGGAAGACGAGCGCGCCATCCATGCCGGGCGGCGCGCATCGCCCACGCCTGGGGATGTGCCCATCCCGACGATCGCAGGGCAGTGCGGGCCGATAACGGCGGTCGGGAGATCGGCACGCGTTCCAGCTCAGCGCGAAGACATCGCGACGATCGCGATACTGCTGCATCAGCCGCATCGCACACCCCTGCGTTACGGCGCTCGCGTTCTTCAATTGCTTGGCGATGAGCGCAACTTCCTTGTGCAGCGAATGCTTGCCGGCCCGACCCAGGTCGACGTCCAGCGTGCCGTCGCGGGTTGCTAGGTGCGGCAGATGCGGCAGCTTGCCAGCAGTCCTGCAGATCAGCGCTGCGAGCCAGCCACGGCACCATCGGCTCCGAGCGCCCATGCGATGCCATTGCGTGGGCGTTCTGCCTTTGCGAAAGACGCCCCTGGTGTGCATCCAACTGGATGCCGCGCGGCATTCGCCGCTTCGGTTTCGTGCCGATCCTCTCTACTTGCATGTAGCGCTCGCGACATCGGCAAGCGCCAGTCCGTCGCAGCACTGGGGGCGGCATCGGCGAGTGCGGTGACGCGCCGCCGCGCACAGGTCCTGTGTTGGCGCAGGGCCTCCACATGCGCGATCCACCAGCAGCGGCGCTGCGCCACCAACGCCGTTTGGCAGCGATATTCCGCCGCCTGGAGGCTGAGACATTCTGTCGGGTTGGGTGCTTGGCTGCGGCGCAAGATCCGTCCATCAGCTCGGCCCGTCGGCACGCGTGCCGGAGCTGACATGCACTGCCAGCGACAGCGTGGCGGGGCGCCAAGGCCTTACGCGGCGGCCGTCTTTCTCACCGCAGGTGGATCATGCACAACAACAAGGTCGTGTGGAGCGAGGGGTTGTTTCTGCGCCCGCAGCATCTGCAGCAGCAGGAGCGCTATCTGGAGCGCTATGTCGATCTGCGTGCGGCGCGGCTGCGGCCGCACGCCTGGGGCGTGAGCGAACTGGAATGGGAAACCGATCTGCTGGCAGTGGGCAAGCTGGGGCTGCGCCGCGCGCGCGGGGTGTTTGCCGATGGCACGCCATTCGCGATGCCGGGCGACGATCCGTTGCCGGTGGCCATGGAGGTGGAGCCTAACTGCCGCGACCAGATCGTCTATCTCACCCTGCCGCTGAAGGTGCCGGCGCAGCCGGAGCTGGGGCGCCCAGAATCGCCGGCCGATCAGCTTTTCCGCTACCGCGTGCGCGAGACCGAAAGCGGCGATGCCTCCGGCAGCACCTCCGAGGCCGTGCTGATGGAAGTCGGCGGCCTGAGCACGCGGCTGCTGCCGCAATCGCAGCCACTGGAAGGGCTGGACCGCATCGCGGTGGCGCGCATCATCGAAACGCGTGCCGATCGCCAGGTGGTGCTGGACCCGCACTTCATTCCCAGCGCGATGGTGTGCCAGGCCGCGCCGCGGCTGACCACCTTCCTGACCGAACTGCTCGGGCTGCTGCACCAGCGCGGCGAAGCCCTGGCCGCGCGGGTGACCCTCACCGATCGCGGCGGCGCGGCCGACATCGCCGATTTCCTGCTGCTGCAGCTGGTCAATCGTTGGCAACCGCAGATCGCGCACTGGGCCGCCGCACCGGTGGCGCATCCGGAAGACCTGTTCCGCGCCTTGCTGGCGCTGGCCGGCGAATTGAGCACCTTCACCGCGCCCGGCAAGCGCCCGCCGGCATCGCCGGTGTACCGGCATGAGGCGCAGCAGGACAGCTTCGAGCCGCTGATCGGCGCATTGCGCAGCAGCCTGAGCGCGGTACTCGAACAGACCGCCACGCCGTTGCCGATGCAGGCGCGCAAGTTCGGCGTGTGGGTGGCGATGGTGCCGGACCCCACGCTGCTGGACAGCGCCGCCTTCGTGCTGGCCGCCAAGGCGCAGATGCCCAGCGAAGAATTGCGCCGGCTGCTGCCGGCGCACGCCAAGATCGGCCCGGTGGAGCAGATCCGCGATCTGGTCAACCTGCAGTTGCCGGGCATCGTGGCCAACCCGATGCCGGTGGCGCCGCGGCAGATTCCCTACCACGCCGGATACCTGTACTTCGAGTTCGACAAGAGCGCCGCGCTATGGCGCAGCTTGAAAACCTCCGGCGGCATCGCGTTCCACTTCGGTAGTGAGTTCGCCGGGCTGGAGTTGCAACTGTGGGCGATCCGGAGCTGAGCGCATGAGCCGTCCACTGACCCAACTGGATCCGATCGCTGCCGCGCCGTTGCCGGCAGAAGCCGCCGACGACACCGACATCAGCGAACTGCTGGGGCGCAGCGTCAACCCGCTGGTGCAGGCGGCCACGCCGCTGCTGCTGCTTGCGGTGCAGTTGCGTCACAGCGCGCAGTTGCCGGAGGTGGCGCGCCTGCGCGAGCAGGCGATGGCGCAGATCCGCCGCTTCGAACAGCGCGCCCACCAGGGCGGCGCGCCGGTGGAAGCGGTCACCGCCGCGCGCTACGTGTTGTGCGCCCTGCTCGACGAGGCGGTGCTCAACGCGCCGTGGGGCGAGCGCAGCGGCTGGTCGCAGAAAACGCTGCTGGTGGTCTTCCACAGCGAGTCGTATGGCGGGGCCAAGTTCTTCCAGATCCTGGAGCGATTGTGCGCCGACGTGCGCCGGCATCTGGACCTGATCGAGCTGATGTACCTGTGCCTGGCGCTGGGCTTTGCAGGCCGTTACCAGATCGAGGCCGGCGGCCTGGCCCGCCTGGGCGAGATCCAGGACGATCTGTATCGGCGCATCCGCGCCGAGCGCGGCGCCGCCCCGGACAGCCTGGCGCCGCGCTGGCGCGGCGTGGAAGATCGCCGGCGGCTGGGCCGCTTCCTGCCGCTGTGGGCCGCCGCGCTATTGGGGCTGAGCGTGCTGGTGGTGGCCTTCGTGTGGTTCCAGACACGCCTGAGTACCCTGGCTGCGCCGATCAGTGCGCAGGCCGCGCAGTGGGGGCTGGCGCCGGCCACGCCGCCGGATGCCAGCCCGTTGCCGCCACCGCCGCTGCGGCTCAAGCAGCTGCTGTCCGCGCACGAACGTGCCGGGGTGTTGCAGGTGGACGAGCAGGCCGATGGCCAGACCCGCGTGCGCCTGAGCAGCGCGGCGATGTTCGCCTCCGGTGGCGTGGACGTGGAGCCGGATCAACGTGGCCTGATCGCGCAGGTCGCCGCGGCGATCGATCAATTGCCGGGGCGGGTGATCGTGGTCGGGCATACCGACGACGTGCCGGTGCGCTCGCTGCGGTTTGCCGACAACTACGCCTTGTCGGCGGCGCGTGCGCAGGCGGTGGCGCAGTTGCTGCGCGCGCAACTGGCCACGCCGGGGCGGGTGGAGGCGCTGGGTGCGGGCGATTCGCAACCGCTGGCACGGCCGCCGCAGTTGCCGGCCAATCGCGCGCGCAACCGCCGCGTGGACATCCTGTTTCAGCCGGGGGAATGACGATGAAGACGCTGTGGTCCACGCTGAGCGCCACCGTAGTGGTGAGCGTGCTGGCACTGAGCCTGCTCGCGGTGCTGTTGTGGGTGGGCGGGCCGTATGTGGCGATCGGCGGCTGGAGCCTGCTGGCCGGGGTGGCCGCGCGCGTAGTGGCCATCGTGCTGGTGATCGCGCTGTGGGTCGGCGTGCTGGCCTTGCGCCGCTGGCAGGCGCAGCGGCGTGCGGCGCGGCTGTCCAGCGCATTGGCTGCACCTGGCCGCGACGACGACCGCGAGCTGCGCAGCGGCCAGGAGCGCGCGCAGTTGCAGGCACGCTTCCAGCAGGCCATTGCGCTGCTGCGCAAGCGCCGTGGCGGCGATCTGTACAGCTTGCCGTGGTACGCGCTGATCGGCCCGCCCGGCTCGGGCAAGAGCACCTTGCTGCAGCATTCCGGGCTGCAGTTTCCGTTGGCCGCGCGCATGGGCGATGCCGCGCTGCGCGGGGTGGGCGGCACCCGCGATTGCGAATGGTGGTTCACCGACGAAGCGGTGTTCCTGGACACCGCCGGCCGCTACACCACGCAGGATTCGGACCAGGCGGTGGATGCCGGCGCCTGGCGCGATTTTCTGCGCCTGCTGCGCCGGCATCGCCCGCGCCGGCCGCTCAATGGCGTGCTGGTGACCATGAGCATGTCCGACCTGCTGCTGCTCGACGATGGCGAGCGCGACACCCATATGCAGGCGATCCGCCGCCGCCTGGACGAATTGGCCGAGCAGCTGCAGGCCAGCGTGCCGGTGTATCTGATCTTCACCAAGTGCGATCTGATCGGCGGCTTCGGCGAGTTCTTCGACGATCTGAGCCCTGCTCAGCGCAGCCAGGTATGGGGCATGACGTTCGCGCTGGCGCAGACTCTGGAAGGCCAGGCGGCGCGCCATTTCGCCGACGAATTCAACCTGCTGCAGCAGCAGCTGAGCGCACGCCTGTTCGAACGCCTGAACCTGGAACGCGACCGCCTGCGGCGCGCGGCGATCCTGGCGTTTCCGCAGCAGCTGGCCGCATTGGGTGAGCGCGCGCGGCAGTTCGTCGAAGGCAGTTTCGCCGGCAATGCCTACGGGCCGGCACCGTTGTTGCGTGGCGTGTATTTCACCTCCGGCACCCAGGAAGGCACGCCGATCGATCGCATGATGAGCGCGGTGGCGCGCACCTTCGGCGTGGACGATGCGCGCGTGCATGCGCCGGGCGCGCAGCGCCGCACCTTCTTCGTCGAACGGCTGTTGCGCGAGGTGGTGTTGCGCGAATCCGGCCTGGCCAACACGCCGCCATCGCGGCAACGCCGCATGGCCTGGCTGCAGGCGGCCGGCTATGCCGGCGTGGGCGTGCTGAGCGCTGCGCTCCTGGCCGGGTTGAGCGCCAGTTACCTGGGCAACCGCGCCTATCTGGCGCAGGTGCAGCAGGCGCTGGATGCACGCCCGGCGGTGCCCGATCCCAATGCCGCCACTGGCATGCCCGAGTATGTGACGCGCACGCTGCAGCAGGCCGCCGCCACCCAATCGGTAGTGCAGGTGGCGCAGCAGTATCGCGATGGCGTGCCGTGGTCGCTGCGCATGGGCCTGTACCAGGGCGCAGCGCTCGGCGATGCGCTGCAGGCCGGCTACCTGCGCCAGCTCAATGCCACGCTGCTGCCGGCACTGGCGGTGCGCTTTCGCGATGGGCTGGTCGACAACGCGCAGGCGCCGCAGGCGCTGTACTACACGCTCAAGGGCTATCTGATGCTAGGCCAGCCGCAGCACCTGGATCCGGCCCAGCTCGGCGCGCTGGCGGCGATCGAGGCCGGCAAGCTGTTTCCGCGCGATCCGGCGCAGCAGCAGGCGCTGGGCACGCAGCTGCAGGCCTTGCTGGATTCACCGGCGCGCGTACGCGCGCTGTCGCTGGATGGGCAGCGCATTGCGCAGGCACGTGCCAGCCTGCAGGCGGCCGACCTGTCCACGCTGATCTACGGCAACCTGCTGCTGACGCCACCGGCGGGGACACCGCTGCGGCTGGACAAGGCATTAGGCCTGCTCGCCGATACCTTCGTGCGCCGCAGCGGCACGCCGTTGTCCGCGCCGGTGCCGGCGCTGTACACCCAGCCGGTATTCGCGGCCCTGCAACGCGAGGGCATCGGCCAGGCGGTGGAGCGCTTCGGGCGCGACGATTGGGTGTTCGGCGGCGCACCGCTGGATGCCACCGCCCGCGCCGCGCTGGCGCGCCAGGTCGGCCAGCGCTACGAGGCCGACTACATCCGCTACTGGGATGCGTTGCTGGCCGATCTGCAAGTGTGTCCGGCCGCCGATCTGGCCGCCGCCAGCGCCACCGCCGCCAGACTGGCCGGCCCCAGTTCGCCGCTGCGGCTGCTGCTGGGCGTGGTCGGCGACCACACCCAGGCGCTGGACCGCGCACCGCCGCCGGATGCGGCCCAGCGTGCCGCCGCTGCGGTGGCCGGCAAGGCCGCCGCCGCCGCCGGCAGCGCGACGGCCAAGCTGCCGGGCGGGGCAGCGATGCGCGCCGCGCTGGCGACCCCGCCCGATCCTGCGGGCGCTACCGCACCTGCGCCGGGGGCGGCGATCAGCGAGCACTTCCTGGCCCTTAACGCACTGGCGGCCGGTGCGCCCGGCAGCACGCCGCTGGACCAGCTGCTGCGCGTGCTCGATCAACTCGGCAAGCAGTTGCTGGTGGTCTCGCAAGGCGGCGGCGACGCCGCGGCGGCGAATGCGCAACTGGCGCTGGCGCGGCAGGAAATGGCGCAGCTGCCGCCGCCGGTGACCGGTTGGCTGCAGAGCCTGGCCGGCAGCAGCGCCACCTTGATGACCCAGGGCGCGCGCGCGGCGCTGGATGCACAGGTGCGCCAGTCGGTGGGCGAGGTGTGCAGCGAGTTCGTGCGCGGCCGCTACCCGTTCGACCCGGCCGCGCAGGTGGAGATTCCGCTGCAGAATTTCGGCGAGCTGTTCGGCAGCGGTGGGCGCCTGGATGCGCTATACACCGGCACTGTGCAGGCGCTGCTGGACACCCAGGCGCCGCATTGGCGCTGGAAGGATGGCCCGGACGCGGTGGTCGGCGCGCCCGGCCTGCCGGCACAACTGCAACTGGCCCAGCGCATCCGGCAGAAGTATTTCCGCGGCGGGCCGGCCCCGCAGGTGGGCTTCACCGTGCTGGCACCCACGCTGGGCGAAGGCGTCGCCCGGCTCACGCTCGATATCGATGGCCAGCGCTACGACTACCAGCCCGGTGCGGCGCAGAGCATGCCGATGACCTGGCCCGGCCCGGTGCCGGGGCATGTCTCGATCGCGGCCTTCGGCGCCGACGGCGTGGCGCTGGGCAAGCTCGATTACCAGGGCGACTGGGCGCTGTTTCGCGCGCTGCAGGACGGGCACCTGGAAAATTCCTCCGACCTGCGTTTCGTCGCCAGCTTCGCGCTCGGCGGCCACGACGTGCAGGTGCCGCTGCGCGCGGGCAACCTGCGGCATCCGTTCCTGGACAGCGACGTCCAGCGCTTTGCGTGCGGCGGATGAGCATGCCGGCCACCGAACAAGTCGGCTTCTACGGCAAGTTGCCCGGCGTGGGCGACTTCGTGCAGCGGCGCCTGCCGCCCGGCTTCGTGCAGCCCTGGGATGCGCATTTTGCCGCCTGCCTGGAGGCGGTTCGCCAGCCGCTCGGCGAACGCTGGCCCGCCGCCTACCGCGGCAGTGGCGTGCGTGCGTTCGCGCTGGGGCCGGGCGTGTGCGGGCCGCAGGCCTGGGCCGGGGTGTTCGGGCCGGGCGAAGACCGGGTGGGGCGCTGTTTCCCGCTGGTCCTGGCGATGCCGCGGGCGCATGCGTGCCTGCCGGCGCCGGCCTGGTTCGGCGCGTTGGCTGCCTGTCTGGGCCGCGCCTTGCGCGCACGCACCGACGCGGCCGGTTTCGACACCGCCGTCGGCGCGCTGGTGGTCCCCGCATCGCCGTCCACGGCGCCGGCACCGCCGCACGGCCAGTCGCTGTGGTGGCGGCCGGGCGGCACTGCGCATGCACTGAGCGGCCTGCCTGCGGCCGAGCGCTATCTGCAGTGGCTGCTGGCCGAACAGGACATCACCGAGGTGACCCGATGAGCGCGCCGTATCGGTCGGCCGGGCATACCGAAACCGGCAAGGTGCGCCGCCTCAACGAAGACGCGCTGCTGCTGCGCGAGGACGCTGGCCTGTGGGTGGTCGCCGATGGCCTGGGCGGCCACAGCGCCGGCGATTACGCCAGCCAGCTGCTGGTGCAGCGGCTGGGCGCCCTGGTGCGCCCGCCGGACCTGTGCGACTTCCTGGATGCCATCGACGACACCCTGGCGCAGATCAATACCGAGTTGCTGCAGACCGCGCGCCAGCGCCGCGTGGACATGATCGCCACCACCGTGGTGGTGCTGGTGCACGACCCGGATTTCATGCTGTGCGGCTGGGTCGGCGACAGCCGCATCTACGCCCGCCACGCCGGCCCGCTGCGCCAGCTCACCCGCGATCACGTGCATGGCGTGCGCGAAGACCTCACCCAGTTCGGCAGCGCCCAGGCCGCCGCTGCCGCGGCCGGCGTGCTCACCCGTGCGGTGGGCGCGCAGGAACCGTTGTTCGTCGACTGGGTGCTCGCCCCTAGCCTGCCCGGCACGCAGTTCGTGCTGTGCAGCGACGGCATCAACAAGGAAATCCCCGACCCGGAGCTGGATGCCGAAAGCCACCGCTTCGGCGATCCACGCGCGCTGCTGGCGCGCTTGTTCGAACTGGCGATGGGCAGGGCGGCACGCGACAACGTCACCGCCGTCGTCGTCAGCTTGCAGGAGTGAACGCATGCACCAAGACACTGCCACCGTGACCGAACTGGTCACCGCCATGCGCCGTGGCGCGCTGGACCTGGAGGCCGTGCTGGCCGCGCTGGGCAGGCGCGCGGCGATGCCGGAAGCCGAATACCGCGATGGCGTGGAAACGCTGTGGCAACTGCAGCGCCAGCAGCTGCTGGACGATGCCACCGTCACCACCCTGGTCAGCCGGCTGGAGGCCTTGCGCAATGCCGCTCCCACCTCCCCAGCGCCGCCAGCGCCACCGTCCACGGCCACGTCCACCGCCACGCCGATCGACGACGACGCCACCGTGGTGATGCCGCGCCGCGATGCCGTGCACGTGACCGACGACGACATCACCCGCGTGCAACCGGCGCAGCCGCTGCCCGGCGAGGCGCCCAGCCTCACCAGCCTGGGGCTGGGCACGCAGACCGGCCTGGGCACCCAGACCGGAACAGGCACCGGCACGGCCGGCACCGCCAGCCTGTCCAGCTGGCAGCAACTGGCCGATGCCGCCGGCGGCGATCACGCCAGCGTCGGCAGCCTGCTCAAGGGCCGCTTCCTGCTGGAGCGCGAACTCGGCCGCGGCGGCATGGGCGTGGTGTATCTGGCGCGCGACGAGCGCAAGGTGGAAGCGCGCGACCGCGACCCATGGCTGGCGGTGAAGGTGCTCAGCGACGAATTCCGCCGCCATCCCGACGCGCTGGTGGCGCTGCAGCGCGAAGCACGCCGCTCGCAGAAGCTGGCGCACGACAACATCGTGCGCGTGTACGACTTCGACAAGGACCGCACCCTGGTCTTCATGACCATGGAGTACATCGACGGCTGCGATCTCAAAACGCTGATCCGCGAGCAGGCCTATAACGGCATGCCGCTCAGGCAGGCCTGGCCGTTGATCGAGGGCATGGGCCGGGCGCTGATCCGCGCGCACGCGGCCGGCGTGGTGCATTCGGACTTCAAGCCCGGCAATGTCATGGTCACCCGCGAGAACGTGGCCAAGGTGTTCGACTTCGGCATCGCGCGCGCCGGCAAACACGCCGCCGACGTCGCCGGCGAGCAGACCGTGTTCGATGCCGCCACGCTCGGTGCGTTGACGCCCGCGTATGCCAGCCTGGAGATGATCCGCGGCCAGGCACCGACACCGGCCGACGATCTGTACGCGCTGGGTTGCGTGTGTTTCGAACTGCTCACCGGCAAACACCCCTTCGACAAGCTCAGTGCCGAAGTCGCGCTGCGCGAAGGCCGTCGCCCGCCGCCGGTGCCCGGCCTGACCCGGCGCCAGTACGCCACGCTGTGCGCGGCGGTGGCGTTCCCGGCGGCGCATCGCTTGAAGCGGGTAGAGCAGTTGCTCGATGGCCTGCGCCAGGTGCCGCTGCGCGAACGCGCGCTGCCCTTGCTCGGCTACGGCGCCGCCGCACTGGCTGTCGTGGGCACGGGCGGCTGGGGCATCCACCGCTATCTGCATCAGCAGCATCTGGCCGAGGTGATCGCCCGCTTCGGCGCGCAGGACCCGCAGCGTTATCGCGATGAAACCCAGGCCATGCAGGCGCTGTCCAGCCTGGAGCCGGACGACCGCCGCCGCCTGCTCACCGACCGCAGCGACCTGATCGAGGATTTCCTGCTGCGTCGCCTGGATGCGCTGTGGAATCCGGGCAACGGCCGCGACGACTATCGCGGCGCATTGCAGGTCTTTGCGCTGCGCGACCGGCTGCGGCTGTACTCGCCGTCGCTGGACGCGCGCCGCCAGACCATGGAACGCGAGAAGAACGAACGCCTCAATGCGCTGGACACCGCGCTCAATCGCCAGCTCGATGCCGGCCTGCTGTTCCGCAGCCAGCCCGACAACGCATTGGCTACGCTGGACCAGGTGCGCCGCATCGATCCGCAGAGCAGCCTGCTGCGCCACTCGGCGCTGGAAGTGCGGCTGGACGAGGCCATCGCGCAGGCAGTGGCTGCCGGGCAACTGGCCACCGCACGCAACCAGATCGACCAGGCCCGCGCCGCCTTCCCGGACTCGCTACGCCTGCAGCTGCGCAGCGCCGAGGTACAGGTGGCCGAGCAGCAGGCCCGCCGCGCTCCACGCACCGCCACGCCGCTGGACGCCGCCGGCGCACGCCAGGCGCTGGCCACCGCCCTGGCGCAACCCGGCAGCGACCCGGCCTGGCGCGAACGCGTGACTGCCGCGCTGGCCGCGCTGCCGCCGGCCGAGCGCAACACCCAGGGCGCCGCCGTCGCCGAGGCCATCGCTGGCGCGGTGGCCGCACAGTCCGATCCGGCGCAACTGGCCGGCGCGCAGGCGCTGGTGGCCTTCGGCCTGGGCCTGGCCCCGCAGTCGGGCGCCTTGCTGGCCCAGCGCACGCGTCTTGAGACCCTGGAGCAACAACTGCAACAGGCGCTGGCACGCGAAAGCGCCGAGGCCGAACTGGCCGGGCGGGTGGAATCGCTGCGGCGTGCCGCGGCCGCCAACGACCTGGGCAAGACCACCGATGCGCTGGCGCGCATCCGCAGCCTGCAGCCGGACCACCCGCTGCTGCGCAGCGAAGGCCCGCAGTTGCTGGCCCAGGTGTATCGCAACACCGCCGACGACGCCTTCGCCAAGGGCCGCTATGCCCAGGCGGCCGAGTTGCTGGTCCAGGCCCAGCAACGGCTGGGCCAGCGCGCCGAGCTGCGCCAGGCGCAGGAACGCTATGCGGTGGTCGCCGCCGTGATGGCCGCCGGCGACCTGCCCGCCGCCCAGCGTCGGGCGCTGGGCCAGCGCCTGCAGGCGCTGTATCGTAGCGATGCCACTGCCATGACGCAGCTGGAAGCGCAGATGAAGGCGGCCGGGCAACTGCCCGACGGCACGCTGTCGGCCCGCCTGCAACGCGCACCCGCCAGCGATGCGCCGGCCCCGGACAGCGTGCCGACCGGCAGCACCGGCGCCACCGGCAGCACCGGCGAAACGGCAGCAGCGGCCGCCACCGCCAGGCCGGCACGGGGCAGATCCGCTGCCAGGCCAGCCGCCGCCACGGGCGCCCCGCGCGCTGCCGGCGCGGCCACAGCGCCGGCCGGCCTGGACGAGGAGGCCAGCCTGCCGCCGGTGCCCACCGGGCCCGACCCCTGCGGTGGCGCCGGCCTGCCCGGGCGCGGCGCGGCCTGCTTCGACACCTTGGGCGACACCCGCGGACCGATGCTGGTGGTGGTGCCCGGGCTCAATGGCGGCCAGCCGTATGCCTTGTCGCGCGGCGAGGTGGCGGTGGCCGACTTCAACCTGTTCTGCCAGGCCACCGGCCGCTGCACCGCGCAGGCCGCCAGCACCCCCGAGCTGGCGCGCGCGCCGGTGCGCAACATCAGCCTGAGCCAGGCCCGCGCCTACCTGCGCTGGCTGACCATCGGCAGCGGCGGCTGGCGCTACCGCCTGCCCAGCGATGCCGAATGGCTGCATGCCGCGCAGGCCGGCGCCAACTGGCGGCAGGCCGAAGACAGCAACTGCGTGCCGCCCAATGCCAATGCCGCCGACGCGGTGCGCGCGCCGGTGTCCGCACGCGGGCGCGATGCCAATCCCTGGGGCCTGATCAACCTCACCGGCAATGTCTGGGAATGGGTGTCCAGCGGCGCCGGCGTGCAGGCGCGCGGTGGCAGCTTCGCCAGCTACTGGTCCGATTGCACCGTGCAGGCCAGCCGCAGCGACAACGGCTCGGCGCAGCCGGACGTGGGCTTTCGCGTGCTGCGGGAACTGCCATGAGCCACGACGGCACCCCGCCGCATCCGGCCAACGCGCAGCTGGAGGCCCTGGCCCAGGCGCATCAGCACGGTCAGCTCGACCGCGCGCAATACCGCGCGCGCCGCCGCAGCGTGTTGGAAGCCGCGCGCCAGGCCCAGGGCGCCACCTTGCGCAACACCCAGCCGCCGCCGGATCAGCGCTCCAGCCCGCCGCCGCAACCTAATGGATTCAGCCAACGGCACGGGCGCACCTGGGCAATTGTTGTAACAGTGACTTTCGTCGCACTTATATTGCTAACATTGCATAAATGTACGTCGGGGTTCGACCGACGTTCAGTCAGGGGCGAGCGCAACCACACCGAACGTCATGCGGGTCTGCACTCGGCCGCATGCGCTGCCGGGCCCGTCGGGCATGCGCGACAACGGATGTTTTTAGGGGTAAGTGACGTATGCGTATGACCTGTCTGGCCGCGGCGCTGTCCGCGTGCCTGCTGCTGGCCGTTCCGGCGTGGGCACAGGCCCAGGATGGCTCTGCAGCTCCCGACGGAGCCGCCTTGCCGGCCATGAAGGACCGGGGCGATGCCGCAGCGACCCTGCCGGTGCGCGGCTTCCGCGTGCGCGATGTCGGCAACTATCCCGACGCCGGCATCGACCCGGCGCGCATCCAGGCCGTGGCCGATGCCGCCTTCGCCACGCTGGCGCAGGGCCAGCCGGAAGTGGCGTTGCGCTTCGACCAGTTGCAGGCCGTGGCCGATACCATCACCCAGGCCTATCGCAGCGCCGGCTTCATCGTCAGCACCGCCTACCTGCCGGCGCAGACCCCGGGCGCGGACCGCATCATCGAGATCCGCATGCTCGAAGGGCGCATCGGCCAGATCACCGTGCAGGGCGCGGCGCGCTACCGCGGCAACGCGCTGTCGGCGCCGCTGCGCCAGTTGCAGGGCCGCCCGCTGCGCAAGCAGGACGTGGACACCGCGCTGCTGTATGCGCGCGACCTGCCCGGCGTCTCGCTGTCCTCGGTGCTGCAGCCCGGCCAGAACGCCGGCGAGACCGACGTGGTGCTGGTCGCCAGCGAAGCCGCGCGCCCGTACGTGATCAGCCTGGGCGGCAACAACTACGGCACCGAACTCACCGGCCGTTATCGCGCGCAGGCCGGCATCACCTGGAACAGCCCGCTCGGCCTGGGCGACGTGTTCGCCGCCAACTACGCCTATTCGCTGTCGCCGCGGCAGAGCCAGATCGGCGCACTGTCGTACGCCTTGCCGGTCGGCCAGGTATCGGGCCTGAGCGCGGTGATCGGCGCCAGTCGCAGCGAACTGGAAGTGCGCAACGGCGTGTTCGCCCGGCTGGGCCTGAGGGGGCCGACCGCGGTGATGTATGCCGGTGCGGACTGGAAGTTCATCAACCAGGATCTGCTGCAGCTGCAGGGTTCGGCGCGCTACCTGCGCGAGACCTCGCGGCTGGAGGCGGCCGGCACCCGCCTGTCGGATCAATCCTTCGACGTGGCCGAGCTGGGCGCCTCGTTGCGGCGCACCGATCTGCGCTGGCGCGGCGTGGACCTGCTGCAGCTCAGCGTGCGCCAGGCCCTGCGCGATGGCTCGGCCGACCCGGACCTGGTCACCCCCGACCGCGACAGCCATTTCACCCTGGCGCGGCTGTCCTACACCCGCCTGCAATATCTCACCCGCACCCAGCGGCTGTATTTCAAGTTCAGCGGCCAATACAGCGACGACACCCTGGCGCCGCTGGAGCAGTTCGCCGTGGGCGGGCCGGACAGCGTGCGCGCCTATCCGGTATCCGATGCGCTGGGCGACCGCGGGTATTACACCGCGCTGGAATACCACATCGATGCGCCGGGCTTTGCCGATGTCGCCTCGCCGTTCAACGGCCGCCCGTGGCGCGAGCTGCTGGAGCTGGACGTGTTCGCCGACCACGCCCGCGTGTATGCGGCCAACGGCGTGGCCGCGCCGGCGCGCTTCGACGCCGCCGGCGTGGGCTTCACCTTCCGCCTGCCGCAGTACGCCAACTTCGAATGCCGCCTCACCGCCGCCCTGCCGACCGGGAGCCGCAACGCCTCCGATGGTCGCGACGACGCCCGCATCTACACGCGTTTCGGCTTCACTTTCTGAGGGATCTGCGCATGCACGCCAACCATACCGCCGTCACCGCTGCAGGCCGTTCCTCCCGTACGTTGCCGCCACGCGCGCCGCTGGCGCTTGCGCTGGCCGCCGCGCTCACGCTCAGCGCGCCGGCCGCCGCGCAGGTCGCCAGCACCCAGCTGCCCACCAGCGGCAGCATTGCCGGCGGCACCGGCACCATCCAGGCGCCCAGCGGCGCCACCCAGGTCATCACCCAGACCTCGAACCGGATGGCGCTGACCTGGTCGTCCTTCGACGTCGGCTCGGCGGCCACGGTGCGCTTCGATCAGCCTTCCAGCAGCGCGGCGGTACTCAACCTGATCGGTGGCAGCTCGGCCAGCCAGATCTTCGGCAACCTCAGCGCCAACGGCCAGGTGTTCCTGATCAACAGCCGCGGTGTGCTGTTCGGCAATACCGCGCAGGTCAATGTCGGCGGACTGGTGGCCAGCAGCCTGAGCACCAGCGCGGCCAACTTCATGAGTAGTAACGACGCGCTCGATGCCGGCGGTTCCACCGCCTCGATCATCAACAGCGGCACCATCACCGCGGCGGCAGGCTCGGTCAACCTGATCGGCGGCCAGGTGGTCAACGACGGCACCGTCACCGCCACCGCGGGCAACATCACGCTGGCAGGCGCCGACCGTGTCACGCTCAATTTCGAAGCCGGCGGTTTCGGTGTCATCATCACCCGCGCATTGCAATCGCAGCTCGCCACGCTGGCAGTGCAGAACACCGGCAGCCTGATCGCACCCGGCAACACCATCAGCTTGCAGGCAAGCGCCGCCAGTGGGGTGTTCAGTCAATTGATCAACAACAGCGGCATCATCAGCGCCGCCTCGCTGTCGTCGGCCGGTTCCGACGGCAGTGTCTCGTTGGTCGCCAATGGCGCCACCGGTACGGCCATCGGTGGCAGCGGCAGCATCAATGCCGACACCGGCTCCATCGGCTACAGCGCCGGCGCGGGCGGTATCGAACAGACCGGCGTCCTGACCGCCGGTGATCTCAGCGCCACGGCCGGCAGGGACCTGCTGCTCACCGGCAGCAACCAGATCGCCGGCATCCGCGCCACGGTGGGCGGCAACCTCAGCGTGACCAACGCACGCAGCCTCGGCCAGGCCAGCGCACTCGAGGTGAACGGAACCAGCACCTTCGCGCTGGGCAGCAACGCACTCACGCTGGACAATGCGGGCAACAACTTTACCGGCGCGGTGAATATCACCGCCGGTACCACCCGCATCGATGACGGCAATGCGCTGACGCTGGGCACGCTCAACACCGGCAACCTCACCGCCACCAGCAATGGCGCGCTCAATCTGGGCAGCGGGAGCGTGGGCGGTACGCTGACGGCAGTCAGCAATAACGGCGCGATCATCCAGTCCACCGGCAGCGGCCTGACCGTCACCGGTACCAGCAACCTGCAGGCGGGCACCGGCGCGATCACGCTGACTACCGGCAGCAACGATTTCCAGCAGGCAGTCACGCTTGGCGGCGGTGCCACCAGCATCACCGATGCCAATGCGCTGACGCTGGGCACCCTGTCCACCGGCAACCTCACTGCCACCAGCACCGGCGCATTGAACCTGGGCAGCGGCACGGTGACCGGCACGTTGGCGGCCAGCAGCAATAATGGCGCGATCACCCAGTCCACCGTCAGCGGGCTGAGCGTGACCGGCACCAGCAACCTGCAGGCGGGCACCGGTGCGATCACGCTGACCACCGGCAGCAACGACTTCCAGCAGGCGGTCACGCTTGGTGGCGGCGCCACCAGCATCACCGATGCCAATGCGCTGACGCTGGGGACGCTGTCCACCGGCAACCTCACCGCCAACAGCACTGGCGCACTGAACCTGGGCAGCGGCACGGTGAATGGCACCCTGACCGCCACCAGCAACAACGGCGCGATCACCCAGTCCACCGTCAGCGGTCTGACCGTCACCGGCATCGGCGATGTGCAGGCGGGCACCGGCGCGATCACGCTGACCACCGGCAGCAACGACTTCCAGCAGGCGCTCACGCTTGGCGGCGGTGCCACCAGCATCACCGATGGCAATGCGCTGACGCTGGGGACGCTGTCCACCGGCAACCTCACCGCCACCAGCATCGGCGCATTGAACCTGGGCAGCGGCACGGTGACCGGCACGTTGGCGGCCAGCAGCAATAATGGCGCGATCACCCAGTCCACCGTCAGCGGNGCAACGACTTCCAGCAGGCGGTCACGCTTGGTGGCGGTGCCACCAGCATCACCGATGCCAATGCGCTGACGCTGGGGACGCTGTCCACCGGCAACCTCACCGCCACCAGCACCGGCGCATTGAACCTGGGCAGCGGCACAGTGGGCGGGGCGCTGACGGCAGTCAGCAATAACGGCGCGATCGGCCAGACCGGCCCGTTGAACGTCACCGGCGCCGGCACCATCAACGCGGGCAGCGGCGCCATCGTGCTCAACAACAACAGCAACGATTTCGCCGGCGGCCTCGGCCTCACCGGCGGCAGCGTCAATGTGTACGACCGCAACAATCTCAGCATCACCGCGTTGACCAGCGGCCCCAACGGCGCGGTGGAACTGTTTTCCAATGCCACCCTCAGCCTGTCCCCTTTCGCGATCGACACCGGCACCGCCTTGCTGTACCTGGCCTCCAACGGCGGTGCCCTGAGCACGGCCGGCAGCTTGCGTGGCGGCACCGTGAGCCTGCGCGCGCGCGACGGCATCGGCATCGGTCACGACGTCGATGCTGCGTCGCTGATCCTCACCACCGGCAATGCCGCGGTGAACCAGACCGCGGGCAGCGTGGTGGTGGCCACCACCACCACCGCCAACACGGGTAGCGGCGCGGTCACCCTGAGCGGGGCCGGCAACAATTTTTCCGGCCTGCTCACTCTCTCCGCCGGCAACGTGCAACTCAACGACGTCGACGGAGTGTCCCTGGGAACGGTGAACACCGGTGCGCTCACCGTCAACGGCAACGGCGCCTTGAGCCTCGGCAGAGGCACCATCAACGGTGCGTTGATTGCCAACAGCGGCAGTGGGGCAATCACCCAGACCAATGCGCTGACCGTGACCGGAGCCAGCACGCTGAATGCCGGCAGCGGCACCATCACGCTGGACAACGCCGGCAACGATTTCCAGGCGGCTGTCAGCCTCACCGGCAACGGCATCACCCTGCGCGACGCCAACGCCCTGACCCTGGGCGCGCTGACCGCCACCGGTAACGCTGCCACCCAGGTACTGGCCGGCGGAACTCTCACCCTGCCCACGCAGGCGATCGACACCGGCACCGGTGACCTCAGCCTCACGTCGCTCGGCGGTGCGCTGACCACCGCGGGCACGCTGGCAGGCAACAATGTGGCGCTGCGCGCCAGCGGCGCCCTGAACCTGGCGCACGCGATCCAGGCGCGCGGCACGCTCGGGCTGATCAGCGACACGGCGGCGATCACCCAGACCGCCGGCCTGCTCGATGCGACCGGGGCGACCACCGCCACGGCGGCGGCAGGCGCCGGTACGATCACCTTGAACGCCACCAACAACGACTTTCAGGGTGCGCTGTCGCTCACCGGCAGCACGGTGCTGATCAACGACCGCAACGCGCTCAACCTCGGCAGCCTCGGCACCAGCGCACTCACCGTCGCCAGCCACGGCAACCTGGACCTGGGGCAGGGAACCATTGGTGGCACCCTGACCGCGTCCAGCAACGGCGGCACGATCGGGCAGAGCGGCGCACTGACGCTGACCGGTGCGGCGACACTGGACGCGGGCAATGGCGCCATTGCGCTGGGCAACAGCGCCAACGATTTCCAGGACGCGCTGGCGCTGACCGGCACCGGCATCTCGGTGCGCGACCGCAACGCGCTGCGCATCGGCGCACTGACCGCCGGAGCCGGCGGCGATGTCGCCCTCACTGCCGGTGGCGGACTGTCGCTGCCCGTGCAGGCGATCGACATCGGCAGCGGCAATCTGAGCCTGACCGCAGACGGCGGGTTGCTCGGCACCACCGGCGAGCTGCGCGCCAACCAGATCCGTCTGCACGGTGGCAGCGGGTTGAACCTGGCGCATGACATCACCGCCGCCAACAGCCTGACCCTGACCACCAACAACGCGGCCATCACCCAGACCGCCGGTGCGATCACCGCCGGCGCGCTTGCCACGGTCGATGCCGGCACCGGCGCCATTGCGCTGGAAGGCAGCAACAACGACTTCGTGGCACAACTGGCACTGACCGGCACCGGCATCACCGTCTACGACGCCAACGACCTGTCCATCGCCTCGCTGAGCAGCGGCAGCAACAGCCCGGTCACGCTGACCGCAGGCCGCGCGCTCAGCCTGCCGATGCAGGCGATCGATACCGGCAGTGCGGATCTTCGCCTGAGCTCGGAGAGCGGCACCTTGCTGACCAACGGCGCGCTGAGCGGGCGCAATGTCAGCCTCAATGCAGGCGCCGGCATGGTGCTGCGGCACGACGTCAACACCAGCGGCAACCTGCGGCTGACCACCGACAACGCCTTGATCGCCCAGCAGAGCGGCAAGGCCGATGTCGACGGCACTACCGATATCGTCGCCGGCAGCGGCGACGTATCGCTGACCAGCCAATCCAATGTCTTCAGCGACACGGTATCGGTCAGCGGTGACCAGGTACAGATCGATGCGCTCGGTGCGTTGCGCTTCGGCAGCTTCGCCACCACCACACTGACCGCGCGCAGCGGCGGCGCCTTGAACCTGGGGCAGGGCAGCACTACCGGCACGCTGATCGCCCGCAGCGGCAGCGGCGGCATCACCCAGACCGGTGCAGTGACCGCCGGTGGCGCAGCCACTGTGGATGCCGGCAGCGCTACGATCGCGCTGAACAATGCGAACAACGATTTCCAGGGCGCGGTTGGCCTGGCCGGCAACGGCATCGCTGTCACCGACCGCAACACCTTGTCGGTGTCATCGATCACCGGCAACAGCACCGGCGACATCGCCCTCACTGCGCAAACGCTCAACCTCCCGGCATCGGCAATCTCCGCCGGCACCGGCACGCTCAGCCTGACCGTCACCGCCAGCGCCCTTGGCACCAATGGCGCGCTCAGCGGCGGCGACGTCGTGCTCGACGCACGCGACGGCTTGACGCTCGCGCACGACATCACCGCCGGCAACCTGACCCTGCGCACCACCAATACCGCGATCAACCAGACCGCCGGACAACTCCTGGTTGGCGGTGCCACCAACGCGAACGCCGGCACCGCCGCCATTGCACTGACCGGCAACAACGACCTCCAGAACGCGGTGACGCTGACCGGCGGCACGGTGCAGATCAACGACCGCAATGCACTGACACTGAGCGCGCTCAACACCGGCGCACTCACCGTCACCAGCAACGGCGCACTGAATCTGGGCCAGGGCATCGTCAATGGTGCACTGATCGCCAACAGCACCAACGGCGCCATCGGCCAGACCGGCGCACTCAACATCAACGGCACCAGCACGCTCAACGCCGGCGGCAGCGCAATCACGCTGAATAACGCCAACAACGATTTCCAGGGCGCGGTCGGCCTGACCGGCAACGGCATCGCCGTTACCGACACCAACACGCTGTCGGTCTCGTCGATCAGCGGCAACACCAGCGGCAATATCGCGTTGACCGCCCAAACGCTCAACCTCCCGGCATCGGCGATCTCCGCCGGCACCGGCACGCTCAGCCTGACCGCCACCGGCAGCGCCCTTGGCACCAATGGCGCGCTCAGCGGCGGCGACGTCGTGCTCGATGCACGCGACGGCTTGACGCTCGCGCACGATATCAACGCCGGCAACCTGACCCTGCGCACCACCAATGCGGCGATCAACCAGACCGCCGGCCAACTCGCGATTAGCGGTACCACCGGTGCAAACGCCGGCGCCGCCGCCATTGCACTGACCGGCAACAACGACTTCCAGAATGCAGTGACGCTGACCGGCGGCGCAGTACAGATCAACGACCGTAATGCGCTGACACTGAGCGCTCTCAATACCGGCGCACTCACCGTCACCAGCAACGGCGCACTGAATCTGGGCCAGGGCACGGTGAACGGCGTACTGGTCGCCAACAGCACCGGTGGCGCCATCACCCAGACCGGCGCACTCAACATCTCCGGCACCAGCACTCTCAACGCTGGCACCGGTGCAATCACGCTGAGTAACGCCAACAACGATTTTCAGGGCGCGGTCGGCCTGACCGGCAACGGCATCACCGTCAGCGACACCAACACGCTGTCGGTCTCGTCGATCAGCGGTAACACCAGCGGCAATATCGCGTTGACCGCCCAAACGCTCAACCTGCCGGCATCGGCGATCTCTGCTGGAACCGGCACCCTCAGCCTGACCGCCATCGGCAGCGCCTTCAGCACGGGCGGTACGCTCAGCGGCGGCAACGTCGTGCTCGATGCACGCGACGGCTTGACGCTCGCGCACGACATCAACGCCGGCAACCTGACCTTGCGCACCACCAATGCCGCGATCAACCAGACCGGCGGACAGCTCACCGCAGGCGGTGCCACCAACGCGAACGCCGGCACGGCGGCCATCGCATTGACCGGCAACAACGATTTCCAGAGCGCGGTGACGCTGACCGGCGGCGCAGTGCAGATCAACGACCGTAATGCGCTGACACTGAGCGCGCTCAACACCGGCGCACTCACCGTCACCAGCAACGGCGCACTGAACCTCGGCCAGGGCATGGTCAACGGCGCACTGGTTGCCAACAGCAGCAACGGCGCCATCACCCAGGCCGGCGCACTCAACATCGCCGGCACCAGCACGCTCAACGCCGGCAGCAACTCAATCACGCTGAACAACGCCAACAACGATTTCGCCGGGGCAGTGAGCGTGGCGGGATCCGGCATTGGGCTGGTAGACCGCAACGACCTGCAGGTCGTGTCCCTGCAGAGCGGCGGCAACGCCTCGGTCTTGCTGGATGCCGGCGGCGCCTTGCAGCTGCCAACCAGTGCGATCGATGTCGGGACCGGTGCGCTGAGCCTCATTGCACGTGGCGGTACGCTGACTACCACGCACGCCTTGCGCGGCGGTGATGTGCAGCTCAGCGGTGCCAACGGGATTGCGCTGGGCGAAGGTATCAGTGCCAGCGGCACGCTGAGCCTGCGCAGCACCAACGCAGCCATCACCCAGAATGCAGGCACGTTGCAGGTGGCTGGCAACAGCGTGGTGGATGCCGGCAGAGGCGCGATCACGCTGGACGCGGCGGGCAACGATTTCCAGGGGCTGCTGGTGCTGGCCGGTGGCGCCACGCAGGTGCGCGATGCCAATGCGCTCACCCTGGATGCGCTCGACACCGGCGCATTGAATGTCGCCAGCAACGGTGCGCTCGACCTGGGTTTTGGCCTGGTCAACGGCGATCTGGATGCTGCCAGCAACGGCGGTGCGGTGACCCAGACCGGTGCGTTGACCGTGACCGGCGCCACCCGCATCAACAGCGCCGGCGCGACCATCGCGCTGGCCGATGCCGGCAACGATTTCCAGTCGGCCCTCAGCCTGAGCGGTGGCGATACCCGTGTGCGCGATCGCAACGGGCTGACGCTGGATACGCTGGACGTGGGAGCGTTGGATGTTGTCAGCGGCGCCGGCCTGAACCTGGGCCAGGGCCGTATCGGCGGCACGCTGGTGGCGCGTAGTGGCAGCAACGGAATCGGCAGCACCGGCAGGCTGACCGCGCAAGCGGTGGCGCGCCCGTCCGCAACCGGCGCAGACATCACCCAGCAGGGCGCGTTGACCATCATCGGCAATAGCGTGCTCGACGCCGGCACCGGTGCCATCGTGCTCACCGATGCCGGCAACGATTTCCAGGGCAGCGTGCAGGCCAGCGGCGGCAGCATTGCCCTGGCCGATCGCAACGACCTGGCTGCCGCTGCGCAATCCGGTGGTGCGGTGAACCTGCAGGCCGGCGGCCAGCTGTCCAGCAGTGGCGCGATCAGCGGCAGCAGCGTGACGCTGGGCAGCGGCGGTGCCACGCTGCTCGCACACGACATCACCAGTGCCGGCACGCTCAGCCTGCGTAGCGGTGGTGCGATCACCCAGCGCGCCGGCAGCCTGCGCGCAGCGCAACTCAGCGGCAGCGCCGCCGGTGCGGCCACGCTGACCGGCGCCGGCAATGCCATCGGTACGCTGGGCGATTTCAGTGCGCAGGGCCTGGACGTGTTCAGCGCTACCACGCTGCAGGTCAGCGGGCGCGTGGATGGCGGCAGGCTGCTGCGGTTGGGCAGTGGCGGCGGCCTGGTGCTGGACGGACAGCTCAACGGCGCCACCACCTGGTTGCAGGCCGCGGCCGGTATCCGCCAGCGCGCCGGCAGCACGCTCACCGCCAACCTGCTCGGCGGCACTGCCGGCGGGCCGGTGGCGCTGGGCGATGCCGGCAGCTTCATCGACAACCGCGTGGTGCGCCTGGGCGATTTCACCGCCAGCAACGGCTTCAGCCTGACCAATGCTGGCGACCTCACCCTGGTGCTGTCCAACGGCAGCATCTACAGCGTGGATGCCGGCGACAGCGCGCTGTTCCTGTCGGTGCGCGGTGACCTGTTGCAGGACGGCCGCGCCACGCTGCGCGACGGCGTCGGCAGCTTCTCGGCCACCGGCCGCATCGGCACGCAAGGCAATCCGCTGTACGTGATAGGCACCGGCACCCAGACCATCGGATTCGTCGGCGCGCCACCTGCCTACTTCAACGCCACCACCGCCGATGGCGGCCTGCTGGACCTGAGCGGCGGCTCCAGCTTCAACGTGCCGGCCTCCGCGTTCGCCGGCCGCGCGCAGAGTTCGGCCAGCCGCACCATCGCCTTCGTCGATCTGTCCGCGTCGGGCACGCCGTATCGCGCGTTCGGCCTGGTTCGCCCGGGGCTGCGCCTGCCCGACGACCAGCAGCCGGCCTGCGATGCCGGCGACCCGGACGCGGTCTGCACGCCTCAGTGATCGCCCCGCCGCCGCCTCGCCGCGGCGGCATCCCCGACGGAGCCCATGCCATGCACGACGACAGCACCCTGCAGACCCTGCTCGCACCGGTCAGCGACGACGCGCCGGCCGGCCCGGACCTGGAGTACGACCCGGACTTCCTGCGCCTGGAACGCGACTCGGCCATCCGTGCCGAGCGCAGCCTGGGCGATGCCGTCATCGCCGCCGAGGAACCCGATTGGGACAAGGTGCAGGCGCTGGCGCTGGAACTGAGCCGGCGCAGCCGCGACCTGCGCGTGGCCAGCCGGCTCGGCGCCGCCTGGCTGCGCCTGCGCGGGCTGCCGGGATGGGCCGACACACTGGCGCTGATCCACGGCCTGCTGGAGCAGCATTGGGACAGCGTGCACCCGCAGCTGGATGCCGACGACGACAACGACCCCACCGCGCGGGTCAACGCCCTGGTCGGCCTCAGCGACCCCATGGGCCTGCTCGGCGCGTTGCGCACCACCGCCTTCGTGCAGTCGCCGCGGCTGGGCCGTTTCAGCCTGCGCGACCTGCGCGTGGCCAACGGCAGCATCAAGCTCCCCGACGGCCAGAGCGGCCCCAGCCTGGCCGAGATCGAAGCCTGCTGCCTGGATTGCGCGCCCGAGACCCTGGCCGCCTCCGCCCAGGCCATCACCGATGCGCTGGCGCGCGCGCGCGATATCGACGCCCTGCTGACCGAACGCCTGGGCACCGCCGCGCCGGACCTGCGCCCGTTGCTGGCCGACCTGCGCGAGCTGGAGCGCTTCGTGCTGCCGCATTGGCAGGCCCGCGATGGTGGCGCCACCACCGCCGCAACCCCGGAGGCCGATGCGACGCCGGCAGGCGAGAGCAGCGAGGTGGCGCACGGCAACAGCGCCCGCCCGCCCGGCGCCATTGCCGGCCCGGACGATGTGCTGCGCCGCCTGGACGAGATCTGCGCCTACTACGCGCGCTGCGAGCCTTCCAGCCCGGTCCCGATGCTGCTGCGCCGCGCGCAGCGCCTGGTGGGCTGCGACTTCCTGGCCTTGATGAAGGAACTGGCCCCGGCCGGCATCGACGACCTGCAACGCGTCACCGGCCCGCTGGACAACGGCTGAGCCTTGCGCCCAGGCCAACCGACAGCCGCATGGCAAGCAGCGGGACGAGCCGACCGACGGACCTTGGGCTGCGTGACCCACGGCAGGTGTGCCTGCACGCGCAGCGCAGGCCGCGATGGCCCCGCTGTCGCGGCTCCTTAGCCGATTGCCCAAACCAGCGGGCAATCGCACCGCCTCAGGTCGGCGCACCGCCACCAGAGGCACGCACGCCCCAGCGGTTGCCAATCCCGAATCTCGAATCCCGAATCCCGAATCCCGAATCACCAGCTATACAGCTGCCAATACACCTTGTTGACCTTGTCCTTCTCCGCGTCGGTGTGCCCATCGTGGTCGCGGTCGTACAGGAAATACGGCGCGCCGCGTGCCGGCGTGACCCGCACCATTTCCAGCTGACCGTTGACGCGGTATTCGTCCACCTTGTCGCCATTGCCCATGGTCTTGCTGGTGACATCGGCACCGGCCGGGATACCGTCGCCGGCAGTGCCGCCGGAGGTGGTCGCACAGCCGCCAAGCAGCAACAGCGGCAGCAACAAAAGACATGCTCTCTTCATCGTGATTGTCCGTGTGAGGTCGTCGCCGAGTATGCGCTGGCCGGATGTGGCGTGGGCGTGCAGCGTAGAATCGGGCCATGAGCAGATTAGTCCTGATCGACGGGTCCAGTTACCTGTATCGCGCGTTCCACGCGCTTCCGCCGCTGACCAATGCCCAGGGCGAGCCCACTGGCGCCTTGTTCGGCGTGGTCAACATGCTGCGCGCCACCTTGAAGGAGCGCCCGGCCTACGTCGCGTTCGTGGTGGATGCGCCCGGCAAGACATTCCGTGATGACTTGTATGCCGACTACAAGGCCAACCGCCCGTCGATGCCCGACGACCTGCGCGCGCAGGTGCAGCCGATGTGCGACATCGTGCATGCGCTGGGCATCGACATCCTGCGCATCGACGGCGTGGAGGCCGACGATGTGATCGGCACGCTGGCGCTGCAGGGCGCCGCCGACGGCCTGGCCGTCACCATCTCCACCGGCGACAAGGACTTCGCCCAGCTGGTGCGCCCGGGCGTGGAACTGGTCAACACCATGAGCGGCAGCCGCATGGACTCGGACGCGGCGGTGATCGCCAAGTTCGGCGTGCGCCCCGACCAGATCGTGGACCTGCTGGCGCTGATGGGCGATGCCATCGACAACGTGCCCGGCGTGGAAAAGTGCGGCCCCAAGACCGCCGCCAAATGGCTGGCCGAATACGACTCGCTCGACGGCGTGATCGCCAACGCCGACAGGATCAAGGGCAAGATCGGCGACAACCTGCGCGCCGCCTTGCCGCGGCTGCCGCTCAACCGCGAACTGGTCACCATCAAGACCGACGTGGTGCTGGCCAGCGGCCCGCGCGCACTGGAGCTGCGCGGGCCCAACACCGAGGCGCTGGCCGCGCTGTATGCCCGCTATGGCTTCAGCCAGGCGCTGCGCGAACTCGGTGGCGCCGCTGCCGCTGGCGTGCAGACCGAAGCGATGGCGGTGGCCCGCACCGAACCCGGCCGCGCCCGCGGTACCGGCTTCGTCTCCGGCCCGGCCAGCGCGCCGGTGGAGATCGATCCGGCACTGGCCGCGCCTGGCCAATACGAGACCATCCTGACCCAGCAACAGCTGGACAGCTGGATCGCGCGCCTGCGTGCGGCCGGGCAGTTCGCCTTCGATACCGAAACCGACAGCCTGGACGCGCTGCAGGCCAACCTGATCGGGCTCAGCGTCGCCGCCGAGCCCGGCCAGGCCGCCTACCTGCCGTTCGGCCACGACTTCCCCGGCGCCCCGGCCCAGCTCGACCGCAGCCAGGCACTGGCGCAGCTGGCACCGCTGCTCACCGACCCGGCCGTGCGCAAGCTCGGCCAGCACGGCAAGTACGACCTGCACGTGATGCGCCGGCATGGCGTGGAACTGGCCGGCTACGCCGATGACACCTTGCTGGAGAGCTTCGTGCTCAACTCCGGCAGCGCCCGCCACGACATGGACAGCCTGGCCAAGCGCTATCTCGGCTACGACACCGTCAAGTACGAAGACATCTGCGGCAAGGGCGCCAAGCAGATCCCCTTCGCCCACGTCAGCCTGGAAGACGCCACCCGCTACGCGGCCGAAGACGCCGACATCACCCTGCGCCTGCACCAGGTGCTGGGCAGGCGCCTGGCCGACGAGCCCAGCCTGGAGCGCGTCTACCGCGAGATCGAGATGCCGCTGGTGAGCGTGCTGGCGCGCATCGAGGCCAATGGCGTGTGCGTGGACGCGGCCGAACTGCGCCGCCAGAGCGTGGACCTGTCCAAGCGCATGCTCGCCGCCCAGCAGAAGGCCACCGAGCTGGCCGGGCGCAGCTTCAACCTGGATTCGCCCAAGCAGCTGCAGGCGCTGCTGTTCGACGAACTCAAGCTGCCGGCGGTGGTCAAGACGCCCAAGGGCCAGCCCTCGACGAATGAAGAAGCGCTGGAAGCCATCGCCGACCAGCACGAACTGCCGCGGGTGATCCTGGAGTACCGCGGCCTGGCCAAGCTGCGCAGCACCTACACCGACAAGCTGCCGGAGATGATCCACCCGCAGTCCGGGCGCGTGCACACCAGCTACCACCAGGCCGGGGCCGCCACCGGGCGCTTGTCCTCGTCCGATCCCAACCTGCAGAACATCCCGATCCGCACCGAGGACGGCCGCCGCATCCGCCGCGCCTTCGTCGCCCCGCCCGGGCGCAAGCTGATCGCCTGCGACTATTCGCAGATCGAGCTGCGCATCATGGCCCACCTGTCCGGCGACCCCGGCCTGGTGGGCGCGTTCGAGTCCGGTGCCGACGTGCACCGCGCCACCGCCGCGGAAGTCTTCGGCCGCACCATCGACACCGTCAGCGGGGATGAGCGCCGCGCCGCCAAGGCGATCAACTTCGGCCTGATGTACGGCATGAGCGCATTCGGCCTGGCCCGCCAGCTCGGCATCGGCCGTGGCGAAGCGCAGGACTACATCGCGCTGTACTTCAGCCGCTATCCGGGCGTGCGCGACTTCATGGAAACCACGCGCCAGCAGGCGCGCGACAAGGGCTACGTGGAAACCGTGTTCGGCCGCCGGCTGTATCTGGACTTCATCAACGCCGGCAGCCAGGGCCAGCGCGCCGGTGCCGAGCGCGCCGCCATCAACGCACCGATGCAGGGCACCGCAGCGGACATCATCAAGCGTGCGATGGTCCGCGTGGATGGCTGGATCGCCGGCCACGCACAACGCGCGAAGATGATCCTGCAAGTGCACGATGAGTTGGTGTTCGAAGCAGACATCGATTTCGTCGACACGCTGCTGGCCGAAGTCACCACGCGCATGGCCGCCGCGGCCGAGTTGCGCGTGCCGTTGGTGGTGGATTCGGGCATTGGCGATAACTGGGACCAGGCGCACTGACGCGGCAATATTCGCTGATATGCTGAATGCGCAGACCAGCCATACAACACCCAAACATAATCCGAATCGGGCTGGCTTGAGGGAATGAATAATCGCTAAATTCTACATTTTTTTAACAGTCATCTTCACGATCCATCAATGTAGAAAATGGTGTTATATCCCTCGACGGGCGCAACGCCTGTCGGTAGATCTCTCCCATCCCCTGGAGCAGATCTCGGAGCGGAAACTCCTCCCCAAGTTTCCGTTCCCTGGCCCCGCCGACCTCCCCCTGGTCTGCGGGGCTTTTTATTTTCCGCGCGTCTCAGCAACATCAGCCCATTGCGCGACGCAGCATGGCGCTGCCGAATGCGAGCGGCCAGGATTAATCACAAATTTAAATAGGCGCGATTAATTCAATCAATCAACACAGCGTTTCATTTTCCCAATTCAGGTTTAACTGAAAGGAATACGAAAGCAATGGATCGCGATCGATGCCGCGTGCCGGGACGCGAGCCGATACCGGCAGCTCTCACGTGCCGAACCGATCGCACCGCGGCAATGGATTGAGCGCCTTGCCGCGACGCGATGCGGGCGATCAACCGAGCCAGTCGCGTGGAACCAGATAGTCCAGCAGGCGTGCCTCGGCGCTACCGGGCTCGGCGCTGTAGCCGTATTCCCAGCGCACCCGCGGCGGCAGGCTCATCAGGATGCTCTCGGCGCGCCCGCCGCTCTGCAGCCCGAACAGTGTGCCGCGGTCGTAGACCAGGTTGAATTCCACGTAGCGCCCGCGCCGGTACAGCTGGAACTCGCGCTCGCGCTCGCCGAACGCGGTGTCCTTGCGGCGCTGCACGAGCGGCATGTAGGCATCCAGGAAGCCATTGCCCACCGCCTGCTGGTAGGCGAAGTCGCGCTCGAAGTCCTGGCCCAGGTCGTCGAAGAACAGCCCGCCCACGCCGCGGGTTTCGTTACGGTGACGCAGGAAGAAGTACTCGTCGCACCAACGCTTGTGCGCGGCATAGCGCTCTTCGCCGAACGGGGCGCACAGCGTCTGCGCGGTGCGGTGCCAGTGCTGCACGTCCTCGTCTACCGGGTAGAACGGGGTCAGGTCGAAGCCGCCGCCGAACCAGGCCGCGACCACCTCGCCATCGCGTTCGGCGCGGAAGTAGCGCACGTTCATGTGCGTGGTCGGCACGTGCGGATTGTGCGGGTGGAACACCAGCGATACGCCGCAGGCGCGCCAGGTGGCACCGGCCAGCTCGGGCCGGTGCGCACTGGCCGAGGGCGGCAGGCGGGTGCCGGAGACGTCCGAAAAGCCGATGCCGGCCTGTTCGAACACTGCGCCATCGCGCAGGATGCGGGTGCGCCCGCCGCCACCTTCCTCGCGCTGCCACAGGTCTTCGGAGAAGCGCGCCCGTCCATCGGCGGCTTCCACCGCGGCGCAGATGCGGTCCTGCAGGTCGGTCAGATAATCGCGTACACGGTCGAATTCGTTCATGGCCCAATTCTAAGCCGTGCACCGCAGCGGGTGCGTCCGCCCGCGCGCGCCAGTTTGTCGCAGGGCGATGTGGAGGGTTGATGCTTGGCGGAAGAGCGGAAGAGCGACTGATCTGCAGGTTGGCTGCAGGGCCCTTGCCCGCCCACCATCGCAGGACACGCTGCAAGTACGTCCATGTAAGCTCCGTGGCGGCATCCATGCCGCCAAGGGTCCCGCGACGGTGGGCGGGCAAGGACCAGTCGAATTGGTCGGTCTGCATGGCTCAACAGCGACCAGCAAGCTGCGACGCGGTGAGGGCGCCGCGCCCTCGACCAGACCTCAAGATAACAAAGCGATCGCGATACGCACGATGCAGTCGTCGCTACCTGATGGCGCAATACTGGCAGATCAGGCCGAGAGCGGATCATCAGCGCCTTCGTTGCAGGGCCCGGTCTGCGCCCAGGCACGAGACGCTGAATGTCGAAGACGTCATGCCCCGACCGTCGTTGGCAAGGGTATTCGCGGCTGGTGACCGGCGCGTTGCTGCAGCCACTACGCCTGGGAAAACTCCGCGCGAACGGATGGCGTGCACAGCCGCCATGCCACTGCTGCGTGTACGCAGCCGATTGCCACGACGCCCAGGCCGGTGAGGATGAACGCCATCTGCCGGGTTGCCTGCAAACGTGCCTGCATCTGTGGCCATTCCGGGCTCTGCAGCACATCGGCGGGTAGTAACGTCTGCACGCCGTCGAACAACGGTCCGATCAACGCCAGCCCGCCGAAATTCAGCAGGCCGGTCACCACGAGCACCGCCACGAAACCGACTCTTGCCCATTCGCGCCGTTGCAGCAGCGCCCAGCTCAACCACGCGAAGGCGGCCGACAGCACCACGCCGGCAACAGAGAGCGACAGCGCATGGCCGATCAGCCATTGCCAGGAGCGCGGCAGGGTGATGCCTTCGGGCAGCCCCAGCGATGCTGCATCCGGCGTCAGCGCGATCAGCACGATCTGCAACAGGTTGGCCAGCGCACTCACCACGCCCAGCAACAACGACACCCATGCCAGCGGCGAGACGAATCCGCCGTGCGGCTGCGGTGCTACGCGCCGTGTCGCGTTCATTGCAGGGATGCGATATGCGCAGCGACTGCGGCCTGCCCCGGCGGGTCCAGCGCAGGCTGCAGCTGTGCGTACCAGCCGGGCAGGGCATCGGCCGGCAGGCACTGGCGCAGCAGCGGGGTGCTGCGCTCGAGAAAGGCCTCCAGGAACGGCAGGCCACGCACATACAGAAAATGACTGTCGGTGATCGACATGCCTGCATATGCCTCGCGCAGCCACTCCAGATGCGGGAGGGCATGCGCACCATGGCCGGCGCGGGTCAGCGCGGTCAGGAAGCTGGTGCGCGCGGTGGCCGGGGAGGTCGCCCGTTCCTGCGCATTGAGATCGTCGAAGGTCAGCAGCCATTGCTCGCCGCGCGCAATCTCGTTGCACATCACCGCGGTGGTGGCCAGCTGCAACGCGTTGTGCGCGGTGGGCTCCAGTTCGTACACCGCCAGCCAGTACGGATAGGCCTCGCGGTAGCGGTCCAGTGCGCTCAGCGATAGCGCGCACAGCCGCTGTGCGTCGGCCCCTGCCTGCAACTGCGCCTGCGCCGCGTCGTAGGCGCCAACGTGATCGCCTCGCTGGAATGCGGCCAGCGCAGGCTGCAGGGCCGGATCGATGTCGACCGCCTGCGCTGGGTCTTCCTCGCCAGCGGCGGGTGCCACGGTGGGCTCGGTGCGCGGCGTCTGCGCCGCAGCGGTCTTGCGCCCAAACAAACGGTCCCACAGGCCCATCGCATCTCCTCGTGTGCGCCAGCGTCGTTGGTCATCGCCACCACGCCGGCGGCGCAGCGGGCATGTGGCAGGCCGGTACAGCGGTGCGCGAACGCAGCATTGCTATGCCGATCCTGACGCCAAGCTTAGAGCCAACGGCGTACCGGCAGGTGAGCGCTCAGCAACGCGGCATCCGCTTGCATCGCGGCCCGCCCGTGTCTGCGCGCGGGCCACGTTGCCAGGGCAAACGACGGCGGGGCTGGTCGAAGCGGTTCGCAACCTGCGTGGCCTGCACGGCAGGCGCAGTTTCCTGCGTGCAAGGCCACAGCCGCAGACGCGAGGGCAGGTTTCCCAGGCGCCCGCTGCGTCCATCTCGCGACGGGTGCAGCAGCCGCTCAGCGCTGCGGTTTCACCTGTTCGTTGAACAGCTTGAGGATGCGCTTGTACTCGTCCAGCCACGCATCGGCGCGGGTGAAGCCGTGACGTTCCAGTGGATACGGCGCTACCTGCCAGTTGTCCTTGTGCAGCTCGATCAGCCTCTGCGTCATGTCCACCGAGTCCTTGAAGAACACGTTGTCGTCGATCATGCCGTGGGCGATCAGCAGATGGTCCTGCAGCCCGTCGGCATAGTTGATCGGCGAGGAGGTCTGGTAGGCCTGCGGATCGAGCTCGGGCGTGTTGAGGATGTTGGAGGTGTACTCGTGGTTGTACTGCATCCAGTCGCCGACCGGACGCAGTGCCGCGCCTGCCTTGAACGTGCCGGGGCTGCGGAACAGCGCCATGTAGGTCATGAAACCGCCGTAGGAACCGCCATAGATGCCGGCGCGGCTGCGATCGCCCTGCTTGGTGGCCACCAGCCAGTCCAGGCCGTCCAGGTAGTCTTCCAGCTCCGGGTGGCCCATGTTGCGGTAGATCGCCGTGCGCCAGTCGCGGCCGTAGCCTTCGGATGCGCGGTAGTCCAGATCCAGCACGATATAGCCTTGCTGCACCAGCAGGTTGTGGAACATCTGCTCGCGAAAATACGGCGTATAGCGTTGCGACACGTTCTGCAGGTAGCCGGCGCCGTGCACGAACATCACCACCGGATACTGCTTGCCCGGCTCGGGCGTCTGCGGGCCGTAGTACTTGCCCCAGACCGTGCCGGCGCCATGCTTGGACGGCACCTGCACATACTGCGGTGCGATCCACGACTGCGCCTTGAATGCGGGTGTGCGCGTGTCGGTGAGCACCCTGGCCTGGCCCCCGGCGGCCGGCACCACCGCCAGCTGCGGTGGCAGATACGCACCGGAGTAACGCACCAACAGCTGCTGCCCGTTCGGCGAGAGGCTGAAGTCTTCCACGCCATTGAAGGCGGTCACTTCGGTGAGCTGATCGGTGCGCAGGTCGAGCTTGCACACCTCGTAATCGCCCGGCCATTTCTGGTTGCACAGGAAGTACATGCCGCTGCCGTCGGCATCAGCTACCGGCTTGGAGACCTCCCACTTGCCGCGTGTGCGCTGGCGCGGCTTGCCGTTGCCTTCGATCGTGTACAGCTGCGAATAGCCGGATTCTTCGGACAGCAGCCATAGCGTGCGGTTGTCGGGCAGCCAGCCGAAATCGTTGAAGTCCCAGTTGATCCAGGCGCCATCGCTCAGGCGGTGGCGCGGCTGCAGCCTGGCCGCGTCCAGATCCACGCTGGCGATCCAGCGGTCCTTGTTGTCGGTGGCGCGGAGCTCCACCGCCACGTTGCGGCCGTCGTCGCTCCAGTGCACCGCCGGACCGCTGCCATCGCCATCGCTTTCCACGCGTACTGCGCGGTTGCCCTTGAGCGCGTCGCGTTTGGCGGCCTTGCGCAGGCTTGCCAGCGGATCGATGGCGATGCCCGGCAGCGCGTCGAAGGACAGCTGCCGCGCGCTGCCGGCGGTGACATCCACCAGCCACAGCGTGTGCGCGACCGGCGCATTGCGGCCCACGCGGGTACGCACTTCCTGGAATTCCTCGTAACCGGATTCGGTGACGTACTTGGGCATCTTGCCGGCCTGGCCCTCTTCGGCATTCTTGGCCTGGGTGACCACCAGCAGATGGCGGCCGTCCGGCGACAAGGCGCTGTCGACGATCTCCACTTCATCGCCCAGGTACACCGGCGCGGCGGCGCGGGTGGCATCGGCACGGCGCCAGGCATCTTCCTGCGCGCGCAGCGCATCGCGTTGTTCGCGGTCGCGCCGCAGCGTCGCCAGGGTGGCCAGTTGCTGCTCGCGCAACGTATCGGCCTTGGGCGCGGCATTGGGGTCGCGCTCGGCCTTGACCACGGTGACCTGCGCGGTGCCGCCGTCGGCGCGCCAGTGGTACCAGTTGTTGCCTGCGCGCCAGATCGCACCGCCATCGCTGGCGAACTGCGGGCGCGATTCGATCTCGTTGCTGCGGGTCAGCTGGGTGAGCGCGCCCGAGCGCAGATCGCGCAGGAAGATGTCGCCGTTGCGCGCGAACAGCATGCGCTGGCGGGTGGCGTCGTAGCTGGGGTTGGCGGCATCCAGGCCGGCACGCGCGCTATCGGCGACGCGTTCGACGGCGGCGCTCTCGACGCCCTGCCGATAGGTGTCGCGTACCGGGCTGCCGTTGCGCTTGAGCAGGTATTGCACCTGTTTGCCGTCCCACTGCCACCATGCCTGCTCGACCGACGGCCCGATCCAGTCCGGATCGGCCATCACCTGTTCGATGGTGAGCGGTGCGGCAGATTGCGCATGCGCGGTGGCGGCCAGCAGCAGGAGGGTCAATGGCAACAGTCTGGGCATCGGAGACAACTGGGCGCAACGGAGAGCGGGCAAGCCTAGCAGTTCGCCCGCGCCAGGGGCTTGGGCCACAGGTCATGCGTGGGATACGTCGGAGGCGACATGCGGCGAAATCACGAGGCGAGCGCGACTATTGCGCGCGGTCGCCGCGGTAGGCAGTGCGGTGTGTGCGTCACGCGATGCCGCCATGTGGCCTGTATCCGGGAGACGGGCTGCGCCAGAGTGACCGCTTCCGGTGGCGTACACGCCCCGCGCAACGAGCCCCGCGATGTCTGACGCAGCCTGGACCTGCGTTGGCAATGCGCCGACGCTGCGATGCGAAAGCGCTGGCACATCGACACCAACATCCATCGACACTAAACGCCAATCCCCAATCCCCAATCCCCAATCCCCAATCCCCAATCCCTGCATGGCATGCGCTGCCGGGCGGCGTGCGCCAGTGCGCCCGGTCCTGCGCGCCACAACCGTCCTGGGCTTGGCTATCGCTCGCCTGACCGCGATGGTTGCAGCGCAGCGTTGCCGCAGCAGCGACCGAGAAGCTCCCGACTTGCCAGCGGCCCGGGTGGCGGCCAAGCTAGCGCGCTTTTGCGATTGTCGATGCACATGCCCAGCCCGTCTGCTTCTGCTGTTTCCCACCCCATGGCCGTCGGCGCGCCTGGCCGGCCGCTGGCGTGGCGCGCGGGGCAGTCGGTCGACCTGGCAACCTTCATCGCGCACGTGCACGGTCTGGCACAGCAATTGCCCGAGGGGCGTCATGCGGTAAACCTGTGCGAAGACCGCTACCGGTTCATGGTGGCCTTCTATGCCTGCGTGTTGCGCGGGCAGGTGTCGCTGCTGCCGTCCTCGCGCGCGCCGGCCGTGGTCGGCGAAGTGCAGGCGCGGCATGCCGATGCCTATTGCCTGGGCGATCTGGCGCTGGAGCTGGCGCCGCCACGCTATTGGCAACTGCCCGCCGAGCTGCCGCAAGCCGACGGCCCGATACCGCAGCTGGCCGACGACGCCCTGGTGGCGATCGGTTTCACCTCCGGCAGCACCGGCAGCCCGCAGCCCAATCCCAAGACCTGGGGCAGCTTCCTGACCAGTACCCGGCAGGATCTGGTCGCGCTGCAAAGCCTGTGGGCGCACACCGACGCGGTGCCGCATGTGGTGGCCACGGTGCCGCCGCAGCACATGTACGGCATGGAATTGTCGGTGCTGTTGCCGATGGTGACCACCCTGGCGGTGCACGCCGGGCGGCCGTTCTTCCCGGACGACGTGGCACGCGCCTTGTCCGAGGTTCCGGAGCCGCGGGTACTGGTGACCACGCCCGTGCATCTGCGCGCGCTGGTCGAATCGGGCGTGGTGTTGCCGCCGCTGGTGGGCATCGTTTCGGCCACTGCACCGCTGGCGCAGGAGATCGCCGCGGCGGCCGAAGCGCGCTTTGGCGGGCAAGTTCGCGAGATGTTCGGCTCCACCGAAACCTGCGTGTTCGCGGTGCGTCGTACCGCGCTGGAAGCGGCCTGGACACCGCTGCCCGGCGTGCGCCTGGAAACCCAGGGCGCCGGCACCCTGGTTCATGCGCCGCATCTGGCGACGCCGGTGTTGCTGGCCGACATGATGGACGTTGCACAAGACGGCCGCTTCCAGGTGCGTGGACGCCAGGCCGATCTGCTGGAAATCGCCGGCAAACGCGCCTCGCTGGCCGATCTCACCCGCCGCCTGCTCGCCATCCCCGGCGTGGTCGACGGCATCATGGTGCAACTGGCACCCGAATCCGGGCAGGCCGTCGGCCGCATTGCCGCACTGGTGGTCGCCCCGACCCTGGACGAGGCGCAGATCCTCGCCGGCCTGCGCGCCAGCGTGGATCCGGTCTTCCTGCCACGCCGCCTGCGCAAGCTCGCAGTGCTGCCACGCAACGAAACGGGCAAGCTGCCGCGTGATCTGGTGCTGGGGTTGCTCACCGGTTGAGCGAGCTGCCTGCGGACGCGCCGCGCTCAGGCACAGCGTGTCCGCTGCTCATCGAGGCGTTGGGTGTCTACCCAGATTGCGGCGCAAACATCGGGCAGACAGCGGCGCTGCAGGCCATGGGCCTGGCTTCGGCCGCGATACGCCCATCACGCAGCGACGGGGCTACCCATGCACCCCATCGATCTCCACCGCCAGCTCGTCGCGGCAGATCACCGCGTGCAGCAGCAGGCGCGGAACCGCATCGCCGAAGCGCGCATCCAGGGCATGGGCGACCTTGGCCAGGTCGTCCTGCTCACGCACATACACCTTCAGCCGGGTGCCAGCGCCGAACTGCGCGGGCAGTGCCGGCGCATGCGCACGAGCGGCACCGAGCAGCGCATCGAAATTGGCGAAGGTTTCTTCCAGTTGCGCCAGCAATTGGCCGGTATGCATCGAGGCATGACCGACCACCGCGGCGGTGCCCGAGAGCAACAACGGCATGTCGCTGCCGGCCGGCGGCAGCATGGCGCGCGCAAAGCTCGGCGGCTGCGGGCCGTACTGGCGGGGGTAGTGGTAGGCGCTGACCTGGCGCGGATTTTCCAGCGGAGTGCCGGCATCGGTGGCGGCCAGCCAGTAGATCTGGATGACGCGTTCGGCGTCGCAACGGCCCACCGCGGTCGCGGCCGGCAGCTGTGCGGTATCGAACGCGCCCAGGCCGCGTGCGCGGCCCACGCAGAACTGGCGATAGCGCTCGCGGTCGCCGCTGCCCAGGGTGATCGCATCCAGGTAGTTCCAGATGCGCAGCAGGCGCGGCGTATCGCTGCGGCCGACGAAGGCGGTGATCTCGGCATAGGCCTTGGCGGCGGCATGTTCGATATCGACGTCCTGCTCGTCGATCTCGATCACCCCGAATTGCAGGCGGCCGTCGCTGGCCCAGGCGATGTTGCCATCGCGACCGCTGCGCACCGGTGCATCGGTGCGCCACACTTCCAGCACATCGGCCTGGTACGGCTGCAGCGGCACGCGCAGGTAGCGCGGGTCGAGCAGGCGTGGCGCCGCTGCGCCGAAGCCGAAGACTGCCAGCACCTGCGGATCGGTCAGCAGCGCGGCCGGGTCGGTCCGGTCGACGTAATCGACCTGCAGGCGGGGGTGGCGCAGTGGCTGGGCGGTGTGGGCCGGGGAAGCGGTCATTGACTGTCTCATTGCAGGGTATCGCCGTCGAAACTGAGCCTGGCCTGGCGGCGACGCAGGCGCCACGAGTGCCAGGCACGCGGCAGCATCGACAGCGTGGTGAGTGCGTAGATGGCGCGGAACGCACGCAGGCGCAGACGGACCTTGGGGCTGTCGAACACATCGCCAGCCAGCATCGCCACCACCGCCTGCTCCAGCTGCCAGGTGTTCTGCGGCTGCGCGAACAGGGTGCGCATGGTCGGCGAGGTGAAGCGGTAGATGAACCACTTGAACTCGTCGATTCCGCGGTTGAGCTCACGCTGCAGGCTGCGCTGCAGCCTGGCCTCGTGCTGCGGCGCGCGCAGCGCCGCGTCCACCATGGCTGCGCCGCGCTCGGCGCTGTGCATGGCCAGGAACACGCCGGAGGAGAACATCGGGTCGACGAAGGTATAGGCATCGCCCAGCATCAGCCAGCGCGGCCCGGCCATGCGCGTGCATTCATAGGCGTAGTTGCCGGTGGCGTGCACCGGCGCCACACGTTCGGCACCGGCCATGCGCGCGGTGACTTCGGGGTTGAGCGCCAGCGTGCGCATCAAAAACCCCTCGCTGTCGCCCTTGCGGGTCTTTATGTACTCGGGGTAGCAGACCGCGCCCACGCTCATGATGTCGTCAGGCAGCGGAATCAGCCACATCCAGCCATGCGCGTGCCGGTAGATGCTGATGTTGCCGGCATCCTCGCCCGGTCGCCGGGAGACCCCGCGGAAATGGCTGAACAGCGCGGCGGACTGGTGCTTGGCATTGGCGCGTTTGAGCTTGAGCCGGTTGCCCAGGAAGGTATCGCGGCCACTGGCATCGAGCAGGTACCGCGGACGGAATTGCTGGATCCGGCCGTCGGCGGTACGCGCCTGCAGCAGCGGTTGCTCCCCGTCCAGGTCCACCTGTTCGACGGTGACCTGCTCGCGCGCATCCACGCCTGCGGCGCGCGCGCGCTTGAACAGCACCTCGTCGAACTGCGCGCGCGGCACCTGGAAGGCGAAGTCGGCCTTGGCGTCGAGCGCGTGGGAGAAGCGAAAGGTGTTGTAGCCGCCAGCGTCGTCGGGAAAGTCCGCGCCGCGCTTGAGCACGCCGATGCTGCGTACCTGGTCCAGCACGCCCAGGCGCTCGAGGATCGGCATGTTCATCGGCAGCAGCGATTCGCCGATATGGAAGCGCGGATGCTGCGCCTTCTCCAGCAGTGTCACCGCCCAGCCGAGCTCGGCAAGCAGGATTGCCGCCGCACAGCCAGCCGGTCCGCCGCCAACGATCACTACGTCCGGACACTCCGGTCCGGGGGCCGGCCCGGCTGCCGGCGTGGCGGTCGGGATGGGGCGAACAACGGTGGAAGTCATCCTGGAACGAACCTGCAGCGGGCGAGCGTCATGCAGTCATGATAGCCTGTCCGGCGGCCCGGGCATCTGTCTGGCTGCCGAGACCACGCATGACGACCACCGCAAGGACAGGGCGATCGGCAGATGCGCCGCGGGCCGGGCGCTCGGCGCGACAGGTACGACACCGTACACTGCCGGCTCGATGCGCCGCCTGCCACCATCGCTGCTCGCGTGCTGTCGATTGCCTGCTCCGACGCCTGCCCGACCCTTACCCTGGAACCTCTGGATGTCCTCGCAAACCGCTGCCGAACGTGAACTGGCCGAACTCCTGGTCGAAAGCCTGAACCTGGAAGACGTCCAACCCGCCGACATCGATCCGGAGGCGCCGCTGTTCAACACCGGCCTGGGGCTGGACTCGATCGATGCGCTGGAACTGGCGCTGGCGATCAGCAAGCGCTACGGCTTCCAGCTGCGCTCGGACAACGACGAGAACCGTCGCATCTTCGCGTCGCTGCGCGCACTGTCGGCGCATGTCCAAGCCAACAAGACCGTCTGAGGTTCCGGCCGCTGCGGCCAGCGAGCCGCCGCCGTGGGTGCTGGGCGTGGGCGTGCTGCTGGCGGTGGCGTACTCGCCGCTGGCGCACTGGGCCAACGCCAGCCATCGCCCCGAACTGGCCGTCATCGCCGGCGCCACGTTGGTGCTGATGGTGTTGATCGAACCGTTGGTGGCGCGGCGGCCGTGGGCCTGGGGCCTGGGCTTGCTGATCCTGGCCGGCCTGGGCGCGTTGTGGCACTCGCCGTACGCCATGCTGCTGCTGGCCGCACCGCCGGTGGTGTTCACCGGCTGGGTGGCGTGGTTTTTCGGGCGCAGCCTGCGACGCGGGCGCACGCCGCTGATCACCCGTATCGTCGAAGGCCTGTACCGGCAGGCCGGCATGCCGATCACGCCCGACCAGTACCGCTATACGCGCAGGCTCACCCTGGCCTGGGCGCTGCTGCTGTGCGGCTTGACCCTGGTCAACCTGGTGCTGGGCCTGTGCGCCGAACCCAGCGGCGTGCTGGCGCAACTGGGCCATGCCTCGCCATTGCCGATCAGCGATGCGCGCGCCTCGTTGTTCGCCAATGTGCTGGTGTACGGCGTGGTTGGCGGGTTCTTCGTGGGGGAATATCTCTTGCGCGGCCGCTGGTTTCCGCAGCGGCCCTATCGTAATCTGCCCGACTTCATGCGGCAGATGGCGCGGCTCGGGCCGGCGTTCTGGCGCGATTTGCTACGCTGAGGGCGTGGCCCAAGGGCACCGACGTACGTGCGCAGTTTCGGGGACAAGACAAAAATGCCGTTGGCAAGGATGCCGTCGCGCCTGGCGTGGGCTGTGTTCAACCTGTTGCAGTTGGCGTTCACGCTGGTGTTCACCGCCGGCGGCATCGTCTATGCGCTGGCGTTGCTGGCGCTCACCCGCGACGCCGACCGCCTGCTGCGCATGGGCGCCTGGATGTGGGCGCCGGTGCTGTTTCGCGGCGCGGGCGCCAGGGTGATCGTGGAAGGCCGCGAGCGGGTCGACTGGTCGAAGAATTACCTGTTCGTCAGCAACCACCAGTCGATCATCGACATCTGCGCGCTGTTCCATGCGTTGCCGGTGCCGCTGCGGTTCCTGCTCAAGGAAGAAATGCTCAAGGTGCCGTTCGTGAACTGGTATGCGCGCGCCACCGGCATGCTGTTCCTGGATCGCGACAGCCGCAGGGCCGGGGCGCTGGTGCGGCGGCAGGCTGCCGCGCTGCTGCGCGAGGGCAAACAGCTGTGTCTGTTTCCCGAAGGCACGCGCAGCCGCACTGGCGCATTATTGCCATTCAAGGCCGGGCTAGTGCAGGCCGCTATCGATGCTGGCGTGCAGGTGGTTCCTGTGGCGCTGGATGGCTGCGGCAAGGTGCTGCCGGTGGATGGTGTGTTCAGGGTGCGTCCCGGCATCATCCGCGTGCGCATTGGCGAGCCGATCGCGGTGACCGGGCCGGATGCGCCGGATCGCCAGCAACTGACCGAGCAGGCACACAAGGCCGTGGCTGCAATGCTTCAACCCAGGATCTGAGTTTCGCGCTTATGGATTTCGTCGTGCCGCATGATCATCCCTGCCTGCCCGGGCATTTTCCGGGTCGCCCCGTGGTGCCCGGCGTGGTCGTGCTCGACCACGTGCTGCAGGCCGTGGAAGCGCTGCATGGCCCGCGTGCGGCGGCACGGCTGCCGCAGGTAAAGTTCGTGCAGCCGTTGCTGCCGGGCCAGACCGCGTCGGTCATGCTGGAAGGCGACGGCCCGCGCTGGCGCTTTCGCGTGCAGCGTGCCGACCAGGTGCTGGTCAGTGGCGAACTGGTGGCGGAGGCGGCGGCATGAGCAACCATTGGAAACAGCGTCCCGAAGGCGGCGGGCGTTTCGCGCTGTGGTTGATCCGCGGCATCGCCCGCCACGCCGGGCGCGCGGTGGGACGTGCGCTGCTGTACCCGATCACGCTGTACTTCCTGCTGGTGCGTGCGCCCGAACGCGCCGCCTCGCGGACCTACCTGGCGCGGGTGCTGGGCCGGGAGGCGACGCTGCGCGACGTGGCCCGGCACATCCACACCTTCGCCTCCACCATCCTGGACCGGGTGTACATGCTGTGCGGGCAGATGCAGCGCTTCCGCGTGGACATCACCGGCCTGGAGCAGCTGCACACGCAAATGGATCGCGGCCGCGGCGTGCTGATCTTCGGTTCGCACCTGGGCAGTTTCGACGCGCTGCGCGTGCTGGCCACCGAGCGCCCGGACGTGCAGGTCAAGGTGGTGCTGGACAAGGCGCACAACCGCGCCATGACCGACCTGCTGGGCGCGCTCAATCCGCAGCTGGCCGCCAACATCATCGATGCCGGGATGGACGCGACCTCGATCGTCATGGCGATCAAGGAGGCCACCGACGCCGGTGCGCTGGTGGCGCTGTTGATCGATCGCCCGCGCGAAGGCGACCCGGCGCTGCCGGCGATGTTCCTCGGCCGCAACGCGATGTTCCCGACCTCGCCGTGGCTGATCGCCGCCGCGCTCAAGGTGCCGGTGGTGCTGGCGTTCGGCCTGTATCGCGGTGGCAACCATTACGAGCTGGCCTTCGAGACCTTCAGCGAAGGCCTGGATCTGCCGCGCCGCCAGCGCGCCCCGGTGCTGGCGGTACTCATGCGCGATTACGCTGCCAGGCTGGAACATTACACGCGCTACGCGCCGTACAACTGGTTCAACTTCTACGATTTCTGGAACACCCACCATGCCGATGCGCCGCACCCTGCCGTGGATGCTGATACTGCTGTTCAGCGCCGCACCGCTATGCGCCGCACCGCCTGAGACGCTGGATGTCGGCCAGGTGCTGCAGCGCCTGGCGCGCCCGGCCCCGGTCAGCACCGAGTTCGTCGAACTGCGCGGCTCGGCGCTGCTGAAGACGCCGCTGCGCGTGCAGGGCCATTACCGCCGCCCGGATGCGCAGACCTTGGTGCGCGAGGTCAGCGCGCCGTATCACGAGACCACCACCTTGCAGGGCGCCGAAGGCGTGCTGGAACGCGAGGGCAAGCCGCCGCGACGCTTCTCGTTGAGCCGCGTGCCCGAGCTGGCCGGGCTGAAATCCGGCTTCGGCGCGTTGCTGGCCGGCGACCGCGCGCTGCTGGAACAGCAGTATCGCGTCAGTGGGCAGGGCCAGCCGCAGGCGTGGCAGCTGACGCTGCAGCCCAAGGACGCCGCCGTCGCCAAGCAGGTGCGAGAGTTGCGTCTGTACGGACGCAATGATGAGTTGCGCTGTATCGAAAGCGTCCCCGCCAAGGGCGACGTGCAGCGCACGCTGCTGGCCGGTGCGGCCCGCGCGGCGGCCAGCGTGACCGATGCCGCGGCGCTGACCACCCTCTGCCACGGTCCGGGCGCGTGACCGCGCGCGCGATGCTTGCATTGGTCGGCCCCAGAACCATCTCGACAATCGCCACCGGAGAGCGCACGTTGCCGACGACGCCCGTTGCCGCGTGCGCGGCCGGTGCACGTCCTGCTGGACCGGCGAGGCCTGCCCATGGCCTTTGAGCTAACCACAAACCGACGCATCGGCCTGGCATTGCTGTGGCTGGCCTTGCTGGCGGCCGCTGGATTCTGGTTGAGCGAAACGCTCAAGGTGTCCGGCGATCTGCGCAAATTCATGCCCGCCCCGCGCACGCCGGCACAGAAACTCTTGATCGAGGAACTGGGCGAAGGCCCGGGTTCGCGGCTGCTGTTGATCGCGCTGTCCAACAGCGACCCGGTCACCTTGGACGAGCAGTCGCAGCAACTGCACAAAGCGCTGTCCGCACAACCGGACCTGTTCGAACTGGTCGGCAATGGCGGCAACGCAGGGCTGGAGGCGATCCCGGAACGCTTGCTGCCCTACCGCTACCTGCTCAGCGACAGCTTCGACACGACGCGGCTGGACGCATCGACGCTGGAAGCGGCACTACAGGCGCGCGTGCAGGACCTGGGCTCGCCGGCGGCAGCGCTGGTGGAGCCGCTGCTGCCACGCGACCCCACGCTGGAAGTGCTGCACCTGGCCGAGACCCTGCAGCCGGCGGCCGCACCGCAGCTGCGCCACGAGGTGTGGTTCGATCGTGCCGGCAGCTCGGCCCTGCTGGTGGCGCAGACGCGTGCGGCCGGTTTCGATCCCACCGGGCAGCAGCTGGCCTACGACGCGGTGCAGGCGGCGTTCGCCAAGGCTGCGCAAGGCAGCACCACGCGGATGACGCTCACCGGCCCGGGGGCGTTTGCGGTGGAAATCACCGCACGCACGCAGGGCGAATCGCAGTGGATCGGCACGCTCGATACGGTGGGCCTGGTGCTGCTGCTGCTGGTCGCCTACCGCAGCTGGAAGATCCCGGTACTGGGCGTGTTGCCGCTGGCGAGCGCGGGCCTGGCCGGGCTGGCTGCGGTCGCCCTGCTGTTCGACGGCGTACATGGCATCACCATCGCCTTTGGCTTCACCTTGATCGGGGTGGTGCAGGATTACCCGATCCACCTGTTCAGCCATCAACGCCCCGGGTTGGACCCACGCGACAACGCACGGCATCTATGGCCGACGCTGGCCACCGGCGTGGTGTCCACCTGCATCGCGTATGTGACCTTCCTGTTCTCCGGGGTGGACGGCCTGCGCCAGCTGGCGGTGTTCACCATCGCCGGCCTGGCCACCGCTGCCGTCAGTACGCGCTGGCTGCTGCCGGCGTTGATCGACCCGGCCGCGCGCGACTACGCCGATTCGCGGCTGCTGGCCACGCTGTGGCGCGGCATCGCGCGGCTGCCACGGCCACGCATCAGCCTAGCGGTGATGGCGGTGATCGGCATCGCGGTGATTGCGTTGGCGCCCGGCCAGTTCTGGCAGAACGATCTCTCCAAGCTCACCCCGGTGCCGCCCAAGGCACTGGCCCAGGACACCCATCTGCGCCAGGAACTGGGTGCGCCGGACGTGCGCTACGTGCTCGCCCTGCCTGCGGCCAGCGACGAAGCCGCGCTGCAGGCCAGCGAGCAGTTGCGGCCGCGCCTGGATGCACTGGTGCGCGATGGCGCGCTGACCGGCTACGACATGGCCGCGCGTTACCTGCCCAGTGCCGCGACCCAAAGGGCACGCCAGGCGGCGTTGCCCGATGCCGCGCAGGCGCGCGCCATGGTCGAGCAGGCGGTCGCGACCACGCCATTGCGCAGCGATGCGTTTGCGCCCTTCCTGCAGGATCTGGACACGGCCAAGCATGCCGCGCCGCTGCTGCCCAGGGATCTGGCCGGCTCGCCGCTGGCCACCTCGGTCGGCGGGCTCCTGCTGGGCCGCGGCGATCGCAGCACCGCGCTGGTGTCGTTGACCGGCCTGCGCGACCCGGCCGTGCTGGCGGCGGCGGTGCAGGGCAGTGGTGCACAGCTGCTGGACCTCAAGGACGCCTCCGAATCGCTGGTGGCGGCCTACCGTACGCGTGTGCTCGGCGCGCTGGTGCTGGCGGCGTTGTTGCTGGCGGTGACGGTGGCGATCGCGCTGCGCAGCCCGCGCCGCATCGTGCGCGTGCTGCTGCCGATGGCGCTGACCACTGTGCTGATCCTGGCCATCCTGCGCGGCACCGGTGTGGAGCTCAATCTGTTCCACCTGATCGCGCTGATCCTGGCTGCCGGTCTTGGTCTGGACTACGCGCTGTTCTTCGATCATGCCGGCGACGATCATGCCGACCAGCTGCGCACCCTGCATGCCCTGATCGTGTGCAGCCTGATGACGCTGCTGGTGTTCGCGTTGCTGGCCGCCTCCAGCATTCCGGTCTTGCGCGCGATCGGCAGCACGGTGGCGCTGGGGGTGTTGTTCAATTTCATTCTGGCCTTGCTGGTATCGCGCCAGCCGGCGCTGGAACGCATGGCCAACGGAGAGCCGCATGCAGGGACGTGACGCGATTGCCGCCTTGATTCCGCACCAGGGCGCGATGTGCCTGTGGGAAGAGGTGGTGGAGTGGGATGCGCAGCGCATCGTGCTGCGCAGCCACGCGCACCGCGACCAGACCCATCCGTTGCGCGCCGCCGGACGCCTGCGCGCGCTGCATCTGTGCGAATACGGGGCGCAGGCGATGGCCGTGCATGGCGGCTTGCTGGGCCGCGCCTCGGGCAAGCCGGTGCGCCCGGGCATGCTGGTGGCCCTGCGGGGCGTGGAGCTGCACGTGGCCTATCTGGAGCAGCTGCCCGAGGCGATCACCTGCCAGGCCCAAGTGCTGATGCAGGGCGAGGACAGCCAGCAATACAGTTTCCGCCTAAGCCACGGCGAGCAACTGCTGGCCGAAGGCCGCGCCACGGTGATGCTGGGCGCGGCCTGAGCCCGGCGCTTGCCGCGTTTCACGCGCCGGCCGCTGTCCTGGGCACCATCAACGCGCTCAGGTTGCTCACGCTGGGCAGGCGGTGCGTATACAGGCGCGCGATATCGGCGCCATTGTGGAGATGCTCGCAATCCTCCAGGCCGATCGAGAGAAACGCGGGGCCGTCATCGCGTGCAGGCTTGATTTCGCCGACTTCCAGCGCCTTCAATGCGCTGATCCAATAGAATGACTGGCCAGCGTCTTCGCGATTGAAATAGGCGTACCAGACCGGGATGCGGAACAACCGCTCGAACGCCACCGCGCGTTTGAGCTCGTTTTCGTAGGGAAGGCTGTAGTAACACTGGTTGGCATGCTTGAACTGGACGTAGTTCTTGACGTCGATGGCGATCAGGCCGATCGACTCCAACAGCAGCAGGAAATCCGGTCGTTTGACCGCGTTGCCGAACAACGGCGCAAAGGTGTCCAGTGCCTGGCAGATGGCCACATAGCTGAAGCCATGCAATTTCAGCCACGCGTTCATCGCATCTTCGCCTTGCTTGCCCAGTTCGGTCAGGGTCGCCGCGCTCATTCCGGTCGCTCATGTCATCGCGCACAGGCGCGCACGCCAAAACGCTAGCAGCCCGGCACGATGGCACTCAAGGTATGGCCATCCGATGTGTGGCCTGGTCGAGCAAATGCGGTTCTGCTGCGCGCTGCGTTGCAGGCGCCTGCCTGCGGGCAGGAGGCTTGGTCTACGATAACGCTCCTTCCCTGGTCCTACGGTGCGTTGCTTATGAACCCAGTTGCACGACGCGCCCTCGTCACCGGCGGCAGCGGCGATCTTGGCGGTGCCATCTGCCGTCAGCTGGCGGCGCAGGGGCGGCACGTGATCGTGCATGCCAACCGCAACCTGGCGCGGGCCGAAGAGGTGGTGGCCGCGATCGTCGCCGACGGTGGCAGCGCAGAAGCGGTGGCCTTCGACGTGGCCGACGCGCAGGCCGCGGCGGCCGCGCTGGAGACCCTGCTGGACGGCGGCCCGATCCAGATCGTGGTCAACAACGCCGGCATCCACGACGACGCGCCGATGGCGGGCATGAACGCTACGCAGTGGCACCGGGTCATCGATGTGTCGCTGCATGGCTTCTTCAACGTCACCCAGCCCTTGCTGCTGCCGATGGCACGCACGCGTTGGGGCCGCATCGTCAGCGTGTCGTCGGTGGCGGCGGTGCTGGGCAACCGCGGGCAGACCAACTACGCCGCGGCCAAGGCAGCGTTGCACGGCGCAAGCAAGTCGCTGTCGCGCGAGATGGCCAGCCGCGGCATCGCCGTCAACGTGGTGGCGCCGGGCGTGATCGAAGGCGAGATGGTCGGCGAGAGCTTCGCCCCGGACGTCATCAAGCAACTGGTGCCGGCCGGACGCGTGGGCAAGCCCGAGGAAGTGGCCGCGCTGGTGGCGTTTCTGTGCTCGGAGTCGGCCGGTTACATCAATGGCCAGGTCATCGGCATCAATGGCGGGATGGGCTGAAAGCGGCGAACAGAACGACTATGCCCGCCGCCAATGGGCGCAGGTGGCCGTGTGGTTCCTGAAGGCCTGGACCAGGCAAAACGCGCCGTTGTCGGCGCGTTCGATCGACCCTACGCCGCGTCGGCGTACCACGTGGCGGTCAGGATCGCCTCGCCATTGGCATCGGCCGTCAGCGCGTCCAGGCCGTGGTCGGGCAGGTCGGGGTGGCGCTGGCGGGCCTGCTGCAGGATCTCGCGCGCCAGCACCGCCATCTGCGCCACGTTGCCGTGGATGCGTGCGGCGAAGGCGTCATCGTCGAGGGTGTCGTTCAAGGCGCCATTGAGTTGGTTGAACCAGCCGATCAAATACTGGTCCAGCAGGCGTCCATCGCCGCCGACGATGCCCTGTTCGGTGTTGCGCACGCCCCAGTCGTGCAACACGCGTTGCATGGCCAGGTTCATGTCGCGCGCATGGAAAAAATCCGCCTTCATGCGCGCCAGCAGGCTCAGGTCGGCGATGCGCCCTGAGCAGAACAGCGGCGCCAGCAGCGACCAGTAATAGGTGTAATCCCAGATCACCTTGACCGGCATGACCTGCTCGTCGCCGAACAAGGCGTATTGATCCTGGTACAGCGTCAGGGTGTTTTCGTAGAACGAGAAATACAGCTGCTGGTACAGCTCCGCATACGGGCTGAGCGACTTGCCGGCGCGGTCGCGGCCGATCAGCTCGCAGATGTAGGTGTTGGAGATGCCGATGAAGTCGCTGCCCGGCGAGTAGAACGGGTCCAGGAACAGGCCTGCCTCGCCGGTGAGCGCCCAGCGCTGCGCGGAGAACACCTGCTTGCAGCCATAGGAGAACTTGCGCAGGAACAGGAAGTCCTGCAGCCGGTAGTGCGCGCTGTCGAGCGTGGCGGCCACCTGCGGTTGATGCAGGCGCAGCCAGTCCATGGCTTTTTCGTGGGTGTTCATCGTCTCCAGCGGATGCATCGCGGCATCGCAGACGATACCCAGCGAATGCGCGCCAGAGGACAGCGGGATCAGCCAGAACCAGTAGCCCGGCCCGCACATGTGGTTGGTCGAGCGCCAGCGGTCCGGCGGGGTGCAGCGCTGCAGCCAGTTGCTGTCCTGCGACCAGCCGTTGGGGTCGATCAGGCCTTCCACGCGCCACCACACCGCGTTGGCGTTGTGCGCGTTGTCCTGCGCCAGGCCGAGCTTGCGCTTGAGCAGGCCGGCGCGGCCGCTGGCGTCCACCACCCAGCGCGCCTGCAGCGTGCCCGCAGTGCCGGCGCACTCGTAGCGCACCGCGTGGTCGGTGTCGTCTTCGGCCAGGTCCACGCCCTTGACGGTGCAGCCATCGATGAAGGCGATGCCCTGCGCGCGGGCGCGTTCGCCAAGGAAGTTTTCGAAGCGGCCGCGGTCGATCTGCCACGACGGTGTCGGCAGGATCTGGCTGACGCCCAGTTCCGTGCAGCGGTCGATGTCGGCGCGCTTGTCGGAGAAGAAGAAACGGAACCCGAACTTGCGGATCTGTTCGGTCTCCAGATGCTCGCGCAGGCCCAGCACCTGGGCGAAATAGTGCGCGCCGATTTCCACCGTGGATTCGCCGACCTTGAAGGCGGCCTCGCGCACCGGATGGGCGCGCCGTTCCAGCACGGTGATGGCCAGCTCAGGATCGCGCTGCTTCAGTTGCAGGGCCAGGCTCAGGCCGGCCAGGCCACCACCGGTAATGACGACATCGGCACGCGCTGCATTCATGGGGAAGGGTTGCTCTTGGTGACCGCGGGCACAGTAGCAAATTCGCCATCGACATCGTCAACGATCACCGGGTTGGCGCGCACCCGGCGATATTCGCGCCAGACATGGCCATACGCCCAGACCTGCGCGACCACGTGCGAGGTGATGTTCCACAGGTCGCGCACCAGGCGGAAATGGCTCTTGCGGAAGGTGCCATGCGCACCGCCGGCATAGCGGGTCTCGATCGGCACCGCCACCACCCGCGCGCCGGCCTGGCGCGCGGCCGAGATCAGCAGCTGCGCTTCGAACACGAAGCCTTCGCCGGGCACGTTCGGCAGGGTGAACACCGCCGCCGGATACAGCCGTTGGCCGCTCTGGCTGTCCACCAGCTGGAAACCGCAGCCCCAGGCAATGCCCCAGTCGCCGAAATCGTTGCCGATGCGGCGGATGGTGGGCTGGGTGGCGCGCTTGCGCATGCGCGCGCCGATGATCACGCTGCCGGGATGGCGGTTGGCTGCGGCCAGCAGGCGTGGGAAATCGGCGGCCTTGTGCTGGCCATCGCCGTCCATGGTCATCACCGCGCGCATGCCCAGCTGCTGGGCCTTGGCGAAGCCGCTGCGCAGGGCGGCGCCCTTGCCCATGCGTTGCCGGTGGCGGATCACCGTCACCGGCAGGTCGGCGATGCAATCGGCGGTGCCATCGTCGGAGCCGTCGTCGATCACGATCACCTGCGGGCAGTACTGCAGTGCATCGGTCACCACTTCGCGGATACGCAGCGATTCGTTCAAGGCCGGCACCAGGATCGCGGTGTCCTGCGGCGTCAGCGGCATGCGGCTCACGGCAGGATCTCCACGCGCAGGACGCGGCCGGGGCCGGCCTGCAAGGCCACGCTGTCGCCGCGGCCGGCCAGCAGTTCGAACAACGGCAGCATCGGCGCCATCGCATTGCCGGACACCTGCTGCGCCAGCGGGCCATCGCCCGGCGACGGGCTGCCATCGTCCAGCCGCGCGCGCAGCTGCCGCCTGCCTGCCTGGCCGGCGCTGCCGAGCACCAGCGCGCCACCGAGCAGGCCCTGGCTGGGTGAGAGCCGGCCCAGCGGCCCGACCGAGCGCGCATCGTAGCCGGCCAGCAGCACTGTCTCCACGCCGGCGGTGAGCTGCACCAAGGCCTCCAGCAGCCCCTGCGCGAAGCTGGCATCGGAGGCGCTGATGGCCGTGGCCGGCGTCATCGCACCGGCGCCAATGGTCCAGTACCCGGCCGCGGCGTTGTGCACCGAGTTGTGGAACTTGGTCGGCGAGATCGCCAGCGGGTCGCTGGCCAGGGTGGTGCACATGTAGTCGGTGATGGCCAGGTCGCCGTGGGTAGAGGTGAACACCGACGGCAGGCTGGCCGGGTCGCGGCCGGCGGCGGTGCAGGCGGCCAGCGCCGCTTCCAGCGACACCGCCACCGTATCCGGCGCGCGGCGGCGCTCGTTGGCGGCCAGCAGCTGCGGCGCCGGGCGTGCCGGGGTCTCCTGCAACGCTGCACCGTGCACGAAGTCGCGTGCGGCTTCCCAGCTAGGCAGGCCCTGGGTCCAGAAGCCGATCCCTTCGATACTGGCAGCGAGCATCAGCGGGCCCGCCCGAACAGCAGCGAGCAGTTGTTGCCGCCAAAGCCGAAGGAATTATTCATGGCGTAGTCGATCCGGGTATGGGCGTTGTCGAAGCGGATCTGCGGGCCGCAGGCGGGGTCGGGCACTTCGCTGTTGAGCGTGCCCGGCAACAGGCCGTCGCGCAGCGCCAGCAGCGCGATCACCGATTCCACGATGCCGGCCGCGCCCAGGGTGTGGCCGGTCCAGGCCTTGGTCGAGCTGGCGTGCAGGGTGTCGGGGAAGATCGCCGCCACCGCGGCCGCTTCCACGCTGTCGTTGGCCGGGGTGGCGGTGCCGTGCAGGTTCAGATAGCCCACCGCGGCCGGCGCCACGCCGGCGCGTTGCAAAGCGCCGCGCATCGCCAGCTGCGCGCCCAGGCCCTGCGGGTGCGGGGCCGACATATGGTGGGCATCGCTGGATTCGCCATAGCCATACAGCCACAGCGCCGCGTCCGGTGCGGCGGCGGTGCGTTCGACCAGCGCAAAGCCGCCGGCCTCGCCCAGGCTCAGGCCCACGCGGCGCGCATCGAATGGCTGGCACGGCTCGGGCGCCACCACCTGCAGCGAGTTGAAGCCGAACAGCACGCTGCCGCACAAGGTGTCCACGCCGCCGACCAGGGCCGCATCGATCACCCCGGCCTCGATCAGCCGCGCCGCCTGCGCGAACACCTTGGCGCTGGACGAGCAGGCGGTGGCCACGGTCACGCTGGGGCCGCGCAGGCCGGTGGCGTGCTGCACGAAGTCGCCCAGCGAATGCGGAGTGTGCACGATCGGGCGTTCCAGATCCGGCGGGAAGCGCGCGCCGTCGGCGTCTTCGACCAGCCGCGTGTATGCCTCTTCGCTGGCACCGATGCTGGAGGTGGAGGTGCCGATGATCACTGCCACGCGCTTGGCGCCGTAGCGTTGCGCGGCCGCCTGCGCCGCGTCCAGCAGGCCGTCCTGCTGCAGCGCCAGCCAGGCCAGGCGGTTGTTGCGGCAGTCCCAGCCCTGCAACGCGGCGGGCAGGACCACCTCTTCCACGCCGTCGACGCGGCCGATCCAGCACGGCAGCGGTTGTGGCCCGAAATCGTTGCGGCGCAGGCCGCTGCGGCGCGCCTGCAATGCGGCGGCCTGGGCGGCGAGCCCGGCGCCGAGCGCGGTGGTGGAGGTGTAGGCGGTGACGGCGACCGGGGCCATCGGGGACGGATGCTGCGCTTGGCTCACGGTGATCTGGCTGGCAAGAAGTGCTTGCAGTATATCGGTGGCGTGCGCCCGTCCCATCGATGGCGCAACTGAACGTGGCGGTCATGTCGCTGACGCGGCTGGGATTTTTCGCACCCGCCGCGCTTTCGCCATGGCCGCAATTGGGACACAATCCTGCGACCCACCGCTCTTCGAGCGCGATCACGCGCGCATGCACGCCTACGTCTATAAAAGCCAACGCAAGCAGGACACCTTCGTCTATCTCGCCACGCGTGACGACTTCGCCGGTCTTCCTGCTGCCGTGCACGCGCAGTTGGCGCCGTTCGCCTTCGTGCTGGAGGTGGCACTGACGCCGGAGCGCCGGCTCGCGCAGGCCGACGCGGCCACGGTGCGCGAGGCGCTGGGCAAGCACGGTTTCTACCTGCAATTGCCCAAGACCGTGGTGCTGGCGGGCGAGTGCGACCATGACTGATCCGCAGCGTGCTGCACGCCTGCGCGCCGCCGCGCTGGCGGCGGTGGCCGGCGTGGTGTTGTCCCTGCTCGGCGGCCTGGGCGGCGCCGTTGCCGCGCTGGGCCTGTGGCTGGCCCAGCCTGCCTTTGCGCTGGCGGTGTCGTGGGCGCGCGGCACGCGTACTCTGCCGTCGCAGCCGCGCGCCATCGCGCAGGCCTTGCCGCCGTTGCTGGCGATCTGGGGCGTGGGGCTGCTGGCCCTGGCTGCCCTGATCAGCTGGCCGCTGACTGCGCTGCGCGACAGCGGCAGTCTGGCCGCCGCGCTGGCGCTGAGCGTGGCGATCAGCGCCGCCTTGCTGGGCCTGTGGCGGACCTGGCCGCTGTGGGGCGAAGTGGAACGTGACGGCGGCGCGCTGGCGCCACGCTGGCACGCGCTGGCCACGCAGGAACTGCATGCCTGGCGCGGGTTGCTGGCGGCTGCACTGGTGCTGGCGATGTGCACGCTGTGCGTGACCCTGGCTTGGCCGGGCGGCGTGTCCGGCGGGTTGCGCTGGGGTCTGGCGATCGCCGCCTGCGTGGCCTTGCCGGCCGCCCACCTGCTGTTGCAGCGCACCGCCGCGCCAGCGCGCAGCGCGGCACCGGCCGCCCCGCAGGCAGCCGACTTCTTCAATGAGGCGGCCGCGGCGCCGCGCCCGCTGGAGCCGGTGGCGCAGCATCAGTTGGTACCCGAATTGTTCGAGGCGGCACGCAGCGGGCGGGTGGATCGCGCGCTGCAGTTGCTCGAGGCCGGTGCCGACCCGCAGGCGCTGCCGCTGCCGGAATGGCGCGACCAGCGTAGCCTGCCGGCACTGGCGGCGGTGCTGCCGGACCTGCGTCTGTTGCGCGAATTGATCGTGCGCCGTGTCGACGTCAACCAGCCGCACCGCGGCATGACCCCGTTGCTGGCCGCCACCCGCGACAGCTGGCATGGCCGCCCGGATGCGGTGATGACCCTGCTGGCCAACGGCGCCGATCCGCGCGCCAGCGACAACGACGGCAACACCCCGCTGCATCACGCCGTGCGCAGCTCCGATCCCGGCGTGGCCGCGCTGCTGCGCGATGCTGCCGCAGAACTCGATGCGCTCAACAACGACGGTCATTCGCCGCTGGCGATGGCCTGCCAGGTCGGCAACTGGCGGTTGGCGAAGTTCCTGCTGGAGCGCGGCGCGCAGTCCGAACCGGATGGCGGCGCGCCGGTCTTGCTGGCCGCCGCCGGCACCGAAGAAGACGACCCGGCCGGCGTGCAGCTGCTGCTCAAGCACAAGGCGCGCGTGGATGCGCGCGACCGCCAGCGCCGCAGCGCCCTGCACGAAGCCGCACTGGCCGGTCACGGCGACATCGTCGAAGCGCTGCTGTCGGCCGGCGCCAACCTGGAGGCGCGCGATCTGCTTGGGCGCACCCCGTGGCTGGATGCCGCCCGCCAGGCGCGCAGTGCGGTGCTCGAACGCCTGCTCGCACGCAAGGCCGACGTGCTGGCCATCGATGGCGAAGGACGCAATGCGGTGATGCTGGCCTGTGCGGCCGATAGCGTCTCGCCCGCACTCATTCGCCGCCTGCTCGAATTGCAGGTGCCGGCCGATGCGGCCGACGTGCACGGCCGCCGCGCGGTGGATGTGGCCGCCGAAGCCGGGCGCTGGGCCATCGTGCAATTGCTCGACCCCGCCTACCCGTTGCCGGCCGCGGTCAGCGATGCTCCGGGCGATACCCCCGGCGTTGCCGCCTTGCCCGATCGCCCGCCGCTGGTGCTGCTGCGCGAGGGCCTGCAGCTCGGCCAGCGCGACAGCCTGGGTGCGCTGGCCAGGCTGTGCGGGCCGGAAGAACTGGGCGGCCTGCTGCACGATGCGCATGTGGCCCTGAATGCCGAGGCAGTGGACTGGCTGCTGCGCCATGGCGCCGATGCCGAGGTGCGCGACGCCTGCGGCGACGTGCCGATGTTCGCGTTGCTCTCGCGCGGCCTGGAGGCGGTGCCGGCCCTGCAGGTGCTGCTGCGCCATGGCGTCTCGCCGGCCGGTGCCGGCGGCCTGACCCGGTTGCTCAGCGCCTGCGTGCAGCACGATGCCGCCTCGCGCGGGCTGGAACAGTTCGCGCTGGAGCTGCTCGAGCGCGGCGCCGACCCGTTCGCGCCCTCGGCCGCGGGCGACCCGCCGTTGTCGCTGGCGGTGCGGCTGGGCTGGTTGCGCCTGCAGCAGTGGTTGCTGGAACACGGCGTGGACCGCGAGGCCCGCGACAGCCACGGCATGACCGCACTGCATCTGGCCACTGCGCTGGGCCGCGAGGCGGCGCTGAAATTGCTGGTCAAGCAGGGCGCCTCGCCGGATGCGCGGGCCGCCGACGGGCAGACGCCGCTGGGCGTGGCGCTGTCGATCGGGCGTCGCGACCTGGCCGACTGGTTGGACTGGCGGATCTGGCCGCTGCCGCGCCGCGCGCTGCGCGAGGCGGACGTACCGGCGGCTGCGATGACCGGCGACACCGACGCGGTGCGCCGCCTGATCGCGCTCGGCCTCGCCGTCGATGCGGTCGATGCGCAGGGCTGCACCGCGCTGCTGCGTGCGGCCGGCGGCGGCCATCTGGGCGTGGTGGCGCACCTGCTGAGCCGTGGCGCCGATCTGCAGCGCGCTGCCAACAGCGGCGCGACGCCGTTGTCGGCGGCGGTGAGCATGCGCCAGACCGAGATCGTGGCCGCCCTGCTGCAGGCCGGCGCGCAGATCGAGCACCGCCTGCCGGGCGGGGTCACCGTGCTGATGCTGGCGTGCGCGCTGGGCCTGCCGGACATCGTGGCGCGCCTGCTCACCGCCGCCGCCGACGTGCATGCCACCGACAACCAGGGACTGGCGCCATTGCACTGCGCCGCCCTGTACGGCTTCACCGCGCGCGATACCACCCGCCTGCTGGCCTTGCTGGACACGCTGCTGCTGGCCGGCGCCGATCCCGAGCATCTGGCCGGCGGCCGGGTCAGCCCGCTGCTGTTGCTGCTGGGCGCGCGTGCCGAACCGGGCACCGCCTGCGACGAGAAGGTAGTGCTGGCCGGGGTCGAGCGCCTGCTCGACGAAGACGTCTCGCTGGAGGTTGCCGATCAACGCGGCTTCGGGCCGCTGCACCTGGCCGCCCTGCATGGCCTGCCGCTGCTGGTGCAGCGCCTGCTGCGCGCCGGCGCCGATGCCGAGCGCCGCGATGCGCTCAACCGCACCCCGCGCGAGATCGCCATCATGCGCGGCTTCATCGATGTGGCCGGCCAGTTCGAACCGGCGCTGCCGGGCGTCTCGTCGATGGCGCGCTTCCTGCGCGAGGGCCGCTGAGCCTGCGCGGCGGCCAACCGCTGCGGGTGCTGTTCGTGTGCAGCCGTAACCGCCTGCGCAGCCCCACCGCCGAACGCGTGTTCGCCGACTGGCCCGGCGTGCAGGCGCAGTCGGCCGGGCTGGCCGCCGATGCGCAAGTGCAGGTCACCCCGGAGCTGTTGCAGGAGGCAGAGGTGGTGCTGGTCATGGAACGGCGCCATCTGCAGCTGCTGCGCAAGCGCTTCGCCGCGCATTTGCGCCACTGCCGGGTGGTCTGCCTGCAGATCCCCGACGACTTTGCCTACATGGACCCGGCACTGGTTCGCCGTCTGGAACACACGGTGCCACCGCTGCTGCGTTTGCCGGCGCAGTCGTAACCTGATCCCGACACCGCGCGTGCAAGACTGCCGGTTCTTTCGCAGGAAGGAAGCGCCCGCACGATGAGCGTTCGTATCGAAGACCACGCCATGCTGGGCAACTGCCACAGCGCGGCCCTGGTCGACCACCGTGGCACCATCGACTGGCTATGTCTGCCACGCTTCGATTCCGATGCGGTCTTCGCTGCATTGCTGGGCGACGAGCAGCACGGGCAGTGGGCACTGGCGCCCGCAGCCGATTTCCGCAGCGAGCGCGCCTATGAAGACGACAGCCTGGTGCTGTGCACGCGGTTGATCACTGACACCGGTACGGTGGAACTGGTTGACTTCATGGCCGCCACCGAAAATGGCGAGCTGCACCAACACCTGGTGCGCATCGTGCGCTGCGTGCAGGGCGAAGTGCCCATGCACATGCGGCTGACCTTCCGTTTCAATTACGGCCGCACCGTGCCGTGGGTGACCCGTATCGATGGCGGCATCCGCGCCACCGCCGGGCCCGATCAGCTTGCGCTGCGTTCGCCACAGGAGCTGCATGGTCAGGACCTGGGCACAGAAGCCGACTTCACCCTGCGCGATGGCGAGAGCACCTGGTTCGTGCTCAGCCATGGCGCCTCGCATCTGCCCACGCCGCCGCCGATCGACCCGGAACAGGCGCGGCAACGCACCACCGCGTTCTGGCACGGCTGGGCGCGCCGCTGCACCGACGTGGGGCCGTGGACCCAGCAGGTACGCCGCTCGCTGGTGGTGCTCAAGGGCCTGAGCTATCTGCCCACTGGCGGCATTGTCGCCGCGCCCACTGCCTCGCTGCCCGAGCACCTGGGCGGTACCCGCAACTGGGATTACCGCTATTGCTGGCTGCGCGATTCGGTGTTCACGCTGATCGCCCTGTTGCAGGCCGGCTATCGCGACGAGGCCGCCTCGTTCCGCGACTGGGTGCAACGCACCATCGCCGGCTCGCCGGACCAGTTGCAGGCGCTGTACGGCATCGGCGGCGAGCGCCGGCTGCAGGAGTGGGAGGCGCACTGGCTACCGGGCTATGAAAATTCCGGCCCGGTGCGCATCGGCAATGGTGCAGTGGATCAGTTCCAGCTCGACGTTTATGGCGAGCTGATCGGCGCATTCCATTACGCCCGCGAAAAAGGCGTGGCGCTGCCGTCGGACGACGATGGCTCGTCGGCGGCATTGCTGGAAAACATCCTCGACACACTCGAAGAACTGTGGCGTCAGCCGGACGAAGGCATCTGGGAGATCCGCGACGAGCGCCGTCACTTCGTGCATTCCAAGGTGATGGCGTGGCTGGCGTTCGATTGCGGCACGCGCGACGGCATCACCAACGCCGATGCCGCCAAGCGCGCGCGCTGGGGCGCAATCGCCGAGGAAATCCGCGCCGAAGTGCTGCAAAAAGGCGTGCATCCGGATGGTCACTTCGTGCAGAGCTATGGGTCTGATCGGCTGGATGCGTCGCTGCTGTTGATTCCCATCGTCGGCTTCCTGCCGCCGGAGGATCCGCGCATTGCCGCCACCGCCGACGCGATCGCACGCGAGCTGACCATCGATGGGCTGGTGGAACGCTATCGCGCCGACGACAGTGCCGACGGTCTGCCGGCCGGCGAGGGCACCTTTCTGGCCTGCAGTTTCTGGCTGGTGGAAAACTATGCCCTGATCGGTCGCACCGATGAAGCGCGCGCGCTGCTCGAACGATTGCTGGGGCTCTGCAACGACGTGGGCCTGCTCGCAGAAGAGTACGACCCACGCGCAAAACGCATGCTTGGCAACTTCCCCCAAGGGTATTCCCACGTGGCCCTGGTCAATGCGGCATTGCGCCTGCATGGACGCATGGGCGAAAAGGAAACGCATCCATGAATGAGCAACAGACCACGCCGCCCTGCATCATCGTGGTGTTCGGCGCCCGCGGTGACCTGACCCGGCGGCTGGTGATGCCGGCGCTGTACAACCTGCGCCGCTCGGGCGCGCTGGGCGATGACTTCGCCATCGTCGGCATGGACCATGGCGACATCAGCGAGCGCGCCTGGCGCACCAACATGGGCAAGGCGATGACGCAGCTGCTGAGCAGCCGCGATGCCGAATTCCAGACCGATGCCTTCGACACCGCCACCTGGGAGTGGTTGCGCGAACGCATGCATTACCTGCGCGGCGACTTCACCGACCTGGGCGCCTACCAGGCGCTGGGCGGTGTGCTGGACAAGCTGCACAAGCGCTACGGCACACAGGGCAATGTGCTGTTCTACCTGGCCACCGCTGCGCGCTTCTTCGAACCGGTCCTGCTCAACCTGGGCGAGGCCGGTCTGGTCAAGCAGCGCGAAGGCGAGGGCTGGCGCCGCGTCATCGTGGAAAAACCCTTCGGCCACGACCTGCCCAGCGCCATCGCGCTCAACGCCACCGTGGCCAAGGTGCTGCACGAGGACCAGGTGTTCCGCATCGACCATTTCCTGGGCAAGGAAACCGTGCAGAACATCCTGGCATTCCGCTTCGCCAATGGCCTGTTCGAGCCGGTGTGGAACCGCGACCGCATCGACCACGTGCAGATCACCGCCGCCGAGACCATCGGCGTGGAAGGGCGTGGACGTTTTTACGATCCCACCGGTTGTCTGCGCGACATGGTGCCCAATCACCTGTTCCAGCTGCTGGCGATGATCGCGATGGAACCGCCGGCCGCATTCACCACCGAGGCGATGCACCGCCGCCGCGCCGAGGTGATCGAAGCGGTGCGCCCGATCAAGCCGGAAGATGTCGTGCGTGGCCAGTACGCCTCCGGCGCGGTCAATCGCACCGCAGTGCCCGGCTATCGCGAAGAGGACACCGTGCCGGAGGACTCGGACACCGAAACCTATGTGGCGATGAAACTGCAGGTCGACACCTGGCGCTGGGCCGGCGTGCCGTTCTACCTGCGCACCGGCAAGCGCCTGCGCGAACGCACTACCGAGATCGCCATCCGCTTCAAGCCGGCACCGCTGGCCCCCTTCCGCAGCACCGAAGTGGGCGGTTACGGCCCGGACTGGCTGGTGCTGCACATCCAGCCCGATGAAGGCATCTCGCTGCAGTTCGACGTCAAGCGCCCCGGCGCACAGGTGGCATTGGCGCCGGTCCGCATGGACTTCCGCTACCGCGATTGGTTCCCCAAGGAATACACCGTGGGCTACGAGCGCCTGCTGCAGGACTGCATGAACGGCGAAGCGGGCCTGTTCCAGGACGCGGCAATGGTCGAAGGCGCCTGGCGCATCGTGCAGCCGATCCTGGACGCCTGGAAGCAACCGGCCAGCGACTTCCCCAACTACGCCGCCGGCAGCGCCGGCCCCTCGGCCGCCGATGCGCTGCTGGCCATGAATGGCGGACACGCCTGGCGCGCGCTCACCCCAGGCCGCAGGCCGCCACCGCGCCGGGCGCCGGAGGTGCGTGTGGGTGCTGCAGCGCCGGTGAAGAAGGCCACCAAGAAGGCAGCCAAGAAAGCGACCAGGACGGGTAGCGCGTCCAAGGCAACCAACGCGTCAACCAAGCGAGCGTCGGCGGCTGCTAGTACGCCTGCGCAAGCGGCAGCCTCGAGCACGTCGGCAAAGAAGACCGCGACCAAGCGTGCAAGCAAGCGCGTGGCAAAAGCACCAAGGACCACCAGCAACGCAGCAGGTAGCAAGGCCGCAGCGACGAAGTCGCCGGCCCGCACCACACGCAAGCCACGCAGCTGAGCGACAGAAACGCCGCCGCCGCCGGGCGGCGGCTGTGCACGCAGACAGCGTGCAATGAATTGCAGTCATGCAATACAAGCGCCCTCGTAGGAGCGCGCCCGAGCGCGACGGGCATTACTGGTAAAGCCTCATCGCGCTCAGGCGCGCTCCTACGTCATGCGATGTGCCGGCTCAACGCTCGTGCGTGGTGGTGGGTGCCGGCTCGGCATCCACGTCGGCCTTGACGTCGGCTTCGAACAGGTTCATCAGGTCGGCGCGGGCGTCGCGCGAGGTCTGGATCACCTTGGCCTCGTCGTCGTAGACCAGGTGCTGGCGGCGCAGCAGGTCTTCGTCGTGCTGGCGGAAGCGTTTGACGTGTTCGCGCGCGTCGGCCTCGCCGAGTCCCAGCGAGGTCAATACCCGCCCGCTCAGTTCCAGGCTGGAGGCAAAGACCTCGCGGAATGGTTCTGCACCCAGGTCCATCAGTTTCCAGGCGTGCTGGCGGTTGCGCGCGCGCGCCAGCACGGTGGCCTGCGGGTACAGGCGGCGGATCAGCCGCACGGTCTTGATGTTGGTATCCGGGTCGTCCACCGCGATCACGAACACCTTGATGCGGTCGGCGCCGGCGGCGCGCAGCAGCTCGGGGCGGGTGGGGTCGCCGTAATACAGCTGGCTGCCGAAGCGACGCAGGTCTTCCACGGTATCGGGGTTGTGTTCCAGCGCCACGAACGGCACGTGCCGCGCGGTGAGCAGGCGCGCGACCACCTGGCCGAAACGGCCCATGCCGGCCACCAGCACCTTGGGCGTCTGCGTGTCGATGGTGTCGAACGGGCGTTCGGGCTTGGGTTCGCGCAAGCGCAGTGGTCCATTGAGGATGCGTTGCATACCGAGCAGCAGCAGCGGCGTCAGCGCCATCGACACGCCGACGATGGCCACCAGGCGGTCGTGATTGGCGGCCTCCAGCAGGCCGACGCGGTCGGCCTCGTTGAACACCACGAACGCGAACTCGCCGCCCAGCCACAGTACGCTGCCCAGCATCAGGCTGCTGCGCAGCGGCAGCTTGGCCACGCTGCCGATGCCGACCAGCAGCGAGAACTTCACCACCAGCAGGATCGCTACGCCAGCGGCAATCACTCCCGGCTCGGCGGCCACGCGATTGAGGTCGATGCCCATGCCTACCGAGATGAAGAACAGGCCCAGCAGCAGGCCTTCGAACGGCTCGATCTGCGATTCCAGTTCGTGGCGGAATTCCGAATCGGCCAGCAGCACGCCCGCGATGAAGGCACCCAGGCTGGCGCTCAGACCGGCTTCCTGCATGATCCACGCAGTGCCCAGCACCACCAGCAGCGCGCTGGCTGTGAACACTTCGGGCATGCGCGTACGCGCCACCACGTTGAACAGATGGCGCAGCACCAAGCGCCCGCACACGATCACCAATGCCAGCGCCGCCATCGCCCTGGCCACGTCCTGCCATTCCAGGGTGGCGTTCTTGCTGCCGCCCAGCAGCGGAATGGCCGCCAGCAGGGGGATGGCGATCAGGTCCTGGAACAGCAGGATGGCGAAGGCCAGCCGGCCATAGTCGCTGTTCAGCGCCTTGCGTTCGGCCAGCAACTGCAGGCCCACCGCGGTGGACGACAACGCCAGTGCCACGCCGACGATCAGCGCGCTCTTCCAGCCCAGTTGGCCCAGCATCAACAAGCCGCCCAGGATCACCGCGGTCACCAGTACCTGGCTGGCACCGGCACCGAATACCGAATGCCGCATCACCTTCAGCCGGGCTGGCGAGAGTTCCAGGCCAATCACGAACAACAGCATCACCACACCGATCTCGGCCGCGCCGCTGATGCGTTCGGCATCCTGCACCACGCCCACGCCGTCGGGTCCAAGCACCACGCCGGCGACCAGGTAGGCCAGCACCGCGCCCAGGCCGAAGCGCTTGAACACCGGCACCGCCACGATCGCCGCCAGCATCAGGACCAAGGCCAGTTCGAGGCCGCCGCTATGCATGTCGCACTCTCCGTTGAGGTGCGTATTATGCCGCGCAGGGCGGCCGGCCGGCTTGCACGCCTGTGCCGCCGGCGCGCGGCGGCAGGCATGCAACGCGCCTGGTGTGCGAGGTCGATGCGTGGCGGTGGCAGGGCCGGCCAGCACACGCCAGCGGCAACCGGAAGGGTCTGCCAGCGTCGCGATAAACGCGACGCGCCCGGGCCGGGCTTAGCGGCTCTTGAGCAGGAAGCGACGGTCCAGTCGCTGCAGCGGACGCGCGTTGAACGGATACACCCGCTCGAATGCGTCGATCTGTTCCCTGGACACCTGCACCGGTTGACTCAGTACCACCCAGTCCACCGTTTCGCTGCAGGGCGGGGTGGTCAGCGAGCCCTCGTAGCGATAGAAGCTGCGTGGAGTGCCGGGCGGTAGAAAATCGCTGGCACGCACGGAAGCGTCGGCCACCTTCCTGGTCTGATCGGTGCCGGCCGGCATCGCATCGAGCACGCGCTGGAAGGCCGGATTGGCGGTGCCGGTCTCGAAGAAGATCGCCAGCACGCCGAGCGTTCCATCCGGGCCCTGGTGCACGATATGCGCCTCCATCGGAAAACGCCGGCCGTTCAACAGGTGTTCGCTCGGATGATGGAAGTGCAGCTGCAACGCGTCGTACTGCTTGCCGCCGACCAGCATCTTGCCGCCGTCGTGCAGGTCCAGCTGGATGGAGTGACCGGTATTGCGCACCACCAGCGGCACTGCGGTGTAGTCCAGGCGCAGGCTGCCCAGGGAGGCGTCGATCGCGTCCTTCAGATCGATGGGGCTGTTCTGCTGCCCATTGCCGCACAACGCGTTTTCCTTAGCCAGTTCTGCCCAGTGCTCGGCACCTCCCGGCCCGGTATAGCCCCATTCGTGGCCCTGGTGCGGAGCGGTTTCGTGCGCATGCACCGGCGTGGCATCCGGCAGTGCGGTCTGCGCCATCCCCAGCGTGCCCCAGCCAGCGGCCAGGCACAGGCACAGCGGGCTGACGCGGTGTAACAACACGGACTTGAAAGAGGGCATGGCGGGTTCCTGGCAAGCGAAGCAGCGGCGGGGACGGATGGCCGATGTCGTCCCGCAACGCTGCGCGAGATCGACCCTGCCGGGAAGCGAACTGTACCGCCTGTGCGGCGGCAAGGTGGCGGTTTGCGACAGCCGGTTGGCTGCATCCGATCAGCGCGCGCGTCTGCATGCCCGGGGCAGCGGCGGCCGATGGCAAGGCGGCTGCACTCCGCGCGCTGCATGCGCTGGACCGGTCGCTCGCCGCACCGCCGCGACGCTTGTGCGTGGGGCAAGGTGGGTCCAGGCCAAACGCCGCCGACCGATCGACATGCGTGTGGCGATGCCTGCCGCACGTTGCCGAGGTCGGCTGCCATACGCTCACTGAAGCCAGCCGCACGCGAGGCATTGACCAAGCCAGCGCAGGCGCGCAGACTGCGCCGCGCTCCCGCCCGGATCACCGGTCGGTGCGCACCTTTTGGAGCCCATACCCATGTCCAGCGACAGTCACCCTAGATCCGAGTCGATGACCTGGTTGGCGCGCGCCTGAGGCTTTGAGGTTCGCCGACCGTCATCGACGACGGTCGTCACCAGGCGAACCACCATGTACGAGCAAACCCTGCGCCTTGCCCAAGGCGTCGATGCACTGACCGCACCCCTGGCCGAGCTCAACACGGCCGATGCGGTGGAATATCTCAACACCCTCGACCGCGAAGACGCCGCGCAGGTAATGGCCGCGTTGCCGCCGCCGCGTGCGGTGAAGTTGCTCGAACAACCCGAGCTGCGCGATGCCAGCGCGCTGGTGGCGCTGCTGCCGGCCGAACAGGCCGCCTCGCTGCTCGGGCAGATGGCCGACGACCGCGCCACCGACATCTTCCACGGCCTGGATGCCGATCAGCGCCAGCCGCTGCTGTGGCTGCTCAGCGCCGAGGCGCGGCTGTCGATCCAGGCGCTGATGCGCTACCCGCCCAATACCGCCGGCGCGCTGATGACCACCGAGTTCGTGGCGGTGCCGGCCGACTGGACGGTGGGGCGCACCCTGCAGCACATCCGCGACGTGGAGCGCAGCCGCGAGACCGTCTACGCGATCTATCTGCTCGACCCGCAGACCCGCGTGCTGCAGCAGGTGGTGACCATGCGCCGGCTCATCACCGGCGCTGCGGATGCGCCGATCCTGGAGGTGGCGCAGGTCAATCCGCCGATCACCGTGGACCCGGCGCTGGACCAGGAAGAAGTGGCGCGGCTGATCCGCCGCCACGACCTGCTGGCGATCCCGGTGGTGGATCGGCACGGCCATGTGCTGGGCATCGTCACCGTGGACGATGTGCTGGATGCGTTGATCGCCGAATCCACCGAAGACGTGCACAAGTTCGGCGGCATGGAAGCGCTGGACAAGCCCTACATGCACATCGGCTTCGGCCAGATGATCAAGAAGCGTGCGGGCTGGTTGAGCGTGCTGTTCCTGGGCGAAATGCTCACCGCCAGCGCCATGCAGCACTTCGAGGACGAGCTGTCCAGGGCGGTGGTGCTGACCTTGTTCATTCCGTTGATCATGAGCTCCGGCGGCAACTCCGGTTCGCAGGCCACTTCCTTGCTGATCCGCTCGCTGGCGTTGCGCGAGCTGCGCCTGCGCGACTGGTGGAAGGTGGCGCTGCGCGAGCTGCCCACCGGCATCACCCTGGGCGCGATCCTGGGCGTGCTGGCGATCGTACGCATCGCGATCTGGCAGAACGCCGGGCTGTACGACTACGGTCCGCACTGGCAGATGGTGGCGCTGACCATCGGTGCGGCCCTGATCGGCATCGTCACCTTCGGCTCGCTATCCGGCTCGATGCTGCCGTTCGTGCTGCAACGCCTGGGCTTCGACCCGGCCAGCGCCTCGGCGCCGTTCGTGGCCACCCTGGTGGACGTCACCGGGCTGGTGATCTACTTCAGCATCGCCGCGCTGATCTTGAGCGGCACGCTGTTGTAGAGTCCGCCTGCCGGACGGACGAGGAGCGGGCGATGGGCCGCAGCCCACTGTGTCGGATGGCATGGATCGTGTGGTGGGTCATCGCAGTGCAGCAGATCGGCTCGGCCGAACCGGCGCAGACGGCGGACTGCAGTTACCATGCCTTGCACCTGATTGCAGTAGCCAGTCATAGGGGGGGCAAAATGAGTAACAAACTTAAGGAAGAAAAGATGACCACCAACGCCCCGATTCTGACGAGACTGGCCATATGGGTGGTCCCGCTCTTCAGCACCACTCTGGCTGCGCCCCTAAGCGCGCAGAATCCCATTGGAATCGAGCTGATGAACGATTTGGCCTGGCATGGCGTGTCCGATCGGATCCAAATCAATCAGCCATCTGTGCAAGGAAAGCCGCCCCATATCGACGTTTGGGAACGAATTGCCATAGGCAACACATACGGCAACTGGGCTTACGTGAAGAACCTGATCGATTGCGAGCAGTGGACTCAAATTCCGTTCTCGACAATTGACCGGAATGGCTACTTCGTCTACTGGTCAGATGCCCCTAGTTCCGTAAAGGCCGCCTGGGAAGCACATGGCCAAGGCAATGAGAGGGTTATTACGGGGGTGTGTGGCCTGTACGGCATCCCGAAGCAGCGTCGAGAGACGCCTGACACTGACAAAAGCGGCAACTACGTAGAGCGCTATTAACCATGGGGGGCGGTGGTGCCTTCGCTGGCAACGGAGTCGCGTCAGCGGCCCGCTCTGGCCCTATCCCGTAGCCCAGGACACCGTGGCTGCGGCAATGGCGGGGAGATCAGGGCCGGCAGGCGGCGATTCGATTGCGTGACACGGTGCAGCGGGACGCGCTTGCTTGGCCATAGCGGATGCTTGTACGCACCTTCGCACACCAGTACGTGTACCGTAGTGCGATGGCATTCGCGTCCCCCGCCCGATGAGTACGTACCACCTGCAACAGGTCTTTCGCCCCACTACCGTCGCGGTGGTGGGCGGCAGCCCGCGCGAGCGCTCGGCCGGGCGGGCGGTGGTGCGCAATCTGCGCGCGGCCGGCTTTCCCGGGCAGATCGGCTGGGTGAGCCCGCGCTACAGCGAGATCGATGGCGTGCGCACGGTGGCGCGGCTGACCGATCTGCCCTGGGTGCCCGACCTGGTGGTGATCACCGCACCGGCGCGCATCGTGCCGCGCATCGTCTCCATCGCCGCGCGGCGTGGGGTGGCGGCGGCAATCATCCTCACCGCGGGCCTGGGGCACGGCCCGGGTTCGCCGGCCGCGCGCATGGAGGCGGCTGCCCGCGCAAAAGGCCTGCGCATCCTCGGGCCGCACTGCCTGGGCGTGATCGCTCCGCATGCGCGGCTCAACGCCAGCATCGCCGCGCATTGCCCGCAGGCCGGCGATCTGGCGCTGATCTCCGAATCCAGCGCGATTGCTGCGGCGCTGGTGGAGTGGGGCGTGGCGCGTTCGGTGGGGTTTTCGGCAGTGGTGTCGCTGGGCGACACGCTGGATGTGGATTTCGGCGACCTGCTGGATTACTTCGCCACCGACTACCGCACCCGCGCGATCCTGCTGTATGTCGAACGCATCGGCGATGCGCGCAAGTTCATGTCGGCTGCGCGTGCGGCCGCACGCGCCAAGCCGGTGGTGGTGGTCAAATCGGGGCGCCAGTTCCGCATCGATCCCAATGCCGACACCCATGCCCAAGCGCTGGCCGGCTCGGATGCGGTGTACGGCGCCGCGTTCGCGCGTGCCGGCCTGTTGCGGGTAGGTGCGTTGGACGAATTGTTTGCCGCCGCCGAAACGCTGGGCCGGCTGGGCAGTTTCCCGGGCCGGCGGCTGGCCATCCTGAGCAACGGCGGCGGCGTGGGGCAGCTGGCGGTGGACCAGCTGGTGCTGCGCGGCGGCACCCTGGCCGAGCTGTCGCCCAAGACGCTGGAGCGGCTGGATCAATCGCTTCCCGAAGGCTGGTCGCGCAGCAATCCGGTGGACATCATCGTCGATGCCGATGGCGCGCGCTACGCCGCGGCGATCGAAGCCCTGCTGGACGATCCGGAGAACGATGCGTTGCTGGTGGTCAACGTGCCCACCGCGTTCACCTCTTCGGCCGATGCGGCCAAGGCCTTGACCCGCGCGCTGGAGCAGCGCAACCGCTACCAGCGCGACAAGCCTGTGTTTGCGGTGTGGCTGGGCCAGGACGATGCGGCCATTGCCGCGCTCAATGCCGCGCGCGTGCCCACCTATGCCACCGAATCGGACGCGGTGCGCGGCTTCACCCACCTGGTGCGCTACCGCGAGGCGCAGGCGGCGTTGATGGAAACCCCTCCCAGCCTGCCGGAAGACTTCGTGGTGGATGCTGGCGTGGCGCGCACGCTGGTCGAAGAGGCGCTGGCCGCCGGCCGGCGCTGGCTGGACCCGGTGGCCACCAACCGGTTGCTGAGCGCCTACGGCATCCCGGTGGTGCCGCTGCAGGTGGCGGCCACCGCCAACGAGGCCGCGTTGCTGGCCGACCCATTATTGGCCGTCGGCCGCACGGTCACCTTGAAGGTGTTGTCCAGCGAGATCGCGCACAAGTCCGATGTGGACGGCGTGCGCCTGAACCTGTCCAGCGTGGCGGCGGTGCGCGAAGCGGCCACCGGCATCCTGGCGCGTGCACGTGCCGCGCATCCTGCAGCGGCCATCGATGGGATCATCGTGCAGCCCACCGTGCTGCGACCCAAGGCGCGCGAACTGATCGCCGGTATCGCCGACGATCCGGTGTTCGGCCCGGCCATCGTGTTCGGGCGTGGCGGTACTGCGGTGGAAGTCATCAACGACCGCGAACTCGCACTGCCGCCGCTGGATCTGCGCCTGGCCCACGAGCTGATCGGCCGCACCCGCGTCTCGCGCATCCTCAAGGCCTACCGCGACGTGCCGGCCGCCGACGAGCGCGCGGTGGCGCTGGTGCTGGTCAAGCTGGCGCAGCTGGCCGCCGACATCCCGGAAATCACCGAGCTGGACATCAATCCGCTGCTGGCCGACCGCGACGGCGTGATTGCGCTGGACGCGCGCGTGGCGGTGGCGCCGGCGCGCAAGCTGCACAAGGGCCGTGGCCATCCGCGTTTTGCGATCTTTCCCTACCCGAAGGAATGGGAGCGCCAGATCGGCCTGGGCGATGGCACCCACGCACTGGTGCGCCCGGTGCGACCGGAAGACGACGCGCTGTTCCGCGCCTTCTTCGCCCGCGTCACCGACGAGGACCTGCGGCTGCGCTTCTTCCAGTCGGTCAAGCATTTCAGCCACGAATTCATCGCCCGCCTGACCCAGCTCGACTACGCCCGCTCGATCGCGCTGGTGGCCATCGACCCCAGGACCGGCGACATGCTCGGCGCGGTACGCCTGCACGCCGATGCCGACTACGAACGCGGCGAGTACGGCATCCTGATCCGTTCGGACCTCAAGGGTCACGGCATCGGCTGGCAGCTGATGCGCATCATGATCGAGTACGCCCGCTGGCTGGGCCTGAAAGTAATCGAAGGCCAGGTGCTGCGCGAGAACCGCACCATGCTGGCCATGTGCCAGAGCCTGGGTTTCGGGGTGCGCCCGGATCCGGAGGATGCGAGCCTGATGGCGGTGACGCTGCCGGTGGACGGTTAGCGCGGCGGCACCGCTGCTGCACCACTGCTGCACCGCTGCCTGGCGAGGGTGGCCCCAGGTTAGGTGGGGCGGCGGCCGGCGGCTGCGGATGCGCACCATCGACGGTTCGCACGGCCTGCCTGCGCCACGGCGCCTGCTCACCGTCCGCGACCTGCCCCGATCCGCTACCACGGCATGGGACGTGGCCGGTGCCGAATCGGCAGGCAGCCCGCAGACCCAGCGCTCGCGCCCCATCATGCATCGCTGCCCGACCGGTGCCTGCCACGGCCCGGCAGCCCGCCACAACCGGCGCAAGCGCCCCGGGCCTTTGCTGGTGCTGGGCTGGGATTGGCCGTAGACTCTCGGCACAAGGAGCCTGCCTGCATCGGGTTCCGACTTCACGGATGATGTCATGTCGATGGCGATGACCGATCGGTGCCTTGCACCCTTGCAGTTGTGCGACGCCCCTGCGGGCGCGAGGTCATCCAATGGTGTATCGCTGCGCCAGATCCGGCCGCTCCACCATGGCCCACGATGACATGGGGACTCCTTGCTCTCTTTACTGGTCTGGTTCCAGCGCGCGCGTGTTGCCTGCGCCGCAGGAACGTGACTGTCGGTTTTCGTCTCAGCACTGTCGGGAGTTTCAATGTTTCGTGATTTCAGAATGTCGTTCGTCGTCACCGCGCTCTGTCTGGGTGTGGCGGCGTGGTGGGGGCACAATTCGAGCATGGGGATCTGGCAGGCCTTGTGGCTGTGCGCGGTGCTGAGCGTGCTCGAGGTCTCGCTGTCCTTCGACAATGCGGTGGTCAACGCCGGCGTGCTCAAGCACATGAGCGAATTCTGGCGGAAGCTGTTCCTGACCGTCGGTATCCTGATCGCGGTGTTCGGCATGCGCCTGGTGTTCCCGATCGTGATCGTGTCGGTGGCCACCGGCATGGGCCTGATGCCGGTGATCGACATGGCGCTGAACGAGCCGGACAAGTACAGCCAGGTGCTGACCGACCATTACCCCTCGATCGCGGCCTTCGGCGGCATGTTCCTGCTGCTGGTGTTCCTCAACTTCCTGTTCGATCGCGAGCGCGAGCTGCATTGGCTGGGCCCGGTGGAGCGCCTGGTCGGCAAGCTGGGCAAGGCCGATGCGATGTCGGTCATCGTCGCGGTGGCGGTGCTGCTGGGCACCAAGCTGTTCCTGCCGCAGGAGATCTTCCAGAGCGTGCTGTTCGCGGGCATGGGCGGCATCCTGCTGTACCTGCTGGTCGACAGCGTGGATGCGCTGTTCGAGTCCGAAGAGGACGAAGGTGGGGTCAATGTCGCCAAGCGCTCGGGCGTGGCCGCGTTCCTGTACCTGGAAGTGCTGGATGCCTCCTTCTCGTTCGACGGCGTGATCGGCGCGTTCGCCATCACCCGCGACGTGGTGATCATCATGCTGGGCCTGGCGATCGGCGCGATGTTTGTGCGCTCGATGACGGTTTACCTGGTGCACAAGGGCACGCTGGACGAATTCGTGTTCCTGGAGCACGGCGCGCATTACGCCATCGGCGTGCTGGCGATCATCATGCTCATCGGCACCGTGCACCACGTGCCGGAAGTGTTGACCGGCCTGATCGGCGTGGCCTTCATCGTGGCATCGGTGTGGTCCTCGATTCGCTACCGCAAGCAGCACCCGGCCGGCGAAAGCGCCTGAGCCGGCCGCCGTTGCCTGCGTCCGGCAGGCAGCGGCGTTGCTGCGTCCGGGTGGCGGCTGCCCTACGGCATCGCTCGCGTGCGATGGCCATGCCAGTCGCCGCCTGGCGTGGCCGCTGGCGCGCCGATCCGGTTCCTTCTTCCGCAGTTTCCCTCGACCAGGTGAGCTCATGCGTCGTTTGCCCGTCTATCTGCTTCTCGATACCTCCGGTTCCATGCGCGGCGAGCCGATCGCGGCGGTCAACGTGGGCCTGCGCGCCCTGGTGACCTCGTTGCGGCAGGATCCGTCGGCGTTGGAGAGCGTGCATATCTGTCTGATGACCTTCGATGCGGACGTGAAGACGATCCTGCCGCTGACCCCGTTGGACCAGCTGCAATTGCCCGAGATCACCACGCCGGAGTCCGGTCCAACCATGCTCGGAAAGGCCTTGCAGCACGTCTGCGAACGGGTGGACCTGGAAGTGCGTCGTTCCAGCGAAGACGCCAAGGGCGACTGGGCGCCGCTGCTGTTCGTGATGACCGATGGCAGCCCTACCGATCTGCAGGTGTTCGAGGAGCAGATCCCCGAGCTGCGCAAGCGCAACTTCGCCAACATCATCGCCTGCGCGGCCGGCCCCAAGGCCAAGTCGACCTATCTGTCGATGTTCACCGCCAACGTGTTCGCGCTGGATACGCTGGACAGCGCCTCGTTCACCAGTTTCTTCAAGTGGGTGTCGGCGGCCGTCAGCGGCGGCAGCCGCAGCCAGGGCACGCCGGAAGGCACGGCGCTGCCGCCGCCGCCGAGCGAAATCCAGCTGGTGCTGTAACCCATCGCCACCACCGAGTGAGCCGCTGTCTTCGTCCAGGAGTCTGAGATGCGTCGCCTTCCGATCTATTTCCTGCTCGATGTCTCCGAGTCGATGATCGGGGAAAACCTCTATCGGCTGGAAGAAGGGCTGGCCCATATCGTGGCGACGCTGCGCACCGATCCGCACGCGCTGGAAACGGCCTGGATTTCCATCATTGCCTTTGCCGGGCAGGTGCGGCGGCTGTTGCCGCTGACCGAACTGACCAGCGTGGTGGTGCCCAGCCTGCCGGCGGGCGGCGGCACCTCGCTGGGCCGGGCGATGAACTACCTGATGGACGAGGTGGATGCCTCGGTGCACCGCAATAGCGCCGAGCGCAAGGGCGACTGGAAGCCGATCGCGTTCCTGATCACCGATGGCAAGCCCACCGACGATATCGCCCCGGCGCTGTCGCGCTGGCAGCAGCAGTATGCAAGGCGCGTGTCGCTGGTGGCGGTGTCGATCGGGCGCAATGCCGACCTGGGCGTGCTCAACCAGTTCACCGATGCCGACAAGGTGCTGACCCTGGATGACAGCAGCGACGGCGCGTTCCAGCGCTTCATCGCCTGGGTCACGCAGTCGGTGCAGGCGCGCAGCCGCAGCGTGGGCGATGTGTCCAAGGAAGAGCAGCTGCCGGACGCGGATGTGTCGATCCTGAAAAAGCTCAACCTGGATAAGCCGCTCGAGCGCGTAGACGAGTCCAACGCGTATTTCGTCTCCAAGTGCCAGCGCAGCGAGTTGCCATATATCTCGCGCTACGAGCCGATGCACCAATCCTTCGATGTCGGCAGCGCGCAGCTCAGTGCAACGACCTATCGGCTGGTGGGGTGCTATCCGGTCAGGAACGATTATTTCGAGATGTCCTCGGAAGCGCCGAACTTCGCCACGGTGGAGTCGGACCAGATCTTCGGCACGCCCAGTTGCCCGCACTGCGGCAACCGGATCGGATTTGCGATGTGTTCCTGCGGCAACACCTTCTGCGTTCCCGGCGAAGGCGAGCAGACCTGCCCGTGGTGCAAGCAGCGCGCCTACTTCGGCTGTTTTGCCGATGGAGAATCGGTGGAGATTTCGCGTGCGCGGGGCTGAGTGATGCCGCCACTGCCCCCACCGGCGCCGCCTGCGCAGGCGCAGGCCCACGCCGCCCTGGCCGAGTTGCTGGGCAGCTATCTGCGCCAGCACGGCGTTGTACCGGAGCCGGCCCGGCTCCGGCACCTGCTTCAGGAAGCGCCGGTGCTGGAATTGCTGCATTGGCTCGATGCCACCGCATCGCGCCTGGCGTCGCCGCTCGGCGAGGCATCGGCCTCCTCGCCGGAGCCGGGCGCTATGCCAGCCGCGACGGCGGCATCCATTGCACGCGACGCGCCAGCAATGGCGCCAACCGCATCCCGACCAGGCGATGTAGTTCCGGTGGAGTCATCAGCATCCAGTGCAGGCGACGTGGTACAGGTGGAGCCTGCGACATCCAGTCCAGGCGACGCGGCGCAGGCGGAGCCAGCGGCATCCGGCCCAGCCGATACGGTGCCGGTCTCTCCGTCAGCATCGGGCAGCGCGGTCGAACATGCAGCGAGCACGGCGTCCTCCGTTGCGACCGACGCGGCGCTGTTTGTAGCGCCTGCCTCGAGTGCGCCCGCAACGGCGCTGCGCTGGCGTTTTGCCAATGCCACCGCAGGGAGCGCGTATGTCGGGCAGACCGCGCCTGTCAGCGATCCGCAGCGTCCGGCGCAGTTGTACCGCCTGATCGCCGTGGAAGGGCTGCAGGGAAGCGGCCTGCGGTTCGATGCGGCCAGCGGCGTGCTTTCCGGCGTGCCCAGCGCAGCCACCGCGACCGGCGAAGAGATGCATTTTGCCGCAGGCTTCCTGCCGCTCGATGCGGCGGCCGGCGCCCCGTTGCAGGCCGGCGTGGCCAGCCTGCTGGTCAATCCGGATCCGCGCGCGCTGTGGAAGCAACGCGAGCCAGATGCCGCCCTGGGCCTGCGCAAACCGCATACCGCAACGGCGCATGCGCGGATCGACGGTGCCTACGCGATCGCTGCCAGCGTGCGCGGGCGCTCGCATGCCAATGCCGGCAGCTTCCGCGAAGACGACCTCGCCATTGCCACCGATCGCGACGCCCGCTGGCTGGTCTGCGCGGTGGCCGATGGCGCCGGATCGGCACCGCTGTCGCGACGCGGCTCGGAGTTGCTGACCCGGCACGTCGTCGCCACGCTGGCGGCGCATCTGGAGGGCGTCGAATTCTGGGCGCGCCAGCAGGGGCTGCAGTGGCAGCACCACGCCGACCTGCTGCCGCGGCTGCAACCGCGCTTGCTGGACGCGATGCAGGCCAGCCTGGCATCGGCCAGCCAGGCATTGCTGGGCCACGCCAGCCTGCTTGGCGTCGACGAAGGCGCGCTGGCCTCGACCCTGATGCTGACGGCGGTGCGTCCCTGCGGCGCGCAGTCGCTGGTGCTGAGTTACTGGATCGGCGATGGCGCGGCGGCCACCTACGATGTCGACTCCGGCGCCCTGCAATTGCTGGGGCAGGCCGACGCCGGCGAGTACTCCGGGCAGACCCGGTTCTTTCTTTCCGATGCATTGGCCGGCAATACGCCGGCGGCCGTGCAGGCGCGCATGCGCTGCGTGTGGCTGCCTGCCGGTGCCAGGGTGATCCTGATGAGCGATGGCGTGTCCGATCCCAAGTTCGGTACCGAGCGCGCCTTGCAGGATCCGGCGCACTGGCAGCGGTGGTGGCAGGCCGATCTCGCGCCGCCGCTATCGGCCGTGCAGGACCTCGCGGCCCTGCCGCAGGCGTTGGTGGAGTATCTGGGCTTCTGGTACCCGGGCGAACACGACGATCGCACCTTGCTGATACTCCAGACCGAGCGCGCACCATGACCGCTGCCATCGTCCGCACCACGGCCCACGATGGCAGCACGGTCGAGTTCTACGATCAGCTGCGTGGCAGCGGCGGGTTGAAGGACTGCTATTTCAGCGTGGATGGCCGCTATGTGGTGCTGTTCTTTCGCCAGCCCCCCGATGCCAATGTGCGTGAGCGCATCGCCAATATCGTTGGGCGCTTTCGCGACGGCATCTTCAACCAGGTGGGCGGCGAGTACTGGAGCGGCATGTTCTGCTGGCCGCAACGCACGCTGGAATGGAACGGCCGCTTCGGCCTGGTCGCGCCGATGTATGCGCGGCACTTCTTCTTCGAGCACGGCTCGCGCAACGGCGATGCGCTGCAGATCGCCGGGCGCGAGAAGGAAGGCAAATGGTTCGCCTCGGCCAATAATCGCAGCAAGTACCTGGATCCGCGCGAGCTGGGCAACTGGGCCAGCCATCTGCGTATCTGCCTGTTGATCGCGCGCGCGGTGCGCCGCCTGCACATGGCCGGCCTGGCGCATTCGGATCTGTCTTACAAGAACGTGCTGGTCGACCCGGTCGGCGGCAACGCCTGCATCATCGATATCGATGGACTGGTGGTGCCAGGAAAATATCCGCCGGATGTGGTGGGCACGCCGGACTTCATCGCGCCGGAGGTCGTAGCCACCGCCAGCCTGCCCAAGCACGATCCGCAGCGGCGCCTGCCGTCGATCCAGACCGATCTGCATGCGCTGGCCACGCTGATCTACATGTATCTGCTCTACCGCCATCCGCTGCGCGGCGGGAAGGTGCACGACGCCGATGCCACGCGCGATGAAGAACTGGCAATGGGCGAGCGCGCGCTGTTCGTGGAAGATCCGCACGATGCCTCCAACCGGGTGCGGCTGAGCGATGTGCGCAGCAGCGAGCTGCCCTGGGCCGATGCCGCCACGCGCCCGTACACCCTGACCGGCCCCTACCTGGCACCGCTGTTCCTGCGCGCATTCACCACCGGCCTGCGCGATCCGCAGCAACGCCCGCAGGCCTCGGAATGGGAAGACGCGCTGGTACGCACCGTCGATCTGCTGCAGCCCTGCAGCAATGCCCGCTGCGAGCAGGGCTGGTACGTGTTCGACAATACCTCGCGGCCGCGTTGCCCGTTCTGCGCAACGCCGTATCCCAATGCGCTGCCGGTGCTGGACCTGTATTTCTCCACGCACACGCCGGGCCAGTTTCGCCCGGAAAACCACCGCCTGGTGGTCTACACCGGGCAGTCGTTGTTTCCCTGGCACGTCAATCGCCATGTAGCACCCAACGAGAAGCTGGCCGTCGAGCAGCGGCGACGGGTGGGCTACTTCGTGTTGCACGAGGGCCATTGGTATCTGGTCAACGAGGCGATGCCCGAGCTCTACGACGCCACCGCTGGCGCCCTGGTGCCGATCGGTGAAAAAGTGGAGCTCAGCCAGGGACGGCAACTGCTGCTGTCGCGTGCGGAGGGCGGGCGTCTGGTCCATGTGCAACTGGTGCTGCCCGATGCCGGCAGCGGCGCCGTTGCGGTTGACTAGACCTGCAGGGCAGGTCACTCTTTCGACCTGCTGATCGCAGGCCGGTTGCGCCAATGCCGCCGTGCAGCGCAGATGGGCCAGGCCAGGGACAGGGGCAGTGACGACTCTACAGATCGGACAAAACATAGCCCTGGAGGGCGACCGCCTCGACGCACAGATCACGCTGACGGGTGTGCCTTCCGGCATGGAGTTGGATGTCAGTGCCTTCGTGCTGGGCGCCCAGGGCCAGGTCCTGGATGACGGCGCATTCGTGTTCTATGGGCAGCCCAGCTTTCAGGCCGGCGCGGTCACCGTCGATGCCAGGGCGCGGCGGGTCGGCATGCAGCTGTCGGCGTTGCCGGCGCAGGCCGAGCGGGTGGCTGTGGCGATCACCATCGATCAGGGCATGCGCCGGGCGCAGCGCTTCGGGCAGCTGCAGCAGCTGACGTTGGCCGTGACCGCCGGCAGCCAGAGCTGCAGCTTCGCCCCACCGCTGGTAGGCATGGCAGAAACCGCGTTGATCCTTGCCGAGGTCTACCGGCGCAACGGGCAGTGGAAGCTGCGCGCGGTGGGGCAGGGATTTACCGGCGGGCTCGGCCCGCTGGCCAGGCATTTTGGCGTGGAGGTGGATGACGATCCGGACGCGGCCACGGCCGCGCCGCCGCCGCCCACGCCTGCCGTCCCGCCGCCGGTTCCTGCAACGCCGCCGCCACCGCCTGCTGCTCCGCCACCGGCGCCGTCGGTCAACCTGTCCAAGATCGTGTTGGAAAAGTCCAAGCCGGTCGCGCTGGAGAAGGCCTCCGGCAAGTTTGGCGAGATCGTGGTCAACCTGCGCTGGAGTCGCGGTGGCGGGATGTTCTCGCGCGCCATCGATCTGGACCTGGGCGCCATGGTGGAACTGCAGGACGGCAACAAGACCGTCGTCCAGGCGCTCGGTGGGAATTTCGGCAGCCTGGTGCAGATGCCGTACGTCAAGCTGATGGGCGACGATCGCAGCGGCAGCTCCGGCCAGGGCGAGTTCCTGCACCTCAATGGCGACGAATGGGCGCGCATCAAGCGCGTGCTGATCTTCGCCTTCATCTACGAGGGCGTTCCCAACTGGTCCAATGCCAATGGCGTGGTGACCATCCGCACGCCGGGCCAGCCCGAGCTGGAGGCGCGCCTGGACAGCCCCAACAATCGCGACGGTATGTGCGCCATCGCCATGCTGGAAAACAGCAACGGCACCATTCGTGCAACCAAACAGGTGGACTATTTCACCGGGCACGACACCATGGACATGCGGTTCGGCTTTGGGTTCGAGTGGAGAGCCGCTCGCAAATAGCCTGCGTGCCGTGTCTGGCGGGCGCTGCCATCGGCCTGCACACGATCAATCGCGTTTCCCGGGAACCGCAAGGTTCCGATTCTTACCCCGCAACAATCTAAGGAGTGCAGTATGGGCGTCAGTCTTTCCAAGGGCGGTAATGTCAATCTCAGCAAGGAAGCACCTGGCCTGAGCGAGGTCGTCGTGGGTCTGGGTTGGGATCCGCGTGCCACCGACGGCAGCGAATTCGACCTGGATGCCAGCGCGTTCCTGCTCAAGCCGGACGGCAAGGTGCCGGACGACAGCAGCTTCATCTTCTACAACAACAAGACCTCCGCCGATGGCTCGGTCGTGCACCAGGGCGACAACCGGTCCGGCGCGGGCGACGGCGACGACGAGCAGATCGCGGTCTCGCTCAACGGCGTGCCGGCGGCGGTGGACAAGATCTCCTTCGCGGTGACCATCCACGAGGCCGAAGGCCGTCGCCAGTCGTTCGGCATGGTGGGCAACGCGTACATCCGCGTCGTCAACAAGGCCGACAACAAGGAACTGGCGCGCTACGACCTGACCGAAGACGGCTCCACCGAGACGGCGATGATTTTCGGCGAGCTGTACCGCAACGGTGCCGACTGGAAGTTCCGCGCCGTCGGCCAGGGCTTCAAGGGTGGCCTGGGCCCGCTGGCCGCCAACTACGGCGTCAACATCGGCTGATGCCGGCACGGCCGTTGCCTGTGCGCAGCGGCCATCGAGCGTGATCAACAGTGGCCGCCCGGATGCCCATTCGCGCGGCCACCTTCACACCGGGCCTGGCCCGGTGACGACTCAAGGAGAGTGTGGATGAGCGTTAGTTTGAGCAAGGGACAGCGGATCTCGCTGAGCAAGGAAGCCGGCACACAGTTGACCAAGGTGGTCATGGGGCTGGGGTGGGATGCCAAGAAGACCAAGGGCTTCTTCGGATTCGGCCAGCGCGACCAATCGATCGACCTGGACGCCTCGTGCCTGATGTTCAACGATGCCAATCAGCTGGTGGACCAGATCTGGTTCCAGCAATTGAATTCGCGCGACGGCAGCGTCCGGCACACCGGCGACAACCGGACCGGCGACGGCGATGGCGATGACGAGCAGATCGTCGTGCAGCTGGACAAGATTCCCACCGGCGTCAAGAGCCTGGTCTTCATCGTCAACAGCTTCACTGGCCAGAGTTTTGCGGAAATCGAAAACGCGTTCTGCCGGCTGGTCGATGCCAATGGCAACAAGGAAGTCGCACGCTACAACCTGTCGTGCCAGGGCAACCACACCGCCCAGCTGATGGCCAAGCTGTATCGCCACGAAAACGACTGGAAGTTGCACGCCATCGGCGAATCCTGCTCCGGCCGCACGTTCCACGACATGCTGCCGGTCATCAACGGCCAGCTGTAATCCTCCAGGACGGTGGCCGCGCGCGAGGCGCCGTCCTTCTTGGAGCGGCGAACAATGCGTCGCGAGCGGTCGTGTGGGTGCGGATGGCGCACTCGGAACCGGCGTGTATGCGTGGTCCATGCCGATTCCAAGTACCGACCGCGCCCGCCCTGGTGGTGAGCGCAGTCGTGTTGTCAGCTGTTCTTCGTCGGCGCCATGCGCGGGGCCGTAGTCCATCTTTCGAGTATCCGTATGTCACTTCCCCACGCGCGCGTCTGGTTCAACCGGCACTACGCGACCATTGCCCGCATCATCGATCATCTACGCGGCGAAGCCGAGCCGTTGCCGATCTGGACCTGCGTGTCGCATCGCCAGGAAAACTTCCGCGGTTTTGCCCGTGCCGACCATGCCTTGCTCGAACCGGCGGGCCTGAGCCCGGAGGCGTACCTGCAGTGGTGCTATCAGGTGGTGCAACAGCTGCAGATCACCCACCTGGTACCCGGCTACGAGCAGAGCCTGCTGACCAGCCACCGCGCCGAGTTCGCGGCGCTGGGCTGCCAGATCGTGCACGCCGCGCCTGCGGATATCCTGCCCAACCTGCATCACAAGCAATGGGTGTACGCGGCGGTCGCCGGACTGGTGCCGCTGCCGGACTATCGTTACGTCACCACGCTGCAACAGGCGGTGGAGGCGATCGCGCAGCTGGGCGTCGATGGCGCGGTCTGCGTCAAGCCCACCGTGTCGGTGTACGGCAAGGGGTTCTATCGGCTGGTGGAGGGGATCGAGCCGAGTACCTATGCCTGCAGCACGCAGGAATGGATCGGCCGGATGGAACGCCTGCCCGAGTTCGAACCGCATCTGGTCATGCTCTATCTGCCCGGCGTGGAGTACAGCGTGGACATCGCTGCGCGCGATGGCGACGTGCTGGCCTGCGTGGTGCGCCAGAAGGATCCCAACAGCAAGGTGCAGCAGCTGTCCATGCGCGCGGACCTGGTCGGCTATGCCACGGCGATGGTGAAGCGCTTCGGCGCCAACGGGCTGATCAACGTGCAGTTCAAGGACGACATCGATGGCGCGCCGATGTTGCTGGAGATCAATCCGCGTGCGGCCGGCGGGATCGGCATGAGCTGCATGTCCGGGATCAATCTTCCGCATGTAGCGTATCGCGCCTGCATCTTTCCCGAGTTGCCGGTACAGATTCCGACACCGCGGCTGGGCATTCGCGTCACCGAGATCTCGCTGGCGGTTGAGTTGCCGGACGCGCAGCCCTTGCCTGGCACGGTGATGCCGCAGGTTGCGGTCGACGCATGAGCACGCTGCAAGTGAGCTTGCCCACCGGCACCTTGTACTGTGCCGGGCAACCGGGCAATACGCGTGCACTGACCGATCTTTGCGGCTTCGGCGCGCGGCGCAATCCCAAGCGCGGCTTCGTGTTCGTCTCCAAGGTGCTGGGCAAGCACTGGCCCGCTTCCCCGGCGACGATGGCGCAGCTGCAGGCGGAGCTGGCGGCGCAGATTCCGCTGCCGGCCGGTGAGATGGTCCTGTTCGTGGCGATGGCCGAAACCGCCACCGGCCTGGGCCACGGCGTGTTCGAAGCGTTCCTGCAACGCGACGGCAGCCAGGCGCTGTTGCTGCAGACCACGCGCTATCCGCTCGACGGCGCGCAGGTGCTGCGCTTCGAGGAAGAACACAGCCATGCCACCCAGCAGTTTCTCTACCTGCCCGAAGCGCCCGCGCTGCGCGCAGCGCTGGAGCGGGTGAGCACGGTGGTGATGGTGGATGACGAGGCGACCTCGGGCCGGACCTTCTTGAACCTGGCGATCGCCCTGCGCAGCGTCTGCCCGCGCCTGCGAGCGCTGTACCCGGTGGTGCTGACCGATTTCTCCGAAGGCCGGGTACAGGCGCTGCTGTCGGCGCTGCCGGGCATCGACGAGGTGGCGCCGCTGTCGCTGTGGTCGGGCACGCACCGGTTCGAGCGTGACCCTGCTGCGGCGCTGGTGCCTGCCCCGGTGGCCTACGCCCCGGTGGCCTGTCGCCGCCAGCATGTGTCCGCCTTTACCGCACGGCTGGGGCTTGCCGCTGCCATCGCGCTACCCGATGCGCTGGTGCAGGCCTGCCACGCGGCGCTGGATGGCCGGCCGGTGCTGGTGATCGGCACCGGCGAATGCATGTATCCGGCACAACGGCTGGCGCAGGCGCTGGAAGCGCTGGGTCATGCGGTGGCGGTGCAATCGACCACACGTTCGCCGCTGATGCAGGCCGGTGCCATCGAAGACATCGCCCTGGTGGAAGACGTCTATGGCGAGGGAATTCCCAATTACCTGTACAACCTGACGCGCTCGGCCGGTGCGGTGCGGGTGGTGGTGCACGAAAGTCGCGAGCGCGCCTGCGTGGAGCGGTTGCTGCAGCAGCTGCAGGCGATCGAAGTGGATCTTGCCCAGCAGCGCGTCAGCACGCCCATGCAGGCGGTGGCCTAGATGTATCAGGTGGCCCTGGTCGATCTGGACGACACCTTGTTCTCGTCGCTGCGCAAGCAAAAAGACGCGCAGGCGCTGCAGCCGGCAGCGTTGTCGGTCGATGGTGGCGTGGTGAGCTATACCTCGCCGCGTCAGCGCGCGTTCGCGCAGTGGTTGCAGCGCGCCGACCTGGTGGTCCCGGTCACCGCGCGCACGCTCGACACCTTCGCGCGCGTGCTGCTGCCATTCGACGGACCGGCGATCGTGGCCCACGGTGCCACCATCGTCGATGCGCAGCGGCAGGTCGATCCGGTGTGGGCGGCCACGGTGCACGCCCGCATGCAGACCGAGTTGCCGGCGTTACAGCAGCTGCAGCAGGCCTTGTCGGCGCAGTTCGGCGCCGCGCTGGAGGTCAGCATCGCCGGCGCACCGCAACAGCCGGCCTATCTGGTGGCGCGCGAGCCATCGCGCGACGAACAGGTGGTGCGAAGGATTTCCGATGAGGTCATCGCGCCATGGGTGGCGCAGCATCCCGGCTATACCCATCACGTCAACGGCCGCAATCTGGCGGTGCTGCCGCCGTGCGTGGACAAGCGGCTGGCGGTGGCCTACCTGCTGGAATCGCTGCGGCGCCAGCATGGCGAGCTGTTCGTGGTCGGTGCCGGCGACAGCATCACCGACCTGCCGTTCCTGTCGCTGTGCGATGTGGCGATCCTGCCCACCGGCTCGCAGGCCTGGGCACAGCTGCGCACGCACGCGCACGAGCCCTGCGCATGACCTTGGCCGGATTCTCGGGCAGTTATGCGCCCGGCGATGTGACCTTTCTGCTGACGCAGATCCAGGTCGCGCCGATGCAGGATCTGCAGGAAAAAGAGCGCCTGATCCAGGCCGGCCACGCGCATTACTCGGAAATGCTGACGCCGGAGCAGGCGCCCGCCCCGGAGTACCTGGCCTTGTTCCGCAGCGCGGTGGCACGCCACATGCCCACGATGGCGCGCGATCTGCTGCAGTTGGCAGGCGTGCTGCGGCAGCGGCATGCGCGGCCGGTGCTGGTGTCGCTGGCACGTGCCGGCACCCCGGTCGGGGTGGCCTTGCGGCAGGTATTGGCCAGCCGCTGGGGCATGGACGTGCCGCATTATTCGATCTCGATCCTGCGTGGTCGCGGCATCGACACCGTGGCGCTGGCGCACCTGTGCGCGCAGTACGATCCGGCATCGCTGGTGTTCGTCGATGGCTGGACCGGCAAGGGCGCGATCACCGCCGAGCTGTGCGCCTCGGTTGCCGCGTTCAACGATGCGCAGGGCACCCAGGTCTCGCCGGATCTGTTCGTGCTGGTGGATCTGGCCGGCTGCAGCGCCGGGCATGGCTCAGTGGAGGACTACCTGATTCCGTCGGCCATCCTCAATGCGACCGTCTCGGGTCTGGTCAGCCGCACCGTGCTCAATGCCAGCATCGCCTCCGACCAGTTCCACGGCTGTGTGTTCTACCAGGACCTGCGTACGGCCGACATGTCGCAATGGTTCGTGGCGCAATTGCGGCAGGCGGCCGCAGCGCTGCCCGCGCCCACGCATGCCGACCCGCACGCCCAGCGCAGCCAGCGTGCCGCCGCCGCGCAGCGGTGCAGCGACAGCCTGCAGCAGTTGTGCGACGCATTCGCGGTGCGCGATACCCATTGCCTGAAAGTGGGCATCGGCGAGACCACCCGGGCGATGCTGCGCCGCGCGCCGCGTGCGCTGTGCCTGCAGCGGCCCGACGATGCCGATACCGCTCATCTGCGGTGGCTGGCGCAGACCCGCGGTATTGACGTACACATTCTCTCCAGCCTGCCATTGAAGGCAGCTGCGGTCATCAAGGATCTACGCCATGTCTGACGCCTATCGGTTGGGTGCCTCGCTGTATGTGCCCGCGACCAACGACAATCTTTCCGAGGTCCTTTCCGGGCGCCAGTTCCCGCAGGCGCGCTCGCTGATCGCCTGCACCGAGGACGCGGTGTCTTCCACCGACCTGCCGCATGCGATGAGCCACATCCGGCGCACCCTGCCGACCCTGCCGCCGCGATCGCACGGCCCGCTGCGCTTCATCCGCCCGCGCAATGCCGAGGTGCTGGGGCAGCTGCTGGCCATGCACGACATCGACCGCGTGCACGGCTTCGTGCTGCCCAAGATCGATACCGACACGCTGGCCGCCTACGAGCGGCAGCTGGCCGACCACGACTTCTGCATCATGCCCACCCTGGAAACGCCGCAGGCGCTGGACCCGCTGGGCCAGCGCGAGATCCGCGCCTGCCTGCAGGGCAGCCCGCTGAGCTCGCGGGTGCTGGCGGTGCGTATCGGCGGCAACGACCTGCTGAGCATGCTGGCGATGAAGCGGGTGCGCGGCACCACGATCTACGACACCCCGGTGGGCCTGGTCATCCAGCAACTGGTGCTGGCGTTCCGCCCGTACGGGTTCCAGCTCACCGCGCCGGTCTACGACTTCTTCGACGACCCGCAGACCCTGCGGCGCGAGCTGGCCATCGACACCGCGATGGGGCTGGTGGGCAAGACCGCCATCCATCCGATGCAGATCCCGGTGATCGAAGAGGGGCTGCGGGTCAGCGACGAAGACCTGCGTGCCGCGCGCGAAGTGCTCGGCGCCACCACGGCGGTATTCAAGTCCAATGGCGGCATGGTCGAGAAGGCCGTCCACACGCGCTGGGCGCAGGCCATCATCGCCCGGCAGGCGATCGTGGCGCTCTGAGGGCAGCCGCTGGCTGAAGAGTCGCCGCTGGCGTTCTGGCCGGCGGTGGGATGGCCATGGCCGCGCGTCGGGGCGACAGGTGCCCGATCCTGGTCACGATTGCCGCTCGTGGGTGGCGCAAGGCGATCAGATCCACCTCATGGGTCGCCTGCCGCGTGGGCACGACGATGCGCCCCGCCTGACGGCGTGCCGCCGGCCCTGCCATGCGGGGATCTTTCCGGGCGTGTCGCCGGCTGGCACACACCTGGGAGCACTGCTGGCCGGCTGGCGCTCCGCCTCTCCGCCTCGCGGCGCCGCATTGCGGAGCGCGCGTGCCGTAGAGACGCCGCAAGTGCGCCGCCTGGCGAGCGGATGCCGAAAAGCAGGTGCGTGCCCAGCAGCAAAAAGCGTGATCGATACCACTGTTGCCGTGGACGCGAGGTGAGCGCGTCATCGGGTTGGGGAGCCTCCCGACTTGACCTGCGCAGTCGGATTCGTCCCGCGACCGGCGCGTACGACCGCTCGTCCGAGCAGCCCTTTGTGGCGCAAGGCCTGCAGCCGTTCTGGCACATTTGGTGTTGACCCCCCGGTGACACCCCACTATCTTGGGGTTCGGTGGTGACCGCCCCCAAGCGGCACACAACGGACGTGGGGAAATGCGCAAACCCTTGCCTTGCCCACGGCATCGTCTCTTCAGGACCTGAACGCGCAGCGGCATGCCGCGAGCGTGGCCAGGCGGACGATGGCAGCGTGTCCCCACCGACCACCGCGCGACAGCACACCGCGTGGTGGCGGCCGTGGTGTTTTCCGAAAAGATCGGTAGGTGATGTCGATGCCGCCGCAGGCCATGGCCTGCGTGTCTGGCGTCCTGTCCCACCAGCCTTGTCGGCAGGCGCTCACGGCCGAAACCCGTCCCCGAGCGGGTTCGTGTGCCTACGCATGGAGGACGCATGACCACCAACGACACCCTTTCCGCGATCGCCGCAGGTACCGCAACACCGACCAGCGTTCCGAGCAGCGCTCCCGCCAGTGTGGTTGCGCCCGCCTGCGGTGCGCCGGAAATGACCGACCCGTCGGATATCGTGCCGCCTCCCCGCCAAGCCATTGCAATGCACGCACAGACCATCGAAGAACAAAACGTCTCCACCTGGATCACCAAGGAAGCGGGCAACCGCAGGATTCCGTTCGAGCCGCAGCGCCTGGAGCGCGCCATCGACCAGATCCATGCCGAATTCCCGCAGCTGGACGTGGCCGACTACAAGCGCTCGGTGTTCGGGTTCGTCGAGCGCAAGGACAGCGTCAACGCCGACGACCTGGTCGACCACCTGATCCGCGAGGCCGAGGCCCGCGTCGATCTGACCACCCCGGAGTGGGAGCGCTTCGCTGCGCGCCTGTACCTGCGCCGCCTGTACAAGCGTGCCAGCCGCAACCGCTTCTACGACGCCAGCCAGAAGTACGGCTCGTTCGTGGGCCTGCAGGAGAGCCTGGCCGACCGCAATGTCTATTCCAACGACATCCTGCGCCGATATTCCAAGGACGAACTGATCGAAGCCGGCCAGATGATCGAGCCCGAGCGCGACAAGCTGTTCGCCTATAACGGCCTGTACCTGCTGGCCACCCGCTACCTGGCCACCGACAGCTCGCGCGGCGTGTTCGAACTGCCGCAGGAGCGCTGGCTGACGATTGCGCTGTACCTGATGCAGGACGAGATCGGCACCGGCAAGGGCAGCCGCGAGCGCCGCATGCAGCTGGTGGGCGAGGCCTACTGGGCGCTGTCCAACCTGTACATGACCGTGGCCACCCCGACCCTGGCCAATGCCGGCAAGGTCGGCGGGCAGCTGTCGAGTTGCTTCATCGACACCGTCGACGACAGCCTGCAGGGCATCTACGACTCCAACACCGACGTGGCGCGCGTGTCCAAGCACGGCGGCGGCGTGGGCGCGTACCTGGGCTATGTGCGTTCGTCGGGCTCGGCGATCCGCGGCGTGTCCAATTCCTCCGGCGGCGTGGTGCCGTGGATCAAGCAGCTCAACAACACCGCCGTGTCGGTGGACCAGCTGGGCCAGCGCAAGGGCGCCATCGCCGTCTATCTGGACATCTTCCACCGCGACATCGAAGCGTTCCTTGATCTGCGCCTGAACAACGGCGACCAGCGCCTGCGCGCGCACGACGTGTTCACCTCGGTGTGCATCCCGGACCTGTTCATGGAAGCGGTCGAGCGTCGCGGCGACTGGTACCTGTTCGATCCGCACGAGGTGAAGCGGATCAAGGGCTGGTACCTGCAGGACTTCTTTGATGAGAAGAAGGGCGACGCCAACGGCAGCTTCCGTCGCAAGTACGAGGAAGTCGTCGCCGACGAGCGCATCACGCGCAAGACCGTCAAGGCGATCGAGATCTTCAAGCGCATCATGGTCAGCCAGCTGGAGACCGGCAATCCGTTCATGTTCTATCGCGATGAGGTCAATCGCAAGAACCCGAACAAGCACGAGGGCATGGTCTATTCGTCCAACCTGTGCACCGAGATCCTGCAGAACATGAGCCCCACGCGGATGATGCAGGAGATCATCAGCGGCAATCAGATCGTCACTACCAAGAAGGCCGGCGATTTCGTGGTGTGCAATCTGTCCTCGATCAACCTGGGTCGTGCGATCACCGTGCAGGCCGACCAGGCCGATCTGCTGGGCGCCGACGTGCTGGAGCGCTTGATCCCGATCCAGGTGCGCATGCTCGACAACGTGATCGATCTGAACCAGCTTCCCGTGCCGCAGGCCACCATCACCAACCAGAAGTACCGCGCGATTGGTCTTGGCACCTTCGGTTGGCATCACCTGCTGGCGCAGAAGAGCATCCACTGGAATGCCAAGGAAGCGGAGGACTACAGCGACGAGCTGTACGAGCGCATCAACTACCTGACCATCCAGGCGAGCATGGAGCTGGCCAAGGAAAAGGGCACCTACAGCGTGTTCCGCGGCAGCGACTGGCACAACGGCGAGTACTTCCGTGCGCGCGACTACAACAGCCCGCAGTGGCTGGAGCTGTCGGCGCAGGTGGCGGTCAACGGCGTGCGCAATGCCTGGATGCTGGCGGTGGCGCCGAACATGAGTACCGCGCAAATCGCCGGGTCCACCGCCTCGATCGACCCGATCTACAGCGCGTTCTACTACGAAGAGAAGAAGGACTTCCGTCGCCCGGTCGCCGCGCCCGGTCTGTCGCTGGAGACCTGGCCGTACTACGAAAAGGGCGCCTACAAGGTCGACCAGTTCGCCAGCGTGCGCCAGAACGCGCGTCGCCAGCGTCACGTGGACCAGTCGATCAGCTTCAACTTCTACGTGCCCAGCACCATCCGTGCGAGCACGTTGCTGGACCTGCACATGACCGCCTGGCGCGAAGGTTTGAAGACCACGTATTACGTGCGTTCCAACGATATCGATATCAGTGAGTGCGAGTGGTGTTCGAGCTAAAGCGCATTCGCGCTTTCGCTCCCCACGGTTCGCGTTGCGAACCGTGGGCCCCGGCTCATTAGCATCCACACCCCGCGCCTTCGGCGCGCCCCCTGACTCAGGGGGCTTTCCTCCAGAATGATTGCTGCCGTCGTCCCCGCTGTAAGCGCGCGCGACGCCTGAAATACGAGTAGAAACCCATGTCCGCAACACCGCTCGACCGCATCAAGATCCTTGAGCCGCGCAACCCGAACCGTTCGACCGGCATCATCAACGGTCAGACCTCCGGCATCCTCAACTGGAACGATATCCCGTACCCGTCGTTCTACCGGGCCTACAAGGAGCTGTCGACCAACTTCTGGATCCCCGACGAGGTGGACATGAAGGGCGACGCGCGCCAGTACCACGAGCTGTCGGCGCGCGAGAAGAACGCCTACGATTCGATCATCGGTTTGCTGGCCACGCTGGACTCGCCGCAGACACGTTTCATCTACAACGTGGCCGAATACATCACCGACCCGGCCGCGCATGCCAATGCCGCCATCATCGGCCAGCAGGAAGTGATCCATAACGAGAGCTACAGCTACGTGCTGGCCTCGATCACCGGCCTGGCCGACCAGAACCGCGTGTTCGAGATCGCGCGCACCCACCCGACCATCATCAAGCGCAACGCGCCGATCATGGGCGCCTACGAAGACTTCATGCGCGAGAAGACGGCCGAAACGCTGATCCGCTCGCTGATCCAGTCCTCGATCCTGGAGGGCATCAACTTCTATTCCGGTTTTGCGTATTTCTACAATCTGGTGCGCCAGAACCGCATGACCGGTACCGGCAAGATCATCAGCTTCATCAACCGCGACGAGCTGGCGCACTCCAAGTTCATCAGCGAGCTGATTCGCGCCATCATCGGCGAGAACCAAGCGCTGCAGGGCGACGAGCTCACCGACTACGTGCACAAGGCCTTCGAACACGCGATCGACCTGGAAACCCAGTGGACCGCCGAAGTGCTGGACGGCATCGACGGCATCGACGTGGACGAGATGATCCGCTACGTGAAGTACCGCGCCAACAAGATGGCCGGCATGCTCGGCATCGAGAAGCTGTACGAAGGCGCCAACGACAACGTGATGCCGTGGATCAAGGCCTACGCCGACAACTTCACCGAGACCAAGACCGATTTCTTCGAGATGCGCAATGCCTCGTACAAGAAGACCAATTCGGATAATGGCTTCGACGATCTGTGAGTAGCCGGGAGTCGGGAGTCGGGATTCGTTGAAGCGCCGGGATTAGGCATTCGAGATTTGGGATTTGTCACAGCAGCACTGCGCTAAGACAACTCGATTAACGACTTTCAATGACGTACCAGTTGCCGCTTTCGCGTATCCCTAATCCCGACTCCCCAATCTCCGCCACATGAACATCCTGCTCGCCCTGGCATCGTTGAGCGGCAACACGCGTGATGTGGCGCGCAGTGTCGCGCGCCAGTGCGAAGCGGCCGGGCATGTGGTGACCTGGGTGGAAACCGACATGCAGCGGTTGGAACAGGTACCGCATGCGCCGGGGCAGTACCAGCTGGTGCTGCTCGGCAGCTGGACCGACAACGGCGGGCGTACGCCGGCAGAGATGAAGCGTTTCATCGTCGAATTGGTCGACACGCTGGGCAAGCCGCCGCGCGTTGCCGTGTTCGGCACCGGGGAAACCCAGTGGGGCGAAGAGTATTTCTGCGGTGCGGTGCATCGTATGGCGCGCTTCTTCGACAGCCCGTTTCCCCGTTTGACCATCGAACAGATGCCCCACGGCCAGCGCGATGCGCAGGCCATCGCCGCCTGGATCGACACGGTCCTGGCCCAATGCAAGAACGATCCCAATGCAGACCATTACCGTCACGTCGCCTGAGCACTACACCCAGACCCTGGCTGCGCATCCGCGCGCGCTGGTGGACTTCTACAAGGACAACTGCCCAGGCTGCCGCATGCTCGACATGTCGCTGGACAAGTTCGCCAACAGCGAAGCTGCCAACGGCGTGGCCTTGTTGAAGGTCAAGCTGGAAGTTGTGGGCGAAGAGTTTTTCCGTGCGCTGGGCCTGCGGCAGACGCCGACCCTGGCGTTGTTCAAGGACGGCGCCGAAGTGACGCGTCTGCCGGGCTTCCAGTCGCCGGCGCAGGTCGAAGCGGCGGTCCGCAGCGGGCTGTGATGGACTCGGCCGCCGGCTCGACAGGCAACGGCCAGCGATGAACCCGGTCGTCTCGGTGGTGGCCTGGAGCTTCCTGATCGCCGGGCTGGGCATGCTAGGCGGTGCGGCACTGTTGCCGGATCAGGCGCGCTGGATCCTGTTGTTGCTGGGGGTGGTGTTTGGTGGCGTGGGAGGCGGCATCCTCGGCTATCGCGTATGGCATGCGCGCCGCGCCGCCTGGTTGCGCCAGCATGGCACGGTGCTGGAGGCGACCTTCGTGTGCGTGGAACGCAATGCGTCCCTGCAGGTCAACGGCATGCACCCGTTCCGTATCCTTGCCCATCGTCACGACCGCACGCACAACAGCTTGGCCGAGTATCGCAGCGACAATCTGTGGGCGGACCCGCAGCCGTTTCTGGCCGATGGGCAGCCACTGCGCGTGTTCGTCGATCCGCAGCGACCGGCGCGTTATCACATGGACCTGAGTTTCCTGCCGACGCTGCGCAACTGATCGATTGGCTTTCCCTCCTTCTTCCGGTGCCGCCCTGATGACCAACTCCACCCCCGTCGCACCGACCGAAGCCCGCATGGCCGAGATCGTGTTTCCCAACCACACCAATCACCTGGGCACCCTGTTCGGCGGACAGGCGCTGGCGTGGATGGACAAGGCCGCGTTCCTGGCCGCCTCGCGCTATGCGCGCCGCACCGTGGTGACGGCGCGTTCGGACCAGGTGGATTTCAAGTTGCCGATCCGCCAGGGCCAGATGGTGGAAACCATCGCGCGCGTGGTATCGGTGGGGCGCAGCTCGATCAAGGTGGAAGTGGAGCTGATCGCCGAAGACCTGCTCAGTGGCGCACGCGAGCTGTGCACGCGCGGCCAGTTCGTGATGATCGCGCTCGATGCCGATGGCAAGCCGACCGCAGTGCCGCCGTTACCGGCAGCCTTCTAGGAGCAGCCAGCAAACCGACTGCGCTCATCGCCAGGTGGGCGCGGTCGGTGCCCGGAATCCACATGTACCGCTCATACACTGCGGTTCCGAGCGCGCCGTCCACGCCCGCCTGACGACTGCTCGCTATGGTCTGTCAGCCGCGCTTAGTTGATTTTGCCCACTCCGGCATTCGCGCGTACGGTGCTCGCGGTGCTGGACGCCGAAGCAGGTATCACCAGCGACGCGCTGACCGCGCCGAACGCTGCTAGGGCTTGTTCGTCCAGCGGCCGACTCTTGCTGCCACTGGCGATCTGGTCGTTGGCCACGCATTCCCGACCGAGGTATTGCACGCAGAGGTCGTTACGCGGATCGCTCATGCCGGCGAAGGGTGCAAACGTGTAACCGGGGCCTGGACTGTGCGGATAGTTATAGACCGGCAGGCTCACCTTGCTGAAGTAATTGCCTTCCAGCAGCAGTAACGCGGTCGAGGTCAACGGCATCGCGGCGCCCTCCCTGGAGAGGTCTTCGAAATAATTGTTCACCATCTGCGCCAGCACCGATGCGTTGTTCAGGCCGCCGGCGTGCGGCCCACGACCGGAGGTGTGATGCACATAATTGCGTGCGACGGTGATGGTGTCGTGCGCGCCCAGGAACAACCACAGCCAGTAATGCCGATTGTCGCAAGTGGAGGAGGTGGCGGTGCGTCCATCGAATTCGTTGTTGGACAGGGTCACGTGCGAGGCGCTGCCGTAGCCGGTCACCACCATTTGTCGGCCGATGCGCGCAAAGCGGTTGTGGTCCACCCAGACCCCGTCCGCATCGTCGATTGCGAGCGCATCGCCGCCCCAGACCACGCCTGGATTGATGTCGGAAATGGTGATGTTCTGGATGATGACGTTGCTGTTGCCGCCGCCCACGCGTAACCCGCGTCCCATGATGGCGCCATCGCTGCCCAGACCGATCAGGGTCTTGTTGGAGCCGATCTGCAGGGGCGTGCGTCCGGCGGTATCGAAACTGACCTGCGCCGCGGTGCGGCCCGCGCAATAGTTGGCGACGTTCAGGCCTAGCTGGCTGGTGCCGGTGCTGCAGGTGGTGGCCACGCACCCGGTCGTGGTCGTGGTGGGAGACCCGTTGTTGATCTGCGAGCCGGTGAAGTCGAAGGTTCTGTCCAGCACGATCACCCGCGGGGTGGTGTCAGTGCACTGGTTTGCTTCGAAGCTGCTGCAAAGCGCTTGCTGCAGTTCCAGCAGAGAGCCGGGTCTGACAGCGGGGGCATCACCGCCACCTGTGACACCGGCGGCGAAACCATCTGGGGTACCGACTGCTTGAGCGCAGGCCTGGTTGGCGAACATAGCTGCCGCCAACGCCAGTGCCGATAGAGCACAACGGAAGGAATGAGAGAGCATGGAGGGCTTCAATGAGAATCCTGCGCCGGAGATGTCCGGGCGAGGATCGATAAGTGGAAGAGGTGTTATGTTCTAGTGATGACCACAGGAACAAGCGGACTCTAGCATCAAAGTGTGATTTGTTTTGCAGTGCGCAGGCTGCTGCAAGCACTGCAAATCGTCTGAATTAATTTGATGTGCGGGACGCTTCGCTTCACGGGACAGAAGTGCGTAATCGCGCACATCCCTTGACCGCGGTGCAGGCCTTGGTCGAGGGTCCTGCATCATGTACGCGACCGCCGCCTGCGCAGGTAAGGTCTGCGTCCTACTCCTGCACCTCGCGGTCTTCGCGCTTGGTTTCTTCCATCGACTCGGGTTCGAGTTCTTCGGCGCTGCGATTGAGTTTGACGAACACGCCCCAGGCGATCAGCAGCAGCGCTGCGCACGAGCCCACCGCGGCCGCATAGGGCAGTTTGGCCGGGTCGGCGTGCATCAGCTCGAAGATCGACACCAGCGTCTCGATCGCCAGCGCAATCACGATCACCACGAAGAAGCGCGATAGGTAACGACGTACGCGGGTAGGACCGCTGACCTTGACGTCGCGCAGGATCTCTTCTTCGAAGATGGTCTGGCCCAGCTCCAGCGTCACCAGCGCCACCGTCAGCAGTCCGACCGCTTCCAGCACCACGTTGAAGCGGTCGCGTACCACCATGTCGCCGCCTGGCGTGAAGCCATGCCACAGCTCCAACCCGGCCATCGTGACCAAGCCCGCCGCGCACAGCACGAAGAAGGCCAGGATCACGAAGTGACCGGCACGGAACAGGTGGCTGAGCAGCTTCATGGCAGGCGCGAGGTGTAAGGGATGCAGAGCATCGTGTGCGTTGCGTCGTGGCGGCGCGAAGGCTGCGCTAGGCAGAGGCGCCCTCATCCGGCGCTTTGCGCCACCTTCTCCCGCGCGCGGGAGAAGGGATCTGCGGGGAGCACGTGGCGGAGTGGCAAGAAGGTCGCTGTGGCGGCGCGAAGGCCGCGCGGCGCAAAGGCGCCCTCATCCGGTGCTTCGCACCACCTTCTCCCGCGCGCGGGAGAAGGGATCTGCTGCTTCTTCCCCCGCCTGAGGGAGAAGGGATCTGCTGCTTCCTTCCCCCGCCTGCGGGGGAAGGTGCCCGAAGGGCGGATGGGGGCGACGCATGTGCCCGGTCGCCCCTCTACCCATCGGCGATACCGTAGCACCTGATTCGCCTGCAGATGCACATTGGCGGTCATCAGCAGACGCGCCCTCATCCGGCGCTTTGCGCCACCTTCTCCCGCACGCGGGAGAAGGGATCTGCTGCTTCTTCCCCCGTCTAAGGGAGAAGGAATCGGCCGCGTCCTTCCCCCGCCTGCGGGGGAAGGTGCCCGAAGGGCGGATGGGGGCAGTGCATGCGCATGGCCGCCCACAACCCATCAGCTATGCCGCAGCACCTGGTACGCCTGCAGATGCACATTGGCGGCCATCAGCAGCGGTGCATTGCGTCCGGTCTCGCGCACGCGCGCCAGCATGTCGCCGACGATCTGCGCCGCTTCCACGTCCTGGCCGGCTTCCAGGTCACGCAGCATCGAAGCCTTGAGCGGCGAATCCACCTGCAGCAGCGTCTGCAGCGCCTTCGCACGCGCGGTCTCCGCGATCGGTTGGCCGGCCGCATCGGCGGCCCACAGGCATTCGTTGTACAGGCCGTTGATCAGGGCGCGGCCATCATCGGTGGCCACGATCGCCCCGACCGGCGCGCGCATCAGACAGGTGGCCGCAGCCAGCGCGGTGAGGAAGCTGTACTTGTTCCATTGCTCCTGCGCGATCTGTGCGCTGGCCACGTGGTCGATCCCGGCCTGCGTGCAGGCCGCGGCGAAGGCCTGCACCCGCGCAGACTCCGCACTGCCATCGCGCTCGCCGAAGGTGATCGCCGCCGGCTTGCCCAGGTGCACGATCTCGCCGTGCTCGCCCTTGGTCGCGCTGATGAAGCACAGCCCGCCCAGCACACGCGCCGCGCCGAAGCGCGCATCCAGGGCCGCGTAGTGGCGCAGGCCGTTGAGGATGGGCAGCACCGTGGTGTGCTCGCCCACCGCCGGCGCGATCGCCTCGATCGCGCTGTCCAGGTCGTAGGCCTTGCAACTGAGGATCACCAGGTCGAAGGGCTGCCTCTCCACCAGCGCCGGCAGGCCTTGCGCAGTGACGTGTGCGACCGGCACGTCCGCATCGCCCAGCGGGCTGCGGATGCGCAGGCCATCGGCCTGCAACTGCACCGCACGCGCATCGCGTACCAGGAAGGTGACGTCCACGCCGGCCTGCACCAGGCGGCCGCCGAAATAACCGCCGGTTCCGCCGGCGCCTAGGATCAACATGCGCATGGCCATCAGCTCCGCAAGCCCACACCACGCCGCAGCAGCCACAGCGCCAGCGCGCTGAGCACCGCGACAAAGCCCAGCATCAGTGCGTAGGCCACCCAGATCGGCACGTCCGAGCTGCCGAGCAGGCCGTAGCGGAACGCGTTGACCATGTAGAAGATCGGGTTGGCATGGGTGGCCGCTTCGGCCCAGCCGGGCAGCAATTTGACCGAATAGAACACGCCGCCCAGGTAGGTCAGCGGAGTCAGGATGAAGGTGGGCACGATCGCCACGTCGTCGAACTTCTTGGCGTAGACCGCGTTGACGAAGCCGGCCAGCGAAAAGATGGTCGCGCCCAGCAGCACCGTGGTCAGCGTGACCAGCGGTTGCGGGATGCGCACCGGGGTGAAGAACATCGCGATGATCAGCACGATGGCCCCGACCATCACCCCGCGCAGCACCGCGCCGGCGACATAGCCCCACAGGATCACCCAGTTGGGCATCGGGCTGACCAGCAGTTCTTCCACGTGGCGGCCGAACTTGGCGCCGAAGAAGCTCGAGGAGATGTTGCCGTAGCTGTTCTGGATCACGCTCATCATCACCAGGCCCGGCACGATGAACTGCATGTAGCTGTAGCCGCCCATCTCGCCCACACGCGAGCCGATCAGCCCGCCGAAGATCAAAAAGTACAGCGTCATGGTGATGGCCGGTGGCACCAGGGTCTGGCCCCAGATGCGCAGGATGCGCTGCACTTCGCGGCGCACGATGGTGCCCAGCGCGATCCAGTTGCGCTGGCGGGGTGTTGCGGGCGTGGCGGACATCGACGGCTCCGAGGGGCTCATGGGTGACCTGCCGGGCGCGCGGGCGCCGCTGCGGCAGGGGCCGGGGCGGCGAGACTCTCGCCGGGCCCGGTCAGGCGAACGAACAATTCTTCCAGCCGGTTGCTCTTGGTGCGCATCGAGCGCACCCGGATGCCGGCATCGCCCAGCGCGGCGAACACGCGGTTGAGGTCCATCGCGCGGGGCATGTCCAGGTCCAGCGTGTGGCCGTCGATGGCGGTGAGCGTGGTGCCTTCGATCGCCGGCAGCCGGGCGGGCAGCTCACCGTCGATATCGAACAAGAAACCTTCCACGTCGAGCTTGGCCAGCAGCTCGCGCATCGGCCCCTGGGTGACGATCTGGCCGTGGTTGATGATGGCCAGATTGCGGCACAGGTGCTCGGCTTCTTCCAGGTAATGGGTGGTCAGGATGATGGTGGTGCCGGCGGCGTTGATGTCCTTGAGCACGCGCCACATGTCGCGGCGGATCTCGATGTCCACGCCGGCGGTGGGTTCGTCCAGGATCAGCAGGCGCGGCTGGGTCATCATGGCGCGGGCGATCATCAGCCGCCGCTTCATGCCGCCGGACAGCGTGCGGCTCATCACCTGGGCCTTTTCCCACAGATGTGCGCGGCGCAGTTCCGCTTCGGCCAGCGCCTCGGCCTCGCTGCGCGGCATGCCGTAGAAACCGGCGTAGTTGACCAGGATGTCGAAGGGTTTTTCGAACAGGTTGAAGTTGATTTCCTGCGGCACCAGGCCGATCAGCCGCATCGCCTCGCTGCGATGGGCGACCAGGTCGGTGCCGAACACGTGCACCTGCCCACCGGACAGGTTCACCAGCGAGCTGATGATGCCGATCAGGGTCGATTTGCCGGCGCCGTTGGGGCCGAGCAGGGCGAAGAAATCGCCCGGGGCCACGTCCAGCGACACGCCCTTGAGCGCCTGGGTGCCGTTGTCGTAGGTCTTGCGCAGGTCGCACACGCGCAGGGCGGGCGTGCCGGGAGATGGGGACTTCAAGCAGGATCCTTCGCGCCAGGGTCACGGCGCAGCGAGTTGCAGCCCGTTATTATAGAAGCCCGTGGGGGCTTGCCCCGATCACAGACTGTCCCAAATACGTTCGTGCCCGTTCAATTCCCCCTCAAGCTTGTCGACCGGCGCATGCTTGCGCCCACCGTGGCCCACTGCCAGTTCGTGCGTGATGACGGACAGCCGCTGGATTTCCAGCCCGGGCAGTTCATCCAGATCCATTTCGCCGCTGCCGATGGCACGCCAACCAGGCGCAGCTATTCGCTGGCGACCATCCACAACCATGCGCTGGGACCGGGCGAGGCGGTGGACATCGCGGTGAGCTTCGTGCCCGGAGGCTCGGCCACGGCGCTGTTCGAAGGCCTGGAGATCGGCGACCAGCTGCAGGCCAGCGGGCCGTATGGCCGCTTCTGCCTGCAGGCCGGCGACCACAACCGGCGCTATCTGTTGATCGCCACCGGTACCGGCGTCACCCCGTACCGCTCGATGCTGCCGCTGCTGGCCGAGGCAATCGCCAGCCGCGGCGTGCAGGTGGTGTTGCTGCAGGGCGTGCGCACCCCGGCCGAGCTGCTGTACGGCGAGGATTTCCGTGCGTTTGCCGACGCACACCCGCAGTTCCGCTATGTGCCGTGCTTCTCGCGCCAGTTGCCTGCCCAGCCGCATGCCGATGTGCGCCACGGCTATGTGCAGCAGCAGTTGGCCGAGTTCGCGCCGGCGGCCGATGGCGATATCGCTTACCTGTGCGGCAACCCGGACATGGTGGACACCTGCGCCGAGGCGTTGAAGGCCGCCGGCCTGCCCAATGCACAGATCCGTCGCGAAAAATACGTCAGCTCGGCGCCGCCCAAGGCCTGAGTTGGCGGCAGGCGCCGTGCGATAACCCTTGGTGCCTCCATGTGCAGGTGCTGCCTGCCAGGCGGTGGGCGGCCACGCTGTCGCTGCGCTACACCCGTGCTGCAGGGCGCTGCACTTCCACCGTGATGTGCACCAGTTCTTCGTGGATCTGCAAGGCATGGCGCACCGCGTCTGCGTCGAGCTGCCCCTGGCTTACCAGGCTCACGACGCAGGCATAGCGGTCGCTGCCGACGCGCCAGACATGCAGGTCGGCAATGGCGATGGAGTGCCGGGAATTCGGCGATGACCTGCCTGATTTCCGCCACGACCGGCGCGTCCATTTCCGCATCCAGCAGCACGCGGCCGGTGCTGCGCAGCAAGCCCCAGGCCCACGAGGTGACCAGCACCGCGCCGACCATGCCCATGAGCGGGTCCAGCCAGGTCAGCCCTCGCTGCATGGGGTGTGAGCCGCCGTCACGCGCGTGCCGCCAGCCACGCCTATGCGTGACAGCGGCGGTTGCCTCGCTCAGCGTGGCTCCAGCGTCACCAGCACCACATCGTTGCTGCGCATCGGCACGCTGACCTCGGCCACGCCATCGGCGCCCACCCGCACGCGCCTGTCCTGCTCTGGCGTATCGCGCGTGGCCTGCTGCAGCTGCGCCAGCTGCTTGGGCGCCAATGCCTTGGGCATGCCCATATCGATGTACAGCGACAGCGGGTCGTTGCGCCGGTAGCCGGTCTTGCGCACCTGCAGGCGGTATTCGCCGGCCGGCACCTGGCTCATGCGCAGCCGCAGTGTTGCGCTGTCGGTGGCTGCCACCAGCCTGGTATAGAACGGCGTATTGCTCACCGTCTGTGCCGGCTGTTGCCAATCCCACACGAGCGCGGCGATGCGCTTTCCATCCACCGCGGCCAGCGCATGCGCATCGGACAGCGGAATGGCGCGGCCCTGCAGCGCATTCAAGTACTTGTAGGCAAACCAGGCCGGCTTGCGGATGCCTTCGCGATTCATCAGCCCGAACCCACCATGGAACGGCGTGGGTGGCGGGCCCGGTTCCTCGAACAGATCGGTGTAGGTCCAGTAGCTCATGCCCTGCACCAGGCCCTGTACCTGCTTGAGTTTGGTCAGGATGTAGGGCGCGCTGATGTAGCTGTCGTGGACGTAATCGCGTGGCGTGTAACTGGCGCTCCACTCGGTGAAGTACAGCGGCAGCTGTGGATACGGCGAGGCCTGGATCTGCGCATGCACGCGGCGGACATCGCCGACGATGGCCTCCGGCGATGCGGACAGCTTGACGTCCTGCTTGCCGTCCTCATCGAGAAAGCCGCCGTCCACGCCATAGGTATGGGTGGTGACGAAATCGATCGGCAGCTTGTTCTTCGCCACGAAGGCCAGCAGCTCCGGCACCCAGTCCGCACCGGCGGTGGACGGGCCGCCAACGCGCAGCTGCGGATCGATCGCCTTGATGGTGCGCGCGGTGTTCGCGTAAAGATCGAAATACGCCTGCTGGTCGGCGTTCTCCCAGAAACCGGCAAGGTTGGGCTCGTTCCACACCTCGAAATACCACTGCCGCACTTCCTCCGCGCCGTAGCGCGCGCGGATGTGCTGGATGAAGGCAGTGATCAGCTGCGTCCACTTGGCCGGATCCGGATGCGAGGTGTTGCCCTTCCAGTAGAAGATCGTCTGCTCGGAGGTCTTCATCGCGTTCGGGGTGAAGCCCAGCTCGACGAACGGGCGGATGTGCTTGGCCAGCAGCGCATCGTAGAGCTGGTCCAGCTTGGTCCAGTCGTACACCAGTTTGCCGTCGACCTCCTTGACGGTGCCGAGCGCATCGTGGAAGACGTCGTGGAAGCGGATGTAGCGAAAGCCCAGCTCCTGCACCGCGGGCACCAGATGCGCCTGGGTATCGGGGCGGATCAACGTGCCCGGGAAATCCGAGCCGACCGACAGATCATAGAAACGATCCACCGGCTTATCGGCACTGGAGAGATCCACATCGATCGTGCGCGGTGACGCTTCACGTGCCAGGGCCGGCAATGCCATGCCGCAGGCCAGTGTCATCGCAAGCAGGGTATTCAACCGCATCGTCTCTCCTGATAGTGGGTGCAGCGCCAGGGCGGACTGCATGCGCCTGTAGCGCACACAAGCGCCGTGTGGCTGCCGTTGCGAGGTGGTCAAGAGTAGCGGAATCGGTGCAGGTGCCGTCGCGCGCCGATGCGCGCTTGCGCACGGCAATCGACACGGTAGCGCCCGTTGATGGGTGCATCGCCGGCCTGGAAGGCAGGGCGAATGCGGCACCGTCGATGGGGCACTGCCATGCAGCGCGTGCGCCGCGTCGGGCGTTGCGCGCTTGCTGCGTGGATTGGCCACGCAGTGCGGCGGCGTTGCAGGATGCCGGCGTTACGTCCGACGGATGCAATACGCTGGAACGAATGTAAAGGATGCTTGACATGGGGCGCAGCGGCGCGCACTCTGCCTGTCAAGGGTGCTTGACAGGGAGTGTAGGGTGAACAACGACCGGAACCGATCGTCCGCACGCGCGCACTGGCGCAGCGCTGCGACGCGGCGGCTATGCATGGCCGCGGCCTTGCAACAGCCGATCTCGCAACGCAGGGCGGCCAGTGCGTCGGGAGATGCATGGTGAACGCAAAAACGGTGGCGGTTCGTGCGCTGCAGGTCGTCGGCGTCGCGCTGATACTGCTCGGTGGTGTGCGGCGTTGGCTGCCGTGGCAGATGAGCGACTACACCCAGGGTCTGCTGATCGGCTGCGGCATCGGCGGTTTGCTGGTGGCCCTGATGCTGTACGTGGGGCGCGGCAGTCTGCGCGACAGCGCACCGCCTGCGCTGGTACGCCGCTACCGCAAGGAGTTTGCGCCACCGATGCTGGGCTATGTCGCGGTGATGCTGTGCTGGAGGCACTTGCTGGCCAGCGTGCAGACCAACGCGATGCGTGTGCTGATTGCACTGCTGCCCGCGCTGCTGTTGATGCTGGCGATCCGCGCGGTGGCGCGTTTCGTGCGCGATTCGGATGAAATGCAACGCCGCATCGAATTGGAGTCCATTGCCATTGCGGCCGGCCTGGTCTGCATGACCTATATGACGGCCGGTTTCCTGCAATCGGCGCACTTGATCGCGGTGCCGGCAGCGGCCGCGATGATCTGGGTGTTTCCGGCGCTGTGCATGACCTATGGGTTCACCAAGGCCATCAACGCGCGCCGCTATCAATGAACAGCCGCGTGCGTGCGTTGCGCGAGGCCAATGGCTGGTCGCAAGGCGAACTGGCCGAACAGCTGGGCGTCTCGCGGCAGACCATCAATGCGCTGGAAACCGGCAAGTACGATCCCAGCCTGCCATTGGCGTTCCGCATCGCGCGCCTGTTTGGCGAGCCGATCGAGCAGGTGTTTCTGTATGAAGAAGAGCAGTAGCTGCGGCGGTCACACGCGGCCGGCAGCACCGTCACCGAACAGGCACTAGGAGAGCTGGAATGGGAAAACGACTCACGCTGGCTGCGGCAGTGCTGGCCGTGTTGCTGGCCGCCGGATGCCAGCGCGCGCAGGCGCCGGCGGGCGGCAACACCGATGCATCCGCACCCGGCAGCAGGCAACCGCGCAGCGCAGCCACGCAGGCTGCCACCATCGCTGGCACCCAGTACGGCCAGCTGCAGTTCGTACCCTGCACGCTCAGCTCCGGCAGCGCTGCGGGAAACATCGAGGCGCAATGCGCGCAACTGCAGGTCGCGGAAAATCCCGCTGCACCGAAGGGGCGGCAGATCGCGCTGAAGATCGCCTGGCTGGAAAGCGATGCCGGTGGCGGCACGACACAGGACCCGGTGTTCTTCATCGCCGGTGGGCCGGGGCAATCGGCCACCGAGGTATCGGCCATCGCTGCGGCCGCGTTGCGTGAAGTGCGCAAGACGCGCGACATCTTCCTGGTCGATCAACGCGGCACTGGCGGTTCGCATCCATTGCGCTGCGACCATCCCGATGGCACGCCGCTGCAGGCGGAGATCTCCTCCGACCCGGAGGCGATGCTGGCCTACGTGCGCCGGTGCGCGCTGTCGCTGAGCGCGTATGCCGATCCACGCTACTACACCACCGCCGAGGCGATCGGCGATCTGGATGCGATCAGGGCGGCCCTGGGCGTGCCGCAGATCGATCTGGTCGGGGTGTCCTACGGCACGCGCGTTGCGCAGCACTACGCCAGGCGCTATCCCGCGCATACGCGGGCGATCGTGCTCGATGGCGTGGCCCCCAGCGACCTGGTCATCAGTGGCGAGTTCGCACGGACCTTCGAAGATGCGCTCACGCTGCAGGCCGAGCAATGCCGCTCCAATCCGGCATGCCACGCGCGCTTTCCCACCGATGTGCGCGCGCAGCTGCGTAGCATCATGGAGCGGCTGCGCAAGGAGTCGCCGGAGGTGGACTACCGCGATCTGCGGACCAATGCGGTCAAGCGCGATCGGGTGACGGCCGATGCGGTGATCGGCTTGGCGTTCATGTTCTCCTATGCGCCACAGAGCGCGGCGTTGCTGCCGCTGGTGCTGGACGAAGCGGCCGCCGGGCGCTATGCGCCGTTGATGGCGCTGTCGCACATGGACATGCAGATCAACCAGCCGATGCAATGGTCGGTGGTGTGCGCCGAGGACGCGGATCGCTATCGGCCGAGCCCGGCGCACCAGGCGCTGTTGCTGGGCGAGGAAGTGCCGCGCAGCGTGTTTGCCGCCTGCCCGGTGTGGCCCACCGGCAAGCGCGCCGTCGACTTCACCGCGCCGCTGCGCTCGCAGGTGCCGGCGCTGCTGCTGTCCGGTCAACTGGATCCGGTGACGCCGCCACGCTATGCCGAGGCGGTGCTCAAGGGCCTGCCGAACGGTCGGCATCTGGTAGCGCCCGGCCAGGGCCACAGCGTCATGGCCCTGGGCTGCATGCCCAAGCTGATGGCCCAGTTTCTGGAAAGCACCGACGCGCGCGCGCTGGACACGCGCTGCGTGGCCGATCTTTCCGCCGTCCCCGCCTTCACCTCGTTCAACGGATGGGAACCATGAGCCGCATCGAGCACGCCACGGAGGCGCACGCATGATCGTCGTCGAGAATCTGCACAAGTCGTTCAAGACCAAGACCGGCGTGGTGAAGGCGGTCGACGGGGTCGGTTTCAGCGCAGCCGATGGCCAGATCACCGGCCTGCTCGGGCCCAACGGTGCCGGCAAGACCACCACCTTGCGCATGCTGTACACGCTGATGTCGCCCGACCAGGGGCGTGTCACCGTCGATGGCGTGGATGCCGCGCTCGACCCGGTGACGGTACGCCGCGCGCTGGGCGTGCTGCCGGATGCGCGCGGCGTGTACAAGCGCCTGACCGCACGCGAGAACATCGCCTACTTCGGCGAGCTGCACGGCATGACGCGTGCGCAGATCGCGCAGCGCACGCAACTGCTGGCCGGCGCGCTGGACATGGGCGACATCCTCGACCGCCAGACCGAAGGCTTCAGCCAGGGCCAGCGCACCAAGACCGCGATTGCGCGGGCGCTGGTGCACGACCCGCGCAACGTGATTCTGGACGAGCCCACCAATGGCCTGGACGTGATGACCACGCGCGCCATGCGTGGATTCCTGCAGCAACTGCGTGCCGAAGGGCGCTGCGTGATCTTCTCCAGCCACATCATGCAGGAGGTGGCGGCGCTGTGCGATCGCATCGTCATCGTCGCCAAGGGCACGGTGGTGGCCTCCGGCAGCGCCGACGAACTGCGTGCGGCCACCGGGGAAGACAATCTCGAAGACGCCTTCGTCAAGGCGATCGGATCGGAAGAGGGACTGCACGCATGAGCAAGACATCCCCGATGGCCACCTTGTGGACGGTACTGCGCAAGGAACTGCGCGATATCTCGCGCGACCGCCGCACGCTGGCGCTGGCCCTGCTGCTGTCACCGTTGTTGTATCCGATCCTGATCCTCGGCATGGGCGCGTTGAGCGAAAGCCGCGTGCGTACCCAGATCGACAAGCCGTTGGACATTCCCACGCTCGGTCGCGAGCACGCTCCCAATCTGGTGCGTTTCCTGGCCGCGCAGGGGCTCAACGCCGTCGCGCCGCCGGCCGACATGACCGCGGCCATTCGCAACCAGGACGTGGATGTGGCGCTGCGCATCAGCGACAGCTATGCGCAGGACTGGCGCGAAGGGCGTCCGGCGCTGGTGGAGGTCATCAAGGACAGCACCCGCCGCGAGGCCGACGTGCCGAGCATGCGCCTGCAGGCGGCCTTGAGTGCCTACAGCCAGCAGGTGGGTGCACTGCGCCTGTTGGCGCGTGGCATCGACGCGCAGGTGGGCCGGCCGCTGGAGGTGGCGGCGCAGGACCTGGCCACCGCCGATGCCAAGCGCGGCCAGGTCATGGCGATGCTGTTGCCGGTGCTGCTGGTGATCACCTCGTTCCTGGGCGGCGCCTCGCTGATCCTGGATGCGACCGCGGGCGAGCGCGAACGCCAGTCGTTGGAGCCGTTGCTGGCCACGCCTGCGCCACGCGGCGCGATCGTCAGCGGCAAGATCGCCGCCGCCTGCGTGATCGGCATGGTGTCGCTGCTGCTCACCTTGCTGGCATTCAAGCTCAGCGCGCAGTTATCCAGCTCCAATCTGGGGCGCCAGCTCAACGTCGGCTTCATGCCGATGCTGCAGATGCTGTTCATCCTGGTGCCGATGCTGTTCGTGGGGACCTCGTTGCTGACCTATCTGGCCGCGGCGGCCAAGAGCATGAAAGAGGCGCAGGCGCACATGACCTGGCTGCTGCTGCTGCCGATGCTGCCGGGCTATGCATTGATGGCGTATCCGCTGAAGACCCAGCTATGGCAGTTCGCGGTGCCGTTCCTGGCGCAGAACCAGATGCTGCTCAAGGTGATCCGCCACGAGACCATCGATGCGCAGACCTGGGCGGTGTATCTGCTGGCCGGCTTCGGCGTGGCCGCGCTGCTGTGGTACGCGGCGGTGCGCCGGTATCACCAGGAGCGCCTGGCGATTTCCGGGTGATGTGTCCTTCTCCCGCCGGGAGAAGGTGGCGCGCAGCGCCGAACGAGGGTACGGATGGCCAATACGAATGCACGGCGACGCATGGTGATGTTGAATGATTGAACGTCCTTATTGTCTGCTTAGGGCGTGACGTCCACTTGGTCGCCGTACCCTCACCCCAACCCCTCTCCCGCAGGAGAGGGGCTTTACTCCTTCTCCCCTCGGGAGAAGGTGCCCGAAGGGCGGATGAGGGTACGGATGGCCAATACGAATGCACGGTGACGCATGGTGATGTTGAATGATTGAACGTCCTTGTTGTCTGCTTAGTGCGTGACGTCCGCTCGGTCGCCGTACCCTCACCCCAACCCCTCTCCCGCAGGAGAGGGGCTTTACTCCTTCTCCCCTCGGGAGAAGGTGCCCGAAGGGCGGATGAGGGTACGGATGGCCAGCCACCAAAAAGCCCGCATCGCTGCGGGCTTTTTGGTGGGCGCCTGGTATTTGCCAGAAGTGCAGTGCATCAATCGTCAGCAACCATCGAAAACGACCAACTCAGCCGCGTGCAGAGCCGCGCAATCGCCCAGCCACCCACTCAGCCACCTGGATTGAACGACAACGTGCGGCGAGTGGTCACCGGTGCGGCCACCGGTTCGAAGCGCCAGCGCTTCACGGCGTTGAGCGCCTCGCGGTCGAACACGCGCGGCGGATTGGCCCGCAACACGCGCGAGGCGGTGATCGAGCCGTCGGTGCCGACGGTGATCTCCACCAGCACTTCGCCGGAGGTACCGGCGCGCAGCGCTTCAGGCGGGTAACGCGGTGCGGGGGTGCTGATCGGGCGCAGCGATTGCGCCGCCGGTGCAGCGGCGGCGGGCGCCGGCGTCGGGCGAGGCGCAGCGGCGGTCGGCGCGGCCGGTTCGGCCTGGCGCCTGGCCGCAGCCTGGCGCTCGGCTTCGGCCGCCTGCTGGCGGGCGGCTTCCTGCTGGGCGGCGATCTGCTGGGCAGCGGCGGCCTCGCGGGTCTGCTGTTCGGCCAGGCGCTTCTGCTCGGCGGCCTGCTTGGCCTTGTCCTCGACCAGCTTCTTGGCCTGCTCGGCATCCTGCTCGGAACGGCTGGCAGCGGTCTTCATGGCGGTGTCCAGGCCGCTCTTCAGGCGCGGCAGTGCCGGCGCCTTCGGGTCGACCTTTTCGATCAGCGCGATCAGCCGCTGCGCCTCGGGGAATTCTTCACGGCTGATGCCCTGTTCGGCGGCGATCAGGGTGTACGGCAGCAGGTCGGTCAGCGCGCTGTTGACGGTGGCGTCCTGCGGCTGCTTCTCGCGCAGCGCCAGGTAGTACTCCACCGCGTTGTCGCCGGCCGGGGCGTACATGCGGTTGTCCTGCAGTGCCTTGGTGGCCGATTCGCGCAACTGGTCGGTGGCCATCGACTGCACCTGCGGCGACACCGCGGTGGCCGGCGTCGGCGCCTGTGCGGCTGGCGTGGTGCCGGCAGCTGGCGTGGTGGTGGCGGCCTTGTCTTCCTGCTTGGAGCAGGCGGCCAGGCCAACCAGCAAAATGACCGGCGCGATCCGGCGTGCCATACGGCCCTGTGTCAGATCCAACATGCGTCCCCCTTACCCCGAGTGCGAAAGATAGCGTTGCGGCGAGCGCCGGCCATTGTTCCCGCAATGGACGGCAATGCCGCAATCTAGCATTGCTGGGGCAGTGTAAGCCAAGGGTTGCGCATGCCGGATGCGAAATTCATCGTGCCGGGCTCGCCAGTGCGGCGTCGGCCGGCACCCGGGCGGGCGGGGCGGGCAGCGGGGCGGCCGGGCAATGGTGGCACAGAAAGTCCGCATGCGGCGGCAACCTGGCCACGGTGGCGTCCACGCGCTGGCGGATGCCCTCCAGGAAGTGGCTCAGCTCCGCGTCGCCCATCAGGTCGGCCACCGGATGGTGCTGGCGCGGCGTGATGCCCTGGCCCAGCATCACCTGCACCCAGGAATTCTCTGCGAACAGCTCGTTGGCGCGATGGAACACCCGCCCGCTTTCGCGGAACAACGCGATCCGGTGGCGCAGCGAGTCGGGGATGTCCATGGCCGCGCAGTCGCGCCAGAACGGCGTGTCGCGGCGATCGGTGGCGTGGTAGTGCAGGATCACGAAATCGCGGATGTGGGCGATTTCGTCGGCGGCCTGGCGGTTGTATTCGGCGATGTCCACCGGGTGGATGACCTGCGGGAAGGTCTGCAGCAGGCGCACGATGCCGCGCTGGATCAGGTGGATGTTGGTGGATTCGATCGGCTCCAGGAAGCCGCTGGCCAGCCCCAGCGCCACGCAGTTCTTCTCCCACACGCGGTGGCGCTGGTTGGGGGTGAAGCGCAGCGCACGCGGCTCGGTCAGCGCGTGCCCCTGCAGGTTGCGCTCCAGTACCGCGCGGGCGCTGTCCTGGTCGGTGTAGCGGCTGGAATAGACGATGCCGTTGCCCACCCGGTGCTGCAGCGGAATGCGCCACATCCAGCCGGCCTGGTCGGCGCGCGCGCGGGTGTAGGTCACCGGCGGGCCCACCGACTCGGTCTGCACCGCCAGCGCGCTGTCGGCGAACAGCCACTGCGACCAGTCCTCGCTGCCCACGCCCAGCGTCTTGCCGATCAGCAAGCCGGCAAAGCCGGTGCAGTCGACGAACAGATCGCCGTCCACGCGGGTGCCGTCCTGCAACGTCAGCGCGGTGAGGAAGCCGCTCTCCGGGTCGGTCTCGACCTGGCCGATGCGCCCCTCGATGCGGCGCACGCCGAAGCCTTCGCTGAAGCGGCGCAGGAAGCGCGCGTACAGGCCGGCATCCAGGTGGTAGGCGTAGTTCATGCCGCCGCTGGGCAGGTGCGCAAAGCGCCCCTGCTGGGCGGCGCGCAGTTCCAGGCAGTAGTCGCCGAAGTCGCGCGCCACCCCGCGCTGCTGGCCCTTCAGCCAGAAGTGGTGGAAGCCTGCGCTCCAGTGATCGGTGCCGGTATGGCCGAAGGAGTGGATGTAGTGCCTGTCCACATCGCGCCAGTGCTCGAAGGCGATGCCGAGCTTGAAGGTGGCCTGGGTGGCGGCCATGAAGGCAGCCTCGTCGATCTCCAGCAGGCGGTGGAAGGTGACCAGGCTGGGGATGGTGGCTTCGCCCACGCCCACGGTGCCGATCTCGTCCGATTCCACCAGGGTGATCTGCAGGTGACGCCCCAGCAGCTTGGACAGGGCGGCGGCGGCCATCCAGCCGGCGGTGCCGCCACCGGCGATGACCACGCGCCGCACCGGGCGCTGGCGTGGGTCGGAAGCGGGGCTCGGGTCCATCGGCAGTCCTCAGCGATTCAAGCGTTGCAGCAGCCGCGCGCGCAGGGTGCGGGCACGGGTGTCGTCCATCGGCGCCAGCACCCCGCGTGCGGCCTCGGGCACGTGTGCGGCGGTGTGCGCATCCGGCTCGAACACGTAGTGGCGGAACACTTCCTGCCAGGTGGCGCGCTGCTCGGGCGGCAGGTCGCGTACGGTGAGCAGCGCCAGCATCAGCGCGTTCATCGGCGAATCCATGTAGGCCGGGCTCTGCCGCCACCAGAAATTCACCAGCACGTTGAAGCCGTCCAGCGCCTGGACGTGATGCCACCACATGCTGGGAATGAACAGCGCATCGCCCGGCTCCAGTTCGGCCACCACCGCGTGCTCCAGCGCCTGCGCGTAGCGCGGAAAGCGCTGCAGATCCGGCGCGGTGATGTCCACCAGGCTGATCGGCTGCCCGGCCGGGGTCAGGTCCAGCGGGCCGATGTAGAGATTGGCCAGCTGGTCCGGCGGAAACAGGGTGAAGCGGCGGCGCCCGGCCACCACGCAGGCCAGGTTGTCCGGCAGGTCCTGGTGGGCGGCGATGCGGGTGCGGTTGCCGATCCAGATGCTGCCCAGCGGCGCGGCCTGCGGCAGCGCGATCGGGTTGGCCTCGCGCAGGCCGGGCAGGTAGGTGTCCAGCGTGGTGGAGCCGACATAGATTGCCGGCGGCCGGGCGCTGTCCAGGTCGCGCAGCAGCGTGTCCATCACCACGCCCAGCGGCACGCGCTCGGGGCGGAAATTGAAGCCGCTCAGCTCCGCGTTGTAGAAGAAGCGCCCGCCGATCTCCGGCGGCCCGACCTGCGCCACCACCGCCTCGCCACGGTCGAAGCCGCGCAGGTAGGCGGCGGCGGCCTGCGCGGACTGCGCGCCGGCACGGGCCAGCGGCCAGTCGCGCACCAACCCGCGCAGCACCAGCGGCGTGGTCGAGCGCAGCAGCGCCGGATCCAGCTGCTGCGGATCCAGGCCATGGCGTTCGTCGATGGCGCGCGGCTCAGCCGGCATGGCGGCGGTTGAGGCGTTCGAGCAGATGACGGAATTGCGCGACCGAGGCCACCGCCATGTACAGCGGTTCCAGGTCGCCGTGGCGGTGCAGGTCCAGCAACGCGGTCTTGCCAAGCCCGCGCAGGCGCTCTTCGTGCACGGTGTGCAGGCCGGCCAGGCGGCAGTCCAGGCCATTGTCCAGGGTGGCTTCGAACACGAACGGTTCCAGCAGTTCGTAACGCAGCAGGCGTTCGACGAAGGCATCGCTGGCCGCCATCCCATCGTGCAGCGTGCGCAGCAATTGGCTGATGTGATACAGGAAATCGGTGGTGCCGCCGTGTTCGCGGAACAGCAGTTCGCCGTCCTGGGTGCTCACGCGCGGGCTGTCCAGATCCACGTGCACCATCGGCCCTTCCGGTTGCTGGCCGATCAGGAACGGTTGGCGCTGGATCGCCAGCGGAATGTACGGCGCATCCCAGCGCGCGCCGTCCAGGAACAGGTTTTCGCCAAGACGCAGGCCCAGCAAGGCCAGCGGCTGAAACCGCCCGCTGTCGCTGCGGTGGAACACGATCGGGTACTGCCCCTGCAGCTGGCGAAATTCCTGCGGAAAGGTCGCCGCCGACATCACGTCGTCGCCATAGGCGGCGCCACGGGCGGTGATCACGCGCAGATCGCGGTGATCGAGATTGTTCAACAGCACGGCATTGGTCATGGGGGTCGCTATATCACGCGGGGGCGCGTGGCCCATGCTTGGACATTTGCCCATCGCGCGGCAAGTGCCAAAGATGCCGCATCCGGCACTGCGCGAAGGGTTGCAGCAGCGTCCCGGCAGCGGTGCCGCCGGGACGCCTGGTACAGGCCTCAGATCACCAGAACTTGTAGCGCAGGCCCAGCATGTAGCGCGGGCCGGTCTGGGTGGCATATACGATCTGGTTCGGATGCCGGCCGTGCTGGCGCTGCACTTCGTCGGTGAGGTTGATCGCCTCCAGGCTCAGCGACAGGTTCTCGTTCCACTGGTAGCCGATGCTCAGGTCCAGCTGGCCATAGGCCTCGGTATAGACCGGGTTGGGCTGGCCGCTGCCGTCGAAGCGCGCGGCCAGGAACTCGTCGCGCCAGTTGTAGGCCGCACGCACCTGCCACTTGTCCTTGTCGTAGAAGCCGACCACGTTGGCCGAATCGCTCAGGCCTTCCAACGCGAACTGCTCGCCGATTACCGCGTTGTTGTAGGTCAGACCGGAGTCGACCATGGTGTAGTTGGCCGACACGCCGAAGCCGCTGGCGCCGAACATGTGCTGCAGGTTGAATTCCCAGCCGTCCAGCGAGGCCGAGCGCTGGTTGGCCGGCGCGGTGATGGCGAAGTTGGCCACCGGGTCGCCGGGCTGCCCGCTGATCACGCCGGTGGCATTGCCGTTGGCATCGTCCGCGCCCCGCACCACACCCGGCGCGCCGCTGCGGTTACGGAAGATGTAGTTGCGGATACAGGTCAGGTCGGCCGAGGCGCAGCCATTGGCCAGTGCTTGGTTCCAGTACGCACCGCCGATCGGGGTGTTCAGGCCCAGCGAGGTATCGTTGCGCGTGGTCACGCCGATGTAGTTGTCGATGTTCTTGCGAAAGAAGCCCACCGAGGCGTAGCTGGCATCGCTGTAGTACCACTCCAGCGACAGGTCGATGTTGTGCGAGAGCAGCGGCTTCAGGCCGGGGTTGCCCTCCTGGCCGGTGCCGCCTTCCAGACGCGCGATCTGGTTGAGCGTCTGCCCGCCCTGGATGTCGCCCCAGCCCGGACGGCCGATGGTTTCGCCGTAGCTGCCGCGCAGTACCAGGTCCTCGGTGAGCTTGAAGCTCAGGTCCAGGCTGGGCAGCCAGTATTCGTACTTGCCGCTGGCGCCGGAAAACGCCGAGTCGGCCAGGCGGATCGGCAGCTCGTTGTTGGCGACCCAGTCGATGCCCACCGCCACCGGCACCAGCGCCTGCGCGTCCACCTTGGTTTCCTCGTAACGCACGCCCGCGGCCAGGCTGATCGGCACGCGCAGGTCGTCCCAGCTGTTGTTCCACTGCAGGTAAGCGTTCTTGGATTTTTCGGTGACGCGGCGGTCGGTGGTGAACTCCGGCGAGATGCGGTACAGCGCGTCGTCGCCGGCAGCCTGCGCGGCGGCCTGGCGTGCACGCTCGAAATCGAACAGGAACAGCTGGTTGAACTGCGCCGGATTGCCGCTGCCATCGATCGCATCGAAGTACTGCGCGAACGAGCTGGGAATCCACAGGTCGTCCGGATAATCGGCCGCGGTGCCGTTGCCGCCCCAGGTATCGCGCTGCACGTTGGAGAATGCCGAGCGGTTCTTGACCTCGGTGCTGCCGATACCGAACTTCAACTGCGAATAGTTCTCGAAGGTGAAGTCGCCGTTGACCTGCGCCTGGTCGATCTCCGACTTCATGTAGCTGTTGCGGAAGGCCGAGCCGGTGACCAGCGTGCGCGAGGGGTCCAGCGCAGTCAGGCCAAAGCCCAGCTGCTGCTGCAGCACCGGGAAATCCTTGCTGAAATCCACCACCGAGGTGCCGCGGTAGAAGCCGGACACGCCCAGCGAGTTGCTCGAGCCGTACGGGCTGTCTGCGCCGGCTTCGGCGGTGGAGCGGTGGATGTCGAAATTGAGCTTGAACTGATCGTTCACCGCCCAATCCACGTTGAAGCCCAGCGACTTGTTCTGGTTGCGCGTGGCCGCCTTGGAGCCGGCGGTGGCCAGGTCGCTGGTGGCCGGATCGACGATTTCCGAATAGGTGATCGGGCCGGCGACCGGCCCATTGGTCCAGGCGCTGGCCGACGGGCCATAGTTGAACCACACCGACATCTCGTTGCGCTGCTGCTGGATCTTGTTTTCCGAGTAGGTGTAATCCAGCGTGGTGGTGATGTTGTCCAGCGGCTTGTACTGCAGCACCAGCTGCCCGTTGGTGCGCTGGCGTTCGACGCCGACCACGCGGTAGTTGAGGTTCTGCGGCACCGAGTAGATATCGTTCGGGCCGGGGCGGTTGACGATGTTTTCCGAGCCCGGCGCGCCCGGCTGCGGGATGGTGCCGTAGGCGGTGGAATCGCCGCGGAACGAACGCCAGCCATTGGGCACGCCGACCTGGCTATAGCCGAAGTCGCGTTCCTGGTAGCTGCCGCTCAGCGACACGCCAAAGCGTCCATCGTCCGAGGTGGTGCTGAAGATGCCGGAGATTTCCGGCGTCAGCGAATCGCCCTGCAGGCGGCCGGGCAGGTTCTCGTTGGAGGCATCGTGCACGCCCTTGAGGCCGACATTGGCATGCATGCCCGGGTTGTCCAGCGGGCGGGCCGTCTTGATATTGATGGTGGCACCGATGCCGCCGGTGGGTGTGCTGGAACGGCTGGTCTTGAACACCTCGATGCCGGAGATCGACTCCGACGCCAGGTTGGCGAAGTCGAACGCGCGCGAGTTGGAGGCGTTGGATTCCTCGATGCTGGCGCCGGGCATCTGGCGGCCGTTCAACAGCACCAGGTTGAAGTCGGGGCCGACGCCGCGCACGGTCACGCGCGAGCCTTCGCCCAGCGAACGGTCGATCGACACGCCGCTGATGCGCTGCAGGGACTCGGCCAGGTTGGTATCGGGGAACTTGCCGATATCTTCGGCCACGATGCCGTCGACGATACCCTGCGCGTCGCGCTTGACGTTCATCGACGAGGTGAGGCTGCCACGGATACCGCTGACCTGGACGGTGTCGAGGGTGGCAGGGTCGGCCTGGCTGGAGCCGGGGACGGTAGAGGCCGACTGCTGCGCCGGCGCGGTCTGCGCGGCCAGCGGAGTCGACAGGGCGAACAACAAGGCAGACGTCAAGCGCCGCGTGCGCGGCAGGGTGCGTAGCTCTCTCACGATGATTCCATCCCCAAGCAAAGAAGCCGGCCCCGAGCGGGACAGGCAAAGGTCAGTGGTGCAATCGCGCATTTGTTAGCGCGGACTTAACAAAGTCAATTTGCACTGCAGCATCGGTCGCGAGCCAATCGCGTCACACATCGTTCCAGCACAGGCGTCGTGCAGCACACGCGCGGGCAATCGCTTGCCCGTACCATCGGGCGTCGATGGCATGGCAGGGAGTCGGGATTGGTCATTCGGGATTGGCAGGCTTGTCGCGCTCGTGCGCATGCAATCTCCACCCCATTGCCGAATCCCGTCCCGAAGGATCACCCCGACCGACAAGGCCAGGCGCAGGGTCGGCCTGGCCGCAGGCCAGCTTGCAAGCCGTTGACGCGTGGCGATGCAAGCTCATGGCGGCCGTGTCGTCCCGGCCGCGCATCACCCCCCTCACGTACCGGAGCACGCATGATCGACCTGTATTACTGGCCCACCCCCAACGGCCACAAAGTCACCCTGTTTCTGGAAGAAGCCGGGCTGGACTACACCCTCAAGCCGGTGAACATCGGCAAGGGCGAGCAGTTCGAGCCGGCGTTTTTGCAGATTTCGCCCAACAACAAGATGCCGGCCATCGTCGACCATGCGCCGGCCGACGGCGGCGCGCCGCAGAGCGTGTTCGAGTCCGGCGCGATCCTGCTGTATCTGGCCGAGAAGACCGGCCGCTTCCTGCCACGCGATGCGCGCGGCCGCATCGCCGCACTGGAATGGCTGTTCTGGCAAATGGGCGGGCTGGGCCCGATGACCGGCCAGATGGGCCACTTCAACGTCTACGCGCCCGAAAAGATTCCTTACGCAATCGACCGCTACAACGCCGAGGTCCGCCGCCTGCATGGCGTGCTCGACAAGCGCCTGGCCGAGCACGCCTTCCTGGCCGGAGACGATTACGGCATCGCCGACATGGCGAGCTACCCCTGGCTCGAGGTGTACGGCGACCTGCGCCCCGATTACGCCGCCTTCCCGCACCTCAAGCGCTGGCACAACGCCATCGCCGCACGCCCGGCCACCCAACGCGCATACGCGCTCAAAGAGAGGGTCAACCCCAACGCAGGCAAGCCGCTCAGCGACGAAGAGCGCAAGCACCTGTTCGGCAAGCGCTAAGGCAGCGTCGTAGGAGCGGTTGCGCAACCGTACACACGGGCAAAGCGGCTGCTGTTGCGACTGCACCGCAAGCAGCAAGAGCAAGCCGCAATAGCATCACCACTCGCAGTGTTGGCAGTAGTAGCGGCTAACGAGCGCAGTAACCGCACGCGACACACTCGCGGCGGCTCAAGCCCCTCTCCCTCCGGGAGAGGGGTTGGGGTGAGGGTACGCACATAGCGCCAGACCTGCCGCGCCCTGCAATCTGCTACACATGAAATGCGCATGTAGCATCCGCAGCGCGCCCACTGCAACCAGCTCGCGCGCACTTCTATCGGCCCAAACCAGAGCGACCACCGCCTCGGTGCGCCCCTGCATCACACGCACACAACCACGCGTACAGCTCTGATCGCGCACAGGCATCATCGCCACGCTTCTCAAACACGCCACGCGCCCGCATCCTGTGCGCTGTCTTCCGACAGGATCTTCGATGCGCGCCCTGTTCGCCGCCCTTGCCCTCATGCTCAGCACCGTTCCCATGGTCCACGCCGAAAAACTCACCCTGGAGGCCATCACCGGCCCGTTGCCGCTGTCCGGCCCGACGTTGATGAAGCCCAAGGTGGCCCCGGACGGCTCGCGCGTGAGCTTCCTGCGCGGCAAGGACAGCGACCGCAACCAGCTGGACCTGTGGGAATACGACATCGCCAGCGGCCAGACCCGGCTGCTGGTCGATTCCAAGGTGGTGCTGCCCGGCACCGAGACCTTGAGCGATGTCGAAAAGGCCCGGCGCGAACGCCGGCGCATCGCCGCCTACGCCGGCATCGTCGATTACCAATGGGCGCCGGATGCGCACGCACTGCTGTTTCCGCTCGGCGGCGAGCTGTATCTGTACGACCTGCGCAAGACCGGCGCGGCGGCCGTGCGCCAGCTCACCCATGGCGAAGGTTTCGCCACCGACGCCAAGCTCTCGCCCAAGGGTGGCTTCGTCAGCTTCGTGCGCGAGCTCAACCTGTGGGTGATCGACCTGGCCAGCGGCAGGCAGCTGCAGCTCACCGGCGACGGCAGCGACACCATCGGCAATGGCGTGGCCGAATTCGTTGCCGATGAGGAAATGGATCGCCACACCGGCTACTGGTGGGCGCCGGACGATTCGGCGATCGCCTTCGCGCGCATCGACGAATCCCGCGTACCGGTGCAAAAGCGCCCGGAGGTGTATGCCGACCACACCGAGGTGGTGGAGCAACGCTATCCGCAGGCCGGCCAGCCGAACGTGGCCGTGCAATTGGGGGTGATCGCCCCGCGCGCAGGCGCGAGGCCGCACTGGATCGACCTGGGCAAGAACCCGGACATCTATCTGGCAAGGGTGGACTGGCGCGACCCACAGCGGCTGACGTTCCAGCGCCAGTCGCGCGATCAGAAAACCCTCGAGCTGATCGAAACCACGCTTGCCAGCGGCGCGCAGCGCACGCTCATCACCGAAACTTCGCCCACCTGGGTGCCGCTGACCAACGACCTGCGGTTCCTCAAGGACGGCCGCTTCATCTGGAACTCCGAGCGCAGCGGTTACGAGCACCTGTATGTGGCATCGGAAGACGGGCGCACGCTGACCCCGCTGACCTCCGGCCCCTGGGTGGTCGATGCGCTGCTCGCCGTCGATGAGCAGGCCGGGCAGGTGTATTTTTCCGCCAGCAAGCAGTCGCCGACCCAGACCCACATCTACGCCGTGCCGCTGGGCGGCGGCGCGATACAGAGGCGTTCGGCCATCCACGGCACGCATGCAGCCAGCTTCGCCAGCAATGCCAGCGTGTATGTCGACACCTGGTCCAACACCACCACCCCGCCGCAGATCGAGCTGTTTCGCGCCAATGGCGAAAAAATCGCCACTCTGTTGAAGAACGATCTGGACGACCCGCAGCATCCCTACGCCAGGTACCGCGACGCGCAGCGGCCGGTGGAGTTCGGCACGCTGACCGCCGCCGACGGCAAGACGCCGTTGCAGTACCGCCTGACCAAGCCGGAGCAGTTCGACCCGGCCAGGCGCTATCCGGTCATTGTTTATGTCTACGGCGGCCCCGCTGCACAGACCGTACTCGATGCCTGGCCCGGCCGTGGCGATGCCCTGTTCGACCAATACCTGGCCCAGCGCGGCTACGTGGTGTTCTCGCTGGATAACCGCGGCACCCCGCGGCGTGGCCGCGACTTCGGTGGTGCGCTGTACGCCAGGCAGGGCACGGTGGAAGTGGAGGACCAGCTGCAGGGCGTGGCCTGGCTCAAGCAGCAACCCTGGGTCGATGCCAAGCGCATCGGCGTGCAGGGCTGGTCCAATGGCGGCTACATGACGCTGATGCTGCTGGCAAAACACAGCGACGCCTATGCCTGCGGCGTGGCCGGCGCCCCGGTCACCGATTGGGGCCTGTACGACACGCACTACACCGAGCGCTACATGGACCTGCCGGCAGCCAATGCCGCCGGTTATCGCGATGCGCGTGTCGCCACCCACCTGGACGGCCTGCGCGCAAAATTGCTGTTGATCCACGGCATGGCCGACGACAATGTGCTGTTCACCAATTCCACCGCGCTGATGAGCGAGCTGCAGCAGCGCGGCACCGCATTCGAGCTGATGACCTACCCCGGTGCGAAGCACGGCTTGTCCGGCAGCACGGCGCTGCACCGTTACAAGACCGCCGAAGCGTTCCTGGCGCGCTGCCTGATGCCCTGAGCGTACGGCCCTGCGTTTACCCCTCTGAATCGAGCATCCGTCTGTCCATTCCGCCGCCGCTGCCATCCATCCAGGCCGCACCGCCGTCGCCACCGGTCCAGCGCGGCTGGTGGTCGCGCCACTGGAAGTGGGCGGTCCCGCTGCTGGCGTTGCTGCTCATCGTGATCCTGGCCGCCAGCTTGGCCGCGTTCGTCGTCGGTATCGCGCGCGCCACCAAATCGGCCGAGCCCTACCGCGTTGGCCTGTCGGCAGCGCAACAGGACGCCCGGGTCATCGCCGCGCTCGGTGCGCCGATCGAAGATGGGGTCATCCCCAGTGGCAGCGTCTCCATCAACGGCGGCAGCGGCAACGCCAACTTCAGCGTGTCGCTGCATGGGGCACGTGGCAATGGCACCCTGTACATCGAGGCCGACCGCCACGCCGGCCGGTGGCATTACACGACGCTGCAGGTGGTACCGGACGCCAGCGCTGCGATCGCGTTGCTGGCGAACCAGGAGGCCGGTACGGGCGCGGCGCGCAGCAGCGACGCGGTGCCAGGCCCAGGCCGCGAAGCGTCTGGCCGGGCCGGGCCCGGCGCCAAGCGCAACCGCTAACCGCGCCCCCCACGCAGCTATGGTGAGGCCGCAGCAGTTCGGCACGGCGATGGCTGGCTGTCCTGCAGAACAGGGCACTGCGCGGGATCGCTGCAGCGGCCGGCTGCGCATCGCAACGGTCCCCGGCGTTTGCACCGATTGCACGCCCATGGATCGACGATGACCTTCGGCAGGTTGCCGGCGCCACGCGCTCCGCGTACGGTCGCGCATCGCCCTGTTGGAATCCTCCCGATGAAGCCTCTCTTGATTGCCCTCGCCCTGGCGCTGGGCACCTGCCTGCCGCTACAGGCAAAGACCAGCACCAGCACCGCCGGCGCACCGGCCGCTCCGGCCTGGGTGCAGACCAGCAACGGCTATGCGCAGATCCTGCTCAACGCCCAGGCGCCGTTCCAGCCCGAATACGCCAGCTTCTTCGGCGTGCCCGGCTATGACGATCAGGTCGTGGACCTGGGCCCGGACAACGCCGCGCGCTATCGCGATGCCATGCGCAAGGCACGTGCCGCGTTGCAGGCCAAGCTGGCCATCGAGCGCGATGCCAATGTGCGCCAGGACCTGCAGATCATGATCGGCGCGGCCGAGCAGAACATCGAAGGCAGCGAGCTCAACGAGCGTTATCTGCTGCCGTGGAGCGACGCCCCGGAGGCGGTCTTCAGTGGTCTCAATGGTCTGCTGTCCGACCAGACCGCGCCCGAGCGCCGTGCCAAGGCGCTGGATCGCCTCAAGCGTTACGTTGGCCTGGTGCCGGGCAGCACGCCCACCACCACGCTGGCACGCCAGCGCTACGAGGAAAAGCTGGGCAATGCCGCGCTGTTGCAGCCCACCCAGCGCGAAGTGGAGCAGGCGCTGGCCAATGTGGACACCTACGTTGCCGGTATCGGCGAGCTGTTTGCCAAGTACAAGATCGCCGGCGCCGAGGAGGCGCTCAAGGCCATGTCCACCCAGCTCAAGGACTACGCCAGCTGGACCCGCACCACCGTGCTGCCGAAGGCGCGTAAGGACACCCGTCTGCCGGAACCGCTGTACGCCTACCAACTCAAGCAGGTGGGCATCGATATCGCCCCGCAGCAGCTGATCCAGCGCGCGCAACTGGAGTTCATGGAGACCCGCTCGGCCATGCGCCAGCTGGCCCCGCTGGTGGCCAAGGCCAAGGGCGTGCAAGGCGATGACTACGTGCAGGTGATCCACGCGCTCAAGGGCAACACCATCGCCGACGACCAGCTGGAAACCCACTACCGCGGCGTGATCGACCAGATCGACCCGATCATCCGCAAGCAGCGCATCGTCGATGTGCCCAACCGCCCGATGCAGATGCGCCTGGGCAGTGCGGCCGAGAGCGCTGCGCAACCGGCGCCGCACTTCCTGCCGGCACCGCTGATCGGCAATACCGGCCAGCAGGGCCAGTTCGTGCTGCCGCTGGGCAACCCGACCGCCGACGGCAGCAAAAAGGAGCAGTACGACGACTTCAACTTCGGCTCGGCCGCCTGGACGCTCAGCGCGCACGAAGGCCGCCCCGGTCACGAACTGCAATTCACCGCCATGGTCGAACGCGGCGTCTCGCTGGCGCGCAGCCTGTTCGCCTTCAACTCGGTCAACGTCGAAGGCTGGGCGCTGTATGCCGAAGCGGAAATGGTGCCGTACGAGCCGCTGGACGGCCAGCTGATCGCCCTGCAGTTCCGCCTGTTGCGCGCCGCCCGCGCCATGCTCGACCCGATGCTCAACCTGGGCCTGATCGACCGCGAACGCGCGCGCCAGGTGCTGGAAGACGACGTTGGCCTCTCGCCGGCCATGACCCGCCAGGAACTGGACCGCTACACCGTCCGCGCCCCCGGCCAGGCCGGCAGCTACTTCTACGGCTACACCCGCATCCTCGAACTGCGCATGCGCACCGAACTGGCCCTGGGCAAGAAGTTCGACCGCCTGGCCTTCAACAACTTCCTGCTCGACCAGGGCCTGCTGCCGCCGGATCAGCTGGCCAAGGCGGTGGAGACGCAATTCATTCCGGCGTACCGGAAGTAATCACGGTACTCGCTGCTCTGGATGCCAGTTCCTGGCAGACAACCGCCTGGCCAGATCGCGCGCTGAAACGCGCGATCTGGTTCCGGACTGTGGCGGCAACGTCTTAGAGCGGCTAACAAAATGTAGCGAGCGGTCATCAGGTGGGTGCGGACGGCGCGGAGGAACCGCAGTGTACGAGTGGTACATGCCGATTCCGAGCACCGACCGCGCCCGCCTGGCGGCCGCGCAGTCGTTTTGCTAGCTGCTCTTAGAGCGTGTTATGAACTTGAGGCTTTCGCGGCTATCGTAAGCGGATGAAGCCGCCACGCCCTTATCCGACCGACGTCTCCGATGAAGAATGGGCCTTCGCTGCCCCCTACTTGACGCTGATGGATCCACAGGCACCGCA
>NZ_MDEC01000011.1 GCF_002939785.1 Xanthomonas codiaei
GCGCAAGCTGCTGGTCATCCTCAACGCCAAGATGCGAGATCAACTGGCGGCTGACGCCGCCGGTTGATCAAGACAGTTGCTCTCCCCTCGGGGCGAGAAGGCACAGCTTGCGCGCCACTGGCGCGCGTGCCTTTGAGCGCCCTCGCCGCAAGCGCGGGCCGGGGCGCGGAGCGGGGGTTGGGGTGAGGGTACGAGCAAACCGACGCAACCAACGCCTGCACAACGCAGAAAGCGTAGCGATACCGACATGGCTGCAGGACACGCCGCCAACATCCCGGTTTCCGCCTCACCGATGCAGTGCATGGCAAGCACCACAGATCGCCAAGAGTGCGTGTCTCTGCCGCGCATCAGCACGCTGCGCATCACACCAACACCAACACCACCCGCATCAGCAGCATGCCCTCACGCGTACTGCATCCTGCGCGACATGCCGCCATCGACAACGAAGTCCTGCCCGGTAACGAACCCCGACAGCTGTGGTGCCAGCAGATAGACCGCCAATTGCGCGATGTCTTCCGGGGTGCCCACCCGCCCGGCCGGATGCTGCGCATGATCGCGCCGCGAGAGTCTGGGTGCACGCCGACGTTGCGGGGCGCGCCAGGCATCGGTGCTGATCCAGCCCGGACTGATGCTGTTGACGCGGATCTGCGGGCCTTCGCTCACCGCCAGCGCATGGGTGAAGGCGACCAGACCGCCCTTGGCGGCCGCATAGGCTTCGCTGTGCGGCTCCGATTGCCAGGCGCGGGTGGAGGCGATGTTGATGATGGCGCCACCGCCGGGCGCCTGGGTCAGCGCAGGCAAGGCGTGCTTGCTGCACAGGAAGGCGCCGTGCAGGCTGGACAGCCGGCGATTCCATGCATCCCATTCCAGCTGCGGCAGCGCGGCGATATGCGGATCGGGCACGCCGGCATTGTTGACCAGGCCATCGATGCGGCCGAAGCGTTTGAGCGCGGTGGCGATCAGGCGCGCGGCGTGGGCTTCGCGCGCCGCATCGCAACGCACGAAGGCGCTGCGACGCGGCAGCGCCCATTCCTGCAGGCAGGCCTTGCCGGCGGCCGCGTCCAGATCGCCGATCACCACGCTGCCGCCGGCCCCCAGCACCGCCTGCGCAATGCCGCGGCCGATGCCTTGCGCGCCGCCGGTGATGATCACCACGCGGTCCTGCAGCGGTGACGGGTTCCATGCGGAAACGGCGGGAATCAGCGGCATCTGGGCATTACCGGCAATGAAGTCGCCAGCACTGTAGCGCGCTGTCTGTCGTTGTCGCAGCAAGGCGCGTGCGCTAGCGGCCGTTATCGCGCTGCGCGGATGTCATCAACATTTCATACGAATTTCCTTTCATGTCGCGCGCCGACACGACAGCAGCTGCGCAGTCCGGCTCCCCCACTACCCGGAAACCTCATGACCTCTTTTCCCGTGCATCTTGCGCGTTGCCCTCGCCATGCCGCGCTGATGCTCGCCGTCACTGCCGCGCTCATTTCCGTCGCCGCGCAGGCACAGCAGGCACCTGCCGCCGCCACGCAACCTACCGAGTTGGACAGCGTGCAGGTGCTCGGCAGCTACGCCTCCAGCCTGGAACGCGCGCTCAACGACAAGCGCTATGCGCCGAGCGTGATCGACTCGATCGAAGCCGAGGACATCGGCAAGCTGCCTGCGCAGAACGTGGCCGAAGCCTTGCAGCGCCTGCCGGGCGTGACAATCGAGCGCGATCGCGGCGAAGGCGTGTATGTGCGCGTGCGCGGGCTGGGGCCGAGTTTCCAGGTCACCACGCTCAATGGCCAGACCATGGCGGTCAACGAGAACGTGCGCAATTCCGGCCAGACCGGCCGTCAGTTCCGCTTCGATACGCTGCCCGCCGAACTGGTATCCGGGCTGGAGGTGATCAAGAGCCCCACCGCTGCGCTGGATGAAGGCGCCATTGGCGGCGTGGTCAACGTCAAGACGTTTCGCCCGCTGCAGCTGGGCAATGCCGAGACGCATCTGTCGGCCGAGCTCAGCCACCCGCAACTGGCCGATGAAAACGACCCGCGCGTTTCGGGCCTGTACAACTGGGTCAACGCCGACAAGACCCTGGGCGTGTTGTTCGCCGCCGCCTATGCCGAGCGCAGCCTGCGCCAGGACCGCGTCAACGAGACCTATTGGGAGCGCTACGCCGAGGGCATCGACAGCAACGGCGACGGCCGCGCCGACACCGGTGCGATCTGGGCGCCTTCGGCGATCCGTCCGACACTGGAACTGGAGCATCGCAAGCGCATCGGCGTGGCCAGCTCGGTGCAGTTCACACCCAGCGACGCGCTGGAGTTCAACCTGGATCTGTTCTACGCACGCCAGCAGGTGGACTACGACGAATTGGCGATCGGCACCGGCTGGGAGCCGGGCAACATGCGCAACCTCACCATCGCAGGCGATACGCTCACCGCGTTCGACTACCGCAACGGCCAGGTGCAGCTCTCGCGCGAAACCTCGGGCATGACCGACGAAAACCGCAGCCTGCGGCTCAGCGGCGCCTGGCAGGGCGATGCATGGAAGGTGCAGGGCACCGGCTTTCTGTCGCGTGCGCATAGCTGGAACGACGACCCGATTCGCCGCACCCGCCTGCGCACCGGCGCCACGGTCGATCAGCGTGTCTCGTTTCCGCGCGCCTCTGGCGACAACGTGCCGAACTGGGCCTTCACCGACGGCTACGACCCCACCGATCCGGCGCAGACGCCCGGCCGCCGCCTGGAGTGGCGCATCATCGATGCGGTGGACCGCGAACGTGCCCTGCAGTTCGACGCAGACCGCATGCTGGACAGCGGCTTCTTCAGTGCGCTCAAGCTTGGCGCCAAGTACCGCAGCCGCGAACGCCGCTACGAGCGTACCGACCTGATCAACAACAGCATCGCCGGCAGGCGCTTCGATGCCAGCTATTTTTCTCCCTCGCTGCCGGTGAGCGACATGCTGGCAGGCGGCAATGGCCAGCTGCCGCGGCAATGGCTGGCACCACGCGAAGCGCCGTTCTGGGGCGACTGGCCCACCAGCGCGGATCTGGCCAACAGCCCCAGCAGCGATGACCTGCAAAATTCCTACCGCGTGCTCGAGGACATCAGCTCGGCGTACGTGATGGGCGAATTCGCCACGCCGCTGGCCGGCCACGAGCTGCGCGGCAATCTCGGCGTGCGCGGCGTGCACACCCAGCAGCGCACCGAAGGCCACGCCAACCTGGATGGCAGCGCGCAGCCGGTGGTGTTCGAACGCAGCTACAACGACGTGCTGCCGTCGTTGAACGTGGCGCTGGACCTGAGCCAGAGCGTGGTGCTGCGTGGTGCGGCCGCCAAGGTGATCACGCGCCCGGACCTCACCGATCTGTCGTCCAAGCTCACCTTCAATTCCAGCGGCGAAACGCTTACCGCCAGCGGCGGCAATCCGAATCTGGAGCCATTCGAAGCGCTGCAGTACGACCTCACCTTCGAGTGGTATACCTCGCCCTCCTCGGCTCTGGTGGCCGGGGTGTTCTACAAGGACATCAGCCGGTTCGTGCAGACCCAATTCTCCAACCTGGACTACCAGGGGCGCAGCTATCTGCTCTCGTCCAAGGTCAATGGCGGCAAGGCCAGGGTGCAGGGCGTGGAGCTGGCCTGGCAGCAGGTGTTCAGCGGCCTGCCGGCGCCGTTCGACGGGCTGGGCATGCAGGCCAACTACACCTGGACCGATAGCCAGGCCAACTATGTCGATGGCACGCAGCACTTCCAGGATGCGCTGGAAGGTGTGGCCAAGAACAGCTACAACCTGGTCGGCTTCTACGAGAAGGGGCCGTTGTCGATGCGGTTGAGCTACAGCTGGCGCGACGACATCGTCAACTCGGTGGGCACCGCCGACGTGGCGACCAACAACACGCGCGCCTTCGGCACCCTGGATGGCAACCTCTCCTGGCAGATCAATCCCACCGTGGCGGTGTTCGTCAACGCCATCAACCTCACCGGGCAGGTCCAGCACATGTATGTGGGCGAGCATCTGTTTTCCGGCTACACCGACTACGGGCGCACCTATTCGCTGGGCCTGCAGGCGAGCTTCTGATGCGCGCACTTGGCACACCGATGGCGGCGCTCGCGATTGCGTTCGCCTGTGCCGGCGGCGCACATGCAGCGCAATCGGCCGGCAGCGACGATCAACCGCACTGGCTGGCAGGCGATCACCACGTGCACAGCGAATGGAGCGTGACCTGGGACCGCTCCACCACGCCGCCCACGCCGATCCGTGGCGGCGATTCGCCGTATACGCGTGAGCGCAATGCGCAGCAGGCGCTGGCCAATGGCCTGAGCTGGATCGTGCACACCGATCACGGCGGGCCGGGCCATTCGGTGGTGACGCGCGAGCAGGCCTGGCCGGCATTGCAGCGTGCCCGGCGTGCGGTGCCGCAGTTGATCCAGTTCCACGGCATGGAATTCGATGTGCCGGCGGCCGAACACGCCTCGTTGATCATCGCGCCCGGGCCGCACGAACAGGCGCAACTGCAAGGGCTGGAACGCGACTACAACCGTGCCGAACTGCTCGATGGCAGCACGCGCGATACCGAGCAGGCGATGCTGGACGCAGTGCGTGCGATGCAGGCGCTGCGCCCGCAGCCGGTGCTGATCGTCAACCACCCCTCGCGCACCGCCGCCGCGCTGGGGAGCTGGGGCAAGGTGAGTCCCGTCGAACTGCGTGCCTGGCAGGATGCCGCGCCGCAGGTGGTGATCGGCATGGAAGGCGCACCCGGCCACCAGGCCGACACCCGGCACCGCGGCCTGTATCGCAACGCGGCCGCGCCGACGCTGGGCGGCTTCGACCAGATGACCGCGCAGGTGGGTGGCGTGTGGGACGGCATGCTGGCCGAGGGCCGGCATTTCTGGATCACCGCCACCTCCGATTCGCACCGCAACTGGCGCGATGGCGGTGCCGAGTTCGATCCGGGCGAATACAGCAAGACCTATGTCCTGGCCCGGCGCGATCCGGCCGATATCCTGCGTGCGCTGCGTGCCGGCAAGAGCTTTGCGGTGACCGGCGATCTGATCGATGCGATGGACCTGCAACTGCAGTCCACCACCGCCGATGGCCGCATTGTCGGCACCGCCAGCCTGGGCGAGACCTTGCGCATGGCAACCGCTGCATCGGCGCAGATTGTCTTGCGTCTGCACGAGCCGCCGCAGGTCAACCGCCACGGGCAACGCCCGCAGCTGCAGCATGTCGATGTCATCGTCGGCACCACCGCTCATGACGGCGCGCTGCAGATGCAGGTGCAACGCATCGAGCGCAACGCGTTGCAGCGACGCGATGGCTGGCTGGTCGCATCGCTGCTCTTGCCGGATCTGTCGCGCGGCGGCTTCGTGCGCGTGCGCGGCAGCAACACCGATCAGCAGGCGCCATTAGCGGATACCGCCGGCGAGGATCCGTGGCAGGACCTGTGGTTTTATTCCAACCCGGTGTTCGTGGCGCCGGCGCGTTGACAGGCGGCTGGCTCACAACGCGCAGCGCGTGGTGGTACGTGCTGCCGGTGTGCCGGTTCTGGCGTGGAGCAGGCGGCTAGGGCTGCGGCAGGTGCTGCGCTGCGTGCGCCGCCCTCAGTGCTCGGCCCCGTTCAACACCCGCTCCCAGCCGGCCTGGCCCAGCCGTTGCAGCGTGGCGATATTGCGTTCGACGATCACATCCGGATCCGGGAACGCGGCCACCGCACGCTCCACGCTGTCTTCGCGCAGCAGGTGCAGGGTGGGGAAGGGCGAGCGGTTGGTGAAGTTGGCCACATCCTCCGGCGCGGCGCCGGCGAACTGGTAATCGGGATGGAAGCTGGCCACCTGCAGCACGCCCTGCAGATCCAGCGCTTCCACCGCGGCATCGGCGTTGTCGAGAAAGTCGTTGTAGTCCAGGAAATCGGTCAGCACGTCCGGGTGCACGATCAGCGTGGTATCGATCTGCTCGGCCGGGGTGTCGCGCAACAGGACGAGTTCTTCGGCCAGTTGCTCCAGCAGCGCCTCCGGCGTGCTGGCATCGCTGAGCACCAGGCGCACCTGGTCCTTGACGTACACCGCCTTGGCGAACGGGCACAGGTTCAGCCCGATCACCGCGCGCTCGATCCAGGTGCGGGTGGCGGCCAGGGGAGCGGGCAGGGTGGGCGTGGTGGTCATCGTGGCGGCGGCGTGATGGCGCGCCAGTGTATGCGATCGCTGTCGGCAGGGTGGCCGATGCCACTGGCAACGCGCATCGCCGCAACTACGCCTGCGCGGTGGCGCAGGCGCAGGGTGTCAGATCAGTCGCGGCTATCGGCACTGCCAGCCTGGTCGGCGTAGCCGTCACTGCCAAGCTGTTGACGCAGGAACTGCACCGACGTTTGCGCCACCTGCTCGGCGATCGGGGACTTGTGCGGCGAGCCGATGGCATGCGCGCCGCTGGCAAAGGCGATCGCCTGCCTGCGCGCTGGCGCTGTGCCCAGCGCCTGGAACATGGCCAGCATCGCCGGCACCGAGGAGATCGGGTCCTGCTCGCCATTGGGCGCGCGGTAGTAGCCCAACATGACCGGGCAGCGCACCTGCGGCCACGGCGGGGAGGCCGCAAACAGCTTGAACAGGCCACGCAGGGTGCGAAAGCCATCGGGATGGATGGTGTCCGACCAGCAGGCCCGGACTGCCTCGGTGCGCGGGTATGGGTCGGTGACCGGCAGCTGCGGCTGGCAGAGCCGATCAAGCAGACCGGCGTTGACGGGCCGGATGCCGGGCGACCACGCCACCACCGCGGCGACCTGCTCGGGGCGCTGTGCGGCCAGCCATAGCGCCAAGGTGCCGCCCAGCGAGGAACCGACAATGGCCACGCGCTCGCCCATGCGCTGCGCCTGGTCCAGCGCCTGAAGTGCCGAGGCCTGCATCGCGGCCGGGGTGAGCCCGGCCATGGCATCGGCTGCGCGCTGCCCATGGCCCGGCCATCGGTGTACGTAGCCATTGGCGTCCAGCGCATCGGCCATCTGTTCGGGCAGCGCGCCGGCCTCGCCCGGGCTTGCGGAGAACCCATGCAGGTACAGCAACGCCAGCTCGCGGCGTGCCGGCGTTGCGGTACGCCAGTGCCAGCGCGCCGCGTTGCCCGGTTTCAGGTCGGGGCTATCGCTGTGCGGCATGCTGGGCAAGCAGCGCAAGCAGTTCGTGCGCGTTGATCGGCTTGGACAGATAGCCGGCCACGCCGGCAGCGGCGGCCTCGCGCATCGAATCGGTGCGCGTGTCGGCGGTCAGCACGATGATCGGCGGCAACCGGTCGATCGCATCGCGCGCCTGTCCCAGCGCGTCCCAGCCGGAGGTGCCGGGCATGTGCAGATCGAGAAAGACGATGTCCGGGCCGGCCTGGGCGATGCGCTGCACCGCGTCGGTGCCGTCGGCATGGAAGCTCACCCGGTGCCCGGCACGGGTCAGCAGGTTGCCGATCACCAGGCGATTGGTATCCATGTCCTCGAACACCAGGCAGTGCAGTGGCGGCACCGTCCGTGCGTGCTCGGCCAGCGCATCGCGCACATCGCCCGTGCGGCTGCTGTTGGCGGCGGCCGGCAACTCGAAGATCCAGCGGAAGATGCTGCCGCCGGCAGGGTTGTCGCTCACCGTCAGGCTGCCGCCCATCGCATCGGAGACCGACAAGGCGATGTACAGGCCCAGGCCGACACCGCCTTCGGCACGGCCGAAACCGGTGCTGAGCTGGGTGAAGGGGGTGAAGATGTAGGCCTTGCTGTCGTCGGGCACGCCGATGCCGGTATCGGTGACGGTCGCCTCCAGCGTCCATCGCCCATCGGCCTGGGTGGCCTCGATCAACAACTCCACTGCGCCGCCGGCCGGGGTGAACTTGATCGCATTGATGACCAGGTTGGTGATCACCTGCTCGATGCGGCCTTCGTCGCCAAGCAGGTAGGGCGTCTGTGCCGCTTCCATGCGCACGCCCAGCGACACGCCCTTGGTGGATGCGGCGGTCGCGCAGACTGCTTTGACGGTGGTTAGCACGTCCAGCATGCTCAAGGGCTTGCTGTGCAATTGCAGGCGCCCGCCGTCGATGCTGGCCACGTCCAGCACCTCGTTGACGCGGTGGCGCAGGGCGGTGGCGTTGACCGTCACCGCCTGGATCAGGTCGCGCTGTTGCGTCGGCATGGCGTCGGTATCGATCAGCTGCGCGCAGTTGATGACGGCATTCAACGGTGTGCGCAATTCGTGGTTCATGGTGCTGATGAAGCGGCTTTGCGCATCGCGCGAGGCAAGCGCCTGCAGCGCCACTTCCTGCATCGCGATCACGATGCGCGACACCAGCAGCGGCAATACCACGCTCAACGCCACCGCGTAGACGAAATACGCCGGCCGCGACAGCCAGTAGCCGGCCGGTGCGGTCACCAGCATCAGCACGAAGGTGCTCAACAGCACCGGCACGGTGGCGCGTTGCCCATAGCGCGCCACCGCGGCGATGGTGATGAACGGCAGGAACGCGTTCAACGACATCAGCAGGATGAAGGCCAGGGAGGTCTGGATACCGATGAACAGCAGACTCATCGCAAAGCCCACCGCATCCAGCCATTCCCTCTGCGCGATGGTCTTGCGCCGCACCAGCACCATCCAGACCACCGAGACGACCCACAAGGTCACCGCAGTCGGAAACACCGCATGCGCATCCTTGACCAGCACCGGTTGCGGCCCGTACAGCCAGCCAAGGCACCACAGCATCACGATGGTCTGCACCACCACGCGGCCGACGCAAGCGCGGTATTCCAGAAACGACTCGAGCAGCCGCACCAGTCTGTCGTTGCGCAACTGCCTGGCCGCCGGAATCAGGCCGGGCGTTGCGCGTTGGGAAGGGCTAGGCATGAGGCTCTGCGTTGTCCTGATGAAGGGTGCGCCGGTACTGCCTGACCAGTAGACCAGCGGCGGTGGCTACTGCGGTGAAGCGGTGCGCAAGCGTGTCGCTGACGGCGTTGCGCTCCACCTCGCTGCGCAGCTGGTCGCAGGCCCTGAGCAACTCCTGCGATCCGGTCAGCGAGACGGTGTTCTTCAGCGAATGGATCTGTTCCAGCGCCTGCGCCTGGCTGCTGTCAGCACCGCCCAGCGTGCATTGCGCAATGGCGCGGTCGATTTCCGCGGCAAAGGCATCGGCGAAGGCGGCCGCCTCGATCGGGTCCAGGCACGCCATGGTGTGCAGCGTCGATCCGGCTTCGATCCGCGGCTGTGCATACGCCCGCGCGGCAGGCATGGCGCCCGCAGCACGCGTGCCTGCCCGCCGGAACGCATGCAGGCGATGCAACAGGCTGGCGAACAGCGCACGCATCGCGGCCCGCTACACCCGCTGCCCGGTACGACGATCGGCGCTGGCGGCTGCATACCGCCAGCGCAAGCCGCTGCAGTGCGCATCCCCACGGCATGCGGCTGAGTGCTGCATCGCCGGATCGATCACCGCCCACACCGCCATCGTTGGGTTGCGCTCAATCGCGGAAGTTGTCGAACTGCAGCGGCAACTCGAAGTCGGCCTTTTTCAGCAGCGCGATCGCATCCTGCAGGTCGTCGCGCTTCTTGCCGGTCACGCGCAGCTTGTCGCCGTTGATCTGCGCTTCCACCTTGAGCTTGGCTTCCTTGAGCTTGGCCACCAGCTGCTTGGCCTGCTTCTGCTCGATGCCCTGCTTGACGGTGACCTTTTGTCGCGCGCCGGCCAGGTTGGTCTCCACCTCGCCGAACTCCAGGCAGCGCACATCGATGCCGCGCGCCAGCAGCCGCGCGCGCAGGATGTCGGTCATCTGCTTGAGCTGGAAGTCGCTGGGAGCGGACTGGTGGATCACCTTGCCGTCTTCCAGCTCGAACTTCGCCTCCACACCCTTGAAGTCGAAACGCGTGTCCAGTTCACGGTTGGCCTGGTCCACCGCATTGGTCAATTCGTGCTTGTCGACTTCGGACACCACGTCGAAGGAAGGCATGCAAGGCTCCTGCTGTCTGAATACAGCGGTCATTCTATGGCATCGCGCCGGGCTACCCGTCACCGGCGCGTGGCGATCGATGGGGCGCGGCAGCGATAATGCGCCATGCCCAGCACCCGATCTCCGTTCCCTGCCATCGCCTGGATGGTGGCCGCCGTGGCCTGCTTCTCGCTGATGGATGCGGGAATGAAGCTGCTGTCGGCGCATTACCCGCCGCTGCAGGTGACCTTGCTGCGCGGTGCGGCATCGCTGCCGTTCGTGCTGGTGTGGGTGCTGGCCACGGCCGGGCCGCGCTCCATCGTGCCGGTGCGCTGGGGCCTGCATCTGCTGCGCGGGGCGTTGGGCATGGCGATGATCGGCTGCTTCGTCTACGGCCTGAAGCGGATGCCGCTATCGACCGCCTACACGCTGTACTTCGTGGCGCCGTTGCTGGTGGCGGCCCTGTCGGTGCCGCTGCTGGGCGAGCACGTCGGGCCGCGCCGCTGGACCGCGATAGGCATTGGCCTGGTCGGGGTCATCGTGGTGCTGCGCCCCGGCGTGGACGGGCTGATCTCGCTGCCCGGCCTGATGGTGCTGCTGGCGGCCACGGCCTATGCGGTGGCCGCGGTCACGGTGAGCCTGTTGACCCGCACCGACACCCCGCAGGCGATGGTGGTGTGGTTCCTGCTGTTCATGGCGATCGGTGCCGGCGTGCTGGCCATCCCCGGCTGGGTGCCGCTGCAGGGCCGCCACGCCTGGCTGATCGCCGGCATGGGCCTGGCCGGCGCGCTGGGCCAGATTGCGCTGACCCAAGCCTTCCTGCGCGGCGAGGCCTCGATGATCGCCCCGCTGGAATACAGCGGCCTGGTCTGGGTGATCGGCTGGGACTGGCTGCTGTGGCAGACCCTGCCCGATAGCTGGACCTGGACCGGCGCCGGCATCATCGTCGCCAGCGGCCTGTATTTGTTGCGCCGGGAGCGGATACGGCGGGCTGACAGGCTGCCGCCGTTGGACAGGCCGTGATTGGGGATTCGGCATTCGGGATTCGGGATTCGGGATTGGCAACAGCGGGGTGCCGGTTGCTTTTGCGAATCCCCAATCCCCAGCGGCCGTGATTCGGGATTCGGGATTGGCAACAGCAGAGTCGCCGTGGCCTTTGCCAATCCCGAATCCCGAATCCCGACTCCCGGTGGTAGGCTTCACGACCCCCCAACCGGCCACGCGCGGTGATCCAGTTTCAGCGCCTGCACAAGTCCTACTCCGTTGACGGTCGTCAGATCGTGGCGCTGCACCCGCTCGATCTGCGGATCGGCCCCGGCGAGGTGTTCGGCATCATTGGCCATTCCGGGGCCGGCAAGTCCACGTTGATCCGGCTGATCAACCGGCTCGAAGAGCCCAGTGGCGGGCGCCTGCTGATCGGCGAGGAAGACGTGACCGCGCTGGACAGCCAGGGCCTGCGCGCCCTGCGCCGGCGCATCGGCATGATCTTCCAGCACTTCAACCTGCTGTCTTCGCGCACCGTGGCCGGCAATGTGGCCTTCCCGCTGGAACTGGCCGGCACCGCGCGCGCCGAAATCGATGCGCGGGTGGCCGAGCTGCTGGCCCGGGTCGGGCTGCAGGAGCACGCCAACAAGTATCCGGCGCAACTGTCCGGTGGGCAGAAGCAGCGCGTGGGCATTGCGCGCGCGCTGGCCACCCGGCCGCAGATCCTGCTGTGCGACGAGGCCACCAGCGCGCTGGATCCGCAGACCACCGCCTCGGTGCTGCAGCTGCTGGCGCAGATCAACCGCGAGCTGGGCCTGACCATCGTGCTGATCACCCACGAGATGGACGTGATCCGCCGTGTCTGCGACCGCGTGGCAGTGCTGGATGCCGGCAAGCTGGTGGAAACCGGCCCGGTCACCGAGGTCTTCCTGCATCCCAAGCACGCCACCACGCGGCGCTTCGTCTTCGAAGCCGAGCACGTGGACGAAGCCGAACTGCACCGCGATTTCGCCGCCGTCGGCGGGCGCATCGTGCGGCTGACCTTTCTGGGCAACGGCACCTACGAGCCGGTGCTGGGCCGCATCGCCCGCGAGACCGGCGTGGACTACAACATCCTGTCCGGGCGCGTGGACCGCATCAAGGACACCCCGTACGGCCAGCTGATCGTCGCCCTGACCGGCGGCGACCAGAACGCCGCGCTTGCCGGCTTCTTGGCGGCGGGCGTGCAGGTGGAGGATCTGCGCGTATGACTCCGATCACTGCCGCCGCCGGCGGCTTCTTCCGCAATCTCGATGCCGCCAAATGGGGCGATATCGGCCAGGCCACCCTGGATACCTTGCTGATGCTGGCCGGGGCGCTGCCGCTGACCCTGCTGATCGGCCTGCCGCTGGGCGTGGCGCTGTTCCTGTGCGGCACGCCGCAGCTGCGTCGCCGCCCGCTGCTGTATGGCGCGCTGGCGCTGGTGATCAACCTGCTGCGTTCGGTGCCCTTCATCATCCTGATGATCGCGATGATTCCGCTCACGCTGATGCTGATGGGCACCTCGCTCGGCGTGCGCGGGGCGATCCTGCCGTTGGTGGTGGGTGCCGCACCGTTCTACGCGCGCCTGGTGGAAACCGCGTTGCGCGAAGTCGATCGCGGCATCATCGAAGCCAGCCAGGCGATGGGCGCCACCACCCGGCAGCTGGTGCTGCGGGTGCTGCTGCCCGAAGCGCGGCCGGGCCTGATCGCCGGCGCCACCGTCACCACCATCGCGCTGATCGGCTTCACCGCGATGGGCGGGGCGATCGGTTCCGGCGGGCTGGGCGATGTGGCCTACCGCGAGGGTTACATGCGCTCGCATGCCGATGTCGCGCTGATCACCGTCATCGCCCTGCTGGTACTGGTGCAGCTGCTGCAGATGCTGGGCGACCGGCTGGTGGCGCACTATAGCCGGCGTTGAGCCGGCGCAGGGCAGGGGCGCGCCGGCGGACGCGGAGCGTGCGCCTTGGTACCAGCCGTGCTGGCCGTGCTGGCGCATCCCGAACGCCTGTCCGCATGGCGCCACGCGCCGTGGGTTGCCGCGGCGCTGCATCGCCGCCGCCGCCGCGGTCTGCTAGGTTTGACGTCTGCGGCCTTCCCGCACTCCTCCTCCCACGGATCCCCACATGAGCACTTTTGCGTTTCGTTCCCTTCTGGCTGCCGCCACGCTGGCGCTGGCGTCCTGCGGCGGCAGCGCTGGCGGCAGTGGTGGCGACACCCTCACCGTCGCCGCCACGGCGGTGCCGCATGCCGAGATCCTGGAAGTGGTCGAACCGCTGCTGGCCAAGCAGGGCGTGAAGCTGGACGTGCGCGTGTTCAACGACTACGTGCAGCCCAACGACCAGGTCGTGCAGAAGCAGATCGACGTCAATTATTTCCAGACCGAGCCCTACCTGGACGCGTACAACCGCGACCGCAAGAGCCAGCTGGTGACCGTGGTCGGCGTGCATATCGAGCCGTTCGGCGCGTATTCGCGCCGTTTCAAGGCGCTGGCCGATCTGCCCACGGGCGCCGATGTGGTCATTCCCAATGATCCGAGCAACAACAGCCGCGCGCTGATCCTGCTCGACAAGGCCGGAGTCATCAAGCTCAAGGACCCCGGCAATGCGCTGTCCACCCAGCGCGATATCGTCGACAACCCCAGGCAGCTGAAATTCCGCGAGCTCGACTCGGCGATGCTGCCGCGCGTGCTGGACCAGGTCGACCTTGCCTTGATCAACACCAACTATGCGCTCGATGCCGGGCTCAATCCCACCCGCGACGCACTGGCGATCGAAAGCAAGGACTCGCCGTACGTGAACTTCCTGGTGGCCCGTGCGGACAACAAGGACGATGCGCGCGTGCAGAAGCTCGCCAAGGCATTGACCAGCCCGGAAGTGAAGGCCTTTATCGAGCAGAAGTACAAGGGCGCGGTGTTGCCGGCGTTCTGAGTGCGGCAACACCGCGCCCGGCCGCTGGGCCGAACCGGAAGATAGCCCCTGCCGCATGTGGCATCGACGGGCTGCACATGCCACAGCGTAGGCAGTGCGCTGCAGACCCTGCACCTGCCTATAGGACGGCACAGCCGCAGGCCAGAACGCTGCGCGGCATGACGGACACGCCCCGCTGACGCGCGCGTAGTAGCGTTGCCGGTCATCCATTCCGGCGACCTGCGTCCCATGCCTCTGCTGCTTGCCATCCCGCTGGCCGTGATCATTGCCCTTGCGGTGTTAGCGGTGCTGTTTCCGTTGTCGTTGCTGCAGCGCTTTCGGGTCGGCACCGCGCGTCGCCAGGCGCGTGGCTGGTTGCTGATGATCAACCTGTCGTCGGCGGTGGTGTCCAGTGTGTTGTTTGTCGTCTTCACCCTGATTGCCGCGGCGTTCTGGCCAGGTGCGATCAGCCATGCCGCCTCCGGCTGGGCCTGCGGGCTGGTGCTGGGGGTCGTCGCTGTGCGCCTGACCCGCTTCGAGCGCACCGCGCAGGGCCTGTTCTACCGCCCCAACCTGTGGCTGGTGCTGGCACTGACGGTGCTGGTGGTGGTGCGGGTGATCGCCGGCATGGTGCAGGGCTGGCGCAGTACATGGCAGGGCGTGGCGTGGCCTGTCGAGGGCTGGCTGAGCCATGCCAGCCTGCTGGGCGCGGCCGGCGTGCTGCTCGGCTATGCACTCGCCTACGCCACCTTGCTGTGGTGGCGCTGGCGCAGCGCACGCCTGCGCGGCAGCGTCTACTGGCGGTGATCCTTAAATTGAAGCCTTACCAACGCACAATCCCGAAGTAACTGGCATTTTTACAAACCTCGAATCTCAACACGTGCTCAGATTGTGTCTCACTAGGCACCATTTATCCGGTCAGGATGAGTGGTATTAAGGTGTCACCCCCTGTTACTGCCAGCCCTCTTGGTGCTGGCAGTAACAATTTAAAATATGCCCAATCAATTAAATGCTTCCGCAGCTTTGAGCGTCTGCGCATCTGCTGGTGCTATGCGAATGGCACTTAGGCAATCTGGGGACGCTTCCGGGAACGAAAACTCCATCTTCTCCTGATTTTTAACGACGGCCAAAGTCAATGTTTCTGAACTACTCTGTCCTCTCGGAATATTTGAAATCAGATAATTCGAGTATCGGCTCTTGAAGTCCTGGCGAGAGATGCAGGAACCTTCCAGACTCAGTAAGACTGATTCGATATTTTTTTTATCGGCTGATATTGATATGGAAGAGTCCTTGGCAGTCAGGTGATCGCCTATTTTTAATGTTCCCCCGCTAACGTTATACATTCCTTCGCTTTTCAGGTTCGGCGTCGAAATTCTGGCTCCAGGCCATGAGCTAATAAATTCAGTGGGTGATTTTTTGATATTTCTCGAAATTTCTTCGGCTAGTTCAAACGTACGAGCAGCATCCGCTGCTGTCGCTACTGTCGCTGCTGAAATTTTAGTTGCATATACTGAGGGTGCAATCAGAGCACCAAGCAGCATTATTGCAAGGCGGGAATATGATGGTCTGTTAAGGAAGTTTGTCATATTGCTCTCCATAATATACGTTATAGTTCTGTCCTGTGGTTGAGGTTACGTTGTTCGCGCAGAAGGATTTTCCAACGTTTGATGCCACATTAGGTCCTCCAGCATAGTAAAATCCGAAAAGCTGATCGAGATTTGATGCTGCAAGCTTAATGTCTATGCTATTTTGAGTGGAACTCCATATTTCATTCCTTGCAACTATGTTATTTGTTACGGCAAGTCCTTCCATTTTGCATGCTTCGTCTATATATGCCTGCCGAGTCGTTTTGGCAAACGAATAGTTGAATTTCACGTGACCAAATTCATGGGCTAGGGCTGAGACTGTAAAATACATGCCCGGCATATCTTAAATTGCGCAGCTATAATTTCGGATATATACAACTTTATTTGGCATGTCTGTATAGCTGGCCGAGCCGTAAGCGATCTTGAAAGTGGTACTGCTGTTTATTTGTCCAGTAAGTGTCGTTGATTGGGAGGTTATAAAGTCAATGCACGTTCCAAGTCCTGTGGTAGGGACGGTTGTCTGAGCCTGAGCTCCAAAGGAAACGAGTGCAAGAAGAAATATCGCTGCTGCATGGCATCTTGTGCTCATGGTATCTCCATATTTAATTGAAGAATTCGCGCTGATTTCTACGCGATCCATCCCCCCGCAACGAAATCCTAAACGTAAAATTCCCATCGAACTGAGATTTTAATCAAAAAAACAGGCCCTTGCGGGCCTGTTTGGTGAGGTGCTTAGTTAATTGGTGTGCTTAGAAGCGGGCGCCGATACCGAAGCCGACAGTCCACGGATCCAGTTCCAGCTCGCTGCCGATGCCCTGGCCGCCGACGCGCAGTTCCGGACGCGAACGCATGTAGCGGGCGTCGGCGCGTGCGAACCAGGTGGAGTTGATGTTCATGTCCACGCCAACGGTGCCGATCACGCCCTTGGCGGTATCCAGGCCAACGTGCTGGCCGTTCGGCGAGGCCGCGTCGATCTTCTCGTTGCTGAAGTTCGATTCGTAGTAACCCACGCCCACGAACGGGCGGAACACGTTGTCGGCCTGGCCGAAGTGGTACTGGCCGCTGATGGCGATCGGCTGCTGCTCGACGGTCCCCACCTTGCCCACGCCATCGGCGTTGACGCGGTGGTTGAACTTGTCGGCTGCGCCCCACACTTCGACGGCCCAGTTGTCATTGATGTAGTAGCTTGCGCTCAGCGTCGGTGCCGGGCCGCCATCGACGTCCAGGCCCGGAGCCGGATCGTTTTTGGGATCCAGCAGTGCCACGCCACCGACCACGGCCCAATGCTTGCCGGACGCGGTGTCGCCGCTGCTGGAAGAAGTCGAGGAGGTATCACCGGTATAGGTGGTGTCCTGCGCGAACGCGGACGGTGCAATCGCAAGTGCGGATACAGCAGCCAGGCTCAGGATGGAAATGGAACGCATGAGGGTCTCCTCGTCTTGTTGTTGGGCCCGTGGAGTGGGCCGCGCCAAAACTATTCCCAAAAATCTGAATCCACGCCTACCTGCGGCCCGCTAAAATTCCGTTTGTTCAGGAACGCTCCGGAGAAGGCCGTGGTTGCGCGATGCAGGCTGAAAAACACATTCACGCAGATGCGATCGCCGTGACGAAAAACGACGCATGCGAAGGCTTGCCAGCGCACATTCGCCGCGATTGTCGTGTGCTGGTAGTCGGTTCGATGCCAGGCGTCGCCTCGCTGCATGCAGGCCAGTACTACGCGCATCCACGCAATCGTTTCTGGCCCTTGATGCATGCCCTGTTGGGCATTGATGCAGCAGCAAGCTATCCGGCCCGCCTGCAGGAATTGAATGCGTGCGGTGTTGGCGTGTGGGACGTGATCGGCCAGTGCGAACGACGCGGCAGCCTGGATGCGTCCATCGTCGCGGACAGCATCGTGATCAACCCGTTGCCCGCCGTGCTGGCCACGCTCCCGCAGCTGCGCCTTGTGGCCTGCAATGGCGCCGCGGCCGCGCAGGCCTGGCGCCGGCATGTGCACCCGCTGCTGTCGGCCGACGCGCGCGCGGTGGCGATGATGGCCTTGCCGTCCACCAGCCCGGCCAATGCCGCCTGGTCCCTGCCTCGCCTGTCCCAGGCGTGGCAGCCGCTACGCGATGCCGTACAGGACTGATGCGGCGCGCGCCTGCGGGCACATCATCGGCCAGGCAGGGCCTGCACCCGCGCCTATCGCCATCTCATCTGCGATGCTCCGGCCGCCAGAAGTCATGCCAGCCTCCGGCACATGGTGATGTGCGGCGCCCGCGCCCATGCTGCACCCGGCATCCAAGGGAGTGGCGACATGACGATCGGGCGTACGCTGGCGGGAGCAACGGCCGTGTTGCTGGGCATGGCCGGTGCACTGCCGGCGGCACTGGCCGACGAGTTGCACTGCAATGTCAGCAGCGACTACGACCTCACCCTGTCTGCGCGCAGCGTCATTTTCATCCGCGACGCGGATGCGCCGCGGCGGCTGGTCCTGCGCCAGGGCGCCTTGTTCGTCGACGATGCCTGGGTGGCGCTGAGCGCGGACGATCGCGATCGGCTGATCCGTTTCGAACGGCAGACCCGCGAGGTGGTGCCGTTGGCGCAGCAGGTCGGGCGCGAGGCTGCCGATATCGCGATCACCGCACTGGGCGAGGTGGCCGCCGGCTTCAGCCGTGATCCGCATGCCACGCGTGTGCAGCTGACCGGAGTGCGCGAGAAGATCGATCTGCGTTTGCAGCAGAGCTTTGCCAACAGTCAGCTCACTGCCGTCGACGTCGATGACGACATCGGTGCACTGGTCGCCGAGCTCTTGCCGCAGCTGATCGGCGATGTGATTGCCGGCGCAGTGCAATCGGCACTGACCGGCAACGCTGCGCGGCTGCGCTCGCTCGATGGCCTGGAACAGCGCATCGAGCGCCTGGTCGAGCCGCAGGCACGCGCACTACGGCCGCGCGCGCAGCAGCTGTGCACCCAGCTCCAAGCCCTCGACGCGCTGGACAATGCGCTGGCGTATCGTTTGCCATCGGGCGCGCCATTGCAGCTGTTGCAGGTGGATCGACGCGCGTCGAAATGATCCTGCAATGGCGTGCGCAGACACTGCATTCCGCCCGGCAAGCGATCTTTTCATCGGCAATGGTTGGCGCTGCGGCCCGTGGCCGGCCACAATAGGGGTTTCCCCATCTGTTGCCGGAGTTCCCCGTATGGCCGAAATCAAGGAAGCACTTGTCCCCGATATCGGTGACTACAGCGACGTCCCGGTAATCGAGGTGCTGGTGTCGGTCGGCGATACGGTCAGCAAGGACCAGAGCCTGGTCACGCTGGAATCGGACAAGGCCACCATGGAAGTGCCTTCGTCGGTAGCCGGCGTGGTCAAGGAACTCAAGGTCAAGGTCGGCGATTCGCTGTCGCAGGGCGCCCTGGTGGCATTGATCGAAGTGGCCGATGCCGGCGCCGACACTGCCGCCAAGCCAGCGCCTGCCGCTGCTCCGGCCAAGGCCGCCCCTGCTGCCGCCCCGGCGCCGGCCGCCAAGGCCGAACCGGCCGCCGCCAAGCCCGCCGCATCCGACGGTGGCCTGGTCGAGGCGCGCGTGCCCGATATCGGCGACTACACCGACATCCCGGTGATCGAAGTGCTGGTGGCCGTGGGCGATACCGTCGCCAAGGACCAGAGCCTGGTCACGCTGGAATCGGACAAGGCCACGATGGAAGTGCCGTCCTCGGCTGCCGGCGTGGTCAAGGAACTCAAGGTCAAGGTTGGCGACACCCTCTCGCAGGGCAACGTGGTGGCGATCATCGCCGCCAGCGATGGCGGTGCCGGCGCGGCGCAAGCGCCGGCCAAGGCCAGCACCGAGACCGCCGAAACCGCCGGCAAGGTGGAGCCGGTCGCCGTGCCGGCCGAGCCGGACAAGCTTGCCCAGCGCGAGATCGCGCAGGTGCAGGGCGGCCAGCCGTCGGCCGGCAGCCCGTCCAGCCCGCCGGTGACCTTCGATGCCGACAGCGTGCTGCCGTCCAAGGTGCCCTACGCCAGCCCGGTGGTGCGCGTGTTCGCGCGCGAGCTGGGCGTGGACCTGAACCAGCTCAAGGGCAGCGAAAAGGGCGGCCGCATCACCCGCGAAGACGTGCAGCGCTTTGTGAAGGCCGCCCTCAGCGGTGGCGCGCCGGCTGCAGCGGGCGGCGCAGCGGCTGGCGGCGGCAATGGCCTGAACCTGCTGGCCTGGCCGAAGGTGGACTTCAGCAAGTTCGGCGAGACCGAAACCCAGCCGCTGTCGCGCATCAAGAAGATTTCCGGCGCCAACCTGGCGCGCAACTGGGCGATGATTCCGCACGTCACCCAGTTCGAATCGGCCGACATCACCGAGTTGGAAGCGCTGCGCGTGGCGCTGAACAAGGAGAACGAGAAGGCCGGCATCAAGCTCACCATGCTCGCCTTCCTGGTCAAGGCCAGCGCCGCAGCGCTCAAAAAGTTCCCCGAGTTCAACGCCTCGCTGGATGCGGCTGGCGAGAACCTCACCCTGAAGAAGTACTTCCACATCGGCTTCGCCGCCGACACCCCGAACGGCCTGGTCGTGCCGGTGATCCGCGACGTCGACAAGAAGGGCGTGCTGCAGATCGCCCAGGAAAGCGGCGAGCTGGCCAAGAAGGCGCGCGACGGCAAGCTGGGCCCGGCCGACATGAGCGGCGGCTGCTTCTCGATCAGCTCGCTGGGCGGCATCGGCGGCACTGCGTTCACCCCGATCATCAATGCGCCGGAAGTGGCGATCCTGGGCGTGTCCAAGTCGGCGATCCAGCCGGTGTGGAACGGCAAGGAATTCGCGCCCAAGCTGATGCTGCCGCTGTCGCTGAGCTACGACCACCGCGTCATCGACGGCGCGCTGGCGGCCCGCTTCACCACCTACCTCAGCCAGGTGCTGGCCGACATGCGTCGCGTCCTGCTGTGAGGCGCGCATCGCTGACGATCGCCGTGCTCGGCGTGCTGCCATGGACCGGCGCGGTCGCACGCGAGTGCGACAGCACCCTGGGGCGCGGCTGGCCGCCGGCGGTGGGCAATTACGGCACCGCCGTCACCACCCTGCTCGATGGCGGCAGCAAGCCGGCGCTTGCGCTGTTGACGCTGCCCGTGCGCGGCGTGGAAAGCGGCGTGTCGCTGGTACCGGGCAAGGAAGGCGCCGATTGGACCCTGCGGCATAGCCGCGCCGACGAGCGCGTCTACAGCTGGCTCAGCGAGGCTGGCCGCGGCAGCGTGCAGTTCCGCACTGAACAGACCCCGGAAACGGTCGAGATCCCCATTCCGGCCGCCCTGGCCAGGCGCCTGGTCAGCAACTGGACCACTGCCTTGACCCAGCTGGCTCCCACTGGCCGCACCGCACCGGTCACCGAAGGCGAGGTGATCTCGTTCCAGGTCGAAGGCGTGCGCTACAGCGGCGCCCGCCCGAGCTGCGGTGCCGGCGAGCTGCTGTTGCAGCAGGCCGCGCTGCTGATCGAGGCCAGCGAAGGCAAGGAAAAGAAGCGCGACAAGCGCTGGACCCAAATCGAATCGTCGCTGGATGAACTCCAGCAGACGCTTGCCGGCACGGCCGGTTGAGCTACAGGAGAAGCAAATGGCGGTCATTGAAATCAAGGTTCCCGACATCGGCGATTACAGCGATGTCCCCGTCATCGAAGTGCTGGTCGCCGTCGGCGACAGCGTGGCCAAGGACCAGGGCCTGGTGACGCTGGAGTCGGACAAGGCCACGCTGGAGGTGCCATCCTCGGCTGCCGGCGTGGTCAAGGAACTCAAGGTCAAGATTGGCGACACCCTGTCCGAAGGGGCGGTGGTGCTGCTGCTGGAAACCGAAGGCGAGGCCGCTGCGCCTGCGCCGGCCAAGGCCGAGACCAAGGCCGCTGCGCCTGCTGCGGCCCCTGCGGCCGCCGCACCCGGCAGCAAGCCGCCAGTGACGCCGTCGCACCGCGCCCCGGCCGAACCGGCCGCGCCCAAGCCGGCGCTGGCCAGCGGCAAGGCCGCCGATATCGAATGCAAGATGGTGGTGCTCGGCGCCGGCCCCGGCGGCTACACCGCTGCCTTCCGCGCCGCCGACCTGGGCCTGGACACGGTGCTGATCGAGCGCTACGCCAGCCTGGGCGGGGTCTGCCTCAACGTCGGCTGCATCCCGTCCAAGGCGCTGCTGCATGCCGCTGCGGTGATCGATGAAGTGGCCCATGCCGGCGACTTCGGCGTGGACTTCGGCCAGCCCAAGATCACCCTGGACAAGTTGCGCGAATACAAGGAGAAAGTGGTCGGCAAGCTGACCGGCGGGCTGGCCAGCATGGCCAAGCAGCGCAAGGTGCGCACCGTCACCGGCGTGGCAACGTTCGTCTCGCCCAACGAGCTGGAGATCGTCGGCGACGACGGCAAGACTCAGTTGCTGCGCTTCGAGCACTGCATCATCGCCGCCGGCTCGCAGGCGGTGAAGTTGCCCAACTTCCCGTGGGACGACAAGCGCGTGATGGACTCCACCGACGCGCTAGAACTGCACGACATCCCCAAGACTCTGCTGGTGGTCGGCGGTGGCATCATCGGCCTGGAAATGGCCACGGTGTACAGCGCGCTGGGCAGCAAGGTCACCGTGGTCGAGTTCATGGACCAGCTGATGCCGGGCGCCGACAAGGACCTGGTCAAGCCGTTGGCCGATCGTTTGAAGAAGCAGGGCGTCGAGGTCTATCTCAAGACCAAGGCCACCGACGTCAAGGCCGACAAGAAGGGCATCACCGTTGGTTTCGAAGCAGCCGCCGAGGGCGAGAAGCCGGCGTTGGATGCGACCACCTATGATCGTGTGCTGGTTGCCGTGGGCCGTTCGCCCAACGGCAAGAAGATCGGTGCCGACAAGGCCGGTGTCACCGTCACCGAACGTGGCTTCATTCCGGTGGATCGGCAGATGCGCACCAACGTGCCGCACATCTTCGCCATCGGCGACATCGTCGGTAACCCGATGCTGGCGCACAAGGCCACCCACGAAGGCAAGCTGGCCGCCGAAGTGGCTGCCGGCGAGAAGAAGGAATGGGTGGCGCGGGTGATCCCGTCGGTGGCGTACACCAACCCGGAAATCGCCTGGGTCGGCGTCACCGAGACCGAAGCCAAGGCCAAGGGCCTGAAGGTCGGCGTGGCCAAGTTCCCGTGGGCCGCCAGCGGCCGCGCGATCGGCATCGGCCGCACCGAAGGCTTCACCAAGCTGATCTTCGACGAGGATACCCACCGCGTCATCGGTGGTGCCATCGTCGGCGTCCATGCCGGTGACCTGCTGGCCGAAATTGGTCTTGCCATCGAGATGGGCGCCGAGGCCGAAGACATTGGCCACACCATCCATGCGCACCCGACCCTGAGCGAGTCGGTCGGCATGGCGGCCGAGGTCTACGACGGCACCATCACCGACCTGTACATTCCGAAGAAGAAGTAGGCACTGCACACGCGGCGCTGCCAACCACGCCCCGCCTTGTGCGGGGCGTGGTCGTTATGGGCGCAGGGGCGCGTCATCGCCGCGGCCATGGACAGCGCAATGCGGTTCGCGCCGTGGGCGACGCCTGGGCGCACGCGGTGTGTCTGCGTGCGCGGATTTTTTTTCGGTACTGCTGCGCGGTACGCACTGCCATGTGGCCTGGCGGCTGCGCTCGATGGCATGCGTCGACAGGGCGATCCGCTGCAGGCCGATTCCGCAGCGCATCTGGCAGGCGGGCTAGTCTGGTGCGTGGCGACGTCGCATCGCTCGCGCCTTCGACAGGGGCGCCGCCACCACGCAAGGCGATGCCCTCGTGCGAGATCGCGCATCTGGCGCTTGCGCAGCCCGCAGCGCGCTTGCACCATCGGTGCGCGGACACCCCGTTCGCACCTCAGGGACGACCCAGATGTCGAAGATGCGTTTGCCGGCGTTGCTCGCCGTTGCCAGCTGCCTGTGTGCGTCGTGGGCTGCGCAGGCACAGACCACCGTGATCACCGCCGCGCGCCTGCTGGACGTGCAGGCCGGCCGCTATGTGCAGGCGCCGCAGATCGAAGTGGTCGCCGGCCGCATCACCCGCGTCGGTCGGCAAGGCGATCCGTTGCCGGCGCAGGCGCAGCGCATCGATCTGGGCACGCGCACGCTGTTGCCGGGCCTGATCGACATGCATGTGCATCTCACCGTGGATCCCACCCTGGGCGGCTACAAGGGCCTGGAATTCACCGACAACTTCTGGACCGTGGTCGGCGTGGCCAATGCGGCAGAGACGCTGCGCGCCGGCTTCACCACCGTGCGCAACGTCGGCTCGCTCCACTACGACGATGTCGCGCTCAAGCAGGCGATCGAGCGCGGCACCGTGCCCGGCCCGCGCATCGTGCCGGCCACCTACGGCATAGGTGCGACCGGTGGGCATTGCGACGCCACCGAGTTTCCGCCGTCGGTTACCGTCACCGGCCCCGGCGTTGCCGACGGGCCGGACGCGATCCGCGCCGCGGTACGCACGCTGCGCAAGTACGGCGCCGAAGTGATCAAGTTCTGCGGCACCGGTGGCGTGTTGTCCAAGACCGACAGCGTGGGCGGGCAGCAATACAGCCTGGAGGAAATGCGTGCGCTGGTGGACGAGGCGCACCGGCTGGGCCTGAAGGTCGCCGTGCATGCGCATGGCACGTCCGGCATCAACGATGCGATCCGTGCCGGTGCCGACACCATCGAACACGCCAGCCTGGCCGACGCCGAGTCGTTCAAGCTCGCCAAGGCGCATGGCACCTGGTTCTCGATGGACATCTACAACGACGACTACATCCTGGCCGAAGGCGAGAAGAACGGATTGTTCGCCGAGTCGCTGGAGAAGGAACGGCAGGTCGGCCGCAAGCAACGCGAGACCTTTCGCGCCGCGCATGCGGCCGGCGTCAAGCTGGTGTTCGGCAGCGATGGCGGGGTGTACCCCAATGGCGACAACGCACGCCAGTTCGCCAAGATGGTGGAGTGCGGCATGACCCCGCTGGAGGCGATTCGCGCCGCCACGGTGGACGCTGCCGACGCGCTGGGACGCAGCGCCGATGTCGGCGCCGTGGTGCCGGGACGCTACGCGGACCTGATCGCGGTCGATGGCGATCCACTGCAGGATGTGAGCGTGTTGACGCGCGTGCAGGACGTGATCAAGGGGGGCCAGCGCGTGGCGAAGTGAGGCCGCTGGCTCCCACGCTGCAGCACGCCACCGCCGTTGGCACCCGCGCAGCGACACATTCGGCGGGAAATGCTTCGGCCATTGCGGAAGCGGCGCCTGCCTCGGTGTCCCGGCATGCAACGGCTGCTGGCGTCAGGCGCTGCACCTGCCCCTGACGTGATGCCTGCAGCGCTCAAACGACAACGCCCCGCGCGAGGCGGGGCGTCGTTGGTACAACGTGGACGCGTGGATCAGAACGCGAAGGTCACGCCTGCCACCGGGCCCTTGAATTCCTGCTTCAGGCCGATCAGGCCGTCGCTGCCGCGCTGGTCGACGTCGAGCTTGAACCAGTCGTAGCCGGCGAAGATGCCGAAGTTCTTGGTGAAGCGGTATTCGGCCATCGCGTTGGCACGGCTCAGATCGCCTTCGTAATCGCCGAAATCGCCCCAGCTGGTGTTGAGGTACTGGCCCTGCACATTGAACAGCCAGTGCTCGCTCGGACGCGCGGTGAAGCGGATGCCCACCACCGGCGCAGCGCCGTCTTCGCTTTCGTCCACCACGTCGCCGCTGAACACGCTGCCCAGGTCGGCGTAGGCATTGGCCTCGACCTTGGCGTATTCGGCGCCGATCTGCAGGCCCAGGCTGAATTCCGGCGAATCGATCACCGAGTAGTCGTACACCAGGGTGGCCACCTGATACTTCAGCTCGCCCTTGATGAAGCTGCCGGACGGCACGGTGACGCCACCGGCGCTCAGGTCCTGGGTCAGCGTCTCGCGGCGATCCTTGTCGTACTTGAAGTAGTCGAAGATCAGGCGCTGACGGGTGCTGATGCGGAACACGCCATCCACGCGCGGCTCCCATTCCTTGCCGCCCAGCTTGAAGTCTTCGTTGACCGAAACGTTGTTGCCGGCCAGCAGCGTGTTGCCGCGGATGGTGTTGTCGTTGTCGACATTCATTGCACCGAGACGGAGCTGGAAGCGGTCATCGGTGTCTTCGGCGTGTGCGGGCGCGACATAGGCGGCGGCCAGCACGCACGGGATCGCCAGTGCGAGGAGGTGTTTCATGGGAGCTCCGAATTCTTGGAATGGTCAGGCCGTTGAGCCAGTGGCGCGCACTATCGATAAGCCGGCGTCTTCCAAAAGTGAAGGCCTCGTCGCACACCCGTGAAGGCAGACATAGCAATCGGACAAAACGGTCCGCATCGTCAACAGGCATGGGCATCGCACACCGATGACCCTGTTGCTGACGCGCCGTCTGGCACCTGCAAAGTGTGCGTCAGCGCATACCGCGCAGTACGGTCAATCCTGCAAATTGCGCAACCCGGTTGGCTGAATGCGCGCGGCCAGAACGGGCTCACGGCACCTGCGGAGCGCAAACGATCGTGCGCTGCAGCGGATTGGCCCGTCGGTGGGAAGGTCGCGGCGCGCGACATTGCGTAAAAAGCAGGAGCCCCGGTCTCCCAGGGCTCCCAGACGCGGCCTGCGGTGCCACCTTTCGACGAGGATGTGCAGGCCTCGCGGGTTACGACCGCCGGTTTGTGGCAAAGTTCCCGCCGGTTGCTGCGACGTCCACTTGGTGCGCCGCAGCAAGTTATGACTTCCCCCGGTTGTCTCGCAATTTGTCCCATTGCTATACTTTCGCGGCTCGACGAGGCGCAACTGCGCTTCCCACTCATTCACACCTAAGGTAACCGTAGTGCTGAACTCCGTTGACGCGGGTCGGCGGTTGATGCTGCGCGCTGCGGTATATCCGCTTGCCGCCGTAGCTATAACCAGTCTGGGGTTGCTGCTGGTCGGTCCCGGTTACTCTGCCGGTCTGGCACTGACCGGGTTTGCGACGGTACTGGGTGGTTGGGTTGCGGCACGTACCGCGCTCGGGGGCGGTATCCAGGCGGCCGGCATTGCCATGGTCCGGCTGATCCTGGCGATGGTGTTGAAGTGGGTGTTGGTTTTCGTGGCGCTGGCGCTTGGCTTCGGCCTGTGGCGGCTGCCCCCTCTGGCTCTGTTGGCAGGTATCGCCATCGGGCTGATTTTTCAGGTTCTGGCTCTGGCCAGGCGTTGATCCGAACTAAAAGGGCTACGTACACATGGCGGGCGAGGCAGCAACACCTACCTCCTATATCCAGCACCACCTGCAGAACCTGATCTATCCGGTTCGCGAGGGTGGCGGTACGTTCTGGACCATCCACCTCGATACGTTGATCATGGCTGTGCTGATGGGCCTGGTCATGGTGCTGGCGTTCTGGACCGCGACCCGCAAGGCCACCGCCGGTGTTCCGGGCAAGTGGCAGGCGTTCGTGGAGATCTGCCTGGAGTTCGTCGACCGGCAGGCCAAGGACACCTACCATGGCACCAGCAAGCTGGTGACCCCCATCGCGATCACCATCTTCTTCTGGATCCTGTTGATGAACCTCATCAAGATGATCCCGGCCGACTTCATCGCCATTCCGCTGGGCTGGGCAGGCATCCACGCCTGGAAGCCGGTGCCGACCGCCGACGTCAATGCCACCTTGGGCATGTCGATCAGCGTGTTCTTCCTGATGATCTTCTTCTCGCTGCGCTCCAAGGGCGTGGGCGGCATGACCAAGGAATTCCTGACGGCGCCGTTCGGCAAGTGGATGATGCCGTTCAACCTGCTCCTGAACATCGTCGAATGGCTGAGCAAGCCGATTTCGTTGGCGATGCGACTGTTCGGCAACATGTTCGGCGGCGAGATCGTCTTCCTGCTGATCTGGGTGCTGGGCGGTGCGGGCATCGCCGGCATGGTCGCTGGCGGCGTATTCGGCCTCGGCTGGATGCTGTTCCACCTGTTGGTGATTCCGCTGCAGGCCTTCATTTTCATGATGCTGTCGATCGTGTACCTGAGCCTGTCGGAAGACAGTCACTGAGTTTCGTTGCACCCTTCATACGCTTCATCCCGGTTCATCCATCACCCTTAGAAACTTTCGTTCGGAGATCACCATGTACCTCGCCGTCCTGACCAACCTCGCTCAAGTCCAGAGCTCCACCGTCCTCGCCGTCGGCATCATGATCGGCCTGGCCGCGCTGGGTGCCGGCCTCGGTCTGGCCATCATGGCTGGCAAGTTCCTGGAATCGGCTGCGCGCCAGCCGGAACTGATCCCGGTGCTGCAGGTGCGCATGTTCATCACCGCCGGCCTGATCGACGCCGCGTTCATCATCAGCGTCGCCGTCGGCCTGCTGTTCGCCTTCGCCAACCCGCTGGCCCAGGTGTTCATCGAGCGTCTGTCGCAGGCTGCCGGCTGATCCAGCGGTTGCAGGATGTGGAGGCAGCCGTTGCGGTTGCCTCTGCGGATGAAGGTCGGAAAGCGTTGCCTGTGCGGCGGCGCTTTCACCCCTAAACAGCGATTGAGCGACCCATGGATATCACCCTTACCATCTTTGCCCAGGCGCTGGCCTTCGCCGGTCTGATCTGGATCGTCGCGACCAAGATCTGGCCGCCGCTGCTGCAGGCGATCGAAGAGCGTCAGCAAAAGATCGCCGAAGGTCTGGCTGCTGCCGATCGTAGTCAGAAGGATCTGGCGCAGGCGCAGGAAAAGGTCAACGAAGCATTGAAGGACGCACGCACCAAGGCCAACGAGATCATCGATCAGGCCCACGCGCGCGCCAACCAGATCATCGAAGCGGCCAAGCTGGAGGCAATTGCCGAAGCCAACCGTCAGAAGGAGCTGGCCCAGACCGAAATCGACGCCTCTGCCACCCGTGCCCGCGAAGAACTGCGCAAGCAGGTCTCGGTACTGGCGGTGAGCGGCGCCGAGAAGCTGCTCAAGCGCGAAATCGACGCCAACGCCCACAAGGCGCTGCTCGACGAGCTGGCGGCGGAGATTTAAGCGATGAGTCAGGCCCTCACACTTGCCCGTCCCTACGGCCGTGCCGCGTTTGCGATCGCGCGTGAGGGCGGCAGCTTCGCGCCCTGGTCCGATGCGCTGGCGTTCTCGGCGCAGGTGGCCGGCGACCCGCGCGTGGCCGCGCTGCTGCTCAACCCGGCGCTGCGCCCGGACCAGGCGGTGACGTTGCTGGCGCCGCCGCAGGCCGGCGAAGACTATCTGCGTTTCCTCCGCCTGCTGGCCGATGCGCAGCGGCTGTCGCTGCTGCCGGAAGTGGCTGGGCTGTACGAACAGCTGCGCGCCGAAGCCGAACACGTGGTCAAGGCCACGGTGACCTCGGCCAGCGAGATGAGCCCGGCCGAGCTGGACACGATTGCAGTAGCACTGAACAAACGCTTTGGCCGCGAGGTGGACATCACCACCGCGGTGGATGCTTCGCTGATCGGCGGCGCGGTGATCGACACCGGCGACGTGGTCATCGACGGCTCGCTGAAGGGCAAGCTTGCGCGTCTGCAAAGCTCGCTCGCCCACTGAATTCACATAAACGCACGGCCCTCGCGGCCGGCACCTAGGACTGAACGATGGCAACCACGCTCAACCCCTCCGAAATCAGCGACCTGATCAAGACCCGCATCGAGACGGTGAAGCTGTCCGCGGAGTCGCGCAACGAAGGCTCCGTGACCAGCGTGTCCGACGGCATCGTGCGCATCTTCGGCCTGGCCGACGTGATGCAGGGCGAAATGATCGAACTGCCCAACAACACCTTCGCCCTGGCGTTGAACCTGGAGCGCGATTCGGTTGGCGCGGTGGTGCTGGGCGACTACGAGAACCTGCGCGAAGGCGACGTGGCCAAGACCACCGGTCGCATCCTGGAAGTGCCGGTGGGTCCGGAGCTGCTGGGGCGCGTGGTCAACGCACTGGGCGAGCCGATCGACGGCAAGGGCCCGCTGGGCGCGACCCAGACCGCGCCGGTGGAGCGTGTTGCGCCGGGCGTGATCTGGCGCAAGTCGGTCGACCAGCCGGTGCAGACCGGCTACAAGTCGGTCGATGCGATGATCCCGATCGGCCGTGGCCAGCGCGAGCTGGTCATCGGTGACCGCCAGACCGGCAAGACCGCGCTGGCGATCGATGCGGTGATCAACCAGAAGGGCACCGGCATCAAGTGCGTGTACGTGGCGATCGGGCAGAAGGCCTCGACCGTCGCCAACATCGTGCGCAAGCTCGAAGAGAACGGCGCGCTGGCGCACACCGTGGTGGTGGCCGCGACCGCGTCCGAATCGGCTGCGATGCAGTACATCAGCCCGTACGCCGGCTGCACCATGGGCGAATACTTCATGGACCGCGGCGAAGACGCGCTGATCGTGTACGACGATCTGTCCAAGCAGGCCGTGGCCTATCGTCAGATCTCGCTGCTGCTCAAGCGTCCGCCGGGCCGCGAAGCCTATCCGGGCGACGTGTTCTACCTGCACTCCCGCCTGCTGGAGCGCGCCGCGCGCGTGTCCGAGGAGTACGTGGAGAAGTTCACCAACGGTGCGGTGACCGGCAAGACCGGCTCGCTGACCGCGCTGCCGATCATCGAAACGCAGGCTGGCGACGTGTCCGCGTTCGTGCCGACCAACGTGATCTCGATCACCGACGGCCAGATCTTCCTGGAAACCGACCTGTTCAACGCCGGTATCCGTCCTGCCGTGAACGCCGGTATCTCGGTCTCGCGCGTCGGTGGTGCGGCCCAGACCAAGATCATCAAGAAGCTGTCCGGCGGCATCCGTATCTCGCTGGCGCAGTACCGCGAGCTGGCGGCATTCGCGCAGTTCGCCTCGGACCTGGACGAAGCCACCCGCAAGCAGCTCGAGCGCGGTCAGCGCGTCACCGAGTTGATGAAGCAGAAGCAGTACGCGCCGATGTCCATCGCCAACCAGGCGCTGTCGATCTACGCCGTCAACGAGGGCTACCTCGACGACGTGCCGGTCAACAAGCTGCTGGCGTTCGAAGAAGGCCTGCACGCGCACTTCGCCAACACCCAGGGCGAGTTGGTCAGCAAGATCAACAGCACCGGCGGTTGGGACAACGACATCGAAGCGGCGTTCAAGAAGGGCATCGCAGAGTTCAAGACCACGGGCAGCTGGTAAGGGCGCCGGGATTTGGGATTGGGCATTCGGGATTTGTAGGAGCGGTGGTTCGGGGCGTTGGCTGATACCGAATCCTCGCCTTTCATTCCCAGAAGTTAGGCATCCGGGGTTCTCGGAAGCGGTGAGGTAGGGAGGCGTTAGCCAATCCCGAATCCCGATTCCCGATTCCCACTAAGCGAGCGAAGCGAGCGAGTATGGCAGGCGGACGCGAAATCAAAACCAAGATCAAGAGCGTGCAGAACACCCGCAAGGTGACGCGCGCGCTCGAAATGGTCTCGGCCTCCAAGATCCGCAAGGCGCAGGACCGCATGAAGACCTCGCGTCCGTATGCGCAGGCGATGAAGCAGGTGATCGGACATCTGGCGCAGGCCAGCACCGATTTCCAGCACCCGTTCCTGGTCGAGCGCGAGCAGGTCAAGCGGGTCGGCTACATCGTGATCTCGTCCGACCGCGGCCTGGCCGGCGGTCTGAACAACAACCTGTTCCGCAGGATGCTGGGCGAAGTGCGTCCGTGGCAGGACAAGGGCGCCGAGATCGACGTGGTGACTATCGGGCAGAAGGCCTCGGCGTTCTTCCGTCGCGTCAAGGTCAATATGGTCGGCAGCGTGACCCACCTGGGCGACAGCCCGCAGGTCGAGCAGCTGATCGGCGTGATCAAGGTGATGATCGATGCCTACATCGAGGGCAAGGTGGACCGCGTGTATCTGGTCTACAACCGCTTCGTGAACACCATGACCCAGAAGGCCAGCTTCGACCAGCTGCTGCCGCTGCCGGCCGCCGAGCACAAGATGGCGCACCACGATTGGGACTACCTGTACGAACCCGATGCCGCGACCGTGCTGGAGCACGTGATGACGCGCTACATCGAGTCGCTGGTGTACCAGGCGGTGCTGGAAAACGTGGCCTCCGAACACGCTGCGCGCATGGTGGCGATGAAGGCCGCCAGCGACAATGCCAACAAGATGATCGGCACCTTGCAACTGGTCTACAACAAGGCGCGCCAGGCGGCGATCACCCAGGAAATTTCGGAAATCGTCAGCGGCGCGGCCGCGGTGTAAGCACGGCCGGGATTGGGGATTCGGGATTGGTTGGAGCGCAGCGAGTTGCGCCTTGGCGAATCCCCAATCACGAATCCCAAATCACAAAATTCAACGAGATGGCATCGGCCACTCGGACAGAACAAAGCTAACCGGAGCAGCAAAATGAGTCAGGGCAAGATCGTTCAGATCATCGGCGCGGTCGTCGACGTCGAATTCCCGCGCAATGAAGTGCCGAAGGTGTATCACGCGCTCAAGGTCGATGGCACCGACATCACCCTGGAAGTGCAGCAGCAGCTGGGCGACGGCGTCGTGCGCACGATCGCGCTGGGCTCCACCGACGGCCTGAAGCGCAACCTGGTCGCCACCAACACCGAACGCGCCATCTCGGTGCCGGTCGGCGCCGGCACGCTGGGCCGCATCATGGACGTGCTGGGCCGCCCGATCGACGAAGCCGGCGACGTGCAGGCATCGGATCATTGGGAAATCCACCGCGGCGCGCCGTCGTATGAAGACCAGTCCTCCAGCACCGAGCTGCTGGAAACCGGCATCAAGGTGATCGACCTGATGTGCCCGTTCGCCAAGGGCGGCAAGGTCGGCCTGTTCGGCGGCGCCGGCGTCGGCAAGACCGTCAACATGATGGAATTGATCAACAACATCGCCAAGGCACACAGCGGCTTGTCCGTGTTCGCCGGCGTGGGCGAGCGTACCCGCGAGGGCAACGACTTCTACCACGAGATGAAGGACTCCAACGTCCTGGACAAGGTCGCGATGGTGTACGGCCAGATGAACGAGCCGCCGGGCAACCGTCTGCGCGTGGCGCTGACCGGCCTGACCATGGCCGAGTACTTCCGCGACGAGAAGGACGCCAGCGGCAAGGGCAAGGACGTGCTGCTGTTCGTGGACAACATCTACCGCTACACGCTGGCCGGTACCGAAGTGTCCGCGCTGCTCGGCCGTATGCCCTCGGCAGTGGGCTACCAGCCGACCCTGGCCGAAGAAATGGGCGTGCTGCAGGAACGCATCACCTCGACCAAGAGCGGCTCGATCACCTCGATCCAGGCGGTGTACGTGCCTGCGGACGACCTGACCGACCCGTCGCCGGCGACTACCTTCGCCCACCTGGACTCGACGGTGACGCTGAGCCGTAACATCGCCTCGCTGGGTATCTACCCGGCGGTGGATCCGCTGGACTCCACCAGCCGCCAGATGGACCCGCTGGTGATCGGCCACGAGCATTACGACACCGCCCAGCGCGTCCAGCAGACCTTGCAGAAGTACAAGGAACTCAAGGACATCATCGCGATCCTGGGCATGGACGAGCTGAGCGAAGAAGACAAGCAGTCGGTGTCGCGCGCCCGCAAGATCGAGCGCTTCTTCAGCCAGCCCTTCCACGTGGCCGAAGTGTTCACCGGCTCGCCGGGCAAGTACGTCTCGCTGAAGGACACCATCCGCGGCTTCAAGGCGATCTGCGACGGCGAGTACGACCACCTGCCGGAGCAGGCGTTCTACATGGTCGGCAGCATCGAAGAAGCCGTCGAGAAAGCCAACAAGATGAGCGCCAAGGCGTAACAGCCGGGATTTGGCATTCGGGATTCGGGATTAGGTAAGGCGGTGAGCGGGTGCGGAAACGAGATGAGTGACCATGGTGAAAGCCGCGGTTGCCAATCCCGAATCCCTAATCCCCAATCCCCGCCTCACAACGTGAGGCATCCACCATGAGCACTATCCGTTGCGACATCGTCAGCGCCGAGAAGGAAATCTTCCACGGTGAGGCGACGCTGGTCGTGGCCACCGGCGAGTTGGGCGAGCTGGGCATTGCGCCCAAGCACGCACCGCTGATCACCCGCCTGAAGCCGGGCAAGGTGGTGGTGACCACCGCCAGTGGCGAACAGCTGGACTTCGCCATCTCCGGCGGCATCCTGGAAGTGCAGCCGCAGGTGGTGACCGTGCTGGTCGACACCGCGGTGCGCGCGCAGGACATCGACGAAGCCGCCGTGCGCAAGGTCAAGGAAGAGGCCGAGCGCCTGCTGGCCAACCGTGGCGAGACCGTGGACGTGGCCCAGGCGCAGCGTCAGCTGGCCGAGGCGACGGTGCAGCTGCAGGCGCTGGAGCGCCTGCGCCGCACGCTCAAGCACTGATCGAGCGCATGCCCGCTGCCGGGCATGCGATGCGATTGAGCGGTACTGCCACACCCAGGTGTGGATCCGAAACGTCGGCCTTCGTGCCGGCGTTTTCGTTTTTGGGGAGTCCGTTGCGCGGCCGGCCGCATCGGCCGGCCGGGAGCGCGCACACTGCCTGCCACCGCGCCGTGCCGCGCATCGGGCGCGCCATGGCAAACAACATCTGTGAGTCGAGGAGAACTGCATGACCCGGTTGACCGAAGGCCTTCGCGGTTACGCAATCACCGCCACGCTTGCCGTGACGCTGCTGGGCTGCGCGTTGCCGGCACGCAGCCAGCCGTCATTGGATCCGCTGCTGGACCGCATCGTGCAGCGCAATGCCATCGGCGATGCGGTGGCATTGAGCAAATGGGACAGCGGCAAGCCGGTACTGGATCAGACGCGCGAGGCGGCGGTATTGCTGAGCGTGCGCGATCAGGCCTCCGCGCATGGGCTGGAACCCGATGACGCGGTGCGCTTCTTTGCCGCGCAGATCGAGGCCAACAAGGCGGTGCAATACGCACTGCTGAATCACTGGCACGAGCGCGGCCGCGCTCCGGAGACCGCGCGGCCGGATCTGGCCACCTTGCGCACGCGGCTGGATCAACTGCAAGGCGAGCTGCTCGATGCACTGGCCGCCGCAGGTCCTGCACGGGCGGCCCCCGAGTGCCCGACCAGCACCGCGCGTGCGGCTGCGCGCTACGCCGTGCAATGGCAACTGGACGCGCTGCATCGCGCAGCACTGGTGCGCAGCCTCGGCGACTTCTGCCAGCAGGCGGGTAACAAGATCTAACCGACGGCGATCGACCGGCTGTGGGCGATGTGCCCGGGCCGGTGATGCAGTGACGCGTACCGGTCTGCATGCGGCCGGTTGGCCTGGGGTGGTCGACCAGTCTCCGGTCACGGCCGCCTGGCCCTTCCGTTCGTGGTGCCATCTCCTTCCCGCACTGCCGAAAGGTCAGTGCGCGCCGGGTGTGCCCTGCGGCCGGTCGCCGTGATCGCTGGCCTGGCCTCAGCGATACACCACATGCCGGCCCAGAAAGAACGACACAATCGCCAGCCCGCCCTCCACCAGCGGTTTGGCCAGCCAGGCCTGACGCAGGCCGAGCAGATCGACCGTGGCCGACAGCAACCAGGTGCTGATGATGGTCAAGGTCAGCCACATCACCGCAAAGCGGCGGAAGCGCTGCCAGCCAAGACGTGCGCCATCCTGGTGGGCAAAGGTGTAGCGGCCGTTGAGCCAGAATCCGAGCACTGCACCGCTGACACGTCCGAGCAGGTTGGCAGGCACCGCAGGCATGCCGGCGGCAGTGGCGGCAATGAAAATGCCGCAATCCACGGCCAGCTGCAGCGCGCCGATCAGGGTGAACTGGCTGCCTTGGCGGAACAGGCTCATGCGTGCCGGACAAGAGGAAAGGGCGCCCATCCTAGCGGGCGCGACGCTTAAAAACGTGTCGTGGCGTGTTGATGGCATGCAGCGACCACGCCGCGTTGCGGCACTGCGACTAGAATTCGGGTCTTTCTTGCAATTGGAACGTAGTGATGACTTTGCCCCTGCACGTTGTGATCCTGGCCGCGGGCGAGGGCAAGCGCATGCGCTCGGCGCTGCCCAAGGTGCTGCAGCCGCTGGCGGGCCAGCCGATGTTGGCGCACGTGATCGCCACTGCACGGCAATTGCAGCCGGCGGCCATCCATATCGTGTATGGGCACGGCGGCGATCAGGTACGTGCGGCCTTCGCCGCTCAGGAGGATCTGCGCTGGGCCGAGCAGCGGCAGCAACTGGGCACCGGCCACGCGGTCCAGCAGGCAATGGATGCGGTACCCGACGCGGCCACGGTGCTGGTGTTGTACGGCGACGTGCCACTGATTCGCAGCGAAAGCCTGCTGCAGTTGCTGCATGCGCCTGGCCGCATGGCGGTGTTGGTCGCCGAACTGGCGAACCCCACCGGCTACGGACGCATCCTGCGCGATGCCGAGGGCAAGGTGGCCGCGATCGTCGAGCAGAAGGATGCCAACGACGAGCAGCGGCGCATCCGCACCATCAATACCGGCATCGTGACCGCCGAATCCACCGCGCTGCGCCGCTGGTTGAGCGGCCTGTCCAACGACAATGCGCAGGGCGAGTTCTATCTGACCGACATCTTCGCCAGCGCCGCTATCGATTTCACCCCGGCCGAGATGGTGCATGTGGCCGATCCGCAGGAGGTCGAAGGCGCCAACGACCCGTGGCAGCTTGCCCAGCTCGAGCGCGCCTGGCAGCTACGCGCGGCGCGCGCGCTGTGCCTGGAGGGCGTTCGCATGGCAGACCCGGCGCGCGTGGAGCAGCGCGGCAGCGTCAAGGTGGGCCGGGATGTGCAGCTGGATATCGATGTGATCCTGGAAGGCGATGTGACGCTGGGCGACGGCGTGGTGATCGGCCCGTTCGTGCGCCTGCGCGACGTCAACCTCGGCCCCGGCACGCAGGTGCGTGCGCATTGCGATCTGGAGGGCGTAGTGACCGAAGGCGCGGCGCTGGTCGGGCCGTTCGCACGCCTGCGCCCGGGCACGGCGCTGGCCGACGGCGTGCATATCGGTAATTTCGTCGAGACCAAGAAAGTCACCATGGGCGTGGGCAGCAAGGCCAATCACCTGACCTACCTGGGCGATGCGGTGATCGGCAGCAAGGTCAACATCGGTGCCGGCACCATCACCTGCAACTACGATGGCGTGAACAAGTCGCAGACCACCATCGGCGATGGCGCCTTTGTCGGCTCCAACAGCGCGTTGGTGGCGCCGGTCGAGATCGGCGCCATGTCCACCATCGGCGCCGGCTCGGTCATCACCCGCGACGCACCCGCAGGCCAGCTCAGCGTGACGCGCGCGCGCCAGACCGTCATCGAAGGCTGGGAGCGGCCCACCAAGAAGTAGGCTGCGCTGGCGGCGGACGATACAGTGCGCTGCAGCCCCATCGATGGCGAAGGCGTGCATTCGGGCGTCACTGACGTTGTCGGGAAAGCCCGCCGCGCCCGGAGCCGTCCCCTACCGGATGCATGGCGGCGTTTGCTGTGCAAGGCCTGCTGCGACCAATGACGCGTGTCGATCCCACCCGCTCTTCAGGCGCGTGTGGGGTGCTGCTTTCATGCGGCCGATGGCAACAGCAAGGTCACGCACAGGCCGCCGTGCTCACGGTTGTGTAGCGAAATGCGTCCGCCGTGCGCTTCGGCAATTTCGCGGGTGAGTGCCAGCCCTAAGCCGGTGCCGTTGCGCTTGGTCGAGTAGAACGGCATCAGTGCGTTGTGCAGCACCGCTTCGTTCATGCCATTGCCGCGGTCGAGCACTTCGATGCGCAACCACTGCGGCACGCGCGTGACCCGCACCGCGACGTCGCTGTTGGGCGGCTTGGCCTCGCTGCAGGCTTCGTGCGCATTCTTGAGAAGATTGAGCAGCGCCTGCTCGATCTGCGCGGCATCGATGCGGCTGGCGACATCGCTCAGCTCGCCCTGCAACTGGAATGGGATCTGCTGCCGCAGGCGCTCCAGGAAGGGCGCCCACGCGATGGTCTGCAATTGCGGCTGCGGCAACTTGGCAAATCGCGCATAGCCGCGGATGAAGCCTTCCAGGTGGCGCGCGCGTTCTTCGATGGTTTCAAAGACGGTGCCCAGGCGATCGGTGCGTTCGCGCCGCAACAACTCCGCGCCCGAGTGCGCCAGCGAGGCGATCGGCGCCAGCGAATTGTTCAACTCGTGGCTGATCACCCGGATGACCTTCTTCCAGGTCTGCACTTCCTGGCGGCGCAACTCGGTGGTGAGGGTGCGGATCAGCAGCAACTCGTGGCCGCGGCCGTTGAGGTGGAAGCTGCGCCGTGACAGGTGGTAGATCTGTTCGTCGTCCTCGTCATCGCCGTCTTCGCGCACCGCAAACAGGCAATCGCCGCCGCGCGCCAGGGCATCGCGCAATTCGCCGGGCATGCGTTGGAGCACATCGTCCAGATGCTGGCCTTCGAGCTTGCGCCCGTCGTGCAGCAGCTTGCGCGCGGCGTTGTTGGAAAAGCCGATCCGGCGCAGGCCGTCGCCGCCGGCAATGACGAGCAGCATCGCCACCGGCGTGTTCTGCAGCATGGTGTCCAGCATCAATTCGCGCTGTACCAGGTCGCGCCGCTGCGCCCGCAAGACGTCACCGAGTTCTGCATGCGCCTGCACCAGCTGTGCCAGCTCGTCGTTGCCGCGCCAATACACGCCGAAGTTGTACTCGCCGTCGCGATAACTGCTGGTGGTGCCGGCCAGGGCGCGGAACAGCGAGCGCATCGGCGCGGTGGCGCGGGTGAGACTGAACCACATCGCGGCCAGCAGCACGACGACCGAAATGGCAGCTACCTGCCAGCCGTGATCCAGCCAGTACGCCATGAACCAGGGCAGGGCGGCAGCCAGTGCCAGCACCGGCAATAGCCGGAAAAATAGCGCGAGCGTGAAGGAGCGATGCCACATATGCACACTCATTCCGACTTGATGCCGTAACGGTCCATGCGCCGGTACAGCGCCTGTCGGCTCAGTCCCAGGTCGGCCGCGGCCTGTGCGATGACGCCTTGCGCGCGCGCCAGCGCCTGCTCGATGCGTGCACGATCCGGCTCGCCCGCCGCAGGCGCCAACGGCCGCGGCGCTGCGGTGCGTGGCAGGTTCAGGTCCGCAGCTTCGATGCGTGCGCCCTGCGCCAGCAGCGCGGCGCGTTGCAGCGCATTACGCAGCTCGCGCACGTTGCCAGGCCACGCGTGCCGCTCCAGCGCATCGCGCGCCTGCGCCGACAGCGGTTTGCCGCCGGCCAGGAAATGCTCGGCCAGGGGAACGATGTCGCCCGGGCGCTCGGCCAGTGCGGGCAGGGCGATTTCCACGGTGTTGAGGCGGTAGTACAGATCCTCGCGAAAGCTGCCGTCGCGGATCATCGCTGGCAGATCGGCGTTGGTGGCGCTGATGACGCGCACCTTGGCATGGCGCTCGCGGTTGGAACCCAGCCGCTCGTAGCGGCCGGTTTCCAGCACGCGCAGCAGTTTCATCTGGCCCGCCAGCGGCAGGTTGCCGATCTCGTCCAGGAACAGCGTGCCGCCATCGGCGGCTTCGAACTTGCCTTCGCGCGCCTTGTTGGCACCGGTATAGGCACCGGCCTCGGCGCCAAACAGTTCCGCCTCGATCAACTCCCCGGGCAGCGCGCCGCAGTTGAGCGCGATGAACGGGCCGTGCCTGACGGCGGAATTGGCCTGGATGATTTCGGCGATCTTCTCCTTGCCGCTGCCGTTGGGTCCGGTGATCAGCACTGGCAATTCCGAGCGTGCCACCTGGCAGGCCAACGCAATCGCGCGCTCGCTGGCAGGATCGGCGAACACCGCGCCGCGCAGGTCGTAGCGCTGGGTAAGTTGCTCGCGGCCGCGATGCTCGCGTTCGCGGCGACGCTGCAGCTCGCGCCGTGCCTCGGACAGTTCCAGCAGGTTGTTGACCGTGGTCAACAGCTTGGTGTCGTCCCAGGGCTTGGCGATGTAGTCGGCCGCACCGGCCTTGACCAGGCCGACGGCGCTGCCCAGATGCGTCCAGGCCGTGAGCAGGATGACCGGCAGGTCCGGGTGGCGCTGGCGGATCTGGGTGAACAAGGCTTCGCCTTCTTCGCCGGAGGTGGTGTCGGCGGTGAAGTTCATGTCCTGGATCACCAGATCGAAGGCCTGCGCATCCAGTAGCGACAATCCGGCCTGCGGCGATGACGCATGCATCGATTCGATGTCATGCAGCGAGAACAGCACGTCCAGCGCGGTGGCGACCGCTGTGTTGTCGTCGATGATCAGGATCTGCGGCATCGCGTTGCTCAAGAAGGCACGGAAGGGGGATCGGCACAGAATACTGTGCAGAGCGGAGCTGCAATGCGTCGCCGGCCAGCGTGGCGGTACGTTGCCAGCCGACATCGCGGGCGGACTCCAGGGGCCGCTGCAGCGGCCCCTGGGCCAGGCTAGCGTGGCGCGGGCGGCAGTGGCGTGGTGGGCGGCAGCAAGGGCGCATAGCTTGCCGCTGTCCATGTCAGGCGCAGCTGGACGCCATCGCGCAGGACCTCTACGGTGATGGGGTTGCCGGCAGCGGCACGCAGCGCGTCCAGCAAGTGCGCCACCGCGGTGATCTGGGTCCGCCCTGCCGTGCGCACGCGGTCACCGCGCTGCAACTGCAGGTCCAGCGCCGTGCTGGCCTGGGTGACCAGCAAGCCATCGCCGGTGGTGACGAGCTCAAGAACCTGATCGTTGTGGCGCCAGTTGAGCCTGGTGTCCTCGACGACGAGGACGTCGTGGGTCGAGCCGCCAGGCGTGGAGGTCGCCGCTTGCGCCTGTGTTGCGGCCTTGGCGTGGCTGGCCGGGATCACACACAGGGCTGCCAGGACGATCAGTGCCGGTGTCGCAAAAAAGGTGGCCATGTGGATATCCGGTCCGTAACGGTGGCTGCAAGATGCCGATAGTGGCAAACCCCGCCCCTTCCCGGCCACCAGGGCACGGGAAGGGGCGCAGGCCCTCATGCACTGCGCGTGGCAACGGCCGGTGGCACCGCGGCCGCGCGGCGGGCCGGCCAGAACACCGCCAGCTGGCCGAGCATCCATAGCAGCAGCGCACCGATCGGCAGGTAGATCGCCGGCAGTCGCGGCAATTCATAGCGTGCCATCAGCCAGACGTTGATCGAGTAGGCCATCAGCATGCCGAGCACGATGCCGACCGAGGCGAGCAGGAAATTCTCGATCTGGAAATAGCGCAGGATCTGGCTGCGCGTTGCACCCAGTGCACGGCGGATGCCGATCTGCTTGGTGCGTTGCTGCACCCAGAAACTCGCCAGGCCGACGATGCCCAGGGCGGTCACGATCAGCAGGGCGATGCACACCGCTCCAAGCAGCCAGATCATGGCGCGATCATTGCGGAAGTACTTGTCGCGTATTTCGGTATAGGTCTCTTGCTTGAGCACCAGCCGGCTGTTGTCCACTTTCATCAAGGCCGCTACTGCCGCCTTCAGCACTTCCGCCCGACGCAAAGGATCGGTGACACGTACCATGTATTGCCCACCGGTATACGGTGGACGGATAGGCAGCAGCATCGCATAGTCCTTTGCTGCCAGCCCATTGATATTGTTCGGCCGCGCCAGGGTGCGCACGATTCCGACGATACGCAACGGGACATCGCCGGAGTAGATGGTCTTGCCGAGCGCACTGTGGTCGGGGAACATCTTGTCCGCCGCTCCCTGCGTCAGAATGACCGCCGCGCCCTTCTTGCGGACTTCATCGTCGTTATCGGCCTTTTCCTGGCTGATGTATTCCTCGGGGCTGAAGTCGCGACCGGCATTCAACCGCACTCCGAGTGTATCCAGGCTGCCTTCGCTGACCAGATACTGCGCGGCATTGAGCGTGGGGCGTTCCTGCTCTGGCGTTAGTGTCAATGAGGTATTGGAAGAGTAATTGACGAAGGGAATCTGATTGGTGATGACCGCATTGCGCACGCCGGGCACCGCGCGCAGCGCCGCCAGATCCTCCCGGGTACGGGCATCGGCATTGGCCTGCGGACCGATGCCGTCCAGCTGGATGCTGAGCAGCTCCGCTTCGGCGATGCCACTGGGAGTCTGCAGCGTCTCCAGGCGATTGCCGATCAGGAACAGCGAATTGCAGATGATGGCGCAAGCCAGTGCGATCTCCAGCACGATCAATGCGGCCGCAGTCTTGTGGCGGCGCAAGGTGGAGATGATGGGGCGGATGTCCATGGGCTGACCTTGAATTTGGGGAGCGTGGCCCGCCGCGGCGCGGCGGGCAGGAGAGTCAGGACGACTTCAACTGCAGCGCCGGTGCGACCTGGATGGCGCGCCAGGACGGCAGAATGCCGGCGAGCAGGCTCGCGGCGATCGCAATGGCGAACGTCAGCAGCAGCATCGTGATATCCAGGTGCGCCAGCGCGGCGTAATCCACCGGTTGCTGACGCACGGCCCACAGCCCCAGCCACGCCAGCACAAGTCCGCCGATGCCGCCGGCCAGGCCGATGGTTCCTGCCTCCACCAGACACTGCGCAAAGATTGCGCCGCGCGATGCTCCAAGCGCACGCCGCACGCCGATCTCCCCGCTGCGGCGCAGGAATTTCGCCAGCAACAGGCCTACCGTGTTGAGCAGGCACACCAGCAGAAAGCCCATGGCCAGCCACAGCTGCAGGCGGACGTCGCTGGGAACCACCTTGTTATGGTCCAGCCACTGCATCACGTTGCGCAGGCGCACATTGTTGGGTCGGGTAAAGCGCCCGGCGGCACGTTGCTGATCGGAATAGTTCTCGAGGTAGGCCTTGTAGTCGCTCGCCTGCTTGGCGTTCTCCAGCTCCACCCAATACTGCACCCAGCTGCAGGGTGCATTGAGCGCGCTGAAGTCGCCAGCTTCGACCTTGCCGTAGCAGTTGGTCCCACCGGAGTGGCTCAACTTCAGATCCATCGCCGTACTGAACGGCACGTACAGCTGTTCGTTCGAGCCGTAGGTTTCGGTGATGTCGTAGAAGCGTGGGTCGATCTTCCAGGTATCCAGGACGCCGACGATACGGAAGGTGTTCTTGTCGACGCGCACCTCGCGCCCGACGCTGTTGCCACCGTCGAACAGTTTTTCGTTCAGCGACTTGCTGATCACCGCGACACGTTCGTGCCGCTCGTCGCTTGTGCTGGACCACGCTTGGCCGTAGAGCAAGGGCACGTCGAACATCGCAAAGAAATCGGCCGAAGTGAAACGAGCGTTCAACTTGAAAGGGCTCAATCCACTGCGCTGCGGCTCGATCGCGACACTTCCGCCTGACATCATCGCCTGACGCATGGCGCGCTTCTCACGCAGCAGCGCTTCGGCGTCGAAGCGGGTGGACTGGTAATCGGGCTCGTCTCCCGGCTGATAGCCGGACTTCGGTTCTGCATCGACCTGCACGTAGAACAACCGGTCGCTCTTGTGCGGGATCGGATCGCCCGACAACACATAGAGCACCGTCAACGTCGTCATGCTGGCGCCGATGCCCAGCGCGATGGCCAGCACCATCAATGCGGTGAGGACCTTGTTGCGGCGGAAACTGCGCAGCGCGAGAGTGAAGTAGTAGCCGAACATGGGCAGGTTCCTCAGTCGGCCAGGCTTGCAGCGGCGCTGGGCGCGCGCATCAGGCTGGGATTGCGTTCCAGATCGGTGGCCTGGCCATCGACGATATGCACGTTTCGCTGCGCGCGTGCGGCCAGTTCCGGGTCGTGGGTGACCATGACGATGGTGGTGCCCTGGCTGTTGATCTCCTCCAGCAACTCCATGACCCCGCGCGCCATCTGCGAGTCGAGGTTGCCGGTGGGTTCGTCGGCCAGCAGCAGGCGCGGACTGCCGGCCAATGCGCGCGCGATGGCCGCGCGCTGCTGCTGGCCGCCGGACAGTTCGGTGGGGTAATGCTTCAGGCGCGACCCCAGCCCCACCTTGGTCAGCGCCTCTTCGATGCGCTGCTTGCGCTCGGCGGCTGGCATGCCGCGATAGCGCAGCGGCACATCGACGTTGTCGAACAGGTTGAGGTCGGGGATCAGGTTGAAGCCCTGGAAGATGAAGCCGATCTTCTGGTTGCGCAGCCGCGAACGCGCGTCGTCGGACAGGTGGCTGACGTCTTCGCCATCGAGCAGGTACTGCCCGCTGGTGAAGGTTTCCAGCAGTCCGGCGATGTTGAGGAAGGTGGTCTTGCCCGAGCCCGACGGCCCGGTCACCGCGACGAACTCGCCTTCGCGCACGTGTAGGTCCAGCGACCGCAGCGCGTGGGTTTCCACCTGTTCGGTGCGGAAGACCTTGGAGACCGCTTGCATCTTGAGCATTGCCGATTCCTTTGCGAAAAATGAGATGTGAACAGGATTAGTGGACGGTGACGCGCGGTGCGTCGCCAAAGTTGTCTGCGCCGGACACCACCACGCGGTCGCCTGCCTGCAGGCCGGACAGCACCTGCACTTCGCCGAGGCTACTGACACCGAGCTTGACCGGGCGGCGCGCTGCGGTGTTGCCGTCCATCACGTAGGCATAGCTGCCGCCGGACTGCTCGACGAAGGGCCCGCGCTCGACCTTGAGCACATTGCGGCGCGTATCCATCAGCACGCGCGCGCTCATGCGCTGGCTCTGGCGCAGGCCGGGCGGTTGCTTGTCGGTGAAGCGGATGCGTGCGGTGACTTCGCCATTGACCACCTCCGGCGACACTGCCGAGATGGCGCCGGTAAATGGTTCGCCGCTGCCGCTGGTGAGCTGGGCCGGCATGCCGATGGCCAGGTCGCGCGCGAAGCTTTCCGGCACCTTGATCTCGACCTCGAACTTGGACAGATCCACCACGCCCAGGATCGGGGCATTGGCCGCCACCTGGGTGTGCTGCACCGCCTGCACCTGGCCGACCTGGCCATCGAACGGCGCCAGCAGCGTGAGCGCGTCCACCTGGCGCTGCACTTCGGCCACCACCGCGCGCTGGCGATCGGCCAGCAGGCGCTTGTTGCGCGAATCCAGATCCGCGCCCTGGCTCTTCAACGCAGCATCGCGCTGGGCGTGCTGCAGGTCGATATCGGTCTTCTTCAAGGTGTCCTGGGCCTTGGCCAGTTCCACCTGCGGCACCGCACCACCATCGAAGCCACGCTGGTAACGCTCCAGGTCGCGCACGGCGGCCTGCCGGTCGATCTTGGCCTGGTCGGTGAGCTTGCTGGCGTTGGCGCGCGCCAGGGTGGCATCCAGGGCAGCGCGGCTGGATTCGGCTTCCAGGCCGGCCAGGGTGGCCTGCTCCTGTGCCAGCTTGCTGCGCAGTTCCGGGCTGTCGACGCGCGCCAGTTCCTGGCCCTGCTTGACCACGTCGCCGGCCACAACGCTCAGCGTCACCGTGCCGGCGGAGATGGCGTACAGCACCGGGCTGTTGGCGGCGATCACCCGGCCATCGGCGGCGATGTCGCGGACCAGGTCGCCCTGGGTGACGGTGGCAATGCGCACCCGGCTGGCATCGAACGACCGGCTGCCGGCGCTCCACGCAGTGATCGCCCAGCCGATGCCGGCCAGTACGGCCACCGCACCGACGCCGGGCCACAGCCAGCGACGCCATGGTGCGGTGTGAGCGGGCGTGCGGATGAGCTGGTCCTGGGCGGAGGTGTCACGAATCATGGCGGGCGTGCTCGGTGGCGTCACGGTGACAAAGCAGGCGCCGTGCCAACTTGCAAGCAACTGAAATGACTGGAATTTGTGGCGAATCCGGGAGTGTCCGCAGTGTCCGCGGACACCCGGGCGGACACGCTGTCCGGCCGCGGTCATGCAGTGGACAACAGCGGACACGCTAAAATGCCGCTCTTCTTTCCTAATGAGTTGTCCCTATGTGCGGCATTGTCGGCGCGATCGCCGGGCGCGACGTGGTCCCGGTCCTGATCGAAGGACTCAAGCGGCTGGAATATCGCGGCTACGACTCTTCCGGCATTGCGGTGCTCGATGGCGACCAGGTGCGCCGGGTGCGTCGTACCGGGCGGGTGGCTGAAATGGCCCAGGCCGCACAGGCCGAACGCTTCGGCGCCACGCTGGGCATCGGCCATACCCGCTGGGCCACGCATGGCGGCGTGACCGAAGCCAATGCGCACCCGCACATCAGTGATGGCATCGCACTGGTGCACAACGGCATCATCGAAAACCACGAAGAACAGCGCGAGAAGCTGCGCGCGCTCGGCTATGCCTTCGAGTCGCAGACCGACACCGAAGTCATCGCGCACCTGATCCATCACCATCTGGCCGACGCCGGCGATCTGCTCGGCGCGCTGCAGCGCACGGTCAAGGAACTGACCGGCGCCTACGCGCTGGCGGTGATGAGCCAGGCCGAGCCGGAACGCTTCGTCTGCGCGCGCATGGGTTGCCCGCTGCTGATCGGCGTGGGCGAGGGCGAGACCTTCGTCGCTTCCGATGTCTCGGCCATCGTGCAGGCTACCCGCCAGGTGATCTTCCTGGAAGAGGGCGACACCGCCGAGCTGCGCCGCGATGGCGTGCGCATCTTCGATGGCGACAATGCAGCGGTCGAGCGCCCGCTGCATCTGTCGGACGTGTCGCTGGCCTCGCTGGAACTGGGCCCGTTCCGCCACTTCATGCAGAAGGAAATCCACGAACAGCCGCGCGCGCTGGCCGATACCATCGAGGCGGCGATCGATGCCAAGGGCTTCCCGGCCTCGCTGTTCGGTGCCGATGCAGAAGCGGTGTTGCGCGACATCGAAGGCGTGCAGATCCTGGCTTGCGGCACCAGTTACTACGCCGGCATGACCGCGCGCTACTGGATCGAAGCCATCGCCGGGCTGCCGTGCAACGTGGAGATCGCCAGCGAATACCGCTACCGCGCCGCCCATGCCAATCCCAAGCACCTGATCGTGACGATCTCCCAGTCCGGCGAAACGCTGGACACGATGGAAGCGCTGAAGTACGCCAAATCGCTGGGGCATCTGCACACGCTATCGATCTGCAACGTGCCCGAGAGCGCCATCCCGCGTGCCAGCGAGCTGGTGTGCTACACGCGCGCCGGTGCCGAGATCGGCGTGGCATCGACCAAGGCCTTCACCACGCAGCTGGCGGTGCTGTTCCAGCTGACCGTGGTGCTGGGCAAGTTGCACGGGCGCGTCAGCGACGCAGAAGAAGCCGACTATCTGGAACAGCTGCGCTTTTTGCCCGGCAGCGTGCAGCACGCCTTGAACCTGGAGCCGCAAATCATGGCCTGGGCCGAGCGGTTCTCGCCGAAGGAGAACGCCTTGTTCCTGGGGCGTGGCCTGCATTACCCGATCGCCCTGGAAGGCGCGCTCAAGCTCAAGGAAATCTCCTACATCCACGCCGAGGCGTATCCAGCCGGCGAGTTGAAGCACGGCCCGCTGGCGCTGGTGGATGCGGCCATGCCGGTAGTGGTGATCGCACCGAACGACCGCTTGCTGGAGAAGGTCAAATCCAACATGCAGGAAGTGCGCGCGCGCGGCGGCGAATTGTTCGTCTTCGCCGACCAGGACAGCCACTTCAGCGAGTCCGAAGGCGTACACGTGATCCGTACGCCACGCCATGCCGGCGTGCTGTCGCCGGTGATCCACACCATCCCGGTGCAGCTGCTGGCCTACCACACCGCCCTGGCACGCGGCACCGACGTGGACAAGCCGCGTAACCTGGCCAAGTCGGTGACGGTGGAATAGCAAGGTGCCCCGAGAGCGCAGCCAGGGATCGACCGCACACATGGCGAAGCATGCGGCGGTCGGGCGCCGAACCGTCGTGCGGCGGTGGAGCCAGGGGGCATTGCCCGATATGCCAGCGGATCGGGCAGCGGGAGCATCCCGCCGGCCAATGCCTGAGCGCGCGCGCGTTGTAGCCAGCGAACGGGGCGTGGCGAGTGTCTTGCCTGGCTTGAGGCATCGTCGAGGTCCAGGCTCAACGGCGTGGCACCGCGCCAAGGGTGCCGCGCAAGTGCACCGGATTTTCGTCGCGCAGTGCATGGGTCTTGGCGAAAGGCCGCTACCCGCCTGGCAGCGAATTGCGTCGCGTTAGCAGACCGGCCCATAGGCTGCCAGCAGTTTGGCCCAGCTTATGCATACGCTTTCTGCGAGGGTCACCACCACGCAGGAGGACGTATGCACGAGTCTTTCAAACAGGGGGCGCCGGCCGAGCTGTGGCAGGCGTTGGTGCGCGAGGCAGGCGAGCGGACTGCACGTCCGCTGGACGAATCGCGCGAACACTATCTGGTCTTCGTGTTGCTGCGCTTCCAGCGCGATGCGCATCTGCTCTCGCGTACCCAGGCGCTGGCCTGGCTGCATGCGCAGGAGCAGGTGGGCAGCCTGCGTGCTGATCTCCTGCGTGATGTCGGTGACGGGTGTCTGCTGATCGCCGGCCTGTTTCCCGGTGTCGCGCAGCGCCGTCGCCTCAGCGTGGACTACTTCATCGATCTGGGACGCGGTGCGTATTCCGAGGTGGCCGATACACGCTGCAGCGACGCCGGTCTGTTTGCCCAACTGGCCGGCAGTTATCGCGAACTGGTCCGCATCCTGGCTGCGTTGCGCACGCCGCGCTGCTGGCAGCCCGGTGCCGGAGGGATCCTGCATGCCTGATTCTTGAGGTCAGGCAAGGGAGGTCCCCACATACGCGTCGGGTCCGTCCCGACTGCGATCGCCGATGTCCTCGCGCACACTATCCCGGCAGGCCGATCTGCCGGGTGGTGTGCCATTACCCAGCCGATGACGGCACTGCGCAGTTGATGACCATCGCGTCGATGCGCTGCATGGGGGACATGCAGCGCATCGCCATCATCCATATGGACGGGAACACATGAAGACGTATATCGCGGCGGTGCTGTTGGCACTGCCCGGGCTTGTTGTTGCACAGGACGTGCCACCGGGCTATGCCGGCCAGGGTGGAATGACGCTGCAGGAGATCGATCCTGCCATCTATGCGTATCACTACGACCACGGCTTCGTGGGCGAGGATGCGATGGGTTGGGACCCCGCACTGCAATTTGCCTGGTCGCGCATCGCTGCGGCCAAGGTCTGTGCGCAGCAGTCGCCTTCCGATGCACTGATCGCCAAGCTGGTGGAGCAGTACGGCAAGGATGCGGTGGTGCATCAGATCAACGGGATCGGCTTCCATGAAGCGCAGATGCGCGCCGCCAGCACGTTCTGCACGCCGACGCGTAGCGCAGAGGCCACTGCGGTGGTGCCTGCGTTTGCGGGCGGAGATTTTTCCACGGCAACCGCCTATGCGGCGGCGGCCGAGGCGGGGACGGTTTCGCTTGCTGCAGCAGAAGGGCAGCCATCCTCACAGGCGCACGCCGATGCAGGCGCCGTCATTGCACCGTCGGCAGATTGGGCGTTACGGTTGCCGTTGCATGCCGTCATGCGTGTGGGTTCCAACGGTCTGCCCAATGGCGATGAAATGCTGCGCGTGGTACGTCGCGGGCATACCGGAGCGGTCGTAGGATTGCAGATCGCGACCAGCTTGTTCGCTCGCGGCATCGCTGTGTCGACCTTCAACAAAGGGCAGTTGAAAGGCGAGAAGATGGAAGGCGTGGGCAATCCTGGTTATCAATTGCAGCGCGATGCAGTCAACGCATACCTGAAAACCTACTTTACCGGGCATCCAACAGCGCTTCCGGTGGATCCGTTTCCGCTGCATGTGCTGATTTCAGATTGGCTGCTGGTGTACCAGAGCCTGGCCGACGCCAAGTCGCCTTACGAACTGCGCTATGCAACGACGATCGGCGGCGAGCGCAGTGGCTTTCTGAAGCGCAAGGCAAACCCGGTCTCGCTGGATTGCGCGCCGACACCGCGCACTGCCTCGCTGGAAGAGTGGGAAGCGAACGACTACGCGCTGGTCAAAGAAGCCGCACAAGCCTATAGCGACGAATGTGCAGCGAAATTCGCCGAACGCTTGCCGCAATGGTTCCCGGACAGGGAGGCTGTTGCGGCCTCCAATTGAGCGCCGGATCGGTCAACGACAGACATCCGATTCCTGTGGCGAACTGAAAACTCTCGCTCCCCGCGCATGCTTGGAGCGGCTAGCAAAACGTAGCGAGCGCTCGTCAGGTGGGTGCGGACGGCGCGGAGGAACCGCAGTGTACGCGTGGTACATGTCGCACCGAGCACCGACCGCGCCCGCCTGGCGGTGAGCGCAGTCGTTTTGCTAGCTGCTCTTAAACCAAAACGGGCACCGATCGATCCATCGATCGGTGCCCGTCTGTTTTGGTCTGCGGATGTATCAGGCGATGCTGCGTGCCTGGCTGCGTTGTTGCTCTTGCTGATCCTGGACCTGTGTGTGCGTTTGCGACTGCGCATCCTGCCGGACGGCATTGCTGCTTTGCTCCAACGGGCGTTCTGCAGCCGATGCCTTGTCCGTATAGATCCGCTGGTGCGCGGGGTCGCTTGGCTGACCCTGTACCGCGAACAATCCGGTGCCGTCCTTGCTCTGCATCACCGCATCGATGCGCTGCAGACCGCCGACCTTGGCTTCGAACGCCAATGAACCCGCTGCATTCTCCAGTGCCCGACGGTTGGCGAATGCAGTCGGACCCAGCTGTTCCAGCTTGCTCACGGCCTGGTTGTACAGCAGATTGTCGGGGTTGGTCTTTTCCGACAGCAGGGGCGTCTTCTCGGCCTGCTTCAAGGCCTTGAGCGTATCGCTGCCCACTACGCCGTCATCCTGCAGTCCGTGCGCGCGCTGGAATGCCTTGACCGCTTCACCTGTCCGCTGACCATAGGCACTGTCGGCCTTGAGTTCGTTGCCATTGGCGTCTTTGTAGCCCAGCTGCTGCAAGGTCTGCTGCAGTTTCTGGACCTCTGCGCCATGCGCTTTTTCGCGTAGCACCCCGGAGGCCTCTGCCGTCGCCTGCGCATGCACGGGCTTTTGCGCGTTGCCGTCGTGAGACTGCTGCCTGCTCTGACTGCGGTCCTGCAGCAACTCGCGCGCCTCGGAAAGCGGGTCGCTGGCATAGAGCTTCACGCCCCTGGCATGCTTGCGCTCAAGGTAGGCATCCAGCGAGCTGAGCTCGACCCCCTCACCGCCGCGCGACTGGCTGATCTTGAGTTCGCCATCCTTGGGATCGCGTACCACCATGGTGATATGGTCGATACCCTTGTAGCGTCCTTTGTCCCAACTCTGCGGGCCATTGTCCTCGCCGATGATCATGCCTTCTTTGAGGTTCTGGGCAGTGACATTCTTGCCTTCGATCAGCACGCCCGAGCGTTGTTCGGCCTTGCGCAGCAGTTCGGAGGCACTGTCGAAACCAGGGCTGAACTTTTCGTTCTTGCTGAAAATGGCCTTGCCGGCGCCCTTGTTGATCTCGTCCATGGTCGCGTTCTGCATCTCGACCACCCAGCCAGAACAATCGACTCTGCCTTGGTCAGGGTCTTTTGCGCCCAGACCGTATTTGACGTGATCGTACTTATGGGTCAAGTCGTAGGCGGCGTGGAGCGCAATGCCGTGTGCTGCGGCTTTTTCCGGCTGGGCAGGTGCGGACTGCGTTGGCGCAGGTTGCGGCGCTGACTGCTGTCTGTCCGAGACGGGCTCGATTCCTTTTTCAGGAATACGGATACGGTCCATCTTCGTATCCCAGTACTGCACGAACGTCTGCGCCATGTCCTTATCGGACATGCGCCGGAACGTTGCCGAATCGACACCCGTCAGGGACTTCAGTTCTTTTTCGCCCACATTGTTGAGGATGTTGGCGCGCGTGCTTTCGAGGCCAAAAGATCCCGTGGCGATTGCGGTCTGGAGAGAGCGGTAACCACCGGCGCCCTGCTGATGCGCCAGATACATGTCCAGGCCATCAGGCGCAGGTTTGCCCGACAGGTAGGGCCGGCCATCGCGTTCGTGCCGGTCAACCAGGCTCGTCCGGTTATCCAGATACAGCCGCGCGGCTGCATCGGTGTTGGCCACCGCATCCAACTCGCGTCCGGCGATACCGTATTGTGCGGCGGTCGGAGGCGTGAACTGAAATAGCCCCTTTGCACCACCGGCTCCGCGGCTGGCCAACTCGTCGAAGGCGCCGCCGGTCTCTACGTGGGCAAAACGCAGGAAGTCGTCACGCGGGATATTCCGCTCGGCCGCTTCGCGTTCGATGATGTCGAGCACTTGGGCTCGTGAGTAATTCGTCGGCATCGCTCAAGGTCCTTGATTGAGTGCTGCAGCCACGTGGCTGCAGCGGTACGCCGCCCGAACCAATTCCTTTGGCTCTGTATTAAGGGGTCGGCAAATACGATTTCTGGGCCGCATCGTAACGGTATACAACGGTTTCGTCACCCCCGTTCGTCGGCGGGATGGCCGAAACCGTTACCCGCAACGCGGGCAGGCCGGCCTGCGGAACAAACTCAAGCGTGCTGGTGTTCTTGATGCAGGGGATCTTGCCGGGCGCGTCCTCGCCACAACTGGCGCCATTGTCTTCACCGGCCGGGATATTGCCGATGTAGGTCCAATGCGTGTCGTTGACGTCCTCGGTTTCCTTCGGGTTGAACACGAGTGCGTCGTAGGAAAGGATCCGTACGCCCGACTGCAGGCTCCAGGTCGGCACGGCCAGCACTAACCGGCTATCGTCGGTGACGAAGGTCTGTGGTTTACGCGTCGTGTCGACCGTGTTGGCCTGTTCCATACCGCCGAACTCGCCAATGTAGGGTTCTGCCCCAAGCAGCTTCCAGGGCGTCTTGCTTCCCGGTTCGCTGGTCACGAAGGTGGCGTGGGCCAAGGTCACCTTGGTGCCTGGCGCGGGGTAATGATTCTCGCGCTCGGCGCCATAAAGCTCGGGCGTTTCCCAGGCGAAGCCGGTGTAATAACGCGTACCGCCGAGTTCGAATTGAAAGCCGTACCAGTAATTGATCCAGCTGCCATTGGCGACTTCGTAGGAGGTTGCGCCGTCGCCATCGACGTTGCTGATGAAGTACAGCACGCTGTCCGGGCGGGGCGGCTGCAGCTGTTGGGTTGAACCCTGGGTCGCGTCCTGCATGGGAGAGGCATCCTTGTCTGAAGGTCGTGCGGCAGTACTGGCCGCGGGGGGAGTCGCCTTTGAAGCAGCGGGATCCGGTGGCGCCGGCTTGCAGGCGGCGATCGTTGCTAGCGCAAGGATCAGTGGAATCTTCCTGACGAGCATGCGGGTGCATCCATTGCGGAGGGCGGCGAAAGTCTACTCCAGCGCGGCGTGGTGTCCAGTCGTCGCGCCAGGCATCGCGCAACCGGGGCGCCGGTCGGGCGAGTGGCATCCTGTCAGGGCCGCGCGAGGTTTTCAGCGCGGCGCTGCGGCGGTTGAATTGCCTGCCCGCTGCACGGTGAGGGTTGGCGGGTGTGGCTTGCGTGATTACGTCAGCGGGGTATTGGAAATGATCTCCACCCAATAGCCGTCCGGGTCCTTGATGAAGGCCAGGTGCTTCATGCGGCCATCTTCCAGGCGCTTCTGATAGGGCACCTCCAGGCGGTCGAAGCGTGCGCAGGCGGCGTGGATGTCCGGCACCGAGACGCAGATATGACCGAAGCCGCGCGGGTCGCTGTTGCCGTCGTGATAGACCGGCCCGTCCTGGGTTTCGGTGCCGTGGTTGTGGGTGAGCTCCAGCACGCCGGGAATGCCGGCCATCCACAACCGCCGCTGGTCGTCCTGATCGGGAATGGCGGTGGTGTCGGGCACCAGGGCCAGAAAATACAGGCTGAATTTCGCATCGGCGAAGTGGCGGGCATCGAGCAGGCGGAAGCCGAGCACGCGGGTGTAGAAATCCAGCGAACGCTGGGCGTCCTTGACGCGCAGCATGGTGTGGTTGAACACGAAGCCACGCGTGTCGGCGGGGGCGGCGCCGGCGCCGGGTACCTGTTGCAGGTCGCTCAAAGGCATGATGGTCTCCTCAGGTGGAACGGGTGCGCGGGCATGCGCGCAGGACGGGGAGTTTAGCGGGGTGCGGGTGGGCGCCATGTCTGCGGTGCGCCATGGCGTGTGTGGATGTGCGGCGTGCCGGACATGCGGTTGCACGGCAGATTGCCAGTTCGCTGGAACGATTGCGGCCCACCCCTGCCTGCACAAACGAGCGTGAGGCAGCGTGGTGCCACCGCGATGACGCAGCCGTGCATCGCGGGTCAGAACCAGAGACGGATGCCGGCAACCAACTGGCCCTCGCGTGGGCGCTCGCCTTCCAGCGCGGCGCGTCTGGCGGCATCGCCGAAGCTGCGGTTATGCACCCAGCCGATGTAAGGCGCGAAGCGGCGGGTAAACTCGTACCTCAGTCGCAGGCCGGCTTCCACCTGTTCCAGACCGCTGGAGATGTCACGGCGATCATCGTCGGTGAGGGCGATGTCCGCTTCCACGCGCGGCTGCAGGATCAACCGATTGGTGAGCAGAATGTCGTACTCGCCTTCCAGGCGCAGCGCGACGCGGCCGGCGCTGCCCAGGTACAGCGTGGCTTCGGTTTCGAACTTGTAGGGCGCCAGGCCCTGTAGGCCGACGGCGGCCCAGCTGCGGCGATCACCCGGGGCAAGGTCCTGGCGTGCGCCGACCAGCAGGTCCCACCACGGCGAGATGGCGTGGCCGTAGAAGGCCTCCAGCGACGCGGATCGGGTGCGGCCGCTGTCCCGCTCGCCCTCGCTGCGCAGCCACAGGCGGTCGATGTCGCCGCCGATCCAGGCACGCGCCTCCCAGTCCTGGCCGGTGCCGCGATCTGTATCGACCGCTTCCAGGCGATCGAGCAGGACGTAGTGGTTGATGCCTGCGCCGTGCATCGTGTGTGCCTGCAGTGGCGCAAAGGCCGCGGCGATCTCTTCGGCGGTCGGTGCTGGAATCGGTTCGCGTGGCAGCACCATGCCAACCGGCGATACAGGCGTGGGTGCGGCGTGTGCACGATGGTCCATCGAATGATGCTGCATGCCGTCATGCGTGCTCGATCCATGCTGCATCGCGTGGCGGGTCATCGGAGCAGGCTGCGTTGCGCGGTGATCCGTCACCTCGTGATGCACCTCGCTCTTCATCGAGCCCTGTGTCGCCGCGCCGTGCTCCAGTGCCTGCGGATTCACAGCGGCCTGGTCGGCGGAATCGTGGCCCATCGCCTCCATCGCACCGTGGTCCATCCCGGCGTGATGCATGGCGCCATGGTCCATGCCGGCATGCGACATCTGCGAATGATCCATCGGCGCTACAGCGTTCTGGTCTATCGGCTGACTGTGCTGATGCCGGGGTTGTGCAGGCCCCGTCGCTGGCGGCGCCGCCGCAGGCGCAGCAGCATCGTTCGCAGGACTGCCCGAGGTCTCCGGCACCGCCTGCGTTCCACCAGGATGCTGGCCATGCACAGGCGTCATCGCAGGCATGGTTGCCTGTGAGGAGGGTAACGCAGCAGCCGTCGCTGCCTGCGAGTCTTGTGCTGCAGGCGCGCCTGCCGTGCCGTCGGTCTGCAGCGCTGCTGCAGGCTCGCCATGCGCAGCGGCGTTCATCGCATGATGCGTGTGGTCCTGCGCGGCCAGCGTTGCGCTGAACAACCAGGTGCCCAGCACCAGCGGGCGTAGCGCGCGCACGTTCATGCCTCCACCCGCACTTCGCGCATCATGCCCGCTTCCATGTGGTACAGCAGATGGCAGTGATAGGCCCAGCGGCCCAGTGCATCGGCGCGGACGCGATAGCTGCGGCGCGTGCCCGGCGGCATGTCGATGGTGTGCTTGCGCACCTGGAAATTGCCATCGGCATCTTCCAGGTCGCTCCACATGCCGTGCAGGTGGATGGGGTGCTGCATCATGGTGTCGTTGACCAGCACGATGCGTAGCCGCTCACCGTAGCGCAGCCGCAAGGGCTCGGCCGAGGCGAACGCCACGCCGTCGAACGACCAGGCGAATTTTTCCATATGCCCGGTCAGATGCAGTTCGATCTCACGCCCGGGTTCGCGGCCATCCGGGTCCTCGAACAGGCTGTGCAGATCGCCGTAGCGCAGCACGCGGCGACCGTTGTCGCGCAGGCCGATACCCGGGTCGTCCAGACGCGGTGCGGTGGCATTGCTGCGCATGTCGATCAGCGGGTTGCCGTCTTCGCTGGCGGCGTGGCGCGGTGCGGTGTCGTGCGCCTGGGCGTGATCATGCGAGTGCATGGTGTGCATCCCGTGCGCGGCCTGCATGCCGGGTGCGCCATGCATTGCCGGAAGAGCGTGCTGCATGCCATCGCCATGGCCCATGTCCTGCATGGTCAGGATCGCGCGTGGGTCCAGCGCCGGGATCGGTGCCTGCAGGCCGTGGCGTACCGCGAGCGTGCCGCAGGCGAAGCCGGTGCGACCCATGTCCTGCGCGAATAGGGTAAAGGCATCCTGGCCGGTGGGCTCGACGAGCACGTCGAAGGTTTCGGCCGCAGCAATGCGCAGCTCGTCCACACTGACCGGGTGCACGTATTGGCCATCGGCGGCCACCACGGTCATGCGCAGGCCGGGAATACGGAGGTCGAAGTAGGTCATCGACGAGCCGTTGATGAAACGCAGCAACACCTTCTCGCCCGGCGCGAACAACCCGGTCCAGTTGCCCGCTGGCGCCACGCCGTTGAGCAGGTAGGTGTAGGTGTTGGCGTTGACGTCGGACAGGTCGGTCGGGGTCATGCGCATGCGCCCCCACATGCCGCGGTCGGCCAGCGTTGCCCGCAGACCGTCCTCGCGCGCATCGCGCAGGAAGTCGCCCACCGTGCGCTGGGCGTAGTTGTCGTGGCTGGGCATCTGCTTGAGCCGGCGGAACAGTGCGGCCGGGTCCAGGTCGGTCCAGTCCGACAGCAGCACCACATGCTCGCGATCATAGCGATACGGCGGCGGTACCAGCGGGTCGATCACGATGGCGCCATACAGGCCCGCCTGCTCCTGGAACATGGAATGGCTGTGGTACCAGTAGGTGCCGGATTGACGCAGCGCGAAGCGGTAGTGGTACTCCTGGCCCGGCGCGATGCCGTCGAAGCTCATGCCCGGCACGCCGTCCATGTTGGCCGGCAGCAGCAGCCCGTGCCAATGCACCGAGGTGGGCTGATCGGGCAGGGCGTTGCGTACGCGCACGCTGACCGTGTCGCCCTCGCGCCAGCGCAGGATCGGTGCCGGCAGGCTCTGGTTGACGGTGATGGCCGGGCGCGTGCGCCCGGTGAAATTGACCGGCCGCTGGCCGATCTGCAGCGACTGGTTGCCGCCGCGCAGCACCGGCGTGGCCATCGCGCCGGCAGCACGGGCATCGCCGCGCCACAGGCTGCTGGCGGCAACGCCGCACAGGGCCAGGCCCTGTACGAAACGGCGCCGGCTGATTCCGTGGTTGGCGGTTGGGGTGAAGACAGGAGTTTCGGACGACATGACACCTCCGGTGCGTCCACCGGGCCGGCAGACGCAACGCATCGCTGAGAAATCCCGCATCCATCGATGCAGGGCCAAGCGCGATCAGGACAGCCAACACATCCGCGCGGAACAGCAGGAGGCATCGACGAGGTGGGGAGCGGGCGTGAGCACGCCGGGCGGGAAATCACCGCGACCGTTGCACATACCCGACGCCGAGCGTCGCCGTGGTGTCGGCTGCGCTCAGCCGATGGGAGGTCGAACCGGCTGTTCGGGCAGCGGGCTGCCGCGTCCGTCGCCCGGAATTGCCGGCAGTGCCGGGCGACCGGGCAGGCCGGCAGGGATCGCCAGCAGGGTCGGCAAGGCCAGGCTGCAGTGCTGCAGGCAGTCGCAGCTGCCCAGCTTGCAGCAGTCGGCTGCGTGCGCGTGGCTGGAGGTATCGTCCGGCTGGGTCGGTGCCGGCGGCGCCATGTCCTCATGACAGGGCATGGCCTCGGTGCCTGTCGCGTGCCCCGCCGCATGCGCGGCCATCCCCGCAGTCGGCTGCGGCATGGCCATTTCCGGCATGGCCATGCCCACCGACGCCCACGCGCCGGTAGCCGTGTTGGCGACCAGGCACAGGCACAGCAGCAGGCGGAGCAGGCAATGCAGCACGGGCGCTCTTGGCGGAAACAGGTGCAGCCAGCATACCATCGGCTCCCGACTGTCCGCCCGATGACCGCCCGCCGCGGGTATGCGCCCGGCGGCGGTAGAATTGGCGCCTCCTTCGTCGCACAGTCCTGCCATGTCGCAGCGCCAGTGGGTGGCCGCCGCCATCCAGAAGATCGAGGCCGATTTCAATCGTTCGGCCGATACCCATCTGATTCCCATGGACCTGCCGGGCTATCCGGGCATCGACCTGTACTTCAAGGACGAGTCCAGCCACCCCACCGGCAGCCTCAAGCACCGGCTGGCGCGCTCGCTGTTCCTGTACGCGCTGACCAATGGCTGGCTACGCGAAGGCCGTCCGGTGATCGAGGCCTCCAGCGGTTCCACCGCGGTGTCGGAGGCGTATTTCGCGCGCCTGCTGGGGGTGCCCTTCATCGCGGTGATGCCGGCCTCCACCTCGCCGGAAAAGATCGCCGCGATCGAATTCCAGGGCGGGCGCTGCCACCTGGTGGAGCGCGCCTGCGACCTGGACAGCGCCTCGCACCAGCTCGCACGCGAGACCGGCGGGCACTTCATGGACCAGTTCACCTACGCCGAGCGCGCCACCGACTGGCGCGCCAACAACAACATCGCCGAATCGATCTTCAAGCAGTTGGCCGAAGAGCCGCACCCGATTCCCGAATGGATCGTCTGCAGCCCGGGCACCGGCGGCACCAGTGCTACCCTGGGGCGCTATGTGCGCTACCGGCGCCATGCCACCCGCATCCTGTGCGCCGACCCGGAAGTGTCGGTGTTCTTCGACGGCTACTGCCGCGCGGTGGACGGGCAGTGCCCCAAGGAGCTGGACATCACCGGTGGCTCGCGCATCGAAGGCATTGGCCGGCCGCGGGTGGAGTCCAGCTTCATCGCCACCTGCGTGGATGCGATGGTGAAAGTGCCCGACGCGCTGAGCCTGGCGGCGATGCGCCACGTCAGTGCCACGCTGGGCCGCCGCGTGGGCGGTTCCACCGGCACCAACTTCGTCGGCGTGCTGCAGGCCGCCCAGCGCATGCGCGAGGAAGGCCGCCAGGGCTCCATCGTCACCATCCTGTGCGATGCCGGCGAGCGCTACGCGCACAGCTACTACGACCCGGCCTGGTATGTGGCGCGCGCCATCGACACCGCCGACAGCGACGCGGCCATTGCCAGCGCAGTCAACGGCGGCGCGTTGCCGCCGCTGCCTTGTGCTGCGCTGGAATGACCGCCATATCGTGGCATCAGAGGGCGCCCGCGCCCGCGTGCCGCTCGTCCACTCCCCCTGATCCCGTCCACCGCCGGAGCGCTCCATGACCAATCCCTTGCTCGACCTCTCCGGACTGCCGTCCTTCGATGCGATCGGCCCCGAGCATGTGAGCCCGGCGATCGACCAGCTGCTGGCGCAGGCCGAGGCGGCAGTGAAGGCCGCCGAACAGGTCAGCCCGGTCAGCTGGGGCAGCTTCGTGGTGCCGCTGGACGATGCCACCGAGCGGCTCTGGCGCGCCTGGGGGCAGGTGGGCCATCTGCAGGCAGTGATGAACACCCCCGAGCTGCGCGAGGCCTACAACAGCAACCTGCCCAAGGTGAGCCGCTTCGGCAGCGCGCTGGGCCAGAACCTGGCGCTGTACGCGCAGTACAAGGCGCTGGCGCAGTCGCCGGAGGTCTCCCACTACGATGACGCCCGGCGCAAGGTGCTGGACAACGCGCTGCGCGATTTCCGGCTCGGCGGTGCCGAACTGGACGACGCCGCCAAGGCGCGCTTTGCGCAGATCCAGGAAGAATTGTCGGCACTGGCGGCGAAGTTCTCGCAGAACGTGCTCGATGCCACCGATGCCTGGTCGTATGTGACCGAAGACGACACCCAGCTGTCGGGTCTGCCGGCCGAAGTGATCGCCGCCGCGCGCGCCGCTGCAGAAAAGGATGGCGTACCAGGCTGGAAGTTCACCCTGCAGATGCCGTGCTACCTGCCGGTGCAGACCGATGCCGACAGCCGCGAACTGCGCGCGCTGCTGTATCGCGCCAACGCCGAGCGCGCGTCCGAATTCGGCGATGCGGCGCTGGACAACAGCGCCAACATCGACCGTATTCTTGCGCTGCGCGCCGAGCTGGCGCAGCTGCTCGGTTTTGCCAGCTACGCGGACTATTCCATCGCCACCAAGATGGCGCAGAGCCCGGATGAAGTGATGGGATTCCTGCGCGACTTGGCGGTGCGTGCCAAGCCATACGCGCAACGCGATCGCGCCGAACTGGAAGCCTTCGCCCGCGACGAACTGGGCCTGGACGAACTGCAGGCCTGGGACCTGGCCTACGCCAGCGAAAAGCTCAAGCAGGCGCGCTACAGCTTCTCCGAGCAGGAAGTGAAGCAATACTTCACCGAGCCCAAGGTGCTGGCCGGCCTGTTCGAGGTGATCCACAGCCTGTACGGGCTTACGGTCAAGCCGGACAGCGCGCCGGTGTGGCATCCGGATGTGCGCTTCTATCGTCTGGAAGATGCGCAAGGCGCGCTGGTGGGCCAGTTCTATCTCGATTTGTACGCGCGCGAAGGCAAGCGCGGCGGTGCCTGGATGGACGACTGCCGCAATCGCCGCGACACCGCTAGCGGCGTGCAGACGCCGCTGGTGTATCTGGTGTGCAATTTCGGCCGCGGCAACGGCGATGCACCGGCCACGTTCCGGCATGGCGAAGTCACCACGCTGTTCCATGAAATGGGCCACGGCCTGCACCAGTTGCTCACCCGTATCGGCGAGCTGGGCGTGGCCGGCATCAACGGCGTGGAGTGGGACGCGGTGGAGCTGCCCAGCCAGTTCATGGAGAACTTCTGCTGGGAATGGGAGCGCGTGCAGGCGATGACCGCGCATGTGCAGACCGGCGAGCCGTTGCCGCGCAACCTGTTCGACCGTCTGCTGGCTGCGCGCAATTTCCAGAGCGGCATGTTCACCGTGCGTCAGTTGGAATTTGCGTTGTTCGACATGCAACTGCACAGCCGCTTCGACCCGATGCAGGACAGCGTGCTGCAGCTGATCGAGCGCGTGCGCGACGAGGTGGCGGTCAATCGCCCGCCGGCATGGAATCGCTTCCCGCATCAGTTCAGCCACATCTTCGCCGGCGGCTACGCGGCCGGTTACTACAGCTACAAATGGGCCGAAGTGCTCAGTGCCGATGCCTACGCCGCGTTCGAAGAGGCGCCCGAGCAGGTGGCCGAGACCGGTGCCCGTTTCCGCGCCGAGGTGCTGTCGCGGGGCGGCAGCCGTAGCGCCGCAGACAACTTCCGAGCCTTCCGCGGCCGCGCGCCGACCATCGATGCGCTGTTGCGGCATAACGGCATGGCGGGCTGAGCCCATCTGCAGAGCAGCTGCCGTCGCTGGCAGGCGCTGCACTCCCCATCGCATGTGTGCGCACTGCGGTGAGGTGAGCTGCCTTGCAAGCGCAGCGGCATGGTCACGCCGGTGACCGATGCGCGAATGGGTAAGCACATCAAGGAGAGTGCAATGCAGCGACGCTTGTCTTGGAGTTTGGGGCTGTTGATTGCAGCGGCGGTACCGGCCGCTGCGCAGCACACCGGTCACGCCAGTCGCCTGGCCGGCCTGCGCGCAGGCCCCGGCGAGGAATACCGGCGCGTGGGCGAAGTCAGCGCCGGCAACACGCTCAGCGTTTACGGGTGCCTGAAGAACGGCAGATGGTGCGATGTGCGTGCGCCCGATGCGCGCGGCTGGATGCCTGCGCAAGCGATCACGCTGGAGCGCGGCGATCTTGCGCGCGTGGTCCCGAAGATCGCGTTTTCGCTGGATCCCTATTGGGACGCGCATTACCGCGGCCGCGAATGGACCGTGGAGAGCGAACGCGCGCTGTGGCGTGACCATGCACCGGAGAGCGCGCCGGACCTGGAAGTGCTTGCGCCCGGGGAGGGCGTGCCGCCAACCAGCGCCCCTTCCATCGCAAGACGCGTCAAGCAGGAGACACGCGCAAACACCGAACGGACCAACCGCGAGCGGGCCGAGATCGATGCGGCCAGGAGCTTGCAGTTCAAGCGCGATCAGGCTCGGACGGCGTGCCGCAGCAGGCAGCGCGCGGAAGAGCAGAGAGCCGGCAGGGAGGGGAATAGCCAGCCTGCCAGCACTGGGACCTCGATGGAGGATTGTGACCGCTTGCAGGACGAATGAGGCACCGTTCCTGCGCCCTGGCGCAGGGCGGTAAAGAGTGATTGCATCTCGCTGCTCACACGTCCTTGTGTCGTCAGTATGGGGCTGGCAACGCTGTTCTGTCGCATCGCAGTTGTTTGAACCTGCACCGCCCGTCGTTCAATGGTGGAATTCGGGCGATCTCTTGCGTGGCGCCGACACGGGTCGCATCCGGGGCTGCGCGCAGCACAACGCGATCACACGCGTTCGCATGCAGCCATCACACCCGCCCGAACACCAACGTGCCGTTGGTGCCGCCGAAGCCGAAGCTGTTGGACATCACCGTGTTCAAGTTCGCTTGCTGCGTCTGTCGCAGGATGGGGAAGCCTTCGGCGCGCGGGTCGAGTTCGTCGATATGCGCCGAGCCGGCCATGAAGCCGTCGCGCAGCATCAGCAGGCAGAAGATCGCCTCGTGCACGCTGGCCGATCCCAGCGAATGGCCCGACAGCGCCTTGGTCGAGGACAGCGGCGGCACGGTGTCGCCGAATACCTCGCGCACTGCGCCCAGTTCGGTGACATCGCCCAGCGGCGTGGAGGTGCCGTGGGTGTTGAGGTAATCGATCGGGCGATCCAGACCCTGCATGGCCATGCGCATGCAGCGCACCGCGCCTTCGCCACTGGGCGCGACCATGTCCGCGCCATCGGATGTCACGCCGTAACCTAGCAACTCGGCATGGATGCGCGCGCCGCGCGCGATGGCATGGTCGTACTCCTCCAGCACCAGCATGCCGCCGCCGCTGCCGATCACGAACCCATCGCGCTGCGCGTCATACGGGCGCGAGGCTACCGCCGGGCGGTCATTGAAGCCGGTGGACAGCGCGCCCATCGCGTCGAACATCACGCTCATGGTCCAGTGCAGTTCTTCGCCGGCACCGGCGAACATCACATCCTGCGCGCCGTGGCGGATCAGGTCGGCGGCCGCGCCGATGCAATGCGCCGAGGTCGCGCAGGCGGCCGACAACGAGTAGCTCAGGCCACGGATCTTGAATGCAGTGGCCAGCGAGGCAGACACCGCAGAGCACATCGTGCGCGGCACCATATACGGGCCGACCTTGCGCACGCCGCGCGCGCGCAGCAGATCTGCCGTTTCCACCTGCCATTGGCTGGACCCGCCGCCGGAACCGGCGATCACGCCGGTGCGCAGGTCGCTGACCTGTTCGGCGCTCAGGCCGGCATCGGCGATCGCATCGCGCATGGCCAGATACGCATACGCAGAGGCGTCGCCCATGAAGCGTTTGAGCTTGCGGTCGATCAATGCCTCCAGATCCAGCGCCACCGCGCCGCCAACCTGGCTGCGCAGACCCGCCTCGGCATGATCGGGCAGGGCGGTGATGCCGGAGCGGCTCTCGCGCAGTGCGGTGGAAACGGTGTCCAGGTCATTGCCCAGGCACGAATTGATGCCCATTCCGGTGACGACAACGCGGCGCATCAGAAGCTCTCCGTCGAAGTGAACATGCCTACGCGCAGATCCTTGGCGGTGTAGATCTCGCGCCCATCCACCAGCATGCGTGCATCGGTCTGCGCCATCACCAGCTTGCGGTTGATCACGCGGCTGACATCGATCTCGTAGCTCACCAGTTTGGCGCTGGGCAGCACCTGGCCGGTGAACTTGACCTCTCCGCAGCCCAGGGCGCGGCCACGGCCGGGCGCACCGATCCAGGTCAGGAAGAAGCCGGTCAGCTGCCACATCGCATCCAGCCCCAGGCAGCCGGGCATCACCGGGTCGCCGATGAAGTGGCAGCCGAAGAACCACAGGTCCGGGCGTACGTCGAGTTCTGCGCGGATCACGCCCTTGCCATGCGCGCCGCCGGTGTCGCTGATCTCGGTGATGCGGTCGAACATCAGCATCGGGTCGTTCGGCAACCGGCCGCTGTCGGGTCCAAACAATTCCCCACGCGCGCTGGCCAACAATTGGTCGCGCGAGTACGCACTTTGACGAGTCATGACGAACGTTTCCTGCAAGAAGCGAAAGGCAAGGGCGGCAAGGGTGCATGAGGCCATACGGTTCAATCAAACGTTTTATCCGTACGCATGCGTGCTGTTTTCAGGCGATTGCGCCGCGCGGCGCGCCGCAAAGGACTGACCGGAAAGTCACGATCGGCCAGCGTCGCAAGGGACTCGCGCGGCCCAAACCTGCCCGATCGTTGGCGGTAGCGTTCGTTTCGCAAGCGCAGCCGCAGCCTGCGCATGCGCAAGGCGTGAGACGCAGCTGATCTATCATGGGCCACTACCTGTGGAGAGACGCCAGCTTGATGCGCAAGATCGTGCACGTGGACATGGATGCGTTCTACGCGTCCGTGGAGCAGCGTGACGATCCGGGCCTGCGTGGCAAGCCGGTGGTGGTGGCCTGGCGCGGCGCGCGTTCGGTGGTGTGCGCAGCGTCCTACGAAGCGCGCATCTTCGGCATCCGCTCGGCCATGCCGGCCCTGCGCGCCGAGCGTCTCTGCCCGGATGCGGTGTTCGTGCCGCCGGATTTTGCGCGCTACAAGGCGGTGTCGCGACAGGTGCGCGAGATCTTCCATCGGCATACCGATCTGGTCGAACCACTGTCATTGGACGAGGCGTATCTGGACGTCACCGAAGCCAAGACCGGCATGCAGCTGGCCACCGAGATCGCGCAGCTGATCCGCAGCCAGATCCGCGAGGAAACCCAGCTCACCGCGTCGGCCGGCATCGCGCCCAACAAGTTCCTGGCCAAGATCGCATCGGACTGGCGCAAGCCCGATGGCCAGTTCGTCATCGCGCCTAGCCGGGTGGATGCCTTCCTGCTGCCGCTCAAGGTCAACCGCATTCCCGGCGTGGGCAAGGTGATGGATGCCAAGCTGGCGGCACTGGGCATCGTGACCGTCGCCGATCTGCGCCTGCGGCCGCTGGAGGAATTGCAGGCGCATTTCGGCAGCTTCGGGCACAGCCTGTATCGCCGCGCGCGCGGCATCGACGAACGTCCGGTAGAGCCGGACCAGGAAGTGCAGTCGGTGTCTTCGGAAGACACCTTCAGCGAAGACCTGGCGTTGGAGGCGCTGGATCCGCACATCCTGCGGCTGGCCGAGAAAACCTGGCTGGCGACGCGTCGCACCGAACGCATCGGCCGCACGGTGGTGTTGAAGTTGAAGACTTCGAACTTTCGCATCCTCACGCGCTCGCACACACCGGAGCAACCACCTGCTTCACTCGATGCGTTGGCGCAGATCGCCTTGGCGCTGACGCGGCGCGTGGAACTGCCGGCCGAGACGCGTTTCCGCCTGGTCGGCGTGGGATTGAGCGGTTTCAGCGATGTCCAGGAAGGCGCGGTACAGGGCCAGTTGTTTGGCGAGGTGCCGCAGGCATAGGCCGATGGAACGTGTGGACGTTGCATCAGGCTCATGCTTTTTGTTCGGCCAGCACAGCCACCCCTGCACTTACGTGGCCTAAATCCTGCACTGCGTACACTGACACGCTCCCCGCACGAGGCCTTCTGCATGTTTGCGTACCCGCTGGTGATTTTCGATCTGGACGGCACCCTGGTGGACAGTGCGCCCAACATCGCCGAGGCGCTCAACGCCACCTTGCAGGAACTGGGATTGCAACAGTTCAGTGAATCCACCATTCGCAGCTGGATCGGCGAGGGCGTGCAGGTGCTGCTCGCCACCGCACTGCGCGAAGCCGGCGGAACCCACGATGCCGAGACGGAAATGCCGGTGATGATGCGGCACTACGCCGCCAGCCTGCTGCACGATCCGCAGCTGTATCCCGGTGTTGCCGAGGCATTGCATGGCCTGCGCGATGCCGGTGCAACATTGGCGCTGTGCACCAACAAGCCCTCGCGCTTCATCGCGCCCCTGCTGGAGCACCTGGACATCGCCACGCTGTTCGGTGCCGTGCTCGGCGGCGATTCCTTGCCGCAGCGCAAGCCCGATCCGGCACCCTTGCTGCATCTGGCCAGGCAGTTCCAGCTCACCCCGCAGCACTGCCTGATGGTCGGCGATTCTGGTACCGACGCGGCAGCGGCAAACGCCGCCGGCATGCCGCTGGCGATGGTGCGTTACGGCTACCTGCGCGGCTTCGATCCGCAGACGTCCGGTGCGGTTGTCCTGATCGACGATATGCGCGAACTGCTTGCATTGCGCAGTGCGGGCTGACGTCACTGCGCAATCCCGTGCCGCAGGAGGCGGGCGCTCTTGGGCAAGTACTGACTGCTCCAACGCGCTGTCGCCGTGCCGTGCCTGCATCAGTACCCGTGCATCGAATCCCTAGCGACGTCAGTGACGGTATCAGCTCGACATCAGGGGCGGACGGCCAGACCCTGAGAGCAGCGTCACCCGGCTACGTTCTGCAGCTGGCAGGCGGTGCGTGACGGTATGTCCCTCGCCGGGCGCCACATGCCGGCAACTCACTCCTCGTGCGTTGCGTCCATGCGCGCATCGTCATCGGGCGTGTCGTCGGCATCGGCGTGCGACGCGCCGTTGTCGGCGCGCGTGTAGTGCACGGTTTCCACCGGCCCACCGACGGCGCGTCCGCGCACCGGCAACAGCGCGCTGGCCGCTTCGTATTCGGCCAGCAAGGCATGCCGGCGCGCTTCCGGGACCTCTTGCCAATGACAATCCGCCAAGGCGCCCTCCAGCGAATAGAGCAGGTTGAGGCTGGGCTTGAAGCCGGCGCGGCGCACCTTGACGAAGGCAGCCACCGCACCGACCGCCTGCAGATCCTGCTGCGTGCGCAAACCGACCTGGCGCAGCCAGGCGGCGCTCTTGGGGCCGATATTGCGCAGTCGCTCGGTGGTCACCTCAATGCGCCGACGAAGACCTGCGCAATCGCTTCCAGGCCGCGCTGGTCGTCCGCATCGAAGCGGTCCAGCTCCGGGCTGTCCAGATCCAGCACGCCGATCAGCGCATCGCCCTTGACCAGCGGAATCACCAGCTCCGAACGCGAGGCCGAATCGCAGGCGATATGCCCGGGGAACGCGTCCACGTCGGCAATGCGCTGGGTCTGCCGGGTGCTGGCGGCCGCGCCGCACACGCCCTTGTCCAGCGGGATGCGCACGCATGCCGGCAAACCCTGGAACGGCCCCACCACAAGCTCGCGTCCGTCGTAGAAATAGAAGCCGGCCCAGTTCAGCGACGGCAGCGCGTGGAAGATCAGCGCTGCCAGGTTGGCGGCATTGGCGATCCGGTCCGGCTCGCCGTGCACCAGGGCCTGGGCCTGGGCAGTGAGCTGGGCATATTGTTCCGGCTTGCTGCCGGTCAGCGATGAGGTGGCGAACATGCGCGAAGTTTAGCAGCGGCGGTCTGCCGCGGCATTGCGACAGGTACGGCGGCTCTGCGCGGCAGCGGCGGACACTGTTTTCCAGCAACATCGCCACCCGAACATGCCTGTCGCAGGCCGATGATCCAGATCCTACTCCCGACTCCCCACTCCCCACTCCCCACTCCCCACTCCCCACTCCCCACTCCCCACTCCCCACTCCCCACTCCCCAATCCCCAATCCCCAATCCCCAATCCCCAATCAGCCGCCCGCGCTATCCTGCGCGCCCTCACGGCAACGCGGCGCGGCCGCAGGACCAGGCACATGCAGTACCCGGCGTTCTACGTCACCGGCACCGATACCGGCATCGGCAAGACCATGGGCAGCACCGCCCTGCTGCATGCCCTGCGCGTACGCGGCCATACCGCAGTGGGAATGAAGCCGGTCGCCAGCGGCTGCGAGAACACGCCGCAGGGCTGGCGCAACGAAGACGCGCTGGCATTGCAGGCCGCCAGCGATCCGCAGCCGGACTACGCCACGCTCAATCCCTATGCCTTGCCCGCGCCACTGGCGCCGGAACTGGCCGCCGCCGATGTGGGCGTGACCTTATCGCTGGAGCCGATCGTTCGCGCATTCGCGCAGTTGCGCGCGCAGGCGCAGGCGGTGGTGGTCGAAGGCGTCGGCGGCTGGGCCGCGCCGCTGAGCGCCGAGCTGGATCAGGCCGATCTGGTGCGCACGCTGCAGCTGCCGGTGGTGCTGGTGGTGGGGGTGCGGCTGGGCTGCATCAACCACGCGCGTCTGACCGCGGCGGCTATCGCGGCCGACGGGCTGGAGTGCGTGGGCTGGATCGCCAACGAGGTGGATCCGCAGATGAAGCGGGTCGAAGAGAACATCGCCATGCTGGGCCAGCGGCTGGCGATGCCGTGCTGGGGACGAATCCCCTGGCGGCCGGGCGCCGATGCCGCCAGTCAGGCGCACGGGCTGCAGCTGCCGGGCTAGGGCAGCTCACAAGACTGCCGCGCAGCCGCCACACGGGCGCGGCCGGGCATGTCCCCCTTCGTACACTGCGGCTGCTCTGCGCCGTCCACAGTCGCCAGGTTGTGTCGACCGCTCCGGGTCAGGGCCGGGATGGCGTGCAGCCCGCTGCTCCCAGGGGGGCGGTTCTCTCCGGGTCGTCTGCGCTCGGCATGCTGGCATCGCGGCCAACGTCACGTCGCCGCTGCACTACGCATGCAGCGAGCGTGTGCGCCGCCGCTTCTGTGCGCCAGGCTGGGGTCATCGTCCCGGCGGCCCATGTGGGCAGGAGGTGCATCGCCGTGGCATTGGCCACGCCGAGAAACGCTTGGCAAGGCGACAATAAAAAAGCCCGACAGAGGGAGGGATCTGTCGGGCCGGATTGCACGGGGGGAGGGACCCATGCAAAGACGCTGAATTTTTGGTGGCCGTTACTTGCGCCGGGTCTTGCCTGTTGCGCCGGTCGAATCACTGCCGGCGTCGAACTGCTGCTTGGCAAACTGCCCAAGCTCGCTGGACATCTTCAATCCCATCCCGACCACTTCCTGGTTGACCGATGCCAGCCGTTCCAGGTTGTCGCGGGCCAGCTGCAGGCCCTTGGGCCAGAGCGTCTGGTAGGCACCCAGGTCGCGGGCCTGCGCGCACTCACCGAAGAAGCTGGTGGTCGCGCTGACGTTCTGTTCCAGCGTGTCCAATGCCAACTGGTTGGCACGTGCTGCAGCAGAGGCGAACTGGCTGGTGAAGCTGTTTTCGAACTGCGCCGACATTGCGAACCCCTTGGGGAAAGCCGTGACCGTTTGTTGCGTTGCAGCATACGCCGATATTGCTGCGATGCAACACGTTTCCTGAAGTTTTTCCAAACGCCTGTCGGAATCCCTCTGATTCAATGATTTGGAGAGAATCCAGAAACGCCGAAGCCGCCTGGAAGGCGGCTTCGGGTCGTATCAGTGCGCAGGGATCAACCGCGGTAGCGGCAGCCGGAGGTGCAGGTCTCGTGCACGACGATCTCGCTCAGCTGCGGCAGGGCCGGCTTGAGCTGGTTCCAGATCCAGATCGCCAGCCGCTCGCTGGTCGGGTTCTCCAGCCCCTCGATGTCGTTGAGGTAGTGATGGTCTAGGCGGTCGTAGATCGGCTGGAAGGCGGCCTTGATATCGCCGAAGTCCATGATCCAGCCGGTCTCGGCGCCCGGTTCGCCGCTGACATGCAGCTCGACCCGGAACGAATGTCCATGCAGGCGGGCGCATTTGTGGCCGGGCGGCACGTTGGGAAGCCGGTGCGCGGCTTCCAGGGTGAAGACCTTGAAGATGTCCATGACGATGATTCGGCAAGCAGTGGGAAGGAAGGGCGCGTGCCGGCGCGAGGCCGATCACGCAAAGGCGCGGGCGGGCCGTGGCGGACAGCACAAGGGCCGCATCGCGGCCCCTGTGCTCAACCAAGGCTCATCGCTCAGGCGCCGCGGTTGGCCGGGCGACCGTTGCCGCCACGTCCACCATCGCGACGGCCGGCGCCCGCACCGGCATTGGCCTGACGCGGCCCGTTGCTGCGCTGGCCACCCGGCTTCTTCGGGCCGGCATGTGCGTGCGCCTGGCGCGGTGCATCGCCGTGCGGACGACGTGCGTGGCTCTTGCGCGGCGCGCGATCGCCACCCGGCTGCTCGGCACGACCCGGGGCGCTGTTGCCCCAGCGGATCGGGGTCTGCGGCTCGTAGCCCGGCACGTCGCGGATTTCCACGTCGCGGCCCAGCATGCGCACGATCTGGCGCAGCAGCTTGGCTTCGTCCTGTGCCACCAGCGAGATCGCCTCGCCGGTGGAACCGTTACGGCCGGTGCGGCCGATGCGGTGCACGTAGTCCTCGGCCACCATCGGCAGGTCGTAGTTGATGACCTTGGGCAGCTGGTCGATATCGATACCGCGCGCGGCGATGTCGGTGGCCACCAGCACGGTCACGCGGCCGGCCTTGAAGTCGCTCAGGGCGCGCATGCGCTGGCCCTGGCTCTTGTTGCCGTGGATCGCGGCGGTCTTGATGCCGGACTTCTCCAGGAACAGCGCCAGCTTGTCGCTGCCGTGCTTGGTGCGCGCAAACACCAGGGTCTGCTCGCGGCTGTCCTGCGCCAGCAGGTGCAGCAGCAGGTCGCGCTTGCGCGCGCCATCGACCGGGTGCACGCGGTGGGTGATGCTCTCGGCCACGGTGTTGCTCGGGGTAACCTGGATCTGCATCGGGTTGCGCATGAACTCCAGAGCCAACTGCTTGATGTTCTCCTCGAAGGTCGCCGAGAACAGCAGGGTCTGGCGGTTCTGGCGCGGCAGCTTGGTCAGGATGCGCTTGATCGACGGCAGAAAGCCCATGTCGAGCATGCGGTCGGCTTCGTCCAGGACCAGCACCTCGATACCGGACAGGTCCACGCTGCGGCGCTCGATATGGTCGATCAGCCGGCCCGGGCAGGCGATCAGCAGATCAACGCCACGGCGCAGCGCATCGAGCTGGTTGCCCATGCCCACGCCGCCGTAGATCACCGCGCTGGGAATGCGCAGGTACTTGCTGTAGCCGCGCAGACTGTCGTGGACCTGGGTGGCCAGCTCGCGGGTGGGGGTCAGGATCAGCGCGCGCGGCTTGCGCGGGCCATTGACCGGCTGCGGCGAGGTGCCCAGGTGCTGCAGCAGCGGCAGGCCGAACGCGGCGGTCTTGCCGGTGCCGGTCTGTGCGCCGGCCAGCAGGTCGTGGCCTTCCAGCACCAGCGGGATCGCCTGCTGCTGGATCGGAGTGGGGGTTTCATAGCCCTGCTCGGCCAACGCGCGCAGCAGGAAGGGCGCCAGGCCCAGGGATTCGAAAGACATCAGGAAGCTCCAAGTAAAGCGCCGCCACCAGGCTGGGCCCGGAGCGCAAACGCATTGCAGATGCAGAAGGTGAGGCTCGGAGCGTTCCCGTGAACCGCGCTGCGAGATGGTGGATCAACCCAATCAAGACGCGATGGGTTTGTCGGCACCACGAAAGGCGTCGGGTGGGGCGGGCGAGCGGATCGATCGATCCTGGCCTCGCCGGCGGTCCCAAAGGGAAACGGACGGCCGCATGCAGACCGGGCAAGTGTACGCGCGATTGGCGCGCTGCACAAAAGTTCCTGCCAGCAGTTGGGGGGCGGGTCAGTTGTTTCAGGTGTAACGGATGTTGCGGCAGGTCGTACAATCGACCGATTCGTCACTGCGCAGGAAGGTCATGAAGCTAGGTTCCCTGAAGGAAGGCGGCCGCGACGGCAGCCTGATCGTGGTCTCCCGCGACCTGGGCAAGGCTGTCCGTGCCACCGGCATCGCGCCCACCCTGCAGCGCGCGCTGGAGGACTGGAGCAATAGCGCGCCGCGTCTGAACGCGCTGGCCGACGCGCTGGAAGATGGCAGTGCCGATGGCGTATTCGATCTCGACATGCAGGCGCTGGCCGCACCGCTGCCGCGCGCCTACGAATTCGTCGACGGCAGCGCCTACCTGCCGCATGTGGAGCGCGTGCGCCGCGCCCGCAATGCCGAGGTGCCGGAAAGCTTCTACACCGACCCACTGATGTACCAGGCCACCAGTGCCGGATTCTACGGCCCGCGCGATGCCATCAAGGTCATCAGCGAAGACTACGGCATCGATCTAGAGGCCGAGCTGGTGGTCATCACCGACGACGTGCCGATGGGCGCCTCGGCCGAGCAGGCGGCCGCGCACATCCAGCTGATCGGCCTGGTCAACGATGTCTCGCTGCGCAACCTGATCCCTGCCGAGCTCGCCAAGGGCTTCGGCTTTGTGCAGTCCAAGCCGCGCTCGGCGTTGTCGCCGGTGTTCGTCACCCCCGACGAGCTGGGCGATGCCTGGCGCGGCAACAAGGTGCACCTGCCGCTGGTGACGCACGTCAACGGCGCCTGGTTCGGTGCGCCGGAAGCCGGCAACGACATGCAGTTCGACTTCGCCCAGCTGGTGGCGCATGCGGCCAAGACCCGGCCGCTGTCGGCCGGCACCATCGTGGGCTCGGGCACCATCGCCAACCAGGACATCACGCTGGGCGCTTCGTGTTTTGCCGAGCAGCGCGTGGTGGAGACCTTGCGCGACGGCGCGCCGAGCACGCCGTTCATGTCCTTCGGCGACGAGGTGCGCATCGAGATGTTCGCCGCCGACGGCAGCAGCATCTTCGGCGCGATCGAACAGCGCGTCGAACGGCAGCCGCTGCCGTGATGAGAGGCACCGCCCTCCCGGGCTGCACTGGCGGCGGTGCCGCATGAGCGCCGGACTGGAGCTGTTTTCGTACTGGCGCTCCAGCGCGGCCTACCGCGTGCGCATCGGCCTGCAGCTGAAGGCGCTGGATCATGTCATCCATCCGGTGCATCTGGTGCGCGATGGCGGCGAGCAGCATGCGCCGGCCTATGCGCAGCTCAATCCGCAGGAGCTGGTGCCCACGTTGCGCCATGGCAGCGTGGTGATCGCGCAATCGCTGGCGATTCTGGAGTATCTGGAAGAAGCGTTCGCAGACACTGCCGCCCTACTGCCATCTGCGCCCGCCGAGCGGGCTCGCGTGCGCGCGCTGGCCCAGCTCGTCGCCTGCGACGTGCATCCGCTCAATAACCTGCGTGTCACCCAGCTGCTGGAGCGCGAGTTCGCGCTGGACGCTGCGCAACGCCTGCAGTGGACCCGGCACTGGATGCAGCGCGGGTTCGCTGCGTTAGAGACTCAGCTGGCGCGCGACGCGCATACCGGGCGCTTCTGCCACGGCGATACACCGGGCCTGGCCGATTGCGTGCTGGTTCCGCAGCTCTACAACGCGCACCGCTTCGACGTCGACCTGGAGCCGTATCCCACCTTGCAACGTATCGAGCAGGCTTGTCTGGCACTGCCGGCCTTCGATGCGGCCCGGCCCGAAATGCAGGTGGATGCGGTGGTGTGAGGACGGTGCTGTGGCCCTCATCCGCCCTTCGGGCACCTTCTCCCGCGGAGCGGGAGAAGGGAAAAATGGAACCGGGTCTGCCTGGCAAGCCAGTCCCCGTGCGGAAAGGGCACGCTGCCCCAAGCTATGCATGGCCGCAATTGCCTTCCCCGCAGGCGAGGCATGGTGTATGTGCGCGGAGCTTCGGCCCTCATCCGCCCTGCGGGCACCTTCTCCCCTAGCACGGGAGAAGGGCAAGCCAGGCATCTGACCCGATCCGGGCCGTTGCGGTGCTGGCTGATGCTGCGATGCAACGCCGGACGTTTCGAAGGCACCATCCCCAAGCCACCGCCCGCTCACTGCTGTCCCTTCTCCCGCAAGCGGGAGAAGGTGGCGCGCAGCGCCGGATGAGGGGGCTTGCCGCAACGGCGTCGCGCCGAGGGTCTTGCCACAGAGCCCAGTAGCTAGGCTTTCAGGAGGCAGCCCCAAAGCGACGCACACCGCCGTCCCTTCTCCCGCAAGCGGGAGAAGGTGGCGCGCAGCGCCGGATGAGGGAGCTTGCCGCAACGGCCTCGCGATGAGGCTGTTGCCACAGAGCCCCCGCAGCCAGGCACCCAGGAGGCAGCCCCAAGCGTCGCACACCGCCGTCCCTTCTCCCGCAAGCGGGAGAAGGTGGCGCGCAGCGCCGGATGAGGGGGCTTGCCGCAACGGCCTCGCGATGAGGCTGTTGCCACAGAGCCCCGCAGCCAGCCACTCAGGAGGCAGCCCAAAGCGCCACACACCGCCGTCCCTTCTCCCGCAAGCGGGAGAAGGTGGCGCGCAGCGCCGGATGAGGGGGCTTGCCGCAATGACGTCGCGATGAAAGTCTTTCCGCAGCGGCCCGCGCCGCCAAAGTGCTCAGGAGTCAGCAGCCCTGAGCACCACAAGATGGCCGCTCGTCGCCATCCAGACCGCTCAGATAAACCCGTGGCTGATCTTCGGTGCCGATGCCGCCTCATAGTCGGCATAGGGGTCGTGTTCGCCGGAACCGCCTTCGGACAGCCGGAACTTCAGCGCCAGGCCGTCGCGCGAATCGGCAGCACGCAGCGCTTCTTCCTGCTCGATCTCGCCGGTCTTGACCATCCGGAACAGGCATTGATCGAAGGTCTGCATGCCTTCTTCCAGCGACTCTTCCATCGCTGCCTTAACCTCGTGTACCTGGCCGCGGCGCAGCAGGTCGCGGATCATCGGCGTGTTGAGCAGCACTTCGGTCGCCGGCCGGCGGCGCCCGTCCATTCCCTTGACCAGGCGCTGGGAGATCACCGCGCGCAGGTTCAGCGCCAGGTTCATCAGTACGTTCTTGTGCGCGCTTTCCGGGAAGAAGTTGAGGATGCGCTCGATGGTCTGGTCGGCGTTGTTGGAGTGCAGCGTCGCCAGGCACAGATGGCCGGTCTCGGCGAAGGCGATGGCGGCCTCCATGGTCTCGGCATCCAGGATCTCGCCGATCAGGATCACGTCCGGCGCCTCGCGCATCGCGTTCTTCAGCGCGCTCTGGAAGGCATGCGTGTCCAGGCCCACCTCGCGCTGGTTCACGATCGACATCTTGTGCTTGTGCAGGTATTCGATCGGGTCCTCGATGGTGAGGATGTGCCCGGTGGTGGTGCTGTTGCGGTGGTCGATCATCGAGGCCAGCGAGGTCGACTTGCCCGAGCCGGTCGAGCCCACTACCAGCACCAGCCCGCGCGGGGTCATGATGACGTCCTTGAGCACCTGCGGCAGGTTCAGCTCCTCGATGCTCGGGATCCGGCTGCGAATGGCGCGGATCACCATGCCCACTTCGCCGCGCTGTTTGAACACGTTCACGCGGAAGCGGCCGGCGTCGGGCAGGGCGATGGCCATGTTGAGCTCGAGCTCGCGCTCGAACTGCGGCACCTGGCCTTCGTCCATCAATGAGTAAGCGATTTTCTTGACCATTCCCGGCGGCAACCCCGTATTGCCGAGCGGGTAGAGCTTGCCTTCGATCTTGATGTACACCGGTGCGCCGGTGGTCAAGAACATGTCCGAGGCATTCTTTTCGGTCATCAGCTTCAGGAAGTAGCCGATATCCATGCGCAATGGTTCCCCAACAAACAGCAGCGTCTCGTTGCAAGTCCGCCGCAGGCTTCCGACAATGACCGTGCTCGAGACTTCTCGCTACGGCTCCCCTAATGACGGCTAGCTTCGCATACTTGCGGCGATCCCTGTATGGCATCGCCTGTTTCATGGTTCTTTCCTCTCCGGCCGCCGCCCAAGTGGCACCGGAGCTCACCGCCGCCGAACAGGCCGTGCAACGCGCCACCCAGGCCGATGCCGACCAGTACGCACCCGATCTGGTCAACCTGGCCCGCCAGGAGCTGATGCAGGCCCAGCAGGCGCAACTGGACAAGCGCCAGCGCAAGCAGGTGCCGCAGCTGGCCCTGCGCGCCGCCGCCGATGCCGACCTGGCCAAGGCCCGCAGCGAGGAGGCCGTGGTCAGTGCCCAGCTGGAGCAACGCCGCAAGGAAGTGGCGCAACTGCAGACCACCCTCAACACCGGGGAGGGTGCCCGATGAACCTGCGCCCCTTGCTGTACCTGGGTGTGTTGAGCCTGGCGACGCTGCCGCCGCTGGCCTTCGCGGCCAAGGACGACCCGCAGGCCGACGCGCTGAACCGGCGCCTGGCCGTGCTGCAGAGCGATCCGCAGACCAGCGATCTGGCCCGCTACGAACGCCTGCAGGCGCAGCAGACCGTGGCCGCGCTGGCCGAGGCCAAGCGCCGCGACCGCGACGAACTGCTGTTCCTGGCCGACCGCCGGGTCGAGATCGCCGAGCTCACCGCGCGCACCGCGCTGGCCCGGCGCGAGCTGGACCGGCTGGAAGGCACCCGCAACGATCTGCTGATCGAAGCCAGCCGCCGCGACGCCTCGCGCGCGCGCCAGGAAGCCGAGCGCCTGCGCGTGCAGGCGCAGATCCAGGCCGAGGCCGCCGAGCAGGCCCGCCTGGCGGCGGAACAGGAAGCGCTGGCCCGCCAGGATGCCGAGCTGGCCCTGACCAGCGTGGCCGGCAAGCAGACCGCCAAGCTCAACGCCGCCCAACAGAAAGCCGTGCAGCTGGCGCACGAGGAGGCCGAACTGGTCGCCGGGGCCAAGCTGCCGCCCGCCAAGTTCGACGCCCGGGGCGAGGTCTTCTCGCTGGGCAGTGCTGCCTTCGGTGGCAAGGCGGCGTTGTCCGGCGATGCGGCCGGGCAGGCTAAGGCGCTGGCCGAGTACCTGAACATCGGCAAGAAGGGCCGGGTCAGCATCGTCGGCTTCGACAGCGATGCGGCCACCGCCAAGAAGCGTGCCGAAGCGCTGCGCGACGCCCTGGTGGCGGGCGGCGTGGCGGCCTCGCGGCTGCAGGTCACCGGCACCAAGGGCGCTGCCAGCAAGGCACGTGCGGCTGAGGTCGTTGTCGCGCCCTGATGGCAAGTGGTTGGAAGTTAAGGTCTTTTAACCCGGGCATGACGCCCGGTTGAACCGCGGTCACTGATTGATGCGGGGAACGCCCAAAGCGGTCGTTTCGGCCTTGAACCCCCTCCGCGACCGGCGTAGGGTCGTACCTCCGGGCAGCAACTCCGCCGCCCGGGAAGTACGGAGGGCCGGGCCAGTGACGCAGAGGCACGCAACGACGCAAATGGGTCGCAGGGTTGGTGGTGGTTTCGCCCGTGTGTCGGCCTGTGCAACGCGTTGGTCTTCCATCCCCAAGCTGCGCCCCGTGCCGTTGCTGGCCGGGGCGTTCTTGTTTTAAGTGAAGGAGGTAACGCCATGTTCGAAGGGCAACCGCAGACCGAAATCGACGCATTGATGAAGTCCGATCCCGAGTTCAAGCAGCTCTACCAACGCCACAAGCTATTGAACAAGAAATGCATGGATGCCGAACTCGGGGTGCTCCCGATCGACGACGTGACCTTGGGCCAGATGAAGCGCGAGAAGTTGCAGGCCAAAGAAAAGCTCACCCGGATGTACGACCAGCTGACGCACTGATCCTTCCCCATCGTTAGAACAAGTTCACCGTCGCGGGCGGTGGCGGCCTCCTCGTCGGCTTGCCACCGTCCGCGTCTTTCGTTGTAGCGGCGGCTGCCTGGCGGGCGCGCGGCTCCAGTCAGGGCGGTTGAGCACGCTTGTTCATCGGTGCACCACACCGCTTCACGCCTGAATGAGCATTCCCCGGCCGTTCGTCGGATAATGCCCGGTCTAGCCCGCGTGGCGCAGCGACGATATCCCGATGGCGATCCATTCCTCCGTACTCGAACTGATTGGCAACACGCCGATCGTCAAGGCCCAGCGCCTGGACACCGGCGTCTGCGAGCTGTTCCTCAAGCTGGAGGCGAACAATCCTGGCGGATCGATCAAGGACCGCATCGGCCTGTCGATGATCGAAGCGGCCGAGCAGCGCGGCGACCTGAAGCCCGGTGCCACCCTGGTGGAGGGCACCGCCGGCAATACCGGCCTGGGCCTGGCCCTGGTGGCGCAGCAGAAGGGCTACCAGCTGATCCTGGTGGTGCCGGACAAGATGAGCCGCGAGAAGATCTTCAATCTCAAGGCCATGGGCGCCAACGTGGTGCTGACCCGCTCGGACGTGGCCAAGGGCCACCCGGAGTACTACCAGGACCTGGCCGCCAGGATCGCTGCGGAAACGCCTGGGGCCTACTTCATCAACCAGTTCGGCAACCCGGACAACCCGGCCGCGCACGAATTCGGCACCGGTCCGGAGATCCTGGCCCAGATGGACGGCCAGCTGGACGCCATCGTGTTCGGCTGCGGCAGCTCCGGCACCATGACCGGCCTGTCGCGCGCCTTCGCCAGCGCTTCGCCGCACACCGAACTGGTGCTGGCCGACCCGGTCGGCTCGATCCTCACTCAGTACATCGAGGAGGGCACGGTCAGCGAAAAGTCCGGCAGCTGGCTGGTCGAAGGCATCGGCGAGGATTTCCTGCCGGATATCTCCGACTTCACCCGCGTCAAGAAGGCGTATTCCATCAGCGACGCGGAGAGCTTCCACACCGCCCGCGAGCTGCTGGCCAAGGAGGGCATCCTCGGCGGCTCGTCCACCGGCACCTTGCTGGCCGCGGCGCTGAAGTATTGCCGCGAGCAGACCACGCCCAAGCGCGTGCTGGTGTTCGTCTGCGATACCGGCAACAAGTACCTGTCCAAGATGTACAACGACTACTGGATGCTCGACAACGGCTTCCTGGAGCGCCCGCAACACGGGGACCTGCGCGACCTGATCCTGCGCCCGTACAACAAGCGCGACACCGTGGTGGTGGGCCCTAAGGACCTGCTGACTACCGCGTACCAGCGCATGAAGCTGTACGACGTCTCGCAGCTGCCGGTCATCGATGACGGCGAGCTGGTGGGCATCGTCGACGAGAGCGACGTGCTGCTGCATGTGTATGGCGACGAGGCGCGCTTTCGCGACCCGATCTCCACCGCCATGGTCAGCAAGCTCGATCGCCTGGATGTGGCCTCGCCGATCGAGGCGCTGCTGCCGGTATTCGACCGCGGCCAGGTCGCCATCGTCATGGACGGCAAGCAGTTCCTGGGCCTGATCACCCGCATCGACCTGCTCAACTACCTGCGCCGCCGCGTGCAGTGACCCCGTGACGCCGCGCGTTCGATGAGACGTGCGGCACGGGCCATTCAGACCCGCTTGTTACAATCGCCCACTTTTTCCGGGAACCTCCATGTCCAATCGCACCACCAATAGCCATGATGGCGAGCGCGCGCTGTCGCTTGCGACGCTGGCGATCCATGGAGGCCAGTCGCCAGATCCCAGTACCGGTGCGGTGATGCCACCGATCTACGCCACGTCCACGTATGCGCAATCCAGCCCCGGCGAACACCAGGGCTTTGAGTATTCGCGCACGCACAACCCGACGCGGTTCGCCTATGAGCGCTGCGTGGCCGCGCTGGAAGGCGGCACGCGTGCATTCGCCTTCGCCTCCGGCATGGCCGCCACCTCCACCGTGATGGAACTGCTGGATGCCGGTAGCCACGTGGTGGCGATGGACGACCTGTACGGCGGCACCTTCCGCCTGTTTGAACGCGTGCGCCGCCGCACCGCCGGCCTGGATTTCAGCTTCGTCGACCTGACCGACCCGGCCGCGTTCGAAGCGGCGATCCGCCCCGACACCAAGATGGTGTGGATCGAAACCCCGACCAACCCGATGCTCAAGCTGGTCGACATCGCCGCCCTTGCGACGATCGCGCGCAAGCATGGCTTGCTGATCGTGGTCGACAACACCTTCGCCTCGCCGATGCTGCAGCGCCCGCTGAGCCTAGGCGCCGACATCGTCGTGCATTCGGCCACCAAGTACCTCAACGGCCACTCGGACATGGTCGGCGGCATCGCTGTGGTTGGCGACAACGCCGAACTGGCCGAACAACTGGCGTTTCTGCAGAACTCCATAGGCGGCGTCCAGGGCCCGTTCGACAGTTTCCTCGCCTTGCGCGGTCTCAAGACCTTGCCGCTACGCATGCGCGCCCATTGCGACAACGCCCTGGCGCTGGCGCAGTGGCTGGAAACCCACCCCGCAATCGAAAAGGTGATCTACCCCGGCCTGGCCTCGCACCCGCAACACGCACTGGCCCAGCGCCAGATGTCCGGCTTCGGCGGCATCGTCTCGATCGTCCTCAAGGGCGGCTTCGAGGCAGCCAAGCGGTTCTGCGAAAGGACCGAACTGTTCACCCTGGCCGAATCGCTCGGCGGCGTGGAGAGCCTGCTCAACCATCCCGCCGTCATGACCCACGCCTCCATCCCGGTGGCCCGCCGCGACCAGCTTGGTATCAGCGATGCGCTGGTGCGGTTGAGTGTGGGGGTTGAGGATGCTGGAGACTTACGGGTGGATCTGGCGGCAGCGCTGGAGTGCTGAATCGCCGTGGGTGTAGACGTTCATTTGAGGAACAAGGCATTGCAAGATTCCGCTAGCAGTCTTCCGATCCAGCGCCGATTGGCGCAATGGATCTTGCGCAACCGCTGGTTGCGGACGTTCTATGCTTGGATTCCTGCGTCATTGCGCACGCGAGTGGCTAAACGAATGATGGCCGAGCCGCCCGCTCCGGTGATCATGTTCCCACGTCGAGAGAGTTGGGCTGCGAAAAGGTACCCAGTGACGGACGCGCCTGTGCGCTTTTTTGCATTGCCGCAAAGTGTCGAGAATGGGCGGGGAGTCAACATATTTGCTTATCTGCGCGGCCAGTTCGGATTGGCCGAATGTGCCCGCCTGTATGCGCGTGCTCTGCTGGGGGCGGGATATCCCACTGCGCTGGTGGATATCGACTTGAATCTCCCGCACGGTCTGGATGACCGGAGTCTGGATAGCTACATTCGTGACGAAGCGCCTTACGACATCCACCTAGTCTTCATTAATCCGGATTATCTGGTGCCCGCGTTCGAGAGCATTGGCGAGGCGCGTCTCCGTGGGAAACACATTATTGCCTGCTGGTTCTGGGAACTGGAGATCATCCCGGAAAGTTGGCTGCCCGCGATCGAATCGGTCGATGAGATTCTCGTTGCATCCGAGTTCGTGCGCGAAGCTTTCGCGCGCGTAACCGACAAGCCGGTGGTGTGCGTTCCTCTTCCACTGAGCGAGGTGGGAGACAGCGGCCTGCAGCGTGTCGATTTCGATATTGACGCCAAATCCTTCGTGTTTTTGACCAGTTTCGATTTCAATTCGTATGTCTATCGCAAGAATCCCTTCGCAGTCATCGAGGCCTTCGCGCAAGCGTTTCCCGAGACGAGGAAGGATGTGTTGCTGCTGGTCAAGACGAGCAATGGTCATCGCAATCCGCAAAGTCTTCGCGAATTGCTGGAAAAAGCCAGCGCCGACCCGCGCATCGTCGTGCGCGATCAAATACTGGGTCGTGCGGATGTCCATGCCCTGCAACGGTGCGCCGACGTCTATGTTTCTCTGCATCATGCCGAGGGGTTCGGTCTTGGACTTGCCGAGTGCATGGCACAAGGAAAGCCTGTGATAGGTACCGGCTGGTCAGGCAATCTCGCCTTCATGGATTCCCACAACAGTGCGTTGGTGAATTACACAATCGTACCTGTGCAGGAGGGTGAGTACGCCCACCACGAAGGCCAGCGCTGGGCGCGCGCAGATATCGACGATGCCGCCGCGTGGATGCGCCGGTTGGCGGATGATCCGGTGCTTGCGCAGCAGCTGGGTGCGCGGGCGCAGACATCCGTTCTGGAAACCCTATCTGCCGAACGCGCGGCCAGCGCGCTCATTGACTGGTTCGAGCGTATCCATATGCAGCGCCGCCAGCGAGCGGTCGCCGTTCCTTTCTCCGTATCCACTGTCCCTTCTTTTTCTTCTTCTTCGCAGGTCGACAATTTCAATGCATAGTTATTCATCCACCTTCAGTGACCTGGTCGAAGGCATGAAGGCTGCGCGAGTCTCTTTCTACATAGCGCAGGGCGATATCCGCGCACGCTACCGGCGTAGTGTGCTGGGACCCTTTTGGCAGTCCCTGGCTACTGCAGTCGGTGTACTCGGCCTTGGCTTGCTATGGAGCCAGTTGCTCAACATCGATCGTCAGACATTCATTCCGACACTGACTGCGGGTTTGATCATCTGGCAAATGCTGTCCGGCGTTCTGGTCGAGAGTTGCGGGCTGTTCGTCCGACAGGCGTCCCTCATCCGCAACGTCGTGATGCCGCTTTCGGTCCATCCGACGAGCGTCGTCACTCGTTACCTGGTCAACTTCGTCCATAGCTTGATCGTGTTCCTGATCGTGGCAGTGTTCTTTCATATCCCGGTAACCTGGTATACGTTGCTTTTCATTCCGGGTCTTTTGCTGGTAACGCTCAATCTGCTGTGGATCTGTTTTGTGTTTGGTGTGCTTGGAGCACGCTATCGCGATCTGGAGTACGGCGTGTCGTCGGTGATGCCGATGCTCTTCCTGGTCAGTCCGGTGATGTACCGACTGGAAGCGCTGCCATTTTCTTCGGTGATCCTGGAATTCAATCCGTTCACCTATCTCATTGAGGGGATTCGTGCACCAATGCTGGGCCATGCGCCCAGCATGGAAACATATGTGGTATTGACGGCGATGGCGGTGCTGGGTTGGATCTCGGCGTTCTGGTTTCTTCACAAGGCCAAGCTGCGCCTTCCCTTCTGGATCTAACGATGACAGCCAAGCTCGAATTCCATGATGTCACGTTGCGCTACCCTATCTACAACAACCACAGTCTTTCGCTACGCCGCAACCTTGTGGGGATTGCCACTGGCGGGAAACTATTGGCGAACTCTGGCCAGGTAACCCAGGTCACCGCGCTGGAAAAGGTCTCGTTCGCGCTCAAGCAGGGCGATGCGATCGGCATCGTAGGGCACAATGGCGCAGGCAAAAGTTCGCTCTTGCGTACAATGGCGGGCATCTATACTCCATTGGAAGGCCGTATAGAGCGCATTGGCAGGGTGGCGACGATGTTCGAGGTCGGCGCCGGCATGGACCCCGAATTGTCCGGTTACGAGAACATCACTCGCATGGGCATGATGCTCGGATTATCGCGGCAGGAGATCCAGTCCCGGATTCCCGAGATCGAGGAATTCACCGACTTGGGCGATTTCCTGCAACTGGCAGTGCGAACCTATTCTGCAGGCATGACAATGCGTCTGATGTTCGCTGTGGCCACGTGTACCAAACCGGAAATTCTGCTCGTGGACGAGGTATTCGACGTGGGTGACGAAGCCTTCAAGGAGCGCGCGGCGATTCGCATGCGCGATTTCATCAAGTCTTCGCAAATCTTTTGTCTGGCGTCGCACTCCATGGACGCCATCGCTGAGTATTGCAACCGAGTGTTCGTGCTGAGTCATGGCACGCTTCGCGAAATTTCGGTGTCCCAACTCAAATCGGAAGGCTATGGCTCTTAAGCTCAGGCTGGACAATGCGGTGCGTGCAGCGGCGGACACCGCCGCGCAGGACCGGGGAAGCGACGGTACGCTCCTGCCTGGAGAACAGGTGATGCTGTCTAGTTTAGCGGACCCCGGCACTTCGGCGTTGACTTTGCGAGGTTTTGGCGCGTTCGAATCGGACGGGGTCTGGACCGTTGGCGCCGCGGCGCAAGTGGAGGTACGGTTGCGTGGCGTGGCCCTGGGGGCGCGCCACCGATTGATATTGAACGTGCTCCCGTTTGAAGCCGAAGGGCATCGCGCCCTAATCGGCATGAGTATCAACGGTGGTCCTTCGCATCATATTCTGCGCCAGGGGCAGGGTTGGCAGAGGTTAAAGGCGGATTGCCCGATCAAGGCAAAGGGAGCGAAGGGCTCGCTGCTGATTGAATTTCAGATTGCCAATCCGATGTCGCCCAGCGCGTTGAGCATCGGCAACGATGATCGCGCGCTGGGTTTGAAGCTCGGCATGTTACGCATCGAGGAAGTTGACGGTGCCACGGAAGCCGTGGAAGAGGTGGTCGCTGTTCCGATCGATTCTGATGCCAATGTGCCTGCAGCGTCTTCGGGCCTCGATACGCTGCCAAAGCCTTATCAATTGATTCATCAGCTAGTCAATCGTGGCCCGCTGTTGCGTAAGTTGTTGCTTGACAAAAATCCGCTGGTGCGTGTCGTGCGTTGGATGCGGCGTGTCTCGCGCGGCATGGTCTCCATGCAAGAGCAGCTAGATTTGATCCGGCTGGATTCTGCGCGTCAGGCTTACGAACTCTCGCGGCTGATAGATCAGTCAGAGACCGAATTTCACGCAGTGGATAGTCAGCGTTCGCGGGCTTCCGAGACTGGACTGGGTGCAGCCGAGCATGAATTGCTGCGCGCCGATACGCGGCCGCCATTGGATGAGGTTGAAGTCGCAGTGCGCCGCATGCAGCGTGAGCTACAAAGTGAAATGCGCAACGCGTTTGAAACGATCCGCTCAACTCAGGAGGAGATCTACGCTGCGCTCCGTGATTCTGCGCGTGATGTAATCCAGCTGCGTGGTGAGAGCGCTGCCATGCTGGATGTCATACGGAGCTCGGCAGGTGGCGAGCAGGAAGTCGCGCGTTTCCAGCACCTGGAGGACCTGATCACCTCTGCTCACGGGAAGCTCGATCAGGTTGGCTTGGCCATCGCCGCGCAGGCGCGGCGCGACTCGGTAACGCATCCCGAGTTGCTGGCGCATCTGCAGGCAGTACTTGGCGATGTGCAGGCGTTGATGCAAGGCGCCTCGCGCCGCGTATTGCGCACCTCCAGCGGATGGATCATCAACACTGGTTTCGGACACTTCTCCTGCGACGAGCGTGACGATTTGCTTGCCGTGTGCCTTGCCGAATACGGCGACGTAGAGCGGGGTTTGCGGTTATTTCTAGAGCGTGTCCTGCAGCCCGGCGACGTGTTCGTCGATGCCGGCGCCAACATTGGCTTGCACACCGTCGTCGGCGCTCGTGCAGTCGGTCCGGAGGGACGGGTATTCGCGATCGAGGCAATGCCGCGGACGCTCGAACACCTGCGCGCCAGCGTGCGGCTGAGTATGGTTGAAGAGAGCGTCACGATATTCCCCGTGGCTGCGGGCGCACAGGTTGAGGATGGCCGCGTGTTCCATATTGGTGTCGTGTCCGGCCATAGCTCGCTGTACGCGCTGCCAGAAGAAGTGGCCAGCGTTCCGGTCGATATCCGGCCGCTGGATGCATTGATCGATGTTGAGCGGGTCGCGTTGGTGAAGATCGATGTTGAAGGCGCCGAGCTTGAGGTCATTGCTGGCATGAAGCAGTTGATCGCACGCAATCCAGGTATCGCGATCGTCGCCGAATACGCAGCGTCGCACCTGCAGCGGGTGGGTACCGATCGCGCGCAGTGGGAGCGCATGTGCCAGGACAATGCTTTCGTGCTACATGTGGTCGACGATCTGACCGGCCAATGCAATCCGATAGAAGGCCTTGCCGCCATCGAGGCACGGCCAAGTTCCAATATTCTGATGTGCCGTGCCGATAGTCCGGTACTCGCGGCACTACACAGAGAGGTACTGGCATGAGTCGAGTGGCGGTGGTGGGTGGTGGTGGTCACGCCAAGGTGGTGATCGACTTGCTGCGTGCCGGCGGGCATGAGGTGGTGGCATGTCTGGATGCGGCCCTGACCGGACAGCAGGTCAGCGGCGTGCCGGTACTGGGTGGTGAAGACGAGTACCTGCCCAGATTGCAGGCCGACGGCATCAATGATGTATTCGTGGCACTTGGCGAGAATCGGCTGCGCCGCAAGGTGGTCGCACGCATTCAGCATCTAGGCATGAGCTTCGTCTCCGCGATCGGTGGATCTGCGGTACTTTCCCCGTCCGCGAAGATCGGCGCCGGCTGCGCGGTCATGGAAGGCGCCATCGTCAATGCCGACGCGTTTATCGGCGATTTTGCTATAATTAACACAAATGCATCGGTAGATCACGACTGCGTGGTGGGAAGTTTCTGCCACATAGCGCCGGGCAGCGTGCTCGCCGGCTGCGTGCGATTGGGCGAAGGTGTGTTTCTGGGGGCGGGAGCCCGAGTCATCCCCGGCATCGATATCGCTTCCGACGTCATCGTGGGCGCAGGCGCCGCGGTCGTCAGAGACATCGACGAAGCCGGGGTGTGGGTCGGGGTGCCTGTGCGACAAATTAAAAAAAAGGATTGAAGCAAATGTTGGCGAACAAGCGCATCCCCGTGGCGGTGCCGAGCCTGGCGGGCAATGAAAAAACCTACGTCAATCAGTGCTTGGATTCGACCTGGATATCGTCGGCAGGCGAATTCATCGGGAAGTTCGAGGCCAACTTCGCGGAATTCTGCGGGGTTCGCCACGCAGTCGCGATCAACAACGGAACAACGGCCATTCATCTGGCTCTGGTCGCGTTGGGTATCGGTGCTGGCGATGAGGTGCTGATCCCCACCTTGACCTATATTGCCACGGCCAACGCTGTGGCGTACTGCAACGCGACCCCCATCTTGGTCGAATCTGAGCCGGGCACGATGAATCTTGACGCGGCACGGCTCGAGGCGAAGATCACGCCGCGCACCAGGGCGATCATCGTGGTGCACCTGTACGGTCACCCGGTCGACATGGATCCCATCCTCGCAATCGCGCGTAGACATAATCTCAAGGTGATCGAGGATGCCGCCGAGGCGCATGGCGCCGAGTACAAAGGCGTGCGAGTCGGTGGCCTGGGTGATTGCGCCACTTTCAGTTTCTTCGGCAACAAGATCGTGACTACCGGAGAGGGGGGCATGGTCACCACGAACGACGATGAACTCGCCGCGCGCCTGCGTCTGTATCGTGGGCAGGGCATGGACCCGAAGCGTCGCTATTGGTTTCCCGTCGTCGGTTTCAATTACCGTATGACAAACGTGGCGGCGGCAATCGGCCTGGCGCAGATGGAGCGCGTGGACGAGGCGCTGGCGGCGCGGCAGCGCGTGGCGAGCTGGTACGAAGCAGCTTTCGCCGCGCATGACGATCTGGTCGAGCGTCCGTTCGTTGCGCCATATGCCAAGCATGTCTACTGGATGTACACGGTGCTGTTGAAAGGCGTTAGCGAAAGCCAGCGCGACCAGGTCATGGCGCTGATGGACAAGGACGGCATTGAGACCCGGCCGCTGTTCTATCCGATGCATGTGCTGCCGCCTTATCTGCAAGATGGCGCGGAATTTCCGGTAGCAAACGATCAGGCCGCGCGTGGCATGAATCTGCCCACGCATGCTCAGCTCGACGCCACGGACGTGGAGCGCATCGTTCATTCACTCGTCTCCGCACTGCGTCAGTTGGGGCGCTGAGTCTTGCGCATCGCGATCTGTTCTTCTTTCGTTCCGTTTATCAACGGCGGCGCACGTTTCATCGTCGAATGGCTGGGCGAGCGTTTGCGCGAGCACGGCCATACCGTCGAGGTCGTGTACCTGCCGATGTGGGAGGCTCCCGATGCGATTCTCCCGCAGTTGGCAAGCTATCGCCTGATGGATCTAAGCCAGTCCGTGGATCGCATCATCACGACGCGCCCGCCGTCGCATCTGATCCAGCACCCCAACAAGATCGTGTGGTTCATCCATCATTTCCGGCTGTTCTACGACATGTGGGACTCACCGTACCGCGGCTTCCCCGACGACGCGCGGCACCGCGCGCTCCGTAACGCGCTTGTGCGTGCCGACACCACTGCGCTTAAGGAGGCGCGGTACGTATTCGCCAACTCGAAGGTGGTTGCCGATCGGTTGCAGCGCTTTAACGGCATCGATGCCGAGGTGCTGTACCCGCCGTTGCAGGATGTATCGCGCTTCCACGATGCGGGTTATGGCGATGAGATCGTCTATATCTGTCGTACTGAGCCACACAAACGTCAGCATCTGTTGCTTGAAGCGTTTAAACATGTGCGCACTCCGGTAAAACTGCGCTTGTGCGGCTCTGGTAGCCTGCACTACGCCGCCCAGTTAAAAGCGCAAATCGGCGAGTACGGTATCGGCGACCGTGTGGTGCTGGTAGATCGCTGGATCAGCGAGGAAGAGAAGGTCGAATGGCTGTCGACCGCGTTAGCAGCTGCTTATCTGCCAGAAGACGAGGATTCCTACGGTTATCCTTCGCTTGAGGCTGCGCATGCGTGCAAGGCGGTCTTGACCACCAACGATTCCGGCGGCGTCGTCGAGTTCGTCGAGGATGGCCGCAACGGTTTTATCACAGAGCCCGATCCGGTCGCATTGGCAGAAGCCATCGATCGACTGTGGAGCGATCGTACGTTAGCCAGGCGCATGGGCGCGGCATCGCGCGAGCGGGTGCGCGAGTTGCGTATCGACTGGGACCACGTCATTGCGCGGGTACTGTCGTGAAGATTCTTGTTGTCAACAACATGGTGCCGGGGATCCGCGGCGGCGCTGAAGAGCTGGCCGATCAGCTGGTGTCCAACCTGCGCCGTCACGGGCATGAGTCGGAGTTGATGCGGATCCCCTTTACGTGGGATCCCCCGGAGCGTCTGATCGGTGAAATGCTGATGTGCAAGAATTTCCGGATTTTCAACGTTGATCGCGTGATTGCCATGAAATTTCCGGCCTATCTGGTGCCTTTTGACGAGAAGGTCATGTGGCTGGCGCACCAATATCGGCAGGCCTACGACTTGTGGGACGCGGGCCAGTCCAATATCCCGGACACCCCAGAGGGCAGGCAGATCCGTCTCGCGATCAAGGAGGCTGACAATCAGGGCCTGGAAACGGTAAAGAATATCTACGCGGTTGGGCGCACGGTGCAGCAACGTCTGCTGCATTACAATGACCTCCATTCGGAAATCCTGCGCGCTCCCTTGAACGACGAAGACCTGTTCACGGGCGGCAATTACGGGGACTATATTTTCGCTGGCGGCCGCATCAACGCAAGCAAGCGCCAACATCGCTTGGTGGAGGCCCTGGCGCACGTGCCTGGCAATGCGCGTCTGGTCATCGCCGGTCCTGCCGATAGTCCCGCCGATGCGCAGCGGTTGCGCGAGTTGGTGGAACGCCATGGGCTGGAGCAGCGTGTGAAGCTCGACATCGGCTTCCTGCCTCGGCAGACAATTGCCGACTATGTGAATGGTGCCTTGGCCTGCGCGTACTTGCCGTTCAACGAAGACTCGTATGGTTACGTGACCATGGAAGCGTGCCAGGCGCGCAAAGCGGTCATCACGGTCAACGATTCAGGCGATCTCACCGAATTGATTCATGATGGTCAGCAGGGTTGGGTCTGCGAAGATGACACCGAGCAACTCGCCGCGGCGATCTCTGCCGTATTCGCCGATCGCGGACGCACACGTGTACTTGGGCAGGCGGCGCATGCGCGCTGGATCGGCATGGGTATCAACTGGACCTCGACCGTGGAGGCGTTGACGCGATGAAGATCGTCTGGGCAACTCCTTACTGTGAAGCGTCCGCCATCGCGCGCTACAGCCAAGCGGTGATCGTCGAGCTTCGCGCGCGCGGCCATCATGTGGCGGTGTACCGGACAGAAGTCGGAGCCGAAAGCGAACTGCCGCCGCGCGACGTAGTGGGTGTGTTGGAACCGGGGTCGCGCGAAGAGCGCGATTGGCTGGCGCAATGTGACCTGGTTTTTGGTAACGTCGGTGACTATTTCGCCTATCATGGCAGGCTGATCGAGTTGGCCTCTATCCGGCCCTATGTTGCTGTGCTTCACGACTGGTGCGTATTGAGTCTGTTTTTGGGGTGGCTGCAGGCTACGGAGCGTGTAAACGAAGCCACTGCAATCATCTCGCGCATGTACGGCCGCGAAGCAGGCGAGCAATATGCGAATGCAAAGCCGGAGAATCTATACGAAAGCGCGGTCCGTCAATTTCCGCTGACCGAATGGGTGTCGGGCAATACGCTGGGTTGCGTCATTCATTCGCGCTTCTACGGCGATCGCGTACGTGCCGCGTCCCCCGGCCCGGTGCACAAGCTTTCGCTGGCCTATCCTGTCGAACCGATCCAACGCACGCCAGTGCACGTCGACGACAGGCAGCGATTGGCTGTACGCACGTTCGGCATGGTCAACCGCAACAAGCGCGTGGACTGGGTCATCCGTGCACTGGCTTCCGACACGGTCTTGGCCCGAGTTGCAGACTATCGTGTGCTCGGCCACTGTCCCGACGACGAGCGCGAAAGGCTGGAGGCGATCTGCCGTGAGGTGGGATTCAATGGCCTCGTGCTTGAGGGCCGCGTCACCCAGGAACGTCTGCGCGAAGGATTGGCTGAGGCCGACGTGGTGACTTGCTTACGCGACCCTGCGCTGGAAGGCGCGTCGGCATCGGCGATTGAGGGCATGCAGTCCGGCGCTCCGGTCATCGTCAGTAATGCAGGTTTCTATGCAGAGTTGCCTGACGAAATGGTGCTCAAGATACCGGCCACGTCGGAGGGAACCGCATTGCGCGATCAGTTGCGTTTCGTCCATGAAAACCGCCACGCTGCGCGCGAAATCGCTAGCCGCGCTGGACAATGGGCCGCCAACGAATTTTCCGCGCGGCGTTACGTCGACGACCTAGAGCAGATCGTTCCCGATTACATCGAGGCAGAGCCATACATCCGCACGGCCCAGGTATTGGGGCGCCAGCTGGGTAGAATGAACCTCTCCGGCGACAGTAATGCCGTCCAGAGCCTCTCGCGGACGCTCAACGCAATGTTTTCGCTGTAATTGAACGGGCTGCCAAGCCACCTTGCACCTCTCAGGATGACTACGATGAAATCTGCAGTAATTACCGGTATCTCCGGCCAGGACGGCGCCTACCTCGCCCAATTGCTTCTCGAAAAGGGCTATCGGGTGTTTGGCACCTACCGCCGCACGAGCTCGGTCAACTTCTGGCGCATCGAGGAACTGGGTATTGCGAGCCATCCCAATCTGCACTTGGTCGAGCACGACTTGCAGGACATCGGTTCGACGGTTCGTCTTTTGCAGAACAGCGAGGCAACCGAGGTCTACAACCTCGCGGCGCAAAGTTTCGTAGGAGTTTCGTTCGATCAACCTGTGCTGACCGCCCAGATCACCGCAGTGGGTGCGTTGAACTTGCTGGAAGCCATTCGTGCGGTCAATCCCAAGATTCGCTTTTACCAAGCATCGACCTCGGAGATGTTCGGGCTTGTACAAGAAGTGCCGCAGACCGAGCGGACGCCGTTCTATCCGCGTAGTCCGTATGGTGTAGCAAAGCTCTACGCGCACTGGATCACGGTCAACTACCGTGAGTCTTACGGAATCTTCGGTTCCAGCGGCATCTTGTTCAATCACGAATCGCCGTTGCGTGGCCGGGAGTTCGTGACGCGCAAGATCACCGACTCGGTCGCCAAAATCAAATTGGGCAAGCTCGACGCGATCGAGCTGGGCAACCTCGATGCAAAGCGTGACTGGGGCTTTGCCAAGGAGTATGTGGAAGGCATGTGGCGGATGCTGCAGGTCGACAAGCCCGATACCTACGTGTTGGCGACGAATCGCACTGAAACCGTGCGTGACTTCGTGACAATGGCTTTTAAGGCAATCGATGTAGAGTTGTTGTGGGCAGGTAGCGGGTTGGATGAGACCGGAACTTGCAGTAAGTCGGGCAAGGTGATGGTGAAGATCAACCCGAAGTTTCACCGCCCAGCCGAAGTCGACCTACTAATCGGCGATGCTGCTCGTGCCCGCAGCGAGCTTGGCTGGGAACCGAAGACTACACTGGAAGAGTTGTGCGAGATGATGGTTCAGGCCGATCTGCGGCGTAATGCCAGCGGCACCTCGTTCTGACGAGCCTGCGGTCCTCTCCCGTGGCGTCGGCGCCGTGGGAAGGTAAATCAGGAATGCCCCACATGCGAGGAAATTGAGTCGATGACGCCGACTGCATTGGTCACCGGAATCGAAGGCTTCACAGGGCCTTACATGGCGCAGGAACTGCAGGCCATGGGCTATCGCGTTCATGGCCTGCGCCGTCACGGAGAGTCCGGAGAGGATTTCAGCGCGGTTGATCTACTGGACCGCGGAGGCCTTGGTGACGTGGTGGAGCGCGTCAGGCCGCAGGTGGTCGTTCATCTGGCAGGGATCTCGCACGTCGCGCACAGCGACGTGTCGGCGATATACCAGGCCAACGTGGTCGGTACGCGTCACTTGCTGGACGCGCTAGCTCACCTGAAGCAGACCCCCGCGTGCGTGCTAATAGCCAGCAGCGCACACGTCTATGGCCCGTCGTCGCATGCATTATTGACTGAGCAGTCGCCGATGGCGCCGTTCAACGATTACGCGGTTAGCAAGGTGGCGGCCGAGTACGTCGCACGCCTGTACATGGATCGATTGCCCATCGTGCTGGCCCGGCCGTTCAATTACATCGGTATCGGTCAGTCGCCGTCGTTCTTTGTCTCCAAGGTCGTTGACCATGCGCACCGCGGAGAACGCGTGCTGCGTTTGGGGAATCTGGATGTGGAGCGCGATTTCACTGATGTTCGCGATCTGGTCCGATGCTACGGATTGCTTATTGAAAGCGGTCTGCGTGGCGGGGCGGTGAATGTGTGCAGTGGGCGCTCGGTCAGTCTGCGCAGCGTCATCGAGCTTATCGAAGAACTGGCTGGAATCTCGTTCGACATCCACAGTGACGCTGAGCTGGTGCGTGACAAGGAAGTCAATCGCTTGGCCGGTTCGAACGCTCACTTCATTGCACAAGTTGGTGGGTTCGCGTTCCGGCCGCTTCGGGAAACGCTGGACTGGATGCTACGGACGCCACGATCGGGGTGGTAGTCCGAGCCGAAAGGAAGGGTGGCGCCATCGGCCACTCGCTCGTGGCCAGCGGTGCCACATGGTCGGTGGCCGCGAGCGCGCAGACTCTGTAACAGACATTGAAATCATAACGATAGCGCGCGGCGGAAATGCCAGGAGCACCATGATTCGCAAACGCCCCTCCACCACAGCTCTGCTGTCCGTCGCCGTTTTCGCGGCGATCGTTGCTGCTGCTCTGTTCGCCAAGGCGTCGTTCTTCTTTCACGACGATGTACTGCCATTCACCGACTACGCGTCTAACGACATCCTGGTGACCTGGGCCAAGGACTGGCTACTGTGGCACGGTAACTACAGTCGGGTGGGTTTCTACCACCCCGGTCCGTTCTTCTTTCAGCTCATGGCGTTGTCGGAGATCGCGTTTCATGACACGTTGCCGATCTTCCACACACCGTTTGCCGCGCAGGTCTTTGCGACTTTGTGCATCTGCGCATGCGCGATCGCGTTGGTGTCTGCACTGCTGCATAAGCTGACGGGCCATGTGTCCACTGCGCTGGTCGGTACGGCCGCTTACGCAATCGTGCTGCTGCTGGCCAAAGCCTACAGTTTGAGCGCGCCGTGGCCTCCGTTTCTCTACGTGACAGCATCCACCGTCCTGAGCGTTGGATTGTGCGGTTTGCTGCTCAGAGGCTGGCGCTGGCTGCCATGGTTGATTCTCGGCGCCGGTGCAATGGTACATGGCCATGCCAGCTTTGTCGGGCTGGTTCCGGTCATCTGCGTCGTTACGGTCCTGGGTGCCGCCCTTGCTATGCGCTTGCGCTGGCTGCCGAGACCATCTGTCACAATTCCGCCCACATCGACGGTCGTGGTCAGCCTGGCGCTGATCGTGCTGTTCCTGTTGCCTGTTTCGCTGCAGACATTCAATTATTGGCCGGGAGAGTTTCCCAAGTATTTCGCTTTCGCCGGGCACCGCGCGCCCAATCCAGCATTTGCCGTGGTGCGCTATGTATTCGATTTCATGCCGCTCTGGGGCATCGTGCTCCCACTGGTTGCGCTGGGCGCCTGGTTGATGCGTGGTACGGAGAACGCGCGTGCGGTTCTCGTCGGGCTGCTGGTGCTGGCAGCTGGTCTGGTCGCGGCACTGTTGTATGGACGCAAAGGCGTGGACGATCTTCAGTATCGTTATCTGGAATACTGGTTCGTGCCGTTCTACGCTATCCTGGTGGCGATTACCGCCGCTTGCATGATCGAGTGGTCGCAACGGGCGCATCGCGCTGCCAGTGCCGTCATCGCCGTCTTCGCGATCGGTGGTGTCGTGTATCTGGGATCCCAGTCCGAGGAATTGCTGCAGAATCCCGCGTCGGTGAGCGAAGCTCCATATCGGAATGCCTTGCAGGCCATCACCGCCAGCGCAGGTGGCAAGGTCGTCGAACTGTCAATCGATCGAGAGGGCGGCTGGGATGTGGGCTGGTCGGATACTGTGTCGCTACTGGCATACGCTAACCGCGTGGGGCATGGCAAGGCGCAGATGTGTATCGCTCCAGAGTCCTGGCATCTCCTGTTCCATACACAGTACCGGTGTCCCGAGGCAGGTCGGCGCGCTCAGGTGTTGGTTAGCGGCAAATTCTATCCCGAGCGCAAGCAGATCGTCGCAACCACCAATGCGCGCTACTACGTCGGCGATGGTAGCCACGCGCTGGTCAGGGAGCCTGGATCGGGCAGAGCGGGTGACGAGTCACTGAGGTCGGATCTGAAATTGAGCGCGATGGACGTGGCCATCGCGATGACGCTGCAAGGGGAGCCGCTCTTGGAGAAGGGAACCGGAACGGTGTCGATGCGTATACGCATCGACAATCGCGGCGGGACATCATTGGCGGGCCGCGGCCAGTATCCTGTCAACCTCGCTGTCGTGCAGTTGCCGAATGGCAGGGGCGGTACTGATGCGATGCCGCGCGTTGAAGTGCAGCGCATTCCTTTGCCGGGAGTAGCACCGGGAGCCGCGGTGGAGATGCCGCTGACGGTGCCGCTGTCCCGCTTCGCGAAAGGTGCGGTGGTCCGACTGGAGTTGGTGCAGGAAGGCGTGGCCTGGTTCACCTACGACTACGGTTTGCCGCCGCTGGATATTGGTCCATTGCAGACGTGCAAGGATCAGCCCGAGCGCCTGTGCGAAGGAGCGGTGCTGGTTCGGTAGGGCCGGCGCCCTTCTGCTTTAAGAAAAAACAGCGCGTGACGCGATGTGTGGATCCGGCAATCGGTGCCTTCACTGCGCCCGAAACGAAAGATACTTGTGACCGACGAAGCTGGTGAACACCGGGAACACGACACCAATGGCGTGCGCCAAGGTTTCGGCCGTGTCGCGGCCTGGCAGCCAGAGGGTCAACCAGCGAGAGAGCAGAAGGCTGATCACCACCGTCTGTGCCACGGCAAACAGATTGATCAGCACGAACCACGCCACTTGCGCACCCACTGAATTGGTGGGGTTTTTGAAAACAAATGCACGGTTGAGTAAGAAAGCGGTGATCATGCCGATGATGTAGGCGATCACGATCGCTGGGACGTAAGCCAGCACATGGCTCAGTACGATACGCGAACCGAAATTCGCCGCGGCGGCGATGCCGCCAGCGGCGAGAAACAACACGACCTGCCGCTTCATCCGTTCATCGCCTCGGCCGCGAGTTGCTGCGCGGTGGCGATGCTCTCGTTGATCGAGCGGTCTTCCGGATAGTAGTAGGCCGTATCCGCCATGTAGAAGCCGCGCAGCGGTGTCTTCATCGGCGGCAGCATGCCCTGGAATCCGGGCGGACAGATGGTTTGCGCATATTCGTAGCGATGGCAATGGGTTGCGCGGATCCACTCCCGCTTGAAGTCTGGATTGATCATCGGCAAGTAACTGATGACTTCGTCGATCAACCGCTGGTTGCTCCACTGCCACTTCGGGTGGGTCTTGGGCATGTAGTAGGGCGCATACACTATGTGCTCGCCAGGGCCATTGCCGGGGTTGAGATTGCTGTACTCGATCAGGCCTGGGATGGCGATCCGGTCGTCGCTGATGTTCATCCAGAAATTTTCGCTGATTGGTTGGGACAGCTTGAGGATCACGCAGGCAACCGGAATATTCTCGATTGCGCCGATCTGGTCGGCGAAAGCCTTCGGCAGGCCGGGCACCATCCTGGGTACGTACTGGATCGGCGCGGTGGACACCACGCCGTCGTAGGCTTGGTGGCCGTCGCGGGTGCGGATGCCGGTGACCTTGCCGTCGGTCGAGGCGACCTCGTCGATCGGTCGTGACAGCAGGATTCGGCCGCCGAGACGTGCAACTTCTGCCGCCATGCGTTCCAGCAAAACGGCCGAGCCGCCCTCAAGATAGCCCATGCTTTCGTTAAGAAGATTGCGCCGCGACAACGCCACGCGCTTAATGCGGGTGCCGATCCACGAGGCGGACAGGTCGTTCTGGTACTCGAAGAACTTCAGAGCGAACGCCTTCTCCCACATTACCTTGTAGGCTTTGGGGCCGATCCAGTGGGTGATCCAGTCGCGCGCGTTCTCCTTGTCCAGCGCAGTCCAGTCGCTGATGCCCTTGGTATGCATGACGTGCAGGGCGTAGCGGATCTTGTCGACCAGACCCAGATGCGGGAAACCCAGCAGAGCGAACGGCGTCCCCCATTTGTGCAGCTTGCCCTGATAGTAGTAACCCATCTTGGTGTCGGTCCAATGCAGGCGGTCGGACAGCTTCAGGTCCTTGAGCAGCTTGAACAGCGGGAAATCGGTCTTGCAGATGAAGTGGTAGTAGCGCTCGATGCGCAGGCCGTCGAAATCGAAGTCCGCTGACATGCCGCCGATGCGGTCGTCGCGTTCGTACACGTCGACCTGGTGGCCCTTCTTCAGCAGTTCCATGGCGGCCATCAGGCCCATTGGGCCGCTGCCGACGATCGCGAATGTACTCATAGTTTTAAGTCTCGTATGACGGTTCAGCGCTTGAGCACAATATGGCTGTAGCGCGGGTCGGTATAGCTTTCGCGGATCGCGTCCTCGAACGGCGTTTGTCGCACTCCGAACACCGCTTCGGTATCGACGCCCTTGAAGTCGTCGCCGGCGCTGAGCGCCTTGAGCTGGTCGGCGGTGAATGGTGGCTTAGAACTGAAAAGCGAATACACCCGCAGCAGAAAGGCGAAGAAGCCGATCGGGATATGCAAGATCAGGGTATGCAGTTTTTTAACCCGCTTGATCGTCTTGATGATGTCGACGTAGTCCACGCGCGTATCGCCAACGATATCGTAGACATCGCCGTCGGGCTCGCGTTCGATGCACTTGGCGATGCAACGGCAGAAATCGCGCTCGTACAGCGGCTGGCGCATGAAGCGGCCATCGCCCGGAATCGGGAACACCGGCGTCCTGGCCATGAAGCGCGACAGCCAGCCGAGGTGTTTAGGATCGAACCAGCCGAACATCAGGGTTGGGCGTAGCACGCAGTGGCGTAGGCCGCTGGCGACCACCATCTCTTCCTGTGCGCGCTTGGTGTTGGTGTAGTCGTCCTTGGCCACCGAGTTCACCACCGAGGAGCTGATGTGCACCAGATACGGCACCTTCGCCGCGCGGCAGGCATCGAGTACGTGCGCGGTCGCAGTCAGATTGTTGCGGGTGAATAGGTCAGTGGTCTTGCCGGTGATCTGCGCGTGCAACTGGGCGACGCAGGCTGCACCCTCGAACTCGCGTGCCCAGTCGCCGGGCTCGGCAAGGTCCGCCTGCACCACGCGCACTGCCGGGTGCAGCTCGCGCAGGATCTGCAGGTTATGCGCGTGTTTGTCGATCGCTACCAACTGGGTGTAGCCCTGCTGTTCGAGTTCGACGATTAGGTTCTGGCCGACCAGGCCCGCGGCGCCGGTGATGACGATCTTGGCGTGTTTGTCCGTCATGTCAGAGCTTGATCCTGCGAAAAATGAATTCCGGGATATTCTTGATTACCAGCATGATTCCCCACCAGAAACCAGGCAGGTAAGCCACAGCGCGACGGCTGTCCACTGCGCTGAGTATCCCCTTGGCAATCTGGTCCGGCTTTGCCCACAGTGCGCCCTTTTTGAAGGCCGCAGTCATGGGGGTGTCGACGAAGCCCGGCTTGATCGTGAGGACGTTGATGCCTTGCGGGCACAGGCGTTGTCCCAGGCCGCTCAAGTAGGCGCTCACGGCGGCCTTGGCACTGCCATAAAGGTAGTTGCTGGCTCGGCCGCGATCTCCCGCCACAGAAGAAATGACGGCCAGCGTGGCACCCGACGTCAGTCGCGGCACAATCGCTGCGCACAGCGCAATCGTGGAGGTGCCGTTGGTGGCGAATTCGCGTAGCGACAGTTCGACCGATGCGTCACACGCAGCCTGATCCGGCAGCGTGCCGTGTGCGATCAAAACGACATCGACACCGCCCAAAGCAGCCCAGGCTGCATCCAGAACTTCGCCATGATGCGCATTGTCGTTGACATCCAGCATGCCGATGCTGCTTCGCGCGCCGCGGATGGTGAGGTCAGCCGCAATTGTTTCCAGGCGCGCGGCCTGCCGGCCGAGCAGGTGGATGGCCGCCCCGCGTGCGGCGTAGCGTCGGGCGGTTGCTTCGGCAATGGCCGAGGTGGCCCCGATGATGAGGACGCGTTGCATGTCTACTCCGTGACCCGGCGCCAGAAGCCGGAAGAAAAACGTGGGTCGAGATAGCTGCCGAACTCGCGCCAGCGGCCATAGGCACGCTGAAACGACTGCGCTGTCATACGTGCGTCCTTGGCAGGGTACAGAGCACCACCGGCCTCGTCGACGATGCGGTCCAGTCGCTCAAGCAGGCGGAAGACGTCAGGACCGGTATTGGGAAAGTCCAGTGCCAACGTCGTTCCCGGCCTCGGGAAAGACAGCATGCCGATGGAGTGCGTGTTGCCGAACTCTTTCAGCACTGCCAGGAAAGAGCCGCTGCCGCTACGCGCGATCTCGGCAAGTAGCGCGTCGACCCCGTCCCGTGCGGCTGCAGGCGGTAATACACATTGATATTGCAGAAAGCCGGACGGGCCGTACATGCGGTTCCAGTCACGGATGCCGTCCAGCGGGTAGAAAAAGGGCAACAGGTGGCTGACGAAGCGTTTGCGCGGAGCGGGCTGGCGCCAGTAATAAAGCGCATTGAAAGGCCGCAGAGATAACTTGTTTACCAACGAAACCGGTGGCGTAACAGGCATAGACAAGCCTGCGCCTGGCGTTGTCGGTCGCTCTTGGGCAAGTCCGGTGCAATGATCAGCGCGAGTAAAGTGCCCGCGTCCGCGCGCCTTGCCACTTGCCAGACAATCGATCCAAGCCACGCTGTACTCGTGGCTTTCGGCAGATGACGCCGACAACTCGAAGAATTCATCGAGTGAGCCGAAGCGGATGTTCTCTGCTTCCAGCGCGGGACTGCCGACACGGCGCAACTGAATTTCCGCCCAGGTGATCAGGCCGGTCAGGCCCAGCCCTCCCACCGTGGCCGCAAACCAGAGATCGGCGTCGTCCGGGGTGCATAGCCGCCGCTCGCCGTCGCTGCGCAACAGCTCGAATGCGCGCACATGATGGCCAAAATTGCCAGTACGATGATGGTTCTTGCCGTGCACGTCGTTGGCGATCGCACCGGCGACGGTGACGTAGCGCGTGCCGGGCGTCACTGGCAGAAACCAGCCTTGCGGCAATACCAGCTCGATGATCTCTGCAAGGGTGACTCCCGCCTCACAACGCAAGACACCATTACCTGGATCAAAAGCGATGAATCGATCAAGCCCACGTGCGCACAGCAGTGCACCATCCGGGTTCAGGCAACTGTCGCCATAACTGCGTCCATTGCCACGAGGCAGGGCATGGCCGTCGAATGCCGGCAGGCTTGCCGCGCGATCATGGACCGGTAGCAGCGTCTGGTGTGCTCTGGGATAGCGCCCCCAGGACTGCCCCGCTGCCATCAGATGGCGCTCAAGGCAAACAACCCGCACAACACGACAACAATCTGGCTTACGCGATCGGTGGCAGCGAATACGATAGGGTCATCATGCATCTCCCCCCGATGGGCGATGATCCAGACCCGGCTCACCCAGTACAGCAGCACCGGACACACCAGCCATAGCAGCTTGGGATTGCGGTACAGCGCCACGCTCTCGGGGCTATTGATGTACAGCGCCATCACCATCACCGCGATGTAGCCAGCCGCTGCACCCATCGACTGCAGTAACGAGAGGTCCTCGACCGAATAGGCGCGGCCACTGGCCTTGGTCTTGCCGCTGCTCAACATGGCATGCAGTTCGGTGTACCGCTTAAGGAGGGCCAGCGACAGGAACATGAACATCGAAAATGCCAATAGCCAGAACGAGAGTTCGACGCTGATCGCCATGGCGCCGCCGATGATGCGTACGGTGTAGAGCGCTGCGAGCAGTACGACGTCGATCATCACGATGCGTTTCAACCGCAGTGAATACGCCAATGTCATGACGTAGTAGGCGATCAGTACCAGGGTGAACTCGATGCTGCATGCCAGCGACAGCAGGAGGCCGGCTACGGTCAGCGCGGGGGCAACCAGCAGACCCTGCAAAAGAGGAAGTCGACCTGCCGCGAACGGGCGCTTGCGCTTGCGGGGGTGCTGGCGGTCAGGCGTCAGGTCCAGCAGATCGTTGAGCACATAGACGCCGGAGGCGCATAGCCCGAACGCCACCAGCGCAATTGTGGATTGCACCACCGATTCCAGATTCAGGAAGCGGTGCGCGGTCAGCAAGGGAACGAACACCAGCAGATTCTTCAGCCACTGATGCAGGCGTAACGCCTTCAGCCATGCACGGGCGCGCGGCGGCGCCGGCCAATGCGCATGCACGGTCGTCCGCTGCGCAGCGGCCTTGGCAAGTGCGACGCCATTGTTGACGACCCAGGCGCCACCGGCCCTTTCCCACACGTGTAAATCCACACTGCCGTTGCCTGCGTAATCGAAATTGCCCTGACCAAACGCGTCGACTAGCACATCTGCCTTGTTGCGACCAGACAGGTTGCGTCTGCCATCACTGGCGATCACCTGCTCGAAGAGGCCCAGATGGTCTGCAATAGGCTTCACCAGGAGTGCGTCGGACGCCGTGCACAGCACGCGCGGGCGTTGCGTCGTAGTGCGCAGCAGCTCCAGCACCTGGTGGTTATAGGGCAGGGTCTCCGCAGGCAGGGCGACGCGGGAGGCAAGTTCCCGCTTCAACGCCGCTTTACCACGCAAGAGCCACAGCGGCAGCAAGAACAGGTACAGCGGATTTCGCGCCAGCAGAGCCAGCACCGATTCGTAGAGGATGTCGGAATTCAAAAGCGTGCCATCCAGGTCCACGCAAAGGGCGCGCCCCGAAACCGCCGGACGGGTGGAGCTGCTGGTAGGGGCGGACATCGACTGCCTGGCGATCCATTGCGGGGTCGCGATTATACCCAGTCGATCAACCGGCTTCTGCCCGTGATGCAAATTCTGCGATCAGCATGGCCGCTGCGCCGACGACAATGGCGTACCAGAGCGTGACCAGGCGGGCTGCGACGGCGACCGCAATCGCGTCCGGGGTGGAGATCCCAAGCCGATTGAGCATCAACACGATGGCCAGCTCGGTCGTGCCCACGCCACCGGGGACGAACGACAGCGCACCAATGAGCATCGCGAGCGGATAAATACCAAGCGCGACCATGAGGTCCAGCTGCAAGTCCATGCCAGCGCACAGGCTTACAAAGACCGCCGATGTCAGCCCCCATGCGACGCATCCTGCGAGCATGCTTTGCCCGAATGCGCGCAGATCCAGGCAACTGCGCAGCTCCAAGGCTGCCGCTAGGCAGAAGCGGACCATGCATCGCAACCAGCGACCGGGAAGGCGCTCGGTCACGCGTGTCAGAGCATTCAGCAGCGCAGGCCACGCCGCCGCCCCGAACAACACGCAAACAAATCCCAGCACCACGGCGACCAGGGCGCCCAAGGTCGGGAACACCGACGCAGCCAGTAACGACAAAGACAGGATGACCAGCAGATCGGATGCGCGCTCGAAGACGAAGACGCCCAATGTGCGCTCGGCCGGGATGCCCATGCGCGCGAAATAGCGAATCCGCATCAGTTCGCCGGCCTTGCCGGGCGTTGCGGTCAGTGCAAAGCCCGCCAGATAGCCAGCCAAGCCAGGTAAAACCGGTACGTGATTTCCCTTGCGAAGGAGGAGCCAGCGCCAGCGCCAATACCGGAACAGATACGTGATGGAGACCGGCACAATTGCAAATGACATCAAAGGCCAGGCGCCCTTCAGCCGTGAAAAGGTCCCGTTTCCGTGGTCCACCCAGACCAATACGGCGACGTACCCGGCACACAGCAGGAAAACGAAGGCTGCCAGATAATCCAAGCGGTGCCGCAGTCTTGCGGCACCGTCGATGCTGGGAGGCGAAGGTGAAGCCATTGCAGCAGACGGGCCTCAGCCCAGTGCAGCCTCCAGCTCCGGGAGCAGTGCGAACAAATCCCCCACCAACCCGATATCGGCGATCTCGAAGATCGGCGACTCCGGGTCCTTGTTGATCGCCACGATGGTCCCCGCGTCCTTGATGCCGGTCAGATGCTGGATCGCGCCGCTGATGCCGATGGCCACATACAGTTCAGGGGCGATGATCTTGCCGGTCTGGCCCACCTGCAGCTCGTTGGGCACATAGCCGGCATCGACGGCAGCACGCGAGGCGCCCACGGCGGCGCCGAGTTTGTCGGCCAGGCTATAGATGTGCTTGAAGTTCTCTGCCGAGCCGACGCCGCGGCCGCCGGAGACCACGCGCTTGGCGCTCTGCAGGTCAGGACGATCGGAGCTGCCGGCCGCCAGGCCGATGAAGCGGCTATGCGTCGGCAGGGCGGCGTCGACCGTAACGGCCTCGACCGTCGCACTGCCACCCTTGGCCGCTTCCGGCCAGGAAGCGCTGCGAACCGTAGCGACCACGATCTGTTCGGCCGGTGCCTTGACGGTGATGATGGCGTTGCCGGCGTAGATCGGGCGCTTGAAGGTATGGGCGTCCTCGACTGCCATCAGGTCGGAGATCTGGTTGACGCCAAGCAGCGCCGCAACCACCGGCATCAGATCCTTGCCGAAGGTGGTGGACGGGCCGAAGACATGGGTATAACCCTGACCGGCCAGCTGGGCGATCTGTGGGCCCAGCACCTGGGCGATGGCGTGTTCGTTGGCGGCGTTGGCCACGGTCAGCACGCGGGAGACACCGGCCAGCTGCGCGGCCTGCGCTGCAACGGCGGCCGGGTCGGCTGCCAGTACGACCACATCAATGGACTCAGCAGAGATCGCCTGCGCGGCGCTCAGGGTCTTGGCAGTGGCCGCATTGAGCTGGCCGTTGAGATGTTCGGCGACGACTAGAACCTTGGTCATTACAGCAACCCCTTCTGCTTGAGTGCGGCCACCAGTTCGGCGGCGTCCTTGACCATGACGCCACGGCTGCGCTTGGATGGCGCCGCATAGTGGGTAGTGGTCAGGCTGTCGTGCGCATCGACGCCCAGGTCGGCAAATGCCAACGTTTCCAGCGGCTTGCTCTTGGCCTTCATGATGTCTGGCAGCTTGATGAAGCGTGGCTCGTTCAGGCGCAGATCGGTGGTGATCACGGCGGGCAGGTCGACTTCCAGCGTCTCCAGGCCGGCATCCACTTCCCGCGTGACGGTGGCCTTGCCATCGGCGACCACCAGCTTGCCGGCGAAGGTCGCCTGCGGCCGGCCCCACAGCGTGGCCAGCATCTGGCCGGTCTGGTTGGCATCGTCGTCGATGGCCTGCTTGCCCAGAATGACCAGATCCGGCTGCTCCTTCTCGACCAACTTGAGCAGGGTGCGCGCGGCGGTCAGTGGCTGGATGGCGGCATCGGTGACCACATGGATGGCGCGGTTGGCGCCCATGGCCAGGCCGTTGCGCAGATGTGCCGCGGCATCGGCCGGGGCTAGCGTGGCGACCACGACCTCGCTGGCGATGCCGGCGTCGCGCAAGCGCAGCGCTTCTTCCAGGGCGATTTCGTCGAACGGGTTGGGCGAGAGCTTGACGCCCTCGGTGACCACGCCGGAGCCATCCGGCTTGACCTGAATGCGGACGTTGTAGTCCACCACGCGCTTGTAGGCGACGAGGATTTTCATCGTGTACGAGATCCTTCAGCTATTGCGGGAAGGCCCGGCCGCGGCGGCAGGCTCGGGAGTGGGGCCATTCTACCCGGGGAGAGCTCACCATGCGATGGCGTATGGATGGTTGGGTACTTGAACGTCCTTCCGCTTGGCGTGCGCGGATGTTCCTTAAGGCTTGCGCGGCATCCAGCATATATCCTGTGTGGTTATCGAGCCGAGCGCGGCACGCAATCAGGAGAATGTGGCAGTGGCAACTTGGCTTGTAACCGGCGGTGCCGGCTTCATCGGCGGCAATTTCGTTCTGGAGGCGGTTGCCCGCGGTGTCCGGGTGATTAATCTGGATGCTCTCACTTACGCTGGCAACCTGAACACTTTGGCATCGATCGAGAACAATCCGGACCATGTTTTCATCCGGGGCGACATCGGCGACCGCGCGCTGGTGACGAGGATACTGGCTGAGCACCGTCCCGACGCGGTGCTGAACTTCGCCGCTGAAAGCCATGTGGATCGCTCGATCGACGGTCCCGGTGCGTTCATCCAGACCAACGTGGTAGGCACGCTCGCCTTGCTCGAGGCAGTGCGTGACTACTGGAAGGCGCTACCTGATGGGCTCCGTGCCGCCTTCCGGTTCCTGCACGTTTCCACCGACGAGGTCTATGGCTCGCTGGGTGAAACAGGCAAGTTCACCGAAACCACGCCCTATGCGCCGAATTCGCCGTACTCGGCATCCAAGGCGGCGTCGGACCATCTCGTGAGAGCGTTCCATCATACCTACAGTCTGCCGGTACTCACCACCAACTGTTCGAACAACTACGGTCCGTATCACTTTCCGGAAAAACTCATCCCGTTGGTGATTGCCAGAGCTCTGGCCGGCGAGTCTTTGCCTGTCTACGGAGACGGCAAGCAAGTGCGCGACTGGTTGTTTGTGAGCGACCACTGCGAGGCGATCCGTACGGTGCTGGCGAAGGGCCGGGTTGGTGAGACCTACAATGTCGGCGGCAACTCCGAACGCCAGAATATCGAAGTGGTGCGGACCATCTGCATGCTGCTCGACCAGCAGCGTCCGCGCGAAGACGGCCGCCCCCGCTCAAGCCAGATCACCTATGTCACCGACCGTCCTGGGCACGATCGCCGCTATGCGATCGATGCGTCCAAGCTGAAGGATGAGTTGGGGTGGGAGCCTGCTTATACCTTCGAGCAAGGCATCGGACTGACGGTGGAATGGTATTTGAGCCATGAGGCCTGGGTGCAGGGCGTGCTGGATGGCAGCTATCGCTTGGAGCGCATCGGCGCAACAAACTGATGGGCGCCCCTGGCGCTCAGCGCGTGTATTCGTAACAAGCAAAGGAAACGACTTCGTGACGCAACGTAAAGGCATCATCCTGGCAGGCGGATCCGGTACACGCTTGTACCCGATCACCAAGGGCGTCAGTAAGCAGCTATTGCCGGTGTACGACAAGCCGATGATCTACTACCCATTGAGTTTGCTGATGCTCGCGTGTATCCGCGACATTCTGATCATCAATACTCCGCACGAGCAGCCGCTGTTCCAGTCGCTGCTGGGCGATGGTTCCCAGTGGGGTGTCAATATCCAGTACGCCGTGCAGCCCAATCCTGACGGCCTGGCGCAGGCCTATCTGATCGGTCGCGAGTTCGTCAACGGCAAGCCGAGTTGCCTGGTGTTGGGCGACAATATCTTCCATGGGCACGGCCTGACCGAGACCTTGCGCCGCGCGGATTCGCGTGAGCGGGGTGCAACTGTCTTCGGTTACTGGGTGAACGATCCGCAGCGCTATGGCGTTGCCGAATTCGACAAGCATGGCAAGGTGGTCAACATTGCCGAAAAGCCTGCAAATCCACGTTCCAACTACGCAGTCACCGGATTGTATTTTTACGATGGGATGGCCAGTGACTATGCGGCCTCGCTGCAGCCGTCACCGCGTGGCGAACTTGAGATCACCGATCTCAATCGATGCTACTTGGACTCGGGCAATCTGCACCTGGAACAATTGGGCCGAGGCTATGCCTGGCTGGATACGGGAACGCACCAATCATTGCACGAGGCCTCCAATTTCATTGAGACGATACAGGCACGGCAGGGCCTACAGGTCTGCTGCCCAGAGGAAGTGGCTTTTGGACAAGGATGGATCGATGCCGGTCAGCTGGAACGTCTTGCTGCGCCGCTGTTGAAGAATGGGTACGGGCAATATCTTCATTCACTCGCTAAACGCGGAGTTGTTTCTTGAAAGTGATAAATACAGGGTTGCCGGGCTGCATGCTGATCGAGCCGGCGGTGTTCGACGATGGGCGCGGATACTTTTTCGAGAGCTGGAATGCCGAGCGCTTTGCCAAGCACGGGCTGCCTGCGAGTTTCGTTCAAAGCAACGTTTCAAGTTCATCGAAAGGAGTTCTCCGCGGCCTGCATTATCAGTGGCCACGTCCACAAGGGAAGCTAGTCAGCGTGCTGGAAGGCGAGGTCTATGATGTCGCCGTCGACATCAGGCGCGGCTCTCCGCATTTCGGGCAATGGGTGGCCGCGCTATTGAGCGCAGAGAATAAGCGTCAGTTCTGGATTCCGGAGGGTTTTGCACATGGCTTCGCTGTGTTGTCCGAGAGCGTGCTCTTCAGCTATCTCTGCACGGACGTGTATGTCAAGGAAGCTGACGCAGGTGTGCGCTGGGACGATGCGGCAATCGGGATCGACTGGCCGATCAGCGATCCGGTGCTCTCGGCCAAGGACGCCGCGGCGCCGTTCCTGGCCGATGTGCCGAGCGAGCGTTTGCCGGTGTTTACGCCATGACCACGTTGGTCCTGGGGGCCAATGGACAGGTGGGTACGGAATTGCTGCGGGCGTTGGCGGGCGATGGCCCGATCCTGGCCAGCACTCGCAGTGGCCGGTTGCCCGATGGTGCAGTATGTGAAATGGCCGACTTCGATGCGCCGCAAAGTCTGGCGGCGTTGCTGGACCGGCTTGCGCCCACGACCGTCGTCAACGCAGCCGCCTACACCGCCGTCGATCGTGCCGAGCAGGAGCGCGATGCGGCTTTCCGCGCAAACGCCGAGGCGCCGGCGGTCATTGCGCAATGGTGTGCGCGTGCCGGCGTGCCGCTGGTCCATTATTCGACCGACTATGTCTTCGATGGGCAGGGCGCTCGCCCCTATCGGCCCGACGACGCCACTGCGCCGCTCGGCGTGTACGGGCAGAGCAAGCTGGCCGGCGAACAGGCGGTGCAGGCGGCCGGCGGCCGTCATCTGATCTTCCGCACCGCCTGGGTCTATGCGGCGCACGGGCACAATTTCCTGCGCACGATGCTGCGCGTGGGAGCCGAGCGCGACGTGCTGCGCGTGGTCGCCGACCAGATCGGCACGCCGACGCCGGCCGCGCTGATCGCCGATATCACCGCGCACGCGCTACGCCAGCCCGGTGAACCCTCCGGCCTGTGGCATCTGACCGCTGCGGGGCAGACCACCTGGCACGGATTCGCCGAAGCCATCTTTGCCCAGGCGCATGCGCGCGGCTTGCTCGCCCGCGCCCCGCACGTGGAAGCGATCAGTACCGCCGACTATCCAACGCCGGCCATGCGGCCTGCTTATTCGCGGCTGGATACCCACAGCCTGCAGGACACCTTCGGTGTGCACCTGCCCGCCTGGCAGGACGGACTGAGCCGGGTGCTGGACACGCTCGCCAACGATTGAGCCTCTTCAGTGCGTGATTGGCCGGTGCGGCTTCAGCACTGACTCATAGCTTGCACCTCGCTTCGGCTACCATCTGGGACTGGTTCGCGCCATGCCGACGAGCTGCTCCGTGCAGGTCGCGGCTGGCGTGGATGTGCCGCTGGAGCGGGTGCGACGCGCGATGCACGGGCTTGACGCGCGCGCGCTGCATCGCATCGGTCGGCACCGTGCAGGTTTTCGCGTGTCCCCCAGCGGGCGCGCCGGCCCCAGGCGGGCGCGGCCGCACCGTCATCACGCCATGGCCTGCGTGCAGCGCGCTGCATCCTCCCCCATCCAAAATCGCAAGGAATTCCAATGAAGATCGCTGTCGCGGGTACCGGCTATGTCGGTCTGTCCAATGGCGTGTTGCTCGCCAAGCGCCATGAAGTGGTGGCGCTGGACATCGTCGAGGCCAAGGTCAAGCTGATCAACGAAGGCCGCTCGCCGATCGTCGACAAGGAACTCGAGGCCGCGTTGGCCGAGGGTGGCCTGAACTTCGAGGCCACGCTGGACGCCAACGAGGCGTTTGCCGGCGCCGAGTTCGTGATCATCGCCACGCCCACCGACTACGATCCGGACACCAATTACTTCAACACCAGCTCGATCGAGGTGGTGATCGCCAAGGTGCTGGAGATCAATCCGCAGGCGACGATGGTGATCAAGTCGACCATTCCGGTCGGCTATGTGGCCAAGCTGCGCGCGCAGTTCGGCACCGACAACATCATCTTCTCGCCCGAGTTCCTGCGCGAAGGCCGGGCGTTGTACGACAACCTGTACCCATCCCGCATCATCGTCGGCGAACGCTCGGCGCGCGCGGAAACCTTCGCGCGGCTGCTGCAGGAAGGCGCGCTCAAGCCCGACGTGCCGGTGTTGTTCACCGAGCCTACCGAGGCCGAGGCGATCAAGCTGTTCGCCAACACCTACCTGGCGATGCGGGTGTCCTACTTCAACGAACTGGACACCTACGCGCTCACCCATGGGCTGGACAGTCGTCAGATCATCGAGGGCATCTGCCTGGATCCGCGCATCGGCAGCCACTACAACAATCCATCCTTCGGCTATGGCGGGTATTGCCTGCCCAAGGATACCAAGCAGTTGCTGGCCAACTACCAGAGCGTTCCGCAGAACATCATCCGGGCGATCGTCGATTCCAACACCACCCGCAAGGACTTCATTGCCGCCGACGTGCTGCGGCGCAATCCCAAGGTGGTCGGGATCTATCGCCTGATCATGAAAGCCGGCTCGGACAACTTCCGTTCGTCCAGCATCCAGGGAGTGATGAAGCGCCTCAAGGCCAAGGGCGTGGAGATCATCGTGTACGAACCGACGCTGAGCGATCCGGAATTCTTCCGCTCGCGCGTGGTCAACGATCTGGAGACCTTCAAGCGCGAGGCCGACGTCATCATCAGCAACCGCATGGCCGACGCGCTGCATGACGTGCAGGACAAGGTCTACACGCGCGATCTGTTCGGCGACAACTGAGCAGGGCAGGCGCCAGGTTCTGCTGGAAACGCCACTCGTCCATGCCGTCCAAGAGGTTCACGCGATGCGGCGCTGCTTGCCGCCTCGCAGGCAGGCGCCGCTTGGCTTTCCTGACGGTACCCAAGTGCGGGCGATGCAGTTGCGTCGCCCGCACGCACGGGTGTGCAATGCAGCCTGCGACCTTTGATCTGCCACGCGTAGCGCGGTGCAATCGAAAGTGAATCGCAGATAACGCAAGACGGCGGCCATGGGCCGCCGTCGATCTTGCCGTCTACGTCGAGCGCGTGATCAGGCCCGGCCGTAGGTATCCTCGAAGCGCACGATGTCGTCCTCGCCCAGATAGCTGCCGGACTGCACTTCGATCAGTTCCAGCGGCAGCTTGCCCGGATTGCGCAGGCGATGGGTCACGCCGAGCGGGATGTAGGTGCTCTGGTTTTCGGTCAGCAGTAGAACTTCTTCGCCACGCGTCACTTCTGCAGTGCCACTGACCACGATCCAGTGTTCGGCGCGGTGGTGATGCATCTGCAGGCTGAGCACGGCACCGGGCTTGACGGTGATGCGCTTGACCTGGTGACGCTGGCCCATGTCGATCGAGTCGTACGCGCCCCACGGGCGATACACCTTGCGATGCCAGGTCGCCTCCGAACGGCCGTCGGTCTTGATCCGGCCGACCACCTCCTTTACTTCCTGGATGCGATCGCGGTGTCCGACCAGCACGGCATCCGGCGTCTCGACGACCACCACGTCTTCCAGGCCGACCATGGCGATCAGGCGCGAGCCGTAGGCATAGGTATTGCGACAATCCAGCTGGATCACGTCGCCATGATGCGCGTTGCCCTGGCCATCCTGCTCGGACACATCCAGCAGCGACGACCACGATCCGACATCGTTCCAGCCAGCATCCAGCGGCACGACGACCGCATCGGCGGTTTTTTCCATCACCGCGTAGTCGATCGAATCCGACGGGCTGGCCGCGAACGCGTCCTTGTCCAGGCGGGTGAAGTCGGCATCGCGCTTGCCGTTCTGCCATGCGGTCTGGCACGCATCGGCGATGGCGGGATGGAACTTGCGCAGTTCTTCCAGGTAACGCGAGGCGCGGAACAGGAACATGCCGCTGTTCCAGTAGTACTCGCCGCTGGCGAGATAGCTCTGTGCAGTGGCGAGATCGGGTTTTTCGACGAAGCGCTCCACCGCGCTGACCCCATTGTCAGCGCCGGCCTTGATGTAGCCGTAGCCGGTTTCAGGTGCGGTTGGCTTGATGCCGAAGGTGACCAGCTTGCCCTGTGATGCCGCTTCAGCTGCAACTTTCACCCCAGCTTGGAATGCAGCCTCGTCACCGATCACATGGTCCGACGGCAGCACCAGCAGTAGCGGGTCGGCGCCATCGCGCGTGGCCTCCAGCGCAGCAACTGCAATCGCCGGCGCGGTATTACGGCCCTTGGGCTCCAGCAGGATGGCAGAGGGCTTGACGCCCAACTGCTGCAGCTGCTCGGCGGCCATGAAGCGATGCTCCTCGTTGGCCACGACGATGGGTGCGTGCCCTGCGACGGGCGCCGCACGCAGCCAGGTGGCCTGCAGCATGCTCTTGTCGCCGACCAGCGGCAGGAACTGCTTGGGGTAGGACTCGCGGGACAGCGGCCACAGGCGCGTGCCGGAGCCGCCGGACAAGATAATCGGAAGGACGTCGCTCATGAGCGGGGGAAACTCCAGTGCGTCAAAGGTGGGGGAGAATGGTAGATCAGTCGCGCAGCAAGTCGGAAATCTCTCGCGTGCGGCTTTCCAGCAGTGCGGCATCGCCGCGCGTTTCCACGTTCAGACGCAGCAGCGGCTCGGTGTTGGAGCTGCGCAGGTTGAAACGCCATTGACCGAAATCGGCACTGATGCCGTCGGTGTAATCCAGCTCCGGCGACAGGTCGGCGTAATGCGCCATCACGCGGGCAACAGAGGCCTTGGCATCGGCGACCTTGAAGTTGATCTCGCCGCTGCAGGGGAATTTCTGCATGCGCGCTTCGACCAGATCGGCCAGCGAGCGGCCGGACTGCGACACCAGCTCGGCGATCAGCAACCACGGGATCATGCCGGAGTCGGCGTAGGCAAACTCGCGGAAATAGTGGTGCGCGCTCATCTCGCCGCCATACACGGCGTTCTCGCTGCGCATCTTTTCCTTGATGAAGGCGTGGCCGCTCTTGCACAGCACCGGGATGCCGCCGGCCTCTTCGACCTGCTCGACCGTGTTCCAGGTCAGGCGCGGGTCGTGCACAACCTTGCCGCCCGGCTGCTTGGCCAGGATCGCCTGCGCCAGCAGGCCGACCAGGTAATAGCCCTCGATAAAGCGACCGGTATGGTCGAAGAAGAAGCAGCGATCGAAGTCGCCATCCCAGGCAATGCCGAAGTCCGCACCGTGATCCTTGACCGCCTTGGCGGTGGCATCGCGGTTCTCCGGCAGCAGCGGGTTGGGGATGCCATTGGGGAAATTGCCATCGGGCTCGTGGAAAACGCGCACGAACTCGAACGGCAGGTGCGGGGCGAGCAGGTCCACGATCAGGCCGGCGCCACCGTTGCCGGCGTTCACCACCAGCTTGAGCGGCTTGAGCGCGCTGCGGTCCACATAGCTGAGCAGGTGCTCCAGGTACGCGGTCTTGTCGGTGCGGCTGTGCTCGTTTGCGGTGGGCTCGCCGGGTGCGGCGGTATCGGACGCGACCGTGTCGCGGATCGCGAACAGGCCGGTGTCCGAACTGATCGGACGCGCCTGCTCGCGCACCAGCTTCATGCCGTTGTAGTCCATGGGATTGTGGCTGGCGGTCACCATCACGCCACCGGCGGCCTTGAGGTAATCGGTCTGGAAATACACCTCTTCGGTGCCGCACAGGCCGATGTCGATGACCTCGCGGCCGCTGGCACGCAGGCCGGCTGAAAGCGCTTCCTGCAACGCCGGGCTCGCCAGGCGCACGTCGTGGCCCAGGACCACAGGCCCCTGATCCAGCTGCGCCGCCAGCGCCACGCCGATGCGGCGGGCCAAGTCCTCGTTCAGTTCATCCGGCACGCGGCCGCGAATATCGTAGGCCTTGAAGGCGGGTAGCGTCATGGGCAAATCCTGGTGTGGGGAACACCCGAGTTTAGCGGGTGCGCCGTGTCTTGGGTGTGGCGGAATTGCGACCGGGGACAGGGAACAGTCAGCGGCTAGAATGGCCGCTTCACATCAGCGAGGTGAGGGCGGTGATGCGCGACGATGGACGTGGTGCGGCAGGCGGCAAACGCCATGCCGATGCCAAGGCGGCGCTGGACGGGGTGTTGGCCGATGGCCAGACCCTGGCGGTGGGCGGCTTTGGATTGTGCGGAATCCCCGAGGCGCTGATTGCGGCCGTACGCGATAGCGGGGTGAGTGGGTTGACGGTGATCTCCAACAACGCCGGAGTGGATGGATTCGGGCTGGGCCAGCTATTGGCCACCCGCCAGATCCGCAAGATGATTTCGTCCTATGTCGGCGAGAACAAGGAATTCGAGCGCCAGTATCTGGCGGGCGAACTGGAGCTGGAATTCAACCCGCAAGGCACCCTGGCCGAGCGCCTGCGCGCCGGCGGTGCGGGAATTCCCGCGTTCTACACGGCCACCGGCTACGGCACCATCGTGGCGCAGGGTAAGGAAACCCGCGAGTTCGCCGGCAAGCACTACGTGCTGGAGACCGCATTGCAGGCCGACGTCGCCCTGGTCAAGGCGTGGCGTGCCGACACCGCCGGCAACCTGGTGTTCCGCAAGACCGCGCGCAATTTCAACCCGGCCTGCGCGATGGCCGGGCGCATCTGCATTGCCGAGGTCGAGCAGATCGTGGAGCTGGGCGCGATCGATCCGGATCAGGTGCATCTGCCGGGCATCTATGTCGATCGGCTGGTGCTCAACCCCGCACCGGAAAAACGCATCGAACAGCGCACCGTGCGCAAGGGAGACAACTGATGGCCTGGACCCGCGATCAGATGGCCGCGCGTGCCGCACGCGAGCTTACCGATGGCGCCTACGTCAACCTGGGGATCGGTCTTCCCACGCTGGTGGCCAATCACATCCCCGAGGGTGTGGATGTGTGGCTGCAATCGGAAAATGGCCTGCTCGGTATCGGCCCGTTTCCGACTGAAGACGAAGTCGATGCGGACCTGATCAATGCCGGCAAACAGACAGTGACCGCGCGCGACGGTGCCAGTTACTTCGGCAGCCATGATTCGTTCGCGATGATCCGGGGTGGCCATATCGACCTGGCGATTCTGGGTGCGATGCAGGTCACCGACCGCGGCGATCTGGCCAACTGGATGGTGCCCGGCAAGATGGTCAAGGGCATGGGCGGGGCGATGGACCTAGTGGCCGGGGTCAAGCGCGTGGTGGTGCTGATGGAGCACGTCGCCAAGGACGGCAGCCACAAGATCCTGCGCGAATGCGACCTGCCGCTGACCGGCGTCGGTGTGGTGGATCGCATCATCACCGATCTGGCGGTGTTCGATGTCGCTGCCGACGGCTTGGTGCTGGTGGAGGCTGCAGACGGAGTGGAGATTTCAGAATTGCGCAGCAAGACCGGCACGGATTTTCGGAGCTGAGAGCGAGGCGATGTGTTCCACCAGCAGCAAGGCGCCGTTACGGCGCCTTGCGTGCATAGCGGTAGGGTGTGGATGCCGCCGGCTCGCCTTGGCCTATGAGTCCTTCGATCGTGGCGAGGCGGTGACCTGATTGCAGGACTGTATGTCCCAGGAAACGTTCGATCGCATGTGCCAGCGTGCCGTCGATCTGCCCTTGCTCGCCCTCGAAATCGCCAGGTTGCAGATGCGCGTCGAGCAATGGACGCAGTGCGTCGAGCTTTGCCCAGAACATGCTGCCAGAGGCGAACCGGTCATGCTCGGTCACCGTGCCGGCGCCGGTGCGGACGGCGAGATAATCCAGCGCATCTGCGTTGCCACCGATGAAGTCGGTAACTCCCAATAGATGTTGCGCTGGTGCGGCAAGCCCGAGCCCTGGGTCGGCGACGAAGGCGTTGACGATTGCATCCATGCGCCCGCCGCCCAGCAACGCGGCCAGCATCTCGCGCCGCCACGCATCGCCATCGTGACGATGCGTCGATTTCTTCGTATGCAGTTTCAACACCAGCTGCTCGCCCTCGTCCAGCAACCGATTGGCAACGTGCAGGAACGGCAGGATGTCCCGGCCGCGATTCTCGAAGCCTTCCACCTCCGCCTCGATGCCATGCTGCTGCAGCAGCCCACGAACCTGCCCGACCAGTGTCAGATCGGTAGTGACGATCATCCGTACAGTGGCTGCAGAGGGCGCAAGCGCGTCGAGGATCTCGTCCAGGACATCCAGATACCATGCGTGCACGACCACGCAGGCGCGGTGTGTGCGTGGGGCGGGTACGTAATCGGCCGAGCGCGTCATTGCCTGGCGCGTTGCTTCAAGCCATGCATACCCCAGGCGCATGTCCGGCTCGAGGACGGCGCCTTCGGCCCACTCGTTCCATGCATTGATGAATACCAGGCGATTGGCCGACGGTACATTTGCAAGACGGCGATGCACTGTCTTCGACAGCCAGTCCCGGTAACGGCGAGGGGAGGCGTGCAGATAGACACGCCCCTTGCCGGAACGTCGCGGCTCGTTGTCCCAACCCGGATTCACTCCGGGATATAGCGTGTATTCCCGTAAGGGACGCTGCTCGATATCGCTCGCAAGCGCACGCCAATCCAGTACGTCGCCGCTGAAATCAGGATTCAGTAGGCGCTGCCCGGCCGTTATCGATGGCGGAGTGCTCATGTTGGGAGGAAACTCGACTGCCGCATCGAACCCGATATCCCGCGGATCCGGACGTTCGAAACCCTGCACGTAAGCAAGATGGATCTCGCCAATGCCGTTATCGCGACACCAGGTGCGCCAGCGTGCGGCGGTCTGTGCGGGCTCGGGAAGCAGATTGGGTCGATACACCAGCAGCAGTGGACGTCCTTCCACACGCCAGTACTTCGGGTTGCGCATGTACGACGCGACGTGCGCAATGAAGGCGAGATCGTCGTCGGCGTCATGCGCCTGATCGATCAGAATGTCGTCGCCGCGCCCATCCCAGCGCCGCGCCCACTTCTCGTTCGCCCAGCACAGGCAGAACGGCAGTGTGATCGAGTCATCTTCGTGCCATTGCCTGATAGGCATTTCCAGCAAGGTCTTGCCGGCGAACCAGTAGAAATAGAAGCAGAATGCGGCAAGGCCGTATTCCTGTGCCAAGCGCGCCTGCTCGCGCATGATGTACGGGCTACGCAGATCGTAAAAGCCAAGGTCCGCGGGGAGGCGAGGTTGCTGATGCCCTTCGAATTGCGGAAGCGCGCGCGCGACGTTGCGCCATTCGGTAAAGCCTCTGCCCCACCACGCATCGTTTTCCGGAATCGGATGAAACTGCGGCAGGTAAAAGGCAATCAGGCTTGCAGGAAGCGCGTCAGGCAGGGATTGGGTGCGATACGGCACATGGCCGATCGCGGCCTGGTCGCTGCGTGCGGCCGGACGCCGGGAGATGCCATCGCCTGCCCGGCCACGTGCAGGCTCCGGAACCCAGTCGCCATGTCGGTCCAGAAACCAGCCACGCCAACGATCGCGCTTCGCTTCGCTCAACGGAATGGCACGGAACGCGGCGCGTAGCAGCCCGAACAGGCGGTTGCGCAGGTGAGTCCGGATCGGACTGCGAAGCGAATTCACAGATTCTGGTAGTTCGGACCCGAACCACCCTCCGGTGTGACCCAGGTGATGATCTCGTAGGGGTCCTTGATGTCGCAGGTCTTGCAGTGCACGCAGTTGGCAGCATTGATCTGCAGGCGCTTGCCAGAGGGGCTGGTGGTATCTGCGACCATTTCATAGACATTGGCGGGGCAGAAGCGGGTGCAGGGGTTGTCGTACTCCTCCACGCAGCGGGTGGCGCAGACGTCGGTGTCCAGCACTTTCAGATGCACCGGTTGGTCTTCGTCGTGCTCGGTGGCGGCGAAGTACACCGCCTGCAGGCGGTCGCGTGGTGCGAGTTCGCGGCTGACGTAGTCGCGCTTGGGTTGTTCGTACTCGCCGATCTTGCGCAGTGCCGACCAGTCCGGCTTGTTCTTCAACGTCCACGGCGAGGCGCCCTTGAGCGCGGTTTCCCAGGCGGCATTGAGCAGGCCGAACCACAGGCCCTTCTTGAAGCCGGGCTTGATGTTGCGCACCTGCTTCAGCTCGGCCATCGCATCGGAGGCGCGTAGCTTGGCGTCGAAGCCCTGCGGGACCAGCTGCGACTGCGCTAGGTGTTCGGCGGCCAGCATGCCGCTGCGGATCGCCTGGTGGGTGCCCTTGATCTTGGGCACGTTGAGCAGGCCGGCGGTATCGCCGATCAGCAGGGCGCCGGGCATTTCCGTCTTCGGCAGCGACTGCCAGCCGCCGGTGACGATGGCGCGCGCGCCGGCCGACAGGATGCTGCCGCCTTCCAGCAGCGGCTTGATCAGGGAGTGGTTCTTCCATTGCTGGAAGGCTTCCCACGGCTGGTAGCCCGGATCGCTGTAATCCAGCCCGCTGACATAGCCGAGTGCGATCTGGTTGTTGTCCAGGTGATACAGGAAGCTGCCGCCGTAGGTGCGGTTGTCGGCCGGCCAGCCCAGCGTATGCACGATCTTGCCGGGGCTGACGCGCCCTTCGGGCACCTGCCATAGTTCCTTGATGCCGATCGAATACCCCTGCGGGTCGCTGTCGGCGGTGAGGTCGAAGCGCTTGAGCAACTGTTTGGTCAGATGGCCACGCGCGCCTTCGGCGAGCACGGTGACCTTGGCACGGATGTCGATGCCGGCGGTGTAACCAGGCTTGTGCGTGCCGTCCTTGGCCACACCCATGTCGCCGATGCGCACGCCGATCACCTGGCCACTGTCGTCGTGCAGGGTTTGAGCAGCGGCAAAGCCGGGGTAGATCTCCACGCCCAGCGCCTCGGCCTGGGGCGCCAGCCATGCGCACATCGCGCCCAGGCTGACGATGAAATTGCCGTGGTTGCGCATGCCCGGCGGCACCACGGGGAACTTGCGCGCGCTGTCCTTGCCGAGGAACCAGAATTCGTCGTCGGTGGCGGCCACGCAGATCGGCGGCGGGGTGTCGCGCCATCCGGGCAGCAATGCGTCCAGCGGGCCGGGTTCGATCACCGCGCCGGAGAGGATGTGTGCGCCGATGGTGCTGGATTTTTCGATCACGCACACGCTCAACTCGGGGTTGAGCTGCTTGAGCCGGATCGCGAACGACAGCCCGGCCGGGCCGGCACCGACGGTGACGACGTCGTATTCCATGACGTCACGTTCGACCGCCTCTGGCGCCTGTGCGCCGACTCCCGTTACCGACATTGCTCCGCTCCCGTTGGCTCGATGGCTGGAGCGCATTTTCCGGGATTGCATGTGACGGCGGCAAATCGGCGCGATTCATCCGCTGCCGACGACGCGGTGCGGGCATGCGTGCTAGCGTCTGGGCGATGAAGATCGAGGTGGCATTGCCGGGGGCGCAGATCAGCTGGCAGCGCGGATGGCTAGACGCGACGCAAGCCGACGCGCTGCTGCAGGCCCTGTTGGCGCAGGTGCGGTGGGAGGTGCACCGCATCCGCCTGTTCGGGCGGGTGGTGGATTCGCCGCGCCTGAGCAGCTGGATCGGCGATGCGGATGCCAGTTATCGCTATTCCGGTACGCAGTTCGCGCCGCAGCCGTGGCTAGAGGTGTTGCAGCCGCTGCGTGCGCGGCTGCAGGCCGAGACCGGGCACCCATTCAACAGCGTGCTGGTCAACCGCTACCGCAGCGGAGCCGATGCGATGGGCTGGCATAGCGACGACGAGCCGGAGCTGGGCGCGCAGCCGTTGATCGCGTCGGTGAGCCTGGGCGCGACGCGGCGCTTTGCATTCAAGCATCGCGACGATGCGGCGCTGAAGCAGACGCTGGCGCTGGGGCATGGCGATCTGCTGCTGATGGGCGGGCAGACGCAGCGTCACTACAGGCATGCCTTGCCTCGCACGGCACGGCCGGTGGGGGAGCGGATCAATCTGACCTTTCGGCAGATTGCGTCGTCTGCGGCAGGATGAGGCCGGCGCCGGGTGGCCGGCTGGCGTGCGCGACGGCCAGCTTGCCGAGGGACGGTGTGTGCCCTCATCCGGCGCTGCGCGCCACCTTCTCCCGCGCGCGGGAGAAGGGAGAACAGGCTACGCACCTGCGGGCCAGTGCCTGGTGGGATGCGTTCCGGCTGCAGGGCGATGCGTCGGGTTATGGCGTGCGCGGCAGACGGTGTGTGCCCTCATCCGGCGCTGCGCGCCACCTTCTCCCGCGTGCGGGAGAAGGGAGAACAGGCTACGCATCTGCGGGCCTGTGCCGGGTAGGATGCGTTCCGGTTGCGGGGCGACGCGTCGGGTTATGGCGTGCGCGGCGGACGGTGTGTGCCCTCATCCGGCGCTGCGCGCCAGCTTCTCCCGCGCGCGGGAGAAGGCAGACAGGCTGGAGACGTGTGCCGGTCTCGGTGCCGGGTGAGATGCGTTCCGGCTGCAGGGCAACGCGTCGGGTTACGGCGTGCGCGGCGGCGCGGCGCTGTCCTGTTGCCCGGTGGTCAGCGTCCAGCCCACCAGCTCGGTGGTCACCTGGGTCAGGGCTTGCTCGAAAGCAACCGCGACGGCGGCGGTATCGGTGCCGCTGGAAGGCCGTGCAACCAGGAAGGTGCGTGAGGCGACCACGCGTTGGTCGGCCGAGTGCAGCAGCTTGGCGTTGAGCTCGATCGTGGCCGACGGCAGCGACTGGCCGGCGTAGTCGGATTCGAACCGGCGCAGATCGATCGCCAGCTTGTAATCGGAGCGGATGCCGGTGCCGATATGAGCCACCGCGGCGATCTTGCCGGAGTCCTCGAAGCCGCGCACTACGCTGTCTTCCAGCATGTCCGTGGCCGGTTGTGCCCAGCCGGCGCCGTGATAGACCTGCAGCTCGCCGGGGGTCGGGCGCACATTGATGCGCGGGCTGTCGATGACACGTGCGGCGCTGGGTTTGGCCACTACCAGCTGCCAGCTCACCTGCGGCCACGATGGGTTCGGCGTCACCCGCACGCTGGGGGCGTAGATGGTGGCCGGTTTCTTGTCGCCGCCGGTCAGCACCGAGCAGCCGCCCAGCGCCAGCAACGACACGCACAACAGGGGACGCAACAGGCGCATGGCAGTCATTTCGGTTCGAACTCCTTGGGTGCGTCGCGGCCGAGCAGGTAGCGCGCAGGGTTGTTGTCCAGTTTGTCGCTGACCCGGCGTAGGTCGCGGATCAGGCCGCGCAACTCGGTCAGTGTCGGGCCGAGCTGGCCCAGGCCGTCGTTGGCGAAGCTGTTGATGGCCGCGCGGTTCTCGCCAAGGATGGTGTCGGCGTTGCCGGCAGCAGAATCCAGCTTGGCCAGGGTGGCATCGAGTTTTTCCAGGATGCCCGGCAGCTGCTGTATCAGATTCTGGTCCAGCCGCTTGATGGTGCCGTTGGTGGTGGTCAGGGTGGTGTCGAGATTGCGCGCGGCATCGCGCGCGCTGACGATGAGCGCCTGCATGCCTTCGTCGCGATCGGCGATGCCGCCGCTGATCTTCTCCAGGTTCTGCAACGTGGCCGAGATGCTAGCCACGTTCTTGTCCGAGAGCATCTGGTCCATGCGTTCGACGATGCGGTTGGCGGTGTCGGTGATGTTCTGCAGCGCCGAGGGCGTGGTCTGGATGATCGGCGCATCGCTCTTGTCGATGGTGGTCAGCGAGGGTGCCTCGGGCGTGCCGCCGGAGAGCTGGATGATGGACGGGCCGGTGAGGCTGGTGATGGCCAGCTTGGCGCGGGTGTCGCTCTTGATCGGCGTGGTGGAATTGACCCGCACGTGCGCCACCACCTGGCGCGGGTCGTTCGGCGCCAGGGTCAGCTCGGTGATCGAGCCGACTGCGATGCCGTTGTATTGCATCGGGCTGCCGACCGACAGGCCGGTCACCGCCTCGCGGAACACCACCCGGTATTGCTGCCAGGTGCGGTCGGAGGAGTACTTGGCAGCCCACAGGCCGAACAGCAGCAAGGCCAGGCCGGCCACGATGGTGAAGGCGCCGATCAGAACGTAATTGGCTTTGGTTTCCATGCTCAGGCGGTCTCGGTGGAGTCGGTCTTGGCCGCGCGCGCGGCGCGGGCGCGCGGACCGTGGAAATATTCCTGGATCCAGGGATGATCGATCTGCTCGACCTCGGCCAGCGGCGCGTTGGCGATCACCTTGCGATCGGCCAGCACCGCGATGCGGTCGCAGATGGCGTACAGCGTATCCAGGTCATGAGTGATCAGGAACACGGTCAAGCCCAATGCCTGCTGCAGGGTGCGGATCAGGCGGTCGAAGGCGGCCGCGCCGATCGGGTCCAGCCCGGCGGTGGGTTCGTCCAGGAACAACAAGGGCGGGTCCAGCGCCAGTGCACGCGCCAGGCCGGCGCGCTTGCGCATGCCGCCGGACAACTGCGAGGGCAGCTTGTCCAGCGCATCGGCCGGCAGGCCGGCCAGCTTGATCTTCAGCAGCGCCAGCTCGAAATACCAGCGTTCCGGAAACTCGCCGTGGTGTTCCTTCAGCGGCACCTGCACGTTTTCGCCCACGGTCATCGACGAGAACAGCGCGCCATCCTGGAACAGCACGCCGGTGTTGCGGGTGATGAGCTGGCGGTCGGCGTAGCGGCCCGAGCGCGCGTCCGCGCCCAGTACCTGGATGCTGCCGGCATCGGGTTCGCGCAGGCCCAGGATGCTGCGCATCAGCACCGATTTGCCGGTGCCCGAGCCGCCGACCACGCCCAGGATCTCGCCGCGGCGCACGTCCAGGTCCAGCTCCTCGTGCACGGTCTGGCTACCGAAACGGTTGGTCAGCCCGCGCACGGAAATCGCCAGCTCATCGTCGTCGCCGTCGGCCTCTGGGCCGGGATTGGGGAGTGGGGATTGGGGATTGGTCAAAGCACGGCTCTCCGAAATGTCAGAGCGCCAGCCGCGCTTCTGCCTTGCACCAATCCCGAATCCCGAATGTCCAATCCCGTCCTCATCACCACCCCATCTTCATGAACCACAACGCTGCGATCGCGTCGAGGATGATGACCAGAGAAATCGTCTGCACCACCGAGGACGTGGTGCGTTCGCCCACCGATTGCGCGGTGCCACTGACCTTGAGTCCCTCCAGGCAGCCGATCAGGCCGATCACCAGCGCAAACAGCGGCGCCTTCGAGAGCCCGACCAGGAAATGCCGCAACTGGATGGTTTCGTGCATGCGCGCCAAGTACATCTGCGGCGGAATATCCAGGTCGAACGCACCCACGGTGACGCCGCCGGCCAGGCCGGCGATCATCGCGATGAAGGTCAGCAGCGGCAGGGTGAAGATCAGTGCGAGCAGGCGCGGGATCACCAGCAGGTCGATCGGGTCCAGGCCCAGGGTGCGGATCGCGTCCACTTCCTCGCGCGATTTCATCGCCCCGATCTGCGCGGTGAAGGCGCTGGCGGTGCGGCCTGCCAACACGATTGCTGTCAGCAGCACTGCGAATTCGCGCAGGAAGGCGATGGACACCAGCTCCACCACGTAAATTTCCGCACCGAAGTCGCGCAGGATGGTCGAGCCCAGGAAGGCGATCACCGCGCCCACCAGATACGACAGCAGCACCACCAGCGGCACCGCGTCCAGGCCCACCTGTTCCATGTGATGCACGGTGGAGGTCAGCCGGAAGCGCCGCGGCTCGTGGATCAGCCGCATGATCTTGACCAGGTTCTCGCCCAGGAAGCTGTTCAACTCCAGGATGCCCTGGCCGACGCCATGGGTGGTGCGGCCCAGGCGATCGAGCGCGGCCACGAAGCCGTAGTCGCGCTTGGGCTTGGGGCGTTCGTCGTTGAGGTCCTCGATGGTGCACACCAGCGCCTGGTGCTCGTCGCGAAAATCGATCGCGTCTTCCTTCAACCCCATGCGGCCGGCGAAGCGCAGCAACTGCAGCACGCCGGCCGAATCCAGTTGCCCGATGCCGCGCGCGTCGATGCGGCGCACCCCGTCGGGCACGGCTTGCAGCAATTCTGCCTGGGGCAGGGCGGTTGCTAGCACCCAACTGCCGGCGAGGCGGACCTGGGTCTGATCCTGCGGGTCTTGGTCGATGCGGGGAGGTTGCGGTTTGATCATGAGTGGCCTGTCCGTGGCGCCAGCATACAGGGCCGGCGTGAGCGAAAGATGGGGATGCGCCAGGTGCCATGGCGTGTGGCTGGCGATGAGGCCGCCGGCCGGCCGCGCTGCGGCATACACTGGCCGCCTCGCCGCACGGCGTTTCTCCGATCCGACCCGCCACGCATGTCCGCTGCCACCGTTGTCCTACCGTCCGCCAGCGCCACCTACGCCCAGCGCGTCGCCTTCGTATCGGAAATCGCCGGGCGCCTGCATTCCTATGGCACCACCGCGCAGCGGCTGGAGGCGGCGGTGGTGGGGCTGTCGCAGAAACTGGGCCTGGACTGCGAACCCTGGTCCAATCCCACCGGCATCATCCTGAGCTTCAGCGATCCCACCAAGGCGATCGGCTCCAGCGACATCACCCGGGTGATCCGCCTGGCCCCGGGCGAAAACGACCTCTACAAGCTCAGCGTGGCCGATTACGTGGCCGACAGCGTCGCCAACGGGCGCATGAGCATCGCGCAAGGCCATACCGCGCTGCGCCGGCTGGACCGCGAGGTGGACCGGCGTGGCAAGACCTTGCAGGTGCTGGCGTTCGGGCTGGCCGCCGCCGGCGTGGCCGGGCTGTGGAAGCTGCCGTGGCTGGACATCGCCACGGCCGGTGCCATCGGCATGTCGATCGGCCTGCTCACCCAGTACACCGACAGGCGGCCGGCCACCAAGGAAGCCGGAGAAGCCCTGGCCGGGCTGCTGGCTGGCGTGGTGGCTGCCGTGGTGGCTTCGTTGATCGGGCCGTTGAACCTCAACACGGTGATCATCGCGTCGCTGGTGGTGCTGCTGCCCGGCATGTCGCTGACCAATGCCTTCAACGAGCTGGCCAGCCAGCACTGGGTCTCCGGCACGGCGCGGCTGGCGGGCGCGGTGACCACGGTGCTCAAGCTCACCGTCGGTGCGGTGATTGCAGTGACCCTGACCCAGTTGATGGGCCTGCATCCGCAGGTGGCCGCATTGCGCCCGCAGGCCGGTTGGGTGGAATGGGCCTCGCTGCTGGTGGCCGCTTATGCGTTTGCGGTGTTGTTCAAGGCCAATCGACGCGATTATTTATGGATCATGGCCGCTGCGATGTCTGGTTATGTCATTGCGCGTTATGCCGGCCATGCCTGGGGCGGACCGGCCGGTGTATTTGCCTCGGCCATGGCATTGACCGCTGCCGGAAACCTGTTCGGGCGGGTGGTCCAGAAACCCGGCGCGTTGATCCGCTTGCCCGGCATCATCATGCTGGTTCCCGGCAGCGTCAGCTTGCGGGGTTTCCTGACCCTGGTACAGCAACAGGACGTCAGCGTCGGACAAGCCGCGCTATTGGCGGTCACCAATATCGTGATGGCCTTGATGGCCGGATTGCTATTCGGGAATCTGCTGATTCCGGCCCGCAAGAACTTATGAGCGGGTCGAAATGCGCACAATAAAAACGCCGGCAATGCCGGCGGTTTTATTGGTCTAGATCACGCGGCCTTCGACTTCTTGGCAGCGCGCTTGGTTGCCGTTTTACGCGGCGAGGCCTTCTTGGCCGATGCCTTCTTGGCGCCACCACCCACCTTGCCGATCAGAAAGTCTTCCACTTTCTTGCCAGCGGCGGTCAATTCGGCCAGCCAGCGCGGCTGCTTGCCACGGCCGGTCCAGGTGTCCTGCGGGTTGGCCGGATTGCGATACTTCGGCGGAACCTTGCCCAGCTTGCGGCCGGCACGCGGACCCGGCTTGCCGGCAGCGGCCGGGCGACCCGGGCCGGCGGCGGCGCCGAACAATTCTTCGATGGAATACCCCTGTGCCTTGGCAGCGCGGGTCAGCTGCGTGCGGACCTTGGCGATCGGGGCGCGCTTGGCAACCACGGTCTGCTGCTTCTTTGCGTTTTTGATCAGTGCGCTCAGCTGCTTGGCCGACAGGCCGGTGAGATCGATCGACATCACTACTCCGGAAGATGAGAGAGAAAAGAATGCCGGTCCGTGGCAGCGGCGGCCATCATAATGTCAGAAAACCGGTATGACAAATGCGCCGAAATAATTCGGCGCACTGCGTTCATCTGATTGCGGGGTGCTGGCGTTGTTTGATCAATGGCCCAGTCGTGAGAATAATCCGGCCTTATCCAGGTTTTCTGCCGATTCGGCGGTGCGGGCGCGATATTCAAAAGTGCCGGCGGCCAATCCACGTTCCGAGACCACCACCCGATGCGGAATGCCCAATAGTTCCATATCGGCAAACATCGCACCCGGACGTAAACCGCGGTCATCCAAAGCCGCATCGATACCAGCTGCAATCAATTCGTCCAGCAAGGCCTGGGCGGCGGCGAGCACGCTGGCGTCCTGCTTGGGATTGATCACGCAGACCACCACCTGCCAGGGCGCCATCGGTGCCGGCCAGATGATGCCGGCCTGGTCATGGTTCTGTTCGATCGCCGCGGCCACGATGCGCGAAATACCGATGCCGTAGCAGCCCATCTTCATCACCGCGACCTTGCCGCCTTCGTCGATGACGGTGGCCTGCAAGGCCTGGGCGTACTGGCTGCCGAGCTGGAACACGTGGCCCACTTCGATGCCGCGGGCCAGGCGCAGTTCGCCGCCATCGGCCGCGCGCTCGCCTTCGACCACATTGCGCACGTCGGCCACGGTCTGCGGTTCGGGCAGGTCACGGCCCCAGTTGACGCCGGCCAGATGGGCGCCGGCCACATTGGCACCGACCACGAAGTCGGCCATGGCCGCGACGTCGCGGTCGGCCACCACGCGGATCGGGCGGGCGGTGTTGACCGGGCCCAGGAAGCCCGGCTCGCAACCGAGGTGGTCGCGAATCTCGGTGTCGTTGGCCATGCGGTAGTCGGCCAGGCCGGCCACCTTGGCCAGCTTGATCTCGTTGACGGCATGGTCGCCGCGCACCAGCACCAGCACGAAGCCGGCCTGGGTCATCACCGCCACCGACTTGACCGTGCGCTGCAGTGGGATGCCCAGCAACTGGGCCACGTCCTCGCAGGTCTTCTGGGTGGGCGTTGCGACCTGATGCATGGCCTGCCCGGCCTCCGGGCGCGGGCCGGGCAGGGCCGCGCTGGCGGTTTCCACATTGGCCGCGTAATCGGACCCGGTGGAGAACGCCAGCGAGTCTTCGCCGGAGGCGGCGATGACGTGGAATTCCTGCGAGGCATCACCGCCGATGGCGCCGGAATCGGCCTGCACCGCGCGGAACTCCAGCCCCAGGCGGGTGAAGATGCGGGTGTAGGCCGCCTTCATGTTGTCGTACTCGCGCGCCATGTCCTCATCGGTGAGGTGGAAGGAATAGGCATCCTTCATCAGGAATTCGCGCGCGCGCATCACGCCGAAGCGCGGGCGGATCTCGTCGCGGAACTTGGTCTGGATCTGGTAGAAATTCAGCGGCAGCTGCTTGTAGCTGTTGATCTCCTGGCGCGCGAATTCGGCGGCGGCCTCTTCGGCGGTGGGGCTGTAGCAGAACTCCTGCTCCTTGCGGTCCTTGATCTTGAGCAGCTGCCCGCCGAACTTTTCCCAGCGCCCGGTGGCATCCCACAGCTCGCGCGGCTGGATGGTGGGGAACAGCACTTCCACCGCGCCGGCGCGGTTCATTTCCTCGCGCACGATCGCCTCGACCTTGCGCAGCACGCGCAGGCCCAGCGGCGACCAGGTGTACAGCCCGGAGGCCAGCTTGCGGATCATGCCCGCGCGCAGCATCAGCCGGTGGCTGACCAGCTCGGCGTCGGCCGGGGTTTCCTTGGTGGTGTGCAGGTGGAACTGGGAAAGACGCATCGGGCTTCGCTTGGGCGGAAAACCCGTAGTTTGCCAGTGTGCGCCCTGGCGGTCATTGTCGGGCGCGCCTGGCGCGGCCGCCGGACCGGTGGGTGGCAGCCCTGGAGTGGCGGCCCGCTGCGGCGTGGATGTCGTCAGGGGCGGGGGGCGCACACCGGGCCAGGGACGGCCGGGTACCGCGATGGCGGGCGGGCGCCCGACGGCACTGCGATTCGCCCAGTCTCGTGCGACTGGCGTAACACCGTCTGTCCTGGCGGGTGACGTTGCAGCCGCCTGCTCGATCCGGCACCCGGTCGGGCGCTGCGCGCGCGGCGGCGACGTGCTGGATGGCATCGCGACGATACCCATCCGGTCCCGGGGGGCATTATCCGGGAGCCGGGACCAGGCCCATCGCCAAGCGATACGCGGTGGCCGGGCTCAGGAGGCTGGAACTGCGCTGGCGGCCGGCTTGCAATACGCCTTGACGGCGGCGTCGGCCAGGTTGCGCTGGGCAGCGCGGGCTTCCGGGTCGAGGACGGCGCCAGGCTTGCCATCGGTGCCGGCGGCCATGGAGACCTCGCCCTTGCCGCTGAGCAGTTCCAGGTTGCGGCGCGCGGTCAGGCAGTCGGCCGACTCGGGCGTGGCGGTCTCCGGCGCGGCGATGGCGGCGGTGCCGGTGCGCGCATCGATCCGGCGCGCTTCGTAGCGCTGGCCGGTCGGTGGCGGGGTTTCGGTGTAGTGGGTCACGCCCTTGGCGTCCTTCCACTTGTATAGATCGGCGGCGCCGGCGGTGGCGCTGACCAGCATCAACAGGGCGCAAAGCCCCAACGGCAGGTGCATGTGGCTTCCCCTGGATGATTCCCGCCGCGATTGCAGCATCCATGGCCCGCGCTGGCAAGCGATCGCGCGACGGGCCCGGGCGCGCTACCGTCGGACGGACCTCAGGCCCTACACTTGGCGCATGGATGAAATGAGACCGCCTCCGCGCTCGCGCACGATCTACTTGCTGCCGAACCTGTTCACCACCGCCGGACTGTTTTCCGGCTTCTACGCCATCATCGCCGCCGCCAACGGGCAGTTCGTCCAGGCTGCCATGGCGGTGTTCGTGGCCGCGGTGATGGACGGGCTGGACGGCCGGGTGGCGCGCCTGACCAATACCAGCAGCGAATTCGGCGTGCAGTACGACTCGCTGGCCGACCTGGTCAGCTTCGGAATGGCCCCGGCGCTGGTGATGTACCACTGGTCGTTGTCGGCGCTGAAATACGACAGCAGCGTGATGGGCCGGGTCGGCTGGTCGGCGGCGTTTCTGTATGCGGCCTGCGCGGCGCTGCGGCTGGCCCGCTTCAACACCCAGGTCGGGGTGGTGGACAAGCGCTGGTTCATCGGCCTGGCCAGCCCCGCGGCGGCCGGGCTGATGATGTCGTTCGTGTGGGCATTCGCCGACGACAGCCTGGGCTTCGATGGCGAACAGCTGCGCTATGTGGCGCTCGCGGTCACCGTGGTGTCGGCGCTGTTGATGGTCAGCCGGATCCGCTTCTGGAGCTTCAAGGGCGGTGCGCGCGGTGCGCGTGCCGATCGCGTGCCGTTCCTGGCCCTGGCGATCGCCACGGTGGTGATCGCCCTGCTGGTGATCGACCTGGCGCGCTCGCTGCTGGTGATCGGCGTGCTGTATGCCTTGTCCGGCCCGGCGATGTGGCTGTGGCGACGCTGGCGCCGCACGCCCGAGCTTCCGTGAGCCGCCGTCGATGAACGTGTTGGCGAACGAGCCGGTGTGGTCGGACCTGCAGGTGTCGTGCCTGCAGGCGATGGGGCACATCGTCTATCTGGACCGTGCAACGGCCGATCCGCTGCCCGCGCCGGTCGCCGTGCCCGACACTGCGCCGGTGTCGGCCCCACTGCGCGAGCAGCGCGTCCCGGTCGAGGCGGCGGCTGCATCTGCACCGCGTCGGGCGGCACCCGCCGCGCCGGCCGAACCGCCGCGCGCGCCCGGCACCGCGCCCGCGTCCGCGCCGCAACGGCGCAGCCGGGTCGGGTTGCCGGACCGGTTGCAGATGGCCTTGCTGCGTGCCTCCGGCTGCAACCCCGGCGATCCCAGCACCCAGGCCTTGATGGCGTCCTGGCCGCTGGCCGAACTGCGAGGCAATCCCGCTGCCAAGCGCGCCCTGTGGCCGCAGTTGCGTGCGCTGCGGCGTCGTCGGGACCCGGCGTGAGCGCAATGAATGCGCCGTTGCCCGCCACGCTGCGTGCCATGCGCGAGAGCGATCTGGATGTGGTGATGGAGATCGAACTGCGCGCCTATCCATTCCCATGGACGCGCAGCATCTTTCGCGATTGCCTGCAGGCAGGGTATCCGGGCTGGGTGATGGAACGGGCCGGGCAGGTGATTGGTTATGGCGTCATCAGCATTGCTGCCGACGAGGCGCATGTGCTCAACGTCTGCATCGCGCCGGAAGCGCAATCGCAAGGGTACGGGCGCGTGCTGTTGCGCGCGTTGATCAAGGGCGCCTGCGATCGCGGCGCGCGACGCGCGTTCCTGGAGGTGCGCCCGTCCAATCCGTCGGCGATTGCGCTCTATCACTCCGAAGGCTTCAACGAGATCGGGCGGCGTCCGCGCTACTACCCCTCCCACACCGGCCGCGAAGATGCGCTGGTGATGGCGATCGAACTGTTCTTCGAAGGCTTTTCCTGAGCTGCGCTGCGCGCCTGATCGGGCTGCATCGTCGACTGACGAGTTGATTGCACATCACCGCTGCGCATCCGGGCCGATGCGCGCTCGTGTACGCGTGCGTCTTGCACGAGAGGGAGCGCTGCCGAAGGCGCACGCCACCGTCGTTGCGGCCGGATGCAGCGTCTTGCGCCTGGCGCGCGTGTGCTCGGCCAGCCCCTGGCTTGCACGCCAAGAGCGTCAAACGCTAAGAGCAGCTGGCAAAACGACTGCGCGGCCGCCAGGCGGGCGCGCGGTCGGTGCTCGGTGCGGCATGTACCACGCGTACACTGCGGTCCTCTGCGCCGTCCGCACCCACCTGACGACCGCTCGCTACGTTCTGTTAGCCGCTCTTAGCCATCGACGATGGCGTAGGTCGATCGCCGCAGCTGCCTCTCGCATCTGGCCCGTACCTGCTCGCGATGCCGCAGCAAGACCGTACGTCCCTGAGCTCATGCATCGACGCGTCCGTGGCGGGTGTATTGCCACGCTCTTTCGGCGATACGGCGATTGCGCTGCGCGTGGCTGCTTTTGCCAGTTGTCGTGATGCATCTGCGAGCGCCGCATTGCAGGACGCCGAGCATTGCAATCCTTTGTGCTGTGCGTGTACGACTTGGATGCTGCATTTCGTAGGACATATCACGTCGAAATCAGTCGCGTGTGACCGCCTCAACACCGCATGGTCGATGCATGTCCAGCCGCTGTGCGACCTCCATCATGCTGCGCTGCAGTGTCCTTGGCGCTGTCTCCGCGTGTCTTGATCGCAGCCTTTTGTCTTCTCGCAACTGTCTCGCAACCGTTTGCGTGACTGTGCGTGCACAACGGCAATTTGCCTAGATACAAGCGATTGCGATGCTCTTAGTATCCCCTCTCGCGGAACTGAACATTACATAGATGAAAAGTATGTTCCGTAGTCGATAGACGAGGGGTGTACCGCTGCGCGGTGCATCGAATTCATTCGAGGGAGACATCCAGATGAAGCCGAAATTCTCAACGGCGGCCGCCGCGTCGCTGTTTGTCGGATCGTTGCTGCTTACCGGCGTTGCCAGCGCCGATCCTGCGCTGGAAGTGGCGACCACCGGTTGGGCGACGCAAAACGGTGGCACCAAAGGCGGATCGAAGGCTGCTGCAGCCAATATCTACACGGTCAAGAATGCCGCCGAATTGAAGAATGCGTTGAAGGCCAGCGTGGGCAGCAACGGACGCATCATCAAGATCAGCGGCATCATCGATATCAGCGAAGGCAAGCCCTACACCAAGACGTCGGACATGAAGTCGCGTGCGCGCCTGGATATCCCGACCAAGACCACCTTGATCGGCATCACCAGCAACGCCGAGATCCGCGAAGGCTACCTGTACGTCAAGGCCAACGACGTCATCATCCGCAACCTCACCATCGAAAATCCGTGGGATCCGGAGCCGGTCTGGGATCCGGACGACGGTAGTGCCGGCAACTGGAACGCGGAGTACGACGGGTTGACCGTGGAAGGCGCCACCAACGTGTGGGTGGACCATGTCACCTTCACCGATGGTCGCCGCACCGACGACCAGAACGGCACCGCCAACGGCCGCCCCAAGCAACACCACGACGGCGCGCTGGACATCAAGCGAGGCGCCAATTTCGTCACCGTTTCCTACTCGGCGTTCAAATCGCACGAGAAGAACGGCCTGATCGGCTCCAGCGACAGTCACTCGAGCCTGGATAGCGGCAAGCTCAAGGTCACCATCCACAACACCTTGTTCGAAAACATTTCCGCGCGCGCGCCGCGGGTGCGCTTCGGCCAGGTGCATCTGTACAACAACTACCATGTCGGTAGCACCAGCAACAAGGTGTACACGTTCTCGCACGCACATGGCGTGGGCAAGGAATCGAAGATCTTCTCCGAACGCAACGTGTTCGATATCAGCGGCGTGAGCAGCTGCGACAAGATCGCCGCCGACTACGGCGGCAGCGTATACCGCGACCAGGGCTCGTTGCTCAATGGCAAGGCCCTGTCGTGCTCCTGGAACAGCAACATCGGCTGGACCCCGCCGTATAGCTACAACCTGCTCTCGGCCGACAAGGTCGCTGCAGACGTCAAGGCCAAGGCCGGCGCCGGGAAGCTGTAAGCAGCAGCGCGTAACTGGAAGCGTTACCACGGGCAGCGCGCCACACCGTGCGCTGCCCGTGACGCGCGGGCATTCCAAAAACGCAGGTACAACATGTTGAAAATGTACTTTTCAACTATGTACAGAAAGATTAGGATCGGTCGGGTCTGCTAGGGGACTGGCCTGTTGGCCTGGGCGGACGCAAAGGGGAGCACGCCGCGCAGCGGCGTGTCACGCATCACTCATCACAAGAGACTTCATCGACCATGTCGAAGACATCGACAGTTGTGGGACGTACCGTTGTGGGCGTTGTACTGGGCGCCGCATTGTTGTCGGGCGCTGCATACGCAGCCGACCCCGCATTGGAAGTGGCAAGCACGGGCTGGGCCACCCAGAACGGCGGCACGAAGGGCGGTTCCAAGGCGGCAGCGGCAGACATCTACACCGTCAGCACGGCAGCGCAACTGAAGGCTGCGCTGAAGGCCAAAGCGGGTAGCAACGGCCGCATCATCAAGGTCAAGGGCATCATCGACATCAGCGAAGGCAAGGCCTACACCAAGACGTCGGACATGAAGTCGCGTGCGCGCCTGGATATCCCGACCAAGACCACCTTGATCGGTGTCACCAGCAACGCCGAAATCCGCGAAGGCTACATGTACGTCAAGGCCAACGACGTCATCATTCGCAACCTCGTCATCGAAAATCCCTGGGATCCGGAACCGGTGTGGGATGCCGATGACGGCGACAAGGGCAACTGGAATTCCGAGTACGACGGCCTGACCGTGGAAGGCGCCACCAATGTGTGGGTTGACCATGTCACCTTCACCGACGGTCGCCGCACCGACGACCAGAACGGCACCGCCAACGGCCGCCCCAAGCAGCACCATGACGGCGCGATGGACGTCAAGAAGGGCGCCAACTACGTGACCATCTCGTATTCGGCGTTCAAGTCGCACGAGAAGAACGACCTGATCGGCTCCAGCGACAGCGCGTCCGGCACCGACAGCGGCAAGCTCAAGGTCACCATCCACAACACCTTGTTCGAAAACATCTCCGCGCGCGCACCGCGGGTGCGCTTCGGCCAGGTGCACCTGTACAACAACTACCACGTGGGCAGCACCAGCCATAAGGTCTACCCGTTCTCGCATGCGCATGGCGTGGGCAAGGAGTCGAAGATCTTCTCCGAGAACAACGCCTTCGACATCAGCGGCGTGAGCAACTGCGACAAGATCGCCGCCAACTACAAGGGCACCGTGTATCGCGACCAGGGTTCGCTGCTCAACGGCAAGGCGCTGAGCTGCTCGTGGAACAGCAACATCGGTTGGAAGCCGCCGTACACCTACAACCTGCTGCCGGCCAACAAGGTGGCTGCAGACGTCAAGGCCAAGTCAGGCGCCGGCAAGCTGTAATCGCCGCCCTGCGGTGCGTGGCGATGGCTGCGGCGCTACCGACACCTCACACGACGCCCGCAGCGATGCGGGCGTCGTGCGTTCTTGGTGCCACTGTCGCGTGCTTGTAGCGCGCCGTCGCCACGCAAGGGTCCGTGCTTCGGATCGACTGTGTTTCGCGCACGCACGCGCGTCTGATCATCAGGGGACGGGCGGGTCGTACCGATGCCGATCACTTCCTGCACCGCTAGCGACGCAGTGCGTGGAGGCGCACCCTTGCAAAGCGGCCAGCCGATCTGCCGCTTTCTGCTCAGTCCTGCGCCGCGCTGCCGGTGCTCTGGCCCGGCGTGCACACCGGCTTCTGGCGCTTGTCCACCAGTTTGCCCATCAACCGGTCGCTCAGCGGCAGCATGTCGCCGTTGAGGCGCCAGTCGTAGATCACGCTGAAGGCCAGTACGCGCGCGACGTAGTCGCGGGTTTCCTTGTAGCTGATGGTTTCGATCCAGAAATCCGGCTCGAAGTTCGGCCGCTGCGATTGCCAGCGGCCGGTCGGGCCAGGGCCGGCATTGTAGGCGGCGATGGTGAGATACGGCAGCCCGTAGGTGTTGAGCAACTGGCGCAGGTAGGCCGTGCCGATGGCGATGTTGATGTCTGGCTCATACAGGCTGGCGGCGCCTGCGTAGCCGGGCAGGGCAATGCCCTTGGCCACGGCCGCGCCGGTGCCGGGCAGCACCTGCATCAGGCCCATGGCGTTGGCGGGCGAACGCGCGCGCGGGTTGAAGATGCTTTCGGCGCGGATCTCCGCGGCCACCCAGGCTGGGTCGATCGCATTCCTGGCGGCTTCGCGGCGGATGCTGTCGTCGTGATGCAGCGGGAAGCGCAGTGCATACAGGCGCTGTTCGTCCGGTTGTTTGCCGAGCGCAAACACCGCGCGGTCGAACCAGCCGTTGTCGCCGGCGATCTCCACGGCCAGGCGGCGCTGGGTGTCGTCGAAGCGACCGGCGGCATCGTTCCATTCGGCCACGGCCCAGCCGGAGCGATCGATCTGGAACAGCGCAATGGCGCGCCCCAATGCCGGATCGCGCGCCACCGCGGCCTTGGCCTGCGGGCTGTCCTTGGGTTCCCACAGACAGATCCGGTACGGCTGCTGCAGACGGTCGGCGGCAAGGAAACCGTGGAAGGTGGGCGACTGCGCAGCGGCGCGATACAGCGGTTGTGCCGCTGCCGCCGAGCCGGTCTTTTCGGTCAGGCGCGCCTCGAAATACTGCCAGCGCGAATCGGCCCGCTGGCTTGCCGGCATCTTGCGGATCGCCACCAGGGCCGCCGGCCAATCGCCGCGCGACATCGCTTCACGTGCACGCCATTCGTGCAGGCGTTCGTCGTAGGAGGCATCAGGCACCGCGTTGAGCCGGCGCGCCGACTCCGGCAGATACGAGGCCACCGTCCACAGCGCGATCTGATACAGCACCTGTCCACGCTGCGCATCGCTCAAGCCCAGTGTGCTGGCCAGCTGCGGCAACTGTTGTTCGGCCGCGTCCGGGTCGCTCTTGGCAAGCTTGGCCAGGCCATCGACGGCAATGCGACGGCTGCGTTCGGTCTTGGGCCAACCCGACGCACGCGGGTGGACCTTGTCGAGAAAGGCAGCGTAATCGGTTGCCAGTGCCAGATCGGCTGCCGGCAAGCCGCGTGCCGCGGTACGCATCACCGCAGGCTGCTGCGCATCGGCAGCCGCCTCCACCCGCTCCCAACGCAGCGCAGGCGTCAGCTCGCCGCGCGATTCGAGCGTGGCGACCACAGGGTCGCAGGCATCGGGCAGTGCCTTGCCGCTGCGCCACAGGCTGAGTGCATCGCGGCTCCACTGCGCATCCAGCTTGCCGGTGGCCTGGCGTGCGGTGAGCTGCGCGCAGCGCAGGCCGAGGTTGTCGGTGCTCTTCCAGTTGGCCAGCAGGGTGGCCCAGTCCTGCCGACGCGCCAGCGCCGGCAGCCAGGTGCTGCGGAAGCTCTCGGCCACCGGCTGGCCGGCGTAGCGTTGCAGAAAGCCCTGTGCCTGCGCGTTGGACACGTTGTCGATACTGCGCTTGAGCGTGGCAAATTCCAGCCAGCCGTACAGCGGGTGACGGCTCAAGGCGGCCAGTTGCGCGGGGTCGGATTGGCCACGCTCGGCAGCGGCGATCGCATCGCGCATGGCCGTCAGCTGCGGGTCGAGGTTTTGCGCATGCAGCGCGGTACTGGCAAGGCACAGCAGGCCGGCGAGGAGAGTGGCGAAACGGGGGGAGGAAGTCATGGCGCGATGATACCCAAGCAGGCCTGAGCGCTTGAGTGAACATGCGCTGCTCCTCTGCATCGGCCTGCCCGTACCGGTGCGCAACGCGGGCGCGATGGCCAGCCGGTTGGGCGCGCGTATCCGGCGTTGCCAGGCTGGGATGCGCACTGCGACGCCCATCGCAGTGCTGCACCGCCAGATTGCGGTGCGTTAATGTTTCGTTTACAACTCGGGATGGACCGCAGGGCACGGGGGCGTGCGGACACTTTGAAGAATCCTTCTGGAGAGAGAAAGGATGAAGCGTCTGATCCGTCCGTCGCGGTCGTGCCTGGCCGTGCACTTGTCGTTGTGTTTGATTCCCACACTCGCCTGGGCGCAGCAGCCCGACGCCGCTCCTGCCACACGCACGCTCGACAGCGTGCAGGTCACCGGCACCCGCATCAAGACCGCCGAGCTGCAGGGCCAGGTGCCGATCCAGACGCTCAATCGCGCCGACATCGAGCGCACCGGCCTGACCTCGATCGGCGAGGTACTGCAGGAACTCACTGCCTCCGGGTCGGCGCTCAACGCCAAATTCAATTCCTCGGGCAACTTCGGTTTTCCGCCCGATGGCGGCGGCGTGGGCGCCGGCTCGGCGCAGGTGGATCTGCGTCACCTCGGCTCCAAGCGCGTGCTGGTGCTGGTCGATGGCATCCGCTGGGTCAATGAATCCTCCGCGTCCGGCGTGGGGTCCTCGACCGACCTCAACACTATTCCGCTGGCCATCGTCGAACGGATCGAGGTGCTCGAGGATGGCGCGTCCTCGCTGTATGGTTCCGACGCGATCGCCGGCGTGGTCAACATCATCACCCGGCGCAGCTTCGACGGCGCGCAGGTCACGCTCAACTACGGCCAGTACGGCAAGGGCGATGGCGCCAACCAGGGCGTGGATCTGGCCTGGGGCACCAGCGGCGAGGATTTCAGCCTGTTTTTGGGCGCCAGCTACGTCAAGCAGGACCCGATCTACGCACGCGATCGTGCGCAATCGCGTTTTCCCATCCCCGGTACCGGGCTGACCTTCGGTAGCTCGGCCACGCCGGATGGGCGCTTCCAGTTCGTCGACCCGAACACCGGTGTGCGCCAGAACCTCACGCCCAATGCCGGCGTCGGCACGCCGCAGTACGACGGCAGCGCCGGCTGCACGCGCAGCGACGACTACCACTGCTTCGGCACCGCCGATCGCTACAACTTCGCCGAGCAGAACCTGCTGCTGACCCCGTCCGAACGCAAGGGCGTGTTCGCGCAGTTCCGCTATTACTTCAACGATGATGTGCAGTGGTACGTCAAGGCCCTGGGCAACCGGCGCGAATCGACCAACCAAGCCGCGCCGGAGCCGATCTTTCTCGGCCCCGATGCCGGCACCGGCAATCCGCTGGCCGACAACATCCGGATTTCGGCGCTCAATCCCTTCAATCCGTTCGGCTTCGATCTGGACTCGGCCACCAACCTGATCCAGATCGGCCGGCGTCCGGTGGAGGGCGGGCCACGCCGCTACGAGCAGCAGGTGGACACGCAGTATGTCGGTACCGGGCTGGTAGGCACCTTCGAGGGCGGTGCGCGTACCTGGTACTGGGACGTCAACGGCATGTACAGCAAGAACAAAGCCGAACAGACCAACTACGGCAGCTACAACATCTACAACATCAATCTGGCGCTGGGCGATCCGGCCGCCTGCGCGGCAGTGGCCGGCTGCGTGCCATTGGATATCTTCAGCGGCGCCGGCAGCATCACGCCGGAGATGCTGCGCTGGATCCAGCCAGTGGTGCGCGACCGCAGCCAGAACGAATTGAGCCTGTTCACCGCCAACCTCAGCAGCGAGCTGTTCCAGCTGCCCGGCGGCGCCGTATCGTTCGCCACCGGCTACGAATACCGCAAGTACGAAGGCTCCTATCAGCCGGATCCGCTCACCGTGGCCGGGCGCTACAACGGTGTGCCATCGTTGCCGACCTCCGGCAGCTACGACGTCAACGAGGCCTATCTCGAACTCAATATTCCGATCTTCGCCAACTCCTCGCTGGGCGACAAACTCGATCTGAACATCGCTGGCCGCTATTCGGATTACTCCACCTTCGGCGGCGAGTTCACGCCCAAGTACGGCTTGCGCTGGCAGGTCACCGACGAGCTGGTGTTGCGCACCAGCTACGCCGAGGGCTTCCGCGCGCCGACCATCGGCGAGCTGTTCGGTTCGGCCGCGCGCGCCGACCTGCAATTGTCCGATCCCTGCTCGATCGGCCTGGGCGGCACCGCACCGCGCGGCAGTGCGACCAATTGCGCGGCACTGGGCGTGCCGGCAGGCTACCAGCAGGCCAACCAGCAGATCTCGGTCACCACCGGCGGCAACGAGCAACTGGATCCGGAACGTTCGCGCAGCTTCAGTGCCGGCCTGGTGTTCAGCCCGGGCTTTGCCAGTAATGCGAGTTGGTCGGATCGGCTCGACATGGAAGTGACCTTCTACCGTCACCATGTGGATGGCGCGATCCAGGCGATCAATGCGCAGACCCAGCTGGATCTGTGCGTGGACACGCTGGATGCGCTGTACTGCGATGGCATCGGGCGTGCGTCCACCGGCGGCATCAATGCGTTCAACAATCGGCTGACCAATCTGGGGTCGATCAAGACCGATGGCTGGGACGTGGACCTGTTCTGGACCTTGCCGGAAAGCGCGCTAGGTGTGTAAACCCACCACGTTGTTCAGTGGAATGTGGATGCGGGAGATGGGGGGGCGTTTTCCGAGACTGGCATGGGGCCGA
>NZ_MDEC01000012.1 GCF_002939785.1 Xanthomonas codiaei
TCTGCGTATGCCCAACAACTGGCAAACGCCGCTATCATCAACCCTGGATTCTAAACCCGGCCGCTACTCAGGACGGGGGGGCGTCGTTGGCAAAAAGTCTTCGCACCTTGCTGTATGGCGGATGGTCGAACTTCTTAGGCCGGTTCATTTCCTCTTGGATGACATGGGGCAGCTGGCCCATCAAAAAGAGGCTGAAAAAGGTGAGAGTCTTCCTCTAGTGCCGCACTTTGAAGACTTCTTCTGGTTCCTCTTGGCAAATCGGTCTGACATCATAAAGAGGAAGTCGTCGTGGTTGCGCCTATTCAATTCCTGAGCTGAATGGGTCTACTGGGGGCTCTTATCGGCGTTCTGCGCCCTTGCGCAAGCGACTCCGTTTCTGCTCCCGTAGCAGGCTTGAACCGCCATTCCTGCTGCTTGAATAACGGTTCGAATAACGGTTCCAGGTTAACTTTCTTTACCATCGCGCCCATACCGCCACGCGGCAGGCATGGGCGCAACATGCTGGGATCTAGAACTTGTAGGTCAGCCCAAGGTACGCCAGCCGGCCTGCGTAGCCGCCGGTATAGAAGCGGGCGCGGGTGTCCTCGCCCAGGTGCGAGCGGGACTCCTGCTTGGTCAGGTTCAGCACCGAGGCGGTGAGGCTGAGCGCGGGGGTGATGTTGTAGGCCGCATTGACATCGATCTGGTAGTACGGCTCCTCGAAGACGTTCAAGCCGTTGACCAGGCCTTGCACCAGCTCGCCGCGACGGTTGTAGGAGGCGCGCAGCAGCAGGCTGTCGGTCTCGTAGAACACGGTGAGGTTGGTCTGGTTCCTGGCGCTGCCCGGCATGGCGGTCTCGCCGGCCTCGGTGCCGTCCTCCAGCCGCACCGCGGCCTTGCTGGCATCGTTGTAGGTGTAGTTGAACTGCACACCGAGGCCGGACGGCAGCGTGTGCTGCGCGTAGAGCTCCACACCCTGCGAGACCGCGTCCTGGCCGCCGGCCTGGGTGCTGTAGTTCTGCACGGTGACCGGTTGCCCGTCGACCATCATGTTGACGTCGCTGATCACGTCGACCGCAAAGTTCTCCACGTTCTTGCGGAACAGCCCCACCCCCGCCACCGAACCCGGGCGGAAATACCATTCCAGCCCCAGGTCGAACTGGGTGGCCTTGTACGGCTCCAGGTTCTTGTTGCTGCCCGAGCCGTACCAGCCCTGCTCGCTGGCGCCGCCGGTCAGGCGCCGGTCGGCCACGTACTCGGGGCTGTAAAACTCCAGGCTGCCAGGGGCGGCGATGTCGTTGTAGCTGGGACGTGCGATCACCTTGGCGGCTGCCGCGCGCAGCAGCAGGTTTTCGGTCAGGTCGTAGGCCAGGTTGAAACTCGGCAGCACGTCGGTGTAGTTGCGGTCCAGCCCGCTCACCACAAACGATTCGGTGCGTTGCACGCTGTCGGCCAGACGCCAGTAGCCTTCGGTTCCGCAATAGGTGTCGGCCGGGGCGCCGCCGGGGGGGGCGGCGCCCTGCTGGCAGGCCAGCGGATTGCCGTCGGCGCCGTCGAAGAAATAGTCGTTGTAGGCGGTCACCTTGTCGGTGGACTCGGCACGCTGGCCGGTGCGCGCCACCCGCACGCCGACGTTGCCACGCAGCCGCTCGGTGTGGAAGTTGAGCTGCAGGTAGCTGGAATAGATCTCTTCGTCGACGTTGTAGACGAAGTTGTCTTCGCTGCGGGTCTGCATCGCGCCGTAGGTCTGGTTCAAGTAGCCGATGTAGCCCGGGAAGTTGATCGCCGGGAACGCGCTGGCGTTGACGCCACCGGCCAGATTGTCCTGCGCGAACAGCAGCCCCGGCGAGAATTGGGTGGCGATGGCATTGCAGCGCCCGTTCCAGTAGCGGTTGTCGTAGTCGCCCGGGTCGGTGCCCGGGCACACCCAGTAATTGTTGCCGGTACTGCGGTGGATGCCGCCGTCGCGCCGTTTGATGCCGAACTGCAGCGAGTCGAAGACCTCGCCGTCGAAATGCCAGGTGGTATCGATCTGCGCGTACTGCTGCTGATTGGTGTTGCGGGTCCACGACGAGCCGGTCGAGCCCAGGTCGACCTGCAGGATGCCGTTGCGCAGGTTCTGCATCAGCTCCGGCGAGAACGTCATGGACGGCGTACCGGTCAGGTCCCAGGCGCTGGCGAAGTTGCCATTGGTCCAGCTGCCGTCGGCGTTTTGCAGGCGCGGCTTGATCGGCAGGGAGAACTGCAGCTCCGGCCCGCCCTTGGCCCAGGTGCGGCCGGCCTTGAAGGCCACGTCCACCTGCTCGCCACGCCATTCGCCGCCCAGGTCCACCGTCTGCGACTGCGATTTCTCGATGTTGTAGCTGCCGGTGATCTGCGGCGTCGGGACTGTGCAGTCGTCCGAGCCCCAGCCGCCCGGCGGCAGGCCGGCTGCGGCGGCCTCGGCCTCGCTGCAATAATAGGTCTTGCCCGGACGCAGGCTGTAGGCGGCGCCGGTGACGATGGTGCCGCTGGGATCGAACTGCAGCCGGTCGAGCAGACGGCCGCCGCGCCAGTTGCCGTCGCCGTTGTAGCGGGCGATGTTCCACTCGGGAACCTTGATGGTATTGGTCTGCGAGTCCTGCGACAGGTCGAAGCGGAAGTAGTTCGCGGTCAGGGTCAGGTCGTCTGTGGGCTTGAACTGCAAGGTCAGTTGCCCGCCCTTGCGCTCGCGCTCCTCGCGTTTGGCGCCCAGGCTGACTGCCGTGGGCATCATGAAACCGGTGGAGTAATTGCCGTCCTGGTCCCAGAACCCGGTACCGCCCCACCAGTTGGCGTTGAAGTCCGACGGATTTCCGTTCACGTCGACCGCCGGGCCGACTTCGTCGCGTCCATACCACTGCCAGCTCTCGGTACTGGCATCGAGGGTACGTGCGGTGCGCTTCTGCTGCGTGTAGCCAACGAAGACACCGAAGCGGTCGTCCTTGTCGTGCCACGAATACGAACCGGAGAACTGGCCGTCGGTCTTCCTGCTGGTATCGGACCAGGTGCCCTCGGCAGAGACGAAGCCGGAGTTTGGCTCCAGTTCCAGCGGGCGCCGCGTCTGCAGGATCACCGTGCCGCCGATGCCGCCTTCGTCGATGCGCGCTTCCGGGGTCTTGTACAGCTCGGCGCTGCCCAGCAGGTTCGACGGCAGCAATGTGTAGTTGAACGAGCGCGTCGGGTCGCCGTTGGACTCGGCGGTGGCGATGTAGTTGCCGTTCAATTGGGTCAGTACCAGCTCCGAGGACAGGCCGCGCACACTGACGTTCTTGCCCTCGCCGCCGTCGCGGCTGATCACCACGCCGGGCACGCGCTGCAGCGCATCGGCCACGTTCTTGTCGGGGAACTTGCCCACGTCCTCGGCGGTGATCACATCGACCACGGCGTTGGCGTTGCGCTTCTGCTCCAGGCTTTTTTCGATCGCATAGCGGTAGCCGGTCACCGTCACCGCGTCCAGGTCCGTGGCCTGCACCGCGGTCTGGCCCGTGGGCGCCGGCGTGCCGCCGGCCTGCTGGGCGGCGGCGGTGGAGGCGGCGCCCGCGAACAAGGCGATGGCGATACCGGCGGACAGCCTGCTGCGGTGGCGTGCGAATGGCATGCAGTTCATGTCGATCATGCTCTCCCAATGGTGATCGGCTTCGGCGGACTGCGTCGATCCCAACGATCGGACAACAACGCCGCGCGAAGTGGCACAGAAATATCCGGCGCCGTTGCGGCGACCCGGTCCCCCCTCCTCTTGCGTCCGCTTCTGCGCGGACGCAATTAGATCGTTCTAATACAGTGGGAAACTAAGTACCACAGCCCATGCAGCAACGCATTCTGCCGCGCAGCAGGCCCGCGGCGTCGTGGGGCATCCACGCTATGAGAAAGGCTTGCCACGCTTGAACGCTGCACGGTACAGCCTGCCTGCAGCAACGCGATCGCGAACAGCAAAACACCGCGTCCGCAACCAGGCGCAAGCGGTTTAGCGAAGCGACTGCACTCCTCCCTTCGTTCGCAACCGAGCTCAATGAGAGACAAGGCCGACATGCGTGTTGGCACACGCCAGGAGACGGCCCAGCACACGCCGCCTGGCTGCCATGGCCATCCCAGGGATGTACCGTGACGGCGAGTCATAGAGAATGTTTGGAAAGCCGAAGAGACGACTCCCAGCGGCGCTCGCGCTCCTCATCGAAGCCGGCGACCGAAAGCCGCGCCTGGACGTACCCTCACCCCAACCCCTCTCCCGCAGGAGAGGGGCTCAAGAACGCGCAGGCCGTGCGTTCTCTCTGCTCTCCTAAAGCAGGGCTGACGCTAGGCATCACTGAGTTCGTTGAGACGTTTCCCGACCGAGGACCGATCCCCGGCCGGGCATACCGCCCGCAACGAAGCCGGCAATTGAAGACCCATCCCCCAGAACGACAACTTTCTGGCGCTCTCAACCATCTGGCTCTATCAAGTCCGCCGCGCCTGGGCCGATACCGCTTGCATGGACAGATTGAGCATCATCGGACTGGTGCTGGCGATCGTGGCGATCGTCGGCGGCAGCGTATTGAAAGGCGCCGGCATTTCGTCGCTGTGGTCGCCGGCTGCCTTCGTGATCGTCATCGTTGGCACGGTGGCGGCGATCCTGCTGCACACCTCGCCGGCGGTTTTCCGGCGCGCCTTCAAGATCCTGCGCTGGGTGATCCGGCCGCCGGCCAGCGACCGGCCGCAGCTGGTCGCCCGCATCGTGGAATGGAGCAATACCGCACGTCGCCAGGGCCTGCTCGGCCTGGAAGACCAGTTGCCGCGCCTGGATGACCCGTTCCTGCGCAAGGGCCTGCAGATGCTGGTCGATGGCGTGGAGCCGGAGGCCATGCGCCACATGCTGGAAATCGAAGTGGACAACCAGGAGCGTCAGGATCTTGCCGCGGCCAAGGTGTTCGAGGGCATGGGCATTTACGCGCCTACGCTGGGCATCATCGGCGCGGTCCTTGGCCTGATGGCGGTGATGAAGAATCTGGCCGACCCGGCCATGCTCGGCCACGGCATCGCGGCGGCCTTCACGGCCACCATTTACGGCATTGCCTCGGCCAACCTGTTGTTTCTGCCGGTGGCGGCCAAGCTCAAGAGCGTGATCCATTGCAGCACCAACGAGCGCGAAATGGCGATCGAAGGGCTGATTGCGATCGCCCAAGGCGAGAACCCGCGCAACATCGAATCGAAATTGGCAGGCTACTTGCATTAGAGCGTGTCATGGACGTTGAGATGAGATGCAACCCGCTCGGGAAGTGGTCTGTGGCGCGCCGGCATTGCGTTGCCCGCCTTGCCCGGGCAGCCAGCCTGGGCAGCAGTGCAGGCCTTGTCTCGACGCACCACGGACCGCTTCGCACTCACCTCAACGCCCATCACACGCCCTGACCCCCCATGGCCCGTCGTCACAAACACCACGAAGAGCACGGCAACCACGAAGCGTGGGCGATTCCCTACGCCGACCTGATGACGTTGCTGCTGGCGTTCTTCGTGGTGATGTACGCCATTTCCTCGCTCAACGAGGGCAAATACAAGGTGATGGCGCAGGCGCTGACCAGCGCCTTCGGGGGTTCCTCGAACACCGCAAGCCCGGTGCAGATCGGCAAGACCCAGACCCTGGGCGCCGACTACGACCGCCCGTCGGTGATCAAGGCCGGCGTGCCGATGGCCGCCACCCATGGGCAGACCGACGCCACCTTGCTGCCGTCGATGGCCGCGCAGATGCGCATGCCGGTGTCGTTGCGCAACCAGGCGCAGCTGGCCCGCGCACAGCGCCAGATGGACGCGGTGGCGCAGCAGCTGAGCAAGACGCTGTCGCCGCTGATCGACAAGAAACTCATCACCATCCGCCGCAACGATCTGTGGATCGAGGTGGAGATCAACAGCGACATCCTGTTCGGCACCGGCTCGGCCACCCTGGCTGGCGGCGCCCGCGAGACCCTGTCCACGCTGGCCTCGGTGCTGCGCGATGCGCCCAACGGCGTGCGCGTGGAGGGCTATACCGACAACCAGCCCATCGCCACCGCGCAGTTCCCCTCCAATTGGGAGCTGTCGGCGGCGCGTGCGGCCAGCGTGGTGCACCTGTTCGCCGACGACGGCATCGCCCCGCAACGATTGGCGATGGTGGGCTATGGAGAATTCCGCGCACGTGCCGATAACAGTACCGAGGCGGGACGGAATGCGAACCGGCGTGTGGTGTTGATCATCCTCGCTGACTCGGCTGGCTCACTCGCACCCGATCCGCCATCGCAGTTGCATGCGACCGCCGCCGGGGCGCCGAAGCTTCCCAAGTCTGACGGCGGCCAAACGGCCGTCACCACCGAAAGCGGCACAAGTTCCGTCCCCGCCGTAATTGAAGGAGTGCAGTGAGATGCGTATCTGGGCAATCGCCAACCAAAAGGGCGGCGTAGGCAAGACCACCACGACGCTGGCGCTGGGTCGCGGCCTGGCCGCGCTCGGCCATCGGGTGTTGTTGATCGACCTCGACCCGCACTCCTCGCTCACCCGCGCGTTCGGCGTGGCGGTCGACCCGCCGCCGCGCGGGGTATTGGAGCTGTTCGGCACCCCGCCGAGCGATCTGGCCAGCCTGGCCCACGAAAGCGCCATCCCCGGCCTGTCCTACGTCTGCGCACAGGCCGCCCTGGCCACGCTGGAGCGCCGCAGCGCCAACCAGCCCGGCCTGGGCCTGGCCTTGCAGAACGCGATGACCCGCCACGCCGGCCAGCACGACTACATCCTGCTGGACTGCCCGCCCACCCTGGGCCTGTTGATGATCAACGCCCTGGCCGCCTGCGACCGCGTGGTGGTGCCGACCCAGGCCGAACCGCTCGCCCTGCATGGCCTGGCCAGCATGGTGCGCACCGCCGACATGGTGCAACGCTCGCGTCGCCGCGAACTGCCGGTGTCGATCCTGCCGACCCTGTTCGACCGTCGCACCCGCGCCGGCAACGAGACGCTCAAGGAAATGCAGACCACCTACGGCCCGGCGGTGTGGGAAGACGCGGTTCCGATGGATACCCGTATCTGCAATGCCGCCGCACTCACCGTCCCGGCCACTGGCGGCGACTACCAGGGCCGCGGCCTGTCCGCCTATCGCCGCGCGCTGGAATGGGTGCTGGCCGATGACGCGATGCGCATGGAGCAAGCCGCATGAGCAACCACACCGCCAACGGTGAGCTGGACGATTATCTGGAGGGCCTGCTGCACGATGCCGGCGTGGAGATTCCCGCTGCCGCACCCGCGGTGGCAGAGCCGCCGGCCGCGCTGGCCGCGTTCGACCAAGCCGATGTCGCAGTGGCCGAACCACCGGCCGCCGCCGTCGCCTCGCCCGAGGCCATCGCCGCCGACCTGCTGGCCGAGATGCATTCGGATCCGGCCTTCGGCGCACCGGTAGCCGCCGCGCCCACGCCCGAGCAGATCGCCGCCGACCTGTTGGCCGAGATGGATTCCGATCCGGCCTTCGGCGCACCGGTGGCCGCCGCGCCCACGCCCGAGCAGATCGCCGCCGACCTGCTGGCCGAGATGGATTCCGATCCCGCCTTCGGCGCACCGGTGGCCGTCGCGCCCACGCCCGAGCAGATCGCCGCCGACCTGTTGGCCGAGATGGATTCCGATCCGGCCTTCGGCGCACCGGTGGCCGCCGCCCCCACGCCCGAGCAGATCGCCGCCGACCTGTTGGCCGAGATGGATGCCGACCCGGCCTTCGGCAGTGCCGTCCCAAGCGCGGACATGATCGCTGCCGATCTGCTGGCCGAAATGGATTCCGATCCCGCCTTCGGCAGCGCCGTTCCCAGCGCGGACATGATCGCCGCCGATCTGCTGGCAGAAATGGATGCCGACCCGGCCTTCGGGCTGGAGCCCGCAGCGGTCGCCGTGCCGGCGCCTGCACCGGCTCCCGCCGCGCTGCCGTCACGCGCCGCACCGGCAGCTGCACGTGCCGCGCCGGCGCCGATCGCGCCGACCGGGCTGCAGGCGCTGCTGGCTCCCGGCCAGGCCGACAAGATCCACGCCGAGCGCCGTGCCAGCGAACGCAGCACCCGCTGGCTGCGCCTGCGCTGCGGCGAACAGACCTATGCGCTGGAACTGCTCAAGGTGCAGGAAGTGGTGCTGCCAGTGCCCTTGCTGCCACTGCGCGGCACACCCAGCGCCATGCTCGGCATCATGAACCTGCGTGGGCAGGTGGTGCCGGTGATCGACCTGGGCATCCACCTGGGCTCGTCGCCGGTGGACATGGACCTGCAGACGCGTGTGGTGGTGCTGGAAGAGAACGGCGAAACCATGGGCCTGCGCGTGTCGGCCGTGGAAGACGTCACCAGCCTCACCGACCAGCAGATTGAACCGCCGGACAACGCCCGACTGTGCCGCATCTCCAACAACCTGTTCCGCGGTGTCGCGCGCCTAGGTCATCAGCCGATGATCCTGCTCGATGCCACGCATCTGCTGCACTGACACGCGTGTGGAACCTGATCCCAGGCTTGCACAATCTGGCGTGTCACCGATTCACCGTTAAAGCTTTCCCGCCCCCCGCCGTTAGTACGCATAGAACCATCCGTTCGGAGCAACAATGAGCACAGTGACATTGGGTGAGGATCTCGGCATCGAGACCAGCGCCGACCTCAAGCAGAAGCTTGCCGGATTCCTCACCCAGGACGGCGACCTGGTGCTTGATGCCGGCGAAGTCCGGCGTATCCACACCGCCAGCGTGCAGTTGCTCTGCGCCTTCGTGCAGAGCCGCCGCCAGGCCGGCCTGCATACCGAATTCGATGGCTGTAACGACACTTTTAGAGATGCGGCGCGTCTGCTCGGCGTCACCGACGCCCTCGGGCTTCCCGCATCCAATGACAACCTGAAATCTGTGGAGAACGCCGCATGAGCGCACGTATCTTGGTGGTGGACGATTCGGCGTCGATGCGCCAGATGGTCTCTTTCGCCCTCACCTCTGCCGGCTTTGCCGTCGAAGAAGCCGAAGACGGCGCCGTTGCGCTGGGCCGCGCGAAGGGCCAGCGCTTCAATGCGGTGGTCACCGACGTGAACATGCCCAACATGGACGGTATCTCGCTGATCCGCGAGCTGCGCCAGCTGCCGGACTACAAGTTCACCCCGATGCTGATGCTCACCACCGAATCGGCGGCCGACAAGAAATCCGAAGGCAAGGCGGCCGGTGCCACTGGCTGGCTGGTCAAGCCGTTCAATCCCGAACAGCTGATCGCCACTGTCCAGAAAGTTCTGGGTTAACCCTTACTCGCTCCACGATCGGATCTCACGCCCATGAGCATGGACCTGCAACGTTTCCACGCCACCTTTTTCGAGGAAAGCCGCGAAGGGCTCGACGCGATGGAGGCCGGGCTGCTGTCCCTTGAAGAAGGCAACCGCGACCCGGAAATCATCAACTCGGTGTTCCGTGCCGCGCACTCCATCAAGGGCGGCGCTGCCACCTTCGGGTTCGAGGCCGTCGCCGGCCTGACCCATGTGCTGGAGACGCTGCTGGACGAGTTGCGCTCCAACAAGCGCCAGCTCGAAGCCAATGCGGTCGATGCCATGCTGGGCTCGGTAGACGTGCTGCGCGCCCTGCTGCGCGAAGCCGAACACGGCACCCCGGCCGACCCGGCCGCGGTCAAGGCCGTGCATACCCGCCTCAACGCAGTGCTGGCCGGCGAAGCGCCGACCGCGGCGGCGGCCAAGCCGAAGGAAGAAGAACCCGAAGCCTGGCACATCGGTTTCACCCCGGCACCGTCGCTGTTCATGAGCGGCAACGACCCGCTGCGCATCATCCGCGAGCTCGAACACCTGGGCCCGCTGCAGATCGCCGCGCGCCTGGAGCGCATGCCGGGCTTTGAGAACATCGACCCGCTGGAAGCCTACCTGGCGTGGGATCTGGGCCTGATCGGCAAGATTCCGCGCAGCAAGATCGAAGATACCTTCGCCTGGGTCGTGGACGACTGCGAGCTGGATATCCGCCCGATGCCGGTGCCGGGCCCGCCGCCGAGCCTGGCGGTGGAAGCCGCTGCGCCGGCGCCAGTGGCCACTGCTGCCCCGGCCGCACCTGCAGCCGCTGCCGAACCCGCCGCTGCCGCCGCCACGCCGGCCAAGGCCGCCGCGGCCGAAGCCGAAAGCTCGATCCGCGTCAGCGTGGACAAGGTCGATGCATTGATCAACCTGGTCGGCGAACTGGTGATCACCCAGGCCATGCTCAAGCAGGTCTCCACCGGCCTGGACCCGGCGCATGCCGAACGTCTGTTCGCCGGCCTGGATCTGCTCGAGCGCAATACCCGCGATCTGCAGGAAGCGGTCATCGGCGTGCGCATGCTGCCGGTCGACGCGGTGTTCCGCCGCTTCCCGCGCCTGGTGCGCGACCTGTCCAGCCGCCTCGGCAAGCAGGTGCGCCTGCGCACCATTGGCGAGGGCACCGAACTGGACAAGGGCCTGATCGAGAAGATCGCCGACCCGCTGGTCCACCTGGTACGCAACTCCATCGACCACGGCCTGGAACTGCCCGATGCGCGTCGCGCCGCGGGCAAGGACGAGACCGGCACGATCACCCTGGCGGCCTCGCATCAGGGCGGCCACATCGTGATCGAAGTCAGCGACGACGGCCGCGGCCTCAATCGCGCCAAGATCCTGGAAAAGGCGGCCGAACGCGGCATCGCCGTGCCGGACAACCCGACCGACGCGCAGGTCTGGGACCTGATCTTCGCACCGGGCTTCTCCACCGCAGATGCGGTCACCGACCTGTCCGGTCGTGGCGTGGGCATGGACGTGGTCCGCCGCAACATCCAGGGCCTGGGTGGCGAAGTGCAGCTGGAAAGCAATGCCGGCAGCGGCACCCGCGTGCTGATCCGCCTGCCGCTGACCCTGGCCATCCTGGACGGCATGACCGTCTCGGTGGCCGGCGAAACCCTGATCCTGCCGCTGGCCTACGTGCTCGAAGCGCTGCAGCCGGCGGCCGAAGACATCCGCTCGATGGCCGGCGACGGCCGCGTGCTGCGGGTGCGCGGCGAGTACCTGCCGATCCTCTCGCTCACCAACTACTACGGCTTTGGCGGGCAGCAGTCCTCGCAGGAACCGCTGGTGGTGGTGGTCGAAGGCGACGGCCAGAAGATCGCGCTGGAAGTGGACGAACTGCTCGGCCAGCAACAGGTGGTGGTCAAGAACATCGAGAACAACTACCGCCGCATCCCCGGCGTCTCCGGCGCCACCATCCTCGGCGATGGCCGTGTGTCGCTGATCGTGGACATCGGCGGACTGGTGCGCTCGCTGAAGGTGCCGCAGGCGGCGTAAGCCAACACCACCGCGGCATGGAGGCCGCGGCCGCCCGACTCCACCACGCGATCGACGAACGATCGGCGCTGGAGTGATCGCCGGCAGTATGGGGACTGCCGGCATCAGCAACACCCGTCCGGCCCGACACGACCGGCGGGAGATTCTGGCCCTTTGTCCGGATCTTTCGACTCTGCCATCGTCCCTCGCCCAACACCGACGGGCGCCCACGAGGCCAGTCGTTCTCTGCAACACGAGAAGACCGTTATGAACTGGTTCCGTAATCTTGCCGTTGCCCGCAAGTTGGCCGTGGCGTTTTCCTTCACCGCATTGATCACCCTGAGCCTGGGCGTGTTCGCGCTGGCGCGCATGCAATCCAGTGCGCACCTGTTGCGCGAGATCGGCAATGTGTGGGCGCCGGCAGTGCAGCAGCTGAGCGAAATGCGCGCCTTGCTGGGCGAATTCCGCACCTACGAACTTGCCCAGCTGGCACACGCCGACGATCCGAAGGCGGTGCAGAATTATTTCGAACGCATGGACAAGGCGCGTGCCGAGATCGACGCGGCGCAGAGCGCCTATGCCAAGACCACCACACCCGGCAAGGAAGCCGAACTGTACGACCAGGTCAAGCAGAAGCTGGGCGACTACTACAAGGCCAATGCCGCGCTCAGTGCCGCCGTGCGTGCCGGCGATCTGGTCACCGCAAACAGCGTGTCCGATGAGCAATCGCGGCCGGCGCGGCGCGAACTGTTCGCCAAGCTGGTGGAGCTGACCAAGTTCAACACCGCCCACATGGACGAGGAAATCGCCAGGGCAGAAGCCACCTACCAGCGCTCGGTGCAGGTGATGATCGCGGCGATGGTGCTGGTGGTGCTGCTGGCCGCATTTGCCGGCTGGTTCATCGCGCGCAGCATCGCCGGCCCGCTCGGCCGTGCCACCCGCGTGGCCGGGGCCATTGCCCGTGGCAAGCTGGACAACGCCATCCAGGTCGATAGCCGCGACGAAGCCGGGCAGCTGCTGGAAAGCATGCAAGGCATGCAGCATCAGCTGCAGGCCGTGCTGGCCGCGCAGTCGGAAATGGCGCAACGCCATGATGCCGGGCAGATCAGCTACCGCATGGATCCGCAAGCATTTCCCGGCGATTTCGGCACGATGGTGCACGACACCAACAGCCTGGTCGGCGCGCATGTCACCGTGCAGACCAGTCTGGCGCAGATCATGTCGCGCTATGCCATCGGCGACCTGAGCCAGGACATGCAGCGTTTGCCGGGCGAAAAGGCCGTGCTGAGCGACACCATGGATACCGTCAAGGCCAACCTCTCGGCGATGAACCGCGAGATCAAGATGCTGGCGCAGGCGGCGGCCAATGGCGATTTCAGCGTGCGCGGCGATGCGCAGCGCTTCCAGTACGATTTCCACGCCATGGTGGACAGCCTCAATCAGCTGATGGCCACCGCCGATGCCAACCTGGCCTCGCTGTCCAAGGTGCTGCAGGCCATTGCCGCCGGCGACCTGAGCGAGCGCATGCACGGCCAGTTCCACGGTGTGTTCGCGCGGATGCGCGACGATGCCAACGCCACCACCGAGCAGCTGTCGAGCATCGTCGGGCGCATCCAGCACGCCACCACTTCGATCAATACCGCCGCCAGCGAAATCGCCGCCGGTAATCAGGATCTGTCGCAGCGCACCGAGCAGCAGGCCGCCAACCTGGAAGAGACCGCTGCGTCGATGGAAGAGCTCACCTCCACCGTCAAGCAGAATGCCGAGCACGCGCGCCAGGCCAACCAGCTGGCGATCGGCGCCGCCTCGGTCGCCTCGCAGGGCGGCGCAGTGGTGGCGCAGGTGGTCACCACCATGTCCGGTATCGAGGTCTCGTCGAAGAAGATCGCCGAGATCATCAGCGTGATCGATGGCATCGCTTTCCAGACCAACATCCTGGCCTTGAATGCCGCAGTGGAAGCAGCACGTGCCGGCGAACAAGGCCGCGGATTCGCGGTGGTGGCCAGCGAAGTGCGTACCCTCGCCCAACGCTCGGCCGGCGCGGCCAAGGAGATCAAGCACCTGATCGACGATTCGGTCGGCAAGGTCGCCGAAGGCGCATTGCTGGTGGACCAGGCCGGCAAGACCATGGCCGACATCGTGGCCAGCGTGCAACGCGTCACCGACATCATGGGCGAGATCTCCGCAGCGTCGCAGGAACAATCGGCCGGTATCGAGCAGGTCAACCTGACCGTCACGCAGATGGACGAGGCCACCCAGCAGAACGCGGCCCTGGTGGAAGAAGCCACCGCCGCCGCACGCGCGATGGAAGACCAGGCCGGCCAGTTGTCCGATGCCGTGGCGATCTTCAAGCTGCAGCCCACCGATGTGCTGACGGTGGCACCGGCACGCACTACGCCGACGCCGCTCAAGCCGGTGAAAAAGACTGCCATCAAGTCCGCTGCCGCTCCGGCTGCCACTGCACCCAGGACGCGCGCGGCTGCACGCCCCGCGCTGGCAGCCGCTTCCAACGGCGACACCAGCTGGCACGAGTTCTGACCCAGCCGGTTCGATCGGCGGCCGTTGCAGCCTCCATGCACAGGCCCCGGCAGCGATGCCGGGGCCTGTGCGTTTGTGCAACTGCGTTCTGTGCCACTCGATCCAGTGCCGGCGACTGCAACGCCATCGGCGGAGATCGCGCCTTGCACGGCGTCCCAGCCGTGCCGGGGCCCGCTGCCGTCCAGCCCTGCATGCTGCTGATCGTGCATCGAATGCGCGCGGTGCCCGTTCGGATTTCACGAAACCAACGATTCACCGTGCGGACCTGCCGCTGGTCGAAACGTGATCAAGCGCAAGCACATGCGGCCGATACAAACAGCACTGAGGGCCGCATTGCCCGCGCCAGATTGGAGGACGTCCGCATGCACATCGCCAATTCCATCCGCTCCGCTCGTCCGCTGCTGGCTGCCGTGTTCGCCGTTGCCCTGCTGGCAGCCGGCGCCTCGATGCCGCCCTCGTTCGCGGCTCCGGCCGCCCCGGTCTCGGTTCTGCTGGACAGCGTGCCGGTCACGGCATTGCAGTCGCTGGCCGTCGATCTGGTGCAGCTGCGCGAAGAACAGCGTGCCCAGCTCGCCGCTTCGCACGACCCCGCGCGGGTGCAGGCCTACGACGAACGCCTGGGCAAGCTGCGTCAGCGTATCGCCCGCCACGCCGGATACTTTCAGGCCACCGCGCCGCAAGGCGAGCAGGCACGCCAATTCGCCGTGGTGCAGCAGCAGCTCGGCCAGTACCTGGCGCAACACCGCCAGGCCAACCGCGCCCTGCATGCCGGCGATCTGCACGACGCCCAGGCCTTGTCGCTGGGCCATGCCGGCGACACCCGCCAGGTGCTGTGGGCCGAACTGCAGAACCTGCAGGCCTCGGTGGCGGGTAACGGCAAGCCGCCGCGCAATTGAGCGCATCTGGCAATGCGGCCGACGCGGCCGCACTGCCACCACCGCTATCGTCGCCAGCCCCACGCCGGCCGCTCACGCATCGCCGCGCTGCAGCCGGTCGTGCCCGCGGCGCCGTGCACGCCGACCTCGGCGCCGGCCAAGCCTGCGGCTCCGGTCGTAGTGGCGCCCAGGGCGCGGCACCGTCTCCCGCAACCGGTGCGCGGCGCTAGCACACCGTGCGTCGCCCAATGCTCAATCTTTCTCTCTTCGGGTCGTTATTCGACTTATCCCGGTCACATTCCCTTCGCTGGATACCTGTCATGACGTTCAAGAGTTCGCTCGCAAAGACGTTGGCCAACGTGCCGCTCAAGCGCAAGTTTCTCGCCCAGACCGCGCTGATGGCGCTGGGCATCATCGCGCTGGCCATCGTTGCGGCACGCATGCAGTACGTTGATCTCACCGACACGCGGCGCGATGGCCTCAAGAGCCAGATCGAAATGGCCATTGCGGTGGTCAACGGCTACGCCGAGCGCGCCGAGAAAGGCGAGATGGACGTGGACGCCGCCAAGAAGGCGGCGTTGAACACCTTGTCCACCATGCGGGCACGCGGTGGCGTGGACTACATCTACGTCACCGACCAGGCGCCGGTGATGCTGATGCACCCCACCCGCCCGGACCTCAACGGCAAGCCGCTGACCGATGTGCTCAGCCCCGACGGCAAGCGCATCTTTCCGGCGTTCGTGACCGCCGCGCAGGCCGGTGGCGGCTATGTCGATTACACCTGGGCCAAGCCGGGCCAGAAAGACCCGGTGCAAAAGACCTCCTACGCGGCGCTGTACAAGCCCTGGGGCTGGGTGATCGGTACCGGGGTGTACCTGGACGACACCCAGTCGCAGGCGCTGGCATTCACCGGCATCGTGACCCTGGCCGGCGGCGTACTGGTGCTGCTCAACCTGTTGGTCGGCTGGATGATCGGCAATTCAATCCTGGAGCCGGTGGCACGTGCCCTGACGGCGATCAAGGGCGTGGCGCGCGGCGACCTCAGCGTGCGCACCGCAGCCCATGGCAACGATGAAATCGGCCAGATGCTCAAGGCCACCGACGACATGGTGCACACCCTGGAGCGCTTCTCGGCGCAGACCAAGGTGATGGTGCACATGCATGCCGGCGACGATGTGACCCACCGCATGCCGACCGATTTCCCGGGCGTGTATGGCGAGCTGGCTGTCGGCATCAACACCATGATCTTCGAACACCTGGACGCCATCGTCGATGCCATCGGCATCCTCAACGAGTATGCGCAGGGCGATCTGTCGCGCGATGCCGCGCGCCTGCCCGGCACCCGCGCGGTGCTGCACGAAGCGATGGACGCCGCCAAGGCCAGCCTGCTGGCGATCAACACCGAGATCAAGCGGCTGGCGCAGGCGGCGGCCGAAGGCGACTTCAGCCAGCGCGGCGATGCCACGCGCTTCAAGCACGATTCGGCACGCATGATCAACGATCTCAACGCGATGATGGAGGTGAGCGACCGCAACCTGGGCAAGCTGTCCGAGCTGCTGGCCGCATTGGCCGAAGGCGACCTCACCGCACGGATGGAAGGCCAGTTCCACGGCGTGTTCGCACGCATGCGCGACGATGCCAACGCCACCGCCACGCAGCTGGCCGGCATCGTCGGGCGCATCCAGCAGGCGGCCGGGTCCATCACCGGCTCGGCCAGCGAGATCGCCGCCGGCAACAACGATCTGTCGCAGCGCACCGAGCAGCAGGCCGCCAACCTGGAAGAAACCGCCGCCTCGATGGAGGAGCTCACCTCCACCGTCAAGCAGAACGCCGAAAGCGCGCGCCAGGCCAACCAGCTGGCCATCGGTGCGGCCAGCGTGGCATCGCAGGGCGGCCAGGTGGTCAGCCAGGTGGTGGAGACCATGTCCGGCATCCAAACCTCGTCCAAGAAGATCGCCGAGATCATCTCGGTCATCGATGGCATTGCCTTCCAGACCAATATCCTGGCCTTGAACGCTGCGGTGGAAGCGGCGCGTGCCGGCGAACAGGGCCGCGGCTTTGCCGTGGTCGCCAGCGAAGTGCGTACCCTCGCCCAGCGCTCGGCCGGTGCGGCCAAGGAGATCAAGCACCTGATCGACGATTCGGTCGGCAAGGTGGCGCAGGGCTCGGCGCTGGTGGATCAGGCCGGCAAGACCATGGCCGAGATCGTGTCCTCGGTGCAGCGCGTCACCGACATCATGAGCGAGATTTCCGCCGCCTCGCAGGAGCAGTCGGCCGGCATCGAGCAGGTCAACCTCACCGTCACCCAGATGGACGAGAGCACCCAGCAGAACGCCGCATTGGTGGAAGAAGCCACCGCCGCCGCCAACGCGATGCAGCAGCAGGCACGCCAGCTGGACGATGCGGTGGCGATCTTCCGGATCGAGGCCACGGCGCAATCACGCGCCACTGCAACCGCGCGCGCGCCCAAGCGCGCCGCCCTGGCAGCCTACTGAGCGTGGCAGCAAAGGGAGCTGCGCAATCGTCAGCCGGGTGTGGCCGGCATGCGGGAGCGCCGGGGTGTACCAGCGATACATGAAGGTTCCGCGCACCTGCCACGCCGGCCTTGCGGCTGCGCAATAGCGTTACCAGCCGTTCCAGACGCACCACCCCGCTTCGGCGGGGTCATCCCTTCCTTCTGCGGCCAACGCCCATGACCTCTTCCACGCACTCACGTTTGAGCGGACGCCTGGCGTACCGCCTGATGGTCGGTACTGCGGTCATCGCCTTGCTGTGCTTCGGCCTGACCGCAGCCATCACCTACTGGCAGAGCAGCCGTGCCTTGAGCACCTCGGCGCAGGCCACGATGCAGAACGCCGCGCGCTACCAGGCCGAGCAGATCGGCAGCGAACTCGGGCAGGCGCTGACCACCGGTCAATCCCTGGCCACCACCATGCTGGTGCAGCGTGCCAGCGGTGGCCTCAGCCGCGATACCGCCGCGGCGATCGTGCATGACCAGCTGCTGGACCATCCGGAATGGGTGGGCATGGGCACCTTGTGGGAAACCCAGGCCTTCGATGGCAGTGACGGCGATTTCGCCAATGCCAAGGGCCACGACGCCACCGGTCGTTTCATGACCTATTGGGGACGCGACGGCCAGAAGCTGGTGCGCGAACCGCTCACCGATTACGAAACCCCAGGCCTTGGCGACTGGAACCTCAAGCCGCGTGCACTGCTGCGCCAGACCGTGGCCGAACCGTACGATTACAAGATCGGCGGCAAGACCGTGCTGATGACCACCCTGTCCACGCCGATCCTGCAGGATGGCAAGTACCTGGGCGCGGTCACCGTGGACGTGGCGCTGGCCGCCTTGCAGCAGCGCCTGGGTGCGCTGCGCCCGATGCGCAGCGGTTATGTCGAACTGATCTCGCCCGCCGGCGTGGTGCTGTCCTCGCGCGATGGCGCACGCATCGGCAAGCCGGTGACCGATGCGCGGCATCGCCGCATGCTGGAGGCGATCAAGGCCGGCAAGGACTCGGTGGATTTCGATCCCGATGCCAACGGCAGCGTCAGCGCGTATGTGCCGTTGCAGATCGGCAAGGCACAGGAGCGATTTGCGCTGGGCGTAGTGGTGCCGTATGCCGCCATCATGCAGCAGGCGCACCGCTTGTTGTTGACGATTCTGCTGGTAGGCCTGGGCTCGGCAGTGGTGCTCAGCGGCGCCTTGTTCCTGCTGCTGCGCCGCCAGGTGGTGCGTCCGCTGGAATCGGCGGTGGGCGTGGCCGATGCGATCGCCTCCGGCAAGCTCGACAACCACATCGCCGTGCAGCGGCAGGACGAAGTGGGCCGCCTGATGGGCGCCATGCAACGCATGCAGAACGACCTGCGCGCGCGCATCGAGCGCGACACCGCCATCGCCAACGAAAACCTGCGTATTCGCACTGCGCTGGAACACTCGGAAATGGAAGTGTTGCTGGCCGACGAACAACACAACGCGGTGTTCATCACCGAAGCGCTGCACACGTCGTTCAAGCGGGGCGAGCCCGCGTTCCATGCCAAGGGCCAGAACGGCTTCAGCGCCGATGCGGTGGTCGGCAAGCCGCTGGACTATGTGTTCGGTAGCGACAGTGAAGGCCGGGCGCGCACGCAACGCCTGCAGCAATTGCAATCCACCACCCAGGAGCGCTACACCTTCGGCCCGGTCACGCTGGACCTGACCATGACCCCGCTGTACGCAGCCGATGGCCGTCGCAGCGGCAGCATGCTGCTGTGGCGCAATGTCAGCGCAGAAGTAAGCACGCAGAAGGAAGTGGCCGCGCTGGTGCAGTCCGCCTTGATGGGCGATTTCGGCCAGCGGCTGGCGCTCGAAGACAAGCACGGCTTCTACCTGGAATTCGGTCGCCAGCTCAATGGTTTGCTGGAAACCACCTCGCAAGGCCTGGAACGCATTTCCAGCCTGCTCAGCGCGCTGGCCGAGGGCGACCTCACCGTGCGCATGGATGGACAGTTCGAAGGTGTGTTCGCGCGTATGCGCGACGATGCCAATGCCACGGTGGCGCAGCTGACCGGCATCGTCTCCGGTATCCAGACCTCGGCCACGCAGATCAATGCCGCCGCCAGCGAGATCGCGGCCGGCAATCAGGATCTGTCGCAGCGCACCGAACAACAGGCCGCCAACCTGGAAGAAACCGCCGCCTCGATGGAAGAGCTCACCTCCACCGTCAGGCAGAATGCTGAACACGCGCGCCAGGCCAATCAACTGGCCATCGGTGCGGCCGGTGTCGCCTCGCACGGCGGCAGCGTGGTGGCGCAGGTGGTCACCACCATGTCCGGTATCGAAACCTCCTCGAAGAAGATCGCCGAGATCATCAGCGTCATCGACGGCATCGCCTTCCAGACCAATATCCTGGCGCTCAACGCCGCAGTGGAAGCGGCGCGTGCCGGCGAGCAGGGCCGCGGCTTCGCCGTGGTGGCCTCCGAAGTGCGTACCCTCGCCCAGCGCTCGGCCGGTGCTGCCAAGGAGATCAAGCACCTAATCGACGACTCTGTCGGCAAGGTGGCCGAGGGCTCGCATCTGGTCCACCAGGCCGGCACCACCATGGCCGAGATCGTGGCCAGCGTGCAGCGCGTCACCGACATCATGGGCGAGATCTCCGCCGCCTCGCAGGAACAATCGACCGGCATCGAGCAGGTCAATCTCACCATCACCCAGATGGACGAGGCCACCCAGCAGAACGCGGCCCTGGTGGAAGAAGCCACCGCCGCCGCACGCGCGATGGAAGAACAGGCCGGCCAGCTCACCGACGCGGTGGCGGTATTCAAACTCGGCCAGACAGCCGCACCTGTGCAGGCCGCCGCGGCCAGCAGCGCGGTGCAGCATGCCCAGCCCCGATCCAACCGTGCAGCGGGCGGCGGCAAGCGCGTGGCTGCCCCGCTACGCCACACCACCAAGCCTTCTGCCAACAACGCCGGCAACGACAGCCAGTGGCAGGATTTCTGAGCGCACGCGCACGCCGGCATTCTCGCGGTCCGGATGCCACCGTTGCGCCAAGCTTGCGTCACTGACGGCGCCGATGGAAAAAAAGCCCGCCGTGCGGTGACGCAAGAGCGGGCATTGCAGACCATCGACCCACGTCGCCCGGTGGTCGAACGCGCCTGCAGGCATGCCAGGCAAGCCAATCGCACACCGACGCACATCGCCGCGACGCCAGCGCACTGGCGCCGCCGACATTGTCGTTGCGCACGCTTGCCGCGCCACCGCGCGCCATCCATCGGCCACGCGTAAAGATTTATCTGGCATTGCCGTTAGCGGGAGTGACAGCGACCGTCTGCGTCCCCCACAGCGACCGTCGCCCACGCTCCGTATGCGTGCTGGTGCAGGCAGTCGCCAGAGGCATGCGTCCGTTGCTGGTTGATTGCAGGGGTCGCCATGAAGTCATCCGTTCTCGTCAGCTGTCTTGCACTGTGCGGCGTTGCCGGTCATGCCTGCGCAGAAGATCCGATCGCCACCGATCGCCCGGATTTCGTCGAATCCAGCCTCACCGTGGGCCACCAGCGGCTACAGGTGGAAACCAGTGCCGCCTGGGAACGCGATGCGTCCGTGGACGCGTATTCCACGCCGACGCTATTCCGCTACGGGCTGGGCCAGACCTGGGAATTACGGCTGGAAACCGATGGCTGGCAACGCATCGATGCGCCCGGCGAGCCCAGGCGCAGCGGCATGTCCGATACTGCACTGGGCATCAAGCACCATCTGGCCAGTTCCGACGATGGCAAGACCTCGCTGGCCTGGCTGCTGCATGTGGATCTGCCCAGCGGCGCGCGGGCGCTGCGCGGCCATGGCGCGCGCCCATCGTTCCGGCTGGTGGCCGAGTGGGACCTCAGCGACAGCGTCTCGGCCGGCATGATGCCCGGGGTGATCCGGGACGACGATGGCGAAGGCCACCGCTATACCGCCGGCATCTTCGGTGCGGTGATCGGCAAGGCCTGGAACGAGCGTGTACGGTCCTTCGTCGAAGTGGCGCTGCCGCAGATCGCCAACACCGACGATGGTGGCACCGTAGCCCTGCTCGACGTCGGCTCCGCCTGGCTGCTGAGCAACGATGTGCAACTGGATGCGGTCTACAGCCGCGGCCTCAACGACCGCTCGCCCGACCACGCACTCGGCGTCGGTCTGTCCTTCCGCTTCTGACACGGACTGCACGATGAAGATCATGCACATGCTGGGCATCCTGGTGCTGGTGGCCGCGCTGGCCCTGCTCGCCCTGGGCGGTGTCGGCTACAACGGACAGCGCGGCCTGCTGCACGCCATCGCCGCGCAGGTCACCTCATCGGACGCGCTGCGCAGCCATATGCAGGCGGACATGATGCACGACGCCCTGCGCGGCGACGTCACTGCCGGGCTGCTGGCTGCCGCACGGCAGGACGATGCCGGCATCGCCGCTGCGCGCAGCTCGCTGGGCGAGCATGCCGACGAGTTCCGCCAGGCGGTGGAGGCCAACCGCAAGTTGCCGCTGGACCCGGCATTGCGCAGCGAACTGGAAGCCGTCGCCCCCGCACTGCAGGCCTACATCGCGTCGGCCGGCCAGGTCATGACGCTGGCCGAAACGCATGCCGACAGCAGCGCCGCCTACACAGATTTCACCGACAAGTTCGGCCAGCTCGAAACCCGCATGGGTGCGATCAGCGAACGCATCCTGGCCCTGAATGAGGCCAACCGCAGCCAGGCCGAGCAGTACAGCCATCGCGTGATGTGGCAGCAGGGCAGCGCCGTGGTAGTAGCGTTCGTGTGCCTGGCCCTGGCGGCCGGCTGGATCCTGCGCTCGGTGTTCGGTCTGCTCGGCGGCGAGCCGCAGCTGGCCATGGCCGCCGCGCAACATATCGCCGAAGGCCGCCTGGACCAGCCGATCCCGGTAGCCGCACACCACGCCAGCAGCCTGATGGCCGCGCTGTCGCGCATGCAGCGCGACCTGCGCGAACGCCTGCAGCGCGAGCGCAGCATCGCTGCAGAAAACCTGCGCATCCGCACCGCACTGGATAACGCCTCCACCGGCATGTACATCGCCGACCCGGACCTGACCATCATCTACACCAACAACGCGTTGCAGACCTTGTTGCAGACCCATGCCGAGGACATCCACGCGTGCGCACCGGCATTCGACCGCAGCTCGGCCGTGCTCGGGCAGCCGGTCTCGCTGCTGGAGATCGGCAACGCGCAGGATGCGGAAATCTACCAACGCCTCGATCGCCAGGGTGCAGCGCAACGCGACGTGCACTACCGCAGCGCCTGCATCACCCAGAACGTGTCGGCCATCCGCGATGCCGCCGGCGCGCATCTGGGATTCGTCTGCGAATGGCGCGACCGCACCGCCGAGGCGCGGGTCGAAGTCGAGGTCGCCGACGTGGTGCGCAGCGCTGCCGCCGGCGATCTGTCCAGGCGCATCGACAGCGACGGCAAGCAAGGCTTCTTCCTGCAACTGGCGCAACAGCTCAATGCACTGCTCGATGCCAATGCGGTCAGCATCGCCGAAGTCTCGCGCCTGCTCAGCGCACTGGCCGAGGGCGACCTGAGCGCACGCATGCACGGCGACTTCCATGGCGTATTCGCCCGCATGCGCGACGATGCCAACACCACTGCCGAGCAACTGGCGCAGGTGATCGGGCGCATCCAGCAGGCCGCCGGCAGCATCCATACCGCTTCCAGCGAGATCGCGGCCGGCAATCAGGATCTGTCGCAGCGCACCGAACAACAGGCCGCCAACCTGGAAGAAACCGCCGCCTCGATGGAAGAGCTCACCTCCACCGTCCGGCAGAATGCCGAGAGCGCGCGCCAGGCCAATCAACTGGCCATCGGTGCGGCCGGTGTCGCCTCGCATGGCGGCAGCGTGGTGGCGCAGGTGGTCACCACCATGTCCGGCATCGAAACCTCCTCCAAGAAGATCGCCGAGATCATCAGTGTCATCGACGGCATCGCGTTCCAGACCAATATCCTGGCGCTCAACGCCGCAGTGGAAGCAGCGCGTGCCGGCGAGCAGGGCCGCGGCTTTGCCGTGGTCGCCTCCGAAGTGCGTACCCTCGCCCAGCGCTCGGCCGGTGCTGCCAAGGAGATCAAGCACCTGATCGACGATTCGGTCGGCAAGGTCGCCGAAGGCTCGCATCTGGTCCACCAGGCCGGTACCACCATGGCCGAGATCGTCGCCAGCGTGCAGCGCGTCACCGACATCATGGGCGAGATTTCCGCGGCCTCGCAGGAACAATCGGCCGGCATCGAGCAGGTCAATCTCACCATCACCCAGATGGATGAAGCCACCCAGCAGAACGGCGCACTGGTGGAAGAAGCGACCGCCGCTGCACGCGCGATGGAAGATCAGGCCGGTCAGCTGGCGCAGGTGGTGGCGCGCTTCACGCTGGCCGATGCGCCCCACGCCATTGCAAAGCGCAGTGCCATGCACGTATCGCCCGCGCCCGGCGCGCATGCACTGGCCGCCACCCGATAGTGCGCTCGACGACACAATGGTCGCGCTCGGTTATCGCGGCCAGTGACCGGCGCATCGAGCCAGAACGCGCGGCCTTGCAGCAGCAGTCGCAAAGGCTGTCGTAGCAAGCCGGCTGCTGGTAAATCAGCAGCTTTTCGCAGTAAATCCGCACATTTGCAGTGTGCGGCGGTGCTGCCGTTCATCCTTGAAAAATAAAGTATCGAGCCCCGGGGCCGCTAGCGTGCAGGACAACATTGCGACGCGACATCCCTGGAGTAATAGATGAACAAGTTCAACGACTGGCCCATCCGCCGCAAGCTGATGTTTGCGTTCTGCCTCAGTGCCGCCCTCACTGCCCTGCTTGGCGGGCTGGGCTTCTCGCGCATGAAGCAGATGCAGCAGCAGGCCGTGCTGATCAACGAAGATGTGGTTCCGGTGCTGACCCGGCTCTCGGAGCTGCGCGCATTCGGCGGTGAATTCCGTATCTACGAATCGGGCCAGTTCGTCAATCTGCAGAACCAGGAACGCTACGACTACTTCCTGACCCGCATGGACGAAATCCAGGGCAAGTACGCGCAAACGCAGAAGGCGCTGGAAGCCAAGATCGCTGCCGGCTCGCCGCTGAAGGCCGGCTACGACAAGCTCGCCAAGGAAAGCGCCAGTTACTTCGAAGCCAACAAGACCTTGCGCGCGCTCTACAAGGATCCCGACTACGCGGCCGCGGTGGCTGCGAACAAGCAATCCGGCGACATCCGCAAGGTGCTGTTCCAGACCATCGACAAGATGTATGCCGAGCAATCCACCGCGCTGGCCAACATGGTGGCCGCCAGCAGCGCCTCGTTCAAGATGACCAGTGCGGTGCTGTTGATCGGCACGCTGCTGATGGCGGCCCTGTCGGTCACCTTCGGCTGGTTGATCGCGCGCAGCATCACCACGCCACTGTCCAAGGCGCTGGGCGCCATCCAGGCGGTCTCGCGCGGCGATCTCGGCGCGCAGATCGGCACCACCAGCAAGGACGAAATCGGCCAGATGCTGCAGGCCACCGGCGACATGACCCGGTTGCTGCGCCGCTTCTCCGACGAGACCACGCGCATGTCGCACCTGCACGCGGCCGAAGACATCACCCATCGCATGCCGGAGGATTTCCCCGGCGTGTACGGCAATCTGGCTGTCGGCATCAATACGATGATCTTCGAGCACCTGGATGCCATCGTCGATTCGGTCGCCATCCTCAACCAGTACGCCCAGGGCGACCTGACCCAGGATGCGCGCCGCCTGCCCGGCAGCCGCGCCGTGCTGCACGAAGCCATGGACGCGGCCAAGGCCAGCCTGCTGGCGATCAATACCGAGATCAAGCAACTGGCGCAGGCCGCCGCTGCGGGCGACTTCAGCGCACGTGGCGATGCCGCACGCTTCAAGTACGACTTCGCTGTGATGGTGGCCGACCTGAATTCGATGATGGAAGTCAGCGACCGCAACCTGGGCAAGCTCTCGCAATTGCTGGGCGCCGTGGCCGAGGGCGACCTGACCGCCCGCATGGACGGACAATTCCACGGCGTGTTCGCGCGTTTGCGTGACGATGCCAATGCCACCGTGCAGCGCCTGACCGACATCGTTGGCCGCATCAAGCATTCCACTCTGGCCATCAACACGGCCGCCGGCGAAATCGCCGCCGGCAACCAGGATCTGTCGCAGCGTACCGAGCAGCAGGCTGCCAACCTGGAAGAAACCGCCGCCTCGATGGAAGAACTCACCTCCACCGTCAAGCAGAACGCCGAGCACGCACGCCAGGCCAACCAGCTGGCCATCGGCGCGGCCGGCGTGGCCTCGCATGGCGGCGCAGTGGTCGGCCAGGTGGTCACCACCATGTCCGGCATCGAAACCTCCTCCAAGAAGATCGCCGAGATCATCAGCGTCATCGACGGCATCGCGTTCCAGACCAATATCCTGGCCTTGAACGCGGCCGTGGAAGCGGCACGTGCAGGCGAGCAGGGCCGCGGCTTTGCCGTGGTGGCCTCGGAAGTGCGCACACTGGCACAGCGTTCGGCGGGTGCAGCCAAGGAGATCAAGGGCCTGATCGACGATTCGGTGAGCAAGGTGGCCGAAGGCTCGGCGCTGGTGAATCAGGCCGGCAGCACCATGAGCGAGATCGTCTCCTCGGTGCAGCGCGTCACCGACATCATGAGCGAAATCTCTGCTGCCTCGCAGGAACAGTCCGCCGGCATCGAGCAGGTCAACCAGACCGTGACCCACATGGACGAAGCCACCCAGCAGAATGCGGCGCTGGTGGAAGAAGCCACGGCCGCAGCCCGCTCGATGGAAGACCAGGCGCAGCAGCTCACCGAAGCGGTGGCGCTGTTCCGTCTGTCGGCCGAGCTGGAGTCGGTGACCCGCGCCACCCCGGTGGTGCGTCAGATCACGGCCAGCAAGCCTGTTCCCGCCAGCAGGGCCGCCAAGCCGGCGAGCCGGCCGGCGCCGCGTGCGGCCGTGGCTGCGGCGGTGTCCAACGAATCGGATTGGGCAGAGTTCTGAGCGCTCACTGCAAACCGATGACTGGCTGACGACAAAGCCGCGCGATGCACCTCGCGCGGCTTTGTCGTTGCTAGAGGTGGCGCACACCGCTGCGGTGCGGCGGGACAGCGTGAAAGCAGGCCCGTCTATTTGTCGAATCGTGTCACGCTATGCAATTTTTGCGACAAGGTATTCAAGAAGGCACACCAGGCGCCGCTAATTACGATAGTCGCATGGATTATGTCAAGCGCCGCGCGACGCATCAAAAGTCACCTACCTGACCCTGAGCGAAGGCCCGTCATGAATGCCCTACTGCAACGCTACAACGTCGGCCCGCGGCTTGCCGCTGCGTTTGCCGTCCTGATCGTCCTGTCTGCTGCAATCGCGGTCATCGGATACCGTGGCCTGTCCTCTGCGCGCGATCTGGTCGACGATATCGTGCACCAGAACATGGTGAAGATTCGCTTGTCCAACGACATGATGAATGCCAACTTCATTATCGGCATGCAGTTGCGCAATGTGGTGCTGCCGACCACCGATGAAGAGAATCGTAAGTTCATCGCCATCATCCAGTCGGCACGTGCCGATTACACCAAAGCCCGCGAAGCGCTATATGCCATGCCGCCTTCGGAGCAAGGCAAAGTCCTTCGTGCCGAGATCGATGCACGCCGCGCCGAAGTCAAGGTATTGAACGACAAGGTCATCGATCTGGTGATGACCGGCCACAGCGATGAAGCCCTGCCCTTGCTGCTCACCAAGGCTGCACCGGCCATGCAGGTCTGGCAGGACAAGATCGCCGAGAACATCGCGCTGCAGGACAAGATGGCAGCCGATGCATCGGCCGTCGCGCTGAAGTCGATGGACGATTCGCGCAAGTTGCTGGTTGCCGGTACCGCGCTGGTGATCCTGCTGAGCACCGCGCTGGGCCTGCTGATCACGCGCAGCCTAACTCAGCCGCTTGGCCGCGCCACCCGCGCTGCAGAAGCCATCGCCAGCGGCAAGCTGGATAACGATGTCGATACCCCGTTCAACGACGAAGCCGGCCGCCTGCTCAAGGCCATGCACAAGATGCAGTCGCAGTTGCGCAACCTGCTGGCCGCGCAAACCGACATGGCACGTCGCCATGACGAAGGCCAGATCAGCTTCCGCATCGATGCCAATGCGTTCCCGGGCGACTACGGCCGCATGGCCAACGACACCAACAACCTGGTGGCCTCGCATATCGCAGTGAAGATGAAGCTGGCGCAGATCATGGGCCGCTATGCCGTTGGCGATCTCAGCCAAGACATGGACAAGCTGCCCGGCGAAAAGGCCGTGCTTACCGACACCATGGCACAGGTCAAGCTCAACCTCGGCGCGATGAACACCGAGATCAAGCACCTGGCGCAGGCCGCCGCCAATGGCGACTTCAGTGCGCGCGGCGATGCCGAGCGCTTCCAGTACGACTTCCGGGTGATGGTGGAAAGCCTCAACACCTTGATGGCCACCGCCGATGGCAATCTGCAGTCGCTGTCGGGCCTGTTGCAGTCGATCGCAGCCGGCGACCTCACTGCACGCATGAGCGGCGAGTTCCGCGGCGTGTTCGCGCAGATGCGCGATGATGCCAATGCCACCGCCACCCAGCTGGCCGACATCGTCACCGGCATCAAGCAGTCGGCCGTGTCGATCAAGGGCGCCGCCAGCGAAATCGCCGCCGGCAACCAGGATCTGTCGCAGCGCACCGAGCAGCAGGCGGCCAATCTCGAAGAAACCGCCGCCTCGATGGAAGAGCTCACCTCCACCGTCAGGCAGAATGCCGAAAGCGCGCGTCAGGCCAACCAGCTGGCGATCGGCGCTGCCGGTGTGGCCTCGCAGGGCGGCGAGATCGTCAGCAAGGTGGTCGAGACCATGAGCGGCATCGAAGCCTCGTCCAAGAAGATCGCCGACATCATCTCGGTCATCGACGGCATCGCCTTCCAGACCAACATCCTGGCCTTGAACGCGGCAGTGGAAGCGGCACGCGCCGGCGAACAGGGCCGCGGCTTTGCGGTGGTGGCTTCGGAAGTACGCACCCTGGCGCAGCGCTCCTCGGGCGCGGCCAAGGAGATCAAGGACCTCATCGACGACTCGGTGCAGCGCGTGGCCGACGGCTCGGTGCTGGTGCACAGCGCCGGCAAGACCATGGGCGAGATCGTGGCCAGCGTGCAGCGCGTGACCGACATCATGGGCGAGATCTCGGCCGCCTCGCAGGAACAGTCGGCCGGTATCGAGCAGGTCAACCAGACCGTGACCCAGATGGACGAAACCACCCAGCAAAATGCCGCATTGGTAGAAGAAGCCACCGCCGCGGCACGTGCGCTGGAAGAGCAGGCGGTTGGGCTGACCGAGGCAGTGGCGGTGTTCAAGACCGATGCGGCCTACGCGCAGCCGGCCGTACGTGCCGCGCCTGCGCGCCCGGCAGTGACGCCCGCGCTGAAAGCGCAGGTGGCGGCGGCCGGTCGTACCGCCGCGTCCAAACCACGCGCGGTGGTCACCGCCTCCAGCAACGACACCAGCTGGCAGGAGTTCTGAGGCAAGCGGACACAACAAGCTGAACGGAGCCGGTCGGCAGCAGTGCCGACCGGCTCAAGGCATAACAGGTATCGGCCGATAGCCAGGGTACGCCCAAGAGACGCCCCGATGACCCTTTCGCCCGCGCTGCCGCTGCATCCCGCTCCGTCCGCTCCGCTCCGCTGGACCCGCCGCTGGGACGATCTGGGCATCGCCAGAAAGCTCGGCGCGATCGGGGTGCTGGCGCTGGTCGGGCTGGTCATTCCGGTGCTGCTTTACCGCGGCAAGCTCAATGAGAGCGTGGCCATCAGCAGCAACGAGTTGCGCAGCTACGCGCCGCTCGGGCAGATGCTGGACCTGATCACCGACCTGCACGCGGCCCATGTCGACAGCGGCGCCACCGCCAGCGCAGCGGCGCAGCGTGCCGAACGCGACCTGCAACAGCTGCTTGCCGCCACCGCCGCCCTGCCCGGCTTCGAACGCAGCCAGAAACAACTGCTCGCGCTGCAGCAGCGCCACGTGGCCGGCGTCGCCGCCAAGGACTACGCCAGCGTGAGCGAACAGGCATTCACCGCGCTCGATGCACTGCGCGACGACAGCCAACTGGTCTATACGCCCTATATCGAAAGCTACCACCTGGTGGTGGCCACGCTGATCTACAGCCCCGACGCCACCGAGTCGCTGACCCGCCTGGATGCCGCCAGCGACCCGTCGCAGGCCGGCGACAGCCGCGCCATGCTGCGCGAGCAGCTCGGTCAGCTGCAGCGCAATCATGTGCGCTTCCGGCATGAGCTGGACAAGGCCATGGGCCTGCTCGAACAGCCAGACCCCGCGCTGGCCGACGCCGCCGCCACCGAAGCGGCGCGCGCGAACGCGGCACTGGCCGCCCTGGGCAGCGCGCTGGAAGGCAGCGATGCGCAGGCCGACACGCAATGGAACGCCGCGCTCGATACGCTGGGCCAGGCCATGCAGGATCTCAGCCGCACATCGCTGCAGGCCTTGCAGCGACAGTCCGAACGCCACCTGGTGGCTGCACGCAATGCGGTCTGGCAGGCGATTGCCGGGCTGTCGCTGCTGGCGGTGCTGATTGCCGCGCTGTGCTGGTACACCCTGTCCAGGCTTACCCGCAATGTGCGCCGTGCCGCCGCGGTGGCCGCCAACATCGCGCAGGGCGACCTGGACGAGCACATTCTTCCGCCGTGCCGCGATGAAACCGGCCAGCTGCTGGACAACATGCGCCAGATGCAGGAACAGCTGCAGCGCGTGCTGGCGGCGCAGAGCGAGATGGCGCAGCGCCACGACGCCGGGCAGATCAGCTTCCGCATGCAGGACGAGCGTTTCCCGGGCGCCTACGCAACCATGGTGCGCGACACCAATGCCCTGGTTGGCTCGCATATCGCGGTGAAGATGCAGCTGGCGCAGATCATGTCGCGCTATGCCATCGGCGACCTGAGCCAGGATATGGAACGCCTGCCCGGCGAAAAGGCCGTGCTCAGCGAGACAATGGACACCGTCAAGGCCAATCTGTCGGCGATGAACAGCGAGATCAAACTGCTCGCCCAGGCCGCGGCCAACGGCGACTTCAGCGTGCGTGGCGATGCGCAGCGCTTCCAGTACGATTTCCGCGCGATGGTGGACAGCCTCAACCACCTGATGTCCACCGCCGATGCCAACCTGCACGCGCTGTCCACGGTGTTGCAGGCGATCGCCGCGGGCGATCTCACCACCCGCATGCAGGGCCAGTTCCATGGCGTGTTTGCGCGCATGCGCGACGACGCCAACGCCACGGTGGCGCAGCTGGCCGATATCGTCGGGCGCATCCAGCAGGCCACCGATGCCATCAACGAGGCAGCCAGTGAAATCGCCTCCGGCAACCAGGATCTGTCGCAGCGCACCGAACAGCAGGCCGCCAACCTGGAAGAAACCGCCGCCTCGATGGAAGAGCTCACCTCCACCGTGCGCAACAACGCCGAGCATGCCCGCCGTGCCAACCAGCTGGTGGTCGGCGCCGCAAGTGTCGCCTCGCAAGGCGGCGAGGTGGTGGGCCAGGTGGTGGGCACCATGGCCGGCATCCAGGCCGCGTCCCGCAAGATCGCCGACATCATCGGCGTGATCGACGGCATCGCCTTCCAGACCAACATCCTGGCGCTGAACGCGGCGGTGGAAGCGGCGCGTGCCGGCGAGCAGGGCCGCGGCTTTGCGGTGGTGGCCTCGGAAGTGCGTACCCTCGCCCAGCGCTCCGCCGCTGCGGCCAAGGAGATCAAGCACCTGATCGACGACTCGGTCAGCCGGGTCGACCACGGCAACCAGCTGGTCGGCCAGGCCGGCCGAACCATGCAGGACATCGTCGATTCGGTGCGCAACGTCACCACCATCATGCAGGAGATCAGCGAGGCCTCGCAGCAGCAATCGCAAGGCATCGAGCAGGTTGGCCAGACCGTGGCGCAGATGGACCAGGCCACCCAGCAGAACGCCGCGCTGGTGGAAGAAGCCACCGCCGCGGCACGTGCGATGGAAGAACAGGCGCAGCAACTGCGCGACGCGGTTTCGGTATTCCAGCTGCAGGCCGCGGCACCGGCCCGCTTCGGCCAGGCCGCCTGATCGCCAGAGCGTCTTGAGGAAACCCGTCTGCGGCGCAGCCCGCAGGCGGACAGCGGTGCAGCCGCTGCAACAGGTGGCATGCATCGTCCGTTGCCATGCTGACCGCGCTGCTCGTGCTGCCGCTACGTCACGCATCACGGCATTCCCGCATGCGGCATGCGGCAAGAGATCCTGCAACACCGATTCCCGCGCCATGCCCGATCCCGACGCCGCGATTGCCATGCAAATCGCACTAGTCGCCTATCGCGAACGCTCTGGCGTATTCACCGCCCTTTCCCGCGCCATGCCCGATCCCGGCGCCGCGATCGCCATGCGAATCGCACCAGTCGCCCATCGCGAACGCTCTGGCGTATTCGCCGCCCTCTCGCATCCCGTGTCGACGCACACACAGCCGTCACGCCTTGGCACGTGATCGAACAGTGAAGCCCACGATTCCTCGCCGATCGCTGATTGCGCTCCCATAAGGCGTTTGGAGGCACTCGTGCACATCCGCATCACCTCGGTGACGGCCGCCCATACGTGGCCCTGGCAGCAGCGTTCAGCCCGAATCTGCAGCGCCGTTACCGACCACAAGCATGCAGACCCGCCCTGCCATCGCGCCCGGCACATCCATCGGTCGGTGGATGGATCGGCCGGATGCCTGCCCACGGCCGGCTCGACGCGGGGACGACACGGCGCCGATGCATTCCCCCTTTCCACCCCTCGCTCCTGGAGACCAACATGATCGCTCTTCTACAACGGTACAACGTCGGCAAGCGGCTGACCTTCGCCTTCGGCACCCTGATCCTGCTGTCCTGCGGGCTGGTCGCCGCCGGCCTGTACACCGTGGCCCAGGCGCGCGAGCGCATCGACACCGTGGTCAATCGCAACATCGCGATCATGCAGCATCTGGAGGACATGACCAATGCCAGCTCCGTGGTTGCCGTGCAGTTGCGCAACATCGTGCTGCCCACCTCACAGCAGGACAATCTGCGCTTTGCCGGCATCATCAAGGACAAGCTCACGGCCTACGAAGACAGCCGACGCACGCTCTACGTATTTTCCGCATCGCCGGAGGCCGCCGCGCTGCGACAGAAGATCGACCAGGCCAGCGCCGCCGCCGGCAAGCTCAACGCGCAGGTCGCCGATCTCGGCCTGAACGCCAGGGCCGACGAAGCGCTGGCCCTGCTGTTGCAAAAAGCCGCACCGGCCACCGAACAGTGGCAGAACGCCCTGGCCGACTATTCGGCGCTGCAGCGCCGGCGCGCCACCGAAGCCTATGAAGCTGCCACTGCGGCGATGGCGCGCGGCCGTGCCATGTTGATCGGCGGCGGTGTGGCGGTGGTGCTGATCAGCGCCCTGCTCGGCTGGGCGATCACCCGCAGCCTGGTGCGTCCGCTGACCCAGGCAACCCGCGCCGCCGAGGCCATTGCCAACGGCCATCTGGACAACGACGTGCGCACCGATGCCAGCGACGAAACCGGCCGCCTGTTGCAGGCCATGGACAAGATGCAGGACCAGGTACGCACGCTCATCGGCGCGCAGCTGGACATGGCCAAGCGCCACGACGAGGGCCAGATCAGTTTCCGCATGGATGCCAGCGTGTTTCCCGGCGATTTCGGCCGCATGGCGCGCGACACCAACGAGCTGGTGGCTGCCCACATCAAGGTCAAGATGCAGACCATCCACCTGGTGGAACGCTATGCCATCGGCGACCTGAGCGAAGACATGCCGCAACTGCCTGGCGAGAAGGCCGCAATCACCACCGCGATGAATCAGGTCAAGCACAACCTGTCCACGATGAATCGCGAAATCAAGCATCTGGCGCAGGCAGCGGCCAATGGCGATTTCAGCGCACGCGGCAACGCCGAGCAGTTCCAGTACGACTTCCGCCTCATGGTCGAAAGCCTCAACCACCTGATGGCCACCGCCGACGGCAACCTCGCCTCGCTCTCCGGCCTGTTGCAGTCGATTGCCGCCGGCGACCTCACCGCGCGCATGAGTGGCCAGTACCAGGGCGTGTTTGCGCAGATGCGCGACGACGCCAACGCCACCGCCGGACAGCTGGCCGGCATCGTCGGCCGCATCCAGCAGGCTGCCGACGCGATCGGCCTGGCATCGGGCGAGATCGCCTCCGGCAACCAGGACCTGTCGCAGCGTACCGAGCAGCAGGCCGCCAACCTGGAAGAGACCGCCGCCTCCATGGAGGAGCTCACCTCCACGGTCCGGCAGAACGCCGAACACGCCAGCCAGGCCAACCAGCTCGCCATCGGCGCCGCAGCGGTGGCCTCGCAAGGCGGCAACGTGGTGGCCGATGTGGTCGCCACCATGTCCGACATCCAGGCCTCGTCGAAGAAGATCGCCGAGATCATCTCGGTCATCGATGGCATCGCGTTCCAGACCAACATCCTGGCACTGAACGCAGCGGTGGAAGCGGCGCGCGCCGGCGAACAGGGCCGCGGCTTCGCGGTGGTGGCCTCGGAGGTGCGCACGCTGGCCCAGCGCTCGGCCGGCGCCGCCAAGGAGATCAAGCAGCTGATCGACGACTCGGTGGACAAGGTCGCGCAAGGCGCAACCCTGGTCGATCAGGCCGGCACCACCATGGCCGAGATCGTCGCCAGCGTGCAGCGCGTGACCGACATCATGGGCGAGATTTCCTCCGCATCGCAGGAGCAGTACGCCGGTATCGAACAGGTCAACCAGACCGTCACCCAGATGGATGAAACCACCCAGCAGAACGCCGCGCTGGTGGAGGAAGCCACCGCCGCCGCCCGCGCGATGGAAGAGCAGGCGCAGCAACTCACTGCCGCGGTGGCGGTGTTCAAGGTCGATACCCAGGCACCGGTGACACGCCAGCTCGCTGCCATCGCCAGCGCACCTGGCCATGCGCGCAAGACAACGCGTGCAGCCGCCGCACCGGCAAGCGCACCGCGCCCCGTGGCACGCGCGCCTGTGCCGGCCACCGATGCCGCCGATTGGCAGGAGTTCTGAATCGCGTCCGTGCGCGCCCGGGTTTGCCCGCGGCGCGCAGGCCGCGGGCTTCGATCACCATGCCGCGTTGCCCGGCTGCGTTGCGCAGGCCATGGACGAACCGCAAGGGCAAGCTGGAGCGGCTGACAGAACCTCGCAAGCCATCGTCAGCCGGGCGTGAACGGCGCGCCCGGAACCGCAGTGGACGCGTGTCCCATGCCGCGCCGCAACCGCCTGACGGCTGCGCAGTCGTCCATCGACCGCTCCTGCCGGCGTGCAGGCACCGGTTTTTAGTAGCTGCCTATCGAAGGAGCCAGTTGGTGCGCCGCAGGCGACACCGCTTACCCGCTACAAAATTCACCTAAAATTTACAAAGGACGTCTTTGGGTCGCCTACCTGGAAACGCTTCCACACACCCGAAGCTGAACATATCGCACGTTTTCATGCAGAATTGAGCATAAAAGATCAATTTTGAGCATGGGTGGCCGCTAACGCATTCACGCATCCGTAACGCCCTCCCCCGGGCAAGGTCGATCCCTCATGCATTTCTTCAACCGACTGTCCGTCGGCACGCGGCTGTCCGCGCTGCTGACCCTGATCATTGCGATCTCGCTGGGCCTGCTGGCCTTGACCATCTACCGGCAATCGGCCGGCGACATCGAATCGCAGGTCAAGGCCGAACTGCGCTCGAGCACGCGATTGATGCAGCAGTCGGTGGCGATGTACGACGTCACCCTGACCGAGGGCACGCAGCGCCTGGGCAGCGTGTTCGACGACATGCTGCCGCGTGGCGCACGCGAACTGGACACCGCCAGCACCATCACCATCGGCGAGCAGAACACGCCGTCGCTGCGCGTCGGCAATCAGGCGCTGAACCTGAACTTCGAGGCGGTGGATCGCTTTGCGCAGGCCACCGGCGGCGTGGCGACCCTCTTCGCGCGCACCGGCGACGACTTCGTGCGTATCACCACCTCGCTGCGAAACAAGCAGAACGAGCGCGTGATCGGCACCCTGCTCGACCGCAAGGGCAAGGCCTATGCCGCGCTGTCCGCAGGCAAGCCCTTCACCGGCCAGGCGCAGCTGTTCGGCGAGCAGTACATGACCCATTACGCCCCGCTGCGCAACGCCGCCGGCGACGTGATCGGCGCCCTGTTCGTGGGCCGCAACTACACCCAGGGCCTGGCAGCGCTCAAGGCGCAGGTGAGCGCGACCAAGCTCGGCCAGGACGGCTATTTCGTCATCGTCGACATGGCCCCCGGCGAGCATTACGGCCAGGTCATCGCCGCTCCGGCGGGAACGCCGGCCAGCCTGTCGGCGCTGGTTCCGGACGATCAACTGGCCACCCTGCAAGCGGTGCTGGACGGCAAGCAGCCCAGCGCCACCCTACAGTTGCGCGACGCCAAGGGCAGCAGCCAGGCCTTCGAAGTCACCGCCCAACGCTATGCGCCGTGGCAGTGGGCGGTGATCGGCACCCAGCCGCGCAGCGCCATCGACGGCCCGCTGGACGCGCTGATGGGCAGCATGCTGCTGTTCTCGCTGGTGGTGCTGGCGCTGTGCATCGCGGTGGTGTTCGTTGCCGCGCGCAAGATGGTCACCCGCCCGCTGGTGGCGGTGGAACGCGTGCTCGGCGACGTGGCCGCCGGCCGCCTGGACGGTCACATCGAGATCGACCGGCACGACGAGCTTGGCCGCCTGCTGCTCAATGCCCGCACCATGCGCGACGACTTGCGCGCGCGCCTGGAGCGCGATCACCTGATCGCCAGCGAAGCGCTGCGCGTGCGTACTGCGCTGGACGATGTCAGCACCAACGTGATGATCGCCGATGCCGACCGCCGCATCATCTACGTCAACCGCCCGCTGCAGCGCATGCTCAAGAGCGTGCAGGACGAGCTGCGCCGCGACCTGCCGCATTTCGATGCCGATGCGCTGATCAACGCCAGCATCGACCAGTTCCACCGCAAGCCCGAACACCAGGCGCGCATGCTCGACCAGCTCACCGGTACCCACACCGCGCAGATCCACGTCGGTGGCCGCACCATGCGGCTGGTGGTCAGCCCGGTGATCGGCGCGGCCGGCGAACGCATGGGCTTTGTGGTCGAATGGGCCGACCGTACCCAGGAAGTACAGGTGGAACAGGAGGTCGCTCGCATCGTGCAAGCCGCCGCCGCCGGCGATTTGAGCGAGCGCGTCAGCCTCGATGGCAAGCACGGCTTCCTGCTGCTGCTCGCCGAGCAGCTCAACACGCTGCTGGACAATAACGCCGACGGTCTGTCGCGGGTATCGGCGCTACTGTCCGCGCTGTCGCAAGGCGATCTTACCGCGCGCATGGAAGGCGACCTGCAGGGCGTGTTCGCCAGCATCCGCGACGACGCCAACGCCACTGCCGACCAGCTGGCCGGCATCGTGCGCCGGATCAAGGATTCTTCGCTGGCGATCAATTCGGCCGCCACCGAAATCGCCACCGGCAACGGCGACCTGTCGCGCCGCACCGAGCAGCAGGCCGCCGCGCTGGAAGAAACCGCCGCCTCGATGGAAGAGCTTACCGCCACCGTCAAGCAGAACGCCGACAATGCCGACCAAGCCAACCGCCTGGTGCTCGACGCCGCCGGGGTCGCCGCCCAGGGTGGCGATGTGGTCGGCCGCGTGGTCACCACCATGGCCGACATCGACACCTCGTCCAAGAAGATCGCCGAGATCATCTCCGTCATCGACGGCATCGCCTTCCAGACCAATATCCTGGCCTTGAACGCGGCGGTGGAAGCGGCGCGTGCCGGCGAACAGGGCCGCGGCTTTGCCGTGGTCGCCAGCGAGGTGCGCAGCCTTGCGCAGCGCTCGGCCGGCGCCGCCAAGGAGATCAAGCACCTGATCGAAGACTCGGTGGCGCGTATCGGCAATGGCGCCGCGCTGGCGTCGGAGGCCGGCAGCACCATGCAGCAGGTGGTGAGCTCGGTGCAGCGCGTCACCGACATCATGGGCGAGATCACCAGCGCCTCGCGCGAGCAGGCCGCCGGCATCACCCAGGTCAACCAGACCGTCACCCAGATGGACGAAACCACCCAGCAGAACGCCGCGCTGGTGGAAGAAGCCACCGCCGCCGCACGCGCGATGGAAGACCAGGCCGCGCAGTTGGTGGACGCGGTGGCGGTGTTCCGCCTGGAACAGCAGGACCAGTTGAACACCCTGCTGAGCAACGCCCGCCACGCCTACAGCTGAGACGGCAACCGCGATTGCTTGCAGCGAAATCGCAGCATCGAGGGCGCGGCAAGGACGCCGCACCAGGCAGCTTGCTGGTGGTCTTGCTGAAGAACGAAACTGCCGCCTCGTGCGCTTTGCTGGTTGCTGTGCCGAAACGTTGCGCACCGATCGACTCGACTGGCCCTTGCCCGCCCACCGTCGCGGGACCCTTGGCGGCATGGATGCCGCCAAGGAGCTTACAAGGACCTACTTGCAGCGTGTGCCGCGATGATGGGCGGGCAAGGGCCCTGCAGCAAACGCGAAGGCCTGGAGTGCGCGGCGCCCTCACCGCTAGTGGGACACGCCGTGAACCCATCCATGGGGCTCGATGGCGGCATCCATGCCGCCACACGGTCCCGCAAGCGGCGAGGACACCGCGCCAGACAGTTGGCTGATGGTTTTGCTGAAAAACCAGCAAGCCGCGTCCCACGCAACGTAGCAACGTCACCGCCTCCAGTGAGTCGTGAGAAAGAGCGCTGCCAGGCCGTTGCGCGCCGGCGGAAACCACAAGGCCAGCTGCGCACACCTATCGGTAGGCAGACGATGTTGGGCGACAGTCCTTAAAGATTTGGGTTTGCCGCCGATATCAAGGCGACGCCGGGACAACCCGCCGGGCGTCATCCCGCTTCCACTGTGCTTGTGCCCATGTCCCAAGGCGATACCTCCGAGCTGGACCACGACGATCACCTTGCCGAAGGTGACGAACGCTATCTGCTGCGCAACAAGCGGCAGATCCGTGGCCTGCTGCGCCAGCTGCTGGACCAGCGCGCCGTGGTCACCATGCACGTTGCCGGCCGCGACATGGCCGTGCCCACCGCCGTGCTGGAGGTGGACGAAGACGACGATTGCGTGATCCTGGACGGCAGCCACAACGACACCTCCAACCGCGCCATCGAAGACGCCAAGTACCTGCTGTGCTATGCGCAGCTGGAGCGGGTCAACATCCGCTTCCGGCTGGAAAAGGCCGAGCGCATCGAGCGCGACATCCACGTGGCCTTCCGCGCCGACCTGCCCGAGGCCATGTACCACATGCAGCGGCGCGAGTCGTACCGGCTGGAAACGCCGATCACCGATTCGCCCATCTGCACCATCCGCCAGGAAGACGCCCAGGGCGGCAATCTCAATCTGCAGCTGCGCGTGATCGATATCAGCAGCGGCGGCCTGGCGGTCTCGCTCACCGCCGGCATGCCCCTGCTGGAACCGCAGCGCACCTACCGCAACTGCACCCTGCAGCTGCCCGACACCGCGCCGATCTCGTTGCCGCTCACCGTGTGCAGCCAGCACAAGCAGACCCTGCCCAACGGCAGCGAAGGTTTTCGCGTGGGCATGCAGTTCAGCGACCTGCCGCGCGGCGCCGACGAAACCATCCAGCGCTACATCTTCCGGGTGGATCGCCAGCGCAACGCACGCAAGAGCGGCGTGTTCTGAACCCTCCAGCACTACGCCCAGCGCATCCCTAAAGTTGCCGGGCGCTGCGCCGATGTTGCTATGGCAACCCTCTTTCAACCCTGTGCCGCACCCGACACTCAGCCGCAACGCCCGGAGTTTCCATGAACGACAAAAGCACGACCACCGGCACCGGTGGTGAATTCCTCAGCTTCGCCCTGGGCGAAGAGCACTACGGCGTGGACATCCTGAAGGTGCAGGAAATCCGCGGCTACGACTCGGTCACCCGCCTGCCGGACGCGCCGGACTACATCAAGGGTGTGATCAATCTGCGCGGCACCATCGTGCCGGTGATCGACCTGCGCCTGAAGCTGCGCCTGAAGGAAGCGCGCTACGACGCCTTCACCGTGATGATCGTGCTAAATGTCGAAGACCGCGTGGTCGGCATCGTGGTGGACAGCGTCTCGGACGTGATCCCGCTCAACGACGACCAGATCCGTCCGACCCCCGAGTTCGGCGCCTCGGTCGATACCCGCTTCATTTCCGGCATCGGCACCCAGGACGACCGCATGCTGATCCTGCTGGACATCGAGACCCTGCTGGACAGCACCGAACTTGGCCACCAGCAGCTGACCGAAGAAGCCGCCTGATTCGACGCGGCACTGCGGTCTGCGCGGCCGTCAGAGGGCGATGGGTGCGTCGGGGGTGCGATGCGGCGGGTGCGCATCGCAAGCCGGCGGTCCCGTCCCCACCTGACGGCCGCAGCCATGTACGGGCCAGCGAAGTTGCGACCATCGGGTGTCAGGAGCGTCCCGACACGCGACGCACTGCCGAATCGAAGTGCGATGAGATTCACGCTTTTTGCATTCAAGTTGAACCGGAGCTCGCCGATAGCTGAATGGAAGCCCGCGTACACAAACGGGTCACCGTTCGACTTTCGATTCTGGAGAATCCACATGAAGTTCCTGCTCTCGCTCCTCCCCGTCGCTACTCTCGTGATCGTTGCTCCCACGCTGTCGGCCCAGTCGCAGGAAATGATTCCGCCGGAGATGGCCACCCGTTTCGTCGGCAAGGACGGCATGGTGTGCGGCAAGGTCGAAAAGGCCAAGTACGCACAGAGCTCGGAGGGTGAGCCGACCTTCCTGTACATGGGCGGCATGTTCCCGCGCCACACGTTCTCGGCCCGCATCGACGGCGCCAACCGCGGCAAGTTCAGCTTTGCCCCGGAAACCCTGGAAGGCAAGGACGTCTGCGTCCTCGGCAAGATCCAGCGCGACAGTTCGCGTGCCGAAATCGAAGTCAGCTCGCCGGCCAGCCTGAAGCTCGCCACCATCAAGTAATCGCATCTCACATCGCCACGCCCATGCGTGGCGATGTGCTGTCTGGATTATGCGGACTGACTTCTACGGGGGAATCGTGTCAATGCAATGGATCAATAATCTGAAATTGATGCCGCGGCTGATGCTGGCGTTCGGCATCGTGCTGCTCATCATGCTGGTGCAGGGGATCATCGCGTATTCGGGCCTGGCATCGCTCAACAACGTCACCCGCGACCTGGCCGGCAACACCATGTCCAGCGTGCGCGAGGCCGGCGATCTGCGCGGCATGCTCGGCGAATACCGGAATGCGTCTTACCAAAACCTGGTACGCGCCAGCGATGCGGTCAAGCAGGAAGCCAAGGTCCGTGCCAAGCGGCTGCATGGCGAAATCGAGGCGACGATCAAGGGCTACCCCCGCCTGATCGAAAGTCCGCAACAGAAAAAGCTGTTCGATGTATTCGTGGCGGACTGGAAGAAGGCCTCGGCCTCCTATGCCAGCGTCGACGAAATGATCGAGCTCAATCTCCCGGACGACGCCATCGACACCTTCGTCGGTGAAACACGCACCCTGCACAACAAGGCCAAGGATTCGCTGGCGGCGTTGATCGCCGAAGACAACCTGCTCGCGCAGGCGGCCAAGACCAAGGCCGAGAAGGTCCACGCCACGTCGGTTTCGCTGACCGTGATGGTGCTGCTGATCGGCATCGCCGGCGGCCTGGGCCTGGCCTTCCTGTTCGCCCGTTCCATCGTCAAGAGCATGCGCGGCGCGGTCACCACCGCCACCGAAATCGCCGGCGGCAAGCTGGATGGCCAGATCAACGTGCAGGGCCAGGACGAAGTGGGCGAACTGATGCGCTCCATGCAGCGCATGCAGCGCGACCTGAAGGAGCGCATCGAACGCGATCGCACCATTGCCGACGAGAATCTGCGCATCCGTACCGCGCTGGACAAGTCCTCCACCGGCACCTTCATCACCGACCCCGAGCGGGTCATCATCTACGCCAACGACGCCTTCAAGAAGATCGTGGCGCAGTACGAAAGCAGCATTCGCCTGGCATCGCCGGAGTTCGATGCGAGCAAGGTCATCGGCCAGCACATCAGCTACCTGGGCCTGTCCGATGCCACCGTGCGCAAGGCCATTGCCGCACTGGAACGCGATGGCGTCACCAGCTTCGAAGAGCGCTTCGGCGAAGTGGTGCTGGCGCAGACCGTCACCGGCATCAAGAACGAGGAAGGGCAAACCACCGGCGAAGTCTGCGAGTGGCGCGACCGCACCATCGAAGTGCAGGTCGAAGAGGAAGTCGCCCGTATTGTGCGCGCCGCCGCCAGCGGCGACATGAGTGGCCGGGTGGAAACCGACGGCAAGCAGGGCTTCTTCCTGCAGCTGGCGCAGCAGCTCAACGGCTTGCTGGACGCCAACGCCGCCAGCATCGAGCAGATTTCCGCGCTGTTGTCGGCGCTGTCGCGCGGCGACCTCACCGTGCGCATGCACGGGCAGTTCAGCGGCGTGTTCGCGCAGATGCGCGACGATGCCAATGCCACCGCCGAGCAGCTGGCCGACATCGTCGGGCGCATCAAGTCCTCGTCCACGGCCATCAATGCGGCGGCCGGCGAGATCGCCTCCGGCAATACCGACCTGTCGCATCGCACCGAACAGCAGGCCGCCAACCTGGAAGAAACCGCCGCCTCGATGGAAGAGCTCACCTCCACCGTCCGGCAGAACGCCGAAAGCGCCCGCCAGGCCAATCAGCTGGCGATCGGCGCCACCGGTGTGGCCTCGCAGGGCGGCGAGGTGGTGTCGCAGGTGGTCACCACCATGTCCGGCATCGAAGCCTCGTCCAAGAAGATCGCCGACATCATCAGCGTCATCGACGGCATTGCGTTCCAGACCAACATCCTGGCCTTGAATGCCGCGGTGGAAGCCGCGCGTGCCGGCGAACAGGGCCGCGGCTTTGCGGTGGTGGCCTCGGAAGTGCGCACGCTGGCACAGCGCTCGGCCGGTGCGGCCAAGGAGATCAAGGGCCTGATCGACGATTCCGTGCACAAGGTCGCCGAAGGCTCGGCACTGGTGCGCAAGGCCGGTGCCACCATGGCCGACATCGTGGCCAGCGTGCAGCGCGTCACCGACATCATGGGCGAGATTTCGGCCGCTTCGCAGGAGCAGTCGGCCGGCATCGAGCAGGTCAACCAGACCATCACCCAGATGGACGAGACCACCCAGCAGAACGCCGCGTTGGTGGAAGAAGCCACCGCCGCCGCCCGCTCGATGGAAGAGCAGGCCGGCCACCTGGCCGAAGCGGTGTCGGTGTTCAAGCTGGACGAACCGGCCGCCGCCGCCGCGCAGGCCCGCGTGCGTCCGGTGGCATCGCGTCCGGTTGGCGTCAAGACCGCCGCCAAGCCGGCCCCGCGCACTGCGGCAACGTCCGCGCGACCTGCCACGCCACAGGCCGCCCTGGCCGACGGTAACTGGCAAGAGTTCTGATCCACCGCTGTCACCCACAACGCCCCGGCCCTGCCGGGGCGTTGTGCATTTGGAGCCACTGCTGGAGCGTGGATCTACGTTGCCCCCTGCGCGGGCACGCTGCCGGGGATGTCACGGCGTGCGGCTTCAGCGCGCCGCGCCCGACAAACGCGCAGCCCGGCCCAGTCACACTGCCGACCGAACACAACCGCACGCAATCCACGCATTGGCGCTTCAGTTGCGCGGCTCCGTGGCCGATATCCAGTGATAGCTAACGACGCGTATGGATATGACGACTACGACTCCTGCTTCAGACACACGCGAATTCGATTTCGGCGACCGCGATTTCAAGCGCGTTTGCGACCTGATCTATCAGCGTGTCGGCATCGCCCTGGCCCCGGCCAAGCGCGACATGGTGTATGGCCGCCTGTCGCGCCGCCTGCGCGTGCTCGGCCTGCGCTCGTTCCGCGATTACCTCGACCAGCTGGAAGCCGGCAACGACGAAGAAGAATGGCAGGCGTTCACCAACGCACTGACCACCAACCTGACCTCGTTCTTCCGCGAGCCGCACCACTTCGACAAGCTGCGCGAAGAACTGCAGAAGCGCGCCTCGCAGGCGCCATTGAAGATCTGGTCGTGCGCCGCCTCTACCGGCGAGGAGCCCTACTCCATCGCCATCACCGCCTGCGAAGCCTTCGGCACACTGACCCCGCCGGTGAGCATCGTCGCCACCGACGTCGATACCCAGGTGCTGGAGACCGCCTCGCGCGGCGTCTACGCCATCGACCGCGTCGCCTCGCTGGATGCTTCGATCAAGCGCAAGTACTTCCAGCGCGGCAGCGGACCCAACGAGGGCAAGTGCCGGGTGATTCCGGCGCTGCGCCAGCTCATCGAATACCGCCAGCTGAACCTGCTGGCCCCGCGTTACGACGTGGGCGGCCCGTACGCGGCGCTGTTCTGCCGCAACGTGATGATCTATTTCGACAAGCCCACCCAGCGCGGCATCCTGTCGCGTCTGGTCAGCCACATGGGCGACGACGGCCTCCTCTACACCGGGCACTCGGAGAACTACCTGCACGCGGCCGATCTGATCCAGCCGTGCGGCCGCACGCTGTATCGGCGCGCCCCGCGCGCAGGAGCCTCTGCATGAGCACCGCCGTGCAAGTCGATGACGTGATGCGGTACCGCGATTCGCGCTTCCAGACCATCACCGCCAAGCTGCTGCCCACCCAATACCTGGTGGTGGACGACGACACCGCGTTGACGACCACCTTGGGATCGTGCGTTGCAGCCTGCTTGCGCGACCCGGTGCTCAAGATCGGCGGCATGAATCACTTCCTGCTGCCCGAAGGTCAGGTCGGCGATGGCGCACCCGCGCGCTACGGCAGTTATGCGATGGAGTTGCTGATCAACGACATGCTCAAGCGCGGCGCGCATCGCAAACGCATCGAAGCCAAGGTCTTCGGCGGCGCCAACGTGCTCAAGGGCTTCACCAGCAACCCGGTCGGCACCCGCAACGCCGAGTTCGTCCGCCAGTACCTGCAGGCCGAACACATTCCCATCATTGCCGAAGATCTGTGCGGCATCCATCCGCGCAAGGTGTGGTTCTTCCCGACGACCGGCCGGGTGGTCGTGCAGCGTCTGCCGCACGCACACGAAGCCGAAGTCGCCGCCGCCGAATCGGCCGTGCGTGCCCGTCTGTCCAAAGCACCGGTCACCGGTGGAGTGGAGCTGTTCGAATGACGCTGGAAACTCCCGTACGTGTCCTCATCGTCGACGATTCGGCGGTGGTACGTCAGATGCTCACCGAAATCCTCTCGCGCGACGCCGGCATCGAAGTGGTCGGCTCCGCCGCCGATCCGTTGCTGGCGCGCGAAAAGATCAAGCGCCTCAATCCGGACGTGATCACGCTGGATGTGGAAATGCCGCGCATGGACGGCCTGGTGTTCCTGGAAAACCTGATGCGCCTGCGCCCCACCCCGGTGGTGATGATTTCATCGCTGACCGAACGCGGCGCAGACACGACCTTGCAGGCGCTGTCGCTGGGCGCGGTGGATTTCGTCTCCAAGCCCAAGATCGATGTCGCGCGTGGGCTGGAAGGCTACGCAGAAGAGATCGTCAGCAAGGTCAAGATGGCCGCCAAGGCCAAGGTCAGCGCCCTGCACCGCCCCAGCACGCCCAAGGTCACCCTGGACATGCAGTCCGCGCCGGTGCCGGGCAGCGCGCTGCGCTTTCGCACCACCGACCGCCTGATCGCGATCGGCGCTTCCGCCGGCGGCACCGAAGCGCTGCGCGTGGTGCTCGAACACATGCCGGCCGACGCGCCGGCGGTGGTGATGACCCAGCACCTGCCGGCCAGCTTCAGTACCGCCTTCGCCGAACGCCTCAACCGCCACTCGGCGATGTCGGTGCGCGAGGCCAGCGATGGCGAAGCGATCCTGCCCGGCCATGCCTACCTGCCACCGGGCGGCCAGCATCTGCGCATCATCCGCGACGGTGCGCGCTGGCGCTGCCGCATCGACGACGGCCCGCCGGTCAATCGCCACAAGCCGGCGGTGGACGTGCTGTTCCGTTCGGTGGCCGCCAACGCCGGCCCGAATGCGGTTGGCGCCATTCTCACCGGCATGGGCGATGACGGTGCGCGCGGCCTGCTGGAAATGCTGCAGGCCGGCGCCCCCACGCTGGTGCAGGACGAAGCCAGCAGCGTGGTCTGGGGAATGCCCGGCGCCGCCTACAAACTCGGCGCTGCGCAGGAAGTGGTGCCGCTGGATCGCGTGGCCGAGCGCCTGATCGCCTTGTCGGCCCAGGCGCGCTGATCGCCCATGCCAGCGCTCCCCCCGCACCCGAACGACCCGGCGGAGGCACCTGGCGCTGTGGATGCCGCGCCGCTCGTCGTTGCGGCGGGCGCGGCCGGGCGCACCGCCGAGGGTGTGGCCATCGTGGCTGGCCCGCTCACCGCCGGCATGCGCATGCAGGGCGAAAGCCCGCAGGACAGGCGTTCGCGGCTGCTGGCCGAAGCCCTGGACGGCAGCAGCAGTGCCATCCTGATCTGCGACCTGCAATCGCGCCTGCTGTACGCCAACGATGGCTTCCAGCGCATGTTCGGCTATACCGAGGCCGAACTGGTGGGCCAGCGCCCCTCCGACGTGCTGACCCGCGCGCAGAGCGACCAGACCGAAGTCGCACGCATCCGCGAGCGCGCCGATGCCCTGCAGCACACCCGCGCCGATCTGCTGGTGTATCGCAAGGACGGCTCGCCGCTGTGGATCTCGCTCAATTTCAATCCGATCTACGACGCCCGGCATCACCCGTCGCATTACGTTGCGGTGCTGACCGACATCACCGATACCAAGATGCACGAGGTGCTGCAGCACCGCGTGCTCGAAGCCCTGGTGCAGGAACGCCCGCTGATCGAAGTGATGACGCTGATCTGCAGCGAAGTGGAGCGCATCGCACCGGATGTGCTTGCCACGGTGATGAGCGCCGACAACCAGGGCTGCCTGCATTCCCTGGCCGCGCCCAGCCTGCCGCCCGAGTACGCCGATGCGGTCAACGGCCTGAAGATCGCACCGGGTGCCGGCGCCTGCGGCACCGCAGCCTGGCGCGGACGACCGGTGATGGTGGAAGACATCGCCACCGACCCGTTGTTCGCGCAATACCGCGATCTCTTGCTGCCGATGGGCCTGCACGCCTGCTGGAGCGCCCCGATCCGTTCCAACAGCGCACGCGTGCTGGGCACCTTTGCGCTGTATTACCGCAAGCCGCAACGCGCCGACGCCTGGCATGTCCGGTTGACCGAACTGTGCCAGCAGCTGTGCACGCTGGCGCTGGAGCGCGAGCAGATCCGCCAGCGCGTGCACCAGCTCGCCTTCTACGATGCATTGACCGGCCTGCCCAACCGCATCATGTTCAGCGCACGCGCCGAGCAGGCGCTGACCCAGGCCGAATATGCCGGCGAGCCGGCGGCACTGATGTTCATCAACATCGACCGCTTCAAGCTGATCAACGACAGCCAGGGACATGCTGCCGGCGATGGCCTGCTGCGCGACATCGCGCTGCGCGTCACCGACCAGCTGGCGGCCACCGCCATGCTGGCGCGCGTAGCCGGCGACGAATTCGCCCTGGCACTGCCGCACTGCAGTGCCGAGCAGGCCAGCGCCGCGGCCGAGCGCGTGCTCGGCACCATCGCCAGCCCGCTGACCGTGGGCCACATGACGGTGCACTCGTCGGCCAGCATCGGCGTGGCGATGTTTCCCGAGGACGGGCGCGACATCAACATCCTGCTGCGGCACGCCGACCTGGCGATGAACCGTGCCAAGAAGGAAGGCGGCGGCCGCTTCCGCTTTTTCAGTTCCGATATGAACCGCATGGCGCAGGAGCGCGTGGCGCTGGAGGCCGAGCTGCGCCAGGCCATCGGTCGCGGTCAGCTGCAGCTGCATTACCAGCCGCAGATGCATAGCGCCGCACCGCACGCACTGTATGGCGTGGAAGCGCTGCTGCGCTGGAACCACCCGCAGTTGGGCGCGATCTCGCCGGCGCGGTTTCTGCCGGTGGCCGAAGAGCAAGGCATGATGCCGCAGCTCAACGACTGGGTGCTGCGCCACGCCTGCGAACAGGTGGCCGACTGGCGCCAACGCGGCGTGCCGGTGGCGCGCGTGTCGGTCAATCTGTCGGCCAGCGGCTTCGAAAGCCCGCGCATGCTGCCCGACCTGCTCCGGCTGATGGCCGATACCGGCGTGCAACCGTCCGACCTGACCCTGGAGCTGACCGAGAGCGTGATGCTCTCCGGGCAGTCCGGCGTGCTGGACAACCTGCACGCGATCCGCGAAGCCGGCATTTCGCTGTCGCTGGACGACTTCGGCACCGGCTACTCCAGCCTCAGCCACCTGCATCGCCTGCCGATCGACGAACTCAAGCTGGACATGAGCTTCGTACGCGACATCGAACACAGCGAGGACGCGCGCGCACTCACCACCTCGGTCCTGCGCATCGGCGAGCACCTGCGCAAGCACGTGGTGGCCGAAGGCGTCGAAAACGAGGCCCAACGCCTGTTTCTCGCCGACCTGGGGTGCGAGGTGTTGCAAGGCTATCTGTTCTCGCGCCCGTTGCCGGCTGCGGCACTGGAAGCCTGGCTGGGCGCGCAGCCTTAGCGGGTTGCTGCCCCGGCGGCTGGCGGTACCCGAGTCACCCGTCCCCTCATCCAGCGCTGCGCGCCACCTTCTCCCCTATGAAGGAGGACAATGTCCCGATGGGAGAAGGGAGTTAGCCCCTCTCCCATCGGGGCGAGAAGGCACGGCTTGCGCGTCACTGGCGCGCGTGCCTTAGAGCGCCCGCGCCGCAAGCGCGGGCCGGGGCGTGGAGCGGGGGTTGGGGTGAGCGTACGGGCTGCATCCCGCACTCACTCAATGACGCAGGCATCACCGCAACGTCCACGCTCAGTGCAACGTACGCTTCAACCACCCCAGCAACTGCGCATTGACGAACGCCGGGTTTTCCAGCGAGGCGATATGCCCGGCATCGGGCACCAGTTCGTAATCGCAACAGATCGCCTCGGCCATCATCCACACCTCTTCCGGCGGGCGTGCCACATCGGCATCGCCGCCGAGCAAGAAAGTGCGCGCCGGATCCAGTGCAGACAGCGCGTCCAGGCGATCGGCCCGCCCGAAGATCAGCCGCCCGAGCGGCACGATCGAAGCACGCAACTGCTCGACCGAAAGCTGTGCCAGGCGCTGCGCAAATGCAGCCGGCAACGCCGAGGTCAGATCGATCCCCGGACGGAAGAAGATCGGCACGATCGCCTCGATCAGCGCAGGCATCACCTGCCCCGCCGCCTCGATCGCATCGAGCATGCCGAAGTAACGCGTCCGCGTGGCCTGCGGCTCGGCACCGAGGAAGGTGTCCATCAACACCAGGCTGCGGACACGCTCCGGCGCCAGCAGCGCCAGCTCAGCGCCCCACATGCCGCCAACCGACAAGCCCACCACTGCGCACTGCGGCAGCTGCAGCGCATCCAGCAGGCCAAGCATCTGCCGCGCCAGATCGTCGATGCCCCGGGTCTGGTCGGGCAATCCGCCCGATTGTCCGTGGCCCCAGAGCTCCGGAACGATGACCTGGTAGTGCTGCGACAGGACCTGGATCTGCGGCTCCCACATGGCCGCATCCCAGAGGTAGCTGTGGCCGAGCAGGACCGGAAAGCCCTGGCCGTATTGTGCGTAGTGCAATGGTTGACCAGCGATCGTGCAAGTGGGCATGGCATCGAAGGTAAGTGGGGGAAGTGCCGGACACTAGCTCCCCCGACTTCAGATTTTTGTTGCAATGCGCCACGTCAGTCAGCTGTTGGTTGCCTTATCGCCCGTCATCGTGGATGCAACGCGAAGCCAACGCGCAAAAAGCGAAATGCCCGGCAGTGCCGGGCATTTCGGGACAACACACAGCCATGACGGCATCAGGCCGCGACGGTCTCCGCAACGCCCTGATACTCCTGGATCTGATCGAAGTTCATGTAGCGGTAGATCTGCTCGCCACTGGTCTTGATCACGCCCACGTCGGCCATGTACTCCTCCTTGGTCGGAATCCGGCCAAGACGCGAGCAGATCGCCGCCAGCTCCGCCGAGCCCAGGTACACATTGGTGTTGCGGCCCAGGCGGTTGGGGAAATTACGCGTGGAGGTGGAGAACACCGTGGCGCCCTCGCGTGCCTGCGCCTGGTTGCCCATGCACAGCGAGCAGCCGGGCATTTCCATGCGTGCGCCGGCCGCGCCGAAGGTGCCGTAATGGCCTTCCTTGGTCAGCTCGGAGGCGTCCATCTTGGTCGGCGGTGCCACCCACAACCGGGTCGGGATGTCGCGCTTGCCTTCCAGCAACTTGGCGGCGGCACGGAAGTGACCGATGTTGGTCATGCACGAACCGATGAACACCTCGTCGATCGCCGCACCGGCCACCTCGGACAGCGTCTTGACGTCGTCCGGGTCGTTCGGGCACGCCACGATCGGCTCGTGAATGTCGGCCAGGTCGATCTCGATGACCGCGGCGTATTCGGCATCGGCATCGGGCTGCAGCAGCTGCGGGTCGGCCAGCCACTCTTCCATCTTCTTGATGCGGCGGCCCAGCGTGCGTGCATCGGCATAGCCTTCGGCAATCATCCAGCGCAGCAGGGTGATGTTGCTGGTCAGGTATTCGATGATCGGCGCCTTGTCCAGGTGCACGGTGCAACCTGCCGCCGAACGCTCGGCCGAGGCGTCGGACAGTTCGAAGGCCTGCTCCACCTTCAGGTTCGGCAGCCCTTCGATTTCCAGGATGCGGCCGGAGAAGATGTTCTTCTTGCCCTGCTTGGCCACGGTCAGCAGACCGTCCTTGATTGCATACAGCGGGATCGCGTTGACCAGGTCGCGCAAGGTCACGCCCGGCTGCATCTCACCCTTGAAGCGCACCAGCACGCTCTCGGGCATGTCCAGCGGCATCACGCCGGTGGCGGCGGCGAAGGCCACCAGGCCGGAGCCGGCCGGGAACGAAATACCGATCGGGAAACGGGTATGCGAGTCGCCGCCGGTGCCCACGGTGTCGGGCAGCAGCATGCGGTTGAGCCAGCTGTGGATCACGCCGTCGCCCGGACGCAGCGACACGCCGCCACGGGTGGAGATGAATTCCGGCAGGGTGTGGTGGGTCTTGACGTCCACCGGCTTCGGGTAGGCCGCGGTGTGGCAGAACGACTGCATCACCAGGTCCGAGGAGAAGCCCAGGCAGGCCAGGTCCTTCAGCTCGTCGCGGGTCATCGGGCCGGTGGTGTCCTGCGAGCCAACCGAGGTCATCTTCGGTTCGCAATAGGTGCCCGGGCGCATGCCCTGGCCTTCCGGCAGCCCACAGGCGCGGCCGACCATCTTCTGCGCCAGCGAGAAGCCCTTGCCGGTGTCCGGCGGGTCCATCGGCAGGCGGAACAGGTCCGAGGCCGGCAGGCCCAGGAACTCGCGCGCCTTGGCGGTGAGGCCACGGCCGACGATCAACGGAATGCGGCCACCGGCGCGCACTTCGTCGAACAGCACGTCCGACTTCATCGCGAACTCGGCAATCACTTGCCCGTTCTTCAGCGCCTTGCCGTCGTACGGACGCAGCTCGACCACGTCGCCGTGCTCCATCTGCGACACGTCCAGCTCGATCGGCAACGCGCCGGCGTCTTCCATGGTGTTGTAGAAGATCGGGGCGATCTTGCTGCCCAGGCACACGCCGCCGAAGCGCTTGTTCGGGATGTACGGAATGTCTTCGCCGGTCCACCACAGCACCGAGTTGGTCGCCGACTTGCGCGAAGAACCGGTGCCCACCACGTCGCCCACGTAGGCGACCAGGTGGCCCTTGTCCTTGAGATCGGCAATGGCCTGGATCGGGCCGCGCTTGCCGTCTTCCTCCGGCTCGAACGCCGCGCCGTCGCGCTTGTTCTTCAGCATCGCCAGCGCATGCAGCGGGATGTCCGGGCGGGTGGTGGCATCCGGGGCCGGCGACAGGTCGTCGGTATTGGTTTCGCCCGGCACCTTGAACACGGTGACGGTCAGGCTCTGCGGCACTTCCGGCTTGCTGGTGAACCACTCGGCGTCGGCCCAGCTCTGCAGCACGGCCTTGGCGTGCACGTTGCCGGCTTCGGCCTTTTCCTGCACGTCATGGAACGCGTCGAACACCAGCAAGGTGTGCTTGAGCGCCTCGGCGGCGGTGGCGCCCAGCTCGGCATTGTCCAGCAGGTCGATCAATGGCTGGATGTTGTAGCCGCCCAGCATGGTGCCAAGCAGCTCGGTGGCGCGCGTGGGGCTGATCAGCGCAGTTTTTTCGGTGCCGAAGGCCACCGCGGCCAGGTACGAGGCCTTGACCTTGGCGGCATCGTCCACGCCGGCCGGCACGCGCTGGCTCAGCAGCTCGACCAGAAACTCCTCTTCGCCGGCTGGCGGTGCCTTCAACAGCTCGATGACCTCGGCGGTCTGCTGCGCGGTCAGCGGCAGCGGCGGGATACCGAGCGCGGCGCGCTCTGCAACGTGGTGGCGGTAGGCTTCCAACATGCGGGTTCTCCAAAAAAGACAGCGGTGAATGTGTAAAAACGTCAGACGTGGATCAGAAGGCGTGGATCAGGCAACGGGCTTGGGGACGGTGATCTTCAAGCCCTTGAAGTAGTCGCGGAAGAAGCCTTCGTCGCGGGTTATCAACCCGTCGCACTGGAGCATCGCGTGGGCGCCGATCAGAAAATCCGCCACCACTCGTTCGCGCTTGCCGCCGCGTGCACGGAAGCGCTTGTTCATATGGCCGGCGCGTACCGCCGCCGCTTCCTGGGTGGCTTCGTAACGCACCCCGATCGAGGCCAGGGTTTCCATCAGGTCGACCTGGGTGTCCAGCATGGCCAGCACCTCGGCCACCACCGCATCGCAGACCACCACCTCGTCGCGTGCCAGCGCGTCGCCAATGCAGATTTCCGACACTTCGCCATAGACCGGGTCGCCGATCAGGATGTCCAGCAGTACCGAAGAATCCAGGGCGATCATGGGTCGAACGGGTCCCCGGGCGCGCGGCCGCGAATGGCGCGCATGGCCTCGTCCGTGCTGGTCAGGCCATCGACCAGCTTGAACTTGCCGCGCACCTTGCGCAGCGCCTCGCTGACATCCTTGCGCAAGATGATGCGCCCACCATCGAGTTCGATCTTGAGCGTGGTGCCCTTGGTCAGGCCCAGGGCATCGCGCACGGCCTTGGGCAGGGTGATCTGTCCGCGTTCGGCAACGGTGGCTTCCATGAGCATGCTCCAGAAAGTATGCACGCATGATACGTACTTCGACCGTCGTACTCAAGCCGGCAGATCGTTCCAGACACACCGTACGTACACACTGAATCGCTCAGAATGAGCGCCTACCTAAAGCCCTCGACGCCATAGGAGTGACGCATGAGCGATTCCTTTTCCACCCGCACCTCGCTCGAGGTCCACGGCAAGCGCTACGACTACTACAGCCTGCCGAAGCTGGGCGAACGTTTCGATATCGCCCACCTGCCTTACTCGATGAAGATCCTGCTGGAGAACCTGCTCCGGCACGAAGACGGCGGCGTGACCGTCGGCAAGGACCACATCGAAGCGGTGGCCACCTGGGATCCCAAGGCCGAGCCGGATATCGAGATCGCCTTCATGCCCGCGCGCGTGGTGCTGCAGGATTTCACCGGCGTGCCCTGCGTGGTCGACCTGGCTGCGATGCGCGACGCGGTGGTCAAGCTGGGCGGCAAGGCCGACCAGATCAACCCGCAGATTCCCTCCGAGCTGGTCATCGACCACTCGGTGCAGGTGGATGTGTTCGGCAAACCCGATGCGCTCGACCTCAACGGCAAGATCGAATTCCAGCGCAACCAGGAGCGCTACGGCTTCCTGCGCTGGGGGCAGAAGGCATTCGAAAACTTCAAGGTGGTGCCGCCCAATACCGGCATCGTCCACCAGGTGAATCTGGAGAACCTGGCGCGGGTGGTGATGAGCGCCGACAGGGACGGCACCCTGATCGCCTACCCCGACACCGTGTTCGGCACCGACAGCCATACCACCATGATCAATGGCATCGGCGTGCTGGGTTGGGGCGTGGGTGGCATCGAGGCCGAGGCCGCGATGCTGGGCCAGCCCTCTTCGATGCTGATTCCGCAGGTGGTCGGCTTCAAGCTCACCGGCAAGCTGCCCGAAGGAGCCACCGCCACCGATCTGGTGCTCACCGTCACCCAGATGCTGCGCAAGCTGGGCGTGGTGGGCAAGTTCGTCGAGTTCTATGGCGAAGGCCTGCAACACCTGCCGCTGGCCGACCGCGCCACCATCGGCAACATGGCCCCGGAATACGGCGCCACCTGCGGCATCTTCCCGGTCGATGAGGAATCGCTGACCTATCTGCGCCTGTCCGGCCGCAGCGAAGAGCAGATCGCGCTGGTGGAGGCCTATGCCAAGGCCCAGGGCCTGTGGCACGACGCCAATACGCCGCACGCGCAGTACAGCGCCACGCTGGAGCTGGACATGGGCCAGGTCAAGCCGTCGCTGGCCGGGCCCAAGCGCCCGCAGGACCGCGTGCTGCTGGAAGACATGCAGCGCAACTATCGCGAAAGCCTCAAGCCGTTCGCCGAGGCACGCAGCAAGAAGCCGACCGATCTCAAGCAGGAAGACCGCCTCAAGAACGAAGGCGGCGGCGGCACCGCGGTCGGCGCCAAGGCTGCGCAGGCCGAGCATGCCGGCGACAGCGGCGCCGGCTGGCAGCTGCGCGACGGCTCGGTGGTCATCGCCGCCATCACCTCGTGCACCAACACCTCCAATCCGGCAGTGATGCTGGGCGCCGGCCTACTCGCGCGTAACGCCGCAGCCAAGGGGCTGAAGGCGCAGCCATGGGTGAAGACCTCGCTCGGGCCGGGCTCGCGCGTGGTCACCGACTATCTGGAAAAGGCCGGCGTACTCGCCGACCTGGAGAAACTCGGGTTCTACGTGGTCGGCTATGGCTGCACCACCTGCATCGGCAACTCCGGCCCGCTGCCGGAAGACGTGTCGGCCGCCATCGCCAAGGACGATCTGGTGGTGACCTCGGTGCTGTCGGGCAACCGCAATTTCGAAGGCCGCGTGCACCCCGAAGTCAAGATGAACTACCTGGCCTCGCCTCCGCTGGTGGTGGCCTACGCCATCGCCGGTACCACCGATATCGATCTCACCACCGAGCCGCTGGGTACCGGCAGCGATGGGCAGCCGGTGTATCTGCGCGATATCTGGCCGAGCAACAAGGAGATCGGCGACACCATCGCCGCCACCGTGGGCCCGGAGATGTTCAAGCAGAACTACGCCGATGTGTTCAAGGGCGATACGCGCTGGAACACGATCGCCTCTCCGGATGGCGCGCTGTACGAGTGGGATGCCGCATCGACCTACATCAAGAACCCGCCCTACTTCGACGGCATGACCATGCAGGTGGGCAGCGTGGACGACGTGCACGGCGCGCGCATCATGGGCCTGTTCGGCGACTCGATCACCACCGACCACATCTCCCCGGCCGGTAACATCAAGAAGGATTCGCCGGCAGGCCGTTTCCTGCAGGAGCGCGGCGTGCAGCCGGCCGACTTCAACAGCTACGGCAGCCGCCGCGGCAACGACGACGTGATGGTGCGCGGCACCTTCGCCAACATCCGCATCAAGAACCTGATGTTCGGCGGTGAGGAAGGCGGCAACACGCTGTACTACCCGGCCGACGGCGGCCAGCCGGAAAAGCTGGCCATCTTCGATGCGGCGATGAAATACAAGGCCGATGGCGTACCGCTGGTTGTGCTGGCCGGCAAGGAGTACGGCACCGGCTCCTCGCGCGACTGGGCCGCCAAGGGCACCAACCTGCTCGGGGTCAAGGCGGTGATCGCCGAGAGCTTCGAGCGCATCCACCGCTCCAACCTGGTCGGCATGGGCGTGCTGCCGCTGCAGTTCCTGGACAACGAGAACGCGCAGAGTCTGGGCCTGGACGGCTCCGAAGTGCTGGACATCACCGGCCTGCAGGACGGCGCCAGCCGCCGTGCCACAGTCGATGCGAAGAAGTCCGACGGCAGCGTCAAGCAGTTCCAGGTCAAGGTGCTGCTGCTGACGCCCAAGGAAGTGGAGTACTTCAAGCACGGCGGCCTGCTGCAATACGTGCTGCGTCAACTGGCTGCACGCAAGGCGGCGTAATTCCCGTCACCGCGTACTGGCCCCGACATTCCCGCCTGCTGGCGGGAATGTCGTTTTTCGGTCCGGCAATGCCTGGCTCTGGAGGGCTGGGCAACGTAGAGGCCGCCGTCTGGCGCAACGCCCCCACCCGACTTTCCGGCCTAGCGACCTGCCGGCGCCCATTGCGCGTGGTAGAGCCGCCAGTCGCCGTCCTGCAGGCGCCAGCCGGTGGTCAGCTGGTAGGTCTGGGCCTGCTCGGGCAGCCAGCGGCCGTCGCCCACGGTGAGCAGCGCGGTGAAGCTGGCGGTGGCGGTCGCGCCTTTTAGCTGCACGTCCACCGGTCCCAGGGTGACGCCGATCTTGCGGTTGCCCAGCAATTGCAGCTGCAGCAGGCGGCGTAGACCGGCCGCATCCAGGCCCTGCTCGCCCACGAAGTCTGCCGCCACCGGCTGCATCGCCTTGCCGACATCGCGCGCCTCGATCGCGGCCTGCATCTGCGCCACAGCCTGGCGCACCCGCAGCTCCGGCGCCGGGCGTGCGCACCCGGCAAGCAGCGCCATCCAGGCGAGCACCATCGCCCACCGCCACCAATGAATATTGCCCTGCATCACGCTTCGCCTTTTCCATTCATGACGGTATGCTGCCAGCTGTTGCAGCGCCGTGGAACACACCGCGGCGCATCGAGAATACCCTGGAGGGGGGCAGATGAATCAGGCACGTCCTTGGTTGCAAAGTTATCCGGCCGGCGTAAGTGCCGAGATCGATCTGGAACAGTTCCGCACGGTGGCCGAGGTATTCGCCACCTCCGTCGCGCGCTTTGCCGATCGTCCCGCGTATCACAGCTTCGGCAAGACCATCACCTATCGCGAGGCCGACCAGCTGGTCGAACAATTCGCCGCCTACCTGCTGGGCGAGCTGCAATTGAAGAAGGGCGACCGCGTGGCGCTGATGATGCCCAACTGCCTGCAGTATCCGATCGCCACCTTCGGCGTGCTGCGTGCCGGGCTGACGGTGGTCAACGTCAACCCGCTCTACACCCCGCGCGAATTGAAGCACCAGCTGATCGACTCCGGCGCCAGCGTGCTGGTTGTCATCGACAACTTCGGGACCACCGTGCAGCAGGTCATCGCCGAGACGCCGGTCAAGCAGGTGATCACCACCGGCCTGGGCGACATGCTCGGGTTCCCCAAGGGAACGCTGATCAACTTCGTCGTCAAGTACGTCAAGAAACTGGTGCCGGACTACCGCATCGACGGCGCGATCCGCTTCCGCGAGGCATTGGCGCTTGGCCGCAAACACAGCGTACCCACGCTGCAGATCGAAGCGGACGACATCGCGTTCCTTCAATACACCGGCGGCACCACCGGCGTGGCCAAGGGCGCGATGCTGACCCACCGCAACCTGGTCGCCAATATGCAGCAGGCGCACCAGTGGCTGTCCGGCACCGGCAAGATGGAGGAAGGCAAGGAGGTAGTGATCACCGCGTTGCCGCTCTACCACATCTTCGCGTTGACGGCTAACGGCCTGGTCTTCATGAAGATCGGCGGCTGCAATCACCTGATCAGCAATCCGCGCGACATGCCGGGCTTCGTCAAGGAACTGAAGAAGACCCGCTTCACCGCGTTTACCGGCGTCAACACGCTGTTCAACGGCCTGCTCAACACCCCCGGCTTCGACCAGATCGATTTTTCCTCGCTCAAGATGACCCTGGGCGGCGGCATGGCGGTGCAGCGTTCGGTGGCCGAGCGCTGGAAAAAGGTCACCGGGCAGACCCTGGTGGAGGCCTATGGCCTGACCGAGACCTCGCCAGCGGCCTGCATCAACCCGATGGATCTAAAGGACTACAACGGCTCGATCGGCCTGCCGATTCCCTCCACCGATGCCTGCATCAAGGACGACGCCGGCGCCACCCTGCCGATCGGCGAGATCGGCGAGCTGTGCATCAAGGGCCCACAGGTCATGAAGGGCTATTGGAAAAAGCCCGATGAAACCGCCAAGGTGATGGATGCCGACGGCTGGTTGCATACCGGCGACATCGCACGCATGGACGAGCAAGGTTTCGTTTACATCGTCGACCGCAAGAAGGACATGATTCTGGTGTCCGGCTTCAACGTCTACCCGAACGAGATCGAAGACGTGATCGCCACCCTGCCCGGCGTACTGGAAGTGGCAGCCGTCGGCGTGCCCGACGAAAAATCCGGTGAACTCGTCAAGGCGGTGATCGTAAAGAAAGACCCTGCCCTGACCGCCGACGACGTGAAGGCGCATTGCCGCGCCAACCTCACCGGCTACAAGCAGCCCCGGGTGATCGAATTCCGCAAGGAATTGCCCAAGACCAACGTCGGCAAGATCCTGCGCCGCGAACTGCGGGACGCGCCGAAGGCGTAGTCGCAAGCACGACCACTACGCGGCGATCCGACGCCCGCAATGCCACCACGCATTGCGGGCGTTTGCATTTCGCGCCGGAATGCCACGGGGATTGACCAAGCGGCAGGCGTTGCCGGATCCGCACGTTCTGACCGACTTAAATGGCCAGCGCTACTACCGCAACATAGACGATTAGTGGACCAGCCACAGTGCGCCGCCCGATGCCAACCGTGTGCTGGAGCTGGAGCAAACGCGCGCCATGCTGCACCCGGCGCTCGCCGAGCACGCCCAAGCAATTGCCGCCATCAGGCATTCGCCGCCGTCGCCGCAGGACGTGCAGCGCGAGCAGACGCTGTACCGCTACCGCATCGTAGGCACGGAGCTGCAGCCGCAGTGGCGCGAAGCGATCGAACTAGCAACACAGCGCGCCCGCGAAGCGGAATGACTCGCAGGCGATGGCGCCATGCAGTTGCAGCGTGGGCCAAGCGGCCACTATGGCGCCGACAGCCCGGTCGCCCATCTGCAGCGATGTCAGAACATACAATCGCGTATGCTGGCGGCGCCCGCTTGATGAAAGCGGATATAGCATTTTTATTATATGCAGGGTTGATCGGAGAACACCCATGAACCAGTCAAATCAAGCGCAAGCGATACATCCGAATGCGCCCAGAAAAGGCGAGTTCTACATCCTCAGGTCCGACATGCGTGGCGGGGGGCGCGGGCATGGCGTGGAATTCGAGAACGAAGATGCGGTGCCGTTTTCCATTGCTGACAGCCTGCCTGGAGAGGACGCAGGCCTGGCTGCACTGAAGGAAACCCCGCGCCTGCGCTACGACAGCCGCATCGGCGATATGCCTAATGACATGCACGATGGATTCAAAGGCTACTGGCTAGTCTCCGAACCGCTAAAGCAGCTACTCGAAGCTGCGGACCCGGAAGGCTTTGCCTTCGCGCTATGCGACTTCCGATTGGAAGACGGTACGCCCGGGGCACCGTACTATCTCTGCGAGGTGGTGCGGATTATCGATGCCATCGACGAGGAGGCGTCCACCGTCAAGGTATTGACCGGATATCGAAATGGCAAGTACTACAGCCTTACGGGGGGCGCGGTATTGGCATTCAAGAAGGACGTGATCGGGTCCGCACACGTCTTCCGAACGCCTTATACGGCAGACGCTTTTTGCGACCGATTTTTGCGCGATACCTTGATCGAGCATGGATTCGGAAAATCTCCAAGGACGCGCGGCGTTCGCGTAATAGACGCATCAGACTACTGATCTGATCTCTTCCGTGACTGCATGGAGCCGAGGCATATGCCGACCAGCAATGTCATTCTTCAAAGTCATCATGTCATTGAAAACACCATCTTTCGAGATCATAGGTTGCTCAAGAAGTTGCTTGAGCATGGACTGATCGACAAGGATGTATCAACTAATCGCATCTACCTTCCAGTTGAGGGCAACTTGGCCGATAAGCTTGAAGCTTCGCCCCACCGGGGGAGAACGAGAAGTTCTTATACGGATGGAATCGATGACACCCTGAACGATATCCTTAACTCCCCAGACGGTGACGCCGCCATGCGCAACGACGCCGCAGCATTGAAGCGCGTCGCCGCCCAGGTCCATGACCTGCAAGACACCCTCAAAGTCGCCCTGATCAACGGCGACATGTTCGTAACGACCCCGAACCGCTTGACCAAGGCCGAGACCAACGCGCAAAACCGCAGAACCCTCTCCGAGATTGATCAATACCGCACCGCCCACGCCAACCAGCTGAAGACACTGCGCTCGATGAGCCCTGTCGAATCCGAATGGGCCGCGATTACCCATTCGGAGCAGCGGATCGTCAAGGTCATCGACGCCGCACGGACCGCCGGCAAAAATCTGGTCGCTGTCCCTGATGAACGCGATGCCGTGATCCGCGAAATCGCTGGACGCGAAGAATTTCGCATGGCCATCGCGCACGCCGAAGAGGCCGGCCGTGTGAGGTTATCCGAGTCCAATGCGGCGCTGGTCCAGCAGGTCTTGGATGACACGCCGACAACCATCGGCGGTGCTGCGCGCAGCATCCGCCAAGGCGCAGGCGCCACACCGCAGCCGTCGTACACACCAGTATCGCAACGCGGCTTCGCCACCGCCGAGCTACTGGCAGGCGATCTATCGGCAGGCCAGGCGCTGCGCACCGCCGGCCTGCTCGCCACCGCCGCCGACGCGGTCGCCTCCGGCCAACGCGCCACGCACTTGCTCGGCCAGGACAACCCGCTGGCCGCGCAATCGGAACTGGCACATTTCGCCGGGCGCAATGTCGGTGGCTGGGCCGGGGGCACGGCAGCGGCCTATGCGCTGGGCAGCTCCGGCGCAGGGCCGATGGTGCTGATCGCCGCCGATGTGTACTTCATGAGCCTGGCCGGCGAAAAAGCCGCCGCGTTGCTCGATAACCGCGCCATCTATACCCAGATCGATAACGCCGGCACCAAGTGGTCGTTCAACGGCACTGCCTGGGCGCGCGAGGGCAAGGCCGACACCACTGCCGATGGCGTGGACAACCCCACCGCCACGCCCATCGTGGCCAGCTACGAGAAAGCACGCGAACTCAATTACCGGGCCACCAATGCTGCTGCCGCACTTTCTCTCAAAGATGTGCCTGCGCCCGTTGATCCGTATCGCCAGCCGGCCAACGCCACCGACCGCCCCAGCCTGAGCCCTGCCGACTGGCGGCGCGACCCGGCAGACGGGCAATGGCATCGTCTGGTCAAGACCGAGATCTGCGGTGCCAACGAGCGCGGCAGCTACGTGCAGGAGACCGCATTGCCGCCACGCGCGGCGGAACTGGAGGCGCAGGCGCAGGCCATCATTGCCCGCAACATCGCCAACAGTCCCGGCGCGATCGCCGCGCGCTATGAACTGGCCTACCACCGCAGCGGCTGGGCCGCCGTGCAAAGTGAAGACAAACTAGCGAGGGTTTCGCCAGCGCGGCTCTTAATGTTGCAAAAATAGCATTTTTTGCTAACCATCGAACTAAAGATAAATCAATTGAAGCAACCTCAATGAACAGCAACTTGAATGCCGCGAAGGGACTTTTCTACATCCTCGATCCGGATATCCGCGGCGGCGGCCCTGGAACCGATGTTGAAATTGCCAACGAAGAAGCCCTTTTGACACCTCCACGCTTGATCATTCGGCCCGTGGAAGGCGGATTTCCTACGCTGGCGGAAACGCCGCTTCTGGCTCACGCGCGCAACTCAAAAAGGCGCCCTCGAGATCTCGAAGGGGGATTTAGTGGCTACTGGCTGGTCTCTGAGCGACTCAAGCGCGCTTTCGAGTCAGTGGACGCCGAGGGCTTTGCATTTGTTCCCTGCGATTACGCATTGCCAGACGGCTCGAAGGGCCCACAGCATTACCTATGCGACGTGGTTCGGACAATTTTTGCGCTGGACAAATCCAACTCTGAATTTCAGACGCGAATAGCCCGGGACCACGCGGTGAATCAAGATGTGGAAATGATTACGTTTTCGGGAGGCGCGAAGCTATTCTTCAAGAAAGAATTGATTGGGGATGCCCATGTCTTCAGGATGGGAGAGGATCCATCCAGCGTGATCTGTGATCGCACGATGTATGAAGCGATACGAAGCGCGGGAATTGGAGTGAAACCTAGCTCCGATGGCCTGTGGTGGAAGGACGCCGCCGATTTCTAGTGGCTTGCACTCACTGTGATACGCAAACTCGGAATTTTGGACCGTGGCCAAGAATGACAAGCCGGTTTTCCAGGGACATCACCTTATTGAGCAGCAAGCATTCCGAGACAGTGCTCTGCTCAAGAAGCTCTACAGTTTCGGGCTTTTCAATCTGGATGGTGACGTCAATCTGCTGAACCTCCCGGCGGACAAGCAACTGGCGCTGCAGCTCGACGTCTCTCCTCACAACGGCGGCCCTCTCGGACAGTATTCCCAGGGCCTGAGGCAAGAACTGAATTTTCTCCAGAAGAGCTTTGATGGCCAAGCCGTACTGACTGGCGATCGTGGGGCGGCCGCGAGGGTTGCTAATGACGTGGACAGGCTTTGCGCCACTTTGAAAGTGGCCATGGTGAACAACGATCTGCTGACCAACACGCCCATCGGAATGACAGTGGAGCAGGCCAACCAATTCAACCGGGATTTCTTCAAGAAACTGCCGGCCTACCAACAAACTCATAGCCTGCAGATCGATGAAGCCATCAAGCTGACGGGTCCGGAAGCACGTTGGCCCGCGGTACTCAAGTCAGAACCCAATCTCATCCACAGTCTTAACGCGATCGATCAACCGGGTTCCAAGACGGTCAAAGGCGATGCGGCAATCGGTCGGCAGGTGTTGCGAGAATCGGTCGAGCAGGCGCAGGCAGGCGGACGTCTGACGCTTTCAGCGCAGGGTGCCGATCAGGTCAGTCAAGCTTTTTCCAGCAACGCTGCAGCAGTGCCAAGGACATCCAGCTCCACTAGGTTGGATCTTGATTCCATGGTTGTTCCACGATCGCAACGCGGCTTCGCCTCAGCAGAGCTACTAGCAGGCGATCTATCGGCAGGCCAGGCGCTGCGCACCGCCGGCCTGCTCGCCACCGCCACCGCCGCCGACGCGGTGGCGTCCGGCCAACGCGCCACGCACTTGCTCGGCCAGGACAACCCGCTGGCCGCGCAGTCGGAGCTGGCGCAGTTCGCCGGGCGCAATGTCGGTGGCTGGGCCGGCGGCACGGCAGCGGCCTACGCGCTGGGCAGCTCCGGCGCCGGACCGATGGTGCTGATCGCCGCAGACGCCTATTTCATGAGCGTGGCCGGCGAGAAGGCCGCCGCGTTGCTCGATAACCGCGCCATCTATACCCAGACCGATCGCGATGGCACGCAGTGGTCCTTCGATGGCCGCGCCTGGGCGCGCGAGGGCAAGGCCGACACCACTGCCGATGGCGTGGACAACCCCACTGCCACGCCCATCGTTGCCAGCTACCAAAAAACACGCGAACTCAATTACCAGGCCACCAACGTCGCTGCCGCACTGGCCTTGAAGGATGCGCCCGCACCGCAGGATCCTTACCAGCAGCCGGCCAACGCCACCGACCGTCCCAGCCTGAGCCCTGCCGACTGGCGACGCGACCCGGCAGACGGCCAATGGCATCGCCTGGTCAAGACCGAGATCTCCGGTGCCAACGATCGCGGCAGCTACGTGCAGGAGACCGCCTTGCCGCCACGCGCGGCCGAACTGGAGGCGCAGGCGCAGGCCACCATCGCCTGCAACATCGCCAACAGCCCAGGGGCGATCGCCGCGCGTTATGAACTGGCCTACCACCGCAGCGGCTGGGCCGCCGATGGGCTGCCGATGTCGCCGGCCGTGCAGCAAGCGTTGCCGGATCCGGATGCGCTGACCGCCTCGGACGGTCAGCGCTACTACCGCAACATGGAGGGCCAGTGGACCAGCCACGGCGCTCCGCCCGATGCCAACCGGGTGCTGGAACTGGAGACCACGCGCGCCATGCTGCAGCCAGCGCTCGCCGAGCAGGCCCAGGCGATTGCCGCCATCCAGCAAACCCCACCGTCGCCGCAGGACGTGCAGCGCGAGCAGACGCTGTACCGCTACCGCATCGTGGGCACGGAACTGCAGCCGCACTGGCGCGAAGCGATCGAGCTGGCGACACAGCGCANGCTGCAGCGCGGCCCCGGCGGTCAGTATGGCGCCGACAGCCCGATCGCCCATCTGCAGCGCGGTGCCGACGGCGTGGCGCGCATTGCAGCGGTCACCAGCACCGAGGACATCCGTCAGGCGCTGCAGGAGCTGCAGGCTCGCCAGCAGCCGGACGCACCGGTGCAGCAGCTGGCCTCTGCGCCGCCCTCGTCCGAAGGCTCCACGGATGCGGACACGTCCGCCTCGCCGCCCTCCAACAAGCATGTGCTCGACGTGCAGGCCCGGGGCCAGGCCGCCAGCGCCGCGCAAGAGCATCAGCAGCGGCAGCAGGAGGCACGCCAGGCGCAAGATCAACAGTTGGCGCAGGCTCGCGCCCACGCGCTGCAGGAGCAGGCATCGCACGACGTCCGGGCGCAAGCTGCCCAGGCGCTGCAAGCGCATACCGCGCTGGAAGCACGGCAGCAAGCGTAGCGGCTGGAGCAACAAGAACGCCAGGCGCAGGACACCCAACAGCGCGACCAGACACAGCAGCGAGCAGATCAGACGCAGCAGCGTGAGCAGGAGCAGCGGCAGGCATACGACACCCGGCAGCGCGAACAAGCACAGCAGCAGAGTGAGCAGCAGGCGCGCCAGGCCTTGAACGCCCAATACAGCGAACAACAGCGTCTCCAGGCCCAGCAAGCGGAGCTGATGGAGCAATCACCGGTGCAAGGCCAGGACGCTGCGCGTCGCGAACAAGCAGCCGAGCACACCGCCGAGGGCATTGCCCATGCGCCACCAACGCTCCACGCCCAGGACACTGTGCAACGCGGAGAAGAACAGCGCCCTGCCCAGAACCCCGGCGCACACCAGCCCCAGCCCCAGCCGCAGGCCGCCCCGCCTGAGCAGGTGCAGTCAGCTGAAGTGGCGCGGCGAACGCAGCATATGGCGGACCAGCTGACACAGGGAGAGCATGCGCACCAGGCCGAGCAGCATGCAGCGATCGCGCAAGCGCCTGCGGCACTTGGGCAACAGGAGGTGGAAACGCGCGATCAACAGGCCGTAGTGCAGCCAGTGGCCGCACGCGATGCCACGTCAGCACCAGGCGCAGACGTACCTGCCGACGCGCGCACGGCCCGGTCGACGGAGGAACCGCCGGTACGATCGTTCGCTACACCGGTCGTTGCGGAGCGCCTCGATGAGGAAAACGCGCTCACACCACAACTCCCGGTGCCGAATACGCCTGCAGTGCCACCCACAGCGGCCCTCGTCACCGATGCAGCCGGATCACCCGATGGCACGCCCACTCCAAAGCCTCCCGCCGATCACTCCGAACACGCCGCCACATCGCACCGGCCCACGTCGGTACCGGATGCGCGGAAGCAGGCGCCAGAGCAAGCCAACCGCACCAACGTTGCAGCCGCAGATCCCGATTCGCTGGCAGAAATAGCACGCTCTGCGCGCGCGCTCCGCATCCAGGCCGAACAGGATCTCGACATCGAAAACCGCATCGCAGATGCACGGCAAGCGCGCATGGTGCGCGGTGAGGCGCCGTTTACCGAGCGGGAGTTGCGCGATGGATACGACCCCAATGGTCCCTCGGGACTGAGAGGACCACCGAGCAGCTTGGCAGGTACCGCCTCGCAGCAGGGTCTCGTTGCAATACCGGGGCAAACCGACGTCGAGCAGGACGATCGACCACCGCCCAGGCGCAAGAGCGTCACCGGCGATCCGGACGTGGATGATCTGCTCTACGCGCTGGACTCCAAGAACGATCTGGCCATCGAACAAGCCTTGAAGCGCGTCGGCAACAGCGCGCACAGCGCGGCGTTGGCACAGGAAGGTCATGAGCATCTGGATGCCCACGCCCAGCAGGAAGCCCAGGAACAGGTGACGACGCGGCAGGCGCTGGGGATGGACGTGGCAGCAGAGGTGCAGACCAGCCGTGGCCCGGTGATGGTGCTGACGCTGCCGCAGTTCGCCAACGGGCCGATGATGCAAGGCGCAGGCCCGCCCGGTGATGGAGGGGGTGGCGACGGAGGTGGAGGCGGAAGTGGTGGTGGTGGCGGATAGCCAGAACGCAAAACGCAAAAACGCATCGAACCTACGAGAGAGCAGGATGGACATGCAGGACACCTCGACGCTGCCGGACGGCGGTGCATCGCGCCAGGCGATGACGGACTCGATCAAGGCCATGACGGCAGTCATCGCGGCGATGCAGCGACGAGAACAAACTCTTGAGGAACTCGTACGTCATCAGATGCAGCTTTTGCAGGCCGCCGTCAACAACGCCGATCAACGCGTCACCCGGGTGGTGGAGAGCGCGCTTCCGCGGCTGACGCAGTTGAGCGATCAGGCATTGACGCGCACGCTGCAACCGGTGGCCGAGCGTTTCGACAAGCGCATGCTCCATGCGGAGCAGACGCTCCAGCAGGCCGCCGAACGTTACGCACAGGCGCAACGTGCCTTGGAAACGAGCGCCAGCCGACGCCTGTGGATCGGCATTGGCATGGCTGTCGTCGGAGCGATCTTGTGCCTAGTTAGTGCCTTCTATGCCATCAAGAGCGCGCAGCCCGTGTTGGCCGAGGCCACCCAGCGCCGCGCGGAAATCGCCTTTCTGGATCGCGTCGTGCGCGCGGACCTGGTGCCCTGCGGCCAAGACAGGCTCTGCGCCGTTGTCGAGAAGAAGAGGCCGCGTTACGGCGATCGCGGGCAATATCGCGAGGTCGCATTGCGTCAACGGACCCGACAACACTAGCGGCTCCAGCACTACCGACCAGCGCGTCATGGCGCAGGGAAGCGCAACGACGGCTCCGCCGAACGAGGGCGCCAGGAAGTAAACCTCCAGCCAGATCGTCAAGGTGGCGATCCTGGAAACACTGCCCTGCTCTGACCGCCGCCGACGTGAATGCGCACTGCCGCCTCGACCTCACCGGCTGCTGGCAATCTGGGATGACCGCACGGCAGGCAATTGCACGCGGCCGGCGCCGTCAAAGACCCAGCGCTGCGAAATTGCAGCACGCACCGAAGGCATTCTTCCAGGCCCGACCGCAAGGCCGCTCGTTCAGCATCCGACCACACGCCCGCAAGGCCTTGCGGGCATTGGCTTTTGCACGCATAGAATCCGGTGTCGGCGCACGCTCAGGCGTTCACCCTCTATCGCCGTCCGCAAGGCGACCGGCCGGACGGTCTTCACGGAGAACCACCATGTCTGCAGTTCAACCCTTCATTCGCACCAACATCGGCTCGACCCTACGCATCATCGAAGAACCGCAGCGTGACGTGTACTGGATCCACATGCATGCCGACCTGGCCATCAACCCAGGTCGCGCCTGCTTCTCGAGCCGCCTGGTCGACGACATCACCGGCTACCAGACCAACCTGGGGCAGCGCCTGACCAGCGCGGGCGTACTGGCGCCGCACGTGGTGCTGGCGTCCGACAGCGATGTCTTCAACCTGGGCGGCGATCTGGCGCTGTTCTGCCAACTCATTCGCGAAGGCGACCGCGCACGCCTGCTCGACTACGCGCAGCGCTGCGTGCGCGGCGTGCACGCCTTCCATGTCGGCCTTGGCGCACGCGCGCATAGCATCGCGCTGGTCCAGGGCAATGCACTCGGCGGCGGGTTCGAGGCGGCACTGAGCTGCCACACCATCGTCGCCGAGGAAGGCGTGATGATGGGGCTGCCCGAAGTGCTGTTCGACCTGTTCCCGGGCATGGGCGCCTACTCCTTCATGTGTCAACGCGTCAGCGCGCAGCTGGCGCAGAAGATCATGCTCGAAGGCAATCTGTATTCGGCCGAGGAACTGCTTGGCATGGGCCTGGTCGATCGCGTGGTGCCGCGCGGCCAGGGCGTGGCCGCGGTGGAACAGGTCATCCGCGAAAGCAAGCGCACGCCGCATGCCTGGGCGGCGATGCAGCAGGTGCGCGAAATGACGACCGCCGTGCCGCTGGACGAGATGTTGCGCATCACCGAGATCTGGGTGGATACGGCGATGCAGCTCGGCGAAAAATCGCTGCGCACCATGGACCGCCTGGTGCGCGCGCAGTCGCGTCGCTCAGGGCTCGACGCGGGTTGATGCGTTGGCGGTCTATTCGTTACTACGGGGGGAGCACTCGCCGTCCTTGACGCCGTGCAGGCGTGCGCCGAGTGCATCCTTTCCCGCCTCCAGGTGTTCGCGCAGTGCGGACAGCCGCAGCCGCCACTCCGCCTGCAACTGCCAATCGGCCATGCGCATCAGCTCGCCTCCATGAGTGGCCACCTGCGCCAGCCCCAGATTGCTGGCCACGCCGCGCAGCGCATGCGCGCTTTCGCGCAATTGTTCCCAATCCGAGCGCATGCCGTCGCGCTCGATCGCGCTCACGCAATTGTGCGCGTCGTCCAGGCATTGCCGGATGAACTGACGTTCGAACTCTTCGCCCATGCCCAGCGCGGCGAGTTCGTCCAGCACGCTCGCGTCGAGCACGCCCTCGAAACTGGCCGGTACCTGCACGACGGTGGCCGGCGCCGCCAGCGGACGGGTGCTGACGGCTAGATCGGCCAGGGTGTCGAGCAGCTTGGTTGCCACGACCGGCTTGGCCAGAAACGCGCGCGCGCCGGCCTGCTCGCAACTGCGGATGGCCTCCGGGGTGACGTCGGCGCTGAGCACCACCACCGGGGTGTAGCGCATGCCGCTGGCCTGCATCACCCGCAGCTGCTTGAGCATGTCCAGGCCATTCATGCCCGGCATGTGCAGGTCCACGATCACCGCATCGAAATCCTCTTCGGCCATGGCGTCCAGCACCTGCTCGGCACCGTTGACGCACAACACCTTGTGTCCGGCCTTTTCCAGCAGGCGCTGCAGCACCATGCGGTTAGCCTCATGGTCGTCGGCCACCAGCATGCGCATGCTGCGTACGCGGGCACGATGCCGCAGGAACGGGTTGGAAAAAGCGATGACGTTGGAGGCTTCCAACTCGTCGGGTGTGTCCACCAGCGCACCGGTCGGCGCGCGTGCCGGCGTGTCTTTCAGCGGCTCACCGATCGCCATCGGCAGCTCGAACCAGAACACGCTGCCGCTTGGCCGATTTTCCTTGAACCCGATACTGCCGCCCATCGCTTCGACCAGGCCCTTGGCGATCGTGGTGCCCAGGCCGGTGCCCTCGTAGCGACGCGACAACCCGACGTCGGCCTGTTCGAAGGCCTCGAACAGGCGCGGACGCATGTCCATCGGCACACCGATGCCGGTGTCTTCGACCTCGAAGCGCAGCTGGACCGCGTCGTCGGCACTACCGGACACGCGTGTGACCCGCAGCAACACATGCCCATGCTCGGTGAACTTGACCGCATTGCCGACCAGATTCAGCAGCACCTGACGCAAATGGCCGGTGTCGCCCTTGAGCAGATCCGGCACGTCGCCGGCGACCTGTGTCCCGTAGTCCAGCCCACGCCCCCGGGCCTGCGGCTGCAGGATCATATTGACCGAGCCAATCATCTCGCGCAGGGAGAAATCGCGGCGATCGATGCGGATCTTGCCGGCTTCGATGGCCGAAATATCCAGCACCTCTTCCACCAGCGACAGCAGACTGCGTGCCGATGCCTGGATGGTGTTCAGGCATTCCTTCTGTTCCGCATCCAGCCGCGTGGTGGCCAGCACTTCGGTCATGCCGGACAAGCCATTGAGGGGAGTGCGGAACTCGTGGCTCATATTGGCCAGGAACCGACTTTTTGCCTGATTGGCGTGGCGCGCCTCGCGCACCGCGCGGGTCATCGCACGCAGCAGCGAATCGAAATACAGCGGCACCGCGATCAGACCCAGCAACAGCCCCCAGCTCAGATAGGGATTGCCCCTCCAGTACGGCGAGATCAGGATGGCGCTGAGGAAACTCAGGCTGGCCATGGCCGTGGCGGCACGTAGATAGTTGCTGCCGTAGCGCAACCCGTTGCCGATGGTCACCCACATGCAGACGGCATACAGTGGCGAGGCGGGCTCGCCCTGAATCGCCATGATTGCGCCGGTGCAGGTGTAGTCGAGCACCATGCCGATCAGGCGCCGGGTGTGCGAGACCTGCGGCCGCATCAGGATCGCCACCATCAATCCCAGCGACACCACCAGCTCGCCGACCAGAATCAACCAGGTGGCCATCAAGGTGTCGCCCTGGGTGTGCTGATAGCGCCAGCCCAGGTAGGAGATAAACAGCGTGGTGATGATGATGCGGATGAGATTCTGGGCGTGTTCCGAATCTGCTCGCCCAGACAGGCGCCGTTTCAACCATGGCAATAAAGACTTCATAGACGCCTCAGACGCGCGGCGGCGTCGATGGGGTTGGAATCCTTCCGTGCTGCGATGCAGCGTCGACACCTGTGGGCATCGCCCCGGTCATGGCCCGGTCTCGCTCGCGCAGCGTACGCAACAATGACATAGGAACCACGATCAACGCACCCAGCAGCGCGATCCCCAAGCCAAGCTGGCCATGCCAATAGGTGCTGTTGGCAAGCGTCGTGCCGAAGCTGAGCGTGGCCATGCCCACAGCGGTGTGCAGCGCCTCGCTGCCAAAGCGCAGCCCGTTGCCGATCGTGACCCAGAGCAACACAACGTACAGACAGGCCATCGGCGCGCCTATCCAGGTCATTGCCAGCCCGATCAAGCCGTAGTCGGCGAGCATCCCGAAGGTACGCCTCAGATGGGAGCGCTGCGGACTCGCCACAATCCAGCAAAAGATCAGCAGCGCCGTGGCCTGCGCGATCGCAATCAGGCGCAACAGCTGCTGCAACTGGCGCCCCGAGATGTCCCACCAGGAAGCGCAGACCAGCGTATAGACCAGGATCAACAGAATCATCGCAAGGCGTACCAGCGCCTGACCATGCTCGCTGTCGGGACGCCGAGCGAGTCGATCACGCAGCTGGCCGAACGCCGCCCTCACCTCACACCCCGGGACGCGCCGATGCGGTGGAGAATTCCCCGCAGATCTGATCCAGCTGCGCGCGTCCGCGCAACAGCGCATCCACGCAGCGCGGGTCGAACAGGCGGCCGCGCTGCGCATACAGATAGGCCAGTGCGGCGTCCATGGTCCATGCTTCCTTGTAGGGGCGCGGCGACAGCAGGGCGTCGAACACGTCGGCCACCGCCACGATGCGCGCCTCCAGCGGAATCGCCTCGCCGACCAATCCATCCGGGTAGCCGGTGCCGTCATAACGTTCGTGGTGACGCAGCGCGATCAGCGCGCCCACCTGGATGAAGCGGTTCTGGCTGCCGCTGAGCAACTCGTAGCCGATGCGCGGATGGCGCTTCATGATGCTCATTTCGTCGTCGGTGAGCTTGCCTGGCTTGAGCAGCACCGCATCGGGAATGGCAATCTTGCCCATGTCGTGCAGCGGTGCGGCCATCTCGATGATGCGCACCTCTTCTTCCGACAACCCCAACTGCTCGGCGATCAGGCCGGCCACGTGCGACATGCGCTCGAGAAACGCACTGGTGCCCGAATCGCGGTATTCGATGGCGCGTGCAAGCCGCGACAGGGTTTCGCGCTCGCGCTCCTCGACCTCGTTCATGCTCGCCAGCAGGCGCTGCTCCAGCGACAGCGCGCGTTGCTTGACGCTTTCGCTCTGCTGGCGCAGCTGCAACAGGTTGGCGCAGCGCGCGCGCAATTCGCGCGGGCGGATCGGTTTGACCAGGAAATCGATCACCCCGGCTTCCAGCGCGGCCTGCCGGATCGGCTCGTCGCCGACAATGGTGATCAGGATGATCGGGATGTCGCGGTGGCTGGGCAGCCGGCGCAGGCGCCGCGCGAACTCCAGGCCGTCCATGCCGGGCATGCGGTAGTCGAGCAGCAACAGGTCCACGCGCCCGGCCTCGCACCAGGCCAGCGCATCCAGCGGGTCGCCGAAGTCATAGACCTTCAGTTCCGGCGCGATGTCCTCGATGACATGGCGCAGCATCGTCCGCGCGGACATCTGGTCATCGACAATGACGATGTTCAATCCCAGATCCGCCTTTTCCGCCCAGCTTCCCCATGTATCCGCTGACACCACGCCGTGCGGACTCCCTGACACATCCTGCATAGCCGTTGCTCCTCTATCTCGAGAACGGAAAAGCGATGACGTCGACCCCTGTGTCGACTCCCCCGGACGATGCGCTGTCCGGGGCTCTGCCCTAGCATATGCAGTATCTGTGCCGTCGGCACGCGGTTCGCACAAAAAAAGTCAGGCTTCCGGGCGCATATAGGGAAACAGCAGGACGTCACGGATCGAGGTACTCCCGGTCAGCAGCATCACCAGGCGGTCGATACCGATGCCCAGGCCGCCGGTCGGCGCCATCCCGTACTCCAACGCACGGATGTAGTCGGCGTCGTAATGCATGGCTTCGTCGTCGCCACCGTCCTTGGCCTGCACCTGCGCCTGGAAGCGCGCGGCCTGGTCTTCGGGGTCGTTGAGTTCGGAGAAGCCATTGGCCAGCTCCTTGCCATTGATGAAGAGCTCGAAGCGATCGGTATAGCCAGGCTCGGTATCGCTGGACCGCGCCAGCGGCGACACCTCGACCGGGTGGTCGGTGATGAAGGTCGGTTGCACCAGCGTGGGCTCGACGGTGGCTTCGAAGATTTCCAGCAGCAGCTTGCCCCAGCCGTAGGACGGCTTGACCCGGATCTTCAGCCGCTCGCAATGGCGCAGCAGCGCCTCGCGATCGGTGCAGTCGGCCACGCTGATTTGCGGATTGTGGTGCCGAACGGCCTCATCCATGCGCCAGCGCCGGAAAGCCGGCGCCAGATCGATGTCGGCACCGTCCCAGCTCACCTGCGTGGTGCCCAGCACCGACTGCGCGGTGTCGCGGATCACCTGCTCGGTCACGTCCATGATCTCGTGGTACGTGGCGTAGGCCTCGTAGAGCTCGAGCATGGTGAACTCGGGGTTGTGCCGGGTCGACACGCCCTCGTTGCGGAAGTTGCGGTTGATCTCGTAGACGCGCTCCAACCCGCCGACCACCAAACGCTTGAGATACAGCTCCGGCGCCACGCGCAGGTACAGATCCAGATCCAGCGCGTTGTGGTGGGTGGTGAACGGCTTGGCGGTGGCGCCGCCGGGGATGTAATGCATCATCGGCGTTTCCACTTCCAGGAAGCGGCGCGCATCCAGCCAGGCGCGTATGGCGCGGATGATCTTGGAGCGCTTGATGAAGACCTCGCGCGCTTCCGGGGTCACGATCAGGTCGACGTAGCGCTGGCGGTAACGCTGCTCCACGTCCGACAGCCCGTGCCACTTGTCCGGCAGCGGACGCAGCGACTTGGTCAGCAGCCGCAGCGCACTGGCCTTGACCGACAGCTCGCCGGTCTTGGTGCGGGTCAACCCGCCCTCCACCGCCACGATGTCGCCCACGTCCCAGCCCTTGAACGCGGTATAGGCATCGCCGAGCACATTGCCCTGCAGGAACAGCTGCACGCGCCCGGACTCGTCCTGGATCTGCGCAAAGCTGGCCTTGCCCATCACCCGCTTGGCCATCAGTCGGCCGGCCATGCGCACCGTGCGCCCGGTCGCTTCCAGCGCGTCGGCGGTCCAGGTGTCGGCATCGGCGAATTCGGCCTGCAGGTCGCCGGCGAAGTGCTCGCGCACGAAGTCGTTCGGATACGCGATGCCCTGGCTGCGCAATGCGCCCAGTTTCGCGCGGCGCTCGGCGATGAGGCTGTTCTCGTCGACTGGGATCTGCGGCGCGGGGGTCTGCTCGGTCATGGCGGGAATCGGTCTGCTGTGGGGCGGGCGTTGGCCCGGTGGGGATGAAGGCCGGCGATGCCGGCCGGGGCCGCCCTGCGACACTGCTGCGGCGGTGTCGCAGATGCTGCGATGGAGCTTGCCGGGGATGGTCAGGCCGTTACCGGCGAGCATCCACCGAGCTGGTGCGCGGAGCGCGCCGCACCAGCGCTACGCTCAGGCATCCAGGCGTTTGGAGCCGGCTGCCAGACCGGCCTTCAGGCTGGCCTCGACGAATTCGTCCAGGTCGCCGTCGAGCACTTTTTGGGTGTCGCTGCGTTCGACGCCGGTGCGCAGGTCCTTGATGCGGCTCTGGTCGAGCACGTAGTTGCGGATCTGGCTGCCCCAGCCGATGTCGGACTTGGTGGCTTCCAGCGCGTCCTTCTCGGCGTTGCGCTTCTGCACTTCCAGTTCGTACAACTTGGCGGCCAGCATCTTCATCGCGTTGTCGCGGTTCTGGTGCTGGCTGCGGCCGGTCTGGCAGGCAACCACCGTATTGGTCGGGATATGCGTGATACGCACCGCCGATTCGGTCTTGTTGACGTGCTGACCACCGGCGCCGGACGAGCGATACACGTCGGTGCGCAGGTCGGCCGGGTTGATGTCGATCTCGATGTTGTCGTCCACTTCAGGCGACACGAACACCGAGGTGAAGCTGGTATGCCGGCGGTTGTCCGAATCGAACGGCGACTTGCGCACCAGCCGGTGCACGCCGATCTCGGTCTTGAGCCAGCCGTAGGCGTACTCGCCCTCGATGCGCACGGTGGCCGACTTGATGCCCGCCACTTCGCCACCGGAGACTTCCATCAGCTCGGTCTTCCAGCCGCGCGATTCGGCCCAGCGCAGGTACATGCGCAACAGGATTTCCGCCCAGTCCTGCGCCTCGGTGCCACCAGCGCCGGCCTGGATGTCGACGAACGCATTGGCGCCGTCCATCTGCCCGGAGAACATGCGCTGGAATTCCAGCTTTTCCACGTGCGCCTGGTACTTGTCCAGATCGGCGATCACCGCCACCGCGGTGTCCTCGTCCTGCTCGCTATCGGCCAGCTCCAGCAGGTCGCCGGCATCGGCCAGGCCGGCCAGCACATCGGCGATACCGACGACGGTCTTCTCAAGCATGGAACGCTCGCGCCCCAGCGCCTGGGCACGCTCGGCGTCGTTCCACACGTCCGGGCTCTCCAGCTCCCGGCTGACTTCCTCTAGACGCTCTTTCTTGGCGTCGTAGTCAAAGATACCCCCTGAGCGAGAGCACGCGATCGTTGAGATCGGTGATGCGCTGGCGGATCGGATTGGTTTCGATCATGACGGAATTCCGGCAAACAAGCTGGGTAGTTTAGCAAGCGGGCCGCATGCGCGGAACGCAGGGGTGGCCGCTGCCCCCACGGCACCGTCCCATGCACCGGCCAGCAAGGTACACACCCCACCTGCGCGCGACGCTGCGCATCGGCTGCCTGGCTTGGAGAGGCAATGCCCGCCGCTGGTATCCAAGGGACACCTAACACACGACACGCTGCTGGCGCCTCGACCCCTGCACGATCCCGGCTATGCCCCTGCAGAGAACTGCAGGTCCGCGCGTGGGCGCTCGCTTCAGACCGTCACCGCGTCCGGCCTGGGCGTGCCGGCCACCTGCCCGGCCCGTGCCCGCAGGCCGGCCAGATGGCTGCGACTGCAGGGCAGCACCGTGGCGTCGCGCAGGTGCACGCGCGCGTCGCCAGAATCGACCGGTTCGATCGCCTGCACCTGGCCCAGATTGACCAGATAGCTGCGGTGGATGCGCACGAAGACGGCTGCATCCAGCCTGGCCTCGATCGCCGCCATGGTGCTGCGCAAGGGATAGTCGTGACCGCGAACGCGTAGATTGACGTAGTTGCCGGAGGCCTGGATCCATTCGATGTCGGCGGTGGCCACCAGGAAATCGCGGCCGAGCTTGCGCACCAGAAAACGTTGCGGGCGATCCAGCGGCTCCACCGGCGGCCCCTCGTCCGGCGCGGCGAGCAGATGCGCCTCGCCCTGACGCCGCCGCGCATACCAGCCCAGCGCGTGCTGCACCGCCACCAGCAGCGCAAAGGTGCGCAGGTCCTTGGACAGTTCGTACACCCACTGCAGCCAGCCGCCGAAAGCGTAGTGCGCGCCGGCCAGTGCGTAGACCAGCTTGCGCAGCAGCACCATGCCGGCGACGTGCGCCAGCCACCACCCCAGGGCCGCGGCCAGGTAGAGCGGCACACGTCGCAGCCAGGCATCGGCATGCAGCGGCCAGCGTGCGCACAACCACAACACCGCCGGCAGCAGCAACAGCGCGGCGGTGGCGCTGCTCAGTTCCCAACTCAGCAACTGCCACAGCACGATCGGCTGGCCGTCGCGGCGCGCAGCCAGGCAGGCGGTCCAGACATTGCCCAGCGCACTCAGGTAGAACACCAGCGACCAGACCACGACGGCCCAGCGCGTGGCGGCACGCCCGGCCCCGTCCCGGGCGATTGGCGGGCGCGACCCGGTCGATTCCATTGCACACGTCCGCAGTTGGCAGGTGCCGATCATAGAGGCCCGCGCAGCAGGGCGAAACCGTCGCCCCGGCCGTCCCCATTCGTCCCTGGATGGGCGCAGCTGGTCACTGCGAGCAGTGGTTTCCACCCCTGGCCCCAGCGGCGGCAAGGGCTGGCGGCCAGGATGCGCCCACTCCTCCAGCAACCGCCGACCATGACCGAACGCCGCCACGATATCGATGCCCTGCGCGTCTTCGCCTTTGCCCTGCTGATCCTCTATCACGTGGGCATGGCCTATGTAGCCGGCTGGGACTTCCATTTAAAGAGTGCCTACACCACCGACTGGCTGCAGCCGCCGATGATTGCGCTCAACCGCTGGCGGATGCCGCTGCTGTTCATGCTTTCCGGCATCGCGATCGGCCTGGCGCGTGCCGAACGTGCGCCCTGGCAGTTCGGCTGGCGGCGCTGCGGGCGCCTGCTGCCGCCCCTGCTGTTTGGCATGTTCGTGGTGGTGTCGGTGCAGGCGTACTGCCAAGGCGTGAGCAACGGCAAGGTGGCTCCCGGCTTTGGCAGTTTCCTACTGCGCTATTGGCAGGTGCAGCCCTGGCCGGTCGGCAGCTTCGATGGATGGGAACATGGCATCACCTGGAACCACCTGTGGTACCTGGCCTACCTGCTGCCCTACACCTTGGTGTTGATGGCGATGATTGCGCTGCGCCGCGCCCTGCCGGTCGCCCTGCCGCGCCTGCCCGCCTCTATTGCGGTCCCTGCCCTGCTGCTGGTGCCGATGGTGTGGGAAGCCTTCTGCGTGCTGTGGGTGCTGCCACGTCATCCACCGAGCCACGCCCTGGTCGGCGACTGGTTCGTACATGCCGAATCGTTCCCGCTGTTCGTGCTCGGGTATGTGCTGGCCCACAACGCCCGGTTCTGGACATGTGTGGTGTAGTTGCGCTGGCCGACGCTGGTGGTCGCGCTGCTGGCGATCGCCACCGAGCTGAGCATTCGTCACCTGGGCCGTACCCTCGATGCGGCCCAGCTCAGCGCGATGCTGGCCAGCCTGCGCTGGGATGTGATCGAACGGCTGGCGCGCGCAGCCTACACCTGGCTGGCCTTGCTGGCGCTGCTGGGGTGGGCACGGCATCGTCTCAACCGTCAGTTCGCCTGGCTGCCGTACTGCACCCAGGCGGTGTTCCCCTGGTACATCCTGCACCAGAGCCTGATCATCCTGGCGCTGTACTGGCTGGCGCCGCTGCGGTTGGGCCCCTGGCGGGAGCCGGCGCTGGTGCTGCTTGCCACCGTGGCCGGTTGCCTGTTGTTGCACGAAACCCTGATCCGCCGCGTGCGCTGGTTGCGGCCGCTGTTCGGCATGCCGATGCGCGTACCGAAGACCCGCACGCGCCAGACCACACCCGCGATGACGATGTAATGGCGCGCGGTACTGTCCTGCGTCGTCGTACAAACGCGTTGGCGTGCGCGACAGCGCATGGCAGCGGCCCCAAGGCGATGCGGGGCACGCATCAACGAACATGCGTATGTGTGTGACACCTGAATCGAATGCCACCACTGCCTGCATCCAGCGCTGCTGCAGGCGGCGTGCTCCCACACGATGAATGGCGTTCGCCGCCTGTTACCGGGCTGGCTGGACGCGTGGCAGAGGGCACCGCAAGATGCCGGCCCGACCTGCGTTGAAGGATCCACGATGCGTCACGCCCTGCTTGCTGCGGCATTGCTGCTCAGCCCCACGCTCGCGCTGGCCGCAGCGGCCACCAGCGTCGACTTCACCCATGACGATTGGACCATCGCCTGCGACAACACCCGGACCTGCCGCGCCGCCGGGTATCAGCCGGACGAAGGCGAGCACTTGCCGGTGTCGGTGCTGCTGACCCGCAAGGCCGGTGCCGGTGAGGCGGTCACCGCCGAGCTGATGCTGGGCCAGTACGACGAGACCAAGCTGCCGGCGTCGCTCAGCCTGCAGATCGATCAGCGCAACCTGGGCAAGCTGGCGCTGGACGGCAACAGCGGCACCGCCTCGCTCAGCAGCGCCCAGGTCGCCGCTCTGCTGGCGGCGTTGCCGCGCAGCAGCACGATCGTCGCACTCGGCAACGATGGCCGCCGCTGGCAGCTGTCCGACAAGGGCGCGTCGGCGGTGCTGTTGAAGATGGATGAGTTCCAGGGTCGGCTCGGTACGCGCGGCGCGCTGGTGCGCAAGGGCGACCGCGACGAATCCGCCGTGCTGCCGCCGTTACCGGTACCGCAGGTCCGCGAGGCCAGGCTCGTCGCAACGCAGCCGGGCGATGCGCGCCTGGGCACGTTGCCGGCGCTGTATCATGCGCTGCGTGTCACGCTTCCCGTCGATGAACAGTGCAAGGGACTGGACACCAGCGAAGCCTCCGAACCGCTGACCATCACCCGCCTGAGCAGCGACAAGCTGCTGGTCTCCACCGACTGCTGGATGGGCGCCTACAACGTCGGCGCCGGATACTGGGTGATCAATGCACGCGCGCCGTTCGCCCCGACCCTGGTCACCCTGCTGGGCAGCGACCTGGATGGCTCCACCATCCTGGCCTCGCACAAGGGTCGCGGCCTGGGCGACTGCTACAGCCAGGCGAGCTGGACCTGGGATGGCCGACGTTTCGTACAGACGTCCGACTCCACCTCGGGCCTGTGCCGGTTGGTCGCTGCCGGCGGCGCGTGGGAGCTGCCGACCCTGGTCACCGAGGTCAAGCAGTCACCTTGATCGAATCGAACACGGTGCATGCCTGCGCTGTCCTGCGCGAGGACCAATGGCGATGGTGGGTGTACGTGGTTCTAAACAGCAGCAGCAAGCTGTCCGGTGCAGTGCCCTCGCCGATTGCGGGACTGTTGGCGGCATGGATGCCGCCATCGAGCCTCCACGGACGGATCCACGGCGTGTCCCGCGAGCGGTGAGGGCATCGCACACTCGGGGTTTTCGCGTTTGCTGCAGGGCCCTTGCCCGCCCACCATCGCAGGACACGCCGCAAGTACATCCTTGTAAGCTCCATGGCGGCATCCATGCCGCCAAGGGTCCCGCGACGGTGAGCGGGCAAGGACCAGTCGAGATGGTCGGTGTGCAGGGCTTTCAATAAAGCAAATAGCGACGCGCGGTTCCCGCTCTTCAACAGAAACCAGCCAACTGTCTAGTGCGGTGCCCTCGCCGATTGCGGGACCGTTGGCGGCATGGATGCCGCCATCGAGCCTCCAGGGACGGATTCACGGCGTGTCCCGCGAGCGGTGAGGGCATCGCACCCTCCAGGTCTTCGCGTTTGCTGCAGGGCCCTTGCCCGCCCACCATCGCAGGACACGCTGCAAGTACGTCCTTCTAAGCTCTGACTCAGATCAACCCGTGCCTGTTGCCGGCTCGCAATGCTCGACGATCAACTGCACCGCGGTGCCGCCCCGATAGTCGTCGCTGACCAGTCGATAGGCCAGCCGCACCATGCGTGGCGGTTCGCTGCCGCGCCAGCCATTGAAGTGGATGGCATTGAGCGGTTCGGCGCGGCCGAGGCAACGCAGCGTCAGCTTGAGGTGGCGCTCCTTGAGCACGCGATGTTGCAGCACCTCGAACTGCCCATCGAACAGCGGCTCGGGAAAGCCCTGCCCCCATGGACCGGCCACGCGCAGCGCTTCGGCGTGCACGTGGTCGAGTTCGTGCGCGGCCAGTTCGCCATCGCTATGCAACTCGGCGTGCAGCAGCGAGGCATCCACCATCGTCTGTACCTGCAATCGAAACGCCTGCTCGAAGGTCGGTAACGCGTCACGCTCGATGCTCAGCCCGGCCGCCATCGCATGGCCGCCGAACTTCTGGATGACGCCCGGATGCCGGGCATCCACCGCTGCCAGCACGTCGCGGATATGCAGGCCCGGAATCGAACGCGCCGAACCGCGCAACTGGCTGCTGCCCGGCTCGGCCGGGGCCAACGCGATCACCGGGCGATGCAGGCGATCCTTGAGCTTGGAGGCGACCAGACCGATCACCCCGGGGTGCCAGTCGGGATCGAACAGGCAGGCGGCGATCGGCAAGGCGCCGTCGGCATCCAGCACCACCTTGGTCACCGCCTGCTCGGCATCGTCGGTCATCAATTGCTGCACGGCGCGGCGTTCGGCGTTGATCTCTTCCAGGGTGCCGGCGATCTCGCGTGCGCGGTTCCAGTCTTCGCTGAGCAGCAACTCGATGCCCAGCGCCATGTCTTCAAGCCGGCCGGCCGCGTTCAAGCGCGGGCCAAGCGCGAATCCGATATCGCTGGCGCTCAGTCGCGCCACATCGCGTCCACTGGCGTCGACCAGGGCGCGTAGGCCGATGCAGCCGCGCCCCTCGCGCAGCCGGCGCAGGCCGGCCGACACTAGCGCACGGTTGTTGGTATCCAGCGGCACCAGGTCGGCCACCGTGCCCACCGCCACCAGATCCAGCAGCACCGACAGATCCGGCTCGCTGCGGCCGGCAAACGCACCACGCGCACGCAATACGCTGCGCAAGGCCAGCAGCACGTAAAAGATCACGCCCACGCCAGCCAGCGATTTGCTGGGAAAAGCGTCGACGGCCAGGTTCGGGTCCACGATCGCATCGGCCGGCGGCAACATCTCGCCCGGCAGATGGTGGTCGGTGACCAGTACCGTCCAGCCGCGCGCCTTGGCCGCGGCCACGCCGGCATGGCAGGCGATGCCGTGATCGACGGTGACCAGTACATCCGGCTGCAGCACGGCCAGCTCGTCCACCAGCGCCGGCGACAGCCCGTAACCATGCACCATGCGGTTGGGCACGGCGTGATGCACATCCAGCGCGCCGAGCATGCGAAGGCCGCGAACGCCCACGGCGCAGGCGGTGGCGCCGTCGCAATCGAAATCGCCCACCACCAGGATGCGGCGTTGCTGGGCGATCGCATCGGCCAGCAGGGTCGCTGCCACGGTGCTGTTGTGCAGCAGCTCCGGCGATAGCAACTGCCCCAGCCGTGGCTGCGCGCCTTGCGCATCGGTCACGCCGCGTGCGGCATAGATACGGCGCAGCAGCGGCAACATGGCATCGGGCCAGCTTCCGGCCGGCCCTGGCGGGCGCCGGACGATCCGTGGACTGCCCGTCATTGCGCCAGCTGCAACCGCGGCGACCGCCAGAACCGCCAGCGTTGCGTGCGTGCCAGCGACAGCGTTTCGCCGTCCTGGAAATCCAGCACCAGCCGATCCAGCTCGCCGCGTGTCATCGCCGCCAGCAACGGTGCCACCGCATCGTCGCCGAATTGCTGCAACGAGCGCAGATGGCGCAGATCCACCAGCGCATCCACGCGTTGTTCGCCCTGCGCATCGGCACCGGCGGCCAATGCCAGCGCACGCAGCAGCGACTCGCGGCTACGTACCTGGCGATGCGGCGATGTCACGGCCTGCGGCAGCACGCCGCCGCCCCAGAACCACAGCGAGTTGATCGCCGGTTTGCCGCTGGCCACGCGCCCCTCGTTCCAGGGATGCTGGTGCAGCATCACCTGCGCCTCGGTCAGCAGCGCGCGCCAGCGCCGACCAAGATCGCCAGCGGGCAGATGGTCGAACAAGTCGTCGCCGATCGCCACCTCCGGCGGCACGAACTCGGGCAGCCTGGCATCGGGCGAGAGCCGCAGGTACCAGCGCGACGGCGTGGGGGCATCGAGCAGGAACCCGGCATCGCCAAACATCGGCTTGAGGATCGGCAGCAGCATCGCCAGGTCTTCGGCGGTGGCACCGAGCGCCTCGCCATAGCCCATCAGCCGCGCGCCCTGCATGTCCGGTACCACGTAGGCCGGGTCGGCGCGCACCCAGGTGGCGCCGGCCGCATCGCCAGCATCCAGCTGCCGGGTCAACGCCGCCACCGGCCAGTGCGACGGGGTCAGGGTGAAGTGGCGCTGCAACTGCGCCACCTCGCCTGCCTCGGCAGCGTGCTGGTCGGCGCGCGCCAGCGCACGCGTCACCGCCGCATCGTCCAGGGTTCCGGGCAGTCGGCGTTTTTCCGGCAGCAGCAGCGTTGCGGTGGTCATCGCTCAGGCGTGCCTGCGATCAATCCAGGTACGCGACACTGACCACTTCGTATTCGCGCTGGCCAGCCGGCGCGTCGATGGTCACCGCATCGCCTTCCAGCTTGCCGATCAGCGCGCGTGCCAGCGGCGAGGAAATCGCAATCAGACCCATCTTTATGTCCGCTTCCAGGTCGCCAACGATCTGGTAGCGCTTTTCCTCGTCGGTTTCGACGTCGGCCAGCGTCACCGTGGCGCCGAACACGATCTTGCTGCCGGCACCCAGCTTGGTGATGTCGATGATCTCGGCATGCGAGAGCTCGCCTTCCAGCTGCTTGATGCGGCCTTCGATGAAGCTCTGCTGCTCACGCGCGGCGTGGTACTCGGCGTTTTCCTTCAGATCGCCGTGCGCGCGCGCCTCGGCGATCGCGGCGATCACCGCCGGACGCTTGACCGATTTCAGCTGTTCCAGTTCCTCGCGCAAACGTTGCGCGCCCTTGGATGTCATGGGTGCTCTCATGCCTGAAGCTCCTTGTGCAGTTCCTGCAGCGACCAGACAGGGCCGGTGCCGCGGAATTCCAGCGAATGCACCAGCGCCTTGGCGCCGGCGACAGTGGTCGAATAGGTCACGCGATGCTGCAATGCTTCACGCCGGATCGAGAACGAGTCGGAGATGGCGGCGCGGCCTTCGGTGGTGTTGACGATATACACGATCTCGCCGTTCTTGATCGAATCGACGATGTGCGGGCGGCCTTCGGCGACCTTGTTGACGATCTCGCAGTTCAGGCCGTTCTGCTGCAACCAGGCACCGGTCCCGCGGGTGGCCACCAGGGTGTAGCCACGCTCCACCAGCGCCTGTGCCACCGGCAATACGCGCTGCTTGTCCGGGTCGCGCACCGACACGAAGGCCTTGCCCACCGGCGGCGCCTTGATGCCACCGGCTTCCTGTGCACGCGCGAACGCGGCGCTGAAGCTGCGGCCCACGCCCATCACCTCGCCGGTGGAACGCATTTCCGGCCCCAGGATCGGGTCCACGCCCTGGAATTTGGCGAACGGGAAGATCGCCTCCTTCACCGAGTAATAGTCCGGCACGATTTCCTTGGTAGCGCCCTGCTCGGCCAGCGTCTTGCCGGCCATGCAACGGGCGGCGATCTTGGCCAGCGGCATGCCGATGGCCTTGGATACGAACGGCACGGTGCGCGAAGCGCGCGGGTTCACTTCCAGCAGATACACGATGTCATCGCCGGCATCGTTGACCTGCACCGCGAACTGGGTGTTCATCAGGCCGACCACGTTCAGGCCTTCGGCCAGCATCACCACCTGGCGGCGCAGTTCGGCCTGGGTCTTGGGCGAGAGCGAATACGGCGGCAGCGAGCAGGACGAGTCGCCCGAATGCACGCCGGCCTCTTCGATATGTTCCATCACCCCGCCGATCAGCACCTTGCCGTCCTTGTCGGCAATGATGTCCACGTCCACTTCCACCGCGTTGTCCAGGAAGCGGTCCAGCAGCACCGGCGAGTCGTTGGAGACCTTCACCGCATCGCGCACGTAGCGCGCCAGATCCGATTCGCCGTAGACGATTTCCATCGCGCGGCCGCCGAGCACGTAGCTCGGGCGCACCACCAGCGGGTAGCCGATCTCGCGCGCCAGTACCAGGGCTTCTTCCGGATTGCGCGCAATGCGGTTCGGCGGCTGCTTCAGGCCCAGCGTGTCGACCAGCTGCTGGAAACGCTCGCGGTCTTCGGCCAGGTCGATCGAGTCCGGGCTGGTGCCGATCACCGGCACGCCGTTGGCTTCCAGCGCACGCGCCAGCTTCAGCGGGGTCTGGCCGCCGTACTGCACGATCACGCCCTTGGGCTGTTCCAGCTCGACGATTTCCAGCACGTCTTCCAGCGTCAGCGGCTCGAAGTACAGGCGGTCGGAGGTGTCATAGTCAGTGGAGACGGTCTCCGGGTTGCAGTTGACCATGATGGTTTCAAAACCATCGTCGCGCAGCGCCAGTGCCGCGTGCACGCAGCAGTAGTCGAACTCAATGCCCTGGCCGATGCGGTTGGGGCCGCCGCCGAGGATCATGATCTTGTCGCGCGTGGTCGGCAGCGCCTCGCATTCTTCCTCGTAGGTCGAATACAGGTAGGCGGTGCTGGTGGCGAACTCGGCCGCGCACGAGTCCACGCGCTTGTACACCGGACGCACCTTGAGCGCGCGGCGCAGCGTGCGCACCGATTCCTCGTTGCTGCCGATCAGCTGCGCCAGCCGCGCATCGGAAAAACCGGCGCGCTTGAGCGTGCGCAGGCGCGGTGCGTCCAGCGCGGCCATGCCGTCGTCGGCCAGCTGCTGTTCGTGGCTGATCAGTTCTTCGATCTGGTCCAGGAACCACGGGTCGATGAACGACAGCGCGTAGACCTCGTCCACCGTCATGCCGGCGCGGAAGGCATCGGCCACGTAGAACAAGCGCTCCGGACCCGGCGCCTTGAGCTCGCGCTTGAGCACGGCGATGTCGTCTTCGCTGCTCAGGTCCAGGCCGGTCGGGTCGAGCCCGATCTTGCCGGTCTCCAGGCCGCGCAGCGCTTTCTGCAGCGACTCCTGGAAGGTGCGGCCCATCGCCATCACTTCGCCCACCGACTTCATCTGGGTAGTCAGGCGCGCATCGGCCTGCGGGAATTTTTCGAACGCAAAGCGCGGAATCTTGGTCACTACGTAGTCGATCGACGGCTCGAACGAGGCCGGGGTCAGCCCGCCGGTGATCTCGTTGCGCAATTCGTCCAGCGTGTAGCCCACCGCCAGCTTGGCGGCGACCTTGGCGATCGGGAAACCGGTGGCCTTGGAGGCCAGCGCCGAGGAACGCGACACGCGCGGGTTCATCTCGATCACCACCACCCGGCCAGTGGTCGGGCTGATGCCGAACTGCACGTTCGAGCCACCGGTATCCACGCCGATCTTGCGCAGCACCGCGATCGAGGCATCGCGCAGGCGCTGGTATTCCTTGTCGGTGAGGGTCTGCGCCGGCGCCACGGTGATCGAGTCGCCGGTGTGCACGCCCATCGGGTCGAGGTTCTCGATCGCGCAGACGATGATGCAGTTGTCGGCGGTGTCGCGCACCACCTCCATCTCGAATTCCTTCCAGCCCAGCACCGATTCTTCCACCAGCACTTCGGTGGTCGGCGACAGTTCCAGGCCGCGGCCGACGATCTCGATCAGCTCTTCGCGGTTGTACGCGATGCCGCCGCCGCTACCGCCCAGGGTGAAGCTGGGACGGATGATGGTCGGGTAGCCCACTCGGGTCTGGATATCCAGCGCTTCTTCCAGCGTGTGCGCCACTTCGGCCTTGGGGCATTCCAGGCCGATCTCGCCCATTGCCACGCGGAACAACTCGCGGTCTTCGGCCATGCGGATGGCTTCACGCTTGGCGCCGATCAGCTCGACGTTGTACTTCTCCAGCACGCCGTGGTCGGCCAGATCCAGCGCGCAGTTCAGCGCGGTCTGACCGCCCATGGTCGGCAGCAGCGCGTCGGGCTTCTCCTTGGCGATGATCTTTTCGACCGTCTGCCAGTTGATCGGCTCGATGTACACGGCGTCGGCCATGTTCGGGTCGGTCATGATGGTGGCCGGGTTGCTGTTGACCAGCACCACGCGGTAACCCTCGTCGCGCAACGCCTTGCACGCCTGGGCGCCGGAGTAGTCGAACTCGCAGGCCTGGCCGATGACGATCGGGCCAGCGCCGATGATGAGGATGGTTTTAAGGTCGGTGCGCTTTGGCATGAATCAACTCCGGGACCGGGGACCCGGGACCGGGGACCCGGGGTCAAGCTTGGCGGAAAGCGCCTGATGAAGACGGCGCAGCATTTTGTCGACTCGCTCGCAAACGTCGAGCGTATTTTTGATCTGTTCGTGATCGCCCAGGCCTAGATCACCAGCCAGCATCAACTGCGTTTGCAGTTCTGCAGCGGAACCACATGCCTGAGAGACGAATCGGGCGTAATCGCGTGTACTGGCTCGCGCATTTCCCTCTGCGATATTCGATGGAATGGAGACGGCAGCACGCTGAAGCTGCGAACTCAAACCGTAACGCTCTTCCTTGGGAAAATCCGCGACCAGTAGATACACGGCCTTGGCCAGCGCCATCGACAGTTGCCACACTTCCAATTCGCGAAAGTGGGAAGCCATCAACCAGCGTTTCCCGGGTCCCCGGTCCCCGGTCCCCGGTCCCGCATCAGCGCCGTGAACCGATCGAACAATGGCCCCACATCACGCGGTCCGGGAGACGCTTCCGGGTGGCCCTGGAACGAGAACGCCGGTGCGTCGGTCAGCGCGATGCCCTGGTTGGTGCCGTCGAACAGCGAGCGATGGGTGACCCGCACATTGGCCGGCAGCGTGCTTTCGTCCACCGCAAAGCCATGGTTCTGCGAGGTGATCATCACCCGCCCGCCGTCCAGATCCTGCACCGGGTGATTGGCGCCATGGTGGCCGGTGGTCATCTTCAGCGTCTTCGCGCCAGCGGCCAGTGCCAGCAGCTGATGGCCCAGGCAGATGCCGAAGGTCGGCACCTTCTTCGCCACCAACTCCTTGATCGCTGCGATGGCGTAGTCGCAAGGTTCCGGATCGCCGGGGCCGTTGGACAGGAACACACCGTCCGGGTTCATCGCCAGCACCTCGGCCACCGGGGTCTGCGCCGGTACCACGGTGACATCGCAGCCGCGCTCGGCGAGCATGCGCAGGATATTGATCTTCACACCGTAGTCGTATGCCACTACGCGGTACTTGAGATCGGCCCGCACGAATGCATTGGCGTTCAAGTCCAGCTGCCCTTCCTGCCAGCTGTAGCTGGCCTCGGTCGAGACCACCTTGGCCAGGTCCATGCCCTTCAGGCCGGGGAACTTGCGCGCGGCTTCCAGTGCCTTTTCCACGTCGATTTCGCCAGCCATCAGCGCACCGTTCTGCGCGCCCTTTTCGCGCAGCAGACGGGTCAGCTTGCGCGTATCGATGCCGGCAATGGCCACCACGCCGCGTGCCTGCAGCCATTCGGGCAGGGCCACCTGGCTGCGCCAGCTGCTGGGACGGCGCGGCACATCGCGCACGATCAGGCCGGCAGCCCAGATCTTGCGGGCCTCGTCGTCCTGGTCGGTGAAACCGGTATTGCCGATATGCGGATAGGTCAGCGTGACCATCTGGCGGGCGTAGGAGGGATCGGTCAGGACTTCCTGATAACCGGTCATGGCGGTGTTGAACACCACTTCGCCGACGGAAAGCCCGTTGGCGCCTACGGATTCGCCCTCGAACACGGTGCCGTCTTCGAGGACAAGGATTGCGGGTTGGGTCACGTGGGGTCTCGCTCTGGCTGCCTGGGACTCCGATGCGCTTCCGGCCAAATTCCGGTTGCAGCAAAGCGCGGACGCGGTGCTGGGGACCGGTCCGACGCTGGTTCGGGCAAGCGAGAATTGTAATGGCAAGTGCCCTGGCTTGCCAGCCTGACGAGCGAGACCAGCGCCTGCACGGCGGCGCTCCCGCATGAATGCGCGGCCACGCACGGCGTGCGTTCACACGCGGTTGCGCTGCGCTATAGCACTAGGTCGCGCACCCGATAGCTGCCGGCAGGCCGGCCGATCAGGCGCTTGGCCGCATGCAGCGCACCACGCGCGAAGATGTCGCGGTTGGTGGCGCGATGCACCAGCTCCACCCGCTCGCCCAGCCCGGTGAACTGCACCGCATGCTCGCCGACGATATCGCCGGCACGCAGGCTGGCAAAGCGCGGCTGCGCGCCGCTGCCGGTGGCGGCTTCGCCCAGGGTCAGCGCGGTGCCCGATGGCGCGTCCTGCTTGTGCACGTGATGCGCTTCGACGATGTCGCAATCCCAGCCCGGCAGGGTACCGGCGGCACGTTCGACCAGCTCGGTCAGCACCGCCACGCCCAGGCTGAAGTTGGAGGCCCACACCAGCGGGATCTGTTGCGCGGCCTCCAGCAATGCCGAGCGCTGCGCCTCGTCCAGGCCGGTGGTACCGGACACCAGCGGTTTGCCGCGCTGCGCGCACAACGCCAGGATCGGCGCAAAGCCCTGCGGCAAACTGAAATCGATCGCCACATCGAAGGCCGGCGCGCCGCCCAGCTCGCTGGCGGCGAAGAACGGCACGCCGTCCACCACCCGCTGCGCTGGCGAGCGCCCCACCACTGCCCCGATGACCTGCAAGGCCTCGTCATCGGCCGCCAGGCGCAGCAAGGCCTTGCCCATCCGCCCGGAGGCACCGTGGATCAACACTTTTACAGGAGACGTTGTCATGCCCGCAGGCTAGCGAGGCTGCGGGGGTTGTACAAGGTGCTGGGATTCGGGATTCGGGATTCGGGATTCGGGATTCGGGAGTCGGGAGTCGGGAGTCGGGATTCGGGAGTCGGGAGTCGGGAGTCGAGAAGCCCGAGGCCGCGAGTAGCAGGAACTTTTCGGGAGTTGGCTGGGGGCTCGGGCTGACGGCGGGATGATTACTCGTCACTTGCGTTTGCGGTTGATCAATCGCTTGGCAATCGAAGGTCGCGCGTTTGCACTGTGCATGCATGCGCTGGGCTGGCAGCGGTGCAAAGTACGGCGATGTGCTGTAAGCGCGCATTGCGCGCCGCTGCAGAGCACGCCTGCAAGAGAGCACTGCGGGCGCTGGCTGGAGTGCGTGCGCCGTGTCGGCGCGGCAGCGTGCGGGGCTACGTTGTTGCGATGGTGGTTCGGTGTGCGGTGCGCTGGTGGTTTAGCGCCAGCCCACCAAAAAGCTGCATCAACCAGGGCAATCAGCGCGAGCGCTGCAAGCACCGCTCACTGAAGCGGGCTACAGAACGCGGCGAGCAGTCGTCAGGTGGGTGTGGACGGCGCGCAGCATTCGAAGTGGAGAAGTGGCCTGCCGATTGCGGGCACCGCCGTGCCCACATGGACAACCGCTCGCTACTTTTTTAGCTGCTCTAAGCAACCGTGTTGTCAGCTGCCCTCAATCTTCCACGCCATCCAGGCGTTTGCTCCAGCTTTCGACCTGGCTGCGTTGCAGGCGGCGCTCGAACAGGGTGCGCCATGACGGCACCAGCGGCAGCGTCAGCACCTCGGCGATGGCGGCCTCGTCCACCACGCGCGCGTAGAGCAGTTGCTGCAGGCGCGACAGCGACCAGTGCGGATGCGGACGTTCCTGCAAGGCCAGGGTATCGCCCGCGGCCACGACGCCGGGCTGTAGCACGCGGTAATACCAGCCGGTACGGCCGGTGTCCTGCACGCGGCGCGCCATGTCGCGCACGCTGAAGCGGTCCGAGAGTTTCCAACATGGCTGGCGCACTTGCGATACCTCCACCACCGCCGTGCCCAGCGCGAAGCGGTCTCCCAGGCAGACCTCGGCTTCGGTCAGCCCGCGACTGCTCAGGTTCTCGCCGAACGCACCGGCGGCCTCCAGCAATGCATGCGCGCCGAGCTCGCTGCGCCAGGCGGCATAGTGGTCGCGCGGATAATGGTGGATGGCCTTGTCCGGCCCGCCATGCACGCGGCGGTCGCCCTGCTCGTCACCGTCCAGTCCGTCGATACCCACCCGCACCGGTCCGGGGACGGCGCGCTTGTCGATGGCGCTGCGCGTGCCGGGGCGGCTGAAGTCGCGCGCCACGCCAATGGCCACGCTATCGATCTGCGTGAGTGCCGGCGTCTGCGCGCTCGTTGCAACTGCCGTCACGCGCCCTGCCCTGGCAACTCGGCCAAGGCCTCGCGCAGCACCTCGCCAAGTACCTGGATGCCGGCATCGATCTTCTCGGCCGGCACGGTCACGAACGACAGGCGCAAGGTGTTGGCCTGCGGCAAGGTGGCGAAGAACGGCGCACCCGGCACGAAGGCCACGTTGCGTGCGATGGCCCGCGCCAGCAGCGCTGTGCCATCCAGCCCCGGCGGCAGGCTCACCCACAGGAACATCCCGCCTTCGGGCCGGTTCCATTGCACCTGTTCCGGGAAGTGCCGGTCCAGTGCCTCCAGCATCAGGCTGCACTGGCGTGCGTAGAGCGCGCGAATCTGCGGGATGTGGGTGTCGAGAAAATCGTCCTGCAGGGTCTGGTACACCACGCGCTGGGTGAACGATGGCGTATGTAGATCGGCGGCCTGCTTGGCCTGGATCAGCTTGCCCAGTACCGCCTCCGGCGCCACCACGTACCCCAGCCGCAAACCGGGCGCCAGCACCTTGGAGAACGAGCCCATGTAGACGACGCCGTCGGGGTTCATCGACAACAGACTAGGCAACGGCTCACCGCTGTAGTACAGCTCGCCGTACGGATCGTCTTCGACGACCGGTACGCCGGCCTGCGCGGCACGCTCCACCAACGCCTGGCGCCGGGCCAGCGGCAGACGGCGGCCGGTAGGATTCTGGAAATTGGGCAGGCAATACAGAAAGCATGCATCGGCCAGCAGGGCCGGATCCAGCGCATCCACCACCACGCCCTCCTCGTCCGAGGGCATCCCGACGAAGCTGGGCTGGAACAGCGAAAACGCCTGCAGTGCGCCGAGATAGCTCGGCGTCTCCACCAACACCTTGCTGCCTTCGTCGATGAACACCTTGCCCAGCAGATCCAGGCCCTGCTGCGAACCGGTGGTGATCAGCACCTGGCTGGGCCGGATGCTCGCGCCATCGCGGCTCAGCCGCGCAGCCACCCACTCGCGCAGCGGCGCATAGCCTTCGGTCGGGCCATATTGCAACGCGGCCTGCGGCGCATCGCGCAACACCTGGTCGCTGGCCGCGCGCATGCGCTCCACCGGAAAGGTGGCCGGCGATGGCAGGCCACCGGCGAAGGAAATGACCTCCGGGCGTTCTGTCACCTTGAGAATTTCGCGAATCGCCGAACTGGTCAGCGCCTGCGCACGTCGGGAGATCTGGAAGGAAGTGGTCATGGCGCAAGCATACCCAACGGCCGCTGCGCAGGTGCTGTGCACTGCAACGTGCGTTGGCATCGCCGGCACCTGTCGGCGGCATCAGGCGAACCACCGGACCTCGCCGTTCTTGCGGGCACCTATTGATACGCCGGCCCAACCCAGGCGGTGCCTTCGCTACGCGCGATCAGCGTTTTCCAACGCTTGCGGATCAGCTTGTCGCGCGAGCGGAAGGTCATGCGCATGCCCGGCAGGCCGAGCGTGGCGCGCGTTTCCACCAGTGCCGACTGCTCGTCGGGCGCGATCTCGATCTTGGTGATCGTCTGCTTGTAGTCGATCAGTTCTTCCGGCTCTGCCACATGCCGCATCTGGCTCAGCACCTGCGCCCATTCGCCGTTGGATTTGCAGTACTTGGCGCGGCTGGTGGTCTCGCGCTTCTGGTGGGAATCCATGCGGTACAGGACCACCATTTCGAAGTCCGGCGCCGTCATCTTGCACAGGGCCTCGCCGTCCTGGCCCATCATCGCCTTGTCCTGGGCGGCGTAGAAATCGCGCACCTGCTTTTCGTCCAGCGAGTTACCGCCGTAGTTGTACAGCCCGGCCACCGCGGCCAGGATCGCCAGCAACACCAGCAAACGCATTTCCAACCCCCTGTGATGCCGCGTCCTGCGGCCAGGCAAGTGTAGCCGAGCTTGCGTGCGTCAGTGCTTGCGCGGCGGCGTCGGGCCGCAATTGTCGCAACCACCGCAGGACGCGCCCCCCTGGGTGGCCGGCGGCGCGATGCGGCGGCCGAGTGCGTGCATCCAGGCCGGCCGGCCCGCGCGCAGCAATGCGAGCGCAAACGCACCGCGCAGACGGCGCAAGGTGCCGGGGAACTGCTTCTTCATCACCACCCACAGGCTGAGCAGCACCGCGACGGCGATGACCAGGTATTGCAGGGTGAGCGACAGGTCCACCTCAGCCAGCCCCGAGCGCGACCGCCAGCTGGTAGGTCACCAGCGAGGCCAGGTAGGCCAGCGCGAACAGGTACACCGCGCTGACGGTCATCTGCTTCCACGAATTGGTTTCGCGCTTGATCGTGGCCAGCGTGGAGATGCACATCGGCGCGTAGATGTACCAGACCAGCAGCGACAGCGCGGTGGCCAGCGACCAGCCATCGCTGATCAGCGGCGACAGGGCCTGTGCGGCGGCATCGTCATCGGCGGCCGACAGCGCATACACCGTGGCCAGCGAGGCCACCGCCACTTCGCGCGCGGCCAGGCCGGGAATCAGCGCGATGCAGATCTGCCAGTTGAAGCCCAGCGGTGCGAAGAACACCGCCATCGCGTGGCCGATGCGGCCGGCGAAACTGTAGTCGATCGCCGGCAAGGTGGCATTGGCTGGCGCCGCCGGGAACGAGAGCAGGAACCACAACAGGATGGTCAGCGCCAGGATGATGCCGCCCACGCGCTTGAGGAAGATCCAGGCGCGCTCCCACAACCCCAGCGCCAGGTCGCGCAGGTGCGGCACACGGTAGGACGGCAGCTCCAGCATCAGCGGATGCTCGCTCTTGTCGCGCCGCCACTTCTTCATCGTCCACGACACCACCAATGCACTGACAATGGCGGCGGCATACAGACCGAACAGCACCAGCCCCTGCTGGTTGAAGATGCCCCAGACGGTCTTCTGCGGAATGAAGGCACCGATCAGCAGCGCGTATACCGGCAGGCGCGCCGAACACGTCATCAGCGGCGCGACCATGATGGTGGCCAGCCGGTCGCGCGGGTCCTGGATGCTGCGGGTGGACATGATGCCCGGCACCGCACACGCAAAACTCGACAGCAACGGAATGAACGAGCGCCCGGACAAGCCGGCCGCCGCCATCATGCGGTCGAGCAGGAAGGCGGCGCGCGGCAGGTAGCCGGATTCTTCCAGCGCCAAGATGAAGGCGAACAGGATCAGGATCTGCGGCAGGAACACGATCACCCCGCCCAGGCCGGCGATGATGCCGTCCTTGAGCAGGCTGTTGAGCGGGCCTTCCGGCAAGGTGGTGCCCACCCACTCGCCCAGCATCGCGGTGCCGGCATCGATCAGGTCCATCACTGGGGTGGCCCAGGCGTACACCGCCTGGAAGATCAGGAACATCACCACCGCCAGCGTCACCAGCCCCCAGACCGGATGCAGCAGCCAGCGGTCCAGCGCGTCGTCCACGCGCGAGGTGCGCGTGGGCATGGTCACCGCCGCGCTCAGGATCTGCCGCACCTGCGCGTGGTAGTTGCCATCGGCCGGGGGCGCGGCGGTCGGCGCGGCCAGGCTGGCCGCCTGCGTGTCGAGCCGTTCCACCAGGGCCTTGGCGCCACCGCGCCGCACCGCCACGGTTTCCACCACCGGCACGCCCAGCGCCTGTTCCAGCGCCGGCAGGTCGATGACGATGCCGCGTCGCTGCGCGGCATCGACCATGTTCAATGCCACGATCATCGGCCGGCCCAGTTCGCGCAGCTCCAGCGCAAAGCGCAGGTGCAGGCGCAGATTGGTCGCGTCCATCACGCAGACCAGCACGTCCGGTGCCGGTTCGCCGGGATAGAAGCCGCGGCACAGGTCGCGGGTGATCGCCTCGTCCAGGCTGGCCGGCTGCAGGCTGTAGGCACCGGGCAGATCCAGCACCGCGAAATCGCGTCCGGACGGCGCACGGAAGTGGCCTTCCTTGCGCTCGACGGTGACCCCGGTGTAGTTGGCTACCTTCTGGCGGCTGCCGGTCAGCTGATTGAACAGCGCGGTCTTGCCACTGTTGGGATTGCCCACCAACGCCAGACGCAAGGGAACCACTGCCGCGTTCATGCCGATGCTCCGTCCTGCCGCACCTGCACCCGTGCCGCTTCGCTGCGGCGCAGGGCAAAGCGCGTATAGCCCACCTGCACCAGCAGCGGCTCGCGGCCCACCGGCCCGGTCGCCAGCACGGTGACTTCCTCGCCCGCGACAAAACCGAGCTCACGCAGGCGCCGTGCGATCGTGTCGTTGGGGAGGCGATCCTCCACGGAATCCACGATGGCGGCGCAATGCAGGGGCATGTCGGACAACGTCACAAAGACGGCCTGATTGATAGGAATGGTTCTCAATTCTAGCATCGACGCACCGCGTCATGGCTGCGGCGACCCGTGCCGCTATGATGGTTCGCATCCCATTCATGGACGTACGCAATGCAGGACACCGGCTTGATCGTCGAGGACCAGGGACCGGTCCGCACCTTGCGCCTGCACCGCCCCACGGTGCACAACGCTTTCGATGCGACGCTGATTGCGGCGCTCACCGAGGCCTTGCTGCAGGCCGGCAGCGCGCCGCAGATCCGCGTGGTGGTGGTGACCGGTGCCGGCGCTGCGTTTTCCGCCGGCGCGGACCTGAACTGGATGCGCGGCATGGCCGGTGCCAGCGAAACAGAGAATGCCGCCGATGCACTGGCGCTGGCGCGACTGATGCGCACGCTGGACGAACTGCCCAAGCCCACCATCGCGCGGGTCAATGGGGCGGCCTTCGGTGGTGGCGTGGGCCTGGTGGCCTGTTGCGATATCGCCATCGGCTGCACCGAGGCGCGCTTCGGCCTGACCGAAAGCAAGCTGGGGCTGTTGCCGGCGGTGATCTCGCCGTATGTCATTGCCGCCATCGGTGCGCGCCAGGCGCGGCGCTGGTTCGCCACCGCCGAAATCTTCGATGCCGGCACCGCGCAGTTACTGGGCTTGTTGCACCAACTGGTGGCGGCCGATCAACTGGATACAGCGGTGGAACGCCAGGTTCGCCTGCTGCTGGCCGCCGCGCCGCTGGCCGCCAGCCATGCCAAGGCGTTGGTGCGCTCGGTCATGCCGCCCGCCGACCGCGATGCCATCGATGCCGCCAACGCGGCCTGGATCGCCCGCCTGCGCGTGTCGCCGGAGGGCCAGGAAGGCCTTGGCGCGTTCCTGGACAAGCGCGCTCCCGCCTGGGTGCCGGAGAGCGTGGCGTGAGCGCGTTCGACCATGTCGACCTCGCCTGCAGCAACCTGCACGGCGACCGGACCGCATGAGCGACTTCGTCCGCATCGTCGAAGTGGGCCCACGCGATGGACTGCAGAACGAGGCGCAACCGATCGCCACCGCCGACAAGATCGCGCTGATCGATCGATTGTCGGCCACCGGCCTGCGCACCATCGAAGCCACCAGTTTCGTCAGCCCACGCTGGGTGCCGCAACTGGCCGACGCCGCCGACGTGTTCGCCGGCATCACCCAAGCGCCTGGCATCGCCTACCCGGTGCTGGTGCCGAACCTGCAGGGCTATACCCGCGCGCAGGCCGCCGGGGCGCGCGAGGTGGCGGTCTTCACGGCCGCGTCGGAGACGTTCAACCGCACCAACACCAATGCCGGCATCGATGAGTCGATCGAACGGTTTCGCCCGATCCTGGAGCAGGCCGCCATCGATGGCGTGCGTGTGCGCGGCTATGTCTCCACCGCGCTCGGCTGCCCCTACCAGGGCGAGGTGCCGGTGGCCGACGTGGTGGATGTGGCGCAACGGCTGTACGCGCTGGGCTGCTATGAGATCTCGCTGGGCGACACCATCGGGGTCGGCACGCCGCGCAAGGCGCAGCAGATGCTGGCCGCGGTGGCGCAGCAGGTGCCGATGCAGGCCCTGGCCGTGCATTTCCACGATACCTATGGCCAGGCGCTGGCCAATATCGCCGCCTGCCTTGAGGAAGGCGTGCGCGTGGTCGATGCCGCCGTCTCCGGCGCCGGCGGGTGCCCGTACGCCAAGGGCGCCAGCGGCAACGTCGCCAGCGAGGATGTGGTGTACCTGCTGCATGGCCTGGGCATGTCCACCGGCATCGACCTGCCCGCCCTCGCCCGCACCGGCCGCTGGCTGGCGCAACTGCTCGGGCGCGACACCGGCAGCAAGGTCGGCAAGGCACTGGCCGCGGCCTAGGACGACCGAGGCACCGACTGCACCGCCGCCAGGCCAACGCAGTCGGTGCGCGGACTTCCTGCGTACACCCGGGCTCCGGGCGCGCCAGCCACGCTCAGCCGACGACCGCTCCCCATGGCGCGCCAGTCGCGCGTAGCCGGCCCCACCCGCAGGCGGTCTTTACTTTTTGTGACGGATGCCGCATAAAAGCGCGCCACCCGAATGGACGGGTGCGCTTCTGCAAGGGGACATCGTGATGCGTTCGAAGACTGGACTGCGCGCATTGCGCGCGGTGGCGGCACTGCTCATGTGTGCATCGCTGAGTGCATGCCTCACCATGAAGTCCTATGTCGATCCGGCACTGCCGGTCGTGGCCCAGGATCAGTTCACCGCGCCACGCGCTCCTGCGCCGGTGCTGGTGCTGTTCGAGTTCCGTACCAAGGGCAGCGCCAACGCGCGCGCGACCGAAGCCATGCGCAGCCGCGTGATTGCAGCGGTGGCGCAATCGCACCAGTTTGGGCAGATCGACGGCAATGCGCCCAACGCCGGGCAGTTGCGCGTCGTCATCGACAACGTCCCGCTCACCGATGCGGCAGCGGCGAAGGGATTCGGGACCGGTCTGACCCTCGGCCTGGCTGGCAGCATGGTCACCGATGGCTATGTCTGCACCGCAAGTTACACGCGCGCCGGCAAGACCATCCAGGCCACCGTCAAGCACGCACTTCACACCACCATCGGCAACAAGGCCGGCCCGGCGGGATTGCCAGCCAGGACACCGGCGGAGGCTGCGAATGTCGTGGTCGATCAACTGGTCTTCAATGCGCTGAATACTCTCGCCGCACAAGGCGCATTTGCGGATCCCGCCGCATGAGCCGGGCCAGTCGGATTCTCATCGTGGTCCTGCTCTGCCTCCTGCTGCCGGCCTGCGTTTCCCTGCAAGCGCCCAGGTATCAACCGGGCATCGACAACAGCGCGGCACTGCTTCGTCAACCGCTCGCCCTCAAGGTCGGCAGCTTCGGGGCAGCGGCCGGCGTCGAGAACCATTCCCTGAGCCTGCGCGGCAATCCGCTCAAAAGCGGCGGCGATGGCACGTACGCAGGCTATCTTCGCGATGCGCTGATCGATGAACTGCGCACCGGCCGGGCATTATCGGCGGGCAACGCGGCAGAGCTGCGAGGAACCCTGACCAGAAACATCGTCAACGCGGCGGGCGTCAGGACCGGACGGGCCCAGCTGGCTGCCCGGTTCGTCGTGCTGCGCGATGGCCACGTCGCCTATGACCGTGAACTCGCCATCGAGCATCAGTGGGAGGCCTCCTTCATCGGTGCCGTCGCAGTCTCTGCCGCGACCGATAACTACGGCACCGCCGTACAGAAACTGATCGGCGCGCTCGTCAACGACCCGGCCTTCATCGCTGCCGCGCGCGATCGCTAGCTGCCTCGCCCCCCGTCGCAGCTAGGCGGCAGCACATCGCACTCGGCTAGAATGCGCGTTCTCCTGGGAGGGACAACATGTATGAAGTCAGCTGAAACCTGCGCCGTCATTACCGGTGGCGTGTCCGGGCTCGGCCTGGCAGTGGCGCAGCGCATCGTTGCCGATGGCGGCAAGGTGGCCCTGTTCGACGTCAATGCCGACAAGGCCGACGCGGCGCTTGCGCTGCTGGGTGCCGGCAACGCGCACTACTTCGCCACGGATGTGACCGATGAAGCGCAGGTGGCGGCCAACATCGCGCAGGCCGCACAGGCATTGGGCGGACTGAATCTGGTGGTGAACTGCGCCGGCATCCTGGGCGCTGGCCGCGTGCTGGGCAAGGAAGCGCCGATGCCGCTGGCGACCTTCCGCAACACCGTGCTGGTCAATCTGGTCGGCAGCTTCAATGTCGCCAAGGCCGCGGCCGATGTCATGCAGCAAAACGCCGCCAGCGAGGATGGCGAACGCGGGGTGATCATCCACACCGCCTCGGTGGCCGCCTACGAGGGCCAGATCGGCCAAGCCGCGTATGCCGCCAGCAAGGGCGGCGTGGTCGGCATGACCCTGCCGATGGCGCGCGAGCTGGCCCGCTTCGGCATTCGCGTGATGACGATCGCCCCCGGCGTGTTCTGGACCCCGATGGTCGATGGCATGCCCGAAGCGGTACAGCAATCGCTGGCCGCGGCGATCCCGTTCCCCTCGCGCCTGGGCCGACCCGACGAATACGCCGACACCGTCGCCTTCATTCTGCGCAATCGCTATCTCAACGGCGAAGTGATCCGCCTGGACGGCGGCGTGCGGTTGGCATCCAAGTAGCCGGGATTGGGGATTCGGGATTGGGGATTGGTCACAGCAAGAACGCCGTCCCCTTCCCGCCTCCCGCAATCCTGTTTTCGCCAATCCCAAATCCCAAATCCCCAATCCCTAATCTCCAACTCAACCCATGAAAGCCAACGACATCAAGAAAGGCAACGTCGTCGAATACAACGGCGGCATTTATCAGATCCGCGACATCGAACGCAGCTCGCCGCAGGGGCGCGGCGGCAACGTGCGTTTCCGCTTCATCATGTACAGCGTGCCCGGCGGCGCAAAGCTGGATGCCAGCTTCGATGCCGACGACAACCTGCCGGAAGTCGAGCTGCTGCGCCGCCAGTCCACCTTCTCGTACAAGGACGGTGAGGCGTTCGTGTTCATGGACGACGAAGACTTCACTCCCTACACGCTGGATGCGGATGTGATCGGCAACGATGCCGGCTACATCACCGATGGCCTGACCGGCATCTACGTGCAGGTGATCGACGACCAGCCGGTGGCGGTGCAACTGCCGCAGACGGTGACGCTGGAAGTGGTGGAAACCCCGCCCGAGCTCAAGGGCGGCACCGCCACCAAGCGCCCGAAGCCGGCCAAGCTCAATACCGGCATGGAAATCATGGTGCCCGAGTACATCAGCAACGGCGAACGCGTGCTGGTCAACACCACCACCGGCGAGTTCGCCGGCCGCGCCGACTGATGCGGCGCCTGCTCGCAGCCCTGTCGCTGGGGCTGCTGGCTGCCTGCACCGCCAGACCGGCACCGACGCTCGCGTCGGCGCCGGCTGCGGCAACCTGCACCGATCCCAAGGTGGAGGAAGAATGGCTGCAGCACCCGGCCGGCCTGTGCGGCATGCCCGACGACGTGCGTGCGTTGGTGGACGACTACGACACCTGCGTGCATTTCGCTGGCGAAGAACCCTACGACGCCGATCGCCGCCACGAGATCGAAGTGGCAGTTACGCAATTCTGCACACCAGCGCCGGCACGTCTGGCCAAGCTGATGCAGCAGTACCGCAACGATGCGCACATCAGCCAATGGCTGCGCCAGTACGCGATGCAAGCGGATCTGCAACCCGCCGGCTGAGGTATCCCTTCACCCCTCGGGACATTGGCCCCCTTTACGGGGAAAGGTGGCGCGTAGCGCCGGATGACGGTAAGGACGAAGTCTCGTGCAGTTGGACCTACACGATAGCTTCGCCCCATACCCTCACCCCAACCCCCGCTCTGCGCCCCGGCCCGCACTCGCAGCGCGGGCGCTCCAAGGCACGCGCGCCAGTGGCGCGCAACCCGTGCCTTCTCGCCCCGGCGGGAGAGGGGCTTGCCGCTGCGGGCGAACGAAGGACTGCAGTTCTTCCTTCTCCCGCCGGGACATTGCCCTCCTTCATGGAGGGGAAAGTGCTCTGTAGGGGCAGATGCGCCGCAGAGAACTGTCAGTGGCCGCGACGATAAACGCGTCGCCACGCGTCGTCAGAGGTGAATCACCGACGCACTATTCCCCCCCGCTCCGCGCCCCGGCCCGCGCCCGCGTGGGAGAGGCGCTCGTGCCGCGCCCCCTTCGCGTAGCCCGGTCGGCTATTGCACCTGCACAGGCATGCGCATGTCCGGCTGCACGTTGTCGGCGTCCGCATCGCCGCGCGCGAGCACACGCAGGCGCGTGCGCAAACGCGCCACATTCGCCTCGCCCCGCTCCAATCCACTGCGCAGGTTGGCCGGCAAGTGCTGGCGGCCCAGACGCTGCAGCTGCTTCCAGCCACCGACCAGCACATCGCTGTCCTGCGCCACGCGCGCGCTCAGTTGCTGTTGCTCGTCTGGCTGCGGCAAGCCGTATCCAGTGCGTCCCAACAGGATCGCGGGACGACTGAGTTGCGCGTCGCGCGCGAACAGCGACTGCAGCTGCCCCTGCACTGTTTCGCGCCCCATCCCGCCCGCTTGCAGCAGGCGTTTGAGGGCATCGCGCGCCAGCAACTCCTGGCGCCGCAACGCGGCCTGCTCCAGTAACAAGGCCGCTGCGGTTTCGCGCAGGCCGCCACGATCGAACCACTGCGCACGTGCATCCGGTTGCGCGTCCAGCCATTGCTCAACGCTGGTCTGCGGCACCGGCAGCCCGCGCCGGAGCACATCGAACATGGCCTGGTAATGCGCCGCCGCCGACTCGAAGTAATAGCCCTGCCGCGTGGCCTGGGCACGGTCCTCCAGCACGCTCATGTCGGCAATGCCGGCGCGCCGCAGGCGCTGGCGCACGCCGCGCGGAGTGATTGACGACAGGCCGGCGGCGGCCAGACGCGGCACGCCGTCGTGCAGCAGCTTGTAGGTTTCCACCGCACAGTTGTTGCTGATGAAGTAATAGCGCCCGTCGTAACTCCAGTGCACCTGCGCCGCACGCGTCAGCAGCGCGGCGATCTCCGCCGGTGTCAACGCCAACGGCACCGACGACAGCGCGCGCAGTTCCACCTTGGTGTATTCGTCCACCACCTGGTTCAACGGCAGCACGAACAGGCGGGAGGGATACGAGCCAGTGAGCCCGCGCCAGCTGGAAATCTGCACATCGCCAACGAAGGCGCGGAACGACAGCACGCGGTGGTACTGAAGGTCCAGCCGGCACGCCGGCCCGGGCGCACGGCCGGGCGCGCAGATCACCAGCCGCAGCATGCTGTGGCCCCAGCGGCTCATCGGCTGTTCGTTACCTTCGGCGAGCAGGTAGTCCACCGCGTAGACGCGCGCCGGGTCCAGCGTCAGCAAGGACATCGCACCGGCATCGTTGTCGGCCTGCAGATACGGTAGCGCAAGCGCGCATGACGCGGCAGCCTGCGGCGGACCCAGCTGTTGCGAGAACCACGCCGCCAGCGCAGGACGCCGGCAGGCGTAGTCCGGGTCCAGCACGAAATGTTCCAGATTGACCGCGACGAACTCGGCCGGGCTATGCCGCTCGTAGTCGTCGGGGCTGCGATCACTGAAGCGGTTGGCGCCACGTCCGATGCGCCAGGGACGCACCTGCCAGCCGGCCAGGTCGCGCAACCGCGGATCGCGCGACAAGGCGCTGCCACTGCTACGGTCGAGCACATGCGCCAACTCGTGCACCAAGGCCGCCATGGCGGCGCGCGTGGGCGGTGCCGCGACATCGCGGCGCGCACTGGCCGGCTGCGCGCGCCATGCTTGCAACAAGGCGCGGTCGAGCAGAATGCGCTGGCCGATGGCACGGCCATGCACCTGGGCCGGCAAATCGTCGCGCCACTGCAAGGTGATCGGCGCCCTCAGACGCTCGGCCAAGCGCAACGGCAGGCGCTGGATCACCTGCTGCACCAGCGCATCGCTGGCCGCGCGGTCGGCCGGTTCCGACACCGACGCCACGATGTCGATCCGCGAGACCGGCGCGGCGGCGGCATCAAGCTGTGCGGCCGCGACGATCGCCGCGGCCAACCACCACCCGCCGCGTCGGCGTGGACTCACTGCGCCAGGATGGACTGCGCCAGTTCCAGGTCGCTGGCCAGGCGCGCTGCATCGCTGCGCGTGCGCAGATGCAGCAGCGCCGCTTCCAGACGTGCGCCCCGGATGGCGCCGTTGCTGGCGACGAAGCCGGCCGCGTCTTCGCGCGCATCGGCCACAACCTTGTCGTCGCCGGAGCTACTGCTGTTGGACGAGCCGGCCGACGAGGCACCGGCCGAGGTGCCAGCCAGGCTGGAAGCAAACGCCGCCAGCGGCAGCAGGGTCAATGCACAAAACACAAGTGGGCGCATCATCGGCGTGTCGTTTCCATGTGAAGGTCCGGAGAGACTAACCGGCGTGCGCGCCGGCGGGCGCATCGTCCATCTCGAACAGCTTGCCGGGATTCAGCAAAAGATGGGGGTCGAGCACATGTTTGATGCCACGCATCAATGCGATCTCCGCGCCGGAGCGAGTGCTCCACAGGTACGGCTTCTTGACCAACCCGATGCCGTGCTCGGCCGAGATGCTGCCACCGAAGCGCTGCAGCGCCTGCGCCAGCAGCTTGGTGACCTGGTCGCAGGCCGCCACGAACTCGGCCTGGCTGGTGGCATCGGGCTTGAGCACATTGATGTGCAGGTTGCCATCGCCGATATGGCCGAACCACACCACGTCGAAATGCGGATAGGCCTCGCCGAGCAAGGCCTGGGTTTCGGCCAGGAATGCCGGCATGGCCGAGATCCGCACCGACACGTCGTTCTTGTAGGGCGTATAGCGTGCCACCGCCTCGGTGATGCCCTCGCGCAGGCGCCACAGCTGCGCGGCCTGCGCATCGCTCTGGCTGATCACGCCATCGCTGACCCAGCCCTGCTCCATGCAGGTCTCGAACGCCGCCATCGCGGCCGCTTCCTGCGCTTGATCGCCCACCGCGAATTCGGTGACCACGTAATACGGATGCACCTCGGCGAACGGCGCCTGCGCGCCATGCGCCAGCACGTGTTCCAGCGCGCGGTCGGTGAAGAATTCGAAGGCCTCCAGGCGCAGCTGCGCGCGGAAGGCGGCGAACACCTGCATCAGCACATCGAACGAGGGCAGCGCCAGCAACATCACATTGCTGGGCGGCGGCGGATCGGTCAGCCGCAAGGTCGCCTCGACCACGATGCCCAGCGTGCCCTCGGAGCCGATCAGCAGGTGGCGAAAATCGTAGCCACTGGAATTTTTCACCAGCGCGTTGTTGAGCTCCAGCAGCTCGCCGGCGCCGGTGACCACCTTCAAACCGGCCACCCACTCGCGCGTATTGCCGTAGCGGATCACCCGAATCCCGCCGGCATTGGTGGCGATGTTGCCGCCGATCGAGCACGAACCTCGCGCGGCAAAGTCCACCGGATAGATCAGGCCATGCTCGCGTGCGGCGTTGTGCACCGCTTCCAGCGGCATGCCGGCCTGCACGGTGAGCGTGCGATCCACCGCGTTGAAGTCCAGCGGCTTGTTCAGACGTTCCAGACTCAGCACCAGCTCGCCGTTGGCCGCCACCGCACCACCGGACAACCCGGTACGGCCGCCCGAGGGCACCACCGCCACGCCTTGCGCGTTGGCCCAGCGCATCACCGCCTGCACTTCATCGACCGATCCCGGTAGCGCGATGGCCAGCGGGTTGGGCGTCCAGCGGCGCGTCCAGTCGCGGCCGTAATGTTCCAGGTCGGCCGGCTCGGTCTTCAAACGCAACGCCGGCACGGCCTGTTGCAACGAAAGGATGCGGGGATCGGTCATGGCACGCGGCGCTGCGGATAGGAACCGCACAGCGTGCCAGCGTGCGCCGGCCTCGTCCAGCCGCGCCGCAGGCCGGCAACGATGCGTTGGATTCAGCTGAAACCGTTGCGGCACAAGGGCTGCGGAAGGGAGAACCGTGCGTTGCGAGCGCCCCATCGTGCACCTCATCTGGCATAGTTGCCGACCCGATTGCTGCATTGCGCTCCCCCATGTCGCCGAAGAAAACCTCGTTTCCCAAGCAGGACATCCGCGTGCTGTTGCTGGAAGGCATCAGCCCGACCGCGGTGGATGTGTTCCGCGCCGCCGGTTATTCGCAGATCGAATTGCATGCCAAGTCGTTGCCGGAAGACGAGTTGATCGCCCGCATCGCCGACGCGCACATCGTCGGCATCCGCTCGCGCACGCAGCTGAGCGCGCAGGTGCTGGCGCACGCCAAGCGCCTGATCGCGGTGGGCTGCTTCTGCATCGGCACCAACCAAGTGGACCTGGACGCGGCCGAGCTGGCCGGCATTCCGGTGTTCAACGCGCCCTACTCCAATACCCGCAGCGTGGCCGAACTGGTCATCGCCGAAGCGATCCTGTTGCTGCGCGGCATCCCGCAGAAGAATGCCGAGTGCCATCGCGGCGGCTGGTCGAAATCGGCCGCCGGCAGCCACGAAACGCGCGGCAAGGTGCTGGGCATCGTCGGCTACGGGCATATCGGTACCCAGGTCGGCGTGCTGGCCGAAGCGTTAGGGATGCAGGTGATCTTCCACGATATCGAGACCAAGCTGTCGCTGGGCAATGCACGCGCTGCCATCGACCTGGACGACCTGCTGGCGCGCTCGGACGTGGTCACCTTGCACGTGCCGGAAACCCCGTCCACCAAGGACATGATCGGCGCGGCCGAAATCGCCCGCATGAAGCCCGGCGCGCACCTGATCAACGCCTCGCGCGGCACCGTCATCGACATCGACGCGCTGGATGCGGCGCTCACCTCCGGCCAGATCGGCGGCGCGGCGGTGGACGTGTTCCCGATCGAGCCCAAGGGCAATGGCGATGCGTTCGAATCGAAGTTGACCGCGCACGACAACGTGATCCTGACCCCACACGTGGGCGGCAGCACGCTGGAAGCGCAGGACAATATCGGGATTGAAGTCGCCGCCAAGCTGGTGCGCTACAGCGACAACGGCAGCACCCTGTCGGCGGTGAATTTCCCGGAAGTGACGCTTCCCGAGCATGCCGATAGCCTGCGCCTGCTGCACATCCACCGCAACGTGCCGGGTGTGCTGTCCAGGATCAACGAACTGTTCTCGCGCCACAACGTCAACATCGACGGCCAGTTCCTGCGTACCGATCCCAAGGTCGGCTACGTGGTGATCGACGTCAGCGCCAGCGAGGCGCAGGCCGCCGCGTTGAAGGACGGGCTGGCGTTGATCGAAGGGACCTTGCGGACGCGGGTTTTGTATTGAGCTGTTGGTGCAAGAGCGCCCTCATCCGGCGCTTTGCGCCACCTTCTCCCGCACGCGGGAGAAGATAGAGAAGGTCGTCCGGTGCTCAGGTGCGGCAGAGTGGTGCACGATCACCCTCATCCGGCGCGTTGCGCCACCTTCTCCCGCAAGCGGGAGAAGATAGAGCAGGTCGTCCGGTGCTCAGGTGCTCCCTTCTCCCGCTTGCGGGAGAAGGTGCCCGCAGGGCGGATGAGGGCGCACTCCCCCAGCCCCCATCACACGCTTCGAGCCACCCACTTCTCGGCCATGCGCCGTAGCGACGGATCCAGCTGCGGCTCGGCAAGCAGCTCGGCAATCGGGCGCCAGGCCAGGGCCAGCGATTCCTCGCTGACTTCGAAGTCTTCGTCCGCGCCAGCCACCACCACGTAGCGCGCATCGTAGTGCCAGTGGCCTGCCACCTCGCCGCGGGCCGGGATCCAGTGACGGTCCAGATCGAATAGATCCGCATCCGCCAGCCTCAGACCGGGCAAACCGGATTCTTCTTCCGCTTCGCGCAGCGCGACCTGGGCCAGGTCGCGGTCGCCATCGGCGTGCCCGCCCAGTTGCAGCCAGCGCTGCAGCTTGCGGTGATGGGTCAACAGGGTGCGACTGCCATCGGCGCTGACCACCCAGGCCGAGCCGGTGAAATGACCTTCGACACGCTCGCGCACGAATGGATCTGTGGCATCGTCCAGCAACTGTGCGAACTGCTCGGCCACCACGGCCTCGTCCGGCCAGCGCGTGCGGTAGGCAGCCAGTTGCTGCCGCAGGGTTGCATCCACCATCTGTCGTTCTCGGTTGCGCGTGGGCCAGGCACCATTATCGCCATTCATGCTGCGTACGCGCTTGTCGTGAGCGTGTAGCTTTGGCAAGGTAGGCCGCTTGCCTGTCCGCTCGGGACGCGGCGCACACCTTCGCCCGGGCGCCAGCGCCTTGGCTTTGCCACTTGGGGATGTACCGAATGCTGAAGTCTCTGTTGAGGGTCAAACCGATCGAGCCCGCTGGACACGTCGATGCGGGCGAGCCGGTCGAAGGCAGCCTGCAGGGCGAAGCCACGCTGCAACGGACCCTCACCGCCAAGCACCTGATCATGCTCGGCATCGGCGCGGTGATCGGCGCCGGCATCTTCGTGCTGACCGGCCAGGCCGCGGCCAACCATGCCGGCCCGGCGGTGATGCTGTCCTTCGTCTTTGCCGGCATCGCCTGTGCCTTCGCCGGCCTGTGCTACGCCGAATTCGCCGCGATGATGCCGGTCTCCGGCAGCGCCTACTCGTATTCATACGCCACGCTGGGCGAAGGCATTGCCTGGTTCATCGGCTGGTGCCTGGTGCTGGAATATCTGTTCGCCGGCTCCAGCGTCGCGGTGGGCTGGTCGGCCTACCTGATCAGTTTCCTGACCGGCACGCTGGGGCTGCCGTTTCCGGCAGAGCTGGCTGGCGCGCCATTGACCTGGGACGGGCACGGCTTCGTCAGCTCCGGCAACATCATCAACCTGCCAGCGGTACTGATCGTCGCTGCAGTGAGCATGCTGTGCTACGTAGGCGTCACCCAGTCGGCGTTCGCCAATGCGATCGTGGTGGCGATCAAGGTGGTGGTGATCTGCCTGTTCGTCGGCTTCGGCATCGCCTATATCGACCCGGCGAACTGGCACCCCTTCATCCCGGAAAACACTGGCCCTGGCCAGTTCGGCTGGGACGGGGTGTTCCGCGCGGCGTCCATCGTGTTCTTCTCCTATATCGGTTTCGACGCGGTCTCGACCTCGGCCGGCGAAACCAAGGATCCGCAGAAGAACATGCCGATCGGCATCCTGGTGTCGCTGGCGATCTGCACGGTGATCTACATCATCGTCTGTGCGGTGCTGACCGGGCTGCTGCCCTACACCCAGCTCGGCACCGCCAAGCCGGTGGCCACCGCGCTGGAAGCGCACCCGCAGCTGACCTGGCTCAAGACCGCGGTGGAGATCGGCGCGATCGCCGGCCTGTCCTCGGTGGTGCTGGTGATGCTGATGGCGCAACCGCGCATCTTCTACACCATGGCCAAGGACGGGTTGATGCCCAGGCTGTTCGGCAAGGTGCACCCGAAATTCCACACGCCCTACGTCGGCACCCTGTTCGTCGGCGTGGTTGCCGCGCTGCTGGCCGGCATGATCCCGTTGAACGTGCTGGGCGAACTGGTCTCGATGGGCACCCTGCTCGCCTTTGCCACCGTCTGCGCCGGCGTCCTGGTGCTGCGCTTCACCAAGCCCGAGCTGCCGCGCCCGTTCCGGGTGCCGTTGGCCATGGTGATCTGCCCATTGGGCGCACTGGCCTGCCTGTTCCTGTTCTTCCAGGCCTTCCAGGAGCACTGGAAGGTATTCGTCGGCTGGACCGTCATCGGCCTGTGCATCTATTTCGGTTACGGCATCCACCATAGCCGGCTGGCACGCAAGGCTTGACCGCGAGTCCTCGGCAACAGCCCGCACCTCCGCGTGCGGGAATTTGACACCGCGAGTCCCTCGCAACAGCCCGCACATCTCGAACCCGCCCGCACCGCCATGTGCAGGGAGTCAACAGGAACCGCTGCATGTTCAAGCAACTCTGGGCCACCAAACACCCGCAGGCCAGCCATGAGGCGGCCGACGGTCTCGGCCTGCAACGCGCGCTCGGTCCCTGGGGGCTGACCGCCCTGGGCATCGGCGCGGTGATCGGCGGCGGCATCTTCGTCATCACCGGCCAGGCCGCGGCCGATCACGCGGGCCCGGCGATCATGCTGTCGTTCGTGCTGGCCGCGGTGTGCTGCGCGTTCTGCGCGATGGCCTACGCCGAATTCGCGGCGATGGTGCCGGTGTCCGGCAGCGCCTACACCTATACCTACGCCACCTTCGGCGAACTGGCGGCCTGGTTCATCGGCTGGATGCTGGTGCTGGAATACGGCGTCTCGGCCTCGGCGGTGGCGGTCAGCTGGACCGGCTATTTCCTGAGCCTGCTGGAACACTTCGACATCCATCTGCCCGCCGCCCTGGTCAGCGCCCCGTTGGACGCCAAGCTGCAACCCACCGGCGCGATCGCCAACCTGCCGGCCGCCGGCATCGTGCTGTTGCTGACCTGGCTGTGCTACGTGGGCATCCGCAAGTCCTCGGCAATGAACATGGCGATGGTGATCCTCAAGACGGGACTGATCATCCTGGTGATCGCGGCCGGCTGGAAATACATGGATACCGCCAACTGGCACCCCTTCATCCCGGCCAACGAAGGTCCGGGCAAGTACGGCATGGAAGGCGTGCTGCGCGGTGCGGCGATGGTGTTCTTCGCCTATATCGGTTTCGAGGCGGTCTCGGTGGCGGCACAGGAATCGCACCGCCCGCAGCGCGACCTGCCGATCGGCATGATGCTGTCGCTGGTGGTCTGCACCGTGCTGTACATCGCCATGGCCGCGGTGATGACCGGCCTGGTGCCCTACACCCTGCTGGGCACCGACGAGCCGGTGGTGACCGCCGTGGCCGCGCACCCGCAGCTGGCATGGCTGCGCGTGGTGGTGGAAGTGGGCGCGCTGATCGGGCTGTCATCGGTGGTGCTGGTGATGATCATCGGCCAGCCGCGCATCTTCATGATCATTGCCCGCGATGGCTTGCTGCCCGCGATCTTCACCCGCATCCATCCCAAGTACCGCACGCCGCATATCAATACCGTCATCACCGGCGTCGGCATCGCGTTGCTGGCGGCGTTGTTCCCGCTGGACGTGCTGGGCGAGTTGACTTCGATGGGCACGCTGATCGCCTTCGCCGCCGTCTGCGCCGGCGTGCTGATCCTGCGCCACACCCATCCGGAACTGCCGCGCCCGTTCCGCATTCCGTTCGCCTGGCCGATCTGCATCGCCGGGGTGTTGAGCTGCCTGGCGCTGCTGTCGGCGATGACCCTGCACAATTGGATGCTGATGGGGCTGTGGACGCTGGTCGGGTTGGCGATCTATTTCGGCTATGGCTACCGCCACAGCCGCCTGCGCGACGGTCGCTGAGCAAACGCGCGAGCCATCAGTGGCTGACACGAACACTGCGCGTCGATGTACGAAGTGCAGATAGTCCGGGTGCTGGTTGCAAAGCGGTCGGGCGCGCGGATCTGCCGCCTGGCTTGAGGGTGACGATCTGTCGCTTGAATGCAGACCCCTTGCCCGCTCACTGTCGCCGGACACGCCGCGGGTCCGTCCCTTCAGGTTTTTATGCGGCATCCATGCCGAACAAGGTCCCGCGACGGTGGGCAGGCAAGGACCGGTCGAGATGGTCGATGCGCATCGTTGGGCGCGTTGCGTGATGCATGTTGTCAGATGCTGGCACGCCGGTTCGACGCCCGACACATGTGCGACAGGCGGCTTTCCATGCCGCCACCGAGCCCCCATGGACGGGTTAACGGCGTGTCCCGCAAGTGGTGAGGGCGCCGCGCGCTCGACGGACCCGGCATTTGAGCCGGGCTTCCGATTGCATCCAGCCAGAGACGGCTGACCAAACCACTGCGCTCACTACCAGACGCGGCTCGCCACATTCTGTCAGCCACTCGTGATCCGAGCGTGGCAGGAACCCACCCTGCTGCGCTGCACCTGACCGTGATCCGGTGGGGCAGTAGAATAGGTCCATGAATGCGACCACTGCCCCCCTGCCCTATAGCGCCGCCCGTCTGCACGAGCTGGCGCAGTTGCTGATCGGCAATATCCGCGAGCTGGCCCAGGCCGGCTGGACGCCGGCCACCAGCAGCAATTTTTCCCATCGCCTGGACGAACAGCACGCTGCGATCACCGTCTCCGGACGCGACAAGGGCCGGCTGGTCGAAGAAGACATCATGGTGGTGGATTTCGATGGCCAGGCCGTCGGTCGCCCGCTGCGCCCGTCTGCGGAAACCCTGCTGCACACCCAGCTGTATCGCCGGTTTCCGGAGATCGGCTGCGTGCTGCATACCCACTCGCCGGTGCAGACGATCGCGTCCCGCCTGTATGCAGGCAGCGGCGTGATCCGCCTGGAAGGCTACGAATTGCTCAAGGCCTTCGACGGCAATACCACCCACGACACCGCGGTGGACGTGCCGGTGTTCGCCAACACCCAGGACATGCAGGTACTCGCAACGCAGGTCGACGCCCTGCTGGACAAACGCAGCATGTGGGGGTATCTCATCGAAGGACACGGCCTGTATGCCTGGGGCCGCAACATGGCCGAGGCACGCCGCCATCTGGAGGCATTCGAATTCCTGCTGCACTGCGAACTCGAACTGCTGAAATTGCGCGGCCCGCGCTGAGTTCTGCCCGTCCCCCTTCGTGAGCCAGACCGCCATGAGCCGACTGCGTATCTTCGCCGACACCAATCCCGCCACCCCGCACTTCGACAGCCGCGATGGCGATGCGATCGCCACCGAACTCAAGAAGATCGGCGTGACCTTCGAGCGCTGGCATGCCAGCAAGCCGGTCGAACCCGGCGCCACGCCCGAGCAGGTGATGGATGCCTATCGCGCCGACATCGACCGCATCAGCGCCGAGCGCGGCTTCAAGACCGTGGACGTGGTCAGCATCGCGCCGGACAACCCCAAGCGCGAGGAGATGCGCGCCAAGTTCCTGGACGAGCACTTCCACAAGGAAGACGAAGTACGGTTCTTCGTCGCCGGCTCGGGCCTGTTCACCCTGCACGTACAGGACAATGTGTACGAGATCGAGTGCGTCAAGGACGACCTGATTGCCGTGCCCGACAGCACCCTGCACTGGTTCGACATGGGGCCGGAGCCGCACTTCGTGGCGATCCGCTTCTTCACCGAGCCCGACGGCTGGGTCGGCCACTTCACCGGTACCGAAATCGCCAAACAATTCCCCCGCTACGCCCCCGAGAAACCTCACAAGGCCAGCTGACGATGACACGACCGCAAGCGATCCTCACCGATATCGAAGGTACGACCAGCAGCATCTCGTTCGTCAAGGACGTGCTGTTTCCGTATGCACGTCGTGCCATGCCCGCCTATGTGCGCGAGCACGGCAATCACCCGCAGGTGCGTCACTGGCTCAACCAGGTGGCCGACGAGATCGGCGAAGACGTGCCGGACGAGGTGTTGATCGCCACGCTGCAGACCTGGATCGACGAGGACCGCAAGCACACCGCGCTCAAGGCCTTGCAGGGGCTGATCTGGGGCGATGGTTACAAGACCGCCGATTTCACCGCGCACATCTATGCCGATGCGGCGATCCAGCTGCAGGCCTGGCATGCGCAGGGCATTCCGCTGTACGTGTATTCGTCCGGCTCGGTGCCGGCGCAGAAGCTGTTCTTCGCCCATAGCGATGCCGGCGACCTGAGCGGGCTGGTCACCGACTGGTTCGATACCGAAGTCGGCCCCAAGCGCGAGAGCGCCAGCTACCGCCGCATCGCCGAACGTATCGGCGTCCCTGCCACCGAGATCCTGTTCCTGTCGGACGTGATCGAGGAACTGGATGCGGCCAAGCGCACCGGCATGCGCACCGCGCTGCTGGATCGCCGCGAAGACTACCCCACACCGCGCTCGGCCGAGGACGTCGGCAGCCATCAGCGGGTGGAGAGTTTTTCGCAGCTGGTGTTCTAAGCCAGCGCAGTGAGTGAAGGCATCCGGTTGCCGCACAGCGGCCGGGTGTTCTTCCAGGCGCAGCATGTCGGTACCGCTGGTACGCGTCTTCGAGAGGCCTCGGCGTTGTTCTCATCGCTTTTCCCCTGGTTGCCCGCAGCGGCCGCGATCCGGCGGGCGCCGGCATTGCTGGCCATGGTCGTTCTGCTGGGTGGTTGCCATCCCGATGCCGGTGCAGCCTTGCCGACACCGGCCGCGCAACAAACCGCAGAACCCGACCCGGTCGATCAGGCCGCGCTGGCCAAGGCACTGTCCGCGCTACAACCGCAGCGCCCCGGCGTGACCGACCTGTACGTGGTCGGCTTTGCCGGCGATGCCAGCGACGATGTATTCCGCAACGAAACGCTCTACCTCAAGCAGTTGTTCGAGCAGCGCTTCGACGCCCGCGGGCGGGTGGTCGCCCTGGTCAACAACCCCGACAACCTGGGCGAACAGCCGTACGCACCGCTGGCGACCTACGACAATCTCTACGACACGCTCGCGGCGGTCGGCAAGCGCATGGATCGCAAGGAAGACGCGCTGCTGCTGTTCGTCACCACCCACGGCACCGAAGACCACACCCTGTATGTGCAGGTGGACGGGAACGAAGAAGACTTCATCAGCCCGCAGGATCTGCGCACCGCCTTGGACGATGCCGGGATCGACCACCGCATCATCGTGCTGTCGGCCTGCTATTCCGGCGGCTTCATCCCTGCGTTGCGCTCGCCGGACACGCTGATCCTGACCGCGGCGCGCGCCGACCGCCCCTCGTTCGGCTGCGGCAACACCTCCAACGCCACCTATTTCGGCCAGGCCTGGCTGATCGATGCGATGAACCAGAGCGACGATTCGCTGGCGGCCTTCACCATGGCCAAGGCCGCGATCACCGCGCGCGAAAAGCAGGACGGTGAACTACCCTCGTTGCCGCAGCAGTCGCTCGGCAAGCGCATCGCGCCAGTGCTGGCCCGCTGGCGGGCGGGGCTTACGCCGGGACCTGCGGTTGCCTACCCCTATCCGCCGGTAGCGCCTGCGGTCGATGCGGGGGCGGATCTGGACGACAGCGGCGACCCTGCGCCCGCTCCCGAGCGCGCAAACGACCGGTCACCTGCGCCGAAGACGGCAGCGCCCGGCACCCGCTCGCCTGCTACGCCTACGCCGTAACAGGCTGAGACTAATTCTCATTTCGTCAGCGCTTGCGCGGCCTCGCTACACTCGCCCAGCCAGCCAGCGTCACGCCAGCCAGCACCGATCCTGCCAGCGCGCCATCGCCTGCCAGCCCGGATCCTCAAAACGCCTCCTTCGTGGAGGCGTTTGTGTTTCGGGCATCACCCGATGCTGTCCGCTCCGTTCAGAGCAGGCACAAGGACTGCTCAGCCGCCAGGCAGCGCGGCCGGTGCACCGAATCGGCATGGACCACCCGGACAGCGCGGCCTCCATACCCGTGGCGACGACTGCTCGCTACCTTGCGTTCGCCACGCTCAAGGTTCGGCGCGTTGCAGGCGATACATCGTGCGCGCGCTGTACTCGCCAGTTGGCAGCCGCGCACGCACTTCCACGGTGTGCTCCCCCAGCTCCAGCGTGGTTGGCAGTGCGCCGCGCCACAGGTGGGTGGAAGGCGTGGCCTCGGGCGAGCGGTCGTAGCCGCGCAGTGCCTCGGCGGCATCGTCGCGCGCATTCTCGGCCAACACGCGCGGATCGGCGCGCTCCTGCCGCTTCATCGGCTGCCAGGGGCCATCGTCGATCCGCATGTCCACCGGAGTATCGTCCTGGCCCATGAACACATTGGCGTAGATGCCCCATGCCGCATATGCGCCCTGCCGCAATACCTTGGGCGCATGCAACAGCAGCTGCGCATCGTCGGGAGCACGCGCCGCGTGATAGGCCAGCGTGTAGTCGCCACCGGGAGCGACCTTCAGCACCGCGTAGCCATTGGGCGTGCCGTCGCTCATGGTCGCATCGGGAATGCCATCGGCATCCTTCACGCCCGACCAGAACGCACCGCAGGCAGCGCCCACGTTGTACTCGCGCAACGCATGCACGCCCGTCCACCCTTCGTCGGCGCCATGCAGCACCTGCCGCTGCGTGTGGCTGTGCCCGCTCAGCACCAGCACGTGCGGAAACTCCTTGAGCAGCGCGAACAGGCGCCGGCGATCGGCATGCCGGAAGGTCTCCTGCCCCGGCGCCGCATCGAACAGCGGAATGTGCATGCCCAGCACGACCAACCGCTCGCGCGGCAGCTGCGCCAGATAGGCTTGCAGGAATGCGAATTGATCCTCGCGCAGGCCGCCGACATACGCCGGCTTGGCACCTGGCGTGTAGATCACATCGTCCAGGAACACGAAACTGGCGTTGGCCTCTTCCACCGCATAGGTGTCCGGGCCGTAGACCGCGCGCCAGCTGTCCAGCGAATGCAGATCGTCGCCGGCATCGAAGTTGAGGTCGTGGTTGCCCGGCACATGGAACCAGGGCACGCCAAGCTGCGCGGTAACGCGGTTCAAGGCCGGATACAGGCTCAGATCGTCGCTGACGATATCGCCCAAGGTGGTTCCCAGCCGTGCCGACTGCTTGCCGACGATGGGCACGACGATATCGCGACGGTAATAGTCCACATCGGCCAAGGTCGCAGTCTGGCTGTCGGCGAAGACCAGCATCTCAAAGCCGCCGTCCTGCACAGCGGCGCGCGGGCTCAGCGCGAAATTCCAGTTGCGCGTGCTACTGCCAGTAGCGGCGATGCCGTTGTACTTGCGCCTGGGCGAGCCCTTGGGCGCGTAGTGGCGCCAGAACCCGGGCAGGCCGTCGGACTTGGCAACGAAGCTGCGGTCGCCCGGCTTGATCACGAACACCGTCTGCCCCTCGCGCACCGGCAGCCGGTAGTGCCCCTGCGCGTCGGTGCGCACCAGTTGCTGCCCGTTGGAGACGGTCACATCGGCAAGACCGGGCTCATCACGGCCACGCCCCGGTGTGCCGTCGCGCTCTTCGAAGACCACGCCTTCGACAACGACATCGCGCGCATGCGCGGTGCCTGCGAGCAGTCCAAGGAACAGGAGGGCAAGACGAAGCGGCATGGAGAGTCCAAGCGGTGACCAGCCGCGATTGTAGCCGGGCTGGGTTGGGTTACCGCAGGACTGGTCACGCCGTCGCCACCCGTGGCGCGCATGCGTATCAGAAGCAGGTGCGCAGGAGCAGGCGCGAGCGCGCCACAACTGCGCCGAAGCCCGCTTGCGAACGAACCCGCCCGAGCGGCGAAGCAGTTCGGGACCGCTTTGCGTAGGAGCGCGCCCGAGCGCGACGAGGCCTTATCGACAAAGCCCGTTGCGCCTGGGCGCGCTCCTGCAGGGTGCGATGCCCGCCAATCGTTGTTCGAGTCACCACGGCCAGGTAGCGCAACGAGGCCTCATCGACAAAGCCCGCTGCGCCTGGGCGCGCATCCTATGCATGCGATACCTGCATGACGATTATCGATGGCGCGATTCCAGCAGCGCCACCGCATCGCCCAGGCCAAGCCCGCGGGCGCGCAGCAGAACGATCAGGTGGTACAGCAGGTCGGCCGACTCCCCCAGCAATTCGGCATCGCCCTGCACCACGCCGGCCAGCGCGGTTTCCACGCCTTCCTCGCCCACTTTCTGCGCGATGCGGCGAATGCCTTGCTCGAACAGTGTGGTGGTGTAACTGCCTTGCGGGCGCTCTCGCTCGCGCGTGGCGATCAACGCATCCAGGCTGCCAAGAAATTGCGCGGGAGCACCCGGAAAACAGCTGGCCCGGCCCAGATGGCAGGTAGGTCCGTGCGGGCGCGCCAGCACCAGCAGCGTGTCGGCATCGCAGTCGGCCTCGATGGACACCACGCGCAGCACGTTGCCCGAGCTCTCGCCCTTGGTCCACAGGCGCTGCTTGCTGCGGCTGAAGAAGGTGACCTCGCCGCGCTGCTGCGTAACAGCCAGGGCGTCGGAGTTCATATAACCCAGCATCAACACGCGCAGGTTGTCGGCGTCCTGCACGACCACCGGCAGCAGGCCATCGCCCTTGCTCCAATCCAGCCCGTCCAGCGCGCCGGCGGTCGCCGCCTTATCACTGCCCATCACGTACCTCGATCTGTTGCGCGCGCAGGAACTGCTTGAGTTGCGGAATCGGAATCGCGCCGCTATGGAACACGCTGGCGGCCAGGGCGCCATCCACGTCGGCCTGGTCGAAGACATCGGCAAAGTGCTGCATCTCGCCGGCGCCGCCGGAGGCGATCAACGGCACCCGGCACAGCGCACGCACCTGACGCAGCTGCGCGATGTCGTAACCGCGTCGTACACCATCATTGTCCATGCAGTTGAGCACGATCTCGCCGGCACCCAGGCGCTGCGCTTCGGCCACCCAGTCCAGCGTGCGCATCGGCAGCGCCTGGGTCTTGCTGGGGTCGCCGGTGTAGCGGCGCACGCGCCACTGCCCATCCGCCTCGCGGATCGAATCGATGCCGACGACCACGCACTGCACGCCGAAGGCATCGGCCAGTTCGGAGATCAGTTGCGGGCGGCCCAGCGCCGGCGAATTGATGGAAATCTTGTCGGCACCGGCATGTAGCACCGCACGCGCGGTTTCCACATCGCCAATGCCGCCGGCCACGCAGAACGGGATATCGATCAGCCGCGCCACCCGCTCCACCCAGGTGTAGTCGACCGAGCGCCCTTCCGGGCTGGCGCCGATGTCGTAGAACACCAGCTCATCGGCACCCTGCGCACGGTAGCGCAGCGCCAGTTCGACGATGTCGCCCATGTCGATGTGGTCGCGAAACTTGACGCCCTTGACCACGCGCCCATCGCGCACGTCCAGGCACGGAATGATGCGCCGGCTCAACATGCCAATGCCTCGTCCAGATCCAGGTGACCTTCCAGCAAGGCCTTGCCCAGCACGATGCCGGCGCAGCCGGACGCCTTGGCCGCTGCCACGTCGGCAAGATTGCGCGCCCCGCCGGAGACCTGTACCTGCAGCTGCGGCGCCAGCGCCCGCAGATGCGCATACAACGCCATGTTCGGCCCGGACAGCATGCCGTCGCGCGCGATGTCGGTGCACAGCAGGTGCTGCAGGCCGGCCTGCGCGTAACGCACCGCCAGTTGATCCAGGGTGGCCTCGGCCGCCTCGGTCCAGCCATGCACCGGCAACTGCCACACACCGGCGGCATCCTGGCGGGTATCCAGCGCAATGGTCAGCCGCTCGGCACCGAATTCCTGCAACCAGCCGATCACGGTCTCGGCCTGGCGCACCGCCAGCGAGCCGATCACCACGCGCGCAGCACCGGCATCGAGGATGCGGGCCACATCCTCGCGCGAACGCACGCCGCCGCCGGTCTGCACCTGCAGGCCGGTCTGCCGCGTGATCTCGCCCAGCAGCGACGCCAGGGTATAGCCGCCGGCCTTGGCCGCATCCAGATCGACCAGATGCATCCATTGCGCGCCGGCGTCGGCGAAGGCCTGCGCACGCGGCAGCACATCCTCGCCGTAGCGGGTTTCGCGCGCGTAATCGCCTTGCAGCAGGCGCACCACGCGGCCATCACGGATATCCAGCGCGGGGTAGACAGTGAAACTCATGGGAAACTCATCTCGAGAAAGTTGCGCAGGATGCGTGCGCCGGTGTCTGCCGAACGCTCGGGGTGGAACTGCGCGCCGCAACGCAGGCCCTGCTGCACCACGGCAGTGAACAGGCCGCCGTGGTCGCACGCGGCCACGGTATCGGCGGTCACCGGCGCCGCATAGCCATGCACGAAATACGCACTGGCGCGTTCCGGCAGGCCGGCCAGCAACGCCGATTCGCGCAGCGGCAGCAGCTGATTCCAGCCCATGTGCGGCACGCGGATGCCCAAGGCCGGCGTCATGTGGCGCACGATGCCGGGCAGCAGCCCAAGACAATCCACCTCGCCCTCTTCGGAGTGTTCAAACAACAACTGCATCCCCAGGCAGATGCCGATCAGCGGCACGTGCAGCTGCTGCAATGGCTCGACCAGTCCTTGCGCATGCAGGCGCGACATCGCTTCCGGCGCCGCACCGACGCCCGGCAGTATCACCCGCTGCGCACCCTGCAACCCCGCGGCATCGCGCACCAGCCGTGCTTCCACGCCCAGCCGCTCCAGCGCATAACGCACCGAGCCCAGGTTGGCGCCACCGGCATCGATCAGCGCGACGGCGCTCATAGCGCGCCCTTGGTGGACGGCAAGGCGGTGCCTTCGCGGCGGATCGCCTGGCGCAGCGCACGCGCCAGCGCCTTGAAGCAGGCTTCCACCTTGTGGTGGTCGTTGTCGCCACGCACGGTCAGGTGCAGGTTCAATCCGGACGCATCGCAGATCGAACGGAAGAAATGCGGCACCAGTTCGGTCGGCATGTCGCCCACCCGCTCGCGCTTGAACTGGCCATCGAACACGAAATACGGCCGGCCGCTGAAATCCAGCGCGGCGCTGGCGATGGTCTCGTCCATCGGCAAGGTAAAGCCATGCTGCGCTCCTTCGCCTGCGGCCAGCCACGGGCTCTCCGGCGGATCGAAACCATAGCGACCGATGCCGCGCTTGCTGCCCAGCGCCTCGCGCAGCGCCTGACCCAGCGCCAGCCCGGTGTCTTCGATGGTGTGGTGTTCGTCGATGTGCAGATCACCGTCGGCACGGATGTCCAGCGCAAAGCCGCCGTGCTTGCCGATCTGCTCCAGCATGTGATCGAAGAACGGCAGGCCGGTGGCGGTCTGCGGCTCGGCCACGCGGTCCAGGTCCAGCTCGACGCGAATCCGCGTCTCCTTGGTATTGCGCTGGACCACTGCGCGCCGCGGTGCGTCGGCCAGTTCGTGCGCGATGGACGGCCAGTCCCACTCGCCACCGAATTCGGCGGTGCGTAGCTGGAAGCCGCGGATATTGAGGTTCTGCGCGAACTGGATGTCGGTGACGCGGTCGCCCACCATCGCCGAGCGCGCCCAGTCGATGCTGCGGTCCTGCAGGTACGGCAGCATCAGGCCGACGCCCGGCTTGCGCGTGGGCGCATTGTCGGCCGGCCAGCTGCAGTCGATCAGCACTTCGCGGAACTCGATGCCCTGGCTGGCGAAGATCTGCAGCATCAGGTTGTTGGGGCCATCGAATGACGCACGCGGATAGCTTTCGCTGCCCAGCCCATCCTGATTGGTGACGATGACGAACTGGTAACCGGCATCGCGCAGCTTGAGCATCGCCGGAATGACGTTGTCGACGAAGCGCAGCTTTTCATACGCGTCGATCTGGTAATCGGCCGGCTCGGCGATCAGCGTGCCATCGCGGTCGACGAAGAGAATCGGGGTCATGCTGCAGCCTCCTGCTTGCGTTGCAGCGCGCTCAGCACTCGCTCGTTCTGTTCGACCGTGCCCAGGGTGATGCGCAACGCATCGGACAGGCGCGGCACCGCGCGTTGGTCGCGCACCACCACACCGGCCTCCAGCAGGGCCTGGAACGCGGCTTCTGCGTCGTCGAAGCGCACCAGCAGGAAATTGCCCTGCGATGCATAGACCCGGCGCACGCCAGGCAGTTGCGCCAGGGCCAGACGGACGCGCTCGCGCTCGCTGCGCACCTCGGCAATGCGCCGGCGGGTGACCTCCAGTGCCGGCGCGGACAGCGCCTGCACCGCCATCGCCGCGCACGGCGTGGGCACCGGGTACGGTGCCTGGCAGCGGCGCAGCAAGGCGATCAATTCGGCATTGGCGATCAGGCTGCCGATGCGCGCGGCCGCCAGCGCATGGGCCTTGGACAAGGTGCGCAGCACGGCCAGGTTGTCGTAGCGCTCCAGCAGGCCGACCGCCGAGGGCACATCGGAAAACTCGCCGTAGGCCTCATCGACCACCACCAGCGCCTTGCCTTGCAGCGCCTGCAAGGCGACTTCCACATCCTGCAGGGCGATCGCCGAACCGGCCGGGTTGGACGGCGAGCACAGGAACACCAGCTTGGCCTTCGCCGCCAGCGCCGCTTCCACGATGGCCGGAATATCGGCATGGAACCCATCGCTGCCATCGACCAGTGGCACCTCGACCAGGGGTGCATTCTGCAGCCGCGCGCACACCGCATACATGCCGAACACCGGCGGGGTGACCACCACCGCATCGCGCTCGGGCACGCACAGGGCACGCACCAGCAGATCGATCGCCTCGTCGCTGCCGCGGCCGATCAACAGCTGTTCCGGCGCGCAGCCATACAGCGCCGCCAGGGCATTGCGCAGTCCGCCGGGTTGCGGGTCGGGATAGCGGCGCGTGCTGCCCTGCGGGTCGGCGGGATTGCCCCAGGCCGATTCGTTGGCATTGAGCCAGACATCGCCCTGCACGGCGGTGGTGCGTGCGGACGAGTAGCCGGCAAACGTGCGCAGATCCTCGCGCACCAACTCCAGGATCGAAGACGCGCTCATGCGGCCACTCCCATGCGTACTGCCACGGCATTGGCATGCGCATCCAGGCCTTCGGCACGGGCCAGGATCAACGCACACTCACCGATGCCGTCGATACCGGCCTTGCTGGCGGCCTGCACGCTGAGCATGTTCTGGAAGCTGGCCACGCTCACCCCGCTGTACGCCCGCGCCGCGCCGCTGGTCGGCAGCACGTGGTTGGTGCCGCTGCAATAGTCGCCCAGCGCCTCAGGCGTGTAATCGCCCAGAAACACCGAGCCGGCCGCCTCGACCTGCCCCAACCACGCACGCGGCTCGCGCAGCGCAAGAATCAGATGTTCCGGTGCGTAACGGTTACTGATGGCAAACGCCTCGTCCAGCGACTGCACCTGGATCAGCCGCGACTGCGCCAGCGCCTGGCGCGCGATATCGGCGCGCGAAAGCTGCGCCAACTGCGTGTCCAGTTCCACCTGCACCGCTGCGATCAGCGTATCGCTATCGGAGAGCAGCAGCACCTGCGAGTCCGGGCCGTGTTCGGCCTGCGACAGCAGGTCGGCGGCCACGAAGGCCGGTTGCGCACCGGCGTCGGCAATCACCAGCACCTCCGACGGACCGGCCGGCATGTCGATCGCCGCCGCACCCGACTGCGCCACCTGCTGCTTGGCCTCGGTGACATAGCTATTGCCCGGCCCGAACAACTTGTCGCAGCTCGGCACCGACTCGGTGCCATAGGCCATCGCCGCGATTGCCTGCGCACCACCCAGCTTGAACACCCGGCGCACGCCGGTGAGCTGCGCGGCCACCAACACCGCCGGATCCACGCTGCCATCCTTGCGCGGCGGCGTGCACAGCACGACCTCGCGGCAGCCGGCCAGGCGCGCGGGCACGCCGAGCATCAACGCAGTCGACGGCAACGGAGCGCTCCCGGCCGGTACATACAGGCCCACCCGGCCGATCGGCCGTACGATCTTTTCGCAGACCACGCCCGGCGCGGTTTCCACCGCATAACCTTCACTCATGCCGGCGCGGTGGAAGCTGTCGATGCGCGCCACCGCGTCCTGCATGGCCTGACGCAGTTCCGGTGCAACTGCCGCTTCGGCGGCAGCAAACTCGGCTTCGCCGACGATAAAGCTTTCCAGCGACACGCCGTCGAAGCGCGCTGTGATCTCGCGCAATGCGGCATCGCCACGGGCGCGCACATCGGCAATCAGTGCAGCCACCGCATCGCGCGTCTGCGTCGCCACGGTCTGCACCGGGCGAGTCAGCGCAGCGGTGCGCGCAGCGCTATCGAGTTGTGACCAATCGAGAATCTTCATGCCAGCGAGCGCTCCACCGTCAACACCATCAAGCCTTGCGCACCTGCGCGTTCGAGTTCTTCCAGCCGTTGCCAGGTCACCGCGCCATGGCACATGGTCTGCAGGCGCAGCGCGCCGTTGCCGTCGTCGGGCAGTTGCACCAGCGGTTCGGCATCGGGCAGCAGGCGCCGCAGCGCATCCACATGGGTCTGCTCGGCGCGGAACATCAGCAGCTTGCTGTCGCGCAGCTTGAGCACGCCGTCCATGCGCCGCAGCAGCATCGCCAGTAGTGCGGCGCGCGCGTCGGCCGGTTCGCGTACCGCGCCGGCCAGCACGGCTTCGCTCTCCATCACCAGCTCCACCGGCTTGAGCTGGTTAGCGGCCAGCGTAGCGCCGCTGGAGACCAGGTCGCAGATCAGATCGGCGGTGCCCAGGCGCGGGGCGATTTCCACGGAACCGGATAGTTCCACCACCGTCGCGTCGATGCCCTGCCGTTCCAGCCAGTCGGCCAGGATCGCCGGGTAGCTGGTGGCGATGCGCTTGCCCGCCAGCTGCGCCACGCCCTGCCAGTCCCATTCTTCCGGCACGGCCAGCATCAGCCGGCACTGGCCGAAACCGACCCCGCGCACGGCATGATATGCGGCCGGCAAGCCAGCGCGACGACGCGCCGACGCCTGCTCGTCCAGCTCGTTCTGGCCCACGATTCCCAAGTCGCAAACGCCATCGGCGATCAGGCCGGGAATGTCGTCGTCGCGCACCAGCAGCAGGTCCACCGGCAGCGATTCGCCGTAGCAGAACAGTTTGTCGCGGCTCTGCCGCCAGCTCAGTCCGCAGGCGGCCAGCAGGCTGCGCGCCGGCTCGGCCAGGCGGCCATTTTTCTGGATGGCAATACGCAACCGGTCACGTGCCGGCGCTGCCGTGGAAGCACTCATGGTGTTCTCTCAGTGGGATTCGACGGGGCGCGACGACTGCTCGCGCAGGGCCTCGGCGTAGCCGCCGGCGCCATGGTCCAGGGTGCGCGCAACGCGCCCGATGGTGGTGACGCTGACCTGGGTCAGCTCGTGGATCTCGCGATACGGCACGCCCTTGATCAGCAACGGCACCACCCGCCAGCGGTCGGCCATGGCCTCCAGTTCGGCGGGCGTGCACAGGTCGCGCAGGAATGCTTCGACCGCGCCGGGCGAGCGCAGGCAGGCCAGGGCTTCGGACAGCATCTGCAGCGAAGCGGCAACATCGGTGGATTCGCGGGGCGCGGGGCGTTGTTTCATTGCGTTAATGTAATAGCGTGCTAGTACATTAACGCAAAGCGCCGCGATTGTCACCATTCCGCGTGGTGTTGGAGCCGCTCGCTGGGGTAGCCCTCATCCGGCGCTGCGCGCCACCTTCTCCCGCCAGCGGGAGAAGGGCGCGAAGCACGGCGCCCCCAAGGGCTCTCGGACCCGACACGCTACCGCCCTTCCCCCGCCTGCGGGGGAAGGTGCCCGAAGGGCGGATGGGGGCCAGACCTTGTACGGAACGGCCCACCGTTTCAAAACGGATTGCTCGCCCGCTATTGGCACATTCAGCACGAGGAGATTTCTTGTGCAGCGCTGTGCCTCACCTCCCCGCTGAGCTGCGGGCGGCTCCAAAGCCCCTCATCCGGCGCTGCGCGCCACCTTCTCCCGCCAGTGGGAGAAGGAAGCAAAGCACGGCGCCCCCAAGGGCTATCAGACCCGACACGCTACCGCCCTTCCCCGCCTGCGGGGGAAGGTGCCCGAAGGGCGGATGGGGGGCGCGGGCGGTGCAGACCGGCCCATCACTTCAATGCCGGGGACACGCACCGCCAATCGCAGAACCAACACAATCGAGCATTGGTCCAGGCACGCTCGCTGCGGTGTTGTACTAACGACAACCAGACGCGGAGCAGAGGACGCTCACACTCACAGCCAGCTGCGATGCGTCACCGCTCTTGAGCAGCCAAGCACCCAACCGGTCCCGCACGGCGCACCACAGCAGCTACCCGCTAATCGAAAAACCAGCAACGGCCACGCTGCCTTACGGCATCACCTTGGCTTGCTCCAGTTCCACCTGCAGCGTGCTCGCCAGCTCGTCGCGGGCCACCTCGAACTGCTGTTCGCGCACCAGGTCCTTTACCGCCACCACGCCACGCGCCAACTCGTCGTCGCCGGCCAGCACCACGAAGCGGATGCCGGCACGCGCGGCGTACTGGAACTGCTTGCCGATCTTCTTCGGCTCCATCTGCACTTCGGTGTTGATGCCACCGATACGCAGGCGGCGCGCGATATCCAGCGCATCGTCCAGGCGCGTCTCGTCCATCAGCGCCACCATCGCCTGCACGCTGCTTTCGGCAATGCCCTGGATCAGGCCAGCCTCGCGCAGCTGCCAGAACAGCCGCGTCAGGCCGATCGAAATGCCCACGCCCGGCAACTTCGACTTGGTGTAGTGGCTGGCCAGGCTTTCGTAACGGCCGCCCGAGCAGATCGAGCCGATCTGCGGGTGATCGGTGAGCGTGGTCTCGTAGACGGTGCCGGTGTAGTAGTCCAGCCCGCGCGCGATCGAGAAATTCAGGCAATACGCCGTTTCCGGCACGCCCAACGCCTTGACCAGCTCCAGCACTTTGCGCAAGTCGTCCGCGCCAGCATGCAAATCGTCATTGCCACCGCTGCGCGACTGCACCTCGTTGACCACCCAATCGATCTTCTCCAACGCATCGGCGTGAGAAACCGAACGGATTTTGGCGAAATCAAGAATGCGCTGCACGGCGTCCTCGGCCAGGCCGAAGTCCGGCCCCACCAAGGTGGCGCGCACGTCCTCGGCGCTGCGCTTGTCGAGCTTGTCGACCTCGCGCAGCACCAGGGCCTGTTGCTCGGCATCGACCACACCCTGCGCATGGAAGAACCCACGCAGCAGCTTGCGGTTGTTCAGCTGTACCTTGAAATCGCCGATACCCAGCTCGGCGAACACCGCGTGGATCACCGCCAGCACTTCGGCGTCGTAGCGGATGCTCAGCGCATCCTTGCCGATCACGTCGATGTCGCACTGGTAGAACTCGCGGAAACGCCCGCGCTGCGCACGCTCGCCGCGATACACGCGCTGCATCTGGTAGCGGCGGAACGGGAAGCTCAACTCATGCTCGTGCTCGGCCACGTAACGCGCCAGCGGCACGGTCAGGTCGAAGCGCAGCGCCAGCTCTGGCAGGCCAGCGCCCTCGTCGGCCGCCGCAGCGGCATTGGCCAGCGCACCGGTGGACTGCACGAAATACACCTGGCGCTCGGTCTCGCCGCCGGATTTGGTCAGCAGCACATCGGACAGCTCGAACACCGGGGTTTCGACCGGCAGGAACCCGAACCGCTCGTAGTTGCGGCGGATGACGTCCAGCATGCGCTGGAACGCGATCTGCTCGCGTGGCAGCAATTCCATGATGCCGGGCGGCGTACGGGGCTTGATCACGAGCGAAACTCCTGCAGGACGACGGGGGCGAGCCGGCAATTCTACCGGCTGGGCGGCCGTGCTGACCGCATGGCGTATCATGCACGCGCGTTCCTGGCAGTGCGTAACCCATGTACCGGCAGCTTTCGAACCCCAGCGTGACCTGCCCTGCGCCCAGCGCGCCAGCCGGCACCGACGCGCGCAATTCCGATTGCGCACTGTGCGCGGTCCGCGGGCGGGCGATCTGCGCCGCGCTGTCGCCGCTGGAAATGGACGCGCTCGACCAGGCCACCAGCGCCTCGGTGCATGCGCCCGGCAGCACCCTGGTGCGGGCCGGCGAGCCGCGCCACCACGTCTATACCGTCACCTCCGGCGCCTTGCGCCTGGTGCGTACGCTGGCCGACGGCCGCCGCCAGATCACCGGTTTCGTGCTGCCTGGCGACTACGTGGGACTGACCGAGACCCCGCAGCACCGGCACGATATCGAAGCCATCGTCCAAACCCGCGTGTGCCGTACGCCGATGGCGCAGATGCGCCAGTTGCGCGAGCGCTACCTGCACCTGGAACGCAAGCTGCTGCAGCGCGCCAGCATGGAGCTGGCCGCCGCCCAGGACACCGGCCTGCTGCTGGCACGATTGCAGCCCGGCGAGCGGCTGGCGCATTTCCTGCTGCGGCTGGCCGCGCGCTCCACCCAGCCAGGCAGCAGTGGCGACACCGTGGCGCTGCCGATGAGCCGCAGCGACATCGCCGACCATCTCGGCCTGACCGTGGAAACGGTGAGCCGTACATTCACCAAGCTCAGGCAGCAGCAGCTGATCGCGCTGCCGCAGCTGCATCTGGTACAGATCCTCGACTACGCCGCGTTGCGCAGCCTTGCCGGCGAGACCGCTTGACCGCCGATTCGGTCACCCCTCGCGGTCCGGCACCCGAAGCCGCTGGCGCAGCAAAGGCGACGGGCGACAACCGTGCGCGACGATCCGGCCGTTGCACCGGGCCGGGCATCCGAGCGCGCGGCCTGGACCGTGGCCGCAGCCAGTCGACCCATTTGCTGGTCGCGATGAGAGGCTGCCGATGCGTCACGCACACGATCACAGAGGCCACGACACCGGCGTCCACGGACGGCGCCAACCGCCTCAGCGCCCCCCGGCCGACGCCACCGCCGCGCCGCAGCCGCCATGCAATAGCTGCGACTGCCGCAGCCATGTGCGATCCGGGTAGTAGGCGAACACGAACGCACCGTCGCGCAAGGTGTCGATCAGTTGTCTGGCCACGGCCGGGCGCACCGCCGGGCAGCCCAGGCTGCGCCCCAGCCGGCCCTGGCTGCGGATGATGGCCTCACTCACATAGGGCGCGCCATGGATGACGATGGCGCGGTCGCGCGCATGGTCGTTGAAGCCCGGCTCCAGGCCCTCGAGCCGCAGCGAATAGCCGTTCTGGCCGGTGTAGGACTCCTGCGCGGTGAAGGCGCCCAGGCTGGACTGGAAACTGCCATCGGTGTTGGAAAACGTCGCGGCCAGGTTTTCGCCGGTATTGCGCCCATGCGCCACCCATTCCTTGAACAGCAACCGCTGCCGCGCCAGATCGAACACCCATAGCCGCCGCTCGGTGGACGGCCGGCTGTAGTCGATCACGCTGAGCACGCGCTCGTCGTGCACCTGCCGCCGCTGCCGCGCGCATTGCAAGGCCTCGGTCGCCAGCGCCAGCACCTTGCGATCCAGCGCCGGGGCCTGGCGCGCCAGCGCGTCGATCAATCCCGCACGCGGCGCGCCCAGCAGCGACACCGGGGACGCGGTCATGACATCGGCCGCCAGGGCCGCTCCGGCCGTTGCCCACCCGCACAGGGCGGCGGCAACGGCGATCACTCGATAAGACATGCAGCAACCCGCATCGAACGCGGCGCCACGCCGGGGCCGCACCAGTCTAGAAATAGCCGCATGCGCGTCACTTTCCAACCCCGGGCGGCTGAACGCGTTCGGTCAGGCGGCGTCGGCAAGCAGTCGCTGCCGCAGCGCGGCGTACTCCGGCGCCAGGGCCTCGGCGTGCGAAGGGCGCTGCAGCAGCGCCGCCAATGCGGGCGGAACGGCCACCGGCGCGCCGATCAGCGGCTCCACTACCCCTTCGAACTTGGCCGGGTGCGCGGTGGCGGCCACCGCCCAGTCGCCGGTCACGCCTTCCGGCCCTTCTGCGCGCAGCTGTTCCAGCACATGCACCGCGGTGGCAGTGTGCGGGCAATGCACCTCGCCATAGCGCGCATGGCGCTGCCCGATGGTGTGGCTGATCGCCGCATCGTCCACCGACAAGGCACGGAAGGCCTCGCGCAGCGCCGCGTCGTCGCCCTGGTACAACCAACGCAGACGTTCGAAGTTGCTCGGCGCGCCGACGTCCATCGCATTGGCGAGCGTCGCCACGCTGGGCTGCGGTGTGTAGTCGTCGCCGGCAAAGTAGTCCGGCAGCACGTGGTTGGCGTTGGAGGCCAGCGCGATGCTGCCCAGTGGCACGCCCAGCGCACGCGCCAGGATCGCCGCCAGCCCATTGCCCAGATTGCCGGTGGGCACCACCAGGTTCAGCGCGCTGCCGGATGCGGCGTGATGCTGCAGGGCCGCGTGCGCGTAGTAGCTCATTTGCGGCAGCAAGCGGCCCAGGCTGATGCTGTTGGCCGAACTCAGCGGCACCTGCGCCTGCAACGACGCATCGTTCAGGGCCTGCTTGACCATTGCCTGGCAGTCGTCGAACGAACCGGCCACGCGCAGGGCCTGGATGTTGTCGCCGAAGCAGCCCAACTGATGCGCCTGCCGTGGCGAGACGCGCCCATCCGGATACAGCACCACCACGCGCAGGCCGGGCTGGCGATGGAAGGCCGCCGCCACCGCCGCGCCGGTGTCGCCGGAGGTGGCGACCAGGATGGTGAGCGGGCGGTCCTCAGTGCGCCGCAGGCGGGTCAGGCAGGCCGCGAGAAAACGCGCCCCGAAATCCTTGAACGCGGCGGTGGGGCCATGAAACAGCTCCAGCGCGTAGTCGCCGGGCGTGGCCAGCGGCACCAGCGGTGCCGGAAAATCGAAGGCTTCCGCGCAGATGGCCGGCAACTCGGCGGCCAACGCATCGCCGGCAAAAAACGGCTGCAATAACAAGGTGGCGGTGGCGGCCAGGTCGGCGCCAGCGGCCAGGGTGCGCGCCGGTGGCAGCGTCTGCGGCACGTACAACCCGCCATCGGGCGCCAGTCCGGCGGCGATGGCCTGGCTCAGGCTTGCGGCGGGCGCGCCGCCACGGGTGGAAATGAACATCAGCAACGCTCCAGACAAGAAGAGGACCGGGCATGGCCCAGCAAGGCAATCGGTATTTGGGTGCGAGGCGCGATGGCCGTAGACACACGTGTCGCTGCGGTCACTCGCGCCGAACGGGGCAGCGCTATGCTGCGCGCACCGTTCCGTGGAGCCGGCAGATGATCAAGGTCAGCGTGATGTATCCCTACCGCGAAGGCGCCCGTTTCGACCACACCTATTACCGCGACCGGCACATGCCGCTGGTGAGCGCCCGCATGGGTGCGGCCTGCCTGCGCTATACCGTGGACAGGGGTCTCAGCGGCAGCGAGGCCGGTAGCAGCCCGCCTTTCATCGGGATGTGCCACATCTTTTGCGACTCGGTGGAGGCATTCAATGCGGGTTTCGAACCGCATGCGCAGGAGATTCTCGCCGACGTGGCCAATTACACCGATCTGACGCCGGTCATGCAGATCAGCGAGGTGGTGGTGGAGTAAAGCGTGCGCGGTGTGCCGTCGGTTTGCGGCACGCGGCGCACGCGCTGGATGTGGATGCCGCGTCATCCGATCAACCGCGCTGCCGGGCTTGCGATGGGCGACACCCAACACTGGCTGTCGAATCCTGCGGCGGCAAACCCGGCCTGCACCGCCGGCGCCGCTGCCTGCGCCGCATCGCGCGTTTCAAACCATGCGAACACGCTGGGGCCGGCACCGGAAATGCTTGCGCCCAGGGCGCCATGATCGAGCGCGGCCTGCTTGGCATCGGCAAAGCCACCGATCAGCGGCGCACGCCGTGGTTCGACCAGCACATCACGCAGGCCCGCACGCACCAACTCGGCATCGCCGGCGTGGCAACCGGCCAGCACCAGCGCAAGGTTGGTGCTCTGTGCAACGAACTCGCGTAGTTGATACGTGCCTGCCAATGCCTCGCGCGCGCGCCGGGTTTCCAGCACCGCCTCCGGGTGCACCAGCAGGCTGTGCCACGCGGCCGGCACCGCGATCGGCACCAGCCGCTCCAGCGTGCATAGCACCAGGCCGCCTAGAAACAGCGGGCCCAGGTTGTCGCCATGCCGGCTACCGCTGGCCACCGCTTCGCCATCGAGCGCGTACTGGTAGAGCTGCGCGCTGCTGAGCGGGGTTTCCAGCAGCGCGTTGGCGGCCACCAGCGCAGCCACGCACGAGGCAGCCGACCCGCCCATGCCCGAGCTCAGCGCAATGCCCTTGTCGATCTCCACCTCGAAGCCGTAAGGCAACTGCCCTGCCGCGCGCAACGACATCAATGCCGCACCCGCGGTATTGCGCTCGGCATCCAGCGGCAGCGCAACGGTGGTGCCGCGGATGGCGGCGATGCGTACCAGCGGTTCGTCGATGCGACGTACGGTGACGGTGTCGCCGACGCCTTCGACCGGATAGCCGAGCAGATCGAAGCCCACGGCCACGTTGGCCACCGAGGCCGGCGCGAAGGCGCGCGTTTGCTGCAGCACTCCCGAGGGACCCAAGCGCCCCGCCTCGCCGGTTTGGAACAACGGTGGCTGGCTGACAGCGTATTGACTCACAACCGCGCCCCCTCGCCCGCCGCTACCCGCAACAGATCGGCGAACACGCCGGCGGCAGTCACTTCGGGCCCGGCACCCGGGCCCTGCACCACCAGCGGGTTCTCGCAGTAGCGCCGCGTGGTGAACTGCACCACGTTGTCGGTCAACCGCAGGTTGGCGAAGGCGTGATCGGCCGGCAGTTCCACCAGGCCCACGCTGGGCGCGCGGTCCGGCGGCAGCTGCGCCACGTAGCGCAGCACGTTGCCGCGTGCACGCGCATCGCTCAGGCGCTGCGCGAACACCGCATCCACCTCGGGCAGCCGCGCCATGAAGTCGTCCACGCTGGCCTGGCGCAGGGCTTCCGGCACCAAGCTTTCCACCTGTACGTCTTCCAGGCTGATCGCCCTGCCCGCCTCGCGGGCCAAAATCACCAGCTTGCGCGCCACGTCCACACCGGACAGATCGTCGCGAGGGTCCGGCTCGGTATAGCCCATGCCGCGCGCCTGCGTCACCAACTCGGCGAACGGCACGCTACCATCGTATTTGTTGAACAGCCACGCCAACGTGCCGGAGAAGATGCCTTCGATCGAGGTCACCGCATCGCCGGTATCGACCAGATCGCGCAGCGTGGTGATCACCGGCAGGCCTGCACCCACCGTGGCTTCATAGCGGAAGCGCGCGCCGCTGGCATCGGCAGCGGCACGAATCGCCTCGAAGCGCTCCAGCGGGCCGGAACCGGCCTGTTTGTTCGGCGTCACCACATGGATGCCGGCGGCCAGCCAGCCGGCATAGCGGTCGGCCACTTCGGCACTGCCGCTGCAATCGATGATCACCGTATGCGGCAGATGCGCCGACAGCAGATGGGTGGTGAACCGTTCCAGATCGGTCGGCGTGGCGGCGGCGGCGAACGCATCGCGCCAGTCGCCGACCAGGCCGCGCTCATCCAGCAGCATGCGACCGCGCGAGACCACCGCGCGCAGGCGCAGGTCCAGATTGGCCTTGCCCAGCAACTGCGGTTGCGCAATGCGCAACTGGTCCAGCAGCGCAGCGCCCACGTTGCCCGGGCCGATCACGCCCACCGAGAAGGTCTGCGGCGACAGCCAGAAGCCGGCGTGCGCCGCGCGCAAGGCCTTGGTCGCATGCGCCGCATCGATCGCCACCGAGATGTTGCGCTCGGACGAGCCCTGCGCAATGGCCAGGATATTGACCTGCGCGCGCCCCAGCGCTTCGAACAAACGCGCCGCCACACCGGGCTGGCCGGCCATGCCATCGCCCACCGCCGCCAGCACGCTGATGCCGGTGGTCAACTGCACGCGCTGCACTTGGCCCACGGTGAGCTCATGCGCGAAGGCCTGCAGCAAGGCGTTGCGAGCACGCTCGGACTCATGCTGCTTGACCACGCAACAGATCGAATGCTCCGAGGACCCCTGCGAGATCATCACCACCGACACCTGCGCCGTACGCAGCGCCGCGAACACGCGCTCGGCCGTGCCCGGCACGCCGATCAGGCCGGTGCCTTCCAGATTGAGCACGGCCAGATCCGGGCTCAGGGTCAGGCCCTTGATCGGCCCGCTCACCGCGCTGCTGGCGGTGATGCGCGTGCCCGGATGCTCGGGCTGGAAGGTGTTGCGGATGATGATCGGCAACCCGCGCTCGATCGCCGGCGACATCGTCTGCGGGTGCACCACCTTGGCGCCGAAGTACGCCAGCTCGCAGGCTTCGTCGTAGCTCAGCGTTTCCAGCTGTACCGCCTCGGGCACCACCCGCGGGTCGGCCGACAGCACGCCATCCACATCGGTCCAGATATGCAGCTCGTCGGCATTGAACAGCGCCGCGAAGATCGCACCAGAATAATCGCTGCCGTTGCGCCCCAGCGTAGTGATGCGATCGGCGCGGTCGCGCGCCACAAAACCGGTCACTACCACGCGCGTCTGTGGATGCGCCTGGCGCCAGCTGGCCAGCCGCTGCGCGCTCACCTCCCAGTCCACATCCACGCCCAGCTCGCCGCGGTTGACCACCAGCACATCGCGTGCGTCCAGCACCGCGCAGTCTTCGCCGATGGCGCGGAAGTGATCGCCCAGCAACTGCGCCGAATACACCTCGCCCAGGCCCTGCACGCGGTCGAGCACCTCGCGCGGCAATTCGCCGATCACCGCCAATGCACCGAGGATCTGCGACAGATGTTCGAAACGTTCGTCCAGCCATTCCACCGTCGGACCCGAGTGCTCACCGAGCAACGCCACCGCCGCACCGCGATGGCGCGCACGGGTTTCGTGCCAGCGCTCGCGCCATTCGGGGCGATCCTGCGCCGCAAGTTCGGCCAGCGCGATCAGCGCGTCGGTCACCCCCTTCATTGCCGAGACCACGGTGACCTGCAACGTCTCGTCGCGTGCGAGCAGCAGCTGCGCCACATGCCGATAGCGTTCGGCATCGGCCACCGAGGTGCCGCCGAATTTGTGCACCACGGTGCGCAGGGAGGGCGCCGCGACGGCGGCAGGGTCGAGCGAAACAGCAGGCGATGACATCGACAGACCTCGTTATGGAGGCCCCGTCCGCATCAGGTGAGAGGGAAGCCCCCGCATCCTGATCCGGGTGCGGGGCCGTTGTTTTCGGAAGTTACGCGAAGACGACGGACCGCACCGGGCGAATGGTGACGGTGGTAATGGTGGTGGTAATACCGGCCACGCCCGTCCCTGCCCACAACAGCGGCTGGCAGAGAAGCGAAACGGTGGCGCAGGCGTTACCCATGCCTGCAAAAGACATCAGCGAGCCGAGGCCTGTCAAGCGTTGCGTGAATGGGCGGGCGCACGCGCGCAACACCGGCAATAGAAAACCTTGCCGCTCAGGGATTTAGGCGCCGCGCTCGCAAGTAATTGATTGCCATGGAAACTTTTATGGCGAGCGTCGGCTGCTGTCGTGCGCAGGTTTCGCACACTGGCCCGTGCTGCGGCTGGACTCGATTGACGGTTTTGCTCGCAAGCGCCATGCAACCCCAACCGCAGCGGTTACTTCGGCTGGGGCGACCGATCGTCGTCGTGAACTGCGCGCTTGGAGAGGGATCAAGCCATCTATTGAGTTACGCCAGATCAGCCGAGCACCTGAGGATTGAGTTGCCAGACCGAAAAGTTGAGCGCGGCCGCGAAGCTCACCCATGCCAGGTAAGGCACTAACAACCACGCTGCCAACGCATGCCGTTTCGCGAACGCCGCGATCGTGGCCGCCAGCACCAGCCACAGCGCCACGATGTCCGCGAACGCCCACGCCCCCAGATGCCAAGCAAAGAACAACCAGCTCCACAGCCCGTTGAGCGCCAGTTGGGCGACGAACAGAATCAGCGCCGCGCGCACGCCAGTCCATTCTCCGCGTCGCCATACCAGCCACACCGACACCGCCATCATCCCGTACAACACCGTCCACACCGGCCCGAACAGCCACCCCGGTGGTGCCCACGCCGGGCGAACCAGCTCGGCGTAGAAACTGGCGGCCTGGATGGAGGCCATGGCGCCCAGGCCGGCAACGGCATAGCACAGCGCCAACCAGCCTAGCAGGCCAACCCATCGTGCTTTTTTGGAAATCGTGTGGTGCATGGTGCATCCGATCGCTTTCGATGGCGGCCACGTTGCCAGGACGCTCGTGCAGACGGCGCGCAGGCCGATCGTCGGCCCAACCCGTGGACGGTGCGCGTGCCAGGTACCAGGGCACATACCTGTACCGACTGCGCGATCGACTCCGTTGCTCCCCGGCCTCTCTCGACAGGTGCAGCACCGGAGTCATTCGACGGTTGGCTGGCGAGCACACGCCCGCCAGCTCCTGTGGACGCCGCAGCGCCGGCACCCTGCCTGGGCGCGAAGTGATCGTGGCGATGGGCGGAGTGCTCACACCCTGCGCGGAGGCCTGGCGCCCCCCGTTGATCAACCCTCGGTATCTACCGCATGCGCCCGCTACTGCGCGTTGCCCTACCCTTCGGCCTGTGCATCGACGGCATGGTCTACCACGCTCGCCGAGGCATCGACGCCGTGATCAACCCGCGGCGCGTATCCGCCGTTCCGCTCAAGATGGGTGGACACCTCCGCCCCTCGGGTAAGCGTCAGATCCACCGGGCATCGATCGGCGATCGCCAGCAACTTGCTTCGTTGTTCGTCGTCCAGCGGACCTTCCAGGGTGATCGCCCTCGTAAACAGGTCAGCCGGCGTCTGATCGGCGTGCCGGCTGTGGGTGACACGCGCACTCGCCCGCACCAGCGGAAAACCCTTGTGCCGAGCGTACATCCGCATGGTCATCACCGTGCAGGCGGCCAAGCCCGCCGAGACGAGGTCATAGGGCGACAGGCCGCTGGCCATTCCGCCAAGCGACTCTGGCTCGTCGGCCAGAAAACGATGCTTACCGCTGGACATTGCCAGCTGGAACGCCCCGCCGCCGGTCTCTTCGGCCAATACGCCCGCACCCTCGACTATATCCTGCCTGTCTGCGGTCAGCGGCGGCAAATAGCGTGCAGCCCACGCAGCGATCACGGAAGCCGCGTATTCGGCGTCAGCGCGCCGGGTGAGCAGATGATCGGCATCATCGAGAGACACGAAGCTCTTGGGATGGCGGGCCGCAAGAAATATCTCGGTTGCGTTGCCGATATCTACCACCGTATCGCCAGGCGCATGCATCACCAGCAGCGGCTTGCGCATCCGGCCAATGCGCTCCTGCAGATTCTGCTGCCGCGCATCGTCGATGAAGGACTTGCCAATCTTGAACGGGCGGCCGGCGAGTAGCAGCTCTGCCTCACCACAGCGTTCGATACGTTCCAGCGAGGCCGGATCGATCTGTCGCAGCACATGTTTTACCTGCGAAGGCGCACCCACGGTCGCCAGCGCACGTACCGAAGGCATGTCCGCAGCAGCACTCAAGGCAGCGGCCCCGCCCAGGCTGTGGCCGATAAGCAGTGTCGGCGCATTGCCTGCCTCCGCCATGGCATGCCCGGCGGCGATCAGATCGTCGACATCCGCGATGAAGGTGGACGCAGAGAACTCCCCGCCGCTCCCCCCGATGCCGGCAAAATCGAACCGGAGGACACCGATACCGCTCAGTACCAGCGCCTTGGAAATCCGCGTTGCCGCAAGGCTATCTTTCCCGCACGTAAAACAATGGGCGAATATCGCCCATCCCCGCGGCGCAGCCTGCGGATGTTCGATGCGGCCAGACAATGGAGTACCGCGCGCGCCTACAAAATCAAAGCGTTGACCTGACATTGCCATCCTTCAAAGACATCGGATTAGACGATGATATGTGCATACGAATTGCGTTATGTCTTACGGAAAATATCGCAGGACCGTGGTATCTCAAGGAGCTGTCGGCGAAGAATTTCAGTTGCGCTCAGATTGGAATCGAAGACACGTATTCGCCCACCACCTGAGCACATCGGTTCGATTGGACTGGCAATTCGCTCAATGAAACGAAGCACATGCCATAAAGCGAACTTATGTCGCCTTTATAACTCCATCGATATCGATGCCGATGGCATGATCTTTCTGCATCCAACTCAATTTTATTTACCTGATCGACTGGTCTAATCGGTGATGACGCATCGAGTTCCCGCCGAATCAGACCAGCCACCCATGGAGCGGATGTACCGCGAGCAGGAGCTGCAAGTGCAGCGCCGCAAACGCAAGAAGGTGCCAATCGGCGAGCGTCAGCCGCTGCTGCGACCAGAGCAGGCCAACCAGGTGTGATCGATGGACTTCGTGTTCGACCGCACCGCCGAGGGCTGGGCGATCAAGTGCCTGGTGATCGTCGACGATGCGACACACGAAGCGCTCGCCATCGAGGTGGAACGTGCGATCTCCGGCCACGGCGTGGTGCGGGTGCTGGAGCGACTGGCGCACAGTCGCGGCCTGCCGAAGGTGATCCGCACCGACAACGGCAAGGAGTTTTGCGGCCAGGCAATGGTGGCCTGGGCGCATGGTCGTGGTGTGCAGCATCGGCTCATCCAGCCCGGCAAGCCGAACCAGAACGCCTAGAGCGTGTTATGAACTTTGAAATAGAGACGCGGCATTTCCAAGCATGAGGATGGAGAAGACGACGAAGTGGAGTCCGGCTAGGG